>NZ_JBNRLG010000001.1:0-1643407 GCF_050378715.1 Klebsiella sp. 2-CIP_Kleb.
TTACAGCGCACTAAGACCGCACGAATATAATGGTGGGTTACCACCAAACGAATCAGAAAACCGATACTGGAAAAACTCTAACGCGGTGGCCAGTTTTTGTTGACCACTTCAGTGCAGCCGTTCGTTCGGCGGCCGTATCACTGAATACCATGAGATGAGGCAGGCGATGTGCAGCTACGCCTCACGTGCAGCGGAGAAACTTCGTGGCGAGCATCAGTATTGCAGATTTATCTCTGCATTCGTCAAAACCAGCCCCTTTGCGCTTAACGAGCCATACTACGGAAACAGCGCATCAGTAAAGCTGCTAACTCCGACCCAGGACAGTCGGGACATAATTACCGCGGCGACGAAATGCCTCGATGTAATCTGGCGAGACGGTCATCGCTACCAAAAAGCAGGGGTGATGCTTGGAGATTTCTACAGCCAGGGCGTAGCGCAACTCAACCTGTTTGATGACAACGCACCACGAAAGAACAGTGAAAAACTCATGGAAGTACTCGACCATCTCAATGCGAAAGACGGCAGAGGAACTCTGTATTTTGCAGGGCAGGGGATCCAGCCTGCCTGGCAGATGAAACGAGAAATGCTATCCCCGCGCTATACTACGAGGTTCTGTGACCTGCTCAAAGTTAGATGATTCGGCCATTAACGGTAGTGGTTATGCTGTTACTACAGTCCGTTAGAGCGAGGAGTGGAGATTACTAACAGTATTCTATGCGAATCTACAGGCGGCAGATCAGGTCAGTGAAAATTATGTGAAAACTTACTGATATCTGAT
The DNA here is from genome assembly GCF_050378715.1 of Klebsiella sp. 2-CIP_Kleb. NCBI lineage: Bacteria > Pseudomonadati > Pseudomonadota > Gammaproteobacteria > Enterobacterales > Enterobacteriaceae > Klebsiella > Klebsiella sp. 2-CIP_Kleb. The sequence goes on from NZ_JBNRLG010000001.1 coordinate 779, forward strand.
GCATGGTTAAGAATTGTCTGATAGGGTGGTTTTTCTTATGTTTATGGAAAGGAAATCTGATGAACGTCTTCATTGATACCAATCTATTCTTAGACTTCTACCGTATGGGTAAGGATAAGTTAGACGAGCTAGACAAGGTTTTTGCATTACACCAGTACGGAAAACTTAAACTTTGGCTTCCGGCGCTTCTGAAGAATGAGTTCTGGCGTAATCGCTCTAAAGTTGTAGCTGACAACATCAAAGATATTGAGAAGGACTACAAACCCGTTCTTCCTCACATCTTCAGACAGCATGATGATATCAGAGAGTTCAACAAGGCTGTCACTGAATCAAATAAAATCAAGAACATAATCTTTAGTCATATTCAGGAACAGTTCAAGACTGAAACTTTAGCCGCCGATATTGTTATTAAAAGGATTTTTGATGTAGCTACGATAATTGAGGCAGATGAAGAAACGATTAAGAAAGGTATGCTGCGTTATGATCTCGGCAATCCACCGGGTAAGAACAAATCTTACGGCGACGCTGTTAACTGGGAATGCTTGCTGAAAGAGATTCCAGAACGTGAGGATCTTTACCTGATCACCGAAGACTCAGACTACAAAAGTCCCTTCATTGAAGGTGATATGAACGAGTACATGAAGCATGAGTGGAAGACAAAGAAAAAGTCGGAGCCGCACATGTATGCTCGTTTGTCTGAGTTCATCAAAGACCACTTCCCACAAGCAACAAACCTTGCTGATCTTGAAGTAGAACTTACAATCAAGGATCTCGAAGAATCTCCTAATTTCCATGCAACTCATAGAGTAATCGAGAAACTTTCGAAGTATAAAGACTTTAACCAGAACCAGATCCTTAAGTTAATGCACATCTACTTTGACAATGATCAAGTTGGATATATCAGACATGATCAGGACGTTCGTAAATTTGGTAGGAAAATTCTCGAAGAATATGTGGCTGGCAAGAACGAAGACAATGATGAGTTTGCTGAACACTTCAAAAATTTCATTAACGGTAATTAAAACAGGGTATGCCACATTCAGAGGACTCTTTGGAGTCCTTTTTTAGTTAAACAGTTTAAGTGACCTGCTCCCCGTTGATTAGTACATGATGATATCAGCCATGTCCACTTATGGCACATTCCAGACGTCATCAAAGCTACAGGCTTTTGATAGCCTCAATCAATTCAGGCCCCTGATTTTTCACATTACCAACCGCTCGCGATACCGGGTGCCAGGTGAAATGGTCGGCTGATATTGCTCCGTCGACTGCTATCTCTTCGGCTTCCTTTCCGCCTATATCCTGGCGCATCCATTCGCGTGCTGCTTCCGGCGTCAAAACCAGTGGCCGGCGGTCGTGAATATCGACCAACCCCTGCTCGGCCGCAGCGGTCACTATCAAAAACCCTTCGGCTTCGTCGCCGCGCTCAAAAGGTACGCTGCCGATCGCTGCCATGAATATCGGTTGGCCATCGGCACGATGGATAAAGTAGGGCTGCTTCTTGTCGCCTTCTTTTGTCCATTCGAACCAGCCATCGGCAAAGCAGATCGCTCGACCGTGCTGCCAAAGCGGTTTAAACATCCTGCTGGTGGCTGCGGTCTCCACCCGGGCATTAATCAGCGGTGGTTTATCCCACCACCCGGGTGCGTAACCCCAGTGAACCGGATCGAGGTGCAGCTGTTCGTCTCGTTCGCTCAGGAGCAAAACTTTAGTCCCCGGAGCCACGTTGTAACGCCCAATCGGCTCAGGGTCGTATGCGATGTCGCGCTCGGCTTCATCCGCTAGGTATGCCAGATATTCTTCACGGGTTTGGGATTGAGCAAATCGTCCGCACATGGTTACCTCCAGTCTTCAGACTGAAAGTATAGAAGGTGTGGAGGAAACGTAGGAGGGGGGAACTCCGACAGCCATCTAACTGATGACTGTCGGAGATGACGTCAAAAACAAAGTGTACAAAATTGTGTATTAAAATCAGGAAAATTGCACAATTTAAAAGTTTAACTCATTGTTTTTAATTGACAAAAATAATCATTTTGTAGGTGCTATCGTAGGGCATACCATTCCTTATGTTTCAGTGGGTTAGCCATGGCACCGAGAATATCGGAAATCACGTTGACAATAATCACCAGCGCGCCAATCACCATTACTCCGGCGGAGATCGCCGCGTAGTCCTGCTGACGAATGGCGTTGATCAGCCAGCGGCCCAGTCCGGGCCAGCTGAACACCATCTCGGTGATCATCGCCAGGGTGAGCATGGTGGAAAACTGCAGGCCGAGGCGCGGGATCACCGGCGGCAGGGCGTTGTGCAGCACGTGGCGCAGTAGAATTTTGCGTCGCGACACGCCGCGGGTGGCGGCCGCCTTGACGTAGTTGGTGTCATAGACCTCGCTGGTGCTAATGCGCATCAGGCGGATCACTTCGGTAGTAGGGGCTACCGCCAGGGTCAGCACCGGCAGCACCATATGCCGGGCGGCGCTGACGATCATCTCATGGCGCCACGGTGAGTCCGAAAGCCAGGCGTCGATCAGCGCGAAACCGGTGACGTTTTTCACCTCATACAGCAGGTCGAAGCGGCCGGAGACCGGAAGCCAGCCGAGGGTCAGGGAGAAGAAGAGGGTCAGGAGCAGCGCGAGCCAGAAGACCGGGATCGAAAAACCGACCAGCGCAACGGCGCTGATCAGGGTATCGGGCCATTTGTTGCGCATCACGCCGGCGATCATCCCCACCGGAATGCCAATCAGCAGGGCAAAGCCGAAGGCGAGGATGCACAGCTCCATGGTCGCCGGGAACACCTCGCGCAACTGATCGGAAATCAGCTGGCCGTTGATGCTGGAGACGCCAAAATCCCAGTGTAGTACCCCTTCAAACCAGAACAGCCACGCATTCCACAGGGTCGCGCCCTGCAGCGGGGCATGGGGAGTGAAGTAGCTCAGGCTGAAGCCGACAAAGGTCAGAAAAAAGAGGGTGACCAACAGCAGCAGCAGACGGCGCAGGGTAAAAATAATCATGGTTTTTTCACCTCTTCGGTTTTCTCCCGCGATACGCCAGCGAAGGAAGCGTTACCGAAGGGGCTAAGCACCAGACCTTTCATATCATAGCGATAGGCCTGCAACCGCAGCGACGAGGCCAGCGGCAGGACCGGCAGTTCACGGGCGAGGATGCGCTGGGCCTCTTTGTAAGCGTCCATCCGCGAGGAGAGCTGTTGCGAGAGCAGCGCTTTTTGCAGCACGTCATCAAATTCCCGGTTACACCAGTGGGCAAAGTTGGTTTGCGAGGCGATCGCCGCGCAGCTCAGCAGCGGCCGGAAAAAACTGTCCGGATCGTTACTGTCCGTCGCCCAGCCGGAGAGCGTCAGGTCATGGTTCATGTCCATCAGCCGCGCCTCCTGGAAGCGCCCCTCCACCGGCATGATGATTACTTTGACGCCAATCTGCGCCATATCTGCCTGGATCAGCTCGGCTGTTTTCAACGGGCTGGGGTTCCACGCCTGCGAGCTGGTGGGAACCCACAGCTTGAGGGTGAGATTTTCCAGCCCCAGCGCCTTCAGACGAGCACGAGCCTCCTGGGGATTATATTCGGTAATCTTAGCGTCGTTATCGTAGGCCCAGGAGGCGCGCGGCAGCATCGACGCCGCCGTCTCCGCGGTGCCGTAGTAGATGGATTGCATCAGGCGCTGGTTGTTGATGGCCAGCGCCAGCGCGTGGCGTACCTCCGGGTTGTCCAGCGGCGGCTTGGCGGTGTTGAAGGCCAGCCAGGCAATGTTCATCCCCGGACGCAGCGTCAGGCGCAGGCGCGGGTCGTCACGCAGGATCGTCAACTGGCTGGCGGCCGGCCAGGCCAGCACGTCGCATTCGCCGGTCAGCAGTTTTGACAGGCGGCCGGTACCGCCGGAGCCGAGGTCGACCACCACCTGCGGCATCAACGGTTTGCCGCGCCAGTAGCCGGGGTGGCGCTGAAGGCGAACATACTGTCCGGAGCGGTACTCGGACAACTGGAACGGGCCGGTGCCCACCGGCTGGCGATCGAGCTGTTCCTGACGATCGTCCTGCGTTAAGCGGGCGGCATATTCGGCGGAGGTAATCGACGCATAGTGGGTGGCAAGATGCCAGAGGAATGAGGCGTCCGGCCGCTTGAGGCGAAATTCCACGGTCTGATTATCGAGCTTGCGGACGCTTTCCACGCTGTCAGCAAACTGCAGGCTGTCGAAGTAGGGGAAGCTGCTGCCGTTGACGTTGTGCCAAGGGTGATCGCGGTTAAAGATGCGGCCAAAGGTAAAGATCACGTCATCGGCGTTGAAATCCCGCGTAGGGGAGAACCATGCCGTGCGTTGAAACGGGACGTGGCGGCGCAGGTGAAAACGGTAGGTGGCGCCGTTATCAAGGACTTCCCAGCTCTCCGCCAGCTCGGGGACCAGCCGATAGGTATAAGGGTCGACGTCAAGCAGGCGATCGTAGATCTGCGCAGCCAGCGTATCGACGATCAGTCCGCTGCTCACTTTCTGCGGATTAAAGGTATTCACCTGGCCGCTGACGCAATAGACGAAACCGCTGTCGCGAATATCGGCGCGGTCGGGAAGCGCAGGGGCGGCAAAAGCCTGCCCACACAGCAGGGAAACCGCTGCCAGGAGAGATGACAATTTCAGGCGCATATTTTCTGTTTGATTATAGAGTTGAACTCTATCTTATTAAGATTCATAGACATTCACCACCGCCTTCAACAAGCCTGAGGGATAATGCGGTTACCGGGGGCGTATAGTATTCAGTCAATTGATTAAAATAGTCGCGGAACCGAGTCTGTATAATGAAACATGGTAACTTTTTATCGCCGATATCGCCAGTCAGCTCTGTTTGGCCGCGGTTGACCGGACGGTGGAAGCGACGCTAACGCCGAGGATAAATTCAGTATAGCGGGGAGAAAGCAGATGGTCCGACGGGCGGCTAACCCTACCCGTCGGGTGTAATAAAGGAGCGGAACGTCTTTGCTTATTGTGACAACGTCACTTTTTGGTAATCCATATTCCGTAAATCCTCCAGCAGCCCGGGGCCGACCGGCTGCCACTGCAATCGCTCGCGGGTCCATGCCGAGCTGGCGCGCAGCTCAAGGGTGGTAAAGGGGGCAAACCAGCCGAACCAGGCGTCGGCCTGCGTCTCATCCAACTGGGTCAGCGGCAGATTTAAACCCCGGGCGATGACTGCGGCGATCTCTCGTAACGCGATCCCCTCTTCAGCCACCGCATGGTAGCGTTCGCCCGCAGCGCCCTGCAGCAGGGCGCTGACGTAAAGGCGCGCGACGTCATCGACATGGGCGGCGGACCAGCGGTTGTTCCCCTCGCCGCGCAAGGCCACCGCGCCGCTGGCGACCGCGCTCTCGATATAGCAGGTCAGCAGCCCCTGGCGCACGGTGTCATGCACCTGCGGCAGGCGAACCACCCGGACGTCCACTCCCGCCTCCAGCAGCTGCTGGCCGGCGAGCTCTGAAGCGGTGCGCGGGCTGGGGTGCGCTGCGTTAAAGCACGACTCGCGGGCCGGGGCGCCGCTCCCGTCGTCGCCCATCAGCGTGCCGGAGGTGATGACCAGCGGCCGCTCGCTGCCGCGCAGCGCCTGGCCCATGGTCAGGATCGCCTGGCGGTCTTTCTCGCAGTTGGCGGCAAAGCGGCTGAAGTCGTGGTCGAAAGCGGTATGGATCACCGCGTCGGCGCGCTCGACGCCCGCCAGCAGCGAATCGGGGGCATCCAGCGTGCCGCGATGCACCTCGACGCCTGCCGCTTCCAGGGCCTGCGCCGTAGCGTCGCTGCGCGCGAGGCCGATAACCTGATGACCCGACGCCTGTAGCGCCGGAAGAATACGCGAGCCGATAAATCCGCTCGCGCCGGTAAGAAATATACGCATCATGAACCTCCTGAACGGGTTTTCAGGCGTATCCTACCCACGATGTCATACTATAAAAGTAGAGACATTATCGGGGTATAAATTCTAACAGGCAGACTCACAGGCAGATGATGAACACTTCTGACAATCATGCTTTAGGTGATTTTCTCCGCGCCAGGCGTCAGCGTCTCGACCCGGCGACGTTTGGCTTCCCGGCGGGACGCCGGCGCACGCCGGGCCTGCGTCGTGAAGAGGTCGCCCAGCTGGCCAGCATCAGCCCGACCTGGTATACCTGGCTTGAACAGGGCCGCGGCGGGGCGCCTTCCCGCGAGGTGCTGGAGCGGATCGCCCGCGGTCTGCGGCTGACCACCCCGGAGCGCGAACATCTGTTTATTCTCGCCTTCGGCCATCCGCCGCAGACCCGTTTGACGGTCACGGATGATATGACGCCGCGGCTGCAGCGGGTGCTTGACGCCTTCACCATTCCGGCGATTATCCGTACCGCCAGCTGGGACGTGATCGCCTGGAACACGGCGGCGGCCAGGGTGCTGACCGACTACGGCCAGCTGCCGCTGGCGGAGCGCAACGTGCTGCGCCGCCTGTTTACCCGGCCTGAGGCCCGCTGCACCCTGGAGGACTGGCAGACGGTTGGGCAGCTTATCGTTAACGCCTTCCGCGCCGACGTCACGCGGATGGGCTCCACGAAAGAAACTGACCAGCTGATCGCGGAGCTCAGCCAGCAGAGCGTCGAGTTCGCCCGTTTCTGGCAAAGCCATGACGTCGCCGGCCACGGCGAAGGCTATAAGCGCATTAACCACCCGCAGATGGGCCCGCTCGATCTGGAGTTCACCTCTTTTGCCGTGGAAGGCCGTCCCGATCTGTCGCTGCTGGTTTTCAATTCGGCGACGACGGAGAGCCAGCGCAAAATTCACGGTTTGCTTCAGGCGTCAGGATCCTCGCCGGGGGAGAGCTGAGGGGTAAATTCGTACAGCGCCAGTGCGTTGCTCTCCAGCGAGTCGACCCGCAGCCAGTGGCCATCGAGCCGGGCCTCCTCCACGCTGAGCGCCGGACGAGCCTGATGCATCAGCCATTGATAATCTTCGGCGTCGGGGCCGCTGCGGCTGCGAAAGGCGTCCACCAGCGGGAACAGCGCGCCGTGGTGCTGATCGAACAGGTGCTGTTTGACGCGCCAGCGGCCCTTGAGCCCCTGCAGCCGCACACTGTACGGCTGGCTGAAGCGTTGAATAAAAGCCGCTTCGCTGGAGAGCCAGGGGTTGTAGACCACCGTATTGCGCAGCAGTAGCTGGTAGTGCCCCTGATGATGGAGCAGCAGCAGGTTTTTGTCGTGGAACAGGATCTCGCCGCGCAGCCGTCGCCAGAGCCACAGCACCCAGTAAACCGGGCGCGGCAGCCCGTGCAGATAGTGCAGCGCCAGGCTTGAGGTATCCAGCTTGCCGTTGGCGCGGGCTTCGCCCTGAAGGCCGGAATTTAACCAGAAGCCCGCCAGCCAGACCTGGTCAGCGACCCCCAGCAGATTATCCATCAACAGCGCGCCGCGAAAAAAGCGCCCGTTAGTGTCCCGCGTATCGCCGGTCAGCGTATTCCACGAGAGCAGCCATAGCGGCAGGTTGAGCTGCCGTTGACGCAGGGCGCTGTGGATCTGCCGCAGCTTATGCGCCGGATAGTGCTCGCTGAAGGCCAGACTGCTGCTGTCCGCCTGGGCCAGATCGAGCTGTTCGTTGGCATCCGCCTGGCAGGCGAGAAAATCGGCTTCCGCCAGCAGCGGCGAGTGGAACAGGGGATCGTCCCCGGGTGCGCTGGCGGCAAAGCGGTGCCAGATCCCCAGCTGCGGCTGGGGCAGAAGACGGTGAAGAACCTCGCGCTGCTGCCGCCAGGCGGCCTGGCGAGCCGCTTCGCTCGCCTGCGGCGACCAGTGCCAGACAAAGCGCCAACTGCTGAGCGTCGCCGGCGGAAAATGGTTGGCAGCGAGTTGCAGGAAGCGCTGCAGCAGGTCGCTGCGAGTGGTGACCCCGGTATGCAGGATCACCTGCCAGCCCATCACCGCCAGCCAGCTGAAGATCTGCTGCAGGTTGTACCAGCAGGCGTAGCCAGCCATCTGCGGATCGTCCCAGCCGGTGCCGAACAGGCGGCTGCTGAGAAAGGCGTCGTTGATATCGATGGCATACACAGGCAGGACGCGGTGCAACTGCTCCAGCTCGCGGCGCACGTCCTCCCGCAGCAGATCGTCCAGCTCGCGCACGGTCACCACCATCCGGGTATGGCGCAGCACTGCGGCGCGCGCCGGTCGCTGGTGCAGGTTGATCTCCCGGGTTTGCGGCGGATTGATCAGCAGCGGCTGGCTCTCCCTGTCGGGTGGTTCCGGCTCATTAAGGCGGGCGTAGAGCCGGTCCACGGCCACCGGCTGCCAGCGATCTCCCTGCGGCGGGCGCGGTCGGCCAGGCTCCCGGGGGGACTGCTCGCGATACTGGCGCGGCGTCACGCCATGGTGGCGCTTAAACAGATCGCTCATCATTCGCGTGCTGGCGAACCCCTGTTCGCGGGCAATTTGCTGAACGGGTTTGCGCGTGGTTAACAGCTGGTCGGCGGCGTGGCGCAGGCGCAGCGCGGTGAGGTACTGAACAAAACTGACGCCAACCTCCTTGTGAAACAGGCGTGACAGCCAGGCCTCGGAGACAAACTCTGCGGCCGCCACCTCCTGTAAAGAGAGACGGCGCTGATAGTTGGCGTCGATCCGCGCCACCACGCTGGCTATCCTCCGGCTCCATTTTTCTGAATCGCGCCGCGGCGTGGAGACGATGGGCTGGCTGAAGCGCGTGGCCAGCAGCAGCGCTATCTCGCTCAACCAGCGGTTGGCCTCCAGCCGGTAATGGCCGGGATGATTGACCAGACCGCTCACCAGCAGCTGGCGCATCAGGCGGCGCAGGCCGTCATCGGCATCCCGGGTGCGCGGCGATATCTGGTAGTCGACGGCAAAAAAAGTGGTGTCGAGGCGGGCCAGCCAGCTGGCGGCGAGGGTCAGGATCATCACCGCGTTGCCCCCGGCGCTGCGCAGGCTCCAGCGACGGTTGCGGTTAACGATCGCCAGCTCGTCGACGGCAAGCTGCTGCGGCGCACCTTCCGCCTCCGTTAGATTTACGCTCCCTTCCAGCACCCACAGCAGCGTCAGCAGATCGCTTTCCGGCTGGCTCAGCTGACGCACATCGCGCACGGTGACGCTAAAGTCGCCTGAATGCTGCTCCACATGGCTCTCCTCTGTCGACAAAAAGCAACCGGTTGTTTTTTGTCATAACCGATATGTATGAAAAACACTCATTGATTTCTCGTCAATATAAAACAAAAAACCGCGCCTGAAAGCTGTTTCACCCGCATAAACTCGAAAGTGTCGTGCAAACACAACACAGGAATAAAAAAAATGACACATCCGTTGCTTGAAGCCTTGCAGGTCAACGAGGCGCAATTTATTGCCTTACGTCGCCGGTTCCACCAGCAGCCGGAGATCGGCTTTGAAGAGCATCAGACCAGCAGCGAGATCGCCCGACTGCTTGGCGAGTGGGGATACGAGGTTCACCGCGGCCTGGCGGGCACCGGAGTGGTGGGCACGCTGCGCGTCGGCCACGGAAAAAAACGCCTCGGCCTGCGGGCCGATATGGATGCGCTGCCGATGCAGGAGCGGAGCGGGAAGCCGTGGGCAAGCCAGGTCGAAGGGCGCTTTCACGGCTGCGGCCATGACGGGCACACCACTACGCTGCTCTACGCGGCTGAATATCTGGCGCGCACACGCCAGTTTAACGGGACGCTGCAGCTGATTTTCCAGCCTGCGGAAGAGTTACTGTACGGTGGGCGGGTAATGGTCGAGGACGGTCTGTTTGACCAGTTTCCCTGCGACGCCATCTTCGGCCTGCACAATATGCCGGGTCAGCCGCTGGGTAAAATCGGCCTGCGCGACGGGGCGATGATGGCCTCCTCCGATACGCTGCATATTGAAGTGAAGGGCGTTGGCGGCCACGGCGCGGTGCCGGAGCATACGGTGGATGCCACGCTGGTGGCCTGCCATATTACCCTCGCGCTGCAGTCCATCGTCTCGCGCAATATCACCCCGTTTGAGCCGGCGGTGGTGACCGTCGGCAGCATCCAGGCCGGACATGCGCCCAATATCATTAACGATCACGTGCTGATGAAGCTCACGGTGCGCACCCTCAATGAGCAGGTACGTGAGACCGTGCTGCAGCGGATCCATGACATTGCCGTGGCCCAGGCGGAGAGCTTCAACGCCACGGCCACGCTGACCCACGTCAACGGCAGCCCGGTATTGCGTAACGATCCGGCGGCAAACGCTATGGTGCGGGAGGTGGCGACAGCGCTGTTTGGCGCAGAGCAGGTGGGCGAGGTGAAGCCGTTTATGGGCAGTGAAGATTTCGCTTTCATGCTGGAGCAGCACCCCCACGGCAGTTATTTCACTATCGGCGCTGGGGACGAGCCGGATCGCTGCATGGTGCATAACCCGGGCTATGACTTCAACGACGCGCTGTTGCTAAGCGGGGCGGCGCTGTGGTGCGGCCTGACGGAACACTATCTGCGTTAATCACCGGAAACGGGAGGGCCATGCAATGAGCACTGTCACCGTAAGCGACACCTCCTTTGTCGGCAGCGATCGTCTGCTGGTAGGGATTGTGCTGAGCGTTTTAACCTTCTGGCTGTTTGCCCAGTCGGTGATTAACGTCGTGCCGGCGATGAAAAGCAGTCTTGATATTTCCCTTGAGACCCTAACCCTGGCCGTCAGCCTCAGCGCGCTGTTCAGCGGCTGTTTCGTGGTGGCCAGCGGCGGTCTGGCGGACAAGTTTGGCCGCATGCGGATGACCACCCTCGGACTGGGGCTGAGCATCATCGGCAGCGCCATGCTGGTACTGGCCCAGGGGCCGGGGCTGTTCCTCGCCGGCCGGGTGCTGCAGGGGCTGTCGGCGGCGTGCATTATGCCGGCGACGCTGGCGCTGATTAAGACCTGGTATGAGGGGCGTGCGCGGCAGCGGGCGGTCAGCTTCTGGGTCATCGGCTCGTGGGGCGGCAGCGGCCTGTGCTCTTTCGTTGGCGGAGCTATCGCCACCGGTCTGGGCTGGCGCTGGATCTTCGTCTTCTCCATTGCCGTCGCTCTGTTGGCGTTGTTTTTGCTGCGCGGCACGCCGGAGAGCCGCAGCGCCAGCGCCAGCCAGCATAAGCTGGACGTTGGCGGCCTGCTGAGCCTGATCGTCGGGCTGGTGCTGGTGAACCTGTTTATCAGCAAAGGCCACGGCTGGGGTTGGGCCAGTCCGCTGTCGTTGACCATGCTGGCGGGGGCGCTGATCGCTGGCGCGGTGTTTATTCGCAGCGGGCTGCGCAAAGGCGAGGCAGCGCTGATCGATTTTGCGCTGTTTCGCAACCGGGCCTACGGTGCGGCGGTGCTGTCGAACTTTCTGCTCAACGGGGCGATTGGCACCATGATGATCGCCAGCATCTGGCTACAGCAAGGGCACCACCTGACGCCGCTGGAGAGCGGAATGATGACCCTCGGATATCTGGTCACCGTCCTGGCGATGATCCGGGTCGGCGAGAAGCTGCTGCAGCGCTATGGCGCCCGGCTGCCGATGATGGCCGGCCCGGTGCTGACCGCCATCGCCATCGGCCTGATATCCTGCACCTTCCTCGATAAGGCGCTGTATATCGGGGTGGTGTTCGCCAGCAACGTGCTGTTCGGCCTCGGGCTGGGCTGCTACGCCACGCCGTCAACGGATACGGCGGTGGCCAACGCGCCGGAGAACAAAATTGGCGTCGCCTCGGGGATCTACAAGATGGGCAGCTCGCTGGGCGGGGCGATGGGCATTGCCGTGACGGCGTCACTTTTCGCGCTGTTTTTGCCGCTGGGCATGGCCCATGCCGCCCAGTATGCCCTGTGGTTCAACGCCGCCTTATGCCTGGGGGCGATGGCGGTGAGCGCGCTGCTGCTGCCGCGCACTTCTCACAGCTGATGCTTTTTCAGCAGCGCGCGGAGCTGGTGATAGGTTAACCCCAGCAGCTCCGCCGCCTGCTTCTGATGATACTTCGCCTGCTGCAGACTCCGCTGCAGCAGGCGTTTTTCCTGCTGGAGCTGAAAATCGCGCAGATCCAGCGGCAGGGCGGGCAGCTCGTCCCCGGACGCGGCCTCCGGCACGGCGGCGGCGGTCTGACGGAAAGGGTTGAGGATAATGGCGTCCAGCTCGTGCTCGCTGTCGCCGTGGCGATAGACCGAGCGCTCGACGACGTTCTTCAGTTCACGAATATTCCCCGGCCAGCGGTAGCCGAGCAGTGTGGCGGTGGCTCGTTCGCTGAAGCCGGGAAACAGCGGCAGACCGAGCTCGCGGCACATCTGAATGGCAAACTGGTTGGCGAGCAGCATGATGTCGCTCTGCCGTTCGCGCAGCGGCGGGAGCTGCACCACGTCGAAGGCCAGACGGTCGAGCAGGTCGGCGCGAAAGTGGCCTTCCTCCACCATGCGCGGCAGGTCAGCGTTGGTGGCGCACACCAGCCGGACGTTAACCTGCAGCGGCTGGCTGCCGCCCACGCGCTCCAGCTCGCCATATTCAATCACTCTTAACAGCTTCTCCTGCACCAGCATTGGGGCTGTCGCCAGCTCATCGAGAAACAGCGTCCCGCCGTCGGCGCGCTCGAAGCGCCCGGGATGGCGCTTGCTGGCGCCGGTGAAGGCCCCGGCTTCGTGGCCGAATAGTTCCGAATCGAGCAGATTGTCGTTCAGCGCCGCGCAGTTCAGCGAGATAAACGGCCCCTGCCAGCGGGCGGAGAGGTAGTGCAGACGGTTGGCGATAAGCTCTTTCCCGGTACCGCGCTCGCCGATGACCAGCACCGGCTTATCCAGCGGAGCCAGTCGGGAAACCTGTTCCAGCACCTCGAGAAAGCTGTTGGCCTCGCCCAGCAGATTATCCTTGTACTGCGCCATGATGAATTTCGCCATTAAATAGTGGGATTAACCAGGTGAATGTAGCAATGCCCTGCGCAATTCGCAACCACTCTGTTTAAAATCAATAAGATAAAAAGTTGGCACGCCATTTGTATTAGCTAACCCACAGGTGAATGCCTGCAACCAGAACTATGAGGACTGAAATTATGGGTATTTTTTCTCGTTTTGCCGACATCGTGAACGCCAACATCAACTCCCTGCTGGAGAAAGCTGAGGACCCGCAAAAGCTGGTGCGTCTGATGATCCAGGAGATGGAAGACACGCTGGTTGAGGTACGTTCCACGTCGGCCCGCGCGTTGGCCGAAAAGAAACAGCTGACCCGTCGTATTGAGCAGGCGGTCGCCCAGCAGGCGGAATGGCAGGAAAAGGCCGAGCTGGCCCTGCGCAAAGAGAAAGAGGATCTGGCCCGGGCGGCGCTGATCGAAAAACAGAAGCTGACCGACCTTATTGCTCAGCTGGACCACGAAGTGCAGCTGGTGGATGAAACGCTGGCGCGGATGAAGAAAGAGATTGGCGAGCTGGAGAACAAACTCAGCGAAACCCGCGCTCGTCAGCAGGCGCTGGCGCTGCGTCATCAGGCGGCGAGTTCGTCGCGCGATGTGCGTCGCCAGCTGGACAGCGGTAAACTGGATGAGGCGATGGCGCGCTTTGTATCCTTTGAGCGTCGCATCGATCAGATGGAAGCGGAAGCGGAGAGCCACCGCTTTGGCAAGCAGCAGACGCTGGATCAGCAGTTTGCCGAACTGAAAGCGGACGATGAAATCAGCGAGCAGCTGGCGGCGTTGAAAGCCAAAATGAATCAGTCCAACCAGTAAGTACGATTGCGCGGCGCGGCGTTGCGCCGCGGCTCACCCCCTGTAAGGAGTACACATGAGCATGCTTTTTCTCGCCATTCCGCTGACGCTGTTTGTGCTGTTTGTTCTGCCGGTCTGGCTATGGCTGCACTACAACAATCGCGGCGCCAACGGCAGTCTGACGCAAAATGAGCAGCAACGGCTGCTGCAGTTGACCGATGACGCGAAGCGGATGCGCGAGCGCATTCAGGCGCTGGAAGCGATCCTGGATGCCGAACATCCGAACTGGAGAGACAAATAATGGCTGGACTGGATCTGAATAAAAAACTGTGGCGTATTCCGCAGCGCGGAATGGTGAAGGGCGTCTGCGCGGGCATTGCTCAGCATCTTGACGTCCCGGTGAAGCTGGTGCGCCTGATTACCGTGCTGGCGATGATTTTTGGCCTCTTTTTCTTCGTCCTGGTGGCCTACATCATTCTGACCTTCGCCCTGGACCCGATGCCGGACAGTGAGCTGTACGGCCATAAAGCGCCGAGCAATGGCGATCTGTTGGCCGCCGTGGATGCCGAACTGGCCTCCGGCGAACAGCGTCTGCGTGAGATGGAACGGTACGTCACCTCCGACACCTTCACGCTGCGCAGCCGCTTTCGTCAGCTGTAAACCCTGTTGTTAACGAGTGAGGCAACGCATGAATAGCAAATGGCAACGCGCCGGGCAGCAGGTGAAGCCCGGTCTGAAAATCGTCGGTAAGCTGGCGCTGCTGACCGCGCTGCGTTATGGCCCGGCGGGCGTTGCCGGCTGGGCGGTCAAATCGGTCGCGCGGCGGCCGCTGAAAATGCTGCTGGCGGTGGCGCTGGAGCCGCTGCTCAGCCGGCTGGCCAACCGCGTCACGCGCGGGATGAAATAACGCCGCCGTGGGGAAGGCGCAAAAGGATTAACGTTGTCCTGCTTATTCCCGGCGGATAGCTTATGATGACGAGACACACCTTCAGGGCATAACGGACTGGCGATGAAGCGACTGAAAACTGAACTGAATGCGCTGGTCAACCGCGGGGTTGACCGGCATTTACGCCTGGCGGTGACCGGCCTGAGCCGCAGCGGCAAAACGGCGTTTATCACCGCGCTGGTCAACCAACTGCTAAATATTCACACCGGCGCCCGCCTGCCGCTGCTGAGCGCCGCGCGCGAAGAGCGACTGCTTGGGGTCAAGCGCGTGCCGCAGCGGGACTTCGGCATTCCGCGATTCACCTACGATGAAGGGCTGGCCCAGCTGTACGGCCAGCCGCCCATGTGGCCAACCCCGACGCGCGGCGTGAGCGAGATCCGTCTCGCGCTGCGCTACCGTTCCAATGACTCCCTGCTGCGCCACTTTAAAGACACCTCCACGCTGTATCTGGAGATTGTCGACTATCCGGGGGAGTGGCTGCTCGATTTACCGATGCTGGCGCAGGATTATCTGAGCTGGTCGCGGCAGATGACCGGACTCCTGCAGGGACAGCGTGCAGAGTGGTCGGCCCGCTGGCGGCAGCTCTGCGCCGGGCTGGATCCGCTGGCTCCTGCCGACGAGGCCCGTCTGGCCGACATCGCCGCCGCCTGGACGGACTATCTGCACGCCTGTAAGCGTGAAGGGTTGCACTTTATCCAGCCCGGGCGCTTTGTCCTGCCCGGCGAAATGGCCGGCGCGCCGGCGCTACAGTTCTTCCCATGGCCAGACGTCGACGCCGTCGGCGAAGCCAAGCTGGCGCAAGCTGATAAACACAGCAACGCCGGCATGCTGCGCGAACGCTATAAGTACTACTGCGAAAAGGTAGTGAAGGGGTTCTACAAAGAGCACTTCCTGCGCTTCGACCGGCAGATTGTGCTGGTGGACTGCCTGCAGCCGCTCAACAGCGGGCCGCAAGCGTTTAACGATATGCGCCTGGCGCTGACCCAGCTGATGCAAAGTTTCCATTACGGGCAGCGCACCTTATTTCGCCGGCTGTTTTCGCCGGTCATCGACAAGCTGCTGTTCGCTGCCACCAAAGCCGACCACGTCACGGTGGATCAGCACAGCAATATGGTGTCGCTCCTGCAGCAGTTGATCCAGGATGCGTGGCAGAATGCCGCCTTCGAGGGGATCAGTATGGATTGCCTGGGGCTGGCGTCCATTCAGGCGACCCAGAGCGGGCTGATTGAGCTGAACGGCGAGAAAATTCCCGCCCTGCGCGGCAATCGGCTGAGCGACGGCCAGCCGTTGACCATCTATCCCGGCGAGGTGCCGGCGCGCCTGCCGGGCCAGGCCTTCTGGCAGCAGCAGGGCTTTCAGTTTGAAAACTTTCGTCCGCAGGTCATGGATGTCGATCGGCCCTTGCCGCACATACGCCTCGACGCGGCGCTGGAATTTTTGATTGGAGATAAACTGCGATGAGCGAACCGTTAAAACCGCGGATTGATTTTGATGGCCCGCTGCAGGCGGAAAAAACGCCGCCGCTGAAAAGCGCTCGCGCCTTCGACCGACTGGAAGCCGATAACTTCGCGCCGGCGCGTCTGGTGACCGGCGAAGAGGAAGAGGGGGCGGCAGAGGCGGTGGTCGAGTCAGTGCTGCGGCCGAAACGCAGTCTGTGGCGGCGGATGGTCAGCGCAGGCCTGGCGATCTTCGGCGTCAGCGTCGTGGCGCAAGGGGTACAGTGGACCGCCAACGCCTGGCAGACCCAGGACTGGATTGCGCTGGGCGGCTGCGTCGCCGGGGCGCTGATCGTCGGCGCCGGCGTCGGATCGGTGGCCACCGAGTGGCGCCGCCTGTGGCGACTGCGCCAGCGCGCCCACGAACGCGATGAAGCCCGCGATATGCTGCACAGTCACGCGGTCGGTAAAGGGAAAGCCTTTTGTGAGAAGCTGGCGCAGCAGGCCGGGCTGGATCAGTCGCATCCGGCGCTGCAGCGCTGGTATGCCGCCATCCACGAAACGCAAAGCGACCGGGAAGTGGTCAGCCTCTATGCCCAACTGGTGCAGCCGGTGCTTGATGCTCAGGCGCGGCGGGAAATCAGCCGTTCGGCGGCGGAGTCGACGCTGATGATCGCCGTCAGCCCGCTGGCGCTGGTGGATATGGCGTTTATCGCCTGGCGCAATCTGCGGTTGATCAACCGGATTGCCACCCTGTACGGCATTGAGCTCGGGTATTACAGCCGCCTGCGCCTGTTTCGCCTGGTGCTGCTGAATATCGCTTTCGCCGGCGCCAGCGAACTGGTGCGCGAGGTGGGCATGGACTGGATGTCGCAGGATCTGGCGGCCCGGTTGTCGGCGCGCGCCGCGCAGGGCATCGGCGCCGGCCTGCTCACCGCCCGCCTCGGGATTAAGGCAATGGAGCTGTGCCGCCCGCTGCCGTGGCTCGCCGATGATAAACCGCGGCTCGGCGATTTTCGTCGTGAGCTGATTGGCCAGCTGAAAGAAACCCTGCAGAAAAGCAAAACCAGTCCGGAGAAGTAACCTCCGCTCAGAGACATTGCCGGGCGGCGGCTTCGCCTTGCCCGGCCTTGAGGTTATGTTGAATCCCGGCTCGCCCTGCGTTAATTTCACCACTGACCGCCTGACTTTACGGCGCAGCGCCCATTTTTCCGCCACACTGTCAATAATTGTTGACAGTTAGCTTCCCGAAAGTCCATTCCTGGCCTATTATTCTCCGGTCATTGGCACTTTTAGGGTGAACACTCCCATGCGTCTTGAAGTCTTTTGTGAAGACCGCCTCGGTCTGACTCGTGAATTGCTCGATTTGCTGGTGCTGCGCGGCATTGATCTGCGTGGTATCGATATTGACCCTATTGGCCGTATCTACCTCAATTTTGCCGAACTGGAGTTCGCCACCTTCAGCAGCCTGATGGCGGAGATCCGCCGTATCGCCGGCGTGACAGACGTGCGCACCGTGCCGTGGATGCCATCTGAGCGTGAACATCTGGCGCTCAGCGCGCTGTTGGTGGCGATGCCGGAGCCGGTGCTGTCGCTGGATACCAAAGGCAGGGTCGAACTGGCCAACCCCGCCAGCTGCCTGCTGTTTGGCCAAAGCCAGGCGAAGCTGCGTAACCATCCGGTGGCCCAGCTGATCGCCGATTTCAACGTCCAGCGCTGGCTGGAAAGTAGCCCGCAGGAGACGCATGCGGAGCATGTGGTGGTGAACGGGCAGAACTACCTGCTGGAAGTGACCCCGGTCTATCTGGAAGGGGAGCATAACGAGCGAGTGCTGACCGGCGCCGTGGCGATGCTGCGCTCAACCGTGCGCATGGGACGGCAGCTGCAGACCATGACCAGCCAGGACACCAGCGCCTTCAGTCAGATCCTCGCGGTGGGGCCGAAAATGCGCCACGTGGTGGAGCAAGCGCGCAAGCTGGCGATGCTCAGCGCGCCGCTGTTGATTGTCGGCGATACGGGCACCGGCAAAGATCTGCTGGCGCATGCCTGCCATCTGGCCAGCCCGCGGGCGGGCAAACCCTATCTGGCGCTTAACTGTGGCTCCATTCCCGAGGACGCGGTCGAGAGCGAACTGTTCGGCGACGCCCTGCAGGGCAAAAAAGGCTTCTTCGAGCAGGCCAACGGCGGTTCGGTGCTGCTGGATGAAATTGGCGAGATGTCGCCGCGAATGCAGACCAAGCTGCTGCGCTTTCTCAACGACGGCACCTTCCGCCGCGTCGGCGAGGATCATGAAGTACACGTCGATGTGCGGGTGATCTGCGCGACGCAGAAAAACCTGGTCGAGCTGGTGCAGAAAGGACTGTTCCGCGAAGATCTCTACTATCGCCTCAACGTCCTGACCCTGTATCTGCCGCCGCTGCGCGACTGCCCGCAGGACATTATGCCGCTGACGGAGCTGTTTGTTGCCCGCTTTGCTGATGAGCAGGGGATCCCGCGGCCGAAGCTCTCCGCCGACCTGAGTACGGTGCTTACCCGCTACAGCTGGCCCGGCAATGTTCGTCAGCTGAAAAATGCTGTCTATCGCGCGCTAACCCAGCTGGAAGGATTCGAACTGCGTCCGCAGGACATTCTGCTGCCGGACCACGACGTCGCCTCGCTGCCGGTGGGCGAGGAGGCCATGGAAGGGTCGCTGGACGACATTACCCGCCGTTTTGAGCGCTCGGTGCTGACCCAGCTCTATCGCAGCTACCCCAGCACCCGTAAGCTGGCGAAGCGGCTGGGGGTGTCGCATACCGCCATCGCTAATAAGCTGCGTGAATATGGTCTGAGTCAGAAAAAGGGCGACGAATAATCCCGCCAGGCCGGCGACCTATGTCGCCGGCATTCGGCCTGCAAAGCGGGCCAAACCTGTATATACTGGTTGTTTAATTCTTTTTCCGGGGTGGTGCATCTTGGCGTCGCGTCGCGCGATCGGGCAGTGGCTGATATTGCTGCTGCTCTCCGTTCTCTTTTCCTCGCTGCTGTTACGCCTTCATTTGCCGGCAGCGCTGCTGCTGGGGCCGCTGATCGCCGGTCTCATTTTGAGCCTGCGCGGGGTGAAGCTGAGCATCCCTCGCCCCTGTTATCTGGCGGCGCAGGCCATTGTTGGCTGCATGATCGCCAGGGCGATTAATCCCTCTGTTTTTGGCGTACTGTTCGCTAACTGGGCGCTGGTGCTGGCGATCCTGTTGACCACCCTGGCGATCAGTGGTCTCACCGGCTGGCTGTTGGTTCGCTATAGCGCGCTGCCGGGCGCCACCGGCGCCTGGGGAAGCTCTCCCGGCGGGGCGTCGGCAATGGTAGTGATGGCTCAGGAGTACGGGGCAGATGTGCGGCTGGTGGCGCTGATGCAGTATCTACGGGTGCTGTTTGTCGTCGGCGCGGCGGCGCTGGTGGTGCGCTATGCCCTGGGCAACGAGGCGCAGGCAATGAGCCAGGCCATCGTCTGGTTTGCGCCGTTGACCCTCAATTTTCCTATCACGCTGTTGCTGACGGCGGCGGCCTGTTGGCTGGGCGTCCGGCTGCGTATCCCTTCCGGAGCCATGCTGCTGCCGATGCTGTTCGGCGCGCTGGTCCAGGGCGGCGGCTGGGTGATGCTGGAGCTGCCGGAGTGGTTGCTGGCGATGGCCTACGCGGTGCTGGGCTGGACGGTGGGCCTGCAGTTTAACAAAGCGGTTTTTCTACTGGCCCTGAAGACGCTGCCGCAGATTATCGCCTCCATCCTCGGGCTGATCCTGATGTGCGCCCTGATGGCCCTTGCCCTGACTCATATTTTGCCGATGGACTTTATGACCGCCTATCTGGCCACCAGCCCCGGCGGGCTGGACACCGTGGCGATTATCGCCGCCGGTACCCGGGCGGATATGTCGTTCATCATGGCGCTGCAGACGCTGCGGCTGTTTACCATTTTGCTGACCGGTCCGGCGATGGCGCGGACGATTTCCCGCTATGCGCCGCGGCAATAAAAAGCCCCCGCAGAGCGGGGGCTGAGCAAAGCGAATGTCCGCAGGCGCGCTGCGCCAGGGCAGTCTGTTATCAGGCTTTCAGGGCGGCCAGCGCGGCGTCGTAGTCTGGCTCTTCGGTGATTTCGTTCACCAGCTGGCTGTAGACGACCTGATCGTTTTCATCGATAACGACCACGGCGCGAGCGGCCAGGCCAGCCAGCGGACCGGCAGAGATAGCGACGCCGTAGTCAGCGAGGAACGATGCGCCGCGCAGCGTGGAAAGGGTCACCACGTTGCTCAGGCCTTCGGCGCCGCAGAAGCGAGACTGGGCGAACGGCAGGTCAGCGGAAATGCACAGCACCACGGTGTTGTCCAGTTCAGCGGCCAGCTGGTTGAATTTACGCACTGATGCGGCGCACACGCCGGTATCAATGCTCGGGAAAATATTCAGTACTTTACGTTTGCCGGCGTACTGGCTCAGCGCGACGTCAGAGAGATCTTTGGCGACCAGCGTAAACGGCTGCGCTTTAGCGCCTGCCTGCGGAATGGTGCCCTGAACAGAAACGGGGTTGCCCTGGAAATGCACGGTTTGTGACATGGTTATCTTCCTGTTTACATATAGTTAACGTCGCGAGTAGTGTATGACATCCGCCAGCTACACGGCAAACCCTATTTAACATTGACCAGAGAGGACAAGGGAATGCGTAACGTGCGAGTGTATGAGGAAGCCTGGCCGCTCCACACCCCCTTTGTGATCGCCCGCGGCAGCCGCAGCGAAGCAAAAGTGGTGGTGGTGGAACTGGAAGAGGACGGTGTGAAAGGCGTGGGCGAATGCACGCCTTATCCACGCTATGGCGAAAGCATCGCGTCGGTCATGGCCCAGGTGATGGCGATCGGCGAGCAGCTGGAGGCGGGACTTACCCGCGAACAGCTGCAGCGGCTGCTGCCCGCAGGCGCCGCGCGCAATGCCATTGACTGCGCCCTGTGGGATCTGCAGGCGCGGCGCGAAGGCAAAACCTTGCCCCAACTGCTGGGAGTGACGTTGCCCGAGCGGGTGATCACCGCCCAGACGGTGGTCATTGGCACGGCGGATCAGATGGCGGCCAGCGCCGCGGCGCTGTGGCAGAAGGGTGCTCAACTGTTGAAGGTGAAGCTCGACGACCGGCTTATCAGCGAGCGGTTAATCGCTATTCGCCAGGCGGCGCCGCAGGCCACGTTGATTGTCGATGCCAATGAATCCTGGCACAGCGAGGGGCTGGCGGCGCGCTGCCAGCTGCTGGCGGACCTCGGCGTGGCGATGCTTGAGCAGCCGCTCCCCGCCGACGCCGATGCGGCGCTGGAAAACTTCGTTCATCCGTTACCGATTTGCGCCGACGAGAGCTGCCATACCCGGGAGAGCCTGCCGAGGCTGCGCGGGCGCTATGAGATGATCAATATCAAACTGGACAAAACCGGCGGCCTGACCGAAGCGCTGGCCCTGGCCGGGGAGGCGGAACGGCAGGGCTTTGAACGGATGCTGGGCTGTATGCTCTGCACCTCGCGCGGGATCGCCGCCGCGCTCCCCCTGGCGCCGCTGGCGCGCTTCGCCGACCTCGACGGCCCGACATGGCTGGCGGTGGACGTTGAGCCGGCGCTGCGGTTCAGCACCGGCGTGCTTCATCTTTAAGTTTAAGCCTGCCAGCGCAGCAGGTCGGTCATCGCCGGCAGGTAACGCTCCGTTGCCTCGTCGGCGGAGACCGGCGGAAACTCGGCGGTGATGCAGGGGAGCCCGATATCGGCGCACCAGCTGCCAAAGGAACCTGGGGTGTCGTAGCCCACGCTGCCCACCAGCGGCAGTGAGAAGGCGTCCGCCAGCCAGTGTCCCAGCGGGCTGTGTCCCGGGTCTTCGATGCAGGCCAGCGGATCGTGAAAGGAGACCACCCACGCCGGATGGATCTGATGGATCAACTGACACAGGGCCTGGGTCTCCCGCTCCGAACCAGGCTGCTCGCCGGTCAACAGCACCACGTCTCGTTCCGCCGCCGCGCTGTTCCAGCGGTACACCGTTTCCCCTTGTCTCCAGTTAGCGGCTGGAAAGTTACGGTTGAGGTCCACGCCGCGGGCGTTAGCGCGTAGCCCGAGCTGACAGCCGTCAGGATTGACCGTCAGGACCACGTGGTGGCGGCGCAGCTCCGGCTTCAGGGTGCGCAGGGCGCAGGAGAGGGTCACAATCGACGAATTCTCATCGCCGTGGGTGCCGGCAATAATCAGGCCGCTGCGGCTGTCGGCCATCGGCGCAGGAAACCACAGCAGCGGCGCGCCCAGTTCCGAGCTGCCGTACTGCCGGGTTCCCGGCGGAAAGTCGCCGCGCTGCGGGCGAGGACGTGAAATAGACATAGAGCTTCCTGTGTGTCGTTATTATTCAGTGTTGGCGAAAAGCGTGTTGGAATCAAACCCATTCCCGAGGCGTGAAATCCGACGGCACATCAATTTTCTATCATATGTTGTTTGCAATTTCAGGTGATGAAACAAATAATTATCGCTCTGTTGGCGGTGTTTTTTCTCATTTTAAAGGGGATCTTATGAAGTATCCTGTCGCTTTGACATGCGGCGCGCTGTGGTTAGCCAGCGTATCTTCTCTGGCCTGGGCGGCGGACGTACCGCCGGGCACGGTACTGGCGGAAAAACAGCAGTTGGTGCGCCATATCAAAGATGAACCCGCCTCGTTAGATCCCGCCAAAGCGGTGGGCCTGCCGGAAATCCAGGTGATCCGCGATCTGTTTGAAGGTTTAGTCAATCAGGATGCGAAAGGCAACCTGGTGCCGGGGGTGGCGACCCGCTGGCAGAGCAATGATAACCGCGTCTGGACCTTTACCCTGCGCGATAACGCCCGCTGGTCCGACGGTACGCCGGTCACCGCCGAGGATTTCGTCTATAGCTGGCGGCGTCTGGTGGATCCGAAAACCACTTCGCCGTTCGCCTGGTTCGCGGCGCTGGCGGGGATCGCCAACGCGCAGAACATCATCGACGGCAAAGCCGCGCCGGAGACCCTGGGGGTCACCGCCGTCGACGCCCACACCCTGCGGGTGCAGCTGGATAAGCCGCTGCCATGGTTCAGCAACCTGACCGCCAGCTTTGCCTTCTATCCGGTGCAAAAAGCCAATGTCGACAGCGGCGCGAACTGGACGCGGCCCGGCAGCCTGGTGGGCAACGGCGCCTATGTTCTGAAAGATCGCGTCGTGAATGAAAAGCTGGTGCTGGTGCCGAACAACCACTACTGGGATAACGCCAAAACGGTGATCCAGCAGGTCACCTTTGTGCCGATCAACCAGGAGTCCGCCGCCACCAAGCGCTATCTGGCCGGCGATATCGATATCACCGAATCTTTCCCGAAAAATATGTACCAGAAGCTGCTGAAGGATATTCCTGGACAGGTGTATACCCCGCCGCAGCTGGGCACCTACTATTACGCCTTTAATACCCAAAAAGGGCCGACAGCGGACGAGCGGGTGCGACTGGCGCTGAGTATGACCATCGATCGCCGGGTGATGGCGGAGAAAGTGCTAGGGACCGGGGAAAAACCGGCCTGGCGTTTCACACCGGACGTAACGGCGGGCTTCACGCCGCAGCCGTCGCAGTTTGAGAGTATGAGTCAGGCCGAGCTTAACGCCCAGGCGAAAGCCCTGCTGGCCGCCGCCGGCTATGGCCCGAATCGCCCGCTAAAGCTGACGCTGCTGTATAACACCTCTGAGAACCATCAGAAAATTGCCATCGCAGTGGCGTCGATGTGGAAGAAGAACCTCGGCGTGGATGTGAAGCTGCAGAATCAGGAGTGGAAAACCTATATCGACAGCCGCAACACCGGCAATTTCGATGTGATCCGCGCCTCCTGGGTAGGGGATTACAACGAGCCGTCCACTTTCCTGTCGCTACTGACTTCCACCCACAGCGGAAATATTTCCCGCTTTAACGATCCGGCGTACGACAAAATCCTCGCCCAGGCGGCGGTGGAGAATTCGGCCAAAGCGCGTAACGACGATTACAACGCGGCGGAGAAGATCATTATGGCCAAAGCGCCAATTGCGCCGATCTACCAGTACACCAACGGTCGGCTGATTAAGCCGTGGCTGAAAGGCTACCCGATCACCAACCCGGAAGATGTGGCCTACAGCCGTACCATGTATATCGTTAAACACTGATGCGTACTGGCCTCCTGCTCAGGGCAGGTAGCCATTGCTGAACCCAGAGCTGGCGCGGATTGCGGCGCCAGTTATTTATTAATAAGTAAATCAGCCAATTGAGAATTTGGTGCTTTAAGCTTTGCCAGATCTTAAAAATTAATATCGTCTTCATATAATGAAAAACCAGAACTAAATAATTTTTCATGTTCGAAATATATAAAAAGGCTGTCCTTTTCATATTATATATTCAGTAACTGGTCGCACCGAAGATCGACTTAAGTGAAAATACCAGTTTTCTCTAAGCCTGAAGGCGACCTCTACTACATTCGCAATGTATCAATGACCGCTCTCAGCGCGGGCGACACATTTCGGTGCGGGTAATAGAGAAATGAACCTTCCAGACGCTGGCTATAGCGCTGGAGCACCCGGATAAGCGTACCGCGTTGCAGATCATCTGTGACCAGCTCCTCCGGGACATAAGCTAGTCCCAGCCCCAGCCGCGCCGCTTTGGCCTCCATATAGCTGTCGGCGAAAGCCCACTGTCCCTGAGGCGGGTGGGTAATTTTTTTGCCTTCCACGTTAAGTTCCCAGGCGTACAGGCTGCCGTCGCCGAACTGATAGGCGATGCAGGGATGACCGGTTAAATCGGCAGGGGTTTGCGGAAAGCCGTAGCGACGAAAATGCTCCGGGGTTCCGACAACCGCCATCTCCATATCGGGCGAAATACGTACCGCAATCATGCCACTCCCCACTTCCGGGCCCAGACGCACGCCCGCATCGAAACGCTCCGCAATAATATCGACGAACCGGCTTTCGGTGATCAGTTCCAGGCGGATATCGGGATAGCGTTGTTTAAATATCGCCAGCTTAGGCAGCAGAACTTTATCAATAGCGTGCTGGCTGGCATTGATGCGAACCGTACCGGACGGTGTTTGCCGATAATGGGCCAGCGTGGCGAGTCCCATATCTAAGGCGTCGAAACCGGATTCGACATTGTGATAGAGCTGCTCACCCGCCTGAGTGAGCGACAACCTGC
Source organism: Klebsiella sp. 2-CIP_Kleb. (assembly GCF_050378715.1). Classification (NCBI taxonomy): domain Bacteria; kingdom Pseudomonadati; phylum Pseudomonadota; class Gammaproteobacteria; order Enterobacterales; family Enterobacteriaceae; genus Klebsiella; species Klebsiella sp. 2-CIP_Kleb. Next base: position 26,007 of record NZ_JBNRLG010000001.1, read on the forward strand.
GGGTGGTGCGCACCAGAAGCTGAACGCCCAGCCGCTCTTCGAGTTCGCGAACCGCACGGCTGATCCCGGACTGCGCCAGACCCAGTCGTTGCGCTGCGGCGGTAAAACTGCCTTCCCGCACCACCTGCATAAACAGGTAGAGGTCATTATAGTTTTCCCGTTTCGCCATCTTCCGCCTCGTAACAATCGCGCTATTTAGAACTAAATGGTATTAATCTTAGCATTTTTTAGCCTCTAATAAGCACTTTTATTGCTAGCTACAATAAGCGCATGACAACAAAGCCCAGCAGCGTTGTCCTCTGGAGACTGGTTTTCACACGTTTATTTAGGGGGATTTAATGACGGTTTTCAGCAAAAAAATGACAGCCACGATACCCGCCATGCTGCTTTGCGCCTTATTAAGTGGAGCCACAACGATGAGTTATGCTGATACAACTAACCCGAACGCACCTGTTTCATTGATTGAACAATGGGATAAAACATTCCCGGAGAGCGCAAAAGTGGATCACCGTAAGGTGACCTTTCAGAACCGCTACGGGATTACCTTAGTTGGAGATCTCTACCTGCCGAAGGATCGCGGTGAACGCAAACTGGCAGCTATTGCTGTGAGCGGTCCCTTCGGCGCGGTAAAAGAGCAGTCCAGCGGCCTGTATGCCCAGACGCTGGCCGAACAGGGGTTTGTCACCCTGGCGTTTGACCCATCCTATACGGGCGAAAGCGGTGGCTACCCACGCAACGTGGCCTCACCGGATATCAATACCGAGGATTTCAGTGCCGCGGTGGACTTTCTGGGCCTGCAAAAAGAGGTGGATCGCAACCGTATCGGTTTGCTCGGCATTTGCGGCTGGGGTGGTATGGCCCTAAACGACGCGGCGATGGATACACGCGTCAAAGCGGTGGCGACCAGCGTCATGTATGACATGAGCCGCGCGATGGGTCATGGGGTAGGCGATGGCAAAGACCGCTACACGACAGCCGACCGCCGAGCGGTACTGCAGTACTTGAACGCGCAGCGCTGGAAGGATGCGGCAAACGGCACTTTCGCCCCAGGTGGGCATGACATATATGTTGATGATAAAGGCAACGTCAGCGCTGCCGCTCGTATTTTGCCGGAAACCTTGCCCGCCAACCCCAACCCGGTGCTGAAAGAGTTCTTCGATTATTACCGTATGCCGCGAGGTTTCCATGCGCGTTCGGTTAATTCAACCGGGGCATGGAATGCGACGATGCCGCTGTCGTTTATGAATATGCCGCTGCTGAGTTACGCCAGCGAAGTGACTATTCCGACGCTTATTGTGACCGGCGAACAAGCCCATTCACGCTATTTTGCCGAAGATGCTTTCAAGGCGATCGGCAGCAAAGAGAAAGCGCTGGTGATTGTCCCTGGGGCAAACCATGTCGACCTCTATGACAACGCCGCGGGCAAAATTCCCTTTGCTACGTTCGCGCAGTTTTTCGAAACCAACCTGTAATCGCTCTCCTGTGCCGGAGACATCCCCAAAGCCGCCTGCTGGCGGCTTTGTTTTGTCGGAGATAAATAATGTCTGGATTACATAACACCCGCGCATACTGGAGCGGCGTCCTGGCGATGACGCTCTGCGTATTTGTGCTCATTGCCTCAGAGTTTATGCCGGTCAGTCTGTTGACACCCATCGCGGGTGATTTACACATTACCGAGGGATTAGCAGGCCAGGGGATCGCGCTTTCTGGCGCGCTGGCGGTACTGACCAGCCTGACGATTTCCCCTCTTACCGGGTCGCTGGACCGTAAATGGCTGCTGCTGGGGCTCACGGCGCTGATGGCGGCCTCAGGATTGATGATTGCCCAGGCGTCCAGTTTTCCGGTTTATATGCTGGGCAGGGCGCTCATCGGGATCGTCATCGGCGGATTCTGGTCATTGTCGGCAGCAACGGCCATTCGGCTGGTGCCGCAACGCCAGGTTCCCCGCGCGCTGGCCATTTTTAACGGTGGTAACGCCTTGGCCACGGTCGTCGCGGCCCCGCTGGGCAGCTACCTGGGGGCCACCGTCGGCTGGCGCGGCGCCTTTTTATGTCTCGTCCCGCTGGCGATGGTAGCCTTCATCTGGCAATGCGTTAGCCTGCCATCGATGAAAAGTCAGCGCGCACCAGAGCGGCAGGGAACCGTGCTGCGTCTGTTCCGTCGCTCGACGGTATCCCTTGGATTGTTGGCCTGCGGGCTGTTCTTTATGGGGCAGTTTACCTTATTTACCTATGTGCGACCGTTTCTGGAGATAGTGACTCGAGTCACGCCTTCTGGCCTCTCCCTGATATTACTGGCGATTGGCGCCGCCGGTTTTGTCGGCACGCTGCTTATTACGACCGTTCTGAACGCCCGGTTTTATCCGACACTGGTGGCTATCCCTTTGTTAATGGCCGCGATTGCCGGAACGCTTCTGCTGGCCGGGCACCACACAGGTTCAGTCGCCGTACTGTTAAGCCTGTGGGGCCTGCTGGCGACGGCAGCGCCCACCGGCTGGTGGACATGGATTGCGCGGACGCTGCCCGAGGATGCGGAGGCGGGCGGTGGTCTGATGGTCGCCGTGATCCAACTATCGATTGCCCTCGGGTCAACGGCAGGAGGCCTGGTGTTTGATAGTCTGGGATGGCGCAGCACTTTTGCTCTGAGCGGTCTGTTACTTATGGGCGCGGCAGGGGGGAGCTTCCTGCTTTCTGTCAAACACAGGAGATATCAGCGCACTGCGATTAATGAGCTGGATGCATAAGTCAAATCACAAATGACGGGGTAATCGCGGCGATGTTTCTGGTCTATCATGAAATTTTTAACAAACTGAGACTGCACCGTGGAATATTGTGTATTAAGTAACAACCGTAAAATGCCGATGCTGGGTTTTGGCGTTTTTAAGGTGACCGATAAAGCAGAGTGTAAGCGGGCGGTGCTGAACGCTATTCGTACCGGCTATCGCCTTATCGATACCGCTGCCGTCTACGATAATGAAGATGCGGTGGGGGAGGCCGTTCGCGAAGCCATCGCCGAAGGTCTGTGTACCCGCGAGGCGCTATTTATCACCTCCAAACTGTGGGTTCAGGACATGGCCAACGCCCGGATGGCGAAAGCCGGTATCGCCGCGTCCTTAAAAAAATCCGGGCTGGAATACTTCGATCTTTATCTGTTGCATCAGGCGATGGGCGATTATTTCAGCGCCTGGCGCGCGCTGGAGGAGGCTTATGAGGCCGGTATCCTGAAAGCGATTGGCGTGTCCAATTTCTACGCCCATGTGTTAGCGAACTTCTGCGAAACCGTCAGAATTAAGCCGATGGTGAACCAGGTCGAACTGCATCCTTATTTCGCCCAGCCCGCGGCGCTGGAAACCATGAAGCACTATCACGTTCAGCCGGAAGCCTGGGCGCCGTTAGGCGGCGGCAGACAGAACCCGTATGAAGAGGCAACGCTGCAGGAGATTGCCGATGCCCATCATAAAACCATTGCGCAGGTTATCCTGCGCTGGAACGTGCAGCGTGGCGTCACGGTAATTCCAAAATCCACCCGCCAGGAGCGTATTGAAGAGAACTTTGCCATCTGGGATTTCTCGCTCACCGCGCGCGAAATGGCGCAAATCAGCGCTCTGGATTTAGGCTATGTCGGCGAAGCGGTAAAGCACTTTAACCCTGAATTCGTTCGCGGTTGTCTGGGGGTGAAAATCCACGACTGATCGCGGCTCAGCGGGAAGCCTCCTTCATTTCGCTGCCTGAGCCGCGGCGACGGGTTCGCTATGCTGGTTAGCCCCCACGCGTTTGCCGCGACGGTTGTCAATACGGTAGACGATCGTCACGGGCTGCTGGCCGGCGGGGGTGACGGTCAGCTCCCTGACCATCTGGCCGGCGTCGGGCGGCAGGGTCCGCGTGGTTTCCCCCTGAGTCAGTATCCGACCATTTTGCCTGACCTGCCAGGTCAGGCGACAATCCTCGCAGGCTGTCCAGGTATCGTTAATCGCCCACAGGCGCACCGTCGCCGGGCTACCCTGACGCCAGCTGGCGGTCACCGGCTCGATGGACGGCAGGATCGGCTGATAGGCGCGCTGCAGGGCATAGTAACCCGCCTTTGGCTGGCGCAGATAATCCACCACCCCCCAGTTGATGGAGGGCCATGTCTCGACAAACATAAACTGGAACAGGGCGGTCACCGGCTGATAACGCTGGCGACGATAGCTCTCCGCCGCCAGGGCCACCAGCCTGGCCTGATACGCCTGGGTGTTTTCAATCATCTCCTGAATATTGTTGCCTCGCGGAATCCCGGCGAATTTAAAGGTCTGGAAAGGCTGAAAATTATGGTACTTCCATCGCACCCAGCCGGGATCGTCGGCGGCGGTGGTTTTCGGCCACAGCAGACGGGCCGGGATAATGGTCTTCAGGGTGGAGAGGCGGGGCAGCGCCTGGGCGCCAAACTCGGTAATAATCCCGGTTTTCGCCGGGGCGAGCAGGTCGCGCAGGGTGCCGAAATACCACCCTGCCCAGTAGTGCTCTTCGACAGCGGAAAAGCGATGCACGATGCGGGAGGTGTCTTCCGCCAGCGCATCGCCCACCCGCTGCGTCAGGGTCTGGTTTAAGGTTTTACGCCAGTCGGGGAAGCGTTTCTCCATCCACGGCGAGTTCCACGGCGGCTCGTTGTGACCGCCCCAGACAATAATCGCCGGCGAATTGCCGAACTGGTCCATCATCGCCCGGGTCTGGCGCACGGCGTTATCGGCGAAGGCGGCGCTGTCATCATAACCCCACTGCAGCGGGACATCCTGCCAAATTATGAGTCCCATCTCATCGGCCACCTCATACAGCGCGCGGCCCGCCACGTGGCCATGAACGCGGATGGCGTTGGCGTTCATCGCCGTGACCAGTCTGAAATCCCGGAGATACTTTTTCCGCGTCATGGTGCTCAGCCACGGCGAGCCAATATAGTTGCTGCCCTTGATGAACAGCCGTCTGTCATTGATGCGCCAGCCCTGATTATCCGCCAGCGCTTCCACCTTACGTAATCCGGTGCGGGTGACGGCGGTATCCATGATCCCCCGCTTATCCACGAGGGTGGCGCGCACGCGGTACAGGTTCGGTTTACCTGTGCCCACCGGCCACCAGAGCTTTGCCGAGGGCATGGGCAGCGAGACGCGCAGAGTGCCTGCGGTATTCTCCAGGGTGACCGCAAAGGCCTGCTGAAAAGGCGGGCCAGAAAAATTGTCCGGGGTGGCCGTCAGGCGCAGCGTGACGGGGCCGGGCGTCACGGCCCGATAGCGGATTTCGGCACGCAGCATGGGCTTCTCCAGCCCCTGTCGCCAGTCCGGGCGCAGGATCACCTCGTCGATAGTGACGCCGCGGCTCAGATGGAGCTTCACCGGCGCCCAGATCCCCCCGGAGTTGGCATCCTGCCCCTGAACCGACCAGGCGCCGCCCGGACGGGTATCGTGCTGATTGAGGATCCCTTTCATCAGCGTCTTGTGCAGCGGCCAGATCTTTTGCGGGTCTTCATAGGGGCTGTCGACCCGCACGGCGAGCTGATTATGGCGGCGAACGGCCCCGGTGATGTCCACCGGGAAGCGCTGAAAATAGCCTTCGTGCCGGGTCAGCGTCTTGCCGTTGAGCGCCACCTCGGCAAAGTAATCGACGCCGTCAAACACCAGCGTAGCCATGGCGTCCGGCGTCAGGCCATGCAGGGTAAATTGATGGCGATACCACAGGGCGCCCTGATGATCGTATCCGGCGCTGTACCAGTTTGCCGGTACCCGCAGCGTGCGCCAGTCGCCGTCCGAAGCCTGCGCGCCGGCGAAGGCGCTGTCGTTGGCGTCATGCACCCGCCATTGTCCGGCCAGTGACCAGGTCACCGGCGCAGAACCGGCGTGCGCCAGCGGCAGGCAAATGACCAGCAGCAGTAGACGTCTAGCGATCACGGGGAACCTCCTGCGTTCTGCGGCGCAGCCACAGGTGGCAGCCCGCGATCGCCTCGGTCAGCGCGTCGCGCAGGTCGCCCGGCACGCTTTGGTCTGGCGAGGCCGCCTGGCTCTCCAGCCGCTGGAGCACACTGGCAAGGCGTTGAAAACCTAGGGTGGCCGCCTCGCCGCGCAGCTTGTGGGCGGCGCGGCGCCATGTCTCCCGGTCATTGGCGTCAATGGCGTGGTTGAGGGCGGCGGCCGCAGCATTAAGTCCTGCAGCGAAGAGTCCCAGCAACTCCTCGACAAGCTCAGGATCGTCGGCGCACTGTTTCAGCAGGCGGGCTTCGTCCGGCAGGCCTTCCTCTTCCTCCGGCGCGCTATCTTCCGCCGCGCCGACGCGGGCGATGGCTTCCCGTAGCGCCTCCTGGCTCACCGGCTTGGCGATATAGCCGTCAAAACCCATCGCCAGACAGCGTTCTCTATCGCCCTGCATAGCGTGGGCGGTCATGGCAATCGTGGGCTGATGTTGTCTGCCCTGCGCCTGGGTCTCTTCCCGCAGCAGGCGGATGGCGGTTTCACCGTCCATCTCCGGCATTTGCAGATCGATCAGCAGAAGATCCCAGCAGGCTGCGCGCCAGCGCTCCAGCGCTTCCCGACCGTTGTTCACCACCTCGCAGCGGTGACCCAACTGCTCCAGCAGCCGTCTGGCGACCTTCTGGTTTACCAGGTTGTCCTCGGCGAGCAGGATATTTAGCCCGGTCTGGTCCCTGACCGGTTGCGCAACGGGGGCAGGCGTTGTCGTCACCACCGGCGTGGGCACCAGAATGCCGGCGATAACCTGATGCAGTTCGCGCTGTGCCACCGGTTTATGCAGATAGTGGGCAATGCCGATGCGCTTAAGCATATTGGCGTCAAAATGACGGCTCATGGAGCTGAGCATAATAATCTGGCTTTGCCTGGCTTCAGGCAAAGCGGAGAGCTCCAGCGCCAGGGATACGCCGTCCATATCCGGCATCTGCGCGTCCAGCAGGATCAGCGGCCATGGCGGGCCTTCGGCGGCCCGGCGTAGCGCCTCGCCAGCGTTGTTCACGCAGGTTGGCATCAGTCCCATCTGGCGAAGCATGGCGTCAAGCAGGCGCAGGTTGGTGCTGTTGTCGTCAACCACCAGCACCCGCTGGTGGTTGAAGCGGCTCAGCGGGGCGCTACCGGAGGCCGCGGCGTTCAGGCCTTCCAGCGGCAGGGTGAAGGCAAATTCGCTGCCTGCCCCAGGCTGGCTCTCCACCGTCAGCTCACCGCCCATCAGGCTGACCAGGCGGGCCGAAATGGTTAACCCCAGTCCGGTGCCGCCGTAGCGACGGGTGGTGGAGCTATCGGCCTGGCTGAAGGCCTCGAAGATCGCCTTTTGCTTCTCCGGGGCAATGCCGATGCCGGTATCGCGAATGCGAAAGCGCCAGCGGTTGTCGTCCTCGGCCGGCGCTATCGCCAGCAGGACCTCCCCCTGATGAGTGAACTTCAGAGCATTACCCAGCAGGTTGGTCAGGATTTGCCGCAGCCGGGGGCCATCGACGATCAGCACCTCAGGCACCGCAGGGGAGATATCCACCAGCAGCTCAATGCCCTTTTCGCTGGCGGCAGGCATATGCGGGCGGATCAGCGACTGAACAAAAGGGCGGATCTCCAGCGGCTCTACGTCCACCTGCATCTTGCCCGACTCAATGCGTGAAAAATCAAGAATGTCATTGATAATGTGCAGCAGCGACTGGGCTGAGCTCATCACCAGCGAAAGGTACTCCCGCTGCTCCGCGGTCAGCGGCGTGTCGAGGCAGAGCTGCGTCATGCCGAGAATGCCGTTCATCGGGGTGCGGATTTCGTGGCTCATATTGGCGAGGAAAGCGCTTTTCGCTTCGTTCGCCTCACGGGCCTCCTTCGCCGCCTCAATGGCCAGCAGCTCTGCGGCTTTGCGCCGGGTAATATCCTGCAAGGTGCCGATCACCCGCTCTGCCTGCTGCTGCATGTTGAGGGTGACGATCTGCCCCGAGAGCAGCATCCAGCGCCAGCCTTGCGTCGGGTGCTGGACGCGAAGCTCACATTCAAAAACCGGCATGTGCTCGTTTTGCGAGGCGATCATCGCCTGCTGCAGAGTGGCGCGATCGTCCTCGTGGACCAGGTTGAGCATAAAGCGCAGCGGAAAGCGCCACTGCGCCCGCGACTGGCCGACCATCGCCAGCAGGGTGTCATTCACCTGCAGGCTGTCGCCGGAGACCTGCCAGTCCCAGATGCCGATCTGGATCGACTCCGCGGTGAATAAAAAGTCATCATGCAGTTGATGACGCGAACGCCGGGCCTCGTCAAGCTCGGTGATGTCGGTATGCAGGCTGACAATCCCGCCATCCGCCAGCCGCTGATGCTGAACGTAAATCCGGCGGTTGCCCGACTGGCGGACCTCGCAGTGGTTCGTCTGGCGGCAGTTGCGGATAATCGCCTCGCGCAGCGTCTGTTGCCGGCCTGGGTCGATGTTATATCCGGCATCGATAAACTTCTCCGCCAGGCTCTCAAGAGAGGCGCCGACGGCGAGCCAGGGCGCGATCGTTGGATAAAACAGCGCCACCTTATCATTCCAGGCCTGCAGTCGTTCGCGCTCATCGTAGATCATCACCGCCGAGGGCAGGAGGTTAAGGTCGTTACGGTTAGCGGCATGCATGATTACTGGCCAACAGTTTGATAGTGGAGCTCCGCCTGGCGGCGCAGATACTCGAGCCCAGGGGCGATGGCCATTGCCCATGCGGTGAGGATCTCCTCATCGCACAGCGGATCGCAGGCGCGGACGGTTTTGAGCATCGCTTCCCGCCAGAGGGCAAAAAACCGCGGCGGTAGACGCAGGCCTTCCTCGCTCTGCGCTCGCGCCAGCCGTTCCAGAAAATCGGGTACAAAGAGGTCGCCGTTGACCGCCAGCATGGCGAAAAAGCTCTTAAAGATCATCTGCTGGCCTTCCTCACCGGAGCGTTGGGAGAAGTGCTGCTCGGTTTCCGGTGACATATGGATAAAGGTGCTGTAGAAGGCCTGGAAGAAGCGCTGTTTGTCGTGCTCTGGTACGACGCGATTCAGGCTGGCTTCAAAGAGATCGCGATAAAACTTCATGGTGCGCTCCTCATGACCCGTTCGCCCGGCAGGCAGCGGCGGGGCGGGTTAAATTCGTCCGTCGCGCGGTGGGCAAAGTAGCTGTTGTCATCCGCGAGGCCGTTTTTGAACAACGGCCCGGCGTTGTGTTTGTAAAACAGCGCCTCCAGCACCATGGCGTTGGTGGAGAGGGTGAGGGTGGCGTTGACGTCGCCGGTGGCCTCGACCCGTCCTTCAAACCAGCCGCGCTGCGGGTCGTTAAGATGGGTAGTGACCGCCATCAGCGCATCGGTATACTCGGTTTCCCACAGCGTCCACAGGACAAAGACCGCTTTGGTGGTCACCTGCGCCAGCCGGGGGTAGTACTTCCCGTCGTCCCCGAGCGTATTCCAGGCGTAGCCATTCCCCCAGACGGTGTCTTCCACGTGCCAGGGCGCCTGGGTAAGCGAAAAATCGGCCCGGGCGGTAAGCACCTTATCCTGCGTCCAGCGCGTTTTCTGGCTGAGCCATATCCCTTCCGCCCGCTCGCGCATGGCTTTTTGCGCCATCTCCGGCACGCCGGGCGGCCGCCAGCCGAACTCCAGTCCAGGCAGCATGGCGGGCAGTGTAGAGAGCACCACGGGTTGCCAGGTGGTTCGCGGGTCGCGGTCGTCAACGGCGAGGCGGCGCTGATAAATAATCACATGGCGCGCCGGGGGGGAGAGGGCCTTGCCGGCCGGAAATCCCCACAGGCGAAACGCGCTGGCGGCGTATTCACTGTCTCCCAGCCGGAGCTCCTCGCGGATCGTCCGCTGACCGTTCTGCAGTGAGGCGGACCACAGCTCCCCGTCTTTATCGATAACCGGACAGAAGTTCCAGCGCAGGACAATTTTATCAATGTATTCACCATACTGCGGCGCGCGTTCGGCGGTGAGCCGCAGGGCGAGCATCAGTCGGGCCATATCTTTTGCTGACCAGCCGCTGGCCGCCGGTTTGCCGCTGAAGTCGACAGGGGTCGCCGTCTGAGTGGAGTATAGCCTGCCCGGCGAACCGCCGTCGGTCAGCGTCAGGCGATTGAGGGTGCCGAGCAGGGGCGTCAGGCGGGCGTCGAATTCCGCTTCCTTTAGCAACCCCAGCTCTCTGGCGGCGAGCAGGGCGATAAGGGTGTCGCCCATCTGCCATAGCGTTGCGCGGGGCTGTTTGTCGCTGCCGTTGACCAGGCCGGTTTGCGGCTGGGTATTGTTCTCGACGTACCGCCAGGCGATCTGCGCCCACGTGCGCTCCTGCGGCGTCAGGCTGCTGATGCGGGCAGTGGTGTGCCAGCCGCCTTTGGTCAGCCAGCGCCACCCCGCGCCTTCGCGATAAAACAGCGCCAGGGCGATAAGAAAAAGGACGACGGCGATGGCCAGCCAGCGGGCTATGGTTTTAAGCATTGCGCGGTCACCGGCGGAAGTTTAATGGGCTCGTCAGCCTTGCAGGCGGCACACTGGCAGGCCTGGCAGGCGGGTTTGGTGCGCTGCGTGGTCCCGGTCTGCTCGCACCATGTTTTGACGGCGGGGGTGTTGCTCAGGAACGGGCGATTGCGCGGGCCGTTATTGGGTTCAAAGAGATCCACCAGCTTCTTGTCCCACAGCGACGGGGCGAAATCGCGGTTTTTCGGATTGTCGCTGGAAAACTGCAGCAGTTTTCCCTCCTTTTTAAATAGCAGTGCTTCCAGCATGATGCCGTTGTTGTTGGCGGTAAACTCATTGATTGGCCCGTCGCCGTTCTCATACAACCCCTCGTAATAGCCTTTTCCCGCTTCGTTCGCGTTTTCTATGGCGTCCAGCAGACGATCGGTATAGGGCGAGTTCCACAGCACCCACATCCCCATCGCCGCTTTGAGCGACACGGCGGCGCTATTCGGTACGAACTGGCCCTTGTCGGTTATGGTGTTCCAGTTAAAGCCGTCGCTGAACACGGTGTCATAGACAAAGTACGGGGATTTATCGAGCTGATGCTCGGAGCGGGCGGTGAGGAGCCCGGTGATGGCGTAGCGATTCTCCTGGGCCTGGTAGACCCGGTCAGCGAAGTTTTTCATCCAGGGATGGGAGTACTCGCGCGGGCTGTTGTTCCGGTCACCAGGGTTATCAAAGCCAAACTCCATGCCATACAGCACGTAGGATTCACTGACCACATAGTTATGCTGGCTGGTTTGCCGTGGGTCGCGCGAATCATAGGGGACCAGCACGCAGTAAATCTCCGCCAGCTCGTAGGGCTGCGGCCGGCTGGCCTGACAGGTGTTAAATCCCCACAGCTGAAAGCCCGCCGCGCCGTACTCCTCGTATCCCAGACGGCCTTCCTGAACGTATTTGGGCTGGCCGTTTTCCAGATACGCCCCGTACAGCGTGCCGCAGGGATCGACCACATGGCTAAAATCCCACCCCAGCACCACATTATCGATGCTGTTGCTGTATTCCGGATAGCGCTCCTTGATCACCTTCAGCCAGATCAGCATTCTGCCGATATCCAGCGCCGAAAAGCCGATTTCACCCGGCTTGTTCTGGTAGTTAACCTTTTGTCCGCTTATCGTGTTATAGGCTTTGTTGGGTAGTTCGTTACGGAATAAATCGAGCTTATTCAACGTGGCGAGAAACTTCAGCATCCGACGGTCAAACTCCGCCTTATCAATAATCCCCAACTCACGGGCTGCGGTCATCGCGGCCAGATAGGAGGCGCTGTCCCACATGGTGGTGGAGGGGTATTTGTTTACCGCATTCACCAGCCCGGTGGTGGGCTGAAAGTTGGCGACGAAGTATTGCCAGGCGTTTCTGGCGATAGTCATCTCCCTCGGCGTCAGCTCCCCGCTGCGCGGGGCGTATTCCGCAGCCGGCAGACCGGTCGCGGCCTGCGCGCCGGAGAGCGAGAGCCACAGCGCCATGAGTCCGGCCAGCAGGGGAAAACGGGAAAAATAGGTCAGCTTCATGGCGTTGCTCCTGCTGAGGACGAGGATAGAGGGGCAGGGCTCAGGCAGGCCAGACACAGCATCTGCCCCCGGGAAATGTAGGCCAGGCTTTCCAGCACGATCGCGTTGGTATCGCCGTCAATAACGTCGTTGACGCTGCGGTTGAGATTTAACCCTCGCTGCCAGCCCTTGCCCGGGACCTGCAGCGTCTGCACCTGCTGGCGCAGCGCCTCGCTCCAGCTATTACGGAACAGGGCGTACCAGGCAAAGGCGGTGCGGGTGGAGGTGATCGCCGTTTGCTCCGGGGCGGCGCTGCGTGGGGCGAAGGCGCTCTGCGGCTGCCGGTCCGCCAGCGCGCTGGCATAATCCGGCGCGGGCTCGGCGTAGTCAGTGCTGATCGGCGGCTTGCTGACCCTCAGGCTATGACGGCGCTGCTGGATTTGCATGATGCGCCAGGCGATCTCCGCACTCTGCGCGTCAAAGCCCAGCTCAAGTCCGGTGAGCAGGTACGGCAGGCTGATCAGCGAAGGCTGCCGACCCCAGGGCGTGCGCAGCCCCTCATCGGGCACCATGATGCCGTCGATATCGATCATCTGCTGCCCCTGCGGCGGGTTGGTCACCGCCAGCCCCGCCGCGCTGTCGATCAACCGCAGCGTATGGCTGGCGTACAGCCGGTAGCCAAAGCTGTCCCGCGGTTCATCCGCCGCCAGCGCCCAGTGGTGCAGCGGCGCCGCGGCCTGGCTGGCGGGGCTGTTGCTGATGAGCGCGCCGACCCGCCACTGATTAAACAGATCCCGCACCGCGGCGGCGTGCTGAGGATAGCGCCAGAGCAGGGTTTGCAGGGCGGTGAGCAGGCGTCCCATACCGATGGCGGAGGAGTCCGGGTTGCCGAGGATCTGCAGCGTGTCGGCATGGTACTGAGCGGCGGGCAATCCCTGGGCGTTGAGGGGCAGTTGACCGAGGGTAAACAGGGCGGCGGCAATGCGCTCATCACCTTCGGCGGCGGTCACAATATGCAGCTGCTCTGCGGCGACCACGGCGAAAAGATAGCTGCCGACGCTCCACAGGCTGAGCCAGGGTTCGCCATCGTGCGCGTTGGCCAGGCCGTTTGGCTGGGTATTGTTGACATAATACTGCCAGGCCACCCGCGCCCAGATCGCCTCGTCAAAGGTCAGCTCGCGCGGGGGAGGGAGCGGCGGAAAATCCTGGCTCAACGTCATCCCGCCGCTGCTCTCGACGCGCGCGGGCATTTGTTTTTCCACCCACACGACAATCGCAAAACCCAGCAGGAAGCCAATGAGGATAGTGAGATAGCTGCGCGCGGATAGCAGGGCGTCGCGGATCCTCATCGGCTCGCCTCCTGCTCTTCGGGGGGCGTCCACATGGCGGCGAAGATCAGTGGCAGCATGGCGGCAATATTCACCGCGCCCCAGAAAATGTTGATGACGTACCCGGAGGGGTCGTCAACCTGACCGCGCGCCACCTGAATACCGCCCCATATCAGCCCCGTCAGGGTGAGCAAAACGATGGCAATTTGCGGCTTGACGAGATAGAGAAAACGGCCCGTCTGTCGCTCTTTCGGCGTAACGTGAAATTTGATCTGCTCCCCGCGCAAAACGGTGTCCAGCGCCCGCAGATTCATCGAGAAAAAGGAGAGGTAAGAGGCCCGGCCGTCCCAGGCAGAAATGCCCCAGGTGCCGAACATAAAGGCCAGTTCGGAGACAATAAAAAAGGGTAAAAAGTGCAGGTAGAAAGGGGTAGACCACGCCGACACCGGCGGAATGCCGGTGAAGAGATAGATAACAGGCGAGATCAAGAACACGGTGTTCCACACGCAGGCCAGATACGACCAGAAGGTGGTCGCGTACATCAGCGTTTGCGGCAGCGAGAGTTTAAAGCGGCGTCGGTTGAAGATGTTGTCATGGAACAGGATATCCAGCGATCCGGCGGCGTACTTAAAGCGCTGGATCATCCACGTCAGCATATCCTGCGGAGAGAGCATTTTCGACTCGATCCGCGGGTGCATTACCGAGCGCCAGCGGCGGGCAGCGTCGCCGTGCAGCAGGATGGAGGTATAAATATCTTCCGAGACGTGGAACTTATAGGGCGTCAGTTCAGTATCAAAGGCAACGTGGGGGCGCATGGCGTCCTGCAACGCTTCCCGCGTTGCCGGGTCGCGAATATCCCGCGTATGACGCGCGATTTCGGCGTCAACGCTCCAGACGTAGCTGCGCAGCGCCGCCTGCATCACCGCTTCCCGTCGGTGAACGGAGGCGGCGCCACAGCAGAACGCGGCGTTAGCCCAGTTGCGGCGCCGTAAAATCACGTCGTAAAACATGCGCGGATCGTTGAAAAAAGGATCGCGACCAATGGTCACCGGACCGACGATTTTCTGCGCCAGCCAGCCCACGCCATAGCCTGCGCCGCCTGCTTTACGCCGCAGCCAGCGCGCCAGATCCTCCCCCTCCGGGAGATCGAAAAACCATTGTGGGGTCTGCACCCAGGCGACGTCCGGATCGCGAAAATAGCCGAGCGTGTGGCTCAGCAGGGTCGGGAAAACGCGGGTATCGGCATCACAGATGATCAGAAAGTCGCCATCGGTATGTTCCAGCCCGTTGCGCAGGTTACCGGCCTTATAGCCGATATTGCTCTGACGGGTGATATAGTTCGCCCCCTCCTGCTCGCAGACCGCCTTCATCTCCGGGCGACGCCCGTCGTCAAGGACATGCACCTTATAATCGAGCGGACCAGGATAGGTCATCCGCATGGCGTCACGAATCGATAGCCTGACCAGCTCCACGTCTTCGGAGTAGGTGGCGATAAACAGATCGACTTTAATCGGCCTCGACTCCACCGCTTCATCCGCGCGCAGACAGTCGTTGATCTCCGTCGGGGGGACCCCTGGCGGAGGATCTTTCTCCTGCCATAAATTAATGGTGAACAGAACTGTGCCAATCCACGCCAGGGTTTCCGCCAGCACCAGAGGAATCGCATACCACAGGGCGTCCGTGTTTAAGGAGGCGGTCCAGCGCCAGTAAATATAATTAGCGCCAAGAACCAGGGCGGCCACAGCTAATACCTGCCAAATCATTCTCACCCAGCGCGGGGTGCTGAGCGGTTCAGGCGGTCGGCGATGTTCAAAACGGGAAAAATAAAAATCCATAGCAAGGATATCCTGATTCCGCGCTGGGTTTGAATGACAGGTCTGTTATCGATTGGGGGCGTTCTGCAGAACGCACAGGGGCTTATAAATAACAGTAAAGTGAGTGTAGATGGTGGCACAAAAATTTCAACAGCGCGAACTGATAGTCACCGGGATGACTTAACATAGTGTGATGCACGCCGGCGGAATTTATAAAACGAGCATTGCAAGATAGCCCATTCTACACTATCTAAATAATTTGTAATAAATGTTGCAGGGTAGACGGCAGGATCCCTAATGAGCCAGGTTGCTTCAGCGATTTCGCAAAAAGAAACTCATAAATCAATGCCCTGGCGTTACTCTCTGACCGGGGAACGCGACCTGCGTATCGACTTTATGCGCGGTATTGCTCTCGTGATGATGGTGGTGGCGCATACCGAAGTGATGTCGATATTTAATATTTTCAGCTGGGAACGATTTGGTTTGACCACCGGTGCCGAGGGCTTTGTGATCCTGTCCGGCTTCATGTTAGGGATGCTAAATCGTGTCAGATTACAAAAGGCAGTATTACTGACGGTGAGCTGGGGGCTTTATCTTCGCGCATGGAAAATATATCAGGTTAATATTATTATTATTGTCTCTTTTCTTTTGCTGAGATATTTGCCTTATATTAATGTCTATGAAGTCACTCATTTTACCGACCGCTTTTCCGGGACCAGTTGGTCGCTCTATCCGCTAACCCCGCAAATAAAAGAGACGTGGTTTAACATTATCCTCTATCTGCAGATTGGCCCGCATCAGACGCAGATCCTCGGACTCTATATTTTTTTGTTATTGCTCAGCCCGCTGTTTCTGGGAATGCTGCAAAAGGGTCACGTCTACCCCTTACTGGGCGCCTCGCTGCTGATATACGGCTGCTGGCAACGCTGGCCGATACGGGTCACGCCCTGCGAATTTGAATTCGCCTTTCCCTTGCTGGCCTGGCAATTTATCTTTGTGCTGGGCATGTGCTGCGGCTGGTACAAAGCGGAACTGATCTCTTTCGCCCGCACGCCGCCCGGCAAAGTCGCCTTGGCGGCGCTGGTGTTCATCGCGCTTATCCTTGCGTTTGTCGCCCAGAATCATACCAATCCTTTTATGCCGCCCGCGCTGCTGATGCACGTAATCCCGCCGGCGGATTTTAACGCCTTTTACCATACCTGGGCGGCGAAAAACGGCCTCGGTCCGGTACGGATCCTCAATGATATCAGTCTGATGGTCACCATTTATCTGCTATTGACCTGGTGCTGGCGCCCCCTTAACCGGCTGGCAGGCTGGTTCCTGATCCCGCTCGGGCAGCGTTCGCTCTACACCTTTATTTTGCATGTTTACATCGTGCTCGCCGTAAGCCAGCTGGTCACCTTCGATCTGTGGCGCCAGGCGTGGATAGTGAACACCTTGATCCATGCCGCTGCGCTGGGCGTTCTGTGGCTGATGGCCAAATACCGCGTCGCCGCACGCTGGATACCTAACTAAGGAAGGGCAAATGCGGGAGAAATATATGCTGGCCTGCGCGCTATGGTGCGCCATCGCAGGTGCGGAAGGCGCAGAGAAGAACGACGCACAACCGCTGCGTGATAAAAATGGTGAACCGGTGCAGGCCGGCGTGTTTACCAGCCGCTGGGGACGGCTTTTTTCCGGGAATGACAAGGTGTTTTCGGGAGCGCTGAGCTTTAGTTCGGGTTTAAAAGAGCAGTGGATGACCGTCCCCAACAGCTCAGACAGCGCAGAACAGAAGAAAAAATATAATCAGACGCTGAATCTTAGCCTGCAATACTCGCCCTACAGCTTCTGGTTCGCCAACGTGACATCCCGTTTACCGGTGACTGACACCAGCCGCTATACCGCCGATTTTCGCTATAGTTTTGGCTACGACGACTGGCATGCCAACACCGTCAGCCTGGTTTACAGTAACTATGGCGATAACCACTTCTGGACCTCGGGCAGCAAGCGTCACACCTATTTTGAGCAGGGGGCGATTACCCTGGCGTATAAGTTTTCGCTGCCGAAGCCCATGGAGCATGCGCTGTTGATTAACAAAGGCGATGCCATTATCTGCCAGGTAGGCTACAGCTGGGTGCCGCGCTATTACGATCTGGAGAGCGATGACATCCGTAAAAACAAAAACGTCCTGCTCGGGGGGTGCGGATATACCTTTAAGCAGCATTTTTTTGTGCGCGCCACCGCGTTCTGGTATCCGGACAGTAGTCAGCAGCAGCCGTGGAATGGCGACTACAGTTACAGTTTCGGCTACGCGGGCTATACGCCGGGATCGTTCTCTGTGCAGTATGCCAACTATGCCGGTACCCGCTACCCGGGGCATGACAGCGGCAGCGGCAAGTTTCGTGAAGGCACGATCAGCCTTATCTGGTTCTTGCCGATTTAGGAGGCGCGATGTCGGCACAGCACGTCCTGATTGTTGAAGATTCGCTGGTTTATCGTCGGCTGCTAAGCCGGATGTTGACGCAGTGGGGCTATATCGTCAGTGAGGCGGAAAACGGCGTCGCCGCGCTGGCGATCCTCGAAAACCAGCCTGTCAGCCTGGTGATAAGCGACTGGGAAATGCCGGAGATGAATGGCCTGACGCTGTGCCGGGAAGTGCGCCGCCGCCAGTTTGGTCACTACGTTTATCTGATATTGCTCACCGCCCGCGAAGATCCTGGCGATCTAACGCAGGGGTTTGAGGCCGGGGCCGATGATTTTCTCAGCAAACCGGTAGAGCAGAGCGAGCTGCGGGCGCGGCTGCACGCCGGGGCGCGGATCCTCTCCCTCGAGGCTGACCTCGCCGCGCGCAATGCGCGGCTGAGCGAAGCGCTGCGACAGATTGAACAGGATCTGGAGCTGGCGGCGCGCATTCAACAGTCGGTTCTCCCGGCTCATGAGCTGCGCTATCAGGGATTTTTCTCCGACTGGATTTTCCTGCCCTCGGCCTGGGTGTCGGGGGATATTTTTAACGTCTTCCCGCTGGGCGATCGTCTCGGATTTTACTGCGTGGATGTCTCCGGACACGGCGTGGGGGCGGCGATGATGTCGCTCGCCGTCGCCCGCCAGTTTCTGCATGGCAGGGCCGTTGAGCGCTTTCTTTTTACGGCAGACAACCAGCCGGCGTCGCCGGCCGAGGTGGTGGCGATCCTCAATGGTCGTTTTTGCAGTGACGAAACAGAGATCGTCAGCTATTTCACGTTGATCTATGGCGTGATCGACCTGCAGACCGGTGCGGGCAAACTCTGTCAGGCCGGGCATCCCACGCCTTTTATCGTTAGCCCGGACGCTACCGTCCGCCCGGTCGGCAGCGGCGGGGCGCCGGTGGGGTTGATAGACCATCTCTCGTGGGCAGATGTCAGTTTTTCGCTGGCGCCGGGAGAGCGGCTGTGCCTGTTCAGCGACGGTATCACCGAATGTGAAAACCGGAGCGGTGAACAGTTTGGCGAGGCGCGCTTGCAAGCGTGGCTGCAGGACAGCGTGACGCAGCCGCTGCCCGCGCTGCTGCCGCGTTTTGCCCGGCACCTGATCCGCTGGCGCAGTGGCGACGCGCAGGAGACCCAGGCGATGGCCGATGATGTTTCACTCTTGATTATTGAACGTACAGGGGACAGTGATGAAAATTGAAACTGAACGGCAGGCCTCGGTGACGATCCTGACGCCGGCGGTGCGTCGGCTGGATGCTTCCGTCGCGGTAGCCTTTAAGGCGGCAATCGCCCAGGAGATAGGCGAAGATAGCACCGATCTGATTGTTGATTTCAGTAAAATCGATTTTATCGACAGCAGCGGTTTGGGAACGCTGGTTTCCCTGATGAAAATGATGAACGGTAAAGGAGAAATGACACTGTGCGCGCTGAACCCCGGCATCCGCAATATGTTTACCCTGACCAGGATGGATCGTATTTTTCGTATTTGCGAGGATCGCACTTCAGCCCTTGCGCAGTTCAATCCGTGACGCGCCCGTGAATAACGTCATGAATTTTCCTGCCCAACTCAGCTCGCTATCACCGCTGGCGGCGTGGCTGGCTCAACAAATGGCGCCGCTGCCCGTCGGGGAGGAGTGGCGCTTCGCGCTCGATCTTGCCGTCTGTGAGACGGCCACCAATATCATTCGCTATGCGTTGCATGAGGATCGGCAACGTGTTTTTCGTGTCGAATTTATCGCAACGGAAGACCGGGTGACGCTGCGCTTTATTGATGCGGGAGAGGTCTTTCCGGCCGAGCGCCTGGCGCTGGCGCGTGGCGATGAGCGCTTCGATGTCGATCCGTTAGCGGAAAGCGGCAGAGGTTTGCGGCTTATTCTGCGCACGGTGGACTATTTTAATGTGGAAACCCGCGCCGGGGAGAATGTGACGACCCTGATAAAAGCGTTGCCGGATGCCGCTCTTCGCCATTCCACCGACGATCGCGTCAGGTGAAGGAACAGAGCTTGCCCCCAGGTGAATCCCCGGGGGAATTTTCCCGCCCGCGTTCACCGGCTTCATCCGTCTTATGGCTGGGCCTGAGCGGTGGACAGCGCGCCCAGGTGATAAGGGCGAAGAGTATCTAACGTCATCATGGCCGATTTGCAGAAAATGCATTTCGCACCAAAGGGATTTTTTTCCGTCACGTCAAACTGGGACGTTCTGTACTGGGAGCCATGGCAGCATGGGCATCTAAAATGGATATGTTCAATCATAATGTAAACCTTGTATGGGTAATGTTCTGTTGAAAAGACAATGGTCGTTTTCAGGGAAATTAACGCGGCTGATTTTTGTTAGGAGTAAGCCGGGTATTGGGTCAGTCGGAGGGCTTGTTTAACGAGCCAACAGGGGGCTGACAGGGCCTGTTTACAGAAAAAGCAAAATACTAACGGGACTGCTCAAAGGAAGGTGGTATCAGGGATAACGCCTGGAGATGAGAACACGTACTTAGATAATAACTTTTCGTCTGGTAAATCAACTTAACGATTAACGCACGAGCCGCAAATAATAGCAAACATTATTTTAGCCTTCCGGATGCCTGCTGCGCCAGGAGCGCCTTCATCAGCGCCGTCACCCAGTCGATAAATACCTGTACCCGGGCAGAGAGCTGCCGGCTGCTGGGGTAGAGCAGGGAGAGCGGCAGCGGCGCAGGGCGAAAATCAGCCAGCACCTCCGTTAACACACCGGATGCCAGATCGAGCGGGTTAAAGCTCAGGGCTCGCGGGCGATCGCGCTGCCCTTCAGCGCCGGCGAAACCGACACCTTTGACGGGTTTGTCAGCGCCTTTCAGGAGGCGCTGGCGGCGCTGGGGGCCGATCGGTTTCATTACCTGGTTAATAATGCCGGCAATGCCAGCGGCATGGGGTTTCTGAATGCTACCGAAGCGGAGTTCGATGCGCTTTATCGCATCCATGTGAAGGGGGTTTTTTTCCTCAGCCAAAAATTATTGCCGCTGCTGGCGGATGGCGGGCGAATTGTGAATATCTCGTCCGGACTGACCCGTATCGTGATGGCGAACCGGGCGCCCTATGCGATCATGAAATCTGCGGTGGAAACCCTGACCCGTTATATGGCGTTTGAGCTGGGCGGCCGCGGGATCACGGTAAACTGCGTAGCGCCGGGCGCCATCGCCACGGATTTCAGCGGCGGGGTGGTGCGGGATAACCCGCAGGTCGCTCAGGCGGTGGCGAACATGACGGCGCTTGGCCGACCGGGGGTGCCAGAAGATATCGGGCCGATGATCGCCTCGCTGTTATCCGATGATCATCGCTGGGTTAATGCTCAGCGCATTGAAGTTTCCGGGGGAATGCGCATCTGAGTCGAGGAGATAACCCGGCCAGCGTATCGCTGAGCTGGTCAGGTTTGACTGTAGCGGAAACGGCAGCTCGAAAACCGCCGGCCGGTAAGCAAGAGAGCACCAGCGCGGCGATAGTCCATTTGTCTGGTCAGAGAAAATGCGTTACTCCGCCAGCAGGGCGGCGAATTTCGCCAGCCACTGCGGGTGGGCCGGCCAGGCGGGAGCAGTGACCAGATTGCCGTCAACATGCGCCTGATCGATACCGATATCGGCATAATGCCCGCCGCTCAGACGCACCTCCGGGGCGCAGGCCGGATAGGCGCTGCAGGTCCGCCCCTGCAGAATACCGGCGGCGGCCAGCAGCTGTGGCCCGTGGCAGACGGCGGCGATAGGTTTACGCGCGGCGTCGAACGCCTGTACCAGTTTAATCACCTGCTCGTTCAGACGCAGATACTCCGGCGCCCGGCCGCCGGGGATCACTAGCGCGTCGTAATCCTCGGCCTTCACCGCGGCAAAATCGGCGTTCAGGGTGAAGCGGTGCCCCGGCTTTTCGCTGTAGGTTTGGGCTCCGTCAAAATCATGGATCGCCGTCATCACATAGTCGCCGGTGGCTTTATCCGGGCAGACCGCATCGACCTGGTGGCCAATCATCTGCAGAGCCTGAAAAGGGACCATCGTTTCGTAATCTTCGGCGTAATCGCCGACCAGCATCAGGATCTTCTTGCTCATTATTTTTACTCGTTGTGGGAGAAAGGTGTCATAGATATAGCCTGGCGATCCGCAGAATGCGACCTCCTCAGGATGCTGAAGACGGTGGCGTGCGCATCTTGTAACCGGGTTCATGTTTTTTTGGTAACGGCAACTTTTTCGCCAATGCTAATGTCTGTTACCACAGAAAAGCGTCCTGTTCAGGGGCACACCGCGCTGCAGTAAAAACGGCGAGCGCCGCGGCAATATCGTGCCGCAGCAGCTGTGGGATGGCATGGAAAAGGGGTTTTAATTCTGAGCCTTGAGGCACCCGGCGGCGCGGTGGCGCGAGAGGTTTGTTATCTAAGTCTGGCGCCGGGGACGGATCCGCAAAGCGCACCAGTCCCCTGAGGCGAGACTGATCCTCACCGAAGATCGTATTTTTATGGCGATCGACAGCCTGGCCTGATGAATCCAGTGGCCATGACGTCAGGACAGCGGCGTGGCAAAGCGCGCGCCGCCGCCGAGGATCATCAGGCGCCAAACGCTCCGTCGATGGTGTGCATGGCGCCTGTGACAAACGACGCCTCCGGACCGGCCAGCCAGGCTACCATGCCCGCCACCTCTTCCGGTCGGCCATGGCGCTTAATGGCCATAAAGCTGTGCATCAGCTCTTTCATCGGGCCGTTCTCCGGGTTGGCATCGGTATCAATTGGGCCGGGCTGGACGACGTTGACCGTGATGCCGCGCGGGCCAAAATCCCGTGCCAGACCGCGCGCCAGCCCCTGCAGGGCTGACTTGCTGAGCGCATAGGCCGCCATTCCCGGCACCGGCATGCGATCGCCATTGACCGAACCGATGACAATAATGCGCCCGCCTTCCGGCATCCGGCGCGCTGCTTCCACGGAGGCATGGTAGGGGGCATGAATATTGATGCGGAACAGGCGATCGATGGCATCGCTGTCCTGCTCCAGGGCATCGCCAAAAATGGCGATCCCGGCATTGACCACTAACACGTCCAGCGGGCCGCTGTCTCGGACCAGGCTTATCACCGCATCGCGATCGGCGCTGTCCGCCTGCACCGCCGTGCTGCCGGTCTCCGCCGCCAGCCGCTCGGCCGCCTCCGGCGAACCGGAATAGCTGAACCTGACCGACGCGCCGTCGGCGACAAAGCGCCTGACGATCGCCGCGCCAATTCCCCGACTTCCACCTAAAACCAGCACTGATTTGTTGTGAAACGCTGTCATATCCCGCACCTCATGATATTGTAGTGATGATTACAATATGCTGCGGCAAAACAGGCTGTCAAGGATTAATATAGTGACCACTACAAAACAAGGGCGTACCCCGGGGCGCCCCCGTCAGTTCAATGCGGAACAGGCTATTGAAACGGCTCAGCGCCTCTTTCACGCGCGAGGCTACGACGCGGTGAGCGTGGCCGATCTGACCCAGGCTTTCGGCATCAACCCCCCAAGCTTTTATGCCGCTTTCGGCAGCAAGCTCGGCCTGTATACCCGCGTCCTGCAGCGCTACAGCCAGACCGGGGCCATCCCCATAGAGACGCTGTTGCAGGACGACCAACCGGTGGCGGCGTCGCTCATCGCCGTGCTGCAGGAGGCGGCTCGACGCTATGTAGCCGATCCGGCCGCCGCCGGCTGCCTGGTGCTGGAGGGGGGACATTGTCAGGATGCCGACGCTCGGGTGGCGGCAGGCGAATGGCATGCTGCGGCGAGGGCCAAAATCCAGCAGTATATCGCCCGCCATCACCCGAAGGATGCGCTGCGGGTGACTGACTATATGGATACGCTGATGCTTGGTCTGTCGGCGAAAGCGCGGGAGGGGGATAGCCTCCCGCGTCTTCTGGAGACCGTGCGGCTGGCAGGCGTGGCGCTGGAGCGTATCCTGCCGGCCTGAGTGGTCAGATAGTCTGTCCTCCCGAGACTTCGATCCGCTGGGCGGTTACCCAGCGGTTATCGTCACGCAGCAGGCTGGCGATCATCGGCCCAATATCCTCGGGAACGCCCACCCGTCCCAGCGCCGTCATCGCGGCAAACTGCGCGTTAACACTCGCGTCGTCCCGCACCATCCCGCCGCCAAAATCAGTGGCGATAGCCCCGGGGGCGATGGTATTGACGGTGATGCCGCGCCCGCCCAGCTCGCGGGCCATGTACACGCTCAGCATCTCCACGGCCGCTTTGGCCGCAGCGTAGGCGGAGAAGCCAGGATATGAGACGCGGGTCAGTCCGGAGGAGAAGTTAACGATCCGTCCACCGTCAGCCAGCAGCGGCAGCAGGGTTTGAACGAGGAAAAACACCCCCTTGACGTGGACGTTAAACAGCCCGTCGAACTGGGCCTCGCGCGTTTCGGCCAGCGGGGAAAATTCGCCGTGTCCCGCGTTATTGATCAGATGATCGAAGGTGTCCCGTCCCCAGACGCTGGCCAGCGCAGCGCTCAGGCTGTCGGCGAAGGCCGGAAAGCGGCTGGTCTGCGCCATATCCAGCGGCAGGGCGATGGCCTTGCGGCCGAGAGCGTGAATGTCGGCCACCACCGCTTCCGCCTGTTCAATATTGCCGCGGTAGGTGACGATGACGTCCCCGCCCTGGCGGGCGATACCCAGTGCGGTCTGACGGCCAAGGCCGCGGTTGGCGCCGGTGATAAGTGCAATCTTAGTCATGTTCGATCCTCTCTGGTATGTGGAGTCCTTACAATAGGGGGGGCCTACCAGACCGGGTTGCCCAATCCTTGTTATTTTTTGCCCATTCCTCTCCATACACTCCCCTCTGGCGGGAAATAGCGCATACTCAGGCTTTAAAACTTGCCTGAAAGGATCTTATGCGCGACGAACTCTTCGCTCTCTGCCGCCGGTATGCCGATGCTCATGTCGATAGCAGCGGGGTGGCGGTCACCCCGGTTCCCGGCCTCACCCTGGTGCGGGCCCTGCACCCCGGCGATCTGCAGGCGGCCATCGCCAGGCCACTGGTGGCCATGCTGCTGCAGGGGCGCAAAAGCGTGACCACCGGCCTGGCAAGCTTTGACTACGGTCCGGGGGAGGCGATGGTGATCGCCGCCGATGTTCCCACCACCAGCCAGATCACCGAGGCCAGTCAGCGCTTTCCCTATTACGCGCTGGTGCTGGAGCTGGACCTGGCTATCCTGCGCGAGCTGCAGGAGGCCGGCCCATCTGGTCCGGATGAGGCGCCCCGCGTCGGTATCGAACCGATGAATGCTGACGTGACGGACGCCGCTTATCGGCTGGCAAGGCTGTTTGATCAACCGGGGGCGCTGGCGGTGTTAGGCGAAGGGCTGCGGCGGGAGCTGCATTACTGGCTGTTGCAGAGTGTTCACGGGCCAGCCATCCGGGCGCTGGGCGCTGTAGACAGCCATTCGGCGCGGATCCGCCGGGCGGTGGCGATGCTGCGCCGGGATTTTATGCAGCCAGTCAGCGTCGACGCGCTGGCCGACGCCGCCGGGATGAGCGTCTCTGTCTTTCACCGTCATTTCCGCGCCATGACCACCTTGTCGCCCCTGCAGTTTCAGAAGCAGTTGCGCCTGATCCACGCCCGCCGCCTGATGCTTGCGGAAGGGATGAGCATTGCCCAGGCGGCCGGCGAGGTGGGCTATATCAGCGTGTCCCAGTTCACCCGGGAATATGCTCGCCTGTACGGTGCGCCGCCGGGCCGCGATCGCCGACGGGAAAAAATGAGCGCCTGACCTGGCGCGCGGGATGGCGGCGGCTCCTCCCTGAGCCGGGTAGCGGTGGTTCAGTTGTCGAGTGTCGCCGTAATATGCACTTTGTTGCCCATTCGCGCCTCAATGATCCGATAGGCGGTTGCGCCCTCGCGGGCGGCCTGCTGGCGAATTTTGCTCTCCGCGTTGTCCAGGGTATCGCCGGTGACGGTGATGGTTCTGGCGTTGACCGCCAGCGGCAGCAGACAACTCAATACGATCAGTGGAATTAACTTTTTCATCTTCATTTTCATTCTGTCCTGTGAGAGAAAATCAGCGCGCGGCCTGCAGCCAGCCGGCAATGTCCTGGGTCGGCAGATGGTGGCGGGCATTCCAGGTGTCGCCCATCGGCCACCACACGCCATCCCCCCGGGCGAAGGCAGCGCGATAGCGCAGCATGGCGTTATCCGGATCCGTCCGCAGCTGGTCCAGCAGGGTGGGCAGGGTGTGAACGGCTTTGCTGAACGTCTGCTGCGTCACGCGTTCCACAGTTTCCGCCAGCTGGCGGTAAGAGGTCGTTTCGCCGGCAACAAACACCACCTCGTTGACGATCCGCGGCTGATGCAGATAAATCGCGGTGGTCAGGCGGCCAATATCCGCCGGCGAGGTGACGGTCACCTGGGTGTCCCAGCCGCCAAGGGCGTGAAGGGTTCGGGTGGATAAATTCACCACATCGAAGTCTGGCTCGAAGAGAAAGCTGGTAAACATGCCGGTGGAGACAATGACCCACTCCGTGGCCTGCTGCGCGCGCAGCAGGGTCCGGACATCATACTGCTCGTCCCACACCGGCTGGCCGCTGCCTTTGCCGACCACATCGTAATCGACGCCAAACTGCCAGGGAAAATAGCGGGGCACTCCGGCGGCCAGCACCGCGCGGGTAATTTTTAGCTGCGTCCCCGGACCGGCGACAAACCCCATGCAGTTAATCACGGTGGTGAATCCGCTAAACTGACCAGCCAGCGTCTCCATGTCGCTACCGGCAATGTCGACGGCGAGAAAGGTGGCCCCGGCGTCGGCCAGCGCCCGGTGGTTTGCCGACCGCAGCTGGCCGGCTTCATCCCAGGCCGCCGGCGAGACGATAACCGAGACCGCGCCATGGCGCTGGATCACCGCAGGTACCAGCGCATCCAGTACGGCGGCGCCCAGTTGTCCCGCTCCCAGCACCAATGCCTTTTCCTCGTGGTTAAGATTATCAGATTTCATTTTAACTCCTTACTCAGTTAAGCCTTGTATTGACTGGCTACAGGCTCAGTGTAGGGGGGTGGGCATCATTAGATAAGAACAGGATTTCGGGTTAGACTGTTCGTCTTAATGGGATAATAACCGCCAGTGGAGAACGAAATGGACAGACTGGATGCCATGCAGTTGTATGTTGCGGTTGTGGATGCCCACAGCTTCGCCCGGGCGGCGGAGGTGCTGGGGCAGCCGCGCTCAACGGTGTCGCGGGTAGTGAAGGAGCTGGAAGCCTGGCTGGGGGCGCAGCTTCTTCAGCGCACCACCCGCAAGCTCAGCGTGACGGCCGAGGGACGCCGGTATTACGCGGAGTGTAAACGGCTGCTGGCCGAGATGGCGGCGATGGAAGCCTCCTTTCCCGGCCGCTCGGCCCAGCCCGCCGGGCGGTTCAAGGTGGGGATGCCGCAATCTCTTGCCCGGCACTGCGTATTGCCAAGGATCGGCGAGTTTCTGCAGCAGTATCCCGACCTGGAGTTGATCCTCCGCTCAAGCGACAACGTGGAAGATATTATCCAGGAGGGATTCGACTGCGTGATCCGTAGCGGACAAATCGAAGATTCCACCACCCTGGTGGCGCGTCCTCTGGCCCGCTACCGCTGGATGGTCCTCGCCTCGCCGGCCTGGCTCGCGGCCCACGGCCGGCCGCAGAGCATCGACGATCTGCACCAGCACCGGGCGGTGGGCTACCTGAACCACCGTACCGGGCGGACCATCGACTGGCTTTTCTCCCTCGATGACGGCGATTGCGCGATCCGCATGCAGGAGACGCTGGTGGTCGACGATACCGATGCCTATATCCAGGCCGGCGTTCAGGGGCTGGGCCTGATCCGCGTCGCCAGCTATCTGGCGCAACCTTATCTGCAGAGCGGCGCGCTGGTCGCCTGTCTGGAGCAGGCCGCTTCTGATCTTCCCCTGTCGCTGGTCTATCCGCAAAACCGCTATCTGCCGCCGGCGGTACGCGCGTTTTATGACTGGAGCAGACGCGTTCTGCAACCCCCGCTCAGCGAGGCCTGATGTCGGTGGTATTCGCTCCCGCTATGGTCCGCGCATGGCCTGTTTTATCCTCGCTATCAGCCAGTTCAGCGCCGGATCCTGCGCCCGGCGTTTGTGACGCAGTATACACAGGGTAAATTCCGGGTAGGCCACCGGCGGGGCGTCCGCGCGCAGGGCATACTGCTCCTGCCAGCGCTGCGCCAGCCCCTGGGGGACGGTGGCGAAGAGCGGCAGGGTGGTCAGCAGCAGGGGAAAGGTGGAGAAATTCTGCGTAGCAAAGCGCACGCGCCGCGCGAGACCCTGACTGGCGAGCTGGCGGTCTATTTCCCCGTGGCCGGTTTCGCGATAGGCCACCATCACATGTTCCCAGGCGACGAAATCGCCCACCGACAACGGCCCGCGGCAGGGGATCTGCTGCGGCGACCAGAGAGTGGTCACCCCCATGCTCATCACCGGTTCACTGACGATCTCCCCGCGGCTCTGTTTGTTGAGGGATACCGCGACATCAATGCGATCCTCCTCCAACAGCTGGCGTACCTGGAAGGGGTCGGCGGCTAGTGTCTGGAGCGACACCCCGGGCGCCTCCTGCATCAGTCCGGGTAACAGCTGGGGCATCAGCCAGTGTTCGCTCCAGTCGCTGAGGCCGACGCGGAAAAGCTGCTGGGCGCTGGCGGGGGAAAACTCCCCGGCGCCAAACATTGCCGAATGCAGGTGTTCCATCAGCGGCTGCAGCTCGGTCATCAGCGCTTGCGCCCGCGGCGTCGGCAGCATGCCTCTGGCGCTGCGCACGAACAGTGGATCGTCAAACATCTCGCGCAGCCGTTTCAGCGCCCCGCTGATGGCCGGCTGGCCAAGATGCAGCGCCTCTGCGGTGCGGGTGACGCTGGCTTCGCGGTACAGCACCATCAAGACCGTCAACAGATTCAGATCGATACGACTAAAATCATTTTCAATGATTTTCTTCATTATAATAATCAATTTGAATGTGGGTTATCCCGGCAGCATAGTGAATATCACCCCGATAAATCAACCAGCGCAATGCGCGCGGAGGGAGTGATGCAAGCTTACCAGACAGGCGACAGCCTGATATTCAAAGTTCCGGAGCGCGAGATTAGCCTGCAGCCGGCGGCGCTCTATCCCGCAGCGTTCCCTGCGACGGAGGCGGACGCCGATAATCAGCCAATCGCGCTGTCGATCCACAGCTGGGTGGTACAGACTCCCCACGATCTGATTGTTATCGATACCGCCACCGGCAACGGTCGGGAGCGCGGCGGCAATCCGCTCTATCATCAACTTAACACGCCGTATCTGGAGAATCTCCGCGCCGCGGGAGTGAACCCGGAGGACGTGACCCTGGTGCTACTGACCCACCTGCATACCGACCATGTCGGGTGGAATACCGTCTGGCAGGACGATCGCTGGGTGCCGCTGTTCCCCAACGCCCGCTACCTGTGCTCGGCAAAAGAGCTGACGCGGGTGAAAAACAGCGAACGCTACCGGGCGCTGTGGCTCGACAGCCTGCTGCCGGTGATCGAAGCCGGCCTGCTGGAAACCGTCGATGTGGCGGCCCGGCCGCGGGTCGGCGGGCGGATCGCCTTTGTGCCCACCCCCGGCCACAGTCCGGACCATGCCGCGCTGATCCTCGCCGCCGGAGATGATTACGCCTGTTTCTCCGGCGATCTTCTTCATTCCCCGCGCCAGTTTACCCATCCGCACTGGAACTCGGCGTTCTGCGGCGATCCCCGGCAGGCGGAAGCCTCCCGACGGGAGATGATGGCGTGGGGAGCCAGCCATCATGCTCAATGGTTCACCGGGCATTTTGCCGGGTCTTCCTGCGGCTGGCTGGAGAAGGATAAGCAAGGTGACTATCGCTGGCGAGAGGCCGGGCAACAAGCTGCAGATAAGGGGAAACAGTGATGAATAATACGCAAAGCGTGTTGGTTTTTGGCGCCACCGGTCAGCAGGGCGGCTCGGTGGCGCGGGCGCTGCTGCACCGCGGCTGGCGGGTTCGGGCGCTGGTCAGGGATCCTTTCTCCGCCGGGGCCGTCGCGCTGGCGGCGCGGGGAGCCGAGCTGGTGGTGGGTACCTTTGAAGACCGGGCGGCAATGCGATCGGCAATGGCCGGGGTCGACGGCGTCTTCAGCGTCCAGCCCAGTTCGCCGGGAGGGACGGTGACCGATGAGCAGGAGGTACGCTACGGGATAACCATCGCCGACCTCGCCGTCGAGTGCGGGGTGAAGCATCTGGTGTACAGCTCCGGCAGCGCGGCGGGGGAGACGCCCACCGGCGTAGCGCATTATGACACCAAAGCGGAAATTGAACGGCATATCCGCCGCCTGCCGCTGGCGGCGACCATCGTGCGTCCCGCCACCTTTATGGAGCTGTTGGTGATGCCCGGTTTTGGCCTTGATGAAGGTCATTTTCACTTTTTTATGCTGCCGGAGGGGAGGATGCAGGTGCTGGCGGTGGAGGATATCGGCCATCTAGTCGCGGCAGTTTTTGCCGCGCCAGCGCGGTTTGCCGGCAAGACGTTTGAGATCGCCAGCGACAGCGTGACCGGCCGTCAACTGGAGGCGTTATTCTCCGCGGCGGCGGGACGGCCGATCCCCTATTCGCGATTTTCCGATGAGGTGCTGGCCGCCAGCCCTTTTCTGCACAAGCTGACCGGGCTGGTGGACGACGGGCGGCTGGCCGGGCACGCCGACCTCGACGCCCTGCGCCAGCTGCATCCGCAGCTGCACACCTTCGCCGGCTGGCTGGCGGGCCCCGGCCGTTCCGCCTTCGAGCGGGCGCTGACCAGCGGGGCCAGCTGGGCGTTTAATCGTTAAAGGCGATACCTCCTCTGCGCCGGCGTCTCGGTGTTTGGCCGGCGTGATGACCTGCGCAGGGAGGGCCTACAGGTCGTTAAGACAACTCACGAGGAGTACGATTGTAAAATTTTAAGCGGTTTTCACGCACAACGATAGGTAAAAGCGAACATCCAGAATTTTCAGCCGCTTACAATGGAGGAAACACTCTGGGATCGCCTGAATAATGACAATTTACCGATGGGCTTCGGCCTGCCTGTTAAGCATGACCTGCGCCGCTACGGCGGCGGAATTTAAAACCATCGAGGCCGATCTGCTGGCCTCCAACCGGCTGTTCTGTATGACCGGCTATGACCATAAGCCGATCGGCGTGGCGTGGGAGAGCGTCAAATCTAGCCGCTATCAACCGCAGTCGGATGGCGACCGTATTTTCAGCGACACCGTCTCCCGGCGCTTTCTGGAAGAGGAGAATAAGACCGCCTTTTACAATGGCGCCAAATATCGCGTACTGGGTAAACCCGCCAGCGCCTGCTATGACTATTCCGCCGCGCGTATTCAACGCATGGCGGGCTACCTGAAGGTGTAACGGCCCCGCGAGGCGGGCGCTAAAACAGCGCCAGTCGGGCGAGACGGTCCAGCGCGTTGCTCAGCGCGTCGTCCCCAGCCGTCAGACTGATGCGGATAAACCCTTCGCCCCCTTCGCCAAAACCAGTGCCTGGCGCCACCAGAATATGCGCCTCCTGCAGCAGCAGGCGGGCAAACTCTTGTGAACGGTACCCGGGCGGCACGCTCAGCCAGAGGAAGAACGTGCCTTGTGCGGTACGAACCGGCCAGCGCAGCGCGGCCAGTCGACGCAGAACCCACTCCCGGCGCTGATGATACGCCTCCTGCAGCTGCGCAATCCGTTCTGCCGGCAGGCTGAGCGCGGCGATCGCCGCATCCTGAATCGCGCCAAACACCGTGCTGTAGCTGTGGGTGTGCAGCTTTTTAAATGCCCGAATAATCGAGGCGTTGCCGACCGCGAAGCCGAAGCGCCAGCCGGCCATATTAAAGGTCTTGGAGAAGGTGTAGGTTTCCACTCCCCACGCCTTCGCGCCGGGCTGAGAGAAAAGGCTCAGCGGCGCGTCACTGGCCGCGCTGCCGATGGCCGCATAGGCAAAATCGTGCAGGATCGGCACCTGGTGATGGTGGGCAAACTGCAGGGCGCTGGCGAACAGCGCCGGCGTGGCGAGGGCGCCGGTGGGGTTATGCGGATAGTTAAGCACCACCAGCCCGGCCTTGTCAGCCACCTCCCGGGGGAGGTCGTTAAAATCCGGCAGGAAATGGTTCTCAGCCCTGAGCGGCAGGCCATAAAACGTCGCCTGGGACTGCAGCGCCGCTGAGCGATAAATGGGATAGCAGGGATCGGTGGAGATGAGGTATTGCCCGGGACGGAGCAGCGCCCGCGGGATGCCGCCAATACCGATATGCGAGCCCTGAAATACCGCGACTTCGCTGTGCGGATCGAATTCCACATCATACTGGCGGCGATAAAAATGGGCGATCGCTTCGCGGACCTGCGGCTTGCCCCAGAATGAGGGGTAGCCATGGTTTTCACGACGATGAATGGCGCTCTGCAGCGCGTCAATCACTTCCGGCGGGGTGGGTTGATCCGGACTGCCGCTGGAGAGGTCGATCAACGGCAGCATGTCGGTGTTGACCTCCGCGGCCAGGTTTTCCAGCAGGCTGAACAGATTCTCTTCCAGGGCGTCCACCAGCGGTGAAGCAGCAAAATCAGGCATAATTTTCCCGGTTTACGTCATCAATAATCTGCCATCTTTAAGGGATTTATGGCGCCTGGCTAAATAACAATATCTGCAAAGGATGATTATTTTTAGGATATGTCGGGATGGCAAAAGGTTATGAGGAATAAGCAAAAGGAAATCCGGCGTTCTGGCTTACAACCCTCTTGCGGCTGTGATTTAATCGCTCAATATCGCCAACCTTCCAGGAAAATACCTTATGAACAAGTCAGTTGCGCTCGGGATGACGCTTGCCCTGTTATCCGCTACCTCTTTTTACGCCACCGCAGATCAAATTATTCGTATCGGCTTCAATCCCGGGCCGTATAAAGAGCAATTTGAAAAAGGGGTCGCCCCCTATTTATTGAGTAAAGGGTATAAAATCGAATATAAAGATTTTAGCGACGGTATTCAGGTCAATGACGCGGTAGCCCGCGGCGATATCGAAGCGAATATTATGCAGCATCCGGTATACCTGAAAGCGATCAATGAGCGGCTGGGGACCGATAACGTGGGCATTGTGCAGGTACCCACACCGCCGATGGGCCTGTATGGCGGCAAACTGACCACCCTGGGCACCCCGGCAGCCGGCACGGTGGTGTCGGTGCCAAACCAGCCGTCGAACGAATATCGCGCGGTGCTGGTGCTGGAAAGTCTGGGCTGGGTGAAGATTAAACCGGACAGCGATCCCGCCACCTTTTCCCAGCGCAATATCGTTGCTAACCCCTATAAAATCGTGCTTAAGGAGATGGACAATGCCCAGCAGGTTCGCGCGCTGCCGGACGTCGACTATGGCCTGATTCAGGGCAATTTCGCCGTCTCCAGCGGCATGGCGCTCACCTCGGCATTAAAGCTGGAGGCCGCCACCAGCCATTTTATTAACGTCGTAACCGTTGCCGGTAAAAATCAGAAGGCGCAGTTTGCCAAAGATATTATCGACGGCTATCACTCTGCCGATTTCAAAAAATATATTCTCAGCCATCCGCAGTATGATGGTTACCTGCTGCCTGATTATTTAAAATGAATAACGCAATGATAGAATTTCGCCATGTCAGTAAAACCTTTTCCAGAAAAGGGCATCCGGTTCTGGCCCTGCAGGATATTAATCTCAGTATCGACCGGGGCGATATTTTCGGCATTATTGGCTACAGCGGCGCAGGAAAAAGCACCTTATTGCGGCTGATTAATCGGCTGGAAACGCCGGGCGAGGGCGAGGTGGTGTTGAATGGTGAGCCGCTACAGGACTGCAGCGGCCAGCGACTGCAGGCGATCAAAAAAGATATCGGCATGATCTTTCAGAATTTTAATCTGCTGAATTCGAAAACGGTATTTCATAACATCGCTATCCCGCTTATTTTGCAGGGCCGCGACAAGGCCTTTATCCAGGCGCGGGTTGCGGAGCTGCTGGCGTTTGTCGACCTGAGCGACAAAATGCACAGCTACCCTAATGAGCTGTCGGGAGGGCAAAAGCAGCGGGTCGGTATCGCCCGGGCGTTGGCCACCAACCCGTCGGTGCTGCTGTGCGATGAAGCCACCTCGGCGCTCGACCCCCACACCACGGTACAGATCTTACTGCTGCTGCAGGAGATTAATCGCCGCTATGGCATCACCATTGTGCTGATTACTCATGAAATGTCAGTGATCCAGAAAATCTGTCACAAGGTGGCGGTGATGCAGGCCGGGCGCATTGTTGAGCAGGGGACGGTGTTCGATCTCTTTGCCCAGCCGCAGCATCCGGTCACCGCCAGTTTCGTGCAGTCGGTGGTGCACGATCGCCTGCCGCAGCGGGTGGCGTCGCTCCTGCAGCGCGATAACGGCGCCCGGGCTTTACGCCTCGAATTTATCGGCGCGACGGCCCGGCAGCCGATCATTAACCACCTGATCCGCGAGTATGCTGTCGAGGTGAATATCCTGTTTGCCAGCATGTCCGAAGTTCAGGGCCGGATACTGGGATTTATGATTGTGCAACTCCTCGGCGAGCCTGACGAAACCGAACGCGCTATCACCCATCTGGCCGACGCAGGAGTGAAAATCACCCATGTTTGATCTGATTGATACCGCCATTACCGGCGAGCAGTTTCTGCTGGCGCTGCATGATACCCTGATTATGGTCGCCATCTCACTGGGCTTTGGCGCGCTGATCGGCGTCCCGCTGGGAATTGTGCTGGTGGTTTGCCGTCCCGGCGGCATCGTGGCCAACCCGGTGGTGCATCAGGCGCTGAATCCGCTGATTAACGTGCTGCGCTCGCTGCCGTTTATCATTTTGCTGATTGTGATCCTGCCCTTCACCAGGCTGCTGGTGGGCACGACTATCGGCACCGCGGGGGCCATCGTGCCGCTGATCGTTTTTGTCGCCCCCTATATTGCCCGGCTGGTGGAGAGCTCGCTGCTGGAGGTGGATGAGGGGATCCTTGAGGCCGCAGACGCCATGGGCGCTACCCCTCTGCAGACCGTCTGGCACTTTATGCTGCCGGAGGCGGCGGCGTCGCTGATTCTGGCCCTTACCACCGCGACCATCGGTCTGCTTGGCGCGACCGCCATGGCGGGAACGGTGGGCGGCGGCGGGATCGGCGATCTGGCGATCACCTACGGCTATCAGCGCTTCGACGCCTTTGCCACCCTCACCACCGCCCTGGTGCTGATTGTTATTGTCCAGCTTATTCAGACGCTGGGTACCCGCCTGGCTCGCCGGCTGCGTCGCGAATAACCGCTAATCCGCGCCGGGGTTGCCCCGGCTAGCGTGCGCAGACCGCGGCGAAGGCGCTGGCTACCCGCGCAATATTGCCGTGGTTGAGCCCGGCCACACAGACCCGACCGCTGGCGATCAGATAGATGCCGTGCACTTCGCGCAGAACGTCTACCTGATCGGCGCTAAAGCCGGTGTAACTGAACATGCCGCGCTGGGTCAGCAGATAGGAAAAATCCTCCGCCGGCAGGGCTGTCTGCAGGGATTTCACCAGCGCGACGCGCATGGCGCTGATGCGGGTGCGCATGGCCTCCACTTCTTCCTGCCACAGGGCATTCAGCTCGGGATCGTTGAGCACCTGCGACACCACCTGGGCGCCAAACCCCGGCGGGCTGGAGTAGTTGCGGCGCACGGTGGCTTTCAACTGGCCCAGCACGCGCCCGGCGGCATCGGCATTGTCACAGACCACCGACAGGCCGCCGACACGCTCGCCGTACAGCGAAAAAATCTTCGAGAACGAGTTACTAACCAGCGCCGTCAGCCCGGCGCTGGCGATGGCGCGGATGGCATAGGCATCTTCATCCAGCCCACGGCCAAAGCCCTGGTAGGCAATATCGAGGAACGGGATCAGCTCCCGGGCGATCAACACCTCAATCACCCGATCCCACTGCTCGGGGGTGAGATCGGCCCCCGTCGGATTATGGCAGCAAGGATGGAGCAGCACGATGCTGCGCG
This sequence comes from Klebsiella sp. 2-CIP_Kleb., assembly GCF_050378715.1. Taxonomy (NCBI): domain Bacteria; kingdom Pseudomonadati; phylum Pseudomonadota; class Gammaproteobacteria; order Enterobacterales; family Enterobacteriaceae; genus Klebsiella; species Klebsiella sp. 2-CIP_Kleb. The sequence continues at coordinate 61,514 of NZ_JBNRLG010000001.1, forward strand.
ACGGGAGCTGCTGGAGGGCGGCAAGCATGGCGGGGAAATTGACCCCGCGAGTGGCGCTGTCGAACCAGGGATAGGTATGCACCTCGAAGCCCGCCCCGGCAAAGATGGCCACATGGTTCTCCCAGGTCGGATCGCTGACCCAGACCGCGGAGTCGGGGAAGTAGCGCTTGAGAAAATCCGCGCCCACCTTCAGCGCGCCGGAGCCGCCCAGCGTCTGGATGGTGGCGATGCGTCCGGCACGCAACGCCGGATGATGTTCGCCAAACAGCAGCGTCTGGACCGCGCGGCGATAGGGCGCCAGTCCCTCCATCGGCAGATAGAGGCTGGCCTTTTGCAACTGGCTCTGTAGCCGGTCAGCGGCCTGGCGGACCGCCTCCAGCTGAGGAATGATGGCCTGCTCGTTATAGTACAGCCCGATGCTGAGGTTAACTTTGTCTGCCCGGGGATCCTGTTGAAAGGCTTCCATCAGCGACAGGATAGGATCGCCCGCGTAGGCGTCGACGTTCTGGAACACAGTGGTTACTCCTGAAATGACCGTTAAAGGTGAAGCCATTACACCGCATAGCGTCCGGGGCGGTGGTTCATGGCGATAATCGAATTCAAAATCACGGCGCCGAGGACAGAGACCAGCAGCATCGGCAGGCTAACCACCCACAGGGAGGCGGTGACGATGCAGGCGTCCACTACCATCTGGAATTTACCGGCGCGGATGCCGCTTTTATCCTGCAGATAGAGGGCCAGAATATTGACGCCGCCGAGGCTCGCTTTATGGCGGAACAGCACCACAAAGCCGATACCGACCATGATGTTGCCGAAGAGGGTGGCGTAATAGGGGTTCAGGCGATCGACATGGATAAAGTAGCCGTGCAGGTCGGAGAACAGCGACACCAGTCCGACCGCGCAGAAGGTTTTCAGCGTGAAGGCGGCGCCCATCCGCCGGACGGAGAGCCAGTAGAAGGGCAGATTAATGGCGAAGAAAACCACGCCGAACGGCAGGTGGGTGGCGTAGTGGATCAGAAAGGCCATGCCTGCCGTCCCGCCGGTCAGGGCACCGGCCTGACGAAACAGGATAATACCAAAGGAGATCATTAGCGTGCCGAACAGCAGCGCCAGGGCATCCTCCAGCCAGGTGTGAGTCAGTTTTTCAGGGGAAAGGACGTTATCCATAAATAAGCACTATCTTTTCGTTAACAAGGATAAGCTCTTGTTTGCAAAAATCGCACCAGCGGAGAGTGCCCGGGCGATCGTTTGCGGAAAAAACAGCCGTGGTAAAGCCTAACCTGTTGTTCTGACAGGAAGAGAAGATTGCACGTGTCGTGCGTTTTATGGTTGCCTAATGCGTGAATTGTGCGAATTTGCCGCTTGTCGCTCATTGTCTGGCCCCGCGTCTGCACCAGCGCAGGGCACTGTGCCCCGGTTCAGCGCAGCGGGAGCGTGCCCGGCATCAGCTGGCCGTTCTCTTTCAGGCGGTTGAGCACAACGGCAGTTTTCAGATGGGCCACCCCTTTGTTTTGCGCCAGAATATGGCTGATCAAATGGCTCAGACCGGGCAGGTCCGGGACCGTTACCCGCAGCAGATAATCGGCGTCGCCGGTGGTTTTCCAGGCGTCCAGAATGGCGTCCACTTCACTGAGCATCTGATGAAAGCTCTCCACGCATTGCGGGGTGTGATTCAGCAGACGCACCTCAATCAGGCCAAGCATCTCCTGCCCGGCGGCATCCGGCGCCAGACGCGCATGGTAGCCGAGGATAAGCTGCGCCTGTTCAAGGGCGATACGGCGGCGCGAACACTGGGAAGCGGACAGTCCGATAAGCTCGCTCAGTTCCTGATTGGTTAAACGGCCATTGGCCTGCAGCAGGGTAAGAATTTTCAGATCATAGTCGTCGATGTTGTACATAGTGGCCACTAGCGGAACGTAAAAGTGGCTAACAGCCTAACAGTTTTTTGCCTGGCGTGAAGCCTGGGCGGACGGCGGCAAAGCGGATGCACCAAAACGGGTCAGGTTCATGCATTAAGTCGCTCTTTTTCTCATGATCTGTGCGTAATCTGGCCATTTTTCGCGTGTGATGCGCCAGGTCAGCGCCGCGATGAGCAGCTACCGGAACTGATGCGAAAACAATAATTCAATATAATTCAATGAATTAATTTTTCTCTGCCGCTGCGCGGCGATCCGCTGGCCTGAAAGTTGCTACCGGCGAAAGTGACTTTTTACAGACAGGGGCAGGTCAGAGATGACAACGCAGCAAGAGCATCAGTTAAAACGCGGGTTAAAAAACCGCCACATCCAGTTGATTGCCCTCGGGGGGGCGGTCGGCACTGGACTGTTTTTAGGTATTGCGCAAACGATCCGTATGGCAGGCCCTTCGGTCCTGCTGGGGTACGCCATCGCCGGGGTTATCGCCTTCTTTATCATGCGTCAGCTTGGCGAAATGGTGGTAGAGGAGCCGGTGGCGGGTTCGTTCAGCCATTTCGCCAACCGCTACTGGGGGCCCTTCGCCGGGTTTATGTCAGGCTGGAATTACTGGGTGTTGTACGTGCTGGTAAGCATGGCGGAGCTGACGGCGGTGGGGATCTATATTCAGTACTGGTGGCCGGAGATACCCACCTGGCTGTCGGCGGCGATCTTCTTCGTGGCGATCAACGCCATCAACCTGACGCACGTCAAAGTGTATGGCGAGCTGGAGTTCTGGTTCTCGATTGTCAAAGTGGCCGCCATCATCAGTATGATCGCCTTTGGCTGCTATCTGTTATTTAGCGGTCACGGCGGCCCGGCGGCGACGGTGGCCAACCTATGGCAGGACGGGGGATTTTTCCCTAACGGCATCACGGGCTTGGTGATGGCTATGGCGGTGATCATGTTCTCCTTCGGCGGGCTTGAGCTGGTGGGGATCACCGCGGCGGAAGCCGATGAGCCGCATAAAACCATTCCCAAAGCCACCAACCAGGTGATCTACCGGATTCTGCTGTTTTACGTGGGGTCGCTGGCGGTCCTGCTGTCACTCTACCCGTGGCGGAACGTCGTGGAAGGGGGAAGCCCTTTTGTGCTGATCTTTCACGCCATTGACAGCAATATTGTGGCCAACGCCCTCAATCTGGTGGTGCTCACCGCCGCGCTGTCGGTCTACAACAGCTGCGTCTACTGCAACAGCCGGATGCTGTTCGGCCTGGCTCAGCAGGGCAACGCCCCGCGTGCGCTGCTGCGAGTGAACCACCGCGGGATCCCATTGACCGCCCTGGCGGTATCCGCCGTCGCCACGGCGCTTTGCGTGGTGATTAACTATGTGATGCCCGGGAAAGCCTTTGCCCTGCTGATGGCCCTGGTGGTGGCCGCCCTGGTCATCAACTGGGCGATGATCTGCATCACTCATCTTAAGTTCCGCCGCGCCATGCAGCGGGCCGGGAAGGTAACGGCTTTCCAGAGTTTCGCCTATCCCCTGACAAACTGGCTGTGTCTGCTGTTTCTCGCCGGGATCCTCGGAGTGATGTATCTGACCCCGGACATCCGCATCTCCGTCTGCCTGATCCCGGTATGGCTGCTGATCCTTGCCGCAGGCTATCTGCTGCGCAGGAAAAGCGCGCTGGAGCCGGTGGCGGCGCTGGAGGAGCGTTAATCTGCGATGCCCTGCGTGGCGGCAGGGCGATATTGTTGCGCTGAAAACATATAGCGCCAATATATAGGATGGTTTATATAATTACGATAAATGATAACTAACAATATCACGCTGAATATAAATGAGAATGTGAGGTGACCGCGCGCTTTTTATTGATCTTGCGTACCGCTTTGCTACTATCCAGCCGGCATTGAGTCTTTATTTTATAATGCCTGGAAATGGAATGGTAAAATACATAATGGAGTAGGGTATGAAGCATGTGCACAAGCTGGCCTGGATTGGCCTGTTCGTCAATATTATTATCTGTTTTGTCGCGCGTAATTTATTACTCGATGAAGGACAACTGAATTTCCATAGTCGGGTGGACAGCATGTGGTCCTGGCTGGTTCTTGCCCTGTTTATCGCCGTGGTGGTTCAGGCGCTCAGCATTATGCTGTCTGGCCGCTATCCTTATATGGCCATTGTGCTAGCCTTTATTGGCGGTATCGTGATGATACCCATCAGCATGATCTTTCTGGTCGGCAGCCTGTTCAGCTTTCAAACGCGGATTAACGCCGGTTTTACCCCGTGGCGGTCAACAACCGGGGCGATGAGCCGCGACGATAATCACCAGCTATTAACCTTTAATGCATCCGCTTTTTATCCGCAGGGAGCGCTGGCGCTCATCGCCGGGATAATTATCTTAAAGATTGGCATGGGTATTGGCGGCGTATTTATTGCCGCCGGTATTCTGGCGTTGTGCAACGGCTATCGTCTGCAGAATCGGGTGGTGATTGGCGTCAGCGGCGAGTCGATGATATTTACGCCGGGTCTCTATGCCGACACCTACATTATTCCTTTGCGCGATGTAGTTCTCGCTGAGCGCGGCAGTCATGATGCGAAAGTCCGGCTGCTCATCCCGTCGACAGGCAGAAGTATCACCTTGCGCAAAAAAATGCTCGCCGGCGATAACGTCAGCGACACCTTCGCCGCGATCCTTGCAAAACTGACCACCGTTTAGCGCCGGCAGGAAGAAAAGCCGCCAGCGACAACGAGGGCCCTGGCGGCGGAAGGGGAAACATCAACGGCAGGCGCGTCGGCCTGGCCTTTGGTATACAGCAACAGGCTGCCTGTTAATCCACGTTAGTAAAATAATCGCGCGCGGCGGTCTCGACGCGCTTCGCGTCAAGCCCGGTCTTCTCAGTGATCTGCTCGATAAACGGTTTAAATTTTTCGTCCATCACGTTCCCTCCTTCCCAGTGGGCGACGTAAAATTTGCACTGATAGCGATAAAAATGGAGAGTGGTATCTCCTAACGTGTAGTACATGAGCTTCTCCTGTCCGGTATTGCGGTCACCGCGTCCACAGCGTCAGCAACCTTTTTCTCATCACGATCGATCTGTTCTCTATCCTCCTCCCAATTGGCTGAAATTTCCAGCGGTGCTTTACGCAAAAAGGCAGGATAAAGAAAGGATAATCTGCTGACAGGTAGTGATTATTTCTGGAGTCAGGGCGGTGACCCGGTTACCTGCGGGCCGCGCAGATAACCGGAGTAGCGACAGGCTTAGCGCAGCGCGTTGCGCTCGTCGGCGGTCAGGTCGAGGGTTTGCGCCACGCCGCTTTCCGCGGAACGCACCGCCGCTTCCAGAACGGCCATTACCGCCAGCGCTTCAACCGGCGGCACCGGATTGGCGATCTGGCCCTTCAGCGCGTCGCGGATCTGCATATAGTACTGGCGCTGATCGCCCGACGGGGTAGGCTGAGTTTGGGCCTGCAGCGAGGCGTCATAGATCACCAGCTTGTCATCATCCTGACCCCAGCCGGCGCTCCCCGGTACCACACCCGCCAGCAGCTGGCTCTCCTGCTGGTCGGCCCGCGCTTTGACAACGCTGCCTTTATCGCCATGTACGGTAAAGCGCGAGGAGCCCCCCGCGACCAGCATGCTGCAGTGGAGGATCGCTTTATGCGCCGGGTAGTTTAACACCACGTGCGCCCAGTCGTTGATCTCCGCGCCGTCGCGCAGGGTGGCAATGTTGCCCTGTACCGACTGCGGCAGACCAAACAGCTGCAGCGCCTGATCGATCAGGTGCGGCCCCAGATCGAACCATAAGCCGCTACCGGGAACGTTCTGCTCGCGCCAGCGGACGCGGACTTCCGGGCGGAAACGGTCGAAATGGGACTCAAAATGTTTCACCGTGCCGATGGCGCCCTGCTCAATAACCTGACGGATCCCGAGATAGTCGCTGTCCCAGCGGCGGTTATGGAAGACGGAGAGCAGGCGCTGTTTCTCCTGCGCCAGGGCGATCAGCTCCCGGGCCTCCTGCATATCAAGGGTAAAGGGTTTGTCCACCACCACATGCTTGCCGGCGTTCAGCGCCAGGCGGGCCAGCGGCGCGTGCGTGGCGTTGGGGGAGGCGATGACCACCAGATCGACATCCGGATGCTGGACCGCCGCTTCCGGGGAGGCGATCACCGTGACGTCCGGCAGGTCGCGTTTGACTTTCTCTTCATCGCGCGAGGCGACGAAGGCCAGGTTCAGGCCCGGCACCGAACGGATAAGCGGCGCGTGGAAGGTCTTACCGACGAAGCCATAGCCAATCAGGGCGATATTTATCGTGTTGTTACTCATCAGGTTCTCCGCGTTGTTAAGCGTCAGCAATATGTACAGAGAGGGCAGGGTCATCCCCCAGCTCAGGCCAGGGACGATCGAGGAAAAGATGGTCTATGTCGCTGAGACCGGCCACCAGCCAGGGTTCGCAATGGTTGACTTTGGTATGGTCCGCCACCAGCCAGTGTTCCGCGCTGGCGGCGAGCATGGCGCGTTTTACGTCGGCATCGGCCTCCTGGCTGGCGCTCAGGCCCAGTTCGGCATGCAACGCGCAGGCGCCGAGAATCGCGATATCGGCGCGGTAGCGCGACACCAGCGACAGCGTGGCGCTGCCGGCGAACAGCCGCTGCTCACTGTCCCACTGGCCGCCAAGCAGGATGAGCTGGATATCGGCGCGGTCGCTAAACAGCTGGGCGATATCCAGCGAAGCGGTGATCACGGTCATGGGGCCTTTCAGCTGGCTAGCGACGGCCAGCAGTGTGCTGCCGGCGTCGAGAAACAGCGTCGAGCCGGAGGGGATGCGCGCGGCGACCTGCTGGCCGAGACGCTGCTTGGTTCCGGGGAGCAGGGCGTTTCTTCCCTGGCGCGTCATCGCCGGGACGTTAAGCGCGATGGCGCCGCCGTGGCTTTTCTGCAATACCCCCTGGTTTTCCAGCTCGCTGAGATCCCGGCGTATGGTATCGGCCGACACCTGCAGCGCATCAACCAGTTCGCTGATGCTCAGCTGACCGGTTTCACTCAGCCGGTCGAGGATGTGTTTTTGTCGGGCGAGCTTATGCATGACGAGAGACTCCGCAAGTTGACGCAATAAGCGGCATAATACAGCATAAAGTCGCAAAATAAACCGCAAAAAGTCGCACTGAGGCGCGCAAAACCTGAAGAACTTGATTTCACTACACTTTAACGTTAAATGAGGAAGGTGGGCGCGGCCCGGGGGAAAGCGCTTTTTAATGAAGCGATTAGCCCCTTTCACCGGGCAATAAACAGCGAAAAAGCGCGCTTTCGCGTACCTTATACAGAGTGCGTGCAATGTGACAGGCATGGATTAACGGAGGTTGAGTGGACGCGATTAAAGGCTCGGAGTTGCAGATACCGGACGCGATCTTCGCGTGGGTGCTCGACGGGCAGGGGGGCGTGAAGCCGCTCGCCGATAACGATATTATCGACAAAGAGAAGCCCTGCTGGCTGCATCTCAACTATACCCATAGCGACAGCGCCGACTGGCTGGCTGCCACCCCGCTACTGCCTAATAACGTGCGCGATGCCCTGGCGGGCGAGAGCACCCGACCGCGGGTAACGCGGATCGGCGACGGGGCGTTGATCACCCTGCGCTGCATCAACGGCAGCACCGATGAACGCCCAGACCAGCTGGTGGCGATGCGTCTCTATATGGATGAGCGGCTGATCGTCTCCACTCGTCAGCGCAAAGTGCTGGCGCTCGACGATGTGCTGGGTGACCTGAAGGAGGGCAATGGGCCGACGGACTGCGGCAGCTGGCTGGTGGAAGTCTGCGACGCGCTGACCGATCATGCCAGTGAGTTTATTGAACAACTGCACGACCGAATAATCGACCTCGAAGACGACCTGCTCGATCAGCAGGTGCCGCCGCGCGGTTTCCTTGCCCTGCTGCGTAAACAGCTGATCGTGATGCGCCGGTATATGGCGCCGCAGCGCGATGTTTACGCCCGGCTGGCCAGCGAGCGACTGCCGTGGATGAGCGACGATCAGCGGCGGCGGATGCAGGATATCGCCGAGCGGCTGGGGCGCGGGCTGGATGAGATCGACAGCTGCATCGCCCGCACGGCGATCATGAGCGATGAGATCGCCCAGATTATGCAGGAGTCGCTGGCGCGGCGGACCTATACGATGTCCTTGATGGCGATGGTGTTTCTGCCCAGCACCTTTTTAACTGGCCTGTTCGGCGTCAACCTCGGCGGGATCCCTGGCAACAGCTGGCATCTGGGGTTTAGCCTCTTCTGCCTGATGTTAGTCGTTGTCATCGGTGGTGTTGCATGGTGGTTACATCGCAGTAAATGGTTGTAAAGAATCGCCTTTTAGCAGCGACGATGCCGGGAAAACCCGGCAATGTTTGAGCGAAATCAATAAACCCTCTACCCATTCAGGGCAATATCTCTCTCGCAGGTGAATGCAACGTCAAGCGATGGGCGTTGCGCTCCATATTGTCTTACTTCCTTTTTTGAATTACTGCATAGCACAATTGATTCGTACGACGCCGACTTTGTTGAGTCGGCTTTTTTTTTGCGCTCTCCTGACCAGCTTCTACGCTTACTAAGACACCCGACGGTCTTCAGGCCGTTTACGCCTGCGGGTACGCCCGTATCACTTTCCGGGAGGCCACTATGCATTACGCTTCAGGGCTGACAGCCCAGTCTATCCCCATCTCGCCCGAGCCGAACGATCCGGTTCCTTTACCCGATCCACGACCGCGTCCGCAGCCGCAGCCCGATCCGCCGCCTGATGAAGAGCCGATTAAATTGTCGCATCAGGCGCGGAGATCTGCGAGGATACGCGCCTGCAGATCGTCTGTCCTTTAATACGAGAATACATTGTGACCGCTTTTTCTACCCTGACTGTTTTACCTGCCGCCCAATTAGCCAACCTTAACGAGCTGGGTTATCTGTCGATGACGCCGGTTCAGGCCGCCGCCCTGCCGGCGATCCTCGCGGGGAAAGATGTGCGCGTGCAGGCAAAAACCGGCAGCGGAAAAACGGCCGCCTTCGGGCTGGGTCTGTTGCAGCATATCGATCCGTCGCGCTTTGAGACCCAGTCGCTGGTGCTGTGTCCGACCCGCGAACTGGCCGATCAGGTTGCCGGCGAGCTGCGCCGTCTGGCGCGCTGCCTGCCGAACATCAAGATTTTGATGCTCTGCGGCGGGCAGCCGTTTGGCGCTCAGCGCGATTCACTGCAGCACGCCCCGCATATTATCGTCGCCACCCCGGGCCGTCTGCTCGATCATCTGCAGAAGGGGACGGTCTCTCTCGACGCGCTGCAGACCCTGGTGATGGATGAAGCGGACCGCATGCTCGATATGGGCTTCAGCGACGCCATCGACGAGGTGATCCGCTTCGCGCCGGCTGACCGGCAGACGCTGCTGTTTTCCGCCACCTGGCCTGCGGCGATCGCGGCGATCAGCGGTCGGGTGCAGCGTCATCCGGAAACGATTGAGATTGACAGCGTCGATGCGCTACCGGCTATCGAACAGCAGTTCTTTGAAGTTTCCCGTCACGGCAAGATTGCGCTGCTCCAGCGTCTGCTCAGCCAGCATCAGCCGGCGTCCTGCGTGGTGTTCTGCAATACCAAGCGCGATTGCCAGGCGGTCTGCGATGCGCTCAACGCCGCCGGGCAGAGCGCATTATCGCTGCACGGTGACCTCGAGCAGCGCGACCGCGATCAAACGCTGGTGCGCTTCGCGAACGGCAGCGTCCGGGTTCTGGTGGCGACCGACGTCGCCGCCCGCGGCCTGGACATCAAATCTCTCGCGCTGGTGGTGAACTTCGAGCTGGCCTGGGATCCGGAGGTGCATGTTCACCGCATCGGCCGTACCGCCCGCGCCGGCGAACAAGGCCTGGCTATCAGCTTCTGCGCGCCGGAAGAGGCGCAGCGCGCCACCATTCTGGCCGACATGCTGCAATTACCCCTTAACTGGCTGCCGGCGCCGACGGGCAACGCTATCACGCCGCTGACGGCGGGGATGGCGACGCTGTGCATCGACGGCGGAAAAAAGGCGAAAATGCGCCCGGGAGATGTGCTGGGAGCGTTGACCGGAGATATGGGGTTTGATGGCGCCGATATCGGCAAAATTACCGTCCACCCGGCCCACGTTTATGTGGCGATCCGCCAGAACATGGCGCAGAAAGCGTATAAGCAGTTACAAAACGGCAAGATCAAAGGCAAAGCCTGCCGCGTACGACTGCTGAAGTAAGGGCAGAATAGCGCGTCTCAGGCGGCGGCCTGAGACGCTTTCGGGTTACTTCACTTCCACTACGTTCAGACGCAGCTCATCTAACCGGGCGTCCTCTTCCTCCGGCTGCCAGCCGGCAGGCTGCAGGGGAATCTCTTCCCTGTCAAACGCTAAATCGCCGCCGTCCACCACCTCGGAGCCGTGGGTGATGCCTTTAAAATCAAACAGATTAACGTCGCTCAAGTGCGAAGGCACCACGTTCTGCATTGCGCTAAACATGGTTTCAATGCGTCCCGGATAACGCTTATCCCAGTCGCGAAGCATATCGGCGATCACCTGGCGCTGCAGGTTAGGCTGCGAACCGCACAGGTTGCAAGGAATGATCGGGAAGCCCTTGGCCTGGGAGAAGCGCTCGATGTCCTTTTCGCGGCAGTAGGCCAGCGGGCGGATGACGATGTGTTTGCCGTCGTCGCTCATCAGCTTCGGCGGCATTCCTTTCATTTTGCCGCCGTAGAACATATTCAGGAACAGCGTCTGCAGGATGTCGTCTCGATGATGGCCGAGGGCAATCTTGGTGGCGCCAAGTTCGGTGGCGGTACGGTAGAGAATGCCGCGACGCAGGCGAGAGCACAGCGAGCAGGTGGTTTTCCCTTCCGGGATCTTCTCTTTGACGATGCCGTAGGTGTTCTCTTCAACAATCTTATATTCAACGCCCAGCTGCTCAAGATACGCCGGCAGAATATGCTCCGGGAACCCAGGCTGTTTCTGGTCGAGATTCACCGCCACCAGCGAGAAGGAGATGGGCGCGCTTTTCTGCAGGTTACGCAGGATCTCCAGCATGGTATAGCTGTCCTTGCCGCCTGACAGACAAACCATAATGCGGTCGCCCTCTTCAATCATATTGAAGTCGGCGATCGCCTCACCGACGTTGCGGCGCAGACGTTTCTGCAGCTTATCGATGTTGTATTTCTCTTTCTTTGTAAGTTCTTGATTTTCTTGCATTGTTAACATTCTCAAAATCTAAAAGGGGCATATAGGGGGCAAAACGTGTTAAAGCCCAAGCCGGGAATTCAACATAGAAACCTGGTCGCCGTTCATTTCTTCTATCCATGTACTATAAACGTCGTACACCATTTGCGCGTTTTCATGCCCCATCTGATTGGCTATAAAAGACGGGTTTGCGCCAGCCGTCAGGAGCCAGCAGGCAAAAGTATGCCGCGTATGGTACGGATTCCTGCGGCGAATGCCAGCGCGTTTTACTGCAGCTTCCCATCTGCTGCCTATGCTGCTGTGCGAGTAGCAGGGTTTTTGCTCGCCTTTCCGTCTCCGCGGCATGAAAACAAGTCGCAAATTCTGTTCCTCGCTTGAGCCGTATTCCCTGTGGTGAAACGTGATAGTGGCGAGCGGATGTCCAGCTGTCAGTTCATGCTGCGCTTTGAGCGCGTCCAGGGCAGCGCCGAGCAATTGTATCGTCCGGTTTCCTGCTGCTAATGCCATACCGAGGCCTTTTGCTGAGGCGCTGGTGAGAGGTAACTCGCCGGAGATGTGCCGGGCGTGAGAAACCGTAAAAGCACCTGGGAAGCAATAAAATACCCGGCAATCAGTGCCGGGTTTTGGGGCTCACATAAGATTGGAAATCTGGCTGTAAGAGAGGTGTTTACTTTACTTGACCCTAAATGATAAGTCGAAACTCCTCATTTTTTAATGGAATATAGGTGAATGGAAGCGTTATAGGGAAGGAGTAGCCCTGCGGAAGAATGGCGATGCCTCAATCCCCCGCAGAACGCAAAGCGCGCAGCTAACCCGGCTGTGATATATAATCCCCTCCATACCAGCGGGGATGAAGAAGTGGAGCCGCATCCTCCGGCGTTGCATGAAAAAGGCGTATTAGGGATCTATAGACATAAGGAAAACAACAATTGGTATCGGTTATGAAAAAAACATTACTTCTGGTTTGCGCTGTTCTTATATCAAACTTGGCACTTGCTGCAGGAAATAAAGAAGAAGTGGTGCCTGTGCGGATAAGTTGCCCTAATCCTTATTATCCAGTTTCTGCCATGGCTAATCGGATTAGTGGCACTGTAAATTACGCTGCCTCAGTAAATGAAAAAGGGGAAGTAACTTCTGTTGAGACAACTGGTGCTGAGCTCTTTTTTAGAGAAACAAGATCAGCAATGAGAAAATGCAAGTATGAGCCCGGAAAGCCAGGCATTGCGCGTGGAACAATAAGATTTCGTCCATCTCAACCGTAAATACTGCTAGCCTACCTGGATTTTCTGTACTGAGAGATCTAGCAGCCTGATGCTCTTGCAATGGGAGTCGAGCCAAGTGATGTTATGTTGGCAAGCTCTAGAGATTTACCTGGCAAAATCACTGGTTAAGGGGAGCAGGTTAGTCATGGTTGGCTGAAAAAAAACTGGAGACGAGTTAGGCTCTCCTGTTCCCAGTGTGATTGCTGAAAAATTTCGTGGCTGTGAGTTTTCGAACTTTCATTCATTCGGAGAGCTTTCAGGAAGGCGGTTTCTGATACCACTGAGCTAACTGAGCGGTTTGACAAGCTAGCTTAGGGGGTATCAAGTTAGAAACATGGTCGTTCATTCGTAAAATGAGCATGTCGGGGGAAGGCTTAAACATGAATTAGAACACGCAAAAGCTATTAAAATACCGGTGATGTGTATGGTATTGAGAACTGGCGAGTTATGATGCACAAAAAGCCATGTCGAAGTTCACTAAGCAATGGTGGTAAATGATGGACAATAAAAAAAGCATTTCTGATTACACCGAATCTGAGTTTTTAGCTTTTGTGGAAAAGATATTTAAACCGGATAATACAACCGAAGATGAAGATGTGCAAAATGTTTTAGAGTTTGAACGTATCACTGAACACCCTAATGGTTCTGATGTAATTTTCTATCCTCCAAAGGGCCGAGAGGATAGTCCGGAAAGGGTTGTTAAGGAAGTGAAAGAATGGCGGGCCAGGAATGGCAAGCCTGGTTTCAAAGAGTAGCTGATCGGTACAGTTGCGTTATCTTACCTATCTTAACGTGATAATAGATGACTTCTGATTGAAACTCGCGCCGGCGGTTTTTTATTACGTTGAATTTATTATCGGTGAAAGTAGTTCACAATTTTGATTTTTTATCAACCAGCCCTAAAGATGCCGTCGGAGCCTGAGCAACTTCCTTAACTTATGCGCTTTGAGGGCATTCCCGATGCAAAAGGCAATCAGAACACCAAGGTCTGCTTTCAGCATAGTGCGGGTATTATCAGGTTATTGGATTTTAATAGCCTCAATCAATTACGCCCCCTGATTCCTAACGTTGTCCACCGCTCGGAAAACGGGGTGCCATGTGAAATGATCAGCAGGTTCCGCACCATCTGCAATTATCTCATTCACCTCTTTTCCTCGAATAGCCTGCCTCATCCATTCCCGGGTGGATTCAGGTACCAGGACCAGCGGCCGGCGCTGTGGGGGCTGGCTGTATGTAAATATAAAATAAATTCAGTTGGTTGGAGGGGGCACAACTTATTGGTGTTGTACATTTTTACTGATTTCTTGATTTTGCAGCATGTAATAGTGGCTCAATTCATAGTGTGGCATCAGAAGAGCACGCGTTCTGCCAGCCGCTGGACAACGTGGCGCTGGCGCGTAGCAATTAATGAGGTCTGACAGACAACCGTGGCGTGTATGGTACGGATTCATGGGCGGAATGTCAGCATCTTTCCGGCACTTTCCGCTGCGGGCAGGCAAGCTGGTGGAGCAGAAGTAAAAATAAACAGCCCGCCGGGCGGCGGGCTGTGGCGCTAGCGGACGACCAGCACCGAGCACTCGGCGTGGCGGACCACCGCGGCGGCGTTGGAGCCCAGCAGATAGGTGGTGATATCCGGCCGGTGCGAAGCGATGATCACCAGGTCGGCGGGTAGCGACTTGGCGAGGGCCAGGATCTTATCTTTTGGCGATCCTTCGGCAACGTGAAAATGTTTCCGATCTTCCGGGATAGAGAACTGTTTCGCGAGTTCTTTAAGCTGCGTTTCCGTTCCTTCACGCAGCTCATCCATACCAGGCAGTTCGGCGGTATAGGCCATTCCCAGTGAGGCATAATAAGGCAGGGAAGGGATAACGGAGAGGAAATGGACCTCAGCGTCGTCAATCCGCGCTTCCGATTCAACGTGACTGATAATGCGTTCAGTAAATTCTTTATCAGAGATATCGATGGGGACAAGAATCATTCTGCTCATAAAACCTCCTGTTTAAGTATCCCCTCATATTGTACGGCATTATGACACGTTTTGTATCATGACCGCAGTCACACTTTGACATTAACGTGACTTGTGTTCGGGAAATTTTCCCTTTATCACGCCGTCATAAAAGCGACCCTTTGACACCACCTGTAAAAAGTCACGAAAAATACGCGGTGGAACGCCGGTATATTGCAACGGCGGCTGGTGATAAAAACAAATTTCCAGCGTGGCGGAAGCGTCATCATAGGCGACAGAGATAATTCGGGAAGATTTTACCGGGTGATGATGCATGATGGACGTCCTCGGGCAGGCACTGACTGAGCACGACTATATCACTAAATGGACGGCTATTTTAAGCGGTGGGATATATTGTTTTGTTTTAGCTGGTGCGATGCAAAGAGAGAGAAAGCCCGCCGGAATCGGCGGGCTGGCGCATCAGAACTGGTAAACCAGGCCCAACGCGACGATGTTGTCGGTAGAGATACCGTTGTCTTTGTAGAAGCTGTCGTTGTCATCCAGCAGATTGATTTTGTAATCAACGTAGGTGGACATATTACGGTTGAAGTAATAGGTGGCGCCGACGTCCATATATTTGACCAGATCTTTATCGGCGTAGCTGCCGGTATTATAGAGATCTTTGCCTTTGGACTGCAGATAGGAGATAGCCGGACGCAGACCAAAGTCGAACTGATACTGAGCGGTGACTTCGAAGTTTTGCGTTTTGTTGGCCACGCCGTCGTTGCCGTAAGGGGTCATGTTGCGGGTTTCAGAGTACATGGTCGCCAGGTAGATATTGTTGGCGTCGTACTTCAGGCCAGCGGTCCAGGCTTCAGCTTTATCGCCACGGGCGTTGGTCTGGGTCATCTGGTCGTTGGTACGGTCAGATGAGGTGTAGGCCGCTGCCGCGCTGATGCCCATGCCGAAGTTATAGGAGGTAGAGAGACCGAAACCGTCGCCGTTGTCAAAGCGAACATCGCTGTCGCTGCTGCGGTTGTTGGTGCCGACGTTGATGTCCTGGGCGTTCTGGCCTTCGTTTTTACCCTGATACTGCAGGGCGAAGTTCAGACCGTCTACCAGACCGAAGAAGTCGCTGTTACGGTAGGTCGCGACGCCGTTGGCGCGGCCTGCCATAAAGTTATCCGCATAGGTGTAAGAGTCGCCGCCGAACTCCGGCAGCATATCGGTCCAGCCTTCGACGTCGTACAGCACGCCGTAGTTACGACCGTAGTCGAAGGAACCGTAATCGCCCACTTTGATACCGGCGAAGGCCAGACGGGTCCACGCCTGATCGCCGGCGCTTTCGGTATTGTTGGCCTGAACGTTGTATTCCCACTGGCCGTAACCGGTGAGCATATCGTTGATCTGGGTTTCGCCTTTAAAGCCAAAGCGAACGTAAGTTTGGTCGCCGTCTTTTTTCGAGTCGCTGGAGAAATAGTGCAGACCGTCTACCTTGCCATAGACATCTAATTTATTTCCGTCTTTATTATAAATTTCCGCCGCATGTGCGGCGCCAGCGGCTAATAAAGCCGGAATAACGAGGGCCAGTACTTTTCTTTTCATGAAGAAATTCCTTTAACTGTTTTTATGTTTTAGCTTCCGGGAAGGAAGTGAACTCATGCTAAAGGAGCGGTCTGAGATATGGTAAGACTCAATTGTTACGATATAAGTAAATTCTAAATAAAATAATACTGAAGTAATGGTGATAATTATGATGAATACATCTTCAACTAATATACAAAATAAAAATTATACATGGTCAGTTTGATCGCGTATTATTCGAGCGTTATATGCCTTTATTGTCATGCCAAGCATTTTTATTTGCCGTCTCATTCTGCGGAATGGTTTTGTTATCGGTAAAACGACAAGCCCGAACTTCATATTCGGGCTTTTTTTATGGCTGCGGGATGGAAAATAACCTTAGCTCTCGCTCGGTGATTTCTCCGCTTTGCCAGCTAGCTGGGCGAGGAAGTCGTAGCGCTTCTGCAGGTCGGCGGCAGCATCTTTCCACAGCTGCTCCGCCACTTCCGGCTGCTGCGCATTCAGGCGACGGAAGCGTTGCTCATTGAGCAGCGTCTCAGCCAGGGCGTCTGACGGTGGGCGAGAGTCCAGCGCCAGCGGGATCTTGCCTTCTTCCGCCCGACGTGGGTCGAAGCGGTAGAGCGGCCAGAAGCCGGTGGCGGTCAGCTGACGCATTTGATCGTGGCTGAGCGCCAGATCGTAGCCATGCTCTTCGCAAGGACTGTAGGCGATGATCAGCGACGGCCCCGGATAGGCTTCCGCTTCCTGAATCGCTTTCACCGTCTGGTTCAGCTGCGCGCCCAGCGAAATCTGCGCCACATAGACATGACCATACATCATCATGCTGACGCCAAGATCTTTGCGCGCCTTGCGTTTACCGTGCTCGCCAAACTTAGTGACCGCCCCCAGCGGGGTGGCTTTTGACGCCTGGCCGCCAGTGTTGGAGTAACACTGGGTATCCAGCACCAGAATGTTGACGTTTTCCGTCAGGCTCAGCACATGATCCAGGCCGCCGAAGCCGATATCGTAGGCCCAGCCGTCGCCGCCGATCAGCCAGACGGATTTCTCCACCAGCGCGTCGGCATCGGTCAGCAGCTCTTCAGCGCCTTGCACCCCGGTCAGCGCCTGGCGCAGGGCCGCCACCTGTTCACGGCGCGCTTCCGGCGTCGCCTCGGCATGCAGCGCCGCGTTCAGCTCTGCCGGCAGCTGGTCGGCGAATTCGCTCAGCAGGCGCATCACGCGCTGGCGATGTTGATCGACGGTTAAGCGGAAGCCGAGCCCGAATTCAGCGTTATCCTCAAACAGCGAGTTGGCCCACGCCGGGCCGCGGCCGTTGGCGTCGGTCGTGTACGGGGTCGAGGGCAGGTTGCCGCCGTAAATGGATGAGCAGCCGGTGGCATTGGCAATCAGCATCCGGTCGCCATACAACTGGGTCAGCAGTTTGATATACGGCGTTTCGCCACAGCCGGAGCAGGCGCCGGAGTATTCAAACAGCGGGCTGATCAGCTGCGAAGTGCGGATATCAATACGCTCCAGTTTGCTGCGGTCGATTTCCGGCAGGTTGAGGAAGTAATCGTAATTCACTTTCTCCTCTTCCACATGCTCCAGGCGCGACATCATATTGATGGCCTTGATCTCCGGATTCTGGCGATCTTTTGCCGGGCACACTTCCACGCACAGGTTGCAGCCGGTGCAGTCTTCCGGGGCGACCTGCAGTACGTATTTCTGCCCGCGCATATCGCGGGACTTGACGTCCAGCGAGTGCAGACTGGCAGGGGCGTTCTCCATCTCTTCCGGCGCGACCACTTTGGCGCGGATCGCCGAGTGCGGGCAGGCGGCGACGCAGTGGTTGCACTGGGTACATAGCGCTTCCTTCCAGATGGGGATCTCTTCGGCGATGTTGCGTTTCTCCCAGCGCGTGGTGCCCATGGGCCAGGTGCCGTCCGGCGGCAGGGCGGAGACCGGCAGCGCATCGCCGAGACCGGCCAGCATCGCGGCGGTGACCGTTTTGACGAAATCCGGCGCGGCGTCGGAGACCACCGGCGGGCGGTTCGGACTGTTAGCATTCACCGGCTGCAGCGGCACTTCCGCCAGCGACTCGCGGGCCAGGGCCAGCGCCTGCCAGTTGCGTTCCACCAGCTCCTGGCCTTTGCTGCTGTAGCTTTTGGCGATGGCCGCCTGCAGTTCCGCCAGCGCGCTGTCGCCAGGCAGGATGTGAGTCAGATGGAAGAACGCCATCTGCATCACGGTATTAATGCGCGCCCCGAGGCTACATTCGCGGGCGATCTTCGCCGCGTTGACCACGTAAAAACGCGCTTTTTTCTGATTCAGGGTGGCCTGCACTTCCTGCGGCAGGCGGGACCAGACTTCATCGGCGCTGTACGGCGTGTTGAGCAGGAAAATGCCGCCGGGCTTCAGCCGCTCGGCCATCTGGTATTTATCGATAAACTGCAGCTGGTGGCAGCCAACGAAATCGGCCTGCGAAATCAGATACGAAGAACGAATCGGCTTTTCGCTGACCCGCAGATGGGAGACGGTCAGGCCGCCCGCCTTCTTCGAGTCATAGACAAAGTACCCCTGGGAGAACCACGGGGTGGAATTGCCGATGATTTTGATATTGTTTTTGGTGGCCGACACGCTGCCGTCGCTGCCGAGGCCGTAGAACAGCGCTTCGAGCTTGGCCTCTGATGGCAGAGTATTTTCGCCCAGCGGCAGCGACAGGTTGGTCACGTCGTCATAGATGCCGACGGTAAAGCGCGGCTTCGGCTGGGCGGCCTGCAGCTCATGGAATATCGCCAGCACGCATTCCGGACCGAACTCCTTGGAAGAGAGACCGTAGCGGCCGCCGATGGTCCGCGGCAGCGTCTCGCGCTCGCCGCGGTTAAAGGCTTCCGCCAGGGCGGTCATCACGTCGAGATACAGTGGCTCCGCGTGCGCGCCAGGTTCTTTGGTGCGATCCAGCACCGCCACCGCCCGGGCGCTCTCCGGCAGCGCTGCCAGCAGGTGGGCGGCGGAGAATGGGCGATAGAGGCGCACTTTCAGGACGCCGACTTTCTCGCCGCGGCTCAGCAGTTCATCGACCACCTCTTCGCAGGTGCCGATGGCCGAGCCCATAATGACGATCACGCGTTCCGCCTGCGGATGGCCGTAAAACTCAAACGGTTTGTACTGGCGGCCGGTGGCGGCGGCGAAGTCATCCATCGCTTTCTCGACATGATCATAAACCGCGTCGTACCACGGGTTGGTGGCCTCCCGCGACTGGAAGTAGGTGTCAGGGTTAGCGGAGGTCCCGCGGATCACCGGGTGTTCCGGATTGAGCGCGCGCTGGCGATGCTCAGCGATTTTCTCCTGCGGCAGCAGGGCGCGAATCGTGTCATCCGCCAGCGGGGCGATTTTGTTGATTTCGTGCGAAGTGCGGAAACCATCAAAGAAATGAATAAACGGCACCCGGCTTTGCAGGGTGGCGATATGCGAGATCAGCGCGAAATCCTGCGCTTCCTGAACGCTGCTGGCGCACAGCATGGCGCACCCGGTCTGACGGACCGCCATCACATCGGAATGGTCGCCGAAGATCGACAGCGCGTGGGTGGCGACAGTGCGGGCGGCGACGTGCAGGACAAACGGCATCAGCTGGCCGGCCAGTTTGTACAGCGTGGGGATCATCAGCAGCAGGCCCTGCGATGAGGTAAAGGACGTGGAGAGGGCGCCAGTCTGCAGCGCGCCATGTACGGCGCCAATGGCGCCTGCCTCCGACTGCATTTCGACCACGCGTGGCACATCGCCCCAGACGTTTTTCAGCCCATTGCCGGCCCAGGCGTCAGCCTGTTCCGCCATCGTTGAACTGGGCGTGATCGGGTAGATGGCGATAACTTCACTGGTGCGAAACGCGACGGAAGCGACCGCGCCATTACCATCAATCGTAATCATATGAAGACACCCTTACATTGCGCAAAAGAATGGACGCGTGAAACCGCGACGCGCCCTGTAATTATATAAGAGGTAGTTTAGCAAACCGTTGGCGCCGCCATTTTTGCATTTGTGTCCTCAATACGACGGCTACCCGTGACCAGATCAATATTTTGCGCGGTTCGCGGAGAAAGTAGCTTTTCTGGACGTGAAGGCGAGCCATCGCCCGGTGACTATCCCGGTGCAGATCAACCTTTACGCAGAAATTTGCTAGAAAATGTTAATGAGACGCATAAATACGTACTTCCCCTCTCGACGCCGCGCGCCACGCTGCCTATTATTCTTGGGTTTGCTTTTTAAGACGTTTCCGAGGGGAGAGAAAATGCGAGCTGCGATGTTAGTGGGATGTGCGGCGCTGTTGCTGTCGGCGTGCAGTAGTGAACCCGTTCAGCAGGCCACGGCGGCGCACGTCACGCCAGGAATGCGGGCGGCAATGAGCGACGCCGGTCAGGCCAACTGCGCCATGATAGGCGGCTCGTTATCGGTGGCTCGTCAGCTCGATGGTTCAGCGATTGGCATGTGCGCGCTGCCGAACGGTAAACGCTGCAGCGAGCAGGCGCTGGCGGGCGGAAGCTGCGGCTATTAATGGCAGCCCCGCAGCGGGCTCAAAACGCCGGCTAGTGCATCAGGTCGGCGAGCTTATAGACCAGCGTCTGGTCGGCGGTCGCCAGCGTCAACTGGTTTTCCGTCAGATCGACCTGCGCGCCCTCGCGCAGCATCTTACCAATGGTCGCATCAAGGGTATTAAGCTGGGCATCGTGGCACAGCATCCGGGTCATCGCCAGCGATTTGACCTTCAGCTCGCCGTCCGACACCTTACCTTCCCCGCTGAAGCCGTTGCACATATTGCCCGAAACATAAATATTGCCGGTAATAGCCATCTTCTCGCCGAAGCTCAGCTCCAGCGGCCGGTCGCCAGCGTTTACCGCCTGGCCGTTGACGCTGGTCAGCACGAAACGATGATGCTGTAGCTGTTCCGCGCCGGTGGACACCTTACTGTTATAGACACAGCCGGACAGCAGCAACCCTGCCGCCAGTAATGCCGCAAATTTGTTCATTTTCACTCCAAAACATTCACATTACTAATAAAACAAAGCCAGTGTAACGGTATCGCAGCGGGGATCTGTGGGGATTATCTGAATGTGCTCCCCCCGGGGAGAGGAGCACAAAAGGGAAAGGAATCAGACGATAGCGTTTGGGCAGGTTTCACCGTTGGCGACCTGCTGCAGATTGCCCAGGGTGGTCTCCGAAATGCTGATCAGCGCCTCGGCGGTGAGGAACGCCTGATGGCCGGTGAACAGCACGTTGTGGCAGGCGGAGAGACGACGGAAGACGTCATCCTGGATCACGTCGTTGGATTTGTCCTCGAAGAACAGATCGCGTTCGTTCTCATAAACGTCCAGCCCCAGCGCGCCGATTTTTTGGTGCTTCAGGGCATCGATGGCCGCCTGGGAGTCGATCAGCGCGCCGCGGCTGGTGTTAATCACCATCACTCCGTCCTTCATCTGATCGAAGGCCCCGCGATTGAGCAGATGGTAGTTTTCGTCGGTCAGCGGGCAGTGCAGGGAGATCACGTCCGACTCCTTGTACAGCGTGGCGAGGTCGACATATTCCACCCCCAACTCCAGCGCGGCGGCGCTTGGGTACGGGTCGAACGCCAGCAGACGCATGCCAAAACCTTTGAGGATCCGCAGCATCGCCACGCCAATTTTCCCGGTGCCGATCACCCCGGCGGTTTTACCATACATGGTGAAACCGGTGAGGCCTTCCAGGGAGAAATTAGCATCACGGGTACGCTGGTAGGCGCGGTGGATGCGGCGGTTAAGCGACATCATCATGCCGATCGCATGCTCAGCCACCGCTTCCGGCGAGTAGGCCGGGACGCGCACGACGCGCAGGCCAAGCTCTTTCGCCGCCTCGAGGTCGACGTTGTTAAACCCGGCGCAGCGCAGGGCGATATACTTCACGCCGTGGGCCTTCAGCTCCTCCAGCACCGGACGGCTGCCGTCATCATTGACGAAGATGCATACCGCTTCGCAACCGTTGGCGGTTTTGGCGGTTTTCTCTGTCAGCAGGAAGTCGAAGAATTCCAGTTCAAAGCCGTAGGTATCATTCACGTGCTGCAGGTACTTTTTATCGTACTGCTTCGTACTGTAAACCGCGATTTTCATAAGACTTTTCTCCAGTGATTATAACGTCACGGTAGCATATTTAAAATAATCGTACAATTATTAAAAAATAGTTTAAATGGCAGGTGCTTATCCTAATTCTAGAGCATATCGCGAATTTGAGGAATCTCTTTGAAAGACAAAGTTTTTTTTACCACAAACTCAGGCTTAACGCGCCGGGGGAGAGCAGCAGAAACGGCCACAGCAGACCGGAGCTGACGTTAGCCAGCTGAAACGACCACAGCGGCAGGCCGCTGGCGCCGCTGACCAGGGGCAGGGTGGCGCGCAGGGGAGAGAGAAAGCGGCTGAAAAAGACCGCCCACAGCCCTCGGCGCTGAAAAAAGAGTCGGCTGCGGGCCAGCCGCTCGGCGGTCAGCCAGCGTAACTGCGTAAGGCGGTGACGATAGCGAACGCCCAACCACCACGAGAGCCAGAATCCGCCGATGGCGCCGAGGCTGGCGCTGGACCACATTAGCAGGAAATGACCGAGGCTGGCGGAAGCGAATGTCCCCAGCAGCAGCAGGCCGGAGGTGCCCGGGATGGCCAGCGACACCAGCGCGCAGGATTTAGTGAAAGTGAGCAAGAAAACCATCAGTAATACCAATGGATAGTGGCCCTGTGCGCTCTCAATGAGCGAGATAATTAACGACACCGTCTCTCCCGCAAGCAATACCTATCTTTCTGGAGTGTGGCAGGGGGTGCTTAAACAAAAGTTAAATGGTGACGGCCGATCGCCGCGCCGCGATACCGGCTGGCAACTATGCTTTAACAGGTCGCAAACTTTCACTCACTGGTCGAACGTGTCACAATGGGCGCCTTTCGGCTTTTACTTATGTTGAATCAGGATATTAACTGCCCATGAAGGGTAAATATAAAGCCGCCATCGCGCTGGTGTTAGCGCTGGTGTTACTGCCGCTAACCCTGCTGTTGACGCTGACCCACTGGGTGCCGACGCTGGCGGGCATCTGGCTGCCCGTGGGCACTCATATCGCTATGCAGGAGAGCCCGCGTCTTACGCGTTCCGCCCTGCTGATCCCCGATCTGCGCTATCTGGTGGGCGAGTGTGAACTCGCCAGGGTGACCGATTCCCGTCTCTCGCGCCCCAGCCGCTGGCGGCTGCATATTGGCCAACTTGACATCAACAGCGCCTGCCTGAGCAAACTGCCGGCCAGCGATCCCACGCCCGGATCGCCGCGCACCCTTGCCGAATGGCAATCGATGCTGCCCTACAGCTGGTTAACTATTGATAACCTGCGGCTGTCGCCGTGGGAAAAATGGCAGGGGCGGCTGGTGATGTCACTGACCCCTGCGCAGCAGGATATCGGCTTTGCCGGTAACGATTTGAGCCTGCAGGCGCGCTTGCGCGGCCAGGCGCTTACCGTCAGCCAGTTCAGCGCCCGGCTGGCTGACGATCAGCCGCCGGTGAAGCTGGTGGGGACCTTCCATCTGCCGCTGGTGCCGGATGGCCTGCCGGTCGATGGCCAGATGCAGGGCACCTTCGAATTCCCGCAGACTGCGGAATGGATCGATGCCGAGCTGACGTGGCAGCATAATCGCGGCCAGCTGCTGGTCACCCCGCGCGGCGAGGTGGAGCCCATTCTCGACCTGCCGTGGGAGATCACTCCGGAGCGGATCACCATCAGCGACGGCCGCTGGCGCACCCGCTACGAGGCGTATCCGCTGAGCGGCCGCGTGGCGCTGTCGGTGGGTAACTGGCAGCAGGGCACGGAACAGATGATCGTCAGCGGTCGCTTGAATGTTCTCACCGAGGGGCATGCCGGAAAAGGCAACGCGGTGCTGAATATCGGTCCGGGCAAGCTGAGCATGGATAACAGCGACCTGCCGCTGCGACTCACCGGCGAGGCCAAGCTGGGGGAGATGATCTTTTACGCCGCGCTGCCGGCCCAGCTCAGCGGGTCGCTGGTCAGCCCGCAGCTGGCGTTTCACCCCGGGGCGCTGCTGCGTTCGCGCGGGCGGGTGATCGACGCGCTGAACATTGACGAAATTCGCTGGCCGCTGGCCGGGGTAAAGGTCACGCAGCAGGGCGTCGATGGCCGCCTGCAGGCGATCCTCCGCGCCCATGAGCAGCAGATGGGCGACTTTACGTTGCATCTGGACGGTCTGGCGAACGATTTTCTGCCCGACAGCGGCCGCTGGCAGTGGCGCTACTGGGGCGAGGGGCATTTCACCCCGATGCAGGCGCGCTGGGATGTGAAGGGCAGCGGTGAGTGGCGGGACAATGCCATTACGCTGAGCAGCCTCTCCACTGGCTTCGACAAGCTCGAGTACGGCACGATGCGGGTCAGCACGCCGCGTCTGACCCTCGAGCAGCCGATCCGCTGGCTGCGCGATGCTGAGCATCCTCGGCTGACCGGCGCGCTGTCGCTGGATGCGGCAAAAACTACCTTCACCGGCGGCAGCTATCTTCCGGCGTCGACGCTGAAATTCGCCCTCGACGGCCGGGACCCGACGTGGTTCCAGTTCACCGGCGCGCTGCACGCCGATACCATTGGCCCGGTGCGGTTGACCGGGCGCTGGGATGGCGAACGGCTGCGCGGCCAGGCGTGGTGGCCAAAACAGTCGCTGACGGTATTCCAGCCGCTGGTGCCGCCGGACTGGAAGATGAACCTGCGCGAAGGCAGTCTCTATGCGCAGGTGGCCTTCTCGGCGGCAGCCGGGCAGGGATTTGAGGCAGGCGGCCATGGCGTCCTGAAGGGCGGCAGCGCCTGGATGCCGGATAACCAGATCAACGGCGTCGACTTCGTTCTGCCGTTCCGCTTCAGCGACGGCCACTGGCAGCTGGGCACCCGCCGTCCGGTCTCCCTGCGCATTGGCGAAATCGTCAACCAGGTCACCGCGCGCAACCTGACGGCGGACCTGCAGGGCACCTGGCCGTGGAGCGAGGCCAATCCACTGCAGCTTAGCGACGTCAGCGTCGACCTGTTAGGCGGCAAGCTGACCCTGCTGCAGTTGCGCATGCCGCAGCGCGACCCGGCGCTGATCCGTCTGCAGCACATCTCCAGCAGCGAACTGACCAGCGCGGTCAAGGTGAAGCAGTTCGCCATGTCCGGGGCGGTGAGCGGCGCGCTGCCGCTGTGGCTGGAGAACAATCAATGGATTATCCACGACGGCTGGCTGCGCAATGACGGACCGATGACCCTGCGGCTGGATAAAGACACCGCCGATGCGCTGGTGGCGGACAACGTCTCCGCCGGGGCGGCGATCAACTGGCTGCGCTATATGGAGATCTCCCGTTCATCGACGCAGATTAACCTGAACAATCTGGGCGTGCTGACGCTTAAGGCCGCCATCAACGGCACCAGCCGGGTGGACGGGAAAAGCAGTACCGTGCATTTAAACTACGCTCATGAGGAGAATATTTTCGATCTGTGGCGCAGTTTACGCTTCGGCGACAATTTACAGGCGTGGCTTGAGCAAAATGCCACGCTGCCCGTGCGGCGCTGTACGGACGGTAAGACATGTAAGGAACCTAAATGAAGAAGCTGTTACTGGCCCTGGTGGCGTCGATGCTGCTCGCCGGCTGTACGCCGCGTATCGAAATTGCGGCGTCGAAAGAGCCCATCACCATCAATATGAATGTCAAAATTGAGCATGAGATCCATATCAAGGTCGATAAGGATGTGGAAAACCTGCTGAAATCCCGCAGCGATTTGTTCTGAGGCGACGATGAGAAAACGACTGTTAACCGCGGCGCTGGCGCTGACTCTGCTCAGCGCGCCCGCGCTGGCGTTAACCCTGAGCGAAGCGCGCCAGCAGGGGCGGGTGGGGGAGACGCTGAACGGCTATCTGGCGCCGCTGCGTCAGGATAAAGAGACGCTGGCGCTGGTGAAACAGATCAACGCCGCGCGCAGTGAAAGCTACCAGCAGCTGGCGGATGACAACAATCTGCCGGTGGATGAGGTAGCGAAAATGGCCGGACAGAAGCTGGTTGCCCGCGCTCAACCCGGCGAGTACGTTCAGGGGCTAAACGGCCAGTGGCTGCGCAAATAATTAGCGGCAGCGCTTGCGGTATTCGCCCGGCGAGACGCCAAAGCGCTGCTTAAAGGCGGTGGAGAAATGGCTATGGTCGCTGAAGCCCCAGCGGTAGCCGATCCCCGCCAGCTTTTCGTCATCGTGGACGTCCTGTAACGCCCGGGCGCACAGATCCAGCCGCCGGTTCTTAATATACTGCGCCACCACCAGCCCTTTGTCGGCAAACAGCCGATAGAGGCTGCGCACCGACATTCCCATCTCGCTGGCCAGCCACTCCGGCCGCAGATGCTCCGACTGAATGGATGCGTCGATTAACGCTATTATCTTCTGAAACTGCTTGTCCCGCCGGGACGGGGTCGGCTCATGCTGGCGCAGCACCGGGCGCAACAGGCAGGCGATCGCCTCCAGCGCCGCTTCACTTTCGCTGGCGGAGAGCGCCGTGCCGCCCATACTCTCCAGCAGCAGTCGCTGGCTGAGCTGCACCATCGGCAGAGACTTATCCAGCCGGCAGGCGGTAACTATCTCGCCCGTCGGCGCCACCCGCTGGCGCGGCAGCAGCAGCGAAGCCTGACGCGAGGTCTGCCGCCAAACGATAGAGCACGGGCGGGCGGCATCGATCAACGTGATATCCCCCGCCGCCAGGGTCACCTGGCGATCGTCCTGTTCGATCACCGCTTCGCCGGCGAGCTGAAACACGGTATAGAACCAGGCGTCGTTATCGCGTTTTATCTCATTGCGCGTGCGGTAGAGATTGACGCCGGCGGCGGTGACCGTGCTGACCTTGAGGCTGCCGGCGTAGCGGGCGTCAATCTCGCCGTGAAAGCGGCCCTCCAGCGGCCGGGCGGCGAAATGGCCGCAGACCTGATTGATCGTCGCCAGCCAGCGCTGGTACGCCAGCCCCCCCTCAGCCGTGGTCATCATTCGCCCTTCTCCTGTAATAATAATGTTTCTGCATTGTTGCATTTATGCCGCCTCAGGCAAGGGCGCGATGTCGGGTATATGAAAGAACTATTACCTGCGGCACATTTCTGTCAGGGCAGGCGACGGAATTGCGGCGACTGTCACAGCGGCGCAAACGAATGTCACAGAGAAAAAAGCGCCAGCCGCCAACCGGACATAGACTGAAAGCACTATCCGCGAAGAATAAGGAAAGGGTATGTCCACCTCTCAGATAGCGCTGCTTGCCAGCGTCCAGCAGTTTTTAGACCGTCAGCATGGCCTGTATATCGACGGCGCCCCCTGCGCCGCGCAGAGCGAAAACCGGTTAACCGTCTGGGATCCGGCCACCGGGCAGGCGATCGCCACCACCGCCGACGCCAGCCCGGCGGATGTTGACCGGGCGGTGATGTCTGCCTGGCGTGCCTTCGTCGACCGCCGCTGGGCCGGGCGCACCCCGGCCGACCGCGAGCGCATCCTGCTGCGCTTTGCCGATCTGGTGGAGCAGCACGGCGAGGAGCTGGCGCAGCTGGAAACCCTCGAGCAGGGTAAATCCATCGCCATCTCCCGCGCCTTCGAGGTCGGCTGCACCCTGAACTGGATGCGCTACACCGCCGGGCTGACCACTAAAATCAGCGGCCGGACGCTGGACGTCTCGATCCCGTTCCCGCAAGGGGCGCGTTATCAGGCGTGGACCAAAAAAGAGCCGGTGGGGGTAGTGGCGGGCATCGTTCCGTGGAATTTCCCGCTGATGATCGGTATGTGGAAGGTGATGCCGGCGCTGGCGGCGGGTTGTTCGATCGTCATTAAACCCTCAGAAACCACCCCGCTGACCCTGCTGCGGGTGGCGGAGCTGGCGACCCAGGCGGGCATTCCTGACGGGGTGTTCAACGTGGTCACCGGCAGCGGCGCCGGCTGCGGCGCGGCGCTGACCGCCCATCCGCAGGTGGCGAAGGTGAGCTTTACCGGCTCGACGGCCACCGGGAAACAGATTGCGCGGGTGGCCGCCGACCGCCTGACCCGCGTGACGCTGGAGCTGGGCGGCAAGAACCCGGCGATTGTGCTTAAAGACGCCGATCCCCAGTGGGTCATTGAGGGGCTGATGACCGGCAGCTTCCTTAACCAGGGGCAGGTCTGCGCCGCCAGCTCGCGGATCTACATTGAAGCGCCGCTGTTTGACACCCTGGTCAGCGGCTTCGAGCAGGCGGTGAAATCGCTGCAGGTAGGGCCGGGAATGCTGGAGACGGCGCAGATCAACCCGGTGGTCTCCCGGGCCCACTGCGACAAGGTGGCGGCCTACCTTGAAGAGGCCCGACAGCAGAAGGCGGAGCTTATCAGCGGCAGCGCCGGACCGGATGCGGGGGGGTACTATATTCCGCCGACGCTGGTGGTTAACCCGGACGCCGGACTGCGCCTCACCCGCGAGGAGGTGTTTGGCCCGGTGGTGAACCTGGTGCGGGTGGCCGACGGCGAGGAGGCGCTGCGCCTGGCCAATGACAGCGATTTTGGCCTGACCGCCAGCGTCTGGACCCGCGACCTGACCCAGGCTCTCAACTATACCGATCGCCTGCAGGCCGGGACGGTATGGGTCAACAGTCATACCCTGATTGACGCCAACCTGCCGTTCGGCGGCATGAAGCAGTCCGGCACCGGTCGCGATTTCGGCCCGGACTGGCTCGACGGCTGGTGCGAAACCAAATCCGTCTGCGTGCGTTACTAGCCCTCCGTCGGGGAAGGCGCATCGCTTTTCCCGACGTCCCGCTTGCCGACCTCCGCTCTTTCTCGCTACTGTGGAGGGCAATCTTTGCCCGCGCAGGGCGGAGAATGATGAGGAGGTCTTCGGCATGACTGCATTTCCTGAAGTTGCACTAATTGGTCCCGGCGCCATCGGTACGACGATCGCCGCCGCCCTGTTTGCGGTGGGGAGGGCGCCGGTGGTCTGCGGGCGCACTGCCCATTCTTCGCTGGTGCTGCGCACTGATGAGGGTAAGATCGTGGTGCCCGGCCCGGTGCTCACCGACCCGACGGCGATAGCCGCCCCCTTCGACCTGGTGTTTGTCGCGGTGAAGGCCACCCAAACGGAGGCCATCGCCCCGTGGCTGGCGGCCCTGTGTTCGCCAGACACCGTGGTGTGCGTGCTGCAAAACGGCGTCGAGCAGCGCCAGCAGTTTGCCCCTTTGACCGGCGGCGCGACGGTGCTGCCGTCGGTGGTCTGGTTTCCGGCGCAGCGCGACGCCGATGCTTCGGTCTGGCTGCGCGCCGCGCCGCGACTAACGCTGCCGGATCTGCCGGGGGCGGAGCGGGTGCAGCAGGCGCTGGCGGGAACCCACTGCGCGGTGGAGCTGGCGGCGGATTTTACCAGCGTCGCCTGGCGTAAACTGCTGCAGAACGCCGTCGCCGGACTGATGGTGCTGACCGGACGACGCGCCGGGATGTTCGCCCGGGAGGAGATCACCGCCCTCGGACTGGCCTATCTGCGCGAATGCCTGCAGGTGGCGCGGGCGGAAGGGGCCGTCCTGAGCGACAGTGTGCCGGAGGAGATCATCGCCGGCTTTCATCGGGCGCCTGCCGACTTAAGCACCTCTATTATGATCGATCGCCTGCATGGCCGACCGCTGGAGTGGGATATTCGTAACGGGGTGGTACAGCGTCGCGGGCGTCAACACGGCATACCGACGCCGCTCAGCGATATCATCGTGCCGCTGCTGGCGGCGGCCAGCGACGGCCCGGGCTGACCCCGGGCTGGCGCGGGGTTAATCCACCAGGGAGGGATCGAGGTCGATCATCAACTGCTTCATCTCGGCAAAGTGCTGCCGGGAGAAATCGGCAATTTTCTCCCAGTCCTGGGCGGTTTTTTCCGCCACCGCGTCCGACAGCACCTTCAGCGGCTGGCCGGTTGACCAGGCGGTGATCAGGATCTGACAGGCGCGCTCCAGGGTCCAGATATCGTCGAACGCTTCGCCGATAGTCGGGGCGGTCACCAGCACCCCATGGTTGCCCATCAGCAGACGGCGTTTATCCGTCAGCAGCCCCGCCAGCCGGGCGCCTTCTGCCGCGGTGTCCGCCATCCCGCCGTACAGGGTATCGACGGCGACCCGCTTAAAATAGCGGGCCGTGTTCTGGTCGATGGGTAGGATCTGCGGCGTCGCCAGACAGGCGAGGCTGGTGGTGTACACCGGGTGCAGATGCAGCACCACCCGCACGTCAGGCAGTCGCTGATGGATCTGCCCGTGAATAGCCCACGCGGTGGCATCGACGTCAGGTCGCGCGGCGCAACGTTCATCATCGGCGTGCAGCACCAGCAGATCGCTGGCGCGGATGCGCGAAAAGTGTTTCCACTTCGGGTTGAGTAAAAACGTTTTCCCGTCAGCGGAGAGCGCGGCGCTGAAATGGTTGGCCACCGCCTCATGCATGCCGAGATGGGCAATGATGCGAAAGGTGGCCGCCAGGTCGATGCGGATCTGCTCTTCATCGGAATCGCGCATGGGCATTACTCCGCTTTCGGCATCAGGGTCTGCAGATCCTCTGCCGTCGGCGCCTGGAAGTGATATTTCTTCAGCAAGGCGGCATATTCCGGCGTCGCGCTGTATTTTTTCAGCGCCTGTTCGAGGGCGGTTTTCACCTCCGTGTTGCCTTTTTTAACGCCAAAGCCGTTCAGCACCGGATAGATCAGGGTGTCAGAGGAGATCGCCACCCGGTCGCCCAGCTTTTCCACCACCCCGCGCGCCACGGCGGCGTCGGTGATCTGCGCATCCACTGCGCGGGACAGCAGCGCCTGGGTGGTCTGCGGGTCGGTGGTATAGACGCTCAGCGCAATTGGCTTCAGCCCTTTCTTCACGCAGTAGTCGGCGGAAAGCTTCTGCAACTGCGCCAGCCACGAGGTGGCGCCCATCGAGCCGATTTTATGCCCGCAGAAGTCTTCCGGCGTCTTGGGCTGGTAGTCGCTCCCTTTGCGGGCGAGGATCGCTTCCCCGCTTTTCAGGTACGGCACCATGTCGATCACCTTCAGGCGCTCGGCGGTAATGTACATCGACGAGTTGGTGATATCGAAGCGCCCGCCCTGCAGTCCGGGGATCAGGTTGGGGAAGCGGGTGTCGATATTCACCGCCTCGCGGCCCATGCTCTTCGCCAGACCGTCGAGCAGTTCAATATCAAACCCCGCCGGTTTGTTGTTCTCCATGTACTCGTAAGGGAAAAAGGTCATGTCCGAACCGGCGGTGATCTTGCCGCTTTGCTGGAAGGCCAGCGCGTTCAGGGATGTCAGAGCCCCCGCTGCGCAGAGCAGCAGAGCCAGCGGGCGTGGTGCGAAAAAGCGTGTCATAAAACCTCCGGAGTGTGGGCGAATTAGATGCTGGCGCGATCGGCACCGGCCTGCTGAACAAAAAACGAAGCGCCGCGCGGCTTCTGCGGCAGGCGAAGCTGGTTATTGGTGCTGCGCACCAGACCGCTCTCTTCCCCGGCCACCAGCTGGCCGGCATGGCGGCTCGGCAGCGGGTTTTCGCCGAAGGGCAGCGCATCCTCGGCGGCGTAGACGCTGATGAACAGGGTGCGCGGCAGGGCGGTTTCGTTGGGGCTGGAGGCGTGCAGCAGGCGGGTATGCATAAAGCAGACTGAGCCCGCCGGGCCAAAACAGGCCTGCGGCTGCTGGCAGTGAGCCGTCACCACCTCGTCATCCACCGCCCCGGTGAAGCGACCCTCCTGCCAGTGGGACCACAGCGGCCCCTGATGGCTGCCCGGCACCACATTGAGCGGGCCATTCTCAGGAGTCACCTCGCTGACCATCAGCAGGGCGGTGATAATGTCGTCATTGCTGTGCGGGGTGAAGAGGAAATCCTGATGCCATTTCACCTCGGTGGCGGTGTGCGGCAGCTTGGAGTTAATTTTGCTGTGGTGAAAACGGGTGCCGTTGCCGCCGATCAGCTGCGCGGCAATGGTCGCCATCCGCGAATTCAGCGCAGTATGGCGATAGGCCTCGGAGATCTCCGTCGGGGAGGCGACCCGGCGCAGCGACGGATGGTCGGGAGCATGGTCGCGTTCGATATCGAAACGCGGCCGCCCGTCAAGGGTTTCTCCCCACGCCGTCGCGTGACGGCGGCTCTCCTCGACCCAGCCGTCGAAATCGCTCTGCAGCGTGGCGATGTCGGCGGCGGAAAGCACCCCTTCGACCACCAGATAACCCTGCTGATGAAACTGCTCAATTTGCCACTGCGCAATCATAGTTTTTCCTCTTCACGTCCCGATAATTAAGCCAGAGAAACATCTTTCAGAAAGGCCTCGACCCGCGGGTGTTGCCCGCTGCGCATCGCCTGCGGCGTGTCATCGCACACCACCCGGCCTTTCTCCATAAACACGATCCGGTCAGACACTTTGAAGGCGAAATTCATCTCGTGGGTGACGATCACCATCGTGATGCCTTCGTGGGCCAGGGATTCGATAACCTGCAGCACCTCATTCACTTTTTCCGGATCCAGCGCCGAGGTGGGCTCATCGAACAGCATGATCTGCGGACGCATCATCAGGGCGCGGGCGATCGCCACCCGCTGCTGCTGACCGCCGGAGAGCTGGTGCGGATACTTCCAGGCGTGTTCCAGCATGCCCACCTTGTGCAGCAGCTCGCAGGCGTGCTGGCGCAGCTCCGTGTCGCTCGCCAGATGGTGATAGCGCGGGGCCAGCAGCAGATTGCCGAACACGGTCAGATGCGGGAACAGGTTAAAGCTCTGGAACACCATGCCGATATTCAGACGGTGTTCGGCATTCTCCATAAAGCGCGGCTTCTGCTGCCCCTGACGGTCGAGATGAATAAAGGGCTGGCCGTTAATCTGAATTTCGCCGTTATCGATCTGCTCAAGACCGTTTAGCAGGCGAATGAGGGTGGTTTTCCCCGAGCCCGACGGGCCGATAACCGAGACCACTTCGCCGGGCTGGATCTGCAGGCTCACCGCCCCCAGCACTTCGACATTGTTGTAGGCCTTATGCAGCTTAGAGGCCTGCAGCGCCGGCTCCTGGCCCTGGGAGACGCTGCGCGCCATCGCCGGGCGCCGGGCGGTCGCCAACTGCTGCATCTCGGCATCCACCGGCCGGGCGGTGTCGCGTCGGGTGACATCGAGGTAGTTCTCCAGACGTTTCAGCAGAAAATCGAACACCGTGACGATAAAGATGTAATAAAACGCCACGGCGGTCATGGTCTCCATGACCAGAAAGTTCTGCGAGTAGAGCTGCTGGCCGACCATCAATATTTCGGTCAGGGAGATCACCGACACCAGCGAACTGAGCTTCACGATGGCGATATACTCATTGGCCAGCGCCGGTAGGGCGACGCGCAGCGCCTGGGGAATGATCACCCGCCACTGGATCCCGGCGTAGCGTAAACCCAGGGCCCGCGCGGCTTCACTCTGCCCGCGGGGGATGGAGAGCAGCCCGCCGCGATGGATCTCGGCAATATAGGCCGCTTCGCTGAGGACCATCGCCAGCAGGCCGGCCCAGAAGGGATCGTTCAGCACCGGCGCGAAGGAGGGCAGCGCCTGCGGCATGTTGTAGACAAAAATCAGCAGGACCAGCAGCGGCATACTGCGAAATAACCAGATATACAGCCGGGCAGGGGTGGATAACCAGCCGCGCGGCGACTGTTTAGCCAGCGCCAGAATAAAGCCGAGCACAATACTGCAGCCCCAGGTCAGCAGACTTAATTTAATGACGGTCCAGGTGGCCCACCAAAAATCGGCATCGCTGAGCAGGCTTAACATGTAGTTCCAGTTAAACGTCATGGGCTATTTCACTCGTCATAATTAACCTAAATGAAAGCGGCTCGGCTGTGCATTAATGGGGAGCCGCCGGTGTTCATCGTGCGAATACACTATGCTGGCAGGATGCTTTCAGAGGCAATTAGTAAATTTTTGGTCTTTAAGTTTAAAAAAACTATACAGCGTTATTAACGATATGGAATTTAAAGTGATTATCAGGATACTTTGCGTAAACAATTTAAAAACAATAGCTGCAATTGAATAACGATATTTTATGCAGGCAGGTTATTTTGCGCGAAACTGGGGCGACCGCTGCCTGCTCAATGTGCAGCGTGTTGCATGATGGTGCAAAAGCGGAAATAAACCGTGCCGGCGCGGGAGGAGAATAAATAATATCGCCCCCTGGCGGGCAATGCGCCGCCATTTTTCGCGGGTGGCACGCGGATTGCTTGGGACTTAGAGGAAAACTATTTCCTGCGTGCGCCGGACCATATTTTATCAATGGTGATGCTATGAACCGATTTACCCTGAAGCAGCTCAAATATTTCGTCACCGTGGTGGAGACGGAGAGTATCGCCGAGGCCTCCCGCCAGCTGCACATTGCGCAGCCGTCGATTTCCATTGCCATTAAGAATCTGGAGAGCACCTTCGACCAGCAGCTGTTTATTCGCCACCACGCGCAGGGCGTCTCGCTCACGTCCAGCGGTCGGCGGATCTACGATAAAGCGAAGGAGCTGCTGCGCCTGTCGTGGGAATTTGAGCAGAATTCGCGGGCGGATAAAGAGCTGGTTTCTGGCATGATCTCCATCGGTTGCTTTGAATCGGTAGCTCCGCTGTATATGCCGAAGCTGGTGGCTGGATTTAAGAAATGCTATCCGGAAATTACGCTGCATCTGTATGACGGCGAACAGCATGAGCTGATGCATGGCCTGCACCGCGGCCGCTTTGACCTGGCGCTGGTCTACGATCTGGAGCTTGGCCACTCGATCAATAAAGAACGGCTTAACGCCCCGCATAAACCCTACGCGCTGCTGCCCGCCGCGCATCCGCTGGCGCAAAAGGCGCAGGTGACGCTGCAGGAGCTGAGCCGCGAGCCGATGATCCTCCTTGATGCGGTCCCGAGCAAAAATTATTTCATCTCCATCTTTAAGGAAAAAGGCTATCACCCGGAAGTAGCTTACAGCTCACCCTCTATCGAAATGGTGCGCTGTATGGTCGGTCAGGGACTCGGTTTTTCGGTGCTGGTCACCCGGCCCTGCTGCGATATGACCTACGATGGTGAAAGGGTGGTGCAGCGGGATATTGCCGACGATATGCCCGCCTCAACCTTAATTATGGCGCATCTCGCTAATAATGAGCCGACGCGGCCAACGCAACTGTTTATGGATTATTGCCGCAGTATCGAATTAACCCCCTCTCACGGCTGAAATAACGCCTGTCGATCCGGCAGGCGTTATTTTTTTTGTCGTCAATCAGCCTCGTAAAATTCTATTCAGTCGATCGTTTTATAATATTTTACCAATTCGTCACAGTTAAATAACCTGAAAGCCGTCAATTCCGGCGACCTCGTCGGCAACTGTGCTTGAAGGATAGAGAAATGACTGAACAGATAACCGAGATCGATACCCTGGTGGTCGGCGCGGGGCAGGCGGGCGTCGCCATGAGCGAGCATCTGACCCGGCTGGATATTCCCCACCTGGTGCTGGAGAAACAGGGTATTGCCCAGGCCTGGCGCAGCGGGCGCTGGGATTCGCTGGTGGCCAACGGCCCGGCCTGGCACGATCGGTTTCCGGGGATGGTGTTCCCGGACTGCCCGCCGGATAGCTTTGTCGGCAAAGAGCAGGTTGCGGACTATTTTGCCGCCTATGCCCGCAGCTTCAATGCGCCGATCCGTACCGGGGTGGAGGTGTACAGCGCCGAACGCCTCGCCGGGCGACCGGGCTTTCGTGTCGACACCTCCCAGGGGGTGATTGAGGCGCAGCGGATCGTAGCGGCCACCGGACCCTTTCAGCGCCCGACGATCCCGGCCATCGCCCCGCAGAGTCCGGCTATTCAGCAGCTCCACTCGGCGCACTATTTTAATCCGCAGCAGTTGCCGGAGGGCGGCGTGCTGGTGGTGGGGGCCGGCTCCTCCGGCGTCCAGATTGCCGATGAGCTGCAGCGTGCCGGACGCGCGGTGTGGCTGTCGGTGGGGGCGCACGACCGGCCGCCGCGTCGCTATCGCCAGCGCGATTTTTGCTGGTGGCTCGGGGTGCTGGGAATGTGGGACGCCGCGGCCAATGCGCCGGGGAAAGAGCATGTCACTATCGCGGTGAGCGGCGCGCGCGGCGGCCATACCGTCGATTTTCGCCAACTGGCGCATCAGGGGGTCACCCTGGTGGGGCAGACCCGCGGCTTTGACGGCGCCAGGGCGCTGTTCCACCCCGACCTGGCGGAGAATATCCGCCGCGGCGATGCCTCTTATCTTGCGTTGCTCGACGCCGCCGACGACTGGGTAGCGCGCAACGGTTCTGATCTGCCTGAAGAGCCCTCCGCCCGTGAGTTTCTGCCCGATCCGGCCTGCGTCAGCGACCCGCTGCTTAGCCTCGACCTGGCCGAGGCCGGGATCGGCGCCATCATCTGGGCGACCGGATATACCACCGACTATCGCTGGCTGAAGGTCAACGCCTTCGATGACGCGCAGCGGCCGCAGCATCACCGCGGCGTGTCGACGGAGCCGGGGGTCTATTTTCTCGGCCTGCCGTGGCTGTCGCGGCGCGGGTCCACCTTTATCTGGGGCGTCTGGCACGATGCCAAATATATTGCCGACCAGATCGCCATTCAGCGCCAGTATCAGCGTTACCAGCCGTCCTGATAACCGTTTCCTGAAGGAGTGCTTTGATGCCAACCCATACCCGTATTCGCATGTTTAACACCAAAGAGACCTACCCGAACCAGGCGCTGAACAACGATCTGTGCCAGGCGGTGCGGGCCGGGAATACTGTCTACGTTCGCGGCCAGGTCGGCACCGATTTCGCCGGCAACCTGATCGGCCTCGGCGACCCGCGAGCCCAGGCGGAACAGGCGATGAAGAATGTCGAGCAGCTGCTGAAAGAGGCCGGCAGCGACCTCTCGCATATCGTCAAGACCACCACTTATCTGATCGACCCCCGCTATCGCGAGCCGGTCTATCAGGAGGTGGGAAAATGGTTGAAAGGGGTCTTTCCCATCTCCACCGGGGTGGTGGTGTCGGCCCTGGCGCAGCCGCAGTGGCTGATGGAGATTGACGTCACGGCGGTGATCCCTGACGACTGGCAGGGGGAGGCGGCAGAATGACCCTTTCCCTTACCGCCCGTTGCCCGGAAACGGGTCAGTTGGGCATCGCCATTAGTTCATCGAGCATGGCCGTCGGGTCGCGCTGTCCGTGGCTGCTGCCCGGCGTGGGGGCGGTTTCCAGCCAGAACATTACCCTGCCGTCGCTGGGGCCGCAGATCCTCAGCGCGCTCGAAGCGGGAGCCAGCGTTGAGCAGGCCCTGAAGCAGGCGCTGGCGGAGGATCGCTTCCGCGAATATCGCCAGGTCGCGGCGATTGACGCCAACGGCGACACGGCGGTGTTCAGCGGGGAATTCACCCTCGGGATCGGCGGCGCCCTGGCGGGGGATAACTGCGTGGCGGCGGGCAACATGCTGGCCAGTGAGGGGGTAATCGCTGCGATGGTGGGCGCCTTTGAGGCCGCCACCGGTGAGCTGACCAGCCGGCTGCTGGCCGGACTGCGCGCCGGGATCGTCGCCGGGGGCGAGGCCGGGCCGGTCCACTCGGCGGCGGTGAAGGTGGTGGACGATTACCCGTGGCCGGTGGTCGACCTGCGCATTGACTGGGCGGAAGCGGATCCGCTGGCGGCCCTTGAGCAGCTGTGGCTGGCGTGGGAGCCGCAAATGGAGGCCTATATTACCCGGGCGCTCGACCCGCGCGAGGCGCCGGCCTATGGCGTGCCTGGCGATGAATAACACGCCGGGAGCGATCCTTGCCGCGCTGCTGGCCTTTGATACCACCAGCCGCCATTCGAACCTGGCGATGATCGACTGGATCGCCGATTTTCTCGCCGCCCGCGGCGTGGCGTCCCGCCGCTTTTATGACCCGTCGGGGGGAAAGGCCAATCTCTACGCTCGGCTGGGGCCGTCCGGCGGCGGCGGGGTGATGCTCTCGGGCCATACCGACGTGGTCCCGGTGGACGGGCAGGACTGGAGCGTGCCGCCGTTCAGCCTGACCGAGCGCGATGGCCGCTACTACGGCCGCGGTAGCGCCGATATGAAGGGCTTTCTCGCCTGCGTGCTGGCGGCGGTGGATGACTTTCTGGCGGCGCCGCTGCGGATGCCGCTGCATCTGGCCTTCTCCTATGACGAAGAGGTCGGCTGCCTCGGCGTGCGCAGCCTGGTGGATTTTCTGCAGGCCTCGCCGGAGAAACCGGCGCTGTGCCTCATCGGCGAGCCGACGGAGATGCAGCCGGTGTTCGGTCATAAAGGCAAACTGGCCATGCGCTGCTGCATTGAGGGCCAGGCCTGCCATTCGGCCTATGCCCCGCAGGGGGTGAACGCCATCCGCTACGCGGCCAGGCTGATCAACCGCCTGGATCGGCTGGGCGAGCGTCTGGCCCGGCAGCTGGACAGCCGCTTTTCGCCGCCTTTCAGCACCCTGCAGGTGGGCACCATTCAGGGCGGCGCCGCGCTGAACATCGTTCCGCAGTCCTGTCGCTTTGATTTTGAAATCCGCTACCTGCCGGGGATGCGTCCCGAAGCGGTTACCGAAGCGCTGGCGGCCTACGCCCGCCGCCGGCTGCTGCCGGAGATGCGCCGGGTCGGCGGCGGAAGCGACATCCAGTTTCAGCTGTTGAGCCACTACCCGCCGCTGCTCAGCGATCCACAGTCCGACTTCGCCCGCTGGCTGGCGCAGTGGTGCGGCAGCGATCGGTTTTCCACCGTGGCGTTCGGCACCGAAGGGGGGCTGTTCGACGAGATGGGCGTCGCGACCCTGGTCTGCGGGCCGGGCAGCATGGCCCAGGGCCATAAGGCCGATGAGTACATCAGCATCGACCAGACCGAACGCTGCATGGCGATGCTGGGCCAGCTTTGCGCGTGGATGCGCGCCGAGCCCGCAGAACCGCTTACCTGATCCACCCACACAGGAACCCAAGCGATGCACAACCAACACTCTCACCATATCGATCAAGCGACAGTCGACCGCTGGCAGGCGGATGGCGTGGTATTACTGAAGGGCGTTTTTACCCCCTGGGTTGAGCGCCTCGCCGAGGGGGTCACGGCGCTGATGGCCAGCCCCAGCGAATATGGTCATGCGCGCACGGTGATCCCCAAAGATGGTTCGCCGCCTTTTTTTCAGGATTACTGCAACTGGTCGCGGATCCCGGCGTTTAGCGAGTTTGTCTTCCAGTCGGCCGCCGCCGAAATCGCCGCGGCGCTGATGCAGTCGCAGACGGCGAAATTTTTCCATGAGCATACGCTGGTCAAACCCGCCGGGGGCAGCACAGTCACCCCCTGGCATCATGACCAGCCTTACTATTGCGTCTCCGGCCGACAGAACGTCAGCTTCTGGATCCCGCTGGACCCGGTAGCAGAGGCCACCTCGCTGCGCTGCATTCGCGGGTCGCATCGCTGGGAGGCGGAGTACAGTCCCACCCGCTTCAATGGCACCAGGCTCTACGAGCACACCCGGTTCAGCGCGCTGCCGGATATCGACGCCCATGAGGACGAGTACGATATCGTCAGCTGGGCGCTGGAGCCGGGGGATGCGGTGGCCTTTCATTTTCGCACCGTCCATGGCGCCCGCGGCAACCCTGGAGCGCGGGCGCGACGGGTCTTCTCCGCCCGCTGGGTGGGGGATGACGCCGCCTTTGCCGACCGCGGCGGCGTGACGTCGCCGCCGTTCCCCGAGCTGACCCTGCGGGACGGCGACCCGCTGGATTCTCCACTGTTCCCCCAGGTCTGGCCACCAGCGTAAGCGGCTTCGGACGGGATCTGCTATGATCCCGTCTTTCGTTGTCTGGAGCCAGTCGATGTTCAACGACGCCATTGTTTATGACCGCTACGGGCCGCCGGCCGCGGTGCTAACGCTGAAACGCGCCCCGCTGGCGCCGCTGGCCGGTGGACGGGTGCGGGTCAGGATGCGCTATGCCCCGGTGAATCCTTCAGATCTGATCCCCATCACCGGCGCCTATCGCCACCGTACCCGACTGCCGGCCGTCCCCGGCTACGAAGGCCTTGGCGAGGTGGTCGCCGCGCCATTCGGCAGCCGGCTGACCGCGGGCCAGCGGGTGCTGCCCCTGCGCGGGGGCGGCACCTGGCAACGGTTTATCGATCTCGATGAGACCTGGCTGGTGCCGGTTCCCCCGGCGGTGGACGATCTGCTGGCCGCCCGCGGGTATATCAATCCGCTGACGGCGATGCTGATGCTCAGTCGCTGGCCGGTTGCCGGGAAACAGATCGTGCTGACCGCCGCCGCCTCCTCCTGCGCCAGCCTGCTGGGGCAGTGGGCGCTGGCCATGGGCGCCCGTTCGGTAAGCGGGATTATTCGCTCGCCGCAGCATCGGGCGCGTCTGGAGCAGGCCGGGATCTATCCGATCCTCGACGCCGACCGGGCGCTGGTGGAGAAGGTCAGCCAGCACAGCGATCTGGTGTTTGACGCGGTGGGCGGGGAGCTGGGGAACACGCTGTTGTCGGTGCTGCCCGCGTCGTCGACCCTGGTCTCCTACGGCTTATTATCCGGGCGGCCGTTGATCCAGACGCGCGCCAGCGCGGCGGTGCGCAAGTTTCATCTGCGGGAGGCGCTGCCTGGCCTCAGCGTGGCGGCATGGCGGGCGGCGTTCGATGAGATCTGGCAGCGGCTGCCGACGACTACGCAACCGCCGGCCCAGCGGGTGGCGTTGAACGACTGGCGCGAGGCGATTGCCGCCGCCGGCCAGCCGGGAAGAGGCGGTAAAATCCTGCTCGATTTCACCGTGGGTTGAGATTACTGTTTCTTCTCGCCGAGGGTCGGCGTTTCGTCAAAGAAGTTCCATGGCTTCAGCAGGGCGTGCGCCCATTCGGTTGGCATGATCGGCCACTCTTCAGCGCGCGCCACGTGGGTGGTGCCGGTGGTGATCCACACCACGTCATCCTGGTGCGTCAGCGACTCATCGTCCTTGGCATACTGGCCTAACCCGGTATCGTGAGCGGAGCGGTTGGGGTATTTGCCTTCCGGATAGCGTTCGCTCGGGTGGTAGCGCGTCACCCACAGCTGTTTATCCATAAAGCTCAGACGATGGTAGATCCACTCGTCGGGGGCGAACTTGGCGCCGGTCGCCGCCGGATGGGTGCCGCCAGCGTAAGGGATGATCTGGTAAGAGACTGGGTTACCCATGCGGTTCTCTTTGCTGGTGTTGCTCAGCAGGCGAATCGTACCCGGGTCGAATTTCTGCGCCGCTTTCTGTTCGCTGTCAATCGTGTACTGATTCACCTGCATGGTGCTGGTGCGCGGGCCGCCGGCGGTGTTGGGCTTCACCTCCGGGTCCATCGCCACCAGGGTGTTGTTTTCGCCGTCCACGTCGAGGTCGAGGCGGAAGTTATAGATATGCTGGTGGGTGGTGCCGACAATATTATGGTCGATCAGCGTTCCGTAGCGGGTATCTTCTTTGGCGCTCGGGTCGTGCATGGTTTTCGCCAGCACGCCTTTCACTGCCTCAATCCCGGTGGCGCCGGCATCGATGCCGATGGTGCCGTTGTCGTGGAATACCCAGTCAAAGATATAGTCGTAGTTGCCGACGGTGCTGATCCAGCGCACCACCAGCTCCCGGCGCTCGGTACTGACGTTGGGCTTGCCCATCTCCAGGTGCTTATATTCCGGCCCGGCGTAGCGCTCGAATATGGCGACGGCGTGCGGGATGGTGGTCGGCGCGCCGGTGTAGTCGGCGATGGTTTCATCCAGCAGCACCGCATTCGACGGCGCGTCTTTGCCGCGTACAATCGGCGAGGTCAGGGTGCCCATGCCGTAATCGCCGGAGTCCAGATAGGCTTTGAAATACCAGCCGACGTCCGGGTCGCCGTAGGGGACGATCATCCCGCCGAGCGAACCTTCATACATCACCTGGCGTTTTTTGCCGTTATCGTTGTAGGTCACCGTCGAGAGGATTGGCCCGACGCGCGAGTTAAGACGCAGATGGAAATCCCAGTTCCGCCAGTGAATGGTATCCCCGGTAATGGTATAGTTTTTGCCTTCCGGTTCAGTAATATCCAGCGGTTTCACCGCCGGGGCGTTGCGGTCGCGGCCATCATACGGACGCGGTTCCATCGGCACCGGAATCACCGGGCCTTCCTCGATTTTGATGATTTTCTTTGCTTCCAGGTCGACCACCGCCACCAGGTTTTCAATCGGGTGCGCCCAGTAGTTGCCGTCGCCGGTATCGAGATAGCTGACCACCTTCAGCAGACGCGCATCCTGCTGCAGGCCATCTTTGCCATCGAAGTAGCCGACGGTGAGCGGGGTGGTGACCACCTTGCCAGGATCGGTAATACCGTGTTTTTTCAGCACCGCCGCGAATTCGCTGCTGGCGTTGATGATGTTCTGCACGC
The DNA here is from genome assembly GCF_050378715.1 of Klebsiella sp. 2-CIP_Kleb. Lineage (NCBI taxonomy): Bacteria > Pseudomonadati > Pseudomonadota > Gammaproteobacteria > Enterobacterales > Enterobacteriaceae > Klebsiella > Klebsiella sp. 2-CIP_Kleb. Next base: position 103,795 of record NZ_JBNRLG010000001.1, read on the forward strand.
TGGCGAAATCATCGAGCAGCACCATGCCGTGCGCGCCTTTGATCGGCGTCCATGAGAGGATTTTTTTGTTTTGCAGATCGACGACGGCTTCAATGACATGTTTGCCATCGAGCATCACCACATCGGCAGTGCGGGGGGCATCAACGGGCGTTCCCTGCAGGGCAAAGGCCCATACCGCCGCTTTATCCGGCTCGTGCAGGGAAATCTCAGTAAAGCGGGTATTCGGCTGGAACTCCGGCGCGGTTTTGACAATGGTCACCGCTTCGCTGATTTCCGCCGCCGAGAGCGAGTTTAACGGGTGAGGGCGTTTTTCCACCTGGAAGGTCTGGTCGAGACCGGACTGGAACACGTCGTTGATAAAGGTATCGGAGACCCAGGCTTTACCTTCCTTCATCACCACCGGCACCGGTAGGTCAAGGGATTTACCGTTGACGATCGCCGTTTTGGCGCCGGGCTTCACTTTGACGTAAGCGCCATCTTTTATCAGGGTAAACATTTGCGCATAGTCATCCCACTGCACGTCAGCGCCGAACGCCTGCAGCGTTTTATCCAGCGGTACCATGTGGGCTTCGCTACCGTGAGCGAAGACCGGTGATTGCCAGGCGCAAACCACCGCGACAGCGAGAGCCAGTGCGGTTTTACGAGGAGAAAATTTCAAGCCGTTTGCCATTGTGACCTCATCTTATTGTTGTGTTGTCTTATGCCGCTGCGAATGTCGGCTTTGTCACCCTTAAGCTACCAGCCCGCGGCGCCGTAGCGTTTGTTTGCTCTTGCCAGGTTATTTGTCAGTTTTGCCAGAGGGACGTAAAAAATGCCTCCGCAGAGGCATTGAACACGTGCGCCGATTTTTTGCCGGGTGGCGGCTAACGCCTTACCCGGCCTACAGTCCCAAATCACTGCTGGCGCTAGCGCTGGGGCCGCTGAAACTGCCGGTGCTGGCGGCCTCAAAATCGCTGAGACGTTCCCGGCAGGCCGGGGCAGCCCGCATGGATGCGGGCTGAGGGCCGTGTTTTGCATGGACGCTACCTCGGCCCGACCCGAAGCCTGCAGGGATAAGTCGAAGGGACCGCGCAGCGGCGATTTTGCTGGCCGGAGCCGGGGGTACAGGGGGGCGGCGGCGACTGGCCGCCCCCTGTGCGCTCCCTGCGCCACGGAAAACAGAATGAAGAAAAATTAACCGGGAGCGCAATGTGCGCTGAAGCCACAGATAACATAAAGAACCACACTTCAGTACTTCCCCTCACCCTGACCCTCTACCGGAGGGAGAAGGATCTGTCCGGTAGCTGTTTTCGCCCCCTGCGCCTTGAGATAAATCACACAGAACAAACGTTTTCCCGGGGCGAAACCGTTGCAAACCGATTGCAGAAGCAATAGCTCAAGGACCGGCCAACAGAGCGCCAGCGGTCTATTTTCCGCCATTACGCCGGGAAATCCCCCTGCTGGCGCGCCACCAGGGTGAGAATGGAATACAGCGCCACCGCCTGCTGGTGCTGGTTGAAAATCTCCACCGCCCATTCCACCACGCCGGTGGCTTTCTCCTCAGCGCTGCGCTGCCGCTTGACCGTTTTCCGCTTACAGGTGAGGCGAACCTGAATAGTGTCGCCCGGTTTGACCGGCTCAATAAAGCGCAGGTTTTCCATGCCGTAGTTGGCGATAACCGGCCCGACGCCGGCATCGACGAACAGACCGGCCGCCGCGGAGATCAGGAAATAGCCGTGGACCACCCGCTCGCCGAAAATCGACTCGGCGGCGGCGATTTTGTCCATGTGGGCGTAGAAATGGTCGCCGCTCAGACAGGCGAAGTTAACGATATCCGCTTCGGTCAGCGTACGGCGCGGGGTCAGCAAACTGTCGCCGGGCTGGATCTCTTCGAAATATTTGCGAAACGGGTGAATGCGATCTTCGCTCACCTGGGCGCCGCGTACCCACTGCTGGCCGATGGTCGCCAGCATCGTTGGGCTGCCCTGGACGGCGGTGCGCTGCATATAGTGTTTCACCGAACGCAGTCCGCCGAGCTCCTCTCCGCCGCCGGCGCGGCCGGGGCCGCCATGCACCAGCTGCGGCAGCGGCGAACCGTGGCCGGTTGATTCTGCGGAGGATGCTTCGTTCAGGATCTGAATACGACCATGCGCGCGGGCGGCGCCGAGGATAAACTCGCGCGCCAGTTCGCCGCTGGCGGTAACCAGCGTCCCCGCCAGGCTGCCGCCGCCGGCGCGTGCCAGCGTCAGCGCATGCTGGCGGTCCTGGTAGGGCATCAGGGTCGCCACCGGGCCAAAGGCTTCAATGGCGTGAACCGCCGGGGTTTCATCCGGCTGCGCGCAGTAGAGCAGCGTCGGCGGGAAAAAGGCTCCGGCCGCGCTGAGGTCCGCCTGTCCGCCAAGCAGCGCTTCGCAGCCGGCGGCAATCAGTTTATTGACGCTCTCCTGTACGTCCCGACGCTGCTCGTGATTAACCAGCGCCCCCATCTTAATCCCTTCCTGCGCCGGGTCGCCGACGGTCACTTTATGCAGGCGGGCGATCAGCGCATCGCTAACCGCATTGATCTGCGCCAGCGGGACGATGATGCGGCGGATAGCGGTACATTTTTGTCCGGCTTTCGCCGTCATCTCGCGGACCACTTCCCGGATAAACAGCGCGAACTCCGGTTGCTCCGGCGTGACGTCTTCGCCTAACACACAGCAGTTGAGCGAATCCGCTTCCATGGTAAAGGGAATCGATTTGGCCACCAGGTTGGGGTGCGACCGCAGCTGCTGGCCGGTGGCGGCAGAGCCGGTAAAGGTCACCACGTCCTGGCTATCGAGGTGGTCGAGCAGATCGCCCGCGCCGCCGCAAATCAGGCTGATGGCGCCCTCCGGCACCAGGCCGCTGTCGACAATCGCTTTCACCATTGCCTGGGTGAGCTGGGCGGTAGCGGTGGCCGGTTTAATGATAGCTGGCATACCGGCCAGCCACGTGGGGGCCAGTTTTTCCAGCATTCCCCAGCAGGGAAAGTTGAAGGCGTTGATATGGACGGCGATGCCTGATTTTGATGTCAGCACATGACGCGCGGCAAAACCGCCCTGTTTTGAGAGCGGGATCAGCTCGTCTTCCGGCCACAGGATATCGTCCGGCAGTTCGCGACTACCGAGCCCGGCATAGGTAAAAAGGGTGCCGATGCCGCCTTCGATATCCACCCAGCTGTCGGCGCGGGTGGCGCCGGTTTGCGCCGAGATGGCGTAGAACTGGTCTTTCTGCGCCAGCAGATGTTTCGCTACCGCTTTTAACATCGCGCTGCGTTCAATAAAGGTCATGGCTTGCAGCGCCTTACCGCCGCGCTCAATCGCGAAGCGGCGCGCCTGCGCCATATCCAGACCTTCACTGGTCACCTCCCACAGCGCCGTGCCGGTGATGGCGTGATGAATAGTACGGGCGCGGCCCCGGCCGGTCTGCCAGGCGCCGGATAAGTAGCTGGCTAACTGCTGCATCGCAAATCTCCAAATGTGTTACGTGTGATATCTATAAATAGTTCTTTTATGAATCATAAAATGCAAGCCCGCATTTAATAAATTATTAACATTGTGATCGCGATTGCGTTACACATTATGCTTAACTTACTGTATTTGTTGTGGTTTACAAAAGGTTTTGCGGAGATTATCACAAAAAGAGCAAACAAAATTTGTGGTTTTATTTAACCAATATGTAACCTTCAATAAACAAAGTGATTCACATTAATGTTTTTTTTGTGAATATCGGAATCATAAAGGTGATGACGTGACAGAAGAACAACGCTTTGACCAGCGCATCGCGCAGGAAACGGCCATCGAACCGCAGGACTGGATGCCGGATGCCTACCGTAAGACCTTGATTCGGCAGATAGGCCAGCACGCGCACTCGGAGATCGTCGGTATGCTGCCGGAAGGCAACTGGATCACCCGCGCGCCGACGCTGCGCCGCAAAGCGATCCTGTTGGCTAAGGTACAGGATGAGGCTGGACACGGGCTCTATCTCTATAGCGCCGCGGAAACCCTTGGCTGCGCCCGGGAAGACCTGTATCAGAAGATGCTCGACGGGCAGATGAAATACTCCTCCATTTTTAACTACCCGACGCTGAGCTGGGCGGATATCGGCGTGATCGGCTGGCTGGTCGATGGTGCGGCTATCGTCAACCAGGTGGCGCTGTGCCGGACCTCCTACGGGCCCTATGCCCGGGCGATGGTCAAAATCTGCAAAGAAGAAAGCTTTCACCAGCGCCAGGGATTCGAAGCCTGCATGGCGCTGGCGCAGGGCAATGACGCGCAGCGGCAAATGCTGCAGGACGCCATTAACCGCTTCTGGTGGCCAGCGCTGATGATGTTTGGCCCCAACGACGACAACTCGCCAAACAGCGCCCGCAGCATGGCGTGGAAAATCAAACTGCACTCCAACGACGAGCTGCGTCAACGCTTCGTCGACAACACCGTGCCGCAGGTGGAGATCCTCGGTATGACCGTCCCGGACCCGGATTTGCAGTTTGATGAAGCCAGCGGCCACTACCGCTTCGGCGAAATCGACTGGCAGGAATTTAACGAGGTGATTAGCGGCCGTGGGATTTGCAATCACGAACGCCTGGCCGCCAAGCGTAAGGCCTGGGAAGAGGGCGAATGGGTGCGCGAAGCCGCGCTGGCCCATGCGCAAAAACAGCAGGCCCGCAGCGCGGCATAAGGAGAGACAACATGAGCAAAGTTTACTGGCCGTTATATGAAGTGTTCGTTCGCAGCAAACAGGGGCTTTCCCATCGTCACGTCGGCAGCCTGCATGCCGCCGACGATCAAATGGCGCTGGAAAACGCCCGCGACGCCTACACCCGCCGCAGCGAAGGCTGCTCAATTTGGGTGGTGAAGGCCAGCGAAATCGTTGCCTCGCAGCCGGAAGAGCGCGGCGAATTCTTCGACCCGGCGGAAAGCAAAGTCTACCGCCATCCGACTTTCTATACCGTGCCGGACGGCATGGAACATATGTGAGGCGGCGATGAATAACCCGAATCCCATCGCCACCTACGCCCTGCGGCTTGGCGACAATGGTCTGGTGCTGGCCCAGCGTTTAGGCGCCTGGTGCGGCCATGCCCCGGAGCTGGAGATCGATCTTGCGCTGGCCAACATCGGCCTCGACCTGCTCGGCCAGGCGCGCAACTTTTTAAGCTATGCCGCCGAGCTTAACGGTTGCGGCGACGAAGATACCCTGGCCTTCGGCCGCGATGAGCGCCAGTTCAGCAACCTGCTGCTGGTGGAGCAGCCCAACGGCAATTTTGCCGACACCATCGCCCGCCAGTTCTTTATCGACGTCTGGCACGTCGCCCTGTACAGCCGGCTGGTGAACAGCCGCGATGCGCAGCTGGCGGCAATTGCCGCTAAAGGGCTGAAAGAAGTGCGTTACCACCAGCGCTTCAGCCGTGGCTGGCTGGAGCGTCTTGGCAACGGCACCGAATTATCAAATCGCAAAATGCAGCAGGCGGTCGACAATCTGTGGCGCTTCACCGGCGAACTGTTCCTTGCCGATGACCTGGAGCTCAGCCTGGTCGGGCAAGGCATTGCGGTTGATCCGCGCGAGCTTCAGGCCGAATGGCAAAGCACCGTGCATACCGCGCTGCTTGACTCAGGCTTATCGATCCCGCAGGAAGCGGCCTTCCGCAGCGGCGGCAAACAGGGGCTGCACAGTGAACATCTCGGCCCGCTACTGGCGGAGATGCAATATCTGCAGCGTTCGCATCCCGGCCTGCAGTGGTAAGGGAGGAGAAGATGCAACGTTTAGATGACATCGCTCCCGCCGAGGTGCGCGCTATCTGGGGATTGTTAAGCGCGATCCCGGACCCGGAAGTACCGGTGCTGACCATCACCGATCTCGGCATGGTGCGCAGCGTCGCGCGCCACGGCGACGGCTGGGTGATTGGCTTTACCCCGACTTATTCGGGCTGTCCGGCGACGGAGCATCTGCTGGGGGAGATCCGCGCAGTGATGAGCGAGCATGGTTATCTGCCGGTCCACATCGTCCTGCAGCTGGATCCGCCGTGGACCACCGACTGGATGAGTCAGGATGCCCGCGAGCGCCTGCGCCAGTACGGCATCAGCCCGCCGCAGGGGCACGCCTGCCATGCGGATATGCCCGCCGAGGTGAGTTGTCCACGCTGCGGCAGCACCCATACCTCGCTGCTTAGCGAATTCGGTTCCACGGCCTGCAAAGCGCTCTATCGCTGCGACAGCTGCCGGGAACCTTTTGATTACTTTAAATGTATTTGAGGTTGCCATGACGACGTTCCATTCGCTTAAGGTGGCGAGAGTCGAGCCGGAAACCCGCGATGCGGTGACCATCACTTTTGCGATCCCGCAAGCCCTGCAGGCGGAATACTGTTTTCGCCCGGGCCAGCATCTGACGCTAAAAGCCCGTCTGGGCGGTGAAGAGCTGCGCCGCTGTTACTCCATCTGCCGCAGCCGCACGCCGGGAGAGATCAGCGTCGCGATCAAAGCCATCGACGGCGGGCGCTTCTCGCGCTACGCCCAGCACGATATCCAGCAGGGGATGGAGCTGGAGGTGATGGTGCCGCAGGGGCATTTCGGCTATCAGCCGCAGGCCGAACGGCAGGGCGACTATCTGGCGATTGCCGCCGGCTCCGGGATCACGCCGATGATGGCGATCGTTAGCGCCACCCTGGCCACCGAGCCGTACAGTCGCTTCACGCTGATCTACGGTAACCGCAGCAGCCACAGCATGATGTTCCGCCAGGCGCTGGCCGATCTAAAAGACCGCTTTCCGCAGCGCCTGCAGGTGATACATCTGTTCAGCCAGGAGTCGATGGACAGCGATCTGCTGCAGGGGCGCATCGACGGCGACAAACTGCGCCAGCTCGCTGACCATCTGCTGGATTTCAGCCGTTTCGACGAGGCCTTTATCTGCGGTCCGGCGACGATGATGGACGAGGCGGAAGCAACGTTACGTGAACTTGGCGTAGCGGAGAAATCGATTCATCTCGAACGCTTCAATACGCCGGGCGGCAGCGTTAAGCGCGCCGCCGGGGTGCAGGCGGAGGGACGCACGGTCACCATCCGCCAGGACGGGCGCGATCGGCTGATCGCCCTCAGCGCCGAAGACGACAGCATCCTGGATGCCGCATTGCGTCAGGGGGCAGACCTGCCGTTTGCCTGCAAGGGCGGGGTGTGCGCCACCTGTAAATGCAAAGTGCTGCGCGGCGAAGTGGCGATGGCCGCCAACTATAGCCTCGAAGCGGATGAGCTGGCGGCGGGTTATGTGCTGAGCTGCCAGGCGCTGCCCACCAGCGGCGACGTGGTGGTCGACTTTGACGCGCGGGGGATGGCATGAGCGAGCTGCTGATCCACCGCCATGGCCGGGTGCTGCAGCTGACGCTCAACCGTCCGCAGGCCCGCAATGCGCTGAACAATGCCTTATTAACCCAGATTGCCGAGGCGCTGGAGGCCGCGGCCGCTGATAACCACGTCAGCGTCTGCGTCATCAGCGGTAACCCGCGCTTCTTTGCCGCCGGGGCCGACCTGAATGAGATGGCGGAGAAAGATCTCCCGGCGACCCTGGACGATATCCGCCCGCGGCTGTGGGCGCGTATCGATGCCTTCCCCAAACCGCTGATCGCCTCGGTCAACGGCTACGCCCTCGGCGCCGGCTGCGAGCTGGCCCTGCTGTGCGATCTGATTGTCGCCGGGGACAACGCCCGCTTTGGCCTGCCGGAAATTACCCTCGGCATAATGCCGGGCGCTGGCGGCACCCAGCGGCTGATCCGCAGCGTTGGCAAGGCGCTGGCCAGCCGGATGGTGCTGAGCGGCGAGAGTATTGACGCCCGTCAGGCGCAGCAGGCCGGGCTGGTGAGCGATGTCCATCCGGCGGCGTTAACCGATGAATATGCCCTGCAACTGGCGACCACCATCGCCCGCCATGCGCCGCTGGCGCTGCGGGCGGCGAAACAGTCGCTGCGTCTGTCGCAGGAAGTGAGCCTGCAGGCCGGCCTCCAGCAGGAGCGCCAGCTGTTCAGCCTGCTGAGCGCCACCGAAGACCGCCGCGAAGGCATCGACGCCTTCTTACAAAAACGTAACCCGGACTTTAAAGGACGCTAATCGTGGAAGCTTTCATTCTCAGCGCAGTGGAACAGGGCGTCATGACCATCACTCTCAATCGCCCGGACCGCCTCAACAGTTTTAACGATCGGATGCATCAGCAGCTGGCGGAATGTCTGAAGCAGGCCGAGCGCGACGACGGCGTGCGTTGCCTGCTGATCACCGGCGCCGGCCGCGGCTTTTGCGCCGGCCAGGATCTGAATGACCGCAACGTCGACCCCAGTGGGCCGCCGCCGGATCTTGGCCTGTCGGTGGAACGCTTTTACAACCCGTTAGTACGCCGTCTGGCGGCGCTGCCGAAACCGGTGATTTGCGCGGTCAACGGCGTAGCCGCAGGCGCAGGGGCCACCCTGGCGCTGGGCTGCGATATCGTGCTGGCCGCGCGTTCGGCCAAGTTTGTGATGGCGTTCAGCAAGCTCGGGCTGGTGCCGGACTGCGGCGGCAGCTGGTTCCTGCCGCGGGTGGCCGGCCGCGCGCGCGCGATGGGGCTGGCGCTGCTGGGCGACAGCCTCAGCGCGGAACAGGCCGCGCAGTGGGGGATTATCTGGCAACTGGTGGACGATGCCGAACTGGCGGATACCAGTCTGCAGCTGGCGCGCCATCTGGCGGCCCAGCCGACGTTTGGTCTTGGGCTGATTAAAAAGGCGCTGCTGGCGGCGGAAACCAACAGTCTCGACGCGCAGCTGGATCTGGAGCGCGATTATCAGCGCCTCGCCGGGCGCAGCGATGATTACCGCGAAGGGGTCAGCGCGTTTCTGGCCAAACGGCCACCACAGTTCAGCGGGAAATAGATGATGACGACATCCTTAGCCAACGTGGCGGTGATCGGCAGCGGCACCATGGGGGCCGGCATCGCCGAAGTGGCTGCTGCCGCAGGACATCCGGTGCGTATTTTTGATATTAACCCTAAGGCTGTAGGCCAGGCGATTGAGGGCATCGCCGGGCGTCTGGCGTCGCGCGTTGCGCGCGGCAAACTGGCCCCTGAGCAGGCCGACGCGCTGCTGGCGCGCCTGCATCCGGCCCACGATTTAGCCGCGCTGGCCGACGCAGATTTAGTGATCGAAGCGGCCTCTGAACGGCTGGAGGTGAAAGCGGCGCTGTTCGCGCAGCTGGCGGCGATCTGCTCGCCGTCAACATTGCTGACCAGCAACACCTCGTCGATTTCGATTACCGCCATCGCCGCCGGGGTCAAAAACCCGGAGCGGGTGGCCGGGCTGCACTTTTTTAATCCGGCGCCGGTGATGAAGCTGGTCGAGGTGGTGAGCGGCCTGGCGACGTCTGCGGAAGTGGTGGAGCAGTTGTGCCAGTGCGTGAGCGGCTGGGGGAAACGGCCGGTTCGCTGCCGCTCGACGCCCGGCTTTATCGTTAACCGCGTGGCGCGTCCGTTCTATGCTGAAGCCTGGCGGGCGCTGGAGGAGCAGGTGGCCGCCCCGGAAGTTATCGATGCCGCTTTGCGTGACGGCGGCGGCTTCCCGATGGGGCCCCTGGCGCTGACGGACCTGATTGGCCAGGACGTCAACTTCGCCGTGACCTGCTCGGTATTTAACGCCTTCTGGCAGGACCGGCGTTACCTGCCATCGCTCCTGCAGCAGGAGCTGGCGCAGGCCGGGCGATTGGGGAAAAAGAGCGGTCACGGCGTCTATCGCTGGCCTGCGGAGACGCAGCCGGAGGTGACGCTGCCGCCGGTCGCCACTGGCGCGCAATCCGTGATGACGGTAAGTGACAGTGTCACCGAGCTGGACGAGCTTTTGTTGCTGGAGACCGAAGGCGAAACCGCCCTGGCGCTGAGCGTTAAGCATCGTCGTCCGGTGGTGGTGTATGACCTGTGCGCCAGCGATACGGTGGTGCTGGCCGCCGCGGCGACCAACGCGCCGGCGGCGACGGACAAAGCGGTGCACTATTTCCAGCAGCAGGGCAAGAAAGTGCTGCGCATCGCCGATTATCCCGGCCTGCTGGTGTGGCGCACGGTGGCGATGCTGGTTAACGAAGCGCTGGACGCACTGCAGAAAGGGGTGGCCAGCGCGCAGGATATCGATACCGCCATGCGTCTTGGCGTCAACTACCCGCAGGGCCCGCTGGCGTGGGGGGAAAGCCTCGGCTGGCGCCGCGTGCTGCGCCTGCTGGAGAACCTGCATCACCATTATGGCGAGGAGCGCTATCGCCCCGGTTCCCTGTTGCGCCAGAAGGCGCTAATGGAGAAGCACCATGAGCAATGATCCGTGGCGCAACGCGCGCGTGATGTACGAAAAAGATACCTGCGCCAGAAAGATGGGGATCGAACTTATCGAAATGGACGATGGTTTTGCGCAGATGACCATGACCGTCTCGCCGGACATGCTTAACGGCCATCAAACCTGTCACGGCGGTCAGCTATTTACCCTTGCCGATACCGCTTTCGCCTACGCCTGTAACAGCCAGGGGCTGGCGGCGGTGGCTTCGGCGGCCAGCATTGATTTCCTTCGCCCGGCGTTTGCCGGGGACCGGCTGGTCGCCACCGCCCGAGTCAAACAGCAGGGCAAGCTGACCGGGGTCTACGACATTGAAATTGTTAATCAACAGCAAAAAATTGTGGCCCTGTTTCGCGGCAAATCGCACCGCATCGGCGGCACAATCACAGGAGAAGTCTAATGCGCGAGGCCTTTATTTGTGACGGGATCCGCACGCCGATTGGCCGCTACGGCGGCGCGCTGGCCAGCGTGCGCGCCGACGACCTGGCGGCGATCCCGCTGCGGGCGCTGCTGAGCCGCAACCCCAGGCTTGACCCGACCGCGATCGATGACGTGATTTACGGCTGCGCGAATCAGGCGGGCGAAGATAACCGCAATGTGGCGCATATGGCGACGCTGTTGGCAGGTTTCCCGCATACCGTACCGGGCACCACGATTAACCGTCTATGTGGGTCTGGTCTGGATGCGATCGGCTTTGCCGCCAGAGCGATCAAAGCCGGCGATGCCGATCTGCTGATTGCCGGCGGCGTAGAGTCGATGTCGCGCGCGCCGTTTGTGATGGGGAAGGCCAGCGCGCCGTATCAGCGTCAGGCGGAGCTGTTTGACACCACCATTGGCTGGCGTTTTGTGAACCCGCTCATGGCGCAACACTTCGGAACTGACAGCATGCCGGAAACGGCCGAGAATGTAGCTGAATTGTTAAATATTAGCCGCGCCGATCAGGATGCTTTCGCCTGGCGCAGCCAGCATCGCACGGCGCAGGCCCAGCGCGATGGCATTCTGGCGCAGGAGATCGTGCCGGTGCAGATTGTCGGCCGGAAAGGGGCGGTCAGCGATGTGCGCGAGGACGAGCATCCGCGCCCGGAAACCACGCTTGAGCAGCTGGCGCAACTGAAAGCGCCGTTCCGTCAGGGCGGCGTCATTACCGCGGGCAATGCTTCCGGCGTCAACGATGGCGCCGCGGCGCTGATCGTCGCCAGCGAACAGCAGGCCGCTATCCAGGGGCTCACTCCGCGCGCGCGTATCGTGGCGATGGCGACGGCAGGGGTCGAACCGCGGCTGATGGGGCTGGGGCCGGTACCGGCGGTGCGTAAAGTGCTGGAGCGGGCGGGACTCAATATCCACGATATGGATCTGATTGAGCTGAATGAGGCCTTCGCCGCTCAGGCGCTGGGCGTGCTCAGACAGCTTGGCGTGCCGGACGATGCGGCGCATGTGAATCCCAACGGCGGCGCCATCGCGTTAGGCCATCCGCTGGGCATGAGCGGCGCGCGTCTGGCGCTGAGCGCCAGCCTTGAGCTGCAGCGCCGCGGCGGGCGCTATGCGTTGTGTACGATGTGTATTGGCGTGGGTCAGGGCATCGCCATGATCCTCGAGCGAGTGTGAGCTAATTTACCTGCGAGTACCCTACAATGATAACTACTACAAAATTAGATCCGATTGAAACCGCCTCGCGTGATGAGCTGCAGGCCCTGCAAACCCAACGGCTGAAGTGGACCCTGAATCATGCGTATAACAATGTGCCGATGTATCGTCGCAAATTCGACGCCGCCGGCGTGCACCCTGACGACTTTCGCGAACTGAGCGACCTGACCAAATTCCCGTGCACCACCAAACAGGATCTGCGCGACAACTATCCCTTCGATACCTTCGCGGTGCCGATGGAGCAGGTGGTGCGCATTCACGCCTCTTCCGGGACCACCGGCAAACCGACGGTGGTGGGCTACACGCAGAACGATATTGATAACTGGGCCAATATCGTCGCCCGTTCGCTGCGCGCCGCCGGCGGCACGGCGAAAGATAAAATTCACGTCGCCTACGGCTATGGCCTGTTCACCGGCGGCCTTGGCGCGCACTACGGCGCAGAACGCTTAGGCGCGACGGTGATCCCGATGTCCGGCGGACAGACCGAAAAACAGGCGCAGCTGATCCGTGATTTCAAGCCGGATATGATCATGGTGACGCCGTCCTACTGTCTGAATCTGATTGAAGAGCTGGAGCGCCAGATGGACGGCGATGCCCGCGGCTGTTCATTACGCGTCGGCGTCTTTGGCGCCGAGCCGTGGACCCTGGCGATGCGCGCGGAGATCGAGCGCCGGCTGGGGATCACCGCCCTGGACATATACGGTCTGTCGGAGGTGATGGGCCCGGGGGTGGCGATGGAGTGTCTGGAGACTGTTGACGGCCCGACCATCTGGGAAGACCACTTCTTCCCGGAAATCGTTAACCCGGACGACGGCACGCCGCTGGCCGATGGCGAACACGGCGAACTGCTGTTCACCACGTTGACCAAAGAGGCGCTGCCGGTGATCCGCTATCGTACCCGCGATCTGACGCGCCTGCTGCCGGGCACCGCCCGCACCATGCGCCGTATGGACCGCATCAGCGGACGCAGCGACGATATGCTGATCATCCGCGGGGTTAACGTCTTCCCGTCGCAGCTGGAAGAGGAGATCCTTAAGTTTGAACATCTGGCGCCGCACTACCAGCTGGAGGTCAATCGCCGCGGCCATCTTGATTCGCTGGCGGTGCGCGTGGAGCTGAAAGAGAGCGGGCGGGCGCTGAGTCACGAGCAGCGCTGCCAGATTTGTCACCAGTTGCGCCACCGCATCAAGTCGATGGTCGGGATCTCCACCGATATCACTATCGTCAACTGCGGCAGCATTCCGCGCTCTGAAGGCAAAGCCTGTCGGGTATTTGATCTGCGTAAAGCGGTGGTCAGCGGTTAAACCTCTCCCCGGTGGCGCTGCGCTGACCGGGGCTACGCGGTTAGCCCGGCTGTGGCCTTTACGCCCTCAGCCGGGGAAATTCCTGTGCTATGATTCATAAAGGAAAAATATAACAACAGCATGAATCAGATGAGTAAACTCGACGCCTTTATTCAACAAGCCGTGACGGCGACGCCGATCAGCGGCACGTCATTGATCGCCTCGCTGTATGGCGACGCCTTATTACAACGCGGTGGGGAAGTGTGGCTGGGCAGCGTCGCGGCGCTGCTGGAAGGATTAGGCTTCGGCGAGCGCTTCGTCCGCACCGCGCTGTTTCGCCTCAATAAAGAAGAGTGGCTTGATGTCGTCCGTATCGGCCGCCGCAGCTTCTATCGTCTGAGCGACAAAGGGCTGCGCCTGACCCGTCGTGCGGAACATAAAATTTATCGCGCGAACGCCCCGGAATGGGATGGTACCTGGCTGCTGTTGCTCTCGGAAGGCCTGGAAAAAAATGTGCTGGCCGACGTCAAAAAGCAGCTGCTGTGGCAGGGATTTGGCGCGCTGGCGCCGAGCCTGTTAGCCTCGCCGTCGCAAAAGCTGGCGGATGTCCAGTCGCTGCTCCACGAAGCAGGCGTCGCCGAAAACGTCATCTGTTTTGAAGCCCACTCGCCGCTGGCGCTCTCCCGGGCGGCGCTGCGCAGCCGGGTAGAGGAGTGCTGGCATCTCACCGAACAAAACGAGATGTATGAATCGTTCATCTCGCTATTCCGGCCGATACTGCCGCTGCTCCGTGACTGCGACCCCGCGGAGTTAACGCCGGAGCGCAGCTTTCAGATCCAGCTCCTGCTGATTCATTTCTATCGCCGAGTGGTGCTCAAAGATCCGCTGCTGCCGGAAGAGCTGCTGCCGGCGCACTGGGCGGGGCAAACCGCCCGCCAGCTATGTATCAATATTTACCAACGGGTGAGTCCCGGCGCGCTGGCGTTCGTCAGCGAGAAAGGTGAAAGCTCGGTCGGCGAGCTTCCCGCGCCGGGCCCGCTCTATTATCAGCGCTTTGGCGGTTTGCCGGGCGCATAAGGAGGTTGCATGCCGATTTATCAGATTGATGGACTGACCCCTGTGGTGCCGGAGGAGAGTTACGTCCACCCGACCGCGGTGTTGATTGGCGACGTGATCCTCGGCAAAGGGGTCTATGTTGGGCCCAACGCCAGCCTGCGCGGCGATTTTGGCCGCATCGTGGTCAAAGACGGGGCCAATATACAGGACAACTGCGTGATGCACGGCTTCCCAGGCCAGGATACGGTGGTGGAAGAGGAGGGCCATATCGGCCACGGCGCTATTCTGCACGGCTGCGTAATTGGCCGCAATGCGCTGGTGGGGATGAGCGCGGTGATTATCGACGGGGCGACTATCGGCGAAAACAGCATTGTCGGCGCCTCGGCCTTCGTCAAAGCCAACGCCGAGATGCCCGCCAACCATCTGATTATCGGCAGCCCGGCAAAAGCGATTCGCGTCCTGAGCGAACAGGAGCTGGCGTGGAAAAAGCACGGTACCCGTGAATACCAGGTGCTGGTGGAACGCTGTAAGCAGACGCTGCACCAGGTTGAGCCATTACGGGAAGTGGAAGACGGGCGTAAGCGGCTGGAGTTTGATGAAAACCTGCGGCCAAAATCCTCCACCTGAGGGGTAAATATAATGGCAGAGAAATTATCCGCTCACTGTCACTGCGGTGCGGTGGCCTTTACCGTTGAGCTCAGCGACGGCTTCAACACCGTTCGGCGCTGTAACTGTTCATATTGTCGAATGCGTGGGGCGGTCGCGGTCTCTTCGCCGCGTTCAGGAATCGATGTGGTACGCGGCAGGGATAAGCTCACAGAGTATCGCTTTAATACAGGGGAAGCCGTGCACTTTTTCTGCTCGGTATGCGGGATCTACACCTTTCATCAACGGCGATCAAACCCACAGCAGTATGGGGTGAATGTGGCCTGCATTGACGGCGTTTCACCTTTCGATTTTCCTTGCGTGGAAGTCAACGACGGCGTGAATCATCCAAAAGATGGCGGCGGAGGCGTGGTGGGGTATTTGCGCTACGAGAAAAAGCAAAAATCTCCTCCCGCCGGCAGCGAGAGGAGTTAACTATTAGGCTGCAACCACGCTGTCGATGGCCGCTTTCGCGTCAGACTGCGCTTTGGCCGCGACTTCCGGGCCGTAAGCGATACCTTCGGCGAACACGAAGTTCACGTCGGTGATGCCGATGAAGCCGAGGAAGGTGGACAGGTACGGGGTGACCAGGTCGGTCGGGGTATCTTTATGGATACCGCCGCGGCTGGTCACGACGACCGCGCGTTTACCGGTCACCAGACCTTCCGGCCCTTTTTCGGTGTAGCGGAAGGTAACGCCGGCGCGAGCCACCAGGTCGAAATAGTTTTTCAACTGCGTCGGGATGTTGAAGTTGTACATCGGCGCAGCGATAACAATCACATCGTTGCCTTTCAGTTCAGCGATCAGCTCGTCGGAAAGGGCCAGCGCTTCCTGCTGACGCGGAGTCAGCGGCGCGTCGCTCGGACGCAGGGCGCCAACCAGTTCACCATCCAGAACCGGGATCGGATTAGCGGCCAGGTCACGCACGGTGATCTCGTCGCCCGGGTGTTTTTCCTGCCATTGTTCAACAAAATAGTCGGAAAGCTGACCAGATTGTGAGTACCCTGCCAGAATACTGGATTTCAGAACTAATACTTTGCTCATGGGTGTTTCCTTTTTTAATGTGATTGACGGGTCAGTGCCCTGGTGCTTGATGACACTGTATTCACAATCGCGCCACAGAGATAGCGCAATATATCGAATCCTATGTTCAGATTTTTTGAACAAGGCATGAGTGGCGCAGATGTGGTACTCTAAGGCAATACTTCAAAAGAGATTTTCCCGGCAGAGCTCTGCCCGATAACGCTATGACAGAACAACAAAAAATCACCTTCCCCCAGCTTTATCAACAGCTCGACGGCCTGATGCTGCGCGACAAAACGCGCTTTGCCCGCCGTCTGCACGGCGTGAAGAAGGTTAAAAATCCTGAATCGCAACAGGCCATCCTTCAGGAGATGGCGCAGGAGATAAGCCAGGCAGCCAGTAAAGTCCTGCTGCGCGAAGCGGCGCGTCCGGCCATCACCTATCCGGAAAATCTGCCGGTTAGCCAGAAAAAACAAGAAATTCTCGAGGCGGTACGCGATCACCAGGTGGTGATTGTCGCCGGGGAGACCGGTTCGGGTAAAACCACCCAGCTGCCAAAAATCTGCATGGAGCTGGGCCGCGGGCTGAAAGGGCTAATCGGCCATACCCAGCCGCGCCGTCTGGCCGCGCGAACCGTGGCCAACCGTATCGCCGAGGAGCTGCAAACGGAGCCGGGCGGCTGTATCGGCTATAAGGTCCGCTTTAGCGATCACGTCAGCGACAACACCATGGTCAAGCTGATGACCGACGGTATTCTGCTGGCGGAGATCCAGCAGGATCGCCTGCTGATGCAGTACGACACCATCATTATCGATGAAGCGCACGAGCGCAGCCTGAACATTGACTTCCTGCTCGGCTATCTGAAAGAGCTGCTGCCGCGCCGTCCTGACCTGAAAATCATCATCACCTCGGCGACCATCGACCCGGAACGTTTCTCAAAGCATTTCAATAATGCGCCGATTATCGAAGTCTCCGGGCGGACTTACCCGGTGGAAGTGCGCTATCGGCCGATAGTGGAAGAGGCGGACGATACCGAGCGCGATCAGCTGCAGGCGATCTTTGATGCCGTCGATGAGCTCGGGCGCGAAGGACCCGGCGATATTCTGATCTTTATGAGCGGCGAGCGGGAGATTCGCGATACCGCCGATGCGCTGAATAAGCTGGATCTGCGCCATACCGAAGTGCTGCCGCTGTACGCTCGCTTGTCCAACAGCGAGCAGAACCGCGTCTTCCAGCCGCACAGTGGACGACGCATCGTGCTGGCGACCAACGTGGCGGAAACCTCGCTGACCGTACCGGGCATTAAGTACGTTATCGATCCCGGTACCGCCCGTATCAGCCGCTACAGCTACCGCACCAAGGTGCAGCGCCTGCCGATCGAGCCAGTTTCCCAGGCCTCCGCCAACCAGCGTAAAGGCCGCTGCGGTCGCGTCTCGGAAGGGATCTGTATTCGTCTTTATTCAGAAGACGATTTCCTGTCGCGCCCGGAATTTACCGATCCGGAAATTCTGCGCACCAACCTGGCGTCGGTCATCCTGCAGATGACCGCCCTGGGCTTAGGCGATATCGCCGCCTTCCCGTTCGTTGAAGCGCCGGATAAGCGCAACATTCAGGACGGCGTGCGCCTGCTGGAAGAGCTGGGCGCCATCACCACCGATGAGCAGGCCACCGCCTACAAGCTGACCCCGATGGGCCGTCAGCTTAGCCAGTTGCCGGTAGACCCGCGTCTGGCGCGGATGGTGCTGGAGGCGCAGAAGCACGGCTGCGTGCGAGAAGCGATGATCATCACCTCCGCGCTGTCGATTCAGGATCCGCGCGAGCGGCCGATGGACAAACAGCAGGCCTCTGACGAAAAACACCGCCGCTTTCACGATAAAGAGTCTGACTTCCTTGCCTTTGTGAACCTGTGGAACTATCTCGGCGAACAGCAGAAAGCCCTGTCGTCGAATCAGTTCCGCCGTCAGTGCCGGGTCGATTTTCTGAACTATCTGCGCGTGCGCGAGTGGCAGGATATCTATACCCAGCTGCGCCAGGTGGTGAAGGAGCTTGGCCTGCCGATCAACAGCGAGCCAGCGGAATATCGCGAGATCCATACCGCGCTGCTGACCGGTCTGCTGTCGCACATCGGCATGAAGGATGCCGATAAACAGGAGTTTACCGGGGCGCGCAACGCCCGCTTTTCCATTTTCCCGGGGTCCGGTCTGTTTAAAAAGCCGCCGAAGTGGACGATGGTGGCGGAACTGGTGGAGACCAGCCGGCTGTGGGGCCGCATTGCCGCCCGCATTGAGCCGGAGTGGGTGGAGCCGGTAGCGCAGCACCTGATCAAACGCTCATACAGCGAGCCGCACTGGGAGCGGGCGCAGGGCGCGGTGATGGCGACGGAAAAGGTCACCGTCTACGGCCTGCCGATCGTGGGCGCGCGTAAGGTCAACTACAGCCAGATCGATCCGGCGCTGTGCCGCGAGCTGTTTATCCGCCACGCGCTGGTGGAGGGCGACTGGCAAACGCGCCACGCCTTCTTCCGGGAGAACCTGAAGCTGCGGGCGGAAATCGAAGAGCTGGAGCATAAGTCGCGCCGCCGCGACATTCTGGTGGACGACGAGACCCTGTTCGAATTCTACGACCAGCGCATCAGCCACGACGTCATCTCCGCCCGCCACTTCGACAGCTGGTGGAAGCAGGCCAGCAAAGAGACGCCGGATCTGCTCAACTTTGAGAAGAGCATGCTGATTAAGGAAGGGGCGGAGCAGGTTAGCAAGCTGGACTATCCGAACTTCTGGCATCAGGGCAACCTTAAGCTGCGGCTTAGCTATCAGTTTGAGCCGGGCGCCGACGCCGACGGCGTGACGGTGCATATTCCGCTGCCGCTGCTGAACCAGGTGGAGGAGGCCGGGTTTGAATGGCAGATCCCCGGCCTGCGTCGTGAGCTGATTATCGCGCTGATAAAATCGCTGCCGAAGCCGGTGCGGCGCAATTTTGTCCCGGCTCCCAACTATGCGGAAGCGTTTCTTGGCCGGGCGACGCCGCTTGAGCTGCCGTTGCTCGATTCCCTGGAGCGCGAGCTGCGTAAGATGACCGGCGTGACCATCGACCGCGAAGCCTGGCAGTGGGATCAGGTGCCCGATCACCTGAAAATCACTTTCCGGGTGGTGGATGATAAAAACAAGAAGCTGCAGGAAGGGCGCTCGCTGCAGGCGCTGAAAGAGGCGCTGAAGGGCAAAGTTCAGGAGACGCTGTCGGCGGTTGCTGATGATGGCATCGAGCAGAGCGGGCTGCATATCTGGAGCTTTGGCACCCTGGCGGAAAGCTATGAACAGAAGCGCGGCAACTATAAGGTGAAAGCCTGGCCGGCGCTGGTGGACGAGCGCGACAGCGTGGCCATCAAGCTGTTTGATAATCCACAGGAACAGCAGCAGGCCATGTGGCGCGGTCTGCGTCGCCTGCTGCTGCTTAACATTCCGTCGCCCATTAAGTATCTGCACGAGAAACTGCCGAACAAAGCCAAGCTCGGGCTCTATTTCAACCCGTACGGCAAAGTGCTGGATCTGATTGACGACTGCATCTCCTGCGGCGTGGATAAGCTTATCGACGAGGCGGGCGGTCCGGTATGGACGGAAGAGGGCTTCAACCAGCTGCACGATAAAGTTCGCGCCGAGCTCAACGAGACGGTGGTGGAGATCGCCAAACAGGTCGAGCAGATCCTCACTGCGGTGTTCAATATCAACAAACGGCTGAAAGGCCGGGTGGATATGACCATGGCGCTGGGGCTGTCGGACATCAAAGCGCAGATGGCGGGGCTGGTTTACCGCGGCTTTGTCACCGGCAACGGCTTCCGTCGTCTTGGCGATACGCTGCGCTACCTACAGGCGATTGAAAAGCGCCTGGAGAAGATGGCTATCGATCCGCACCGCGACCGCGCGCAGATGCTGAAAATTGAGAGCGTGCAGCAGGCGTGGCAGCAGTGGCTGAATAAGCTACCGCCGAACCGCCGTGAGGACGACGATGTCCGGGAGATCCGCTGGATGATCGAGGAGCTGCGGGTGAGCTTCTTCGCCCAGCAGCTGGGGACCCCGTACCCCATCTCGGACAAACGTGTCCTGCAGGCGATGGAGCAGGTGACGCCGTAATCCCACCCTTTTCCCTGCCCGGCGGCGCAGTGCTTGCCGGGCAGGGGAAACCCGGGGGCGGTCGCGAAGCCGTACCCGGTTATCTCCCCGCCCTGATGCTTCCCCGCCGAATGAAAAATGAACGGAATCTGAAAATCGACCTGCCGGCTTGGGTCATCGGCTGTCTTCGCGTATTTTTAGCCTTGTTTCGCAGGAAAACCAGAACACGGAGTCTATTTTTACCCTTCTTGATATGGACAAATTCCTCATGCTGGCGCTGGCTATCCTTGTGATGGCCGCGTGTAAACCCTTCGTTGACGCTTCCTCCTGCGATGAAACACAGGGGGCGATCAACGATGCGAACTTTTTTATTTTGACCTCCCTTCCGCCGCTGAACGGCGAAGTGCAGAGCGTGCAAATCGTCGGCAGCCAGAATAACGAATATGGCGCCCTTCGTTTCGCGCGATGCCGCCGGCTGGCAAGCTATGAGCGGGCAAAAACCTTTAACACCGCACATGGCTCAACGATCGTCAGAGATAATGTTCGCTGGCGAAATGATAAAGGATGGATGCGGGAATATATCCGGCAGACCCGGAGCGCGACGGGAAATATCAGCAAGATGGTGATGCGCGAACAGTTTTATACCGATTCTCTCGGGCGGATTGTGCGCGCCGAAAACGTGTCCGCGACGCAGCAACCGCCCAAAGTCCTGCATACGACCACCTATCAGTATGACGACCGGCACCGCCTGGTCCGTAAAACGGTCAACGGCGGTATGATGGTCATGCTTGCTGTCGATTACCGCTATACGGATGGGCGCCTTAGCCGCATGGCTGACTCGGACTCCACCTCGACGCTGCGTTGGGATGAAAAAGGGCGCTGGATATCCCGGGAAACGACCTCAACGTATAGTGGAGCACGCCAGGCCCGTTGTTTAGGGTGGGATCCCGAGGGGAACTGTACCGCGGAGTATGGCGAGCAGCCTGCTGCAGGGGCAATGAAAGATCAGTCTCTGCACTACCAGTATACCTATTATCCTCGATGATCCTCCGCGGCAGAAAGCCCCGCGGGCCCGGCAGCATAGGTTCATGCAGGCTGGTGCTGCCGGGCAGGAGAGCGGGGTTTCTCCCTCTCTCTGGGGGAGAGGGCCGGGGTGAGGGCATCAGGCCGCCCGGATCTCAGCCATTCACCAGCGCCAGCGTAAAGCCATCCCATCCCTTAATGCCCACCGTCTGCAGCGCGGTGGCGGTGAGCCGCGGGTTATCGCCGATCATCTCGATAAACCGACGCACGCCCTGCACACGCGCGTCATCGCTTTGCCCATTAATCACCTCGCCATCGCGTACCACATTATCGCCCACGATCAGCGTCCCGGGGCGGGAATAGTGCAGCGCCCACTCCAGATAGTGAGGATTATTAGGTTTATCGGCATCAATAAAGATCAGGTCGAATGGCTGCACATCCTCGAAATTTTCCAGCGTGTTCAGCGCGGGTCCTTCAATAAGCTCAATGCGCTCGTTTAGCCCGGCGAGGCGGATATTCTGGCGCGCCACCCCCGCATGCGTCGGGTCGGCCTCGAGGGTAATCAGCTTTCCGTCGGCGGGCAGCGCACGCGCCATCCAGATGGCGCTATAGGCGCCGAGCGTGCCAATTTCAAGGATCCGCCGCGCCTGGGTCATGCGCACCAACAGCGCCAGAAATTGCCCCTGATTGGCCGCAACATCATGTTCAGGTAGCCCGGCGCGTTTGTTGTTTTCCAGAACCTGTCTCAGCACGTCATCATCAGGAATAAGCGAAGAAATCATGTAATTATCGACAGCAGACCACTGTTGTTGCATAGATTAACTCCCTGGTGGTAGTAGTGGCCGGGTGGCGCAACGCTATCCCGGCCTGAATACTGGCTTCCGCGCTCTGGACGGTGGCGGACCGACGCGAGCAGGCTTTTCACGCGTTCATCCAGCCGCCTCCCAGCGCCCGGTACAGATCGATCTGCGCCAACAGCAGGTTATTCTTCACCTGGACCACGCTAAGCTGGGTGGAGAACAGCGTTCGCTGGGCATCAAGCACATCCAGATACGAAGAGTAGCCGTTACGGTAGCGATTCTGCGCAATGCGCAATGTTTCCTCCGCTACCGCCACCTGTCCCTGCAGCTCGGTCAACTGTTCGCCATAGCGGCTAATGGCGTCAAGGCTGTCATTGACCTCTTTGAACGCGCCGCGCACCGTTTTCTCATAGCTGTACAGCGCCTGATTGCGCTGGGCCATGGAGACATCCACCTGGGCGTTTAACGCCTGACGGTTAAGCAGCGGCGCCAGGATGCTAC
Organism: Klebsiella sp. 2-CIP_Kleb.; assembly: GCF_050378715.1. Classification (NCBI taxonomy): domain Bacteria; kingdom Pseudomonadati; phylum Pseudomonadota; class Gammaproteobacteria; order Enterobacterales; family Enterobacteriaceae; genus Klebsiella; species Klebsiella sp. 2-CIP_Kleb. Next base: position 126,197 of record NZ_JBNRLG010000001.1, read on the forward strand.
CGCCAATGCTCCACAGTCGCAGCGGATCGTCGAGCAGATCCGGCAGCGTCCGGTCCTGCAGGCTGCCGGTGGCGGTCAGGTTGATAGACGGCAGCAGCTGCGCCTGCGACGAGGCCAGGGTGGCATCGGCGGCTACCAGCTGACGCTGGGCCTGTACGATATCCGGGCGGCGGTTGAGTAGGGTGGACGGCAACTGCGAGGGCAGACGCAGCGGGGTGAGCCCGGCGAATTCGCCGCGTTTTACCGCGCCGGGGTTATCCCCCAGCAGCACGCTGAGGGCGTTTTCCTGCTGCGCAATCTGGTGCTGCAGCGGCGGGATCTGCGCCCGCGTTGAGCGCAGCTCCGAATCCGCCTGCATCAGCTCAAGGCGCGAGGTATACCCGGTTTCAAACTGACGTTTGGCCAGCCGCCAGGCGTCTTCCCGTGATTGGAGCGTCTGCTGCGTGACCCGCAGCTGCTCATCCAGCGACAGCAGCGTCACGTAGCCCACGGCCACCGAGGCGGCGACGCTCAAATTGGCCGCGGCGGCAGCGGCTTTCTGCGCCTCGAGGCTGGCCCCGGCGGCGCTGGCCGCGCTGCGGTTCGCGCCCCAGATATCGACATCATAGCTGGCGGTCAGGCCGCCTTTGTACAGCGTGCTGTGGATCGGCAGGCCGTTGGCGGCGGACTGCGCGCGGGCGCGGGTGCCGGTCAGGCTGGCATCCAGCGAGGGAAAAAGGCTGCTGTCGGCGGCATACGCCCGCGCCTGATACTCATTGACCCGCTCGCGGGCGATCAGCACATCGCTGTTATAGCGCAGCGCCCGGTCGACATACTGATTCAGCGCACTGTCATGAAAATTGCGCCACCATACGCCTTCCACCGGGCTGGCAGGGCCAACGTCGGCCCGCCAGGCGGCAGGGATGGTCAGGGTCGGCTGCGCGCGCTGGACATCGGCGGACTGACAGCCGACCAGCGCCAGGACGATGACAAGGGTGACCGGGCGGATCATGGCTGCTTCTCCGCGCGGGTATCAATGGTCACCTGCACCGACATGCCGGGGCGCAGGCGCTCGCTGTTGCGCTGCCCCTCGTTAACCGTGATGCGCACCGGGATGCGCTGGGCGATCTTGACGAAGTTGCCGGTAGCGTTGTCCGGCGAAATAGCGCTGAACTCCACCCCGGTCGCCGGGGAGATACTCTGCACCTTGCCGTGGAAGGTCTCGCCGTTGAGCGCGTCAACGGTGAAGGTAACCGGCTGGCCGATACGCACATCGGCCAGCTGGGTCTCTTTCAGGTTGGCGATCACCCAGTGCTGCGGCGGGACCAGCGAAGTCAGATGGGTTCCGGCGCTGACGTAAGCGCCAAGACGCACCGAAATCTGCCCCAGCTGGCCGCCGGTGGGGGCGATGATCTGCGTATTCTGCAGGTCAATCTGCGCCAGTTCGAGGGCGGCTTTGGCGCTGGCCACGTCGGCCTCCAGCGAATCGCGATTGACGATGGTCGATTCGAGGTCCTGGCGCGACATCTCCAGCGCCGCTTTCGCCTGTTCAATATCCGCTGCCCCCTGGGCGGCGCTGGCGCGGGCGGAATCACGCTCGCGGATCGACAGCGAGCCATCGGCGGTCAGTTCCTGCACCCTTTTTAAATCGGCCTGGATTTTCAGATTCTGCGCGCGGGCGTTTTGCAGCGCGGCTTCGTTTTTGGCGATCGTCGCCTCGGCGCTTTTGCGCTGCTGCAGGTTGTTGCGCAGCGCCGCCTCCTTCATCGCCAGGGTGGCCTGGGCCTGGTGCACCCGCTGCTTATAGATGCGATCGTCTATCTGGAACAGTACTTCGCCCGGCTGAACGATGGCGAAATCCTTGACGTTGACGGCAGTGATGTAGCCGTTGACCTGTGGGCTGATAAAGGTGGTCTGCCCGCGCACGTAGGCGTTGTCGGTAAACTGGCTATGCCGGGTGAACGGCGGTAGCTGCCAGGCATAGAGGATCACCAGTACGCCGACGAGGCCTATCGCCGCGGCGGTAAAAATGGAGACCACGCGAATGTTGTTTCGGGTATTGGCCTGTTGTTTGGCCGCATCCTGCTGACTCATAACGACTCCAGAGATGAAATGATGATAATTATTTGCTGCCAGTGGCGCGTTTTAATGCGATACGGGCGGTTAGTCGTAAGCGAATTAAGCGCCAGAAAACCCACACTAACGTCCCGGCGGAGATCGCCGCCGTCAGCAGATAGGTATCATTCCAGGCGAGAATATTGGCCTGCAGCGTCGCGGCGTTTTGCAGGAGCGTCGTGGCCTGGACGTTAAGCAGCGTGCTGTCGCCGATCTGGCTCTGGTACATCTGGCTGTACTGCTGCAGACGCTCGACGATCAGCGGGTTGAGGGTGGTGATCTGATCCGCCAGCTGACTGGAGTGAAATTTCTCCCGCCAGGTCTGGAAAGTACCGAGGATCGCCGATCCCAGCAGGCCGCCGATGTTCTGGCTCATGCCGAACAGCACCGAGAAGCTGACCAGGTTGCGCGGATCGGCGAACACCCCGCCAATACCGGCGAGCATCGCCGGCGCCAGAAAGAAGGCGCTGCCGAAGCCAAGCAAAAACTGGCTGAACATCAGTTGTTCCGGGCGGGTGAGGGCGTTGGACTGACTGTCGAGCAGCGAGGCCACCATGATCAGCGCCAGGGCGGTGGCGGTCGGCCAGTAGAGCTTCTGCGGGTTAAGCGTCAGGCAGCTGGCAATGATCCCGCACAGAATGCCGGCGAAAATTGACCACGCAAGGTTGGTCATCTGTTCGTTTTGCAGGCCAACGTACTGCAGCCAGCCGATCACCCCGGTATTCTGCTCCGCCAGCACGATGCGGATCAGCAGCATAATCAGACCGAGGCGCAGGATACTGCCGCTGGAGAGCCATTTGGTATTGAGCAGGGGATTGCTGCGGTTATGCTCGAAGGCGATGGCAGCGACGATCAGCACCACCGCCGCCGCCAGCGACCAGCCGATCCACGGCGCTTCGAACCACCACTCGAGCCGCCCCAGCGACAGCACCGCGCACACCAGCGCCATGCCGGGGGCCAGCAGGAAGAAGGTGATAAAATCCTTCTTCTCGAACACCTTTTTACGATCGCTCGGCGGCAGCTTCAGCGCGATGACGCAGGCCAGCGACACCAGCGCCAGCCCCAGTTCAAAGAAGTAGAGCCCGCGCCATTCGTCGGTCTGCAGCAGCTCGGTGGAAAAGAGGCGCGCCAGCGGAATGGCCAGCGACGAGCCAGTGATACCGATGGTCAGCCCTTTAAGGCGGTGGCGTGCGGGCCAGGCCTGCACCTGATAGTAGATCCCCAGCGAGCTGAGCGCCGCGGCCACCATGCCGTGGGCGGCGCGGACCATCATCGCCGAGCTGAGATCGTTGACGAACAGGTGGAAGAAGGTGACCAGCACATAGAGCACCAGAAAGCCTTCGGTAAAGGCGCGCAGCCCGAACTGCTGACGAAATTTCACCAGCAGCAGGTTGATGGAGACGTTGGTCATGACATACACCGCCGGCAGCCAGGCGATCTCCGTCGACCAGGCGGCGAAGGTGCCCTGCAGCAGCTGCAGATTGGCGGTGACTACCGCGTTGCCCAGCGCGCCGGTGAGGCACACCAGCAGCCCGACCACCCCGTAGGCCAGGCGCTTCGCCGGGCTGTGCAGCGGCGTCGATGGCGAGCCGAGCAGGGCCGGTTTTTCATGCGGCGCCCAGTCATGGGGGGCGTAAGGGTTACTCTGACGACGGGGCATTATTTCTTCTCCACTTCACGCAACAGCTTTTCCAGCACCCGCTGAGTTTGTTCCCGCTCCTGCGGAGTAATCGCCGTCAGGATCTCTTCACGCAGATCGTCCGCCACCGTTTTGACCTGCTCGAAGAGGGCCTGCCCCTGGTCGGTGACCACCAGCAGCCGCTTGCGTTTATCGCGGTCGGTAGTGACGCGCTCCACCAGGCCGAGGGTCACCAGGCGGTTGATCAGCGGCACAATTGTCGCGCTCTCCACTCCCAGCTCCTGCGCCAGTTCGCTTTGCGACAGCGGCTGGTGATGGCGGGCGATAGCGGCGACCGCTACCCAGCTGGCCTGGCTGAGGCCGAGGTTTTTCAGCCGACGATTAACCGCCAGCCGCCAGTGATGGGCGGTCAGATATAAAAGATGGGAGAAGTTAAGCTGTCGATGGTCCATAGGTCGTCTGCCAAAATCGTTAGAGCTCTAACGAGTTTATGCCTGACGACCGACGAAATTCAAGGGAAAGGATAAATAAGGGTTAACGGTGTGTGCGTTTATTGTAGCGAACAGGAGGATACCCCCTCAGGCCATTTACTCATGGAGGATGCTCTTATTCTGCGCCATCACCCAGGTGATAAAAGCGCGCAGGGGCGCGGGAATATGTTTGCGACTCGGATAGTAGACGCAGAAATGATCCGCCGGGTAGCGGTAGCTGGGCAATAAGCGGATCAGGCTGCCGGCGTTCAGTTGCGCGGAGACCAGCGACTGATAGACAAAGGCGATCCCCAGTCCGCTCTCCGCCGCCTGGATCATCGCCGTATCGGAATCGACGACCAGATCGCCTTTGACTGCGACTTCGCCTGGCTCGCCGTCGGGGCTGATAAACTCCCACCGATACTTTTCGCCGCTGGGAAAACATCGGTTGATACAGCGAAAATTGATCAGCGACTGCGGGGTGTCGGGCGCTCCGGCCTGGCTGAGATAGTCCGGGCTGGCTACCGGGATCAGCGACAGTTTCTCGCCAAAGGGGATGGCAATCATATCTTTGGGCACATCCCGGGAATAACGAATGCCAGCGTCAAAACCGGACTCGATAATATTCACTTTCCGATCGGTGGTAAACAGCTCCAGCGTCACGTCAGGATAGGCGGTTTTAAAAGCAATAAAATAGCGCTGAAAGAAAAGGTCGAGAACAATACGCGGTAAATTGACTTTCACCACCCCTTCCGGGGTCAGACGGTGATAATTCAGACTGTCGACTACCCGGCGATAATCATTCACCACCGGCGTCATATTATTAAGAAATTCCTCACCCACGGCGGTTAAAGACAAACTGCGCGTCGAGCGATTGAGCAGGCGCACGCCTAATTTTTCTTCCAGATGATTAATAGCGCTGGTGAGGGCCGGCGGTGAAAGATTTAATGCTCTGGCAGCTTGTCGAAAACTACCATGTTTCACTATGAGTATTAATATTTCAATTTGTTGCAAATCAGGCAACGTTTTCATTGTTAATTTCCAGCTAACACCGCGTTCGGAATAGATTAATTGTTATCAATGTAAAAGGGAAGTATATATTTAATAACATTCAGCACGTAAGGAAAATAAGGTGAAAACACGTTATCTCGGAAAAGAGAAGTTCCAGGTTTCCGCATTGGGTCTCGGGTGTATGGGAATGAGTTTTGCCTATGGCGGCGCTGAGGAGTCGCAGGCGATAAATACCATCCATGCCGCAGTGGACATGGGCGTGACCTTCCTCGATTCCGCCGAAGTGTATGGGCCTTTTGACAATGAAGTCCTTGTCGGGAAAGCGATTAAAGGCATTCGCGATAAGGTGCAGATTGCCACCAAATTTGGCTTTCGTATTCTGCCGACCGGCCAGGGGCTGGAGCGGATGGCCGGCGTCGACAGCCGTCCGGAACATATTCGCGAGGCGGTGGAAGGGTCGCTGAAGCGGCTGAATATCGAGACCATCGATCTGCTCTATCAGCACCGCGTCGATCCCGCGGTGCCGGTGGAAGAGGTGGTGGGAACCATGGCCGACCTGGTTAAAGAGGGTAAAATTCGCCACATCGGGCTGTCGGAAGTGTCAGCCCAGACGCTGCGCCGGGCCTGCAAGGTGCATCCGATCACCGCGGTGCAGACGGAATACTCGCTGTGGACCCGTGAGCCGGAGGGCGGCATCCTCAAGGCCTGCCGCGAGCTGGGGGTGGGCTTTGTCCCTTACAGCCCGCTGGGGCGCGGCTTCCTGACAGGCAAAATCACCGACCCCAGCCTCTTCGCTGCCGATGATTTTCGTCGCAATCTGCCGCGCTTCCAGGCCGAAACCATGCGCAAAAACCAGCAGTTGCTCGACCATCTGCAGCAGGTCGCCGGCCGCTACGATGCCACCCTGGCGCAGATGGCTCTCGCCTGGGTGATGAGCAAAGGCGAAGATATCGTGCCGATCCCCGGGGCACGAAAAATCAATCACCTGCGCGATAATGCCGCTGCGGCCGATATTATGCTCTCGCCTGAAGATATTCTCACCATCGATCATATTTTCGCTGCCGAAAACGTCGCCGGCTTACGCTATAACCAGGGCGACTTTAATTTAATCGATAAATAATCTCCTGAATACGTTCCTCCCGCCGTTCTGGCGGGAGATAAGGTAACTTATGACTATTGCTGTTTCCCGTCCGGCGGGATTGCCTGCGGCGGTGTATGCGCTTTCCGTGGGTTCATTTGGTATTGGCACCACCGAATTTGTGATTATGGGTTTATTACTCGATGTGGCCCATGATTTTCATATATCCATTACCCTTGCCGCCTGGTCTATTACCGCTTATGCCTGTGGGGTGGTGATTGGCGCGCCGCTGCTTACGCCGCTATTAAGCCGTTATCGCAAAAAACCGGCGCTGTTATTTTTGATGATCTTATTTTCCATTGGAAATTTAGGCTGCGCGATCGCCGGTAATATGACCATGCTAATTATTGCCCGGGTAATAACCGCTTTCGCTCACGCTTCGTTTTTCGGAATAAGCTCAGTCTATGCCGCGGAGCTGGCGCCGGTAGATAAACGAGCTTCGGCGGTCTCCGCCGTGTTTCTCGGCGCCACCCTGGCCAATATTCTGGGCGTGCCGCTCGGCGCCTGGGTGGGGCAGTACCTTGGCTGGCGCTATACCTTCTATATGGTCACGCTGATCGGCGTTCTCTCCGCCCTGGCAGTCATTGCCCTGGTGCCTGGCCGTCAGGCGCAACCGTCGGCCCAGAGCCGGATCCGTGATGAGCTAAAGGTGCTCCGCCATCCCGCGGTGCTGCGCAGCCTGCTGATCACTGCCCTCGGGTTCTCCGGCGTCTTCGCCGCCTTCACCTACATCGCGCCGATGCTGAAAACCGTCACCGGGATGAGCGAACACCTTATTCCGCCGGTGCTGATGCTGTTTGGCGTTGGGATGGTCGCCGGGAATCATCTTGGCGGCCGACTGACCGACGGCGGCGTCCGCCGGGCGCTGCTGCTGACTCTCGCTTTGCTGAGCGTCGTCCTGTGCCTTTTCCCGTTGGCTATTCAGACGCTGCCTGGTGCCTGCGCGGCGGTGTTTTTGCTGGGGGCGGCGATGTTCTCCACCATTCCGCCGCTGCAGATGCAGGCGCTGGACAGCAGTGAGAGCGGTAAAAGCATGGTCTCCTCGTGCAATATCGCCGCCTTTAACCTCGGCAATGCCGGCGGCGCCTGGTTTGGCGGGCTGCTGCTCGCCTCTGGCGTCTCTCTATCTCACATTCCTCTGGCCGGTGCTTGCCTGACCGCCAGCGGATTGGTTATCGCTAGTGTGACGTTGTCACCTTTAAAAGGAAGTCAAGCATGAAGTATCGGTATTTAGGTTCCACCGGGCTGTCGGTTTCGGAGCTCTGTTTCGGCGCCATGACGTTTGGTGAGAAAGGGGCCTTTCTCGGCGCGCCGGGGCGCAACTGGTCGGAATTCGGCGTGGTGCCTGAGCAGACGGCCTACGATCTGGTGTACAAAGCGCTGGACGCCGGGATTAACTTTTTTGATACCGCGGACTGTTATAAGAACGGCCAGGGCGAAGAGCTGCTCGGCAACGCGCTGAAGGGAAAACGCCAGCAGGTGATTATCGGCACGAAAGGGCGCTGGCAAACCGACCCCAACCCGAATGCGCTGGGGGCGTCGCGCTACCATATCATCAATGCCGTCGAGGCCAGCATGCAGCGGCTGAAGACCGATTATATCGATATCTATCACCTTCACGGGTTCGATCCGCGCACCGCACTGGAGGATACCCTGCGCACGCTGGATACCCTGATCCGCGCCGGGAAAATTCGCTATATCGGGGTCTCCAACTACGCGGCCTGGCAGCTGGCGAAGGCGCTGGGGATCTCGGAGCGCCTTGGGCTGGAGAAATTCTGCGTCTATCAGGGCTATTACAATATCGCCGCGCGTGAACTGGAGCATGAGATTATCCCGCTCAGCGTCGATCAGAACGTCGGCATCACCGTCTGGAGCCCGCTGGCCGGGGGCTTTCTCACCGGCAAATACCCGCGCAATCAGGCGTTTCCCGAAGGTAGTCGCCTGGCGAACGCCACGCCGTTCGAATCCGCGCCGATCGCCAACCGCGAGCAGGCCTGGCAGACCCTGGAGGTGATGCAGGAGATTGCCCGCCAGCGCAACGCCAGCGTCGCGCAGGTGGCGCTCAACTGGCTGCGTACCCGTCCGGGGATCGCTTCGCTGGTGATCGGCGCGACCAAACTGGCCCAACTGGAAGATAACCTGACGGCGCTGAACTGGACGCTGAGCGACGAGGAGACGGCGATCCTCAACAGCGTGAGCGAGAAAGAGAAACCATACCCCTACTGGCATATCTGCAATGTCGCCGGCGATCGTCGTCTGGCCGATGATATCTATCCCTAATCACCCTGCACCCAGGCAACACGCGTATGCCCCACATGGGGCATACAGAGAGGCTCGATCGTGAAAAAAGTACTCATTGTTGGCGCCGGCCCGGTAGGGTTAATCATTGGCTGCTATCTGAATAAGTATGGAATTGATTTTGATATCATTGATAAAAATACCCACAGCACCACCTGGTCCAAAGCGCTGAGCGTCAGTCCGGCGACCATTAAAGCCTTCCACGGCTTAGGCCTTGCCGGGGAACTGATCGCCCAGGGAAAACAGGTGCAGTCAGTCTACGCTTACTATAAAAACCGCAAATTTCTGCATATTGATAACCGCCGACTCGCCACCTGCTATCCCTTCCATGTCAGTATCCCGCAGCCGCGGACGGAGAAGATCCTCGAAACGGCATTAGCCGCCGCCGGGCGGGAGGTAAAACGCGGGCACCAGCTGGTCTCCTGGCGGCGGGAGGGGGAGCGCTATCACGTCTCCCTGCTCGACGATGCCCGTCGGGCCTGTTCCGCCGCTTATGACTATATTATCGGCGCCGACGGCGCGGCCAGCACCGTCCGGGAGCTGGCCGGGATCGGCTTTAGCGGTCATGACTATCCGCTGCATTTTGTGATGGCGGATGTGCAGTTCGACCCCGCGGCGGCGCTCCCGGGGACCTCCTACCATATTGATGAGCAAGGCTTTCTGATTTTCCTGCCCATGCCGGACAATCAGGTCAGGATTGTGATTAAAAAAGCCGGGCGCTTGCCGTCGCCGCGTCCGGTGCCGGACCTGCAGGAGATTAACGCCGCGCTGGCGCGCTACTGCCCTCAGGTGCCGCCGGCGCAGAGGCTCACCTGGTCCTCCAGCGCCAATTTCTATAACCGCATCGCCGATGACAATCTGCAGCACCATATTATGCTGGCGGGAGATGCCTTCCACCTGTTCAGTCCCATTGGCGGGCAGGGGATGAACACCGGCGTCCAGGATGCGGTGAACCTCGCCTGGAAGCTGGCTTTCTGTCTGCACGGCGTGGCCACTGACCGACTGCCGGCGTCCTATCGCACCCAGCGCTTCGCCGCGGTGAGCGGTGTGCTGCGCTCCACCGACCATGATACTGGCCTGATCGCCGGTCTGGTGCCGAGAAATCATATCGATGGGGTCTACTTTCCGGAGTTTTGCAACCGTCACTACTATCGTCACCAGCTGCCGCTGCAGTACGCCGGTTTCACCGCGACGCAGGCGCAGGAGCCGGACGGCCTCACAGGACACCATGTTCCCTGGTACGTTTTTGCCTCGCCGCAGGCGACGTTTCGCAACAGCTATGACGCCTTCGCCAGCGGTAAGGTGGTGATCTTTTCCGCCCGCGCCGCCTGTCCTCCTTTGTCCCGCCTGAAGCAGGCCGGCTGGTTTATGTTCTGCCCCCTCGAGCCGGCGGACAAGGCGTTTCTTGAGGCGCTACAGATCGGTCCCGATGACTACGCGGTGGTTAATCCCGATGGCTATGTGGGCTTTACCGGCAGCGAAGCCGGGACGCGGCAGTATCTTTCCTCGCTCTACGTAATGGAATAATCATGAACAAAGTCTATATCGTCGCGGCCTGCCGTACGCCGGTGGGGCGCTTTCTTGGTGCCCTGAAAACGGTCTCCGCGGTGGAGCTGGCAGCGCTCACCGTCAGGCACAACCTGCAGCAGGCCGGCATTGACCCGGCGTGGATCGATGAGGTGATCTGCGGCTGCGTCCTCGCCGCCGGGCAGGGAATGGGACCGGCGCGTCAGGTTGCGCTGCGGGCAGGGATCCCGGTGCAAACGCCGGCTTACACCCTGAATATGATCTGCGGTAGCGGCATGAAAAGCATGACCGAAGGGGCGATCCATATCCAGAGCGGTTATGCCGACCTGGTGGTCGCCGGCGGAATGGAAAATATGAGTCAGGCGCCGTTTTTGCTGCAGGGAGAGATAAGGGGCGGGATGAAATTCGGCGCATTCAGCAGTGAGGATGTGATCCAGCGTGACGGGTTAACCGATCCGCTGCTGCAGATCCCGATGGGGGAAACGGCGGAGGCCATCGCCGCGCAGGAGCAGATCTCGCGCGCGGCGCAGGACCGGTATGCGCTGGAGAGCCATCAAAAAGCCTCCGCCGCCAGCCGTGCCGGCTATTTTGCCGATGAGATTGTGCCGGTGACGGTCAGCGCGAAGCGGGGCGTCAGCACGGTCCGCGAGGATGAGCCGATCCGCCATGATCTTAGCGCCGGGCAGCTGGCGGCGCTGAAACCGGCTTTTCGCGCTGACGGCAGCGTCACGGCGGGCAACGCCTCCGGGCTGAACGATGGCGCCGCGTCGGTGATCCTCGCTTCGGCGCGCGCCGTTGCCCGCTATGGCCTGCAGCCGCTGGCGGAGATCGTCTCCTTTGGCGAAGGCGGCGTCGATCCGTCCATGATGGGGCTCGGCCCACTGCCGGCGATAGCGTGCGCCCTGCGCCGCGGTGGTTTTCAGCTCAGCGATATGGCCCGGCTGGAGATTAACGAAGCCTTTGCCGCGCAGGTGTTGGGGGTGGTCAAGGGACTGGCCAGAGAGCATCAGATGACGGAGGAGGAGATTACTTCCCGCCTGAACATCCATGGCGGCGCGATCGCCCTCGGTCACCCGCTGGGCAGTTCCGGGACGCGGATCGTGGTCAGCCTGGTGCACGCGCTGCGCCGGGAGAATCAACCGACCGGCCTGGCGTCGCTGTGCATCGGCGGCGGGATGGGGATTGCGTTACTGGTGAAAACGATCTGAGGAGACAAGCGCCATGGAAAAATTAATTGTGGTGGGTGAGAAATTTACCGATTTTGCCCGGCGGCATGAGAATGTGCTGACGGTTAATGAGTTTGAGCGATTTGTCTGGAGCGGCGAGCTGGCCGGCGTCGATAAAATCGTTATTGGTCAGGGGGTACAGCTCGACGACATCTCCCGCACCATCTGCATTATTCGTCAGCACTATCCGGATAAAATCCGCCAGATCGTCAATCTGCAGGATCTCTATTATCAAAACAACCGCGATCATCAGCGGCTGGTACATAAACGTAAAAAAGCGAATATCCTCATCACCTCGCCGGAAAAACGCGATGAGGATAACTATTGCGCGCGCCTGATCCTGCAGGATGCCTCGGAGTTACTCTGCGACCACCAGACCGGGCAACATATTCAGGGGATGGTGCTGATCGAGGCGGCGCGGCAGACCATCATCGCCACCTCGGAAAAATTCCTGCTGGCGGAGGCCGGCGTGGCAATGGCGGAGAAGTACTTTACCCTGAGCTCGCTGCAGGTGGCCTTTTCCTGCTTTGTTTTTCCGCTGCCGGTGACCATCGTCCTCAATGTGGTGTCACGCAAAAGTTCAGCCCATGGCCGCTTTACCTGCGAATGCTCGGTGGGGTTTGACCAGACCGGCACCCGCAAAGCGGAAGTTGGCTTTAGCTTCAGCGTCTATGACCTTAACTACATCACTCGCAAAGAGTGCGAGCAGGCGGCGCAGTGCCATCAACATTATCTGGTCAGTATTGAGCAGGGGGACGGGGATGAGCATCGCCTTTTTTGATGTGGATGAAACACTGATTACCGGCAAAAGTATGTTCCTGTTTCTGCACCGCTATGCCGAGGAATATCCGCTGCAGTGCGGTTTGACGGCCGCGGCGATTGTCCGCCAGCTTCAGGCGCTTAGCGAAGCGGGTCAACCGCGGGAAGCGATCAACCGCTACTATTACTCGCTGTTTCGCCACGAGTCGCGCCCCCGGGTGCGGGCGGTCGCCGAGCATCTGTATCGCGAAGGCGGATATGGTTTTCACCACGAGGTGGTGGCGCGCCTCAGGCAGCATCAGGCGCGGGGGGATGACGTGGTGTTTGTCTCCGGGTCGATGACCGACATTCTCTGGCCGGCGATGGCGGCGCTGGGGGTGGAACATGCCCTGTGCTCGGAGCCGGTGGTGGTGGATGACCGCTATACCGGCGAGCTCTGGCGGACCGCCATCGGCGAACACAAGGCGACGCATGCCCAGTGCTATGCGCAGAAACAGGGCCAGCCGCTGGCGGCGTGCTACGCCTTTGGCGATCATATCTCGGATCTGCCGCTGCTCACCGTGGTTGGTCACCCCTGCGCGGTGAATCCCTGTCCGGGTCTGCTGGCGGAGGCGCAGCGTCGGGGATGGCCAGTGCTGTGGTCCACCGTCGGCTGACGGCGCGACGGCAAAAAAAAAGGGGCGGCGCAATGCCACCCCTGGTGCACTTTCTGACGGGGATCAGCCCGGGTAGATGCCGCGGTCTTTACGCGCCATCAGGATGCGCTCGCAGGCTACGATATAGGCGGCGGTACGCAGCGTACATTCTTTCTCGGCCGCTTTATCGCAGACGTGAATGATGGCGTCGGTCATGATGCGGTCCATCTTGGCGTTGATCTCCTCTTCGCTCCAGAAGAAGCTGGCCATGTCCTGCACCCACTCAAAGTAGCTGACGGTCACCCCGCCGGCGTTACAGATAACGTCCGGCACCACGATCACCCCGCGCTCGGCCAGCACATCGTCCGCTTCCGGATAGGTTGGGCCGTTGGCCCCTTCCAGCACCAGTTTGCAGGTCAGCTTCTCAGCGCGCTCGCGGGTGATTTGCCCTTCCAGCGCCGCCGGGATCAGGATGTCCATCGGGGTAGTCCAGAAAGCCTCTTTATCAATCTCCTGGGCGCCCGGGAAACCCGCGATCTGCTTTTTCTCCGCCTGCCAGGCGGTGAGGGCAGCCATATCAATCCCGCCTTCGTTGTACAGGGTAGCGGTGTGATCCTGAATAACCACGATACGGGCGCCGACGCCGGCGAACAGGCGCGCTGCTTCGCTACCGACGTTACCAAAGCCCTGCAGCGCCACTTTAGCGCCTTCAATTTCGATTCCGGCGCGACGGGCCACTTCCCGGCCGGTGACGAACACGCCGCGTCCGGTGGCTTTTTCACGACCGAGGGAGCCGCCGAGGTGGATCGGTTTGCCGGTGACCACGCCGGTGATGGTGGTGCCATGGTTCATGGAGTAGGTGTCCATCATCCACGCCATTACTTTGCCGTTGGTGCCAACGTCCGGCGCCGGAATATCTTTCTGCGGCCCGATGATAATGCCGATTTCGCTGGTGTAGCGGCGAGTCAGGCGTTCCAGTTCACCTTCCGACAGCGAGAAGGGGTCGACGCGGATGCCGCCTTTGGCTCCGCCGTAAGGAATATTGACCGCGGCGCACTTAATGGTCATCCAGGCAGAAAGTGCCATGACTTCGTTAAGATCGACATCCGGATGGTAGCGAACACCACCTTTACCCGGACCACGCGAAAGATTGTGCTGAACGCGATAGCCCTCGAAGTGGCGAATGGTGCCGTCGTCCATCTGCACAGGGATGTCGACGATCAGCGCACGCTTCGGATGGCGCAGGGTTTCCACCCAGTAGGCAAGATCGCCGAGATAAGGCGCGACACGGTCGATCTGGCGCAGGTAGGTGGTCCATGGAGATGTACTACTTTCAGATGCGTAAGATAACTTTTCCATAAGAGTCCTGTTTCTCAGTGTTATTTATGTCGTGTAAAACCGTGGAATAGCTACAGCAGTAAACTCTGTGCAATGAATGGTATCACCAATTTTATAAAGCGGTATTTGACGGCAATTCCGATTTTTAAATTTTTGTTAGATTTTTTATTTTTTAAGTGAATAACTACGCACAAGAACCACCCGCAAGCTGTGCATTTTAATTCAATTTTTATTCACTTAAGTGAATAGGAAAATATTTTTTCTATGTTTTTCATTATCTTGATGATCTTCAAAAAGTGAATAAATTGCGTTTCCCCGTATTGACAATCTTATTGTTCACAGGCCAGCATTAGCCCACACAACAACATGGCATTAACCATGAATTAACAATTACCCGCACAAAGAATAGGGCTTAACTTTTCTGTGGTGAATATTTTTACCATCGCAGCGGGCGCGCTCGTGCCCAAAATAAGCCGAGGGTCAGGGTTAATGTCGATTGTCCAACGCGACGGGAGCGTTTTCCGTCGCCTTACGTTCCGGAGATAAATTATGTCAGGCAGCATGACTCGCGAAGATTTTGACGCTTACCTGGTTCCCTGTTTTGCCCCCGCGCCGTTTATTCCGGTGAGGGCGGCGGGCTCCCGCGTCTGGGACCAGCAGGGGAAAGAGTATATTGATATGGCGGGCGGCATCGCAGTGAACGCCCTGGGCCATGCTCACCCGGCGCTGGCGGAGGCCCTGCAGGGGCAACTGGCGAAAATGTGGCATATCGGCAATGGCTATACCAACGAACCGGTGCTGCAGCTGGCGAAAACCCTCGTGCAGTCCACCTTTGCCGACAAGGTGTTCTTCTGCAACTCCGGCGCCGAAGCGAACGAGGCGGCCCTTAAGCTGGCGCGGAAATATGCCCACGATAAGTTCGGCGGTGAAAAAAGCGAAATCATCGCCTTCAACCACGCCTTCCACGGTCGCACGCTGTTCACCGTCTCCGTCGGCGGCCAGCCGAAATATTCCAGCGATTATGCGCCGCTGCCGCAGGGCATTACCCATCTGCCCTATAACGATATCGAGGCGGTGACTGCGGCGATCTCCTCGCGCACCTGCGCGGTGATTGTCGAGCCGATTATCGGCGAAGGCGGGGTGATCCCGGCGGACCCGGCGTTCCTCCAGGCGCTGCGCGCCCTTTGCGATCGCCATCATGCCACCCTGATATTTGATGAGGTACAGACCGGCGCCGGGCGTACCGGCCATCTCTACGCCTACCAGCATTACAACGTCGTCCCGGACATCCTCACCAGCGCCAAAGGGCTGGGGGGCGGCTTCCCGATCGGCGCGATGCTGGCGAAAGAGGCCTGGGCGCAGGTCTTCCAGCCAGGCACCCATGGCACCACCTTCGGCGGCAACCCGCTGGCGGCGACCGTCGCCAACGCCGTGCTGGCCCATCTGGATGCGCCGCTGCTGGCGGGCGTCGGCGAGCGCCATGCGCTGATCGTCGACCAGCTGAATGCCCTCTCTGCCCGTTACGATGCGTTTAGCGCCGTGCGCGGCGCCGGTCTGCTGATCGGCGCCGAGCTGGCGGGACCGCTGCGCGGGAAGGCCAAAACCCTGACCAACCTGGCGGCGGAAGAGGGTGTGATCGCCCTGATTGCCGGTCCGGACGTGCTGCGCTTCGCGCCGGCGCTCAATATCCCGCTGGCAGATATTGCGGAAGCCTTCGTGCGCCTCGATCGCGCCGTTGCCCGCTTAATCCGCTAACCGGGAGGACGGCCTGTGATGCTATTTCGTCCCGTACGGGAAAACGATCTTGACGACATCGTCCGCCTTGCCGCGCGGGCGGGGATCGGCATGACCTCCTTACCCCATGATGCCGGGCGCCTGGCCGCCCGGATCCGCCGCAGCATTGACACTTTCGCCGGCGCGCTGCCGCGCGGCCAGCAAGGCTTTCTGTTTGTGCTGGAAGACACCACGCTGGAGCGGGTGGTGGGGGTCAGCGCCATTGAGGTGGCGGTAGGCCTGGACGAGCCGTTTTACAATTTTCGCATTCAGAAAACGGTCCGCGCCTCGAAAGCGCTGGGGGTCTACAAGCCCCAGGAGCTGCTCAATCTGAGCTATGACCACACCGGCCACAGCGAGCTGTGTACGCTGTTTCTCGACCCCGAGTATCAGCGCAACCGCAACGGTCTGCTGCTCTCCAAAGCGCGGTTTTTGTTTATCGCCGCCTTCCGCGAGTGGTTTTCGCCGCACCTGTTTGCCGAACTGCGCGGCTGCAGCGATGAGCAAGGGCAGTCGCCGTTCTGGGATGCGCTGGGCCATCACTTCTTCGAGATCCCGTTCGCCGATGCCGACCGGCTGACCGGCACCGGCATGAAAACCTTTATTGCCGAGCTGATGCCGGCGTACCCGATCTATATCTCGCTGCTGCCGGAGAATGCCCGTCAGGTTATCGGCCAGGTGCACCCCAACACCGCCCCCGCGCGGGCGATCCTCGAGAAAGAGGGGTTCAGCTGGCGCGGCTCGGTGGATATTTTCGATGCCGGTCCGGTGCTGGAGGCGGAGACCGATCAGATCCGCGCCGTGCGCGACTGCCAGTGCCTGCCGGCTCAGCAGTTGGCGGGCACGCTGTCGGCGCCGACGCTCGTCGCCAACGGTCAGTTCGACAATTTTCGGGCGCTGCTGGTGGCCCACGAAGAGCAGGTCTCACTGGACGCCGCCGCGCTGGATGCGCTGCAGGTCACTGAGACCGACCGCGTTTATACGGTAACCCTGAACCCAGAGGAAAACAGATCATGGCGGTAAAAGCACAGTTCATAGCCGGGCAGTGGCAGCCGGGCAGCGGCGCAACGATGAGCAAACTGGCCCCGGAGGATCAGTCTCTGCTGTGGCAGGCGGCCAGCGCGGGGGCCGACGACGTCCAGGCGGCCTGCGCCGCGGCGCGCGCCGCGTTTTATCCCTGGTCGCACCGCCCGCTGGCCGAGCGTATTGACGTCGTACAGCGTTTCGCCGCGCTGCTGGAGACGCATAAAGAGGCGCTGGCGACCCTGATTTCCCGGGAGACCGGCAAGCCGCTGTGGGAGACCCGCACCGAAGTGCAGGCGATGATCGGCAAAGCCGCCATCTCCATCGAGGCCTATCACCAGCGGACGGGCTTTCACGAGTCGACGATGCCGGACGGTAAAGCGCTGCTGCGCCACAAGCCGCACGGCGTGATGGCGGTCTTCGGCCCTTACAACTTCCCGGGCCACCTGCCCAACGGGCATATCATTCCGGCGCTGATCGCCGGGAATACTATCGTATTTAAACCCAGCGAGCTGACGCCGGCCACTGCGGAACTGACGGTCCAGCTGTGGCAGCAGGCGGGCGTCCCCGACGGGGTGATTAACCTGCTGCAGGGCGGGAAAGCCACCGGCCAGGCGCTGCTGGAAAACCGCGATATCGACGGCGTGCTGTTCACCGGCAGCGCAGCGGCGGGTTTCCACTTTCATCGCTACTTCGGCGGCCAGCCGGAGAAGATGCTGGCCCTCGAAATGGGCGGCAACAACGCGCTGATCGTGGCTGATGTGGCCGATGTTGATGCGGCGCTACATGTGATTATCCAGTCGGCGTTTATCTCCGCCGGACAGCGCTGCACCTGCGCGCGCCGGCTGATTGTTCAGCGCGGCGAGCAGGGGGATGCGCTGCTGCGGCGGCTGGTGGAGGCCAGCGCGCAGATCCGCGCCGGGAAATGGGATGACCAGCCGGCGCCGTTTATGGGTGGGGTGATTTCCCTTGAGGCGGCGCAGAACATGCTGGCGGCGCAGCAGAAACTGGAGGCGCTTGGCGGCAAGGTGCTGCTGCGCCTGCGCCAGCCCGACCCGCACTCCACGGTGCTGACCCCGGGGATCGTCGACGTCACCGGTATCGAGGTGCCGGATGAAGAGTACTTTGGCCCGCTGCTGACGGTTATCCGTTACGACGACTTCCCGGAGGCGATTCGCCTCGCCAACCAGACCCGCTATGGCCTGGCCGTGGGGCTGATCTCCAGCGATGCGGCACAGTTTGACCAGCTGGCGGACGAGGCGCGCGCCGGGATCGTCAACTGGAACAAGCCGCTGACCGGCGCTTCCAGTAAAGCGCCGTTTGGCGGGGTGGGCGCCTCCGGTAACCACCGCGCGGCAGCGTGGTACGCCGCCGATTACTGTGCCTGGCCGATGGCCTCTCTGGTCAGCGACACGCTGACGCTTCCGGCGAACGTATCGCCGGGCCTGCCATTCTGATAACGGATCCTGTGAGGACATATGTCTGGTTTTGAAGCTAACTTTGATGGCCTGGTCGGCCCGACGCACCACTATGCCGGACTCTCCGTCGGCAATGAAGCCTCGCAAAATAACCGCGATGGTCTCTCTAACCCTAAAAAGGCGGCGCTGCAGGGGCTGTATAAAATGAAAGCCCTTGCCGATCGCGGATTCGTGCAGGGGATTCTGCCGCCGCAGCCGCGGCCGAACCTGCGTCTGCTGCGCGACCTGGGATTCGAGGGCAGCGATGAGCAGGTCATCCGCCAGGCGGCCCAGGCGGCGCCGCAGCTGCTCTCCGCCTTCAGCTCCGCCTCGTCGATGTGGACTGCTAACGCGGCGACCGTTTCGCCGTCGGCGGATAGCGCCGATGGCAAAGTTCATTTCACCGTCGCCAACCTGAACAATAAGCTGCACCGCATGCAGGAGGCGCCCACCACCTCGGCGATCCTGCGCGCCACCTTCGCCGATCCGCGCTACTTCGCCCACCACGCGGCGCTGCCGCAGCATGGCGACCTCGGCGACGAAGGTGCGGCCAACCATAACCGCTTCTGTCGGGAGTATGACCGGCAGGGGGTGCAGCTGTTTGTCTACGGTCGACGCGCCAGCGGCGGGATCGCCCCGGTGAAGTATCCGGCGCGGCAGACCCTCGAGGCCAGCGAAGCAGTGGCTCGCCTGCATCAGCTGGATCCGCGCTACACGGTGTTTGCCCAGCAGGCGCCGCAGGCTATCGATCGCGGCGTGTTTCATAACGACGTTATCGCGGTCAGCAATCGCCATGTGCTGTTCCACCATCAGCAGGCGTTTGTCGATCAGTCGACAGTATTGGCGACGCTGCGGGCAAAAAGCGACAGTCTCGATATTCCGTTTACCAGCGTGGAAGTGCCGGACGAGCGGGTGTCGCTCGATGACGCGGTGGCCTCCTATCTGTTCAACAGCCAGCTGCTGAGCAAACCCGACGGCAAGATGCTGATTGTGGTGCCAGAGGAGTGCCGCCAGCGGGAAAACGTCTGGCGTTACCTGAGCGATCTCGCGGCCGACAGCGCGTCGCCGATCGATGAAGTGGCGGTTTTTGACCTGCGGGAAAGCATGCGCAACGGCGGCGGCCCGGCCTGCCTGCGGCTGCGGGTGGTGCTCAACGAGTCTGAACGTAAGGCGGTCAACGCCCACAGCCTGATGAACGACGAACGTTACCAGCAGCTGACGGCGTGGGTGGAAAAACATTACCGTGACCGGCTGCACGCCCGCGATCTGGCAGACCCGCAGCTGCTGCGCGAGGTTTATCAGGCGCTGGATGAGCTGACGCAGATCCTGCGTCTGGGCGCTGTCTATGATTTTCAGCGTTAAGGAGCGGCAGATGGAGCATCTGGTTAACGATTTACTGCACTGCCGCCTGCAGGCGTGGACCTTTCCGGCGGACATCGAGGCCCGCTGGCTGGGCGAGGGCATCCTGCAGTTGCTGCCGGCCACGCCGTGGCGTCAGGCGACGATCCTCTCCGCTGGCGTCCATGGCAATGAGACCGCGCCGACCGAGCTGCTGCTGCAGCTGACTCACGATCTGAGCCAGGGGCGGCAGCCGCTCACCCAGGCGCTGCTGATCGTTTTTGGTAACCTGCCGGCGATCCGCGCCGCGCGTCGCTATCTGCACAACGACCTCAATCGCCTGTTCGGCGGCCGCCATCTGGCGGTCACCCCGGGCAATGAGTCGCGGCGGGCTTTTGCTCTCGAGCAGGCGGTGCAGGCCTTCTATCGCGCCGCCGATGCGGCGGGGCCGGTCAGCCGTAGTCATCTCGATATGCATACCGCCATTCGCGGGTCGCTGTATCGCCAGTTTGCGCTGCTCCCGGCCCACGAGGAGGATTTTTCGCCCGGCTTCTATCAGCTGCTGCAGGCCAGCGGGATGGACGCCATCGTGCGCCATACCGAAGCGGGCGGGACCTTCACCCACTTCACCTGCGAAAAGTTCGCCGCGCAAAGCGCCACCCTTGAGCTGGGAAAAGTGATGCCGTTCGGCGCCAACGATCTTAGCCTGTTCGCCGCCGCCGACGCGGCGATCCGGGCCTGGATTTCTGACGCGCCGCTGCCGGCGCGCGATAAAGCGCCGGTGGATTACTTCCTGGTCGAGGAGAGCATCATCAAGCGCGAAGGGGAATTTACGCTCAATCTGGCGGCCAACGTCGAGAACTTCACCGCGCTCCCGGCAGGGTATGAGATCGCCCGCCAGGCAGAGAAACGGTGGGTGGTGCAGGCCCGTGCCCCCTATATCCTCTTTCCCAATGCCGGGGTCGCTACCGGCCAGCGCGCCGGGCTGCTGCTCCGCGCCGCGGCGCTTCACCTCCCGCAACCAGCCTGAGGAAACACCATGACTGAACATCAACATCAGGCGCCATCTGCCGCCGGAGGTGAAGGCGCGTCACAGCTTAAGCGCGGGCTTGGCGCCCGCCATATCCAGATGATTGCCCTCGGCGGCGCCATCGGCACCGGGCTGTTTATGGGGGCGGGGCGCAACATCGCCGTCGCCGGCACCTCGATCCTGGTTATCTATGTGCTGGTCGGGTTCTTTACCTATATGGTGATGCGGGCGATGGGGGAGCTGCTGCTCACTCGCCATGACTACCGCTCGTTTGCCGACTTTGTCGGCGAGTATCTCGGACCGCAGGCCAGCTTTTATCTCGGCTGGACCTACTGGCTGAGCTGGGTGGTGACCTGTATCGCCGACGTGGTGGTGTGCGGGAGCTATATGCAGTACTGGTTCCCCGAGCTGTCGGCGTGGATGCCGGCCCTCAGCATGCTGGCTATCCTGTTCCTGCTCAACCTGCTGTCGGTGAAGATGTTTGGCGAGGCGGAGTTCTGGTTCGCCCTGATCAAGGTGATCACCATTATCGCCCTGATCGTCACCGGCGGCTGGATGATTGCCACCGGCTGGACCTCTCCGGACGGCGTGACGGCTTCCCTGAGCCATCTCACCGACCCGACGGCCTTTATGCCTCACGGTATCACCGGCTTTTTCGCCGGCTTCCAGATAGCGATCTTCTCCTTTACCGGTATCGAACTGCTGGGGACGATGACGGCGGAGACCCGCGATCCGCAGCGCATTTTGCCCAAGGCGATCAATGCGCTGCCGCTGCGGATTATCATCTTCTATCTGCTGTCGATGGTGGTGATCATCGCTGTCGCCTCCTGGCCGGGGGTGTCGGCGGAGACCAGCCCCTTCGTAACGCTGTTTGCCAAAGCCGGGCTGCCCGCGGCGGCGGCGGTGATTAACTTCGTGGCGCTGACCTCGGCGATGTCCTCGGCCAACAGCGGGGTCTTCTCCAGCACCCGCATGCTGTACGGCCTGTCGGTGGAGAAGCATGCGCACTGGCAGTTCCGCATTCTGTCGCGCAGCACCCGCATTCCGGTGCGCAGCCTGCTGTTCTCCTGCTTCTGCATGCTGATCGGTACGCTGCTGCTGTTCCTGGTGCCGAATGTGATGACCCTGTTCACCATCGTCTCGACCCTGGCGGCGATTATGGTGGTGTTCAGCTGGGGGATGATCCTCGCGGCCTATCTGGTTTATCGCCGTCAGCGTCCGGATCTGCATGCCGGGTCGATCTTTAAGATGCCCTTTGGCGTGGTGATGAGCTGGGTGAGCCTGCTGTTCTTCGCCTTCGCCATCTTCATCATGATCTTTGACCCGGACACGCTGCTGGCGCTGCTGGCTTCTCCGCTGTGGTTTATCGCGCTGTGGGCCTTCTGGAAGCTGAAGCAGCGGCGCGAAGGGCAGTTTCAGCTGGACAATCAGAGCGCCTGACACCCGCCGGCCCTGGCGGCCGGCTAAGAGGTGTGGCCAGGGCGTCTTAGCCGTTGTTCCCGTTCGTCTGCCCGGTGGCGGCTGGCGCCTTACCGGGCCCGGAAGGTGCGGTTTCCCCCGCGGCGTGATCCCCCTGTAGGCCCGCGCAAGCGCAGCGCCGCCGGGCAGGATGGTCGGCGCCGAGATAGCCCGGACCGGCTGCGGTCAGGCGCTTTCCGCCCGGGAGCGCGCCGCGCCAGGGACGGATTTCATCCGGCTGGCGCAGAATATCGCCAGCAGCGAAATCGCCACCGTCACGCCCAGGTAGACGGCCACCGGTCGCCAGTCACCATCGTATTTCGCCAGCAGACCGGTGGCGATAAGCGGCGCGGTGCCCCCGGCGAGCGCGGCGCCCAGCTGGTAGCCGAGGGTGATCCCGGTATAGCGCACATTGGCGCTGAAAATCTCTGAGCACAGGGTGCCCAGCACCGCGGTCACCGGCGCCCACAGGATGCCGAAGGCAACGATCGTCGCCAGCATAATGCCCCAGCTGGTGCCGGTGTCGAGCAGCAGGAACCACGGGACGATAAACAGCCCCAGCAGCACCACGCTCAGGGTGTACATTTTTTGCCGACCCACCTTGTCGGACAGTAGCCCCATCAGCGGGATCATCACGGTGGCCACCAGCGCGCCCAGGGTGACGGATTCCAGCGCCTGCGACTTCTGATAGCTCAGGGTGGTGGTGGCGTAGCTGACCACAAAGGTGGAGAAGATATAGAAGGGGGCGGTCTCCACCACTTTCAGACCCGCGGCGATCAGCACTTCCCGCCAGTGGTGTTTGAGCGTCTCGCGCAGCGGAGCCTTCGCCACCTGGCCAGACTGTTTCACCTGCTTAAAGGCGGGCGTTTCGTCGATGTCTTTGCGGATCCACAGGCCGAGGAAAACGAGGACGGAGCTGAGCAGGAACGGAATTCGCCAGCCCCAGGCGAGAAACTGCGCCTCATCGAACAGGGTCATCAGCGAGACGATGAAGGTTGCCATCAGCATGCCGATGGTCACGCCGGCCTGGGGAATACTGCCGAAAAAGCCTTTCCGCTTTTCCGGGGCGTATTCGTAGGCCAGCAGCAGCGCGCCGCCCCATTCGCCGCCGATACCCATGCCCTGAATAATGCGCAGGGTAATCAGCAGGGCCGGCGCCCACAGGCCCACCATCTCGTAGGTGGGCAGCAGGCCAATGGCCACCGTGGCGCTGCCCATCAGCGACAGGGTGAGCACCAGCGTCTTCTTGCGACCGATGCGATCGCCGATATGGGCGAAAATGACTCCGCCGATGGGGCGGATAAAAAAGGTGAGCGAAAAGGAGAGCCAGGAGAGGATCAGACCAATGACCGGGTCGACCATCGGAAAGAAGATTTTGTTAAACACCAGCGCGGCGGCGGTGCCATAGAGAAAATAATCGAACCATTCGATGGCGCTGCCGGTCAGGCTCGCGATCAGTACCTTCTTGTTTTTCTGCAGAATGGATGCAGTGTTGCTTGCTGGATTGCTCATTACGAAACGTTCTCCCGCCACGGTAAAAAGGTCAGGTGTCACTCTGTGTATGCAGGGTGCAACCTCATGTGAAAAAGGTTGTGTAATTGTTAAGCAACTTAGAGTTGATGGTTACAATTGGCAAGTTATCCTCTGCAACGCGGGCGAGAAAATGCGCTTTTGTCTGGTGTGACCGCGAGGTAAATTTTTATTTTCCACCTGTTTTTGCTGTTTTTTGTTATTTTCATGGTCAGTTATTCAGGTGCAACCTGTGTGTTTTTAGATGTTTCTTGTTATTTCAAAATAGTTACAAATCAACCTCGCTTTGCGCCCCGGCAGGCGGCGTTTATGATGGCCAGACTATTCTCTCTGCGCGGCTGAGAGGTGATTAAGGAGATCAGAATGGCAGAACACTTTTCCCCGCTGTCGGCGACGACGCTGGCGGCGGCTAACCTGACCGGCGGCTGGCTGGCGCAAAACGATCTGGCGACGTTGACCGCGCCGCCGGCGGTGGATGTGGTGGTGCTGGCTGGCAACGCCGTGATCCCTACCATCGACGCCGCCTGCCGGCTGGCGGCGGAGCAGGAAGTTCCACTGCTGATCAGCGGCGGCGTAGGGCACTCCACCGGTTTTCTGTATGAGGCGGTGCGCGAAGATCCCCGCTACCGTTCGCTCGCGGTGGAGGGCCGTCCGGAAGCGCATATTCTGGCGGATATTGCGCATGACTTCTGGCACATTCCTCGCCCGCGGCTGGTGGTGGAGGATCGGTCGACCAACTGCGGCGAAAACGCGCGCTTTACCCGCGCAATGCTGGAGAGCCGGGGGATCCCCCATCGTCGCGGGATCGTCATTCAGGACCCCACCATGCAGCGGCGGACGATGGCCACCTTCGCCCGCGTCTGGCAGGGGGCGACGACGCCGCCGCAGTGGCTGAGCTTTCCCGGCTGCACGCCGGTGCTGGAACAGACCGACGGCCAGCTGGGGTTTGTGGGCGGCGGGGCGGGGCTGTGGCCGGTGACCCGCTACCTGGCGCTGCTGCTCGGCGAACTGCCGCGTCTGCAGGATTCCCCTGAAGGGTACGGTCCACGGGGGAAAGACTTTATCAGCCACGTGACTTTCCCGCCGGAGATCCTCGACGCCTGGCGACAGCTGCGGGAGGATGACCGGCTCGCCGGGGCGCTGCAGGCCCGCATCCTCGGCTGATAAATGCCCGTTTGCGGCAGATTTATCGCAAACGGGCAATTTGTGTTATTGAAATGTAACCTCAACCGGGTATTTTTGGCCCGGTTTTATGAATCAGCTCACAAAACTGCGCCAATGTGCTGCGAAGCCACGGCTTATCCGCCCGATATTTAACAAAAAAATCACTTGTTAAATACAAATGCACCACAGGAGCAGCCATGACAGCACCCGTTCAACACCAGATGTATATTGATGGCCAGTTCGTTTCCGGTCACGGCGACGGCTGGATCGACGTGCTTAACCCGGCGACCGAAGCGCTGCTGTCGCGGATCCCGGACGGGACCGCGGAAGAGGCGCGGCTGGCGATTGACGCGGCGGAGCGCGCCCAGCCGGCCTGGGAGGCGCTGCCGGCCATTGAGCGCGCGGGCTGGCTGCGCAAAATTGCCGCCGGCATCCGTCAGCGTGCCGATGACATCGCCGGGCTGATCGTCGCTGAAGGCGGCAAAATCCAGCAGCTGGCGGCGGTGGAGGTGGCGTTCACCGCCGACTATCTCGACTACATGGCAGAATGGGCGCGGCGTTATGAAGGGGAGATCGTGCAGAGCGACCGTCCCGGGGAAAATATTCTTGTCTTTAAACGCGCGCTGGGGGTGACCACCGGGATCCTGCCGTGGAACTTCCCGTTCTTTCTTATCGCCCGCAAGCTGGCGCCGGCGCTGATCACCGGAAATACCATCGTCATTAAGCCCAGCGAATTCACGCCCAATAACGCTATTGCTTTCGCCGAGATCGTTCACCAGGTTGGGCTGCCGAAAGGGGTCTTTAACCTGGTGCTCGGCCGTGGGGAAACCGTCGGCCAGGAGCTGGCCGGCAATCCGAAGGTGGCGATGGTCAGCATGACCGGCAGCGTGGCGGCGGGGGAGAAAATCATGGCCGCCGCGGCGAAAAATATCACTAAAGTGTGCCTTGAGCTCGGCGGCAAAGCGCCGGCCATCGTCATGGACGATGCGGATCTGGAGCTGGCGGTGAAGGCGGTGGTGGACTCGCGGGTGATCAACACCGGGCAGGTGTGCAACTGCGTCGAGCGGGTCTATGTTCAGCAGGGGATTTACGACCGCTTCGTCAACCGCCTCGGCGAGGCGATGAAGGCCGTGCAGTTTGGCGACCCGGCGGCGCGGTATGACATCGCGATGGGGCCGCTGATCAACGCTGCCGCGCGGGATCAGGTGGCGCGCAAAGTGGCGAAGGCGGTGGCGCAGGGGGCGCGGGTAGCGCTGGGCGGTCAGCCGCTGGAGGGGAAAGGCTATTTTTATCCGCCGACCCTGCTGCTGGATGTGCGTCAGGAGATGGATATTATCCATGAGGAAACCTTCGGTCCGGTGCTGCCGGTGGTGGCGTTTTCAACTCTCGATGAAGCGCTGGCGATGGCCAATGACAGCGATTATGGCCTCACCTCCTCAATCTACACCCGCGATCTCAACGTGGCGATGAAGGCGATTAAGGGGTTGAAGTTCGGCGAAACCTATATCAACCGCGAGAACTTCGAGGCGATGCAGGGGTTCCACGCCGGCTGGCGTAAATCGGGGATCGGCGGCGCAGACGGCCGCCACGGCCTGAATGAGTACCTGCAGACCCAGGTGGTTTATCTGCAGGCCTGAGGCGCTTAACGCGGAATCGGCGGGCAGCGCAGGCTGTCCGCCGTTCACTTAGCGGGCAAATTTCTCCAGCACGCGGATCAGCTGGGTGACAAAACCGTATTCGTTGTCGTACCAGGCGACGGTTTTCACCAGCTGTACGCCGCCGGCCTCCACAATCTCCAGCTGGGTGGCATCGTAGATTGAACCGAAATGGCTGCCGATGATATCGGAAGAGACAATCTCTTCTTCGGTGTAGCCAAAGGATTCATTGCCCTCGGCCGCCTGCTTCATCGCCTGATTGACCTCATCCGCCGTTACCTTTTTCTCCAGCACCGACACCAGCTCCGTCACTGAGCCGGTTTTGGTCGGTACGCGCTGGGCATGGCCTTTCAGCTTGCCGCTCAGGGCGGGGATCACCAGGCCGATAGCTTTGGCCGCGCCGGTGGTGTGCGGGATGACGTTTTCCGCCGCCGCCCTGGAGGCGCGCAGATCTTTACCGCGCGGCCCGTCCACCAGCGACTGGGTGCCGGTATAGGCGTGGATGGTGGTCATGGTGCCTACGGTGATGCCGAAGGTATCCTGCAGGACTTTGGCCATCGGCGCCAGGCAGTTGGTGGTGCAGGAGGCGACGGAGATGATGGTGTCATCCGGCGTCAGGGTGTCATCGTTGACGTTATAGACGATGGTTTTCATCTCGCCGGCGGGGGCCGAAATCAGTACCTTGCGCGCGCCGGCCTGGAGATGAGCCTGCGATTTCTCTGCCGAGGTGTAGAACCCGGTACACTCCACAATCACTTCCGCGCCCGCCGCCTGCCACGGAATATGCTGCGCCTCTTTTTCGGCATACACGGTGATGGTCTTGCCATTCACGATCAGCGCATCTTCCGTGAAGTCGACGCTCCACGGGAAGGGGCCGTAGTTTGAATCATGCTTTAACAGGTAGGCCAGCACTTTTGGCGAGGTGAGGTCGTTGATGGCCACCACCTCGAGGCTGCTGTCGACTTCTAATAAACGGCGTAACACCAGACGGCCGATACGACCAAATCCATTAATCCCAAGTTTACTCATGGATATTCTCCGGTTGGTAAAACGACTCGATGTGATAAAACTCCTCCAGGCTTAGTCCTGACTCGCAGCCAGGTCAACTAACAATCTGTGCGGTTCGCTGCCGGGCCCACGGCATGAGGCAAAAAAGTGGATGTTTTGGCGGACTTTTTTATCCGTGACGGCAGGACATAATTTTTGTTACCGGAGATGAGGGCGCCGCCTGCTGGCGAAGCGGGGAAAAACGTCTATGCTTAACTATTGAATAGCTTAGTAAAATGTTGACATTAGATGAAGGGAGAGCTTATGGGATTCTGGAGAATCGTTTTTACTATCATTCTGCCGCCGCTGGGCGTACTGCTGGGGAAAGGCTTCGGCTGGGCGTTTATTCTCAACATTATTTTGACCCTGCTGGGCTATATTCCCGGCCTGATCCACGCCTTTTGGGTGCAAACCCGCGATTAACGGCTGGCCCCTCAAGCCAGGCTTCCCCCCGGGACCCGCTCAGGGGGGAATCAGGCTCTCTTTATACAGCAGCCTGTTATCCCTCGACCAGTAGTGGCGAGTCTCCTCGTCCAGGTCGACGCTCCACTTAAACACCCCGGCGCTGGCGAGATCCCTGCAGTACTGTTCAAAGTTGATGGCGCCGGCAAAATGGCGGATGACCGCGGCCGAGGTCAGCCGATGGCTGGGGACGCTGCGCACGCGCAGCAGGCCGCGGGCGCTTTTTATGGTGATCACCTTGTCGTTTGCCATCACGAAATTCATATTGCCGGTGGAGACAAAGTAGATATAACACGAGACCTGATGCCGACGCAGTTCACTGGCGAAGGTGGCAAAATCGGCATCTGAACGCACTTGCTCAAAAAAATGACCCAGCCTGGCCAGCAGTTCCATTTCTATCCTTATTGTATTGCTGTGTGCGGCTTTGGCCGGTAGCGGCAGAAACCATTCACAAAGTTACTTATTCGTATTTTAATAATATAGCCGCGTTATATTAATGGTTATTTGATAACTGGA
This sequence comes from Klebsiella sp. 2-CIP_Kleb., assembly GCF_050378715.1. Taxonomy (NCBI): domain Bacteria; kingdom Pseudomonadati; phylum Pseudomonadota; class Gammaproteobacteria; order Enterobacterales; family Enterobacteriaceae; genus Klebsiella; species Klebsiella sp. 2-CIP_Kleb. The sequence goes on from NZ_JBNRLG010000001.1 coordinate 154,785, forward strand.
ACACCGTTTCAAGTGTTACAATCTATTGCAATCGTTTGCCTGCATGGCCCATCTGATGGTGAGGACATGGCGAGAGGGGAAATCCATGCCGGCGATGAAGGTCGCCGGCGGGAAAACGGGATTACTTCTGGATCAGATAGCGAATGGTCGGGCCATCCTGCTGAATATCCAGCACCGTATAGCCATGGTTCCTGGCATCGAGCGGAATGTTATTGATCGACTGCGGACAGTCGCTTATCACTTCGAGGATCTCGCCTTTTTGCAGGGAGGGCATCGCCTCCAGGGTGGCGACCGCCGGATAGGGGCAGGGCTCGCCGACCATGTCCAGGCGATAATCAGGGATGATGTTTTTCATGCACTCTCCTTCACAGTCCGGACCGCTGCCGACTGGCGGCGGAAAAAATGTCTCTCCCAGGCGATCACCAGCAGCAGGGCGATCAGCAGCAGCAGATAGGTCGCCAGCAGTCCGCCGAAGGGACCAAAAGCGTTCAGCAGGTTGACCTTTTGCCAGTGGGTGGCGAGCGGGGCGGCGATATCGTCCCAGCACCAGGCGAGCAGCGTGGAGCCAATGACGTTGCCCAGCCCCACCCACCAGTAGTGAACCTGGCCTTCCACCGCCCGGTACATCCAGCCGGTCTCACAGCCGCCGGCCAGCACGATGCCAAAGCCGAACAGTAGCCCGCCGATCGCCGCATTGGGACCGGCCCACATGATTTTCGGCGCCATCCCCAGTTGCACATAGCTGAAGATGCCGATGGCGCTCGCCGCCATGCCGAAGATTATCGCCTTCGCCATCACCGTCCGGCCGGTGATCCACATATCGCGAAAGGCGGAGGTAAAGCAGATCTGCGCGCGCTCGATAAGCAGACCGAAGCCGATGCCGAACAGCATCGCCAGGCCGAGCGCAGGGTGGTCTGCGGCGGTGAGCAGGCCCCAGCCGATCATGGCGAAAAAGACCGCCATGCCCAGGCGGAAACGGCGGCGTGCCTGCAGCGGTTTTTGGGTTAACGGCGAAGCGGCGGATACCTTTTGCATTTTTACCGGGATGCGAAATAGAGGCAGCAGGGTGAAGCGAGCGCCAAACCAGGAGCCGATGGCGGTGGCGATGGCAAACAGCCAGGCGTGCAGGGAGAACTGCGGAATGCCGGTGAAAAACGCCGCCAGGTTGCAGCCCATCGCCAGCCGCGCGCCGAACCCGGCGATGATGCCCCCGGCCACGGCCTGCACTATGCGGATCCGGCTGCGTGGCAAGCGCAGTTTGACGTTATTGGCCCACAATGCCGCGGCCAGGCAGCCGCCGAACATGCCGATGATCATCCTGCCGTCGATGCGGGTCAGCGGCGTCCCGTCGAGATGGATCAGCTGATAATAGCCCCACTGTTCGCTGTGGACCCCCAGCAGCTGCAGCAGCTGGCCACCCCAGCGGGTAAATTCGCCGGTCACCGCCCAGAAGGTGCCGGTGATGCCAAAATAGTAGGTTGAGAGAATGCCCGCGGCGATGACCGCCGGGACGGGAGACCAGAACCGGATAAGCCAGGCCTGTTTGAAGGATTGCCATGTCATAAAAATGCCTCTGAACTCAGAAGGTATTAACGGTCGATGACCGACCGAAGGGGGCACATAGTATCCGCCTTAGCGCCTGCTTTCTCTGTTTTGGATCAAGACCCTACGCCTGCGCCAGCACCACAAGCAGCGCCAGCAGCGCGGGCAGCGCCTGAATATAGAGAATTTTGCGGCTGGCGGTCAGCGCGCCGAATATCCCGGCGGCCAGCACACAGGCGAGGAAAAAGATCACCACCTGCACGCCCGATGCCCCCAGCCACAGCCCCCACGCCAGGCCGGCGGCCAGGAAACCGTTATACAACCCCTGGTTGGCCGCCAGCACCCGGCTTTCCCGGGCGAAATCGGCGCTGAGGTTAAAGGCCCGGCGCCCGGCGGGCGCTTCCCAGAAAAACATCTCCAGCACCAGGATGGCGAGATGAATGATAGCGACCAGCGCAACGAGGAGAGTGGCTAACACAGCAGTCCTTAATCAATAAGATGAATGTGTCAGCAGTATAGCCGCTGGCGCTCACCAGGCGAGAGGGCGACTGCTATAGTGCTTATAGCATCATGTTTGCCTGCCGCGAAAAGCGTCGGTGTATCTGATTGCCCTTTGGTTTAGCTTCGCGGTGATAGTATGCCGGGTTCTTTTTTTACAGGTGTGGCGTAGATTACTGAATGTTAAATAAATTATGGATTTTGTTATCCGGGCTATTGTTGGTTGCCATGCCGTCGGCGCAGGCCGGGGAATTCAATCTTTATTCGATGAATACTGGTTCCTATGTTTATCACATGACCGGTAACCACGGACAATATAACGAGCATTTCAACAACAACTTTTTCTCGGTGGAGCGCAAGTTTTCAGCGGATTCAAAATACAGCGCGCTGGTCGGCACCATGAAAAATAGCTTCGACGATCGCTGTCTGACCCTCGGCGTGCGCCGCGACTGGCTGAAAAACGACACCGGCTGGCTGCTGAAAGGCGTGTATGCCTATACCGGGGAATTTTTCTTTGACGCTTTCAGCCACTGCGGCGACTCAGGCACCTACCGCACCGCCAAAAAAATCACCGGCGTCGGTTTTTCGCCCTATATTTATCATGGTCTGCAATACAACTTTACCGATTACTTCGGCGTCGAGGGCGGGATTATTATACCGGCGATCTTCGTGATGAGTATTCAGTGGAGCTTTCGCTAAGCGCCTGGATCAGCCTGAAAAAGAAGAGGCCACGCTGGGTGGCCTGCTCATGGTGCCTTGACGGCAGGGATTAATGGAAACCGAGACGGATCAGATCTAACGGGCAGAAGCGTCCCTCGCAGCCGTCGATTTCTACGCAGTCCGCCCGACGCAGCTGCTCGGCGGTTTTCCCCTCGCCATGGATCGCTTTAATCACGCCCGTCGTACCGTTACCAGCGATCATGACCATACTGCCGGTAGCAATAGCGTTACGATTACGGTCATAGGTTTTCATGGTCTCCTCCTCAATAAACCAGGGTAAGCAATGATTAAGCGGCCAAATTAATACCGCTTCCCGCCTAAAAAAGTTTTGAGGAATATCAAAATTATTTTAATAGTGACGATAAAAACACAGCGAGAAGGCCAGATCGTCGCGCGACGCGCTTGGTCAGCACGCCGGGTATGACTCAGGCATGCTGCCCGAAATATGTCCGTCAGATGACGGTTTTGCGGCAGGATTATTAACCTTGCCAGTCCGCGAAAAATAGCGAAATATGGCGCTATCTGGGCATCAACGGTGCCAGTGCCTGTCCTGAGGGAGCCATGAGTCAAGACGTCACCGCGAAGATGTTAAAACCCGATTTTGATATGGAAGTGTCCGGCCTGGTGTATGGCTATCTGTTTCATGAAGATCACCCTCCACAGCCTATTGCCTCTGGTGAGGTATGCGCCAGCTATCAGGCGCTGGCTGACGATAAGGCCTTTATCTGGCTGCATCTTAATCTCAATCACGCCACCGCCGAAAAATGGCTAATCAGTCACTTTCCCGTGGCGGACTTTTTCTTTGAGGAGATCCGCAGCGGCTCGCATACCACCCGTATTGAACGGCAAGGGGAGAATCTGTTCGCCGTGCTTAACGACGTGCTGTTTCGTCCGCAAGACACCAGCGCGGAAACCGCCACGCTGTGGCTCTACTGTAGCCCGAAGCTGGTGGTGACAGCGCGTTTCAAACCATTGCGGTTTATCGAATGGATGCTGCCGCGTCTGCATACGCTTAAGGTGCATACCTCCGCTGAACTGCTGGCCTTTTTGCTGGAGGAGCAGGAGGAGGTGCTGGAGCAGGTGGTGCGCCAGGCCAGCCGCCACGTCGACCTGATTGAAGAGCGGCTCCTGAGCAATCACGTGCAGCGTAATCGGGCCGATCTGGCGCGGCTGCGGCGGATGCTGCTGCGTTTTCAACGGCTGCTGGCGCCGGAACCGGCGGCAATGTTCCGGCTGCTTAACCGGCCGCCAGCGTGGATGGATCGCGCGGTGGTGCAGGCATTTCGTCAGTTCACCGAAGAGTTTAGCGTGGTGCTTAATGACCTGTCCGGCCTGATCGAGCGCATCAGCCTGCTGCAGGAGGAGATCGGCGCCCGCCAGCTGGAGCAGAGCAACCGCACCCTCTACACACTGACGGTGATCACGGTCCTCGCGCTACCGATTAACATTGTGGCCGGTTTCTTCGGCATGAACGTCGGCGGGATCCCGCTGGCGAGCAATCACCACGGGTTTATCCTGCTGGTGGTGATTGTCGGCATCTTTACCCTCGGCGCCGGCTACCTGGCGTTCCGCCGGCGTGACGATCTGTAGTCAGTGCCGCGCGTCAACTGAGGCTGCGCAGGGCGGCTATCAGTCCTGCGACACCGCGCTCCAGCTTCTCGCGTGGACAGCCGACGTTGAGGCGCAGAAAGCCATTGCCTTCGGGACCATAGGTATATCCCGGCATAATCGCCACCTTCTGCCCGGCGATCAGCGCCTGCTGCAGTGCGCGGTCGTCAATGTTGAGGGGGCGCAGGTCGATCCACGCCAGGTAGGTGGCCTCCGGCGGCTGCCAGCGTAGCGCAGGAAAGGCGCGATTGAGCGTATCAGCCACAAAGCGCAGGTTCTCCTGCAGGTAGTCGCGCAGGGCGTCGAGCCAGGGCGCCCCATCGCGGTAGGCGGCGATATGAGCCAGCAGCGCCGGTACCGAGGGCGACGAGAGTCCATCGCGCGCTTTCAGCGCCTGCAGATAGCTGTCGCGGCAGTTTGCCTCAGGGATAAAGCCATAGGCCCCGGTAAAGGCCGGAATATTGAAGCTCTTTGATCCGGAGGTGAACAGCGCCCACGGCCCCTGAGCCACCTCGCTCCACGGGATATGACGGTGGTCGCCCCAGGTCATGTCCATATGAATTTCGTCGCTAATCACCCTGACGCCATGCTTTTGGCACAGCGCCGCCATGGTCTGGAGCTCCTCGCGGCGCCAGACTTTGCCCGTTGGGTTGTGCGGGCTGCAGAGCAGCAGCAGGGTATTCTTCGGCTCCGCCAGCGCCGCTTCCAGGCGCGCCATATCGCAGTGCCAGTGATTGTCCGTCAGGGTCAGTGGCACCGGGGCGATCTGTCGGCGGTTAGCGGTGATAGTGTTATAGAACGCATCGTAGGCGGGAGTATGGACGACGACGCCGTCGCCTTCTTGCGACCACTGGCGGATGGTTTCCGCCACCATATAAATAACCGACGGTCCGTAAACCACCGTTTGCGGATCGATGACGCTGTGAAAGCGGCTGGCGTACCAGTGGGCAATCGCCCCGAGAAACGCCTCGTTCTGCCAGCGGCTGTAGCCCAACACGCCGTGGGCCAGCCGCCGGCTGACGGCGTCGAGAATGCAGGGCGCGGTGGCGAAATCCATATCGGAGATGGTGAACGGCAGCAGGTCGGGGACGCCAAAGCGGTCGGCGACATAGTCCCACTGCGTGCACCAGGTGCCGTGGCGGTCGATGGGTATGGAAAAATCAAACATCGGAACTTCCTTAGCGAGGGTCCCCTTCCGTGCCGGAAGGGGACCGGTGGGATCAGGCCTGAACGGTATTCATCAGCGTGGCCATTTCATCTTTTACCGACTGCACCTGCGGGCCAATCACCACCTGCAGATTATGCTGGTTGAGCTGAACCACCCCGATGGCGCGGTGGGCTTTCAGCGCGGCAGCGTCCACTTTGCTCATATCGTGTACCGACAGACGCAGACGGGTAATGCAGTTATCCAGCGAGACAATGTTGTCGGCGCCGCCGAGGGCCGCCAGAATCGCCGGCACGTTATACCCGGATTTACCAATGGTGCCAGCGACCGCTTTCTCCACGCTGGCGGCGGTGTCGATATCGCGGCCCGGCGTTTTCAGATTGAAGCGGGTGATGGCGAAGCGGAAGATGGCATAGTAGGCCGCAAACCAGATTGCCGCCACCACCGGCACCAGATACCACTTGGTCGCCAGACCATGCAGGATGCCAAACACCACGAAGTCGATAATATTGCCGTCGGTGTTGCCGATGGTGACGCCGAGCACCGCCATGATGGTAAAGCCGAGACCGGTCAGCAGGGCGTGGATGACATACAGGACCGGCGCCACGAACAGGAACAGGAACTCCAGCGGCTCGGTGGTGCCGCCCACCACGCAGGCGATCACCCCGGAGATCAGCAGGCCTTTAATTTTATGCCGATTTTCCGGACGGGCGCAGTGGTACATCGCCAGCGCGGCGCCCGGCAGACCGCCGAGGAAGGCTGGCATCTTACCCTGCGACAGGAAGCGGGTGGCGCTTTCGGCGAAGCCGTGGGTGGTCGGGCAGCTCAGCTGCGCCTGGAAGATGGTCAGCGCGCCGCTGACGCTGTGGCCGCAGACGTCGAGGGTGCCGCCGGCTTCCGTGAAGCGGATCAGCGCCACCAGGATGTGGTGCAGGCCAAACGGCAGCAGCAGTCGCTCGCCGGTGCCGAAGATCATCGGCCCAAAATCGCCGGCGCTGTTGATCATCTTCCCGAGGGCGTTGATCCCCATGGCGAAGACCGGCCACACCAGCGGGATCGCCAGCCCGACCAGACCCAGCACCACGGTGGTGACGATCGGCACGAAGCGAGTGCCGCCGAAGAAGGCCAGGGCGTCCGGCAGGCGAATGTTGTGAAAGCGCTCATGCAGCAGCCAGACGATAATCCCGGCGATAACCGCCCCGAGGATCCCGGTATCGATCGAGGGAATACCGATGATGTTCTGGATATTGTTGGCCTTAAGGATCGCGGCGTCGGTGGTGGGCAGAATGCCTTTCGCCGTCAGCCAGAAGTTGACCGCCAGGTTCATGACCGCGTAGCCGACAAAACCGGCGAAGGCGGCGACGCCTTTGTTCTCCCGCGCCAGCCCCAACGGGATGGCGATACAGAACATCACCGGCAGGAAGCTGAAGGCAAAGGAGCCGACTTTGCTCATCCAGATAAAGATGGCCTGCAGCAGCGGCATATCCAGCCACGGCAGCAGGGTCAAAACATCGTGACTGCTTAACGAGCTGCCGATCCCCAGCATGATCCCGCAAAACGAGAGCAACGCCACGGGCAGCATAAAGGTTTTTCCCAGCTGCTGGAAAAATTCCCACAAGGTGATTTTTGGTGCGGTTTTCGCCGTCATAGCACGGTTCCTGATTCTCAAGTGGTCGGGAAGAACTAACGCCACGGCAAGATAAAACGTTTTACCACTTTTTAGTGCGATAAAAATCACATATTCAAGCGATAATAAGGTTTATAAAGATCGCACAATGATAAAACGTTTTATCGACAGGCAAGGGAGTCAGCCAGCAGGTTATGGCAATCGCAAAAAAGATCACCATCAATGATGTAGCGCTGGCCGCCGGCGTCTCCGTGAGCACCGTTTCGCTGGTGCTGAGCGGCAAAGGGCGCATCTCCAGCGCCACCGGCGAGCGGGTTAATCAGGCCATCGAGCAGCTGGGATTTGTGCGCAACCGTCAGGCCGCCTCGCTGCGCGGCGGACAGAGCGGGGTGATTGGCCTTATCGTCAGCGATCTCTCTAAACCGTTCTATGCCGAGTTAACCGCCGGCCTCACCGATGCCCTGGAGAGGCAGGGGAAAATGGTGTTTCTCACCCAGGGGGGACGCAGCGGCGAGAAGATGGCACAGCGGTTTGATACGCTGGCGGCGCAGGGGGTGGACGGGGTGATCATCGCCGGGGCCATCGACCGCGGCAGCGAGCTGCGCGAGCGGGCGGCGGAGGCGGGGGTGCCGCTGGTGTTCGCTTCCCGCGCCAGCTATCTCGACGATGTCGACCTGATCCGCCCGGACAACATGCAGGCGGCGCAGCTGGTGACCGAGCATCTGATCCGCCGCGGCCATCAGCGGATCGCCTGGCTTGGCGGCCAGAGCTCGTCGCTAACGCGCGCCGAGCGGGTCGGCGGCTATTGCGCCACCTTGCTGAAATACGGTCTGCCGTTTCACAGCGAATGGGTGCTGGAGTGCGAGTCGAGCCAGAAGCAGGCGGCGGAGGCGATGACCGCGCTGCTGGGGCAAAATCCGACCATCACCGCGGTGGTGTGCTACAACAACGTGGTGGCGACCGGCGCGTGGTTCGGTCTGCTGCGGGCTGGAAGGCAGAGCGGGGAAGATGGCGTCGACAGCTACTTCGAGCAGCGGGTGGCGCTGGCGGCGTTCGCCGATGTGCCCGAGGCCGCGCTTGACGACCTGCCGCTCACCTGGGTCACCACCCCGGCGCGCGAGATGGGCAAAACGCTGGCGGAGTCGATGCTGCGGCGGCTGGAGGAGGGCGCGGGCGAGACGCGAAACCAGATCATGCCCCCGCGGCTGGTGACGAGAAAATGACGGAGACGGCGCGCGGTGGCCGTCTCCTGAGCCGATAAGTTACGGCTGCGGGGCGGCGTCGTCCTGCTGAGGCGCGGCGTCATCCTGCTGCGGCTGGCCGTCCTGCGGCGCGCCGTCCGGTAGCGAAGGCGCTTCCAGACCAAACATCGCGGCAAAATCCTCCAGCGGCATTTTCTGGCCGTTCAGCGTCACCTGGCCGTTCGCGTACTGCAGGCTGCTGCTGATGGCGTTATCTTCCATGGTGGTGATGCGGAACATCTGGCCCATCGCCGCCAGGCCTTTGACCTGCTGATCGGCGAGTTTGGCGGCGTCGGCTGGCTGGTAGCCTTCCAGACCGGCGATCTTAGTCATAAACTCCGTCGCCATATCCACCGGGATCACCACTTTGCCGTCAAGGGACTGCACCACGCGATCCAGGCTGTCCGCCAGCGTCTGCGGCGGAGCGGTCACCTGGGCCGGATCTTTCAGCAGAACCGAGAGGTTGAGGGTGCTTTCGCCTTTGGCATTGCGCCAGCTCAGCGGGGAGATGGTCACCGACGGATTGCCCTTAAGCAGGATCGGCAGCGCATTGAACAGGGTTTCGGTAAGCGCCTGCTGGTACAGCTCCGGGTTCTGCGCCAGCTCTGGCTTCGCCAGCAGCGCTTGAGACTGCGCGCTGTACTGCTGGCTGAACTGGTGCCACGCCTGACCGTCGACGTTATCCACTTTCAGCGTCAGTTTGCCGCTGCCCATATCCTGACCCTGCAGCTTAAGGCTGTTGACGGTGTAGTTCACCTGGCTGTTCACGCCTTTGCCGTCCTTGGTCAACGTCGAGCCGCCGTCCAGCGCCATGCCGTCAACCAGCGCCAGCTCTTTGCCTTCGACGCTGATGGCCAGCTTATCGAGGGTCATTTTTTGCTGGCCGATACGCTCGTTGAAGCTGGCCAGCTCGGTGGCGCCGTCGGTGGTCAGGTTGACGAAGCGCAGTTGCACCTTCTGGTTATATTCGTTGAGGGCATCGATCTGACCGCTGCCGGCCTGGCCCTTCAGGCTGATGTTTTTGCCGTCGCGGTCGGCGTCGAGCTGGAACTGGCCGCCGCTGAAGGTGACTTTCTCATCCCCTTTGGCGTAGTCGAGGGCATTGAGAACGATCGCCGACTGGCTGTCGCCGCTGTAGGCGATGCGCGTATCAACGGTGAAGGGGGTAGTGCCTTTGGCTATCTCGAACAATGCCTGGCTGGCGTCGTTTTTCACCAGCGTGGTGTGGACCGAAGCCATCGCCGGAGCCAGATTAAAGGTTTTTAACGAGGCCAGCGGGAAGGGGCCGTGATCGACCACCTCGTCAAGCACCACGCTCTGTCCGGCGGCCAGCCAGCCGTTAGCCTGACCGGCGATGGGCTTCACCACCAGCTGCAGATGGCTGCTGAACAGCCCGCGCTGGTAGTCCTGATAGCTCAGCTCCAGACCTGACTCCGGCGCGCTGCTGCGTAGCTGTGCGTTAGCCTGCTGCACCATATCGGCAATTCGGCCTTCCAGCTGTTTACCGGTGTACCAGGCGCCGCCTGTCCATACCACGCCCAGCGCCACGATGATTCCTGCTGCGACCAGCGATTTTTTCATAGCATTTGTCCATAAATGAAGCCAGGCGGAGAGACCGCCTGGCTGAGTTGTCATAATCAGTAAGCGAGACCTGAAAGGTCAGTCGTTTACTGGAGCTTATTGAACACGCGCGCCACGCGGCCATGGCCGCTGACCTGCACCGGCGATTCATTGGCGGCCACAAAGGCCGATTCGCCCGGCTTGAGGGTCAGGCTCTGGTCGCCTTTGCGCAGCACGGCTTCGCCGTCGACGCAGAAAACGATCGCCGCGCTCGCCTGGGCCAGATCGCTGGCCTCGGTGGAGAGATCGTGAAGCGAGAAGGCAAAATCTTCCACCGGGATCGGGAAGTCCAGTTCCGCGCCGTGGCGCTGCGGCTGGGTCAGCAGCTCACCCGCCGGTTTAGCCTCGAACTTAACGTTGGCCACCAGCTCAGGGATATCAATGTACTTCGGCGTCAGGCCGGCGCGGAGCACGTTATCCGAGTTGGCCATCACCTCCAGCGCTACCCCTTGCAGATAAGCGTGCGGCGTTTCGGCAAACAGGAACATCGCTTCGCCAGGATTCAACTTCACCACGTTCAGCAGCAGTGGGGAGAAGAGGCCGCTGTCGTCGGGATAGAATTCCGCGATCAGGCGGATGGTTTGCCACGGTTCGCCCTGCTCACGGTCCAGCACCTCGCGCAGCGCCTGCAGCGCCTGGGCTTTTTCCTCGCCCTGCATATTCAGCAGGCTGGCAAACAGCTGGCTCAGGCGAGTCGCGTCCGGCTGCTGCAGGAAGGCGCCGATCGCCGGGTGTGCGTTGGCCACCGGCTGCAGCAGGCTGACAATTTCGCTGAACTCGCGAAACGCGTTCATCGCCAGGAACGGGGTCAGGGCGAAAACCAGCTCCGGCTTGTGGTTCGGATCTTTGTAGTTACGTTCGGCGGCGGAGAGGGGGATGCCGGCGGCGTTCTCGCGGGCGAAACCCTCTTCGGAGGCCTGCTTGTTAGGATGGACCTGAATGGAGAGAGGCTGCGCGGCGCACAGCACTTTAAACAGGAACGGCAGCTCACCGAAGCGTTGCGCCACTTTTTCGCCGAGCAGGGCGGCTTTATCCGCGTCAATCACCTCGCGCAGCGAACGCGGCTGGCCATCGGCCGTCAGGACCTGCGAGCTGCTCTTCGGATGCGCCCCCATCCACAGCTCTGCCATCGGCTGGTTGTCCGGGTTGGCGATGCCATACAGTTCAGTTAAGGCGGTGTGGCTTCCCCAGGCATAGTTCTGTACGGCGTTGATCAGCTTTTGCATTCTCATTCCCTGTATCAATCAAATTAAAATTATCGCCCTATTAAACCAGCAAACGCTGGAGAAGCAACTGCTGAAAGAAAAAGTCGTCCCTGTCTCAGTTTTTGTTAAAAAATTGTGTAAGATTGATCGACTCGCTTTTCTACAGGCACATGGAGTCCCTGCCTGAAACATAATCAGCCAAAGCAGTAAGTGAGAGTACAATGTCGAATAAACCGTTTGTTTACCAGGATCCTTTTCCCCTCAAAAAGGATGACACCGAGTATTATCTCCTCAGCAGTGATTACGTCTCCGTCGCCGAATTTGCCGGCCAGGAAGTGCTAAAAGTTGACCCTCAGGCGCTGACCCTTCTGGCGCAACATGCCTTCCACGACGCCTCCTTTATGCTTCGCCCGGCGCATCAGCAGCAGGTGGCGGATATCCTGAACGACCCGGAAGCCAGCGAAAACGACAAATACGTCGCCCTGCAGTTCCTGCGCAACTCCGATATCGCCGCCAAAGGCATTCTGCCCACCTGTCAGGACACCGGCACCGCGATCATCATGGGTAAAAAAGGCCAGCGCGTCTGGACCGGCGGAGGCGATGAGGCCGCCCTGGCGCAGGGGGTGTACAACACCTATATCCAGGACAACCTGCGCTATTCGCAGAACGCCCCGCTGGATATGTATAAAGAGGTTAACACCGGCACCAACCTGCCGGCGCAGATTGACCTCTATGCTACCGATGGCGATGAGTATAAATTCCTCTGCATCGCCAAGGGCGGCGGCTCGGCTAACAAAACCTATCTGTACCAGGAAACCAAAGCGCTGATCACCCCGGCGAAGCTGAAAAACTATCTGGTCGAGAAGATGCGCACCCTGGGGACCGCCGCTTGTCCGCCGTACCATATCGCCTTTGTCATCGGCGGGACTTCGGCGGAAGCGACGCTGAAAACCGTCAAGCTGGCCTCCACCAAATACTACGATGGCCTGCCGACCGAAGGTAACGAACATGGGCAGGCTTTCCGCGACGTGCAACTGGAGCAAGAACTGCTGCTGGAAGCGCAGAACCTCGGCCTCGGCGCGCAGTTCGGCGGCAAATATTTCGCCCACGATATCCGCGTGATCCGTCTGCCGCGTCACGGCGCTTCCTGCCCGGTAGGGATGGGCGTCTCCTGTTCCGCCGACCGCAACATCAAAGCCAAAATCAACCGCGACGGCATCTGGATTGAGAAGCTGGAGAGCAATCCGGGGAAATATATCCCTGAGCATCTGCGCCAGGCTGGGGAAGGCGAAGCGGTGAAAGTGAATCTTAACCAGCCGATGAGCGAGATCCTGGCGCTGCTGTCGCAGTACCCGGTGTCCACGCGTCTGTCGCTGAGCGGCACTATTATCGTGGCCCGCGATATCGCCCACGCCAAGCTGAAAGAGCTTATTGATAATGGCGAAGCCCTGCCGCAGTACGTCAAAGATCACCCGATCTACTACGCCGGCCCGGCCAAGACGCCGGACGGTTACGCCTCCGGCTCCCTCGGCCCGACTACCGCAGGGCGCATGGACTCTTACGTCGATCTGCTGCAGTCGCACGGCGCGAGCAAGATCATGCTGGCGAAAGGCAACCGCAGCCAGCAGGTCACCGACGCCTGCCACAAGCACGGCGGCTTCTACCTCGGCAGCATCGGCGGCCCGGCGGCGGTACTGGCTCAGCAGAGCATCCGCAGCCTTGAGTGCGTGGCGTATCCGGAACTGGGGATGGAGGCTATCTGGAAAATCGACGTGGAAGACTTCCCGGCGTTTATTCTCGTCGATGATAAAGGCAACGACTTCTTCCAGCAGATCCAGACATCGCAGTGCGCCCGCTGCGTGAAGTAAACCTGGCCGCCCTTCGGGGCGGCTATGGCCGATGACAAACCGGTTTTCGTTATTGTGATCGCCTTTCTGCCGGGTGGCGGCTTCCGCCTTACCCGGCCTACGAAAAACAGCAATATTAAACAGTTAGGCAATTCTCTGTAGGCCCGTGCAAGCGCAGCGCCGCCGGGCAATCCCGACGATTACATTTTGTCAGCGGTCTGGGCCGCCCTTCGGGGCGGTTTTTTTATGCCGCTCCGCGGCACGAACCACCAAAACAACTTTTCAATCTGGCCAATACTTACTCTTTTAAGCAGGTGAGCTTTGTCGCTATGACGCACTTTTCATCCAAGGAGAAAGTAATGACAACGCATCGCAGTGAAAAAGACTCGATGGGCGCCATCGACGTCCCGGCCGATAAACTCTGGGGCGCCCAGACCCAGCGTTCTCTGGAGCATTTCCGCATCTCGACCGAAAAAATGCCCGGGGAACTGATATATGCCCTCGCGCTGACCAAGCGGGCGGCGGCGAAGGTCAATCAGGATCTTGGCCTGCTGACGCCGGAGAAAGCCGGGGCGATCGTCGCCGCCGCTGACGAAGTGCTGGCCGGAAAACACCCCCAGGAGTTCCCGCTGGCTATCTGGCAGACCGGTTCCGGCACCCAGAGCAATATGAATATGAACGAGGTGCTGGCCAACCGCGCCAGTGAACTGCTCGGCGGTGAGCGGGGGATGGCGCGAAAAATCCATCCCAATGACGATGTCAATAAAAGCCAAAGCTCGAATGATGTGTTCCCCACCGCCATGCACGTCGCGGCGCTGATTGCCCTGCGGGAAAAATTGCTCCCGCCGCTGCAGGCGCTGCGGGCCACGCTCAACGAAAAAGCGGTGGCCTTCAGGGATATCGTTAAGATCGGTCGCACCCATCTGCAGGACGCCACGCCGCTCACCTTAGGCCAGGAAATCTCCGGCTGGGTGGCGATGCTGGACCACAACCTGAAGCATCTTGACGCCAGCCAGCCGCATCTCGCCGAGCTGGCGCTGGGCGGGACGGCGGTGGGGACCGGGCTGAATACCCATCCGGAATATGCCGTGCGGGTGGCGGCCGAACTGGCCTCGCTCAGCGGACAGCCGTTTGTCACCGCGCCGAACAAATTCGAAGCGCTGGCCACCGTCGATGCCCTGGTCCATGCCCACGGCGCGCTGAAAGGTCTGGCGGCCTCGCTGATGAAAATCGCTAACGATGTCCGCTGGCTGGCCTCCGGGCCGCGCTGCGGGATAGGGGAAATCGCCATCCCGGAAAACGAGCCCGGGTCATCGATTATGCCCGGCAAAGTCAACCCGACGCAGTGCGAAGCCCTGACCATGGTCTGCTGCCAGGTGATGGGTAACGACGTGGCAGTGAATATCGGCGGCGCCTCGGGTAACTTCGAGCTCAACGTCTATCGGCCGATGGTCATTCACAACTTCCTGCAGTCGGTGCGTCTGCTGGCGGACGGCATGGCGAGCTTTAACGAGCACTGTGCGGTGGGGATTGAGCCGAATCGCGAGCGGATCAACCAGCTGCTCAACGAGTCGCTGATGCTGGTGACCGCGCTGAATACCCATATCGGCTATGATAAAGCGGCGGAGATCGCCAAAAAAGCGCACCATGAGGGGCTGACCCTGAAGGCCTCGGCGCTGGCGCTGGGCTACCTGACGGAAGCCGAATTCGACAGCTGGGTGCGCCCGGAGCTGATGGTCGGCAGCCTGGCTACTCGCTAGCCAGCCAGAGGTGCAGGCGAGGGATCAGTAATCTCAGCGACTGCGCCTCCGGTTTGTAGCGGTATTGCACGTTGTCGGCATCGTAGTTGAGCAATTCGCCAATATCCGGCACGCTGACCCCCTGGCTGCCGGATATCAGGGCGATCAGCGGGCTGGGGCAGGCGTACTGCACCTGTTTCTGCTCGCTGGCATACCAGACGCGGGCAATCGGCTGCACTTTCACCGGCCGTTTAATTTTCAGCCGCGCCCGCTGCGGCAGGGCGGCGATATCCTGATACTCCCTCTCCAGTTTGCTCTGCCACTGCTCGCGGGTCCAGGGCGGCACCGCCCGTGGCGATTGCAGGCTTTTCTCCAGCATCATCAACACCTGGTCGCGGGTCAGGTTTTTGATCACGTGCTTATTGGCCCAACCGAAGCGGATAGTGCTCGGGTCGAGAAGGGGCGTTAGCGTGCGATAGGCGCTGAGGGTAATTAATCCAGGCAAATGGCGATGCACCCACTCAAAGCGGGCGGTGGGGGGCAGGCCAGAGTCGACGGTGACGATTTTCTCGAAGGTGGCCTTAAGGGTGTTGATCTGCTGAATGCGCGCCAGCAGCGCCTGCTGTTCCGCGGCGGTGACCTGCAGGCAGATAGCACCCGGCAGGCGGACGGCGGCTTTGCTGCTGCGGGTTTCCGATTGCTGCTGGATAAACAGATGGCCATAGTGTCGCAGGGCGAGATCCAGCGCCGCCTCCCCGGTGTGCTGGACGACAGTAATGTTCGCCAGCGGGTCATGCTCGGCATCTTTACTGATTGCCGGCAGCTCAAACACCCGGCCCGCCAGCAGTCGACAGGTCGTTAACGCCTGGCGCAGCGCCTGCAGCTCCAGCTCGATCTGGCGAAAGGTATCATTCAGACGTTCAACGAGGTCGTAGCTGGCCATCGCATTCACCTTAGTTACAACATACTATTCGATTTTTACAGCATACCCAGCCCGCGGCCGCTGCGCAACTTTTATTCAGGCAGAGGTAAAATCGGGCAACTGATGATAGACCGGCCAGCTAAAACAGAAGCGGGCGCCGCCGAGAGGACTGGCCTTGCAACGAACCTCGCCCCCCATCGCCTGGGCGATACTGTGGACGATGGCCAGGCCGAGGCCGCAGCCTCCGGTCGCCCGATCGCGGCTGGGGTCAAGACGAACAAAAGGCTCGAACACCCGCTCGCGCTCCTCGGGGGCAATGCCCGGGCCGTCATCGTCGACCTGCAACGACGCGCGGGCACCCTGCAGGGTCAGGCTGACCGCCACCCGCTGACTGCTGTAGCGCAGGGCGTTATTCACCAGATTATCCAGCACCCGCTCCATCAACCGCATATCCAGCGCGCCATAGTTGCCGCGGGTCAGCGTCGCCAGGCAGACCTCGCGCTGCGGGTTGACCATCTGGATATCCTCGACGTGGTCGCTGATCCAGGCGGGAAAATCGGGGGTGGTCAGGCTGAGCTCCGTCTGCGGGCGATCGAGACGGGCGTAGGTCAGGAGCTCTTCAATGAGCGCTTCCAGCTGGCCGATATCACGGTTTAGCGCCTGCGATTCCGCCTCGGTGAGGTTTTCGCTCATCTCCAGACGGTAGCGCAGTCGCACCAGCGGCGTCCTGAGCTCATGGGCGATGCCGTCAATTAGCTGCTTTTTGCTGGCAATGAGCGCGTTAATGTTGTCGGCCATCTGGTTAAAGGCCACCCCGAGCCGCTCAAAGCTGGACATGCTGTCAAAATGAATACGCTCGCTGAGGTGGCCTTCGCCAAAGCGCTGGGCGGCGGTCTCAATGCGCAGCATGTCCTGCCAGTGCGGACGCATCCAGATAAACACCGGGAAGGCCAGCGAGATAGCGATAAACGCCATCAGCGCCACGTCCAGCAGGCGCATTTCATGCAGAAAATAGAGATAGGGTACCGGGCCCACGGATAACACATAGTGGCTGCGGGGGATGCGCTGGATAAAGGTGTACTGGTCGTCGAGCGCGACAATATCCCCAGCGCGCAGGTGCTGCATCGAGCTTTCCGACAATTTAAATTTGCTCATCGGCTCGATGTGCAGGTCGAACGACAGATTAAGGTCCAGCTCTTTAAGCGTCTTGCTCCAGTCGCGAGGCGGAATTTCCCGCAACTCGCTGCGCATCAGATACAGTGAGCTTTTCATCAGATCGTCAAGCGACTGCCTTCCGGCGCGTTCAGCGGTAAATTTATAGACCAGGCCCACCAGCATGGTCATCACCAGAAAGCAGACGAAGAGCAGAAGATAGAACTGCACGAACAGCTTTTTCATTACATTACCGCATATTCAAAAAGAGAAACCTGCCGGCGCCCCGGACCATCTGCAGGGCAGGGCGAAAACGTCACGGATTTACCGGGGCGAGCCGAAGCCCGCGCGGGCATAACCGATACGCTATCAAAGCAGGGTTTATGCCCCCTGACAATAGCCAGCCGGGGGGAGCGACGCCGTTAAAAATGTGACGCTGTCACTCATTGCGGGCTTACGTCTGCATGAGGCCAGGATTGTGGCCAGCGTATTCTGCGCGCCGCTGGGCGCTACTCGCGATAGTAGGGTATATCCACCGGATAGAGGGTGGCCAGGCTCAGCAGCCGACAGCGCACCAGCTGTTCTGCTTCGGCATACCAGTAAGCAAATTCGCCGGTGGTCTGGTGGTAAATCATCTGATCAAGATTAGCAAACGGGATCACCAGCAGCGGCCCCTGGCGCACGTATCCGCCGCCGGTTTCGAAATGGTGATCTCCCCAGGATTGCTGGGTATGTTGATAGCGGTGAAGAAGCACCTTAATCTGCCCGCGCTGTGGACAGAGGAGCCGGATATCGGCGTTGTCGAGAGAAAAAGCCCAGCCAGAGAGTGACGTGAAGAGAGTAAGTGCCAAAAGTACAACGTATTTCATCATGCAAAAGTCCTGTGTTTTCAGGCTTTATGCCACTCTGATAACGCTAAGTCCTTGAGCACAATCATATTGAGGGGTTATGTGATGGGCTTCTGTACGGCGAAACATATTGATTTACTCAATATGACAAATGGGCGGCGGTCAGCCAGCGCGAAGGCGGCGGAAAAAATGTGATGCGCTTACCGCCGGGGAACAGGCGGTGAAACGGGCCCCTTTCAGGGCCGCAGACGGACCGCTCAGTTATCCCAGGCGTGGGGGGCGAAGAGGTAGCCTTTGTTGCGTACCGTCTTAATCCGGTAGGGTTCGGTGGCGTTATCGAGCAGTTTTTTGCGCAGGCGCGAGATAGCGACGTCAACGCTGCGATCCATCCCGTCGTAGGTGACGCCGCGTAAATTTTTCAGCAAGGCGTCGCGGTCCATAATCTGCCCGGCGTGGGTGGCCAGCTCCCACAGCAGGTCGAAATCGGCGGTGGACAGGGCGACGCTTTCTCCGCCGAGCAGCACCTGGCGGTTGACCGGGTCAATGGTCAGTGAGCCAAAGGAGATGGTCTTGTGCGGGGTCAGCGTCGAAGGCGCGCCTGTACCCGCCGGGGCGATATGCTGGCGCAAATGCAGACGCAGTCGCGCCAGCAGCACCGCCGGCGGTGTGGTCTTCAGGATATAATCGCTGGCGCCCATCTCCAGGGAGAGGATATGGTTCATATCGCTGTCGAGCGAGGTCAGCAGAACAATCGGCCCTTGCCATTGCCCACGCAAATCGCGACAGAGGGTCATTCCGTCCTTGCCGGGCAGCATAATGTCCAGCAGCACGAGGTCCGGTTTCTCCCGCGCGATCACTTCCTCTGCGCGGTCGCCGCGAGGCTCGACCACCACCTCCATATCATGCTTGCCGAGATAGGCGGC
This sequence comes from Klebsiella sp. 2-CIP_Kleb., assembly GCF_050378715.1. Classification (NCBI taxonomy): domain Bacteria; kingdom Pseudomonadati; phylum Pseudomonadota; class Gammaproteobacteria; order Enterobacterales; family Enterobacteriaceae; genus Klebsiella; species Klebsiella sp. 2-CIP_Kleb. Next base: position 173,442 of record NZ_JBNRLG010000001.1, read on the forward strand.
GATCAGCGCTCCTACCTCAGGATCATCCTCAACAAAAACGATTTTATTCATGTCTATTGCACATCAGTAAAAGAAATAACATACACCGCGGCTATTTTACCCGCCATTCCTGTTTTATAAACAGCGCTAATTCCGCTATGCTGCGCTAACTTGTTGATTCATTGTTAAGGCATATGGACATGGGGCTGTTAATCAAAGGGCTGCTGGGCGCGCTGGTGGTGGTGCTGATTGGCGTGCTGGCGAAAACCAAAAACTACGCCATCGCCGGGCTTATTCCGCTGTTTCCCACCTTTGCGCTCATCGCCCACTATATTGTTGCCAGCGAGCGTGGTATTGAAGCCCTGCGCGCCACTATCGTGTTCGGCATGTGGTCGATCGTTCCCTATTTTATCTATCTGCTGTCGCTGTGGTACTTCACCGGCATCATGCGCCTGCCGTTAGCGCTGGCAGGCGCAGTGGGGTGCTGGGGGCTGTGTGCCTGGCTGTTGATTGTTGGCTGGAGCCGCTTCCACTAACGCAGAGGGCGACCGCCGTCGACGGCGTATGACCGGCCGGTCACGTAGCGGCTGGTAAACAGATAGTCGATAAGGTCGCTGATCTCTTTCTCGCCCGGGGCGATTTTCATCAGCGATTTATCCAGCGCCTGCTGACGATAGGCCTCGTCGTCACCTTCATTGAACATGATCAGCGACGGGGCTATAGCGTTGACTTTGATCTCCGGCGCCAGCTTGCGGGCGAAGGAGCGGGTCATGTTGTCCAGCGCGGCCTTGCTGGCGGCGTAGGCGATATGTTTATCGCTCCCGCGCTCCACCACGTAATCGGTGATATGGATAATGTCGCTGGCGGCATGGCCGTGACCGCGCAGGAGTTCTTCCAGCGCGTGGTTGAGCAGATAGGGGGCATGGACGTGGATCTGCATCATGCGGTTGATCACCGTGCTGAGCGGTACTCCCGGCTTCTCCGCCATCCAGTCACTGGCGTTGTGGATGATGGCCCGCAGGCCGCTGGTATGCGATTTAACCGCTTCGGCAAAGGTCAGAATGCCGTCATCGCTGCTGAAGTCGGCCTGCAGACAGAGAGCGCCTGCCTGGCGCAGGTCATCGATCGCCGGATAGGGCGTGCGATAGCTGACGATGACCGGCTGGTGTTGCTGCAGAAAATGGTGCGCCAGCGCGAGGCCGATGCGGCGGCCTCCTCCTGTGATCAGAACCGGGCGGGGCTGTAGTTCAGCCATGGGTATCTCCTTTGATTTAGGCGGCAGGGCGACCGCTTACCCCACCAGCATCCACGTTGCCGGCACAGCGGCAACCAGCAATAAACCAATTAGCGCCAATTCGCGGCGTTTGAGCGAACGATCGTGCTGGTGCGTACGCCGCGCGTACAAAAAGACCAGAAGACCCGGAGCGTAAAGTACCACCGACAACAGCAAATGCACAGGTCCCGACGCGTATAATAACCATAAGCCATAAATGCAGGCGCCGATACCCACCGCTTGATGCAGCGGACGGGTGCCGATTTTCAGCAAAAAGGCGCCGACCAGCAGATAGGGCACGAGGATCATCTCTGACGCAATAGTCAGCAGGGTGCCGTAGTCCGAACCGGTCAGCCAGATCAAAACCAGCGACGCCTGAACGCTGATATTGGTCAGCCACAGCGAGGCGGAGGGGGCGTTGTTGCGGTTCTGACGGGCGAACAAGCGCGGGAAGGCTTTGTGGGTGGCCGCGAGGTAAGGCACTTCGGCGGCCATGATGGTCCAGCTGAGATAGGCGCCGCACACCGACACGATAAGCCCGGCGGCAATCACAATTTCACCCCACGAGCCCATCAGTCTGACCATCAGTCCCGCCATCGACGGGTTGCGCATTTCGGCCAGTTCGCTACGCGGCACCACACCCAGCGACAGCAGGGTGACCAGCAGATACACCGCGAGGGCCGAAAGCACCGCGAGCAGCGTCGCGCGCCCAACGTCGCGCTTGTGACGCGCGCGGGCGGAGACCACCACCGCGCCTTCGACGCCGATGAACACCCACAGAGTGATCAGCATCGTGTTTTTAACCTGCTCCCACACCGGTACGCCCAGCGCCACGCCGCTGAAATCGAGGCGGAACGTATCCAGCTGAAAGGCCAGGGCGGCGAGGGCGACAAACGCCCCCAGCGGCAACAGCTTGGCGAGGGTCGCGACCAGGTTAATCCCCGCCGCCGTCTGCACCCCACGCAGGACCAGAAAGTGGACTACCCACAGCAGAACTGAAGCGCCGACGATCGACTGCCAGGTGTTGCCATCACCAAACAGGCGCAGCTCAGGGGTATCGGTGAAGAAACTGAGCGCCGAAAAGACGATCACCAGATAGGAGACATTAGCGATCACCGCGCACAGCCAGTAGCCCCACGCGGAACAGAAGCCGATCAGCTCGCCGAACCCTTCACGGGCGTAGGTGAAGATCCCGCCGTCGAGGTCGGGGCGAATACGGGTCAACAGCAGCATCGCGAAGGCGAGGAACAGGATCCCGACGCCGGTGATCGCCCAGCCGATGAGCAGAGCGGAAGGGCTGGCCACGGCCGCCATATTTTGCGGCAAACTGAATACGCCAGCGCCGAGCATTGAGCTAAGGACCAGGGCGGTCAGGGCGCTCAGGCCCAGTTTCTTTTCCATTGCATTCCCGAGGTGAAAATGGCTGTTCCAGAATATTTATTTTGCGAAATCGCATAAAAATGGAAGATTGCGCTAAGGCGCGGGATTTTACGGAGTGTCCGGGGGCCATGCAATGGCGGGGGATGAAAAAAAATGAAAAGGCGGCGATGCGCCGCCTTTTTAGCCAGTCAGCAGCGATTATTTGTACAAATCGGCGCTGATGGTGATGTTGCCGCCGCGTTCCTGCCACTGGCGGGTAATGTGGTAGTACTTCGCCCCTTTCTTCGCCGCGCGTTTCGCCGTCTGATAAGAGATTTCCGTCATGTTGCCATAGTTGCCGGTGAACTTGATGTTATCGAACGGCACCATTTGCGCCGCGGTCACTTTGTTCACTTCTTCAACTTTGGTGCCGTCCGGCAGCGTGACAGTGTAACGTCCGCCTTTCGACGACTGGGTCTCGAAGAAACGACCTACACCGGTGCCGGAGCCAACCGCCGCGGTGGTGGCGACGCCCGGGATTTCGACGTTTTTCGCCGCTTCGCCGCCTTTGGCCAGCGCCGCGCGGCCGGCTTCAGAATCAGCCGGGATTGCGTCCGGGCTCTGCAGAACGCGTTTCTCCGCATCTTTTTTGTAGATATAGGCGGTAATGCGCTGGTTGCCGCCCTGGTTGGCGTCCACCTGGCGGACGATGAAGAACGCATAGGCGCCTTTCGCTTTCGCCGCTTTGGTGATGGCGTCGTTCACTTCCGGCTGACTGCGATAGAAGCCCTGGACGGTGACGGTGTCGTAAGGCATCAGCTCAACGGCCTGATCTTTCGGCAGCTCCATCACGCCATTGATGATGCGATTTTTCGGCGCATCCGCTTTCGGCGCGTCGTCTTTATAGAGGTCAGCCGTGACGCGCCAGTTGCCGCCATTGCCGTAATCCGACGTGTCGACAACATAGAATGAGGCCGCGCCGTCTTTGTCAGCTTTGCGCGATACCGCTTGCACCGCGTCGCCAATGGCATTAAACCGGCCGGTGACGACAACGCGATCGTAGGGCTTCAGCGCAGCCGCCTGCTCCGGGGTCAACTCGGTCGCTGCGTGGGCAGACAACGTGGCGGTTGTCAGGAGAGCAGACGCCAGGAGGGTGTTTTTAAGCTTCATAAAAATAATCCTTTGCCTTGCGCAAACCATATACTGGTGTTGTTGTTGACTGAAAACGTTTGATTATTGCATTTAATCGCCGTGACTGTCTGCGTCATTTTTTGCTTGCCGCCCGAATCGTATACCACGGAAAGATAACATTTTTCGATATGTTGAAAAAACAGCCGCTTGACCAGCAAAAACGATAATCGATACCACTTTTATTAGTTAATGTAATGTTAATACAATGATCTCAATGGCGATAAATGGCGTTTTATACCACTGGATAAGCGGATTATCAGGCCTGAAAGGCAAATTCAGGTAAATATTGCTGCCCGGAACCATCTGTGCTGACAATAAGCAATAAAATCAAAATTTCTGTTTTATCGCTGTAGATCACAATCGCTATTTTCAGTAGGTTATAAAAAGTTTGTTACTGTTTCATTTTGCAGACAGCGAAAGACGGCGAGGACGATTTTGCCGTCCTGTCGTTGTTGGTCAGAAAAGTAAACCATCATCAAAAACCGATGGAAGGGAAAACTATGCGTATTGGTGTACCACAAGAAAGGCTAGCCCAGGAGACCCGGGCCGCCGCCACGCCGAAGACCGTTGAGCAGTTGCTCAAACTCGGCTTTAGCGTCGCGGTAGAAAGCGGCGCCGGGAAGCTGGCCAGCTTTGACGATGAGGCCTTCGCCCAGGCGGGGGCTGAGATCGTGACCGGCGACGAGGTGTGGCAGTCTGATGTCATCCTCAAGGTCAATGCTCCGAATGACGATGAAATTGCCCTGTTGAATCCAGGAACCACGCTGATTAGTTTTATCTGGCCGGCGCAAAACCCGCAGCTGATGGAAAAACTGGCGGCCCGCAATATCAACGTGATGGCGATGGATTCGGTGCCGCGTATCTCCCGCGCCCAGTCGCTGGATGCGCTCAGCTCAATGGCCAATATCGCCGGGTACCGCGCTATCGTTGAAGCGGCCCATGAATTCGGCCGTTTCTTTACCGGGCAGATTACCGCGGCAGGCAAAGTTCCGCCCGCCAAGGTGATGGTTATCGGTGCCGGGGTGGCCGGTCTGGCGGCGATTGGCGCCGCCAACAGCCTGGGGGCGATTGTTCGCGCCTTCGATACCCGTCCGGAAGTGAAGGAGCAGGTGCAGAGTATGGGCGCCGAATTCCTCGAACTGGATTTTAAAGAGGAAGCGGGCAGCGGCGACGGCTATGCCAAGGTGATGTCCGAGGCCTTTATTCAGGCCGAAATGGCGCTGTTCGCCGCCCAGGCGAAAGAGGTCGATATTATCGTCACCACGGCGTTAATTCCGGGCAAGCCGGCACCGAAGCTGATCACCCGGGAAATGGTTGACGCCATGAAGTCGGGCAGCGTGGTGGTCGATCTCGCCTCGCAAAACGGCGGCAACTGCGAGTACACCGTGCCGGGCGAAGTGGTGACCACCGCCAACGGCGTGAAAATTATCGGTTATACCGACCTGCCAGGCCGTCTGCCGACCCAGTCCTCCCAGCTCTACGGCACCAACCTGGTGAACCTGCTGAAGCTGCTGTGCAAAGAGAAAGACGGCAATATCGTCATCGATTTCGATGACGTGGTGGTGCGCGGCGTGACCGTAGTGCGTGAAGGCGAAATCACCTGGCCGGCGCCGCCGATTCAGGTCTCCGCTCAGCCGCAGGCCGCGGCGAAAAAAGTGGAAGCGCCGAAAGAAGAGGTGAAACCGGCGTCGCCGTGGCGCAAATATGCGCTGATAGCGCTGGCGATTATTCTCTTCGGCTGGCTGGCCAACGTGGCGCCTAAAGAGTTCCTCGGCCATTTCACCGTCTTCGCGCTGGCCTGCGTGGTGGGTTACTACGTGGTATGGAATGTCTCCCATGCGCTGCATACGCCGCTGATGTCGGTGACGAACGCCATTTCGGGCATTATCGTGGTTGGCGCGTTGCTGCAGATAGGCCACGGCGGCTGGGTCAGCTTCCTGAGCTTTATCGCGGTACTGATCGCCAGCATTAATATTTTCGGTGGTTTTACCGTGACTCAGCGCATGCTGAAAATGTTTCGCAAAGGATAAGGGGTAGCACATGTCTGGTGGATTAGTTACAGCTGCATACATTGTTGCTGCAATCCTGTTTATTTTCAGCCTGGCGGGTCTGTCGAAACACGAAACCTCGCAGCAGGGCAACTATTTCGGCATCGCCGGGATGGCCATCGCCCTGATTGCCACTATTCTGGGTCCGGACGCCGGCAACGTCGGCTGGATTATCCTCGCGATGGTGATCGGTGGGGCAATCGGTATCCGTCTGGCGAAGAAGGTCGAAATGACCGAGATGCCGGAGCTGGTGGCCATCCTGCACAGCTTCGTTGGCCTGGCGGCGGTGCTGGTAGGGTTTAACAGCTACCTGCAGCATGAAACCGGCATGGAGCAGATTCTGGTCAATATCCATTTGACCGAAGTGTTCCTCGGCATCTTCATCGGCGCGGTGACCTTCACCGGTTCGGTAGTGGCGTTTGGTAAACTGCGCGGCAAGATCTCCTCCAAACCGCTGATGCTGCCTAATCGCCATAAGCTTAACCTGGCGGCGCTGGTGGTTTCCTTCATCCTGATGGTGATTTTTGTGCGCTCCGACAGCACCGGCACCCAGGTCCTGTGCCTGCTGGTGATGACCGCGATCGCGCTGGCCTTCGGCTGGCACCTGGTGGCCTCCATCGGCGGCGCGGACATGCCGGTGGTGGTCTCGATGCTCAACTCCTACTCGGGCTGGGCGGCGGCTGCGGCGGGCTTTATGCTGAGCAATGACCTGCTGATCGTCACCGGCGCGCTGGTGGGCTCTTCCGGCGCCATCCTCTCTTACATTATGTGTAAGGCGATGAACCGCTCCTTTATCAGCGTGATCGCCGGCGGCTTCGGCACCGATGGTTCCTCCAGCGGCGGCGATGAAGAAGTGGGCGAGCACCGTGAAATTAGCGCCGAAGAGACGGCGGAGATGCTGAAAAATTCGCACTCGGTCATCATCACCCCGGGCTATGGTATGGCGGTGGCCCAGGCGCAGTATCCGGTGGCAGAAATTACCGAGAAGCTGCGGGCGCGCGGCATTAAGGTGCGCTTTGGCATTCACCCGGTCGCCGGCCGTCTACCGGGACATATGAACGTCCTGCTGGCGGAGGCTAAAGTGCCTTACGACATCGTGCTGGAGATGGATGAGATCAACGATGATTTCAGCGATACCGACACCGTGCTGGTCATCGGCGCTAACGATACCGTCAACCCGGCGGCGCAGGACGATCCGAAGAGCCCGATCGCCGGCATGCCGGTGCTTGAGGTGTGGAAAGCGCAGAACGTGGTGGTCTTTAAGCGTTCGATGAACACCGGTTACGCCGGCGTACAGAACCCGCTGTTCTTTAAAGAGAACACCCATATGCTGTTCGGTGATGCCAAAGCCAGCGTCGATGCGATCCTGAAAGCGCTGTAATGTAACATTATTGTTTTACAACGTTTGTTTATAAGCCGTCTCCTGTGAGACGGCTTTTTTATATGCACAAGGATGCCAGGGATTGTTCATAAAATAAGCGGTAAAAGGTGATATAATGTTCCGGTTCTTACATCAGACAGAGGATATTATGGATACCGAGTTAACCCCAACGCAGATGGCCATCGAATTCTTACGCCGCGACACCACCGTCATGACTCCAGCGCAGTATCTGAAAAAACTTAAACTGCTGGAACTGGAGTTTGCTGACCTGATGGCGCTCTCCTCGCTGGAGCTGAAAGAAGAGATCGATCTGGCCTGGCGTCTGGGTATCCACTGAGTCGTTCAGGGTCGCCATGCCATGACGGGGCCGCAAGCGGCCCTTTTTTGTGCCTGAGGGAAAGCGGGCAAAAAAATCCCCCGCGAGGCGGGGGATGATGAACGTTCCGGGAGGGAAGATTAATCGTCGTCGTCGTCGTCCAGTTCCACCGGCGTCTGATAGGCCTCTGGTTTAAGCACCAGCAGATCGCAGCGCAGGTGGTCGACAACCTGCTCCGCGGTATTGCCAAGGAACGCCGCGGAGAGGCCGGTTCGTCCGACCGTACCCAGCACCACGATCCCCGCCTGCAGATGCTCGGCGAGATCCGGGATCACCTCCTCAGGCAACCCTTTTTCCACGTGGGTGAATTTCTCGTCAATGCCAAACTTCTGCCGCAGGGCTTTCATCGCCAGCAGATGCTGGCCGCGGATGGCGTCGTTGTAGACGCTGGGATCGAAATCCGGCAGCTCAATCGCGATATTGATCGGGGTGACCGGATAGGCGCCGATAAGGTGCACTTCAGTGTGGTTGACTTCTTCCGCCAGCGACAGGGTCTCGCGCACCAGCTTCTCGTTGAGGGTGTTGTGATAATTTTCTTCACTGGCCAGATTGACGGCGACCAGCGCTTTACCGCCTTCTGGCCATGGCTGGTCTTTCACCATCCAGACCGGGCAAGGGCACTTACGCAGCAGATGCCAGTCGGTCGGGGTGAAGATCACCGCTTCCAGCTTGTCGTGTTGGTGGGCCATCTTCAGCAGCAGGTCGTGTTTCTCACTGATCACTTCCTGAATAATGGCTTCGAAGGGGCGGTTGTGCCACACCACCTTCACGTCAATCGGCACACCGGATTCAAGATAGAATTTCGCCTGCTCGCGGATCCAGGCCGTTCGTTGGGCAATGACGCCCTGACGCATCGCCGTCCGTTCATCCGGCGACAACAGGGTGGTCATTTCATAAGAAAAATCATAGATCGGCAAAAAGGCTTTGATGCGTCCACCAATCCGTTGGTGCAGGTACACCGCTCGCCTTAGCGCCGGCTGGTCGTCCTGGTTAGGATCGATTACTACCAGCATGCTCTGATACTTCGCCATACAGGGTCTCCTTACAACTGCAGCTACCGTCAGTTATTAAAAAGATAACCTATATGGATGAATTGAAACAGGGGAGGAGCCTGGTCAGATCAACAAATCTGAAAAAATTGCCGATCCTGACCAGGTGTTGCGCGGAGATTAAGCGACGTTACGCGCCTGACCGGCCAGCTGGGCCAGCAGGTCGCCGTTTTCAATGGTGATGTATTTGCCTTTCACCGCCAGCATGCCGCTCTTCTGGAAACGCCCCAGCAGACGGCTGATGGTTTCGACGGTGAGGCCGAGATAGTTGCCAATGTCGCCGCGGGTCATGGTCAGACGGAACTCACGGGGAGAGAAACCGCGCTGCGCGAAACGGCGGGACAGGTTATAGATAAACGCGGCCAGGCGCTCTTCGGCGTTCTTTTTGGAAAGCAGCAGGATCATATCCTGGTCGCCTTTGATCTCACCGCTCATCAGGCGCATCATCTGCTGACGCAGATTCGGCATTTTTCCGGAAAGATCGTCGAGGGTTTCAAAGGGGATCTCGCATACCATCGACGTTTCCAGCGCTTGGGCGAAGCTCGGGTGCAGGCCGGTGCCGATGGCGTCAAAGCCCACCAGATCGCCCGCCAGGTGGAAGCCGGTAATCTGCTCATCGCCTTGCTCGGTGATGGTGTAGCTTTTGATGGTCCCGGAGCGAATGGCATACAACGATTTCAGCTCATCACCGGCTTTGAACAAGGTTTGACCTTTCTGGATGGGCTTTTTCCGCTCGATAATATTATCCAGCTGATCAAGCTCGTGCTCGTTCAGAGTAAAGGGGATGCAGAGCTGGCTGATACTGCAATCCTGACAATGGATAGCACAACCGCCAGACTGAATGCGTCGAATAATTCGCTTCTCAGGGATCATATGTCTGCTCAGGCCTTAATTGATATTGGTCAATTTTAACATCTTTTTGATGAGCAGGTAAGTCTTCAGGCTCTGAAACACGTAATATCAGCAGGGGAAATCAAAACAGGCTGATATCTGCTTGATTAAAAATAGATTATTCAGCCACATTTGATTGTAAAATTACCTGAAAATTCCAGAAAAGGCATTTTCAGTCAAAGCAACAGATAGCCCTCGTGGCGCAGAAGCCACTCTTTACGCTGCACGCCGCCGGCATAGCCGGTCATCGTACCGTTACGTCCGATGACCCGATGGCAAGGCACCACAATACTCACCGGGTTGGCGCCATTGGCGGCCCCCACCGCGCGTGCCGCGCCGGGACGACCGAGCGCTTCGGCCAGCTGACCGTAGTGCATCACCTGGCCGCAGGGGATATCGCGCAACGCTTGCCAGACCTGGCGCTGGAAAGGGGTGCCGGCGGTGGCGGTAGGCAGGGTCTCAATAACGGCCAGATCGCCGGCAAAATAGTCGTTCAGCTTACTGCTGAGACCGCCTGGATTGCGGCAGTCAACGCGCTGATAGCCTTCCCGGCGATAGTGTACGTCGAGCAGGGTTTCCATCCGATCGCGGTGCTCGTCCCACTCGACGGCGCGTAAATTAAACTGTTCGTCGCAGAGTACCCACAGCGCCCCCAGCGGGGTATCCATTTTATCCTGCAGCAAGGTCAACATCGTTTCAGTCATCCACCATCGTACACGAGGGCCACACGATACCACGCGCCGGCGGCGGTCAACTATACTCCCAAAAGATAAACCCGTATCCCCGGCCGGCTTCCTGCGGCCTGTACGTTGATTTATTTTTGGATCGATTCTGGCGGGTTATCGGGCATGGTTTTTGCTACTTTTAAGCTGACGACGCCGGTCCTCCGCGCCGCTTTGCGCGCCCGGGAAGGTGCCACCGCGTCGTCGCGGCGCGGTTAATAACTCAGAGGTGGGGCTATGCAATATATACTGACTGGCGTAATCGTATTGATCTTCAGCGGCCTGGTTATCCACGGCCTCTCGCTGTTGCTCGAACGCGGGTATCGCGCGCTTTTCGGCTTCTTCGCCGGAGCCGCAGATGTCCCCCGTAAGGTCAAAATGAAGGTGCCGCGTTAAGAGTAAGCAGCCGTCCCTGGCGCTTCAACGGCTTAAGGGAGCCGCGGATAAATGCCAGGGCCGATGGGCAGTCCTGCCAGATACCAGCCCACCAGCAACAGCAGCCAGACGGCGAGAAAAATCAGCGGATAAGGGAGCACCAGCGAGTAGTAAGTCCCGAGGCGGGCGTCGGGTCGGTAGCGCTGTAAAAAACCGAGAAACAGCGGTACAAACGGTGAAACCGGCGCCAGCGGCAGCACCGATGAATCGGCGATGCGAAACAGGATCTGCGCAAACGCCGGGTGGAAGCCCAGCAGCATAAACATCGGCACGAAGATCGGCGCCAGAATCGACCAGATGGCCGAGCCGCTGGCGATAAACATGCACAGAAAAGCCGACAGCAGCGCCAGACCGACAAACGCCGGGACGCCGTTCATGCCGGCGCTCTCCAGCAGGTCCGTCAGGCCAACGGCCATAAACTTGCCCATATTGCTCCAGTTGAACATCGCCACGAACTGCGCCAGCGGGAAGACCATCACGATAAATCCAGCCATCTCTTTCATCGGCTCAATCATCAACTGCGGCAGATCGGCCTGACGGCGAATTTTGCCAGTGGCGATGCCGTAAGCCAGCGACACGACAAAGAAGAAAAAGATGATCAGCGGCACGATGCCTTTGATAAACGGCGAGGGCATCACCGTGTGCTGAACCGGATCGCGAAGAATGCCGTTTTCAGGAACCACCATTAGGGCGATGGCCGCCACAAACGCCAGCGTTGCTACCCCGGCGATGCGCAGGCCGAAACGCTCCTCAGTGGTCAGGGTTTGCAGCTTTTCGTCGCGGCTGCCTTGCCACTGTCCCAGCCTCGGCTCCACCAGCTTGTCAGTGATTAAACCGCCGACGAGGGTCAGGAGGATCACCGAGGTCGCCATAAAGTACCAGTTGTCGATCACGCTGACGTGCAGAGAGGCATCGATGGATTTGGCCGCCTCGGTGCTGATCCCGGAGAGCAGCACGTCGGTGGTGACGATCAGTAAATTGGCGGTAAAGCCGCAGCCCACGCCGGCTATCGCCGCCAGCAGGCCGGCGACCGGATGCCGACCGACAGCGAGAAACATCAGCGCCCCCAGCGGCGGCATGATCACCAGCGCGGCGTCGGAAGAGATATGGCTGAAAAAGGCGATGAATAGCACCATATAGCTGGCATAACGGGCGCTAACGTGGGAGGCCATCTTGACCATCAGCGCGGGCAACAGGCCCACCCGCTCGGCAAAGCCGGCGCCCAACACCAGGGCGAGGATCGCCCCCAGCGGCGCGAAACCGCTGAAGTTTTTAATCACGTTCGGTAAAAACCAGTGCAGCCCTTCCACGCTGAGCAGGTTTTTGACCACCACCCGCGACCCGTCCGCCGGGTTTTGCACACCGACGTTGAAGGCGGAGAGTATCGCCGTGGCGGCGATCAGCGCCACGATAAGATAGATAAACAGCAAAAACGGGTGCGGGACCTTATTACCGATCTTCTCTACCCAGCCATAGCGCTTTCCGGCGGGGGAAGGCGACGGTATGGATGACATACTCATGGGCGTTCCTCTGTTGTCGTTGTTGTGTTGGGCAGGCCTGCTCCCGTACTGCCGGCGGTTATTATGGTCGGTGCGTGCCGCTATGCCGGTCAGCGTCTGTCAGGAGCGGTCTGGTCTTATGGTTATCGTAAAACCGACGGTCTCACCTCCGCCGGAATCGGGCAGCGGTAAGGATGTTCTGCCAGCGCCTGCCTGAGCTCTCGCTGGCTGTCCTCCAGCAGCGCGCGGTCGCTGAATAAACGGATCGCCGTCGCCGCGAGGACTTTCCCCGCCAGCAGCATCCCTTTATGGGCGATGGCGGTGCGTCCCTGGCTCACCAGCTGCCAGCTGTGCAGCGGGGTACCCACCGCGAAGCAGGGGCTGAAGCATTGGGCCACCGGCGCTTTCCAGCTGACGTCGCCGACGTCGGTGGAGCCGGCGAGAATCGTATCCGTGGCCGCCCACGGCGCCACCTCATCAATCAGCAGCGTATCGCGGTGGCGACGAGCGAAGGTTTTCCCCGCCTCGCCGCCGGTGCCGGCGATATTGTTCAGGCTGTTGTTGATATCGTTGGCGCTGAGAGTGGCGCGGATCGCCGCGGCAAAGGCGCGATCGTCGTCGCTCCATGCCGGCGTGCCGTAATGCGCTACCGCCTGATACATCGCCGCTTCGAGCGTGCGGTTGGGCAGATAGCTGGAACAGGCTTTTTCAAAGCGGCAGCTGACGTGGGTCTCGGTCATCAGCGCGGCCCCCTGGGCAATCTTCTCAATGCGGGCGAAGATCTGTTCTACATCTGCCATCTCCGGGGCGCGGATCAGATACAGCACTTCCGCCTGGGCCTGGACGACGTTGGGCGAGACGCCGCCGGTATCGGTAATGGCGTAATGAACCCGCGCCTTTTCGATAATATGTTCATTCAGGAAGTTACTGCCGGTGGTCATCAGGGTGACCGCGTCCAGGGCGCTTCGCCCCAGGTGCGGCGAATTGGCGGCGTGGGCGGCGGTGCCGGTAAAGCGCCACGCCGCCTGAATGTTGGCGAGAGTGCGGGTGCTGAACATCCCGGCCCAGGCCTCCGGATGCCAGGTGAGGGCCGCATCGACGTCATCAAACAGCCCTTCGCGCACCATGAACGTTTTGCCCGAGCCGCCTTCTTCCCCCGGGCAACCGTAGAAGCGCAGGGTGCCCGCGCCGCCGTGCTGCTGCAGCCATTTTTTGGCGGCAACCGCCGCGGCGAAAGCCGCTGTCCCGAGCAGATTGTGCCCGCAGCCGTGACCGTTGCCCCCTGGCGTTGACGATGTCGGCTGCGCGCAATGGGCCTGTTGGCTGAGACCCGCCAGGGCGTCAAACTCGCCCAGCAGGGCAATAACCGGTTGGCCCTCGCCGACGCTTGCGATAAAAGCATTGGGGATCCCGCCAGCATCACGGGTTAGCTGGAAACCTTCCGCTTCCAGGGCGTCCGCCAGCCGCCGGGCGGACCAGAACTCCTCAAAGCGCGTCTCCGGGTGGTCCCAGATATCATCGGCGATGGCGCAATAGGTCTCGCGGCTTGCCTCAATTACCTCTTCAACAAACTGAAAAATCGGGTCCATCACACCCCCCGCTGCCAGGGAAAGTTAAGCGCGACGCGCGCCAGGGTGTCGACCGCGACCGTCATTACGCTCTCGTCGAAGTCAAACTTCTCGTTGTGATGACCGGCGCTCAGTTCGGTGCCGAATATCATGTATGACGCAAGGCCGCCGCGCGCCTGGACCCGGGCCATCATCAGGGTGGCGTCTTCCGATCCCGCCGGGGCGGCGATGCGATCCACCGCCTGCTGCACGCTGGGCACCCGCGCGGCCTGTTCGCGCAGGTACGCCACCCACGCCGGCGACGGGGCGCTGGCGGTGGCGGCCCCCATCATGCGTAACTCGTACCCGGCTTGATACATCGCCGCGGCCCCGGCGATGACGTGCTGCGCCCGGTCAAAAACATACTGGTTGATGGCTTCGCTTTCGCCGCGGGTTTCCACTTTTAACAGAGCCGAGGAGGGCACCACGTTGCGTCCGGTGCCGGCCTGCATCACCCCGACGTTGACCCGCGAAGCGCCGGCGCTGTGCGGTGGGATGGCGTGCAGGGCAAGGGCGGCCTGGGCGGCGGCGAGCAGCGCGTTGCGCCCATCTTCAGGCTTGCCGCCGGCATGAGCGGCCACGCCGCTGAACTGCACATCGAATTTGGTGGTGGCCATAAAGTTGTCGCCACCGCACACCACGGTGCCGACCGGGACGCCGGTGCCGATATGGATGGCGGTAAAATAGTCCACCTCGTCCACCACGCCGGCGGCCACCATCGCGCGGGCGCCGCGGGTACCCTCTTCAGCAGGCTGGAAAATCAGTTTAATGACGCCATTGAGCTGGGCGACATACTGCTTGAGCACATGCGCCAGCCCCAGCCCGATGGCGGTATGCCCATCGTGGCCGCAGGCGTGCATCATGCCGGCGTTGCAGGAGGCGAAATGGTCGCGATGGGGGCGATGGCTGTCATCGTGCTGCTCATTGAGGTCGAGGGCGTCCATGTCGACGCGAAAGGCCAGGGTTGGGCCGGGACGTCCGGTGTCGAGCGTCGCCACCACGCCGGCGAACCCGCCTTCAAACGCCGGCAACCAGCGTTCCGGCGCCCCTTGCTCGCGGGCGCGCTCGAAAGCCTGGGCCAGGGTCTCCTCATCCGGCAGCCCCATCCGGCTGTCGGCATCGATGACGTCGCGCCCCAGCGCCAGCTGGTAGCCGAGCCCGTCGAGGATCTCCGCCACCTTACTGGCGGTGCGAAACTCCAGCCAGCCGGATTCAGCGTGCAGGTGAAAATCGCGGCGCCATTGGGTCATGGCTGGCGCCAGCTGGCGCAGGTATTCATCAAGTTGCGGCATAGCTTATCCTGTCATAAGTAAAAAATGTGATGGCGTTCACGATGTGATAGCTTTTATTTATCACTGACGCGCTACAGGCCTTAACGCTCTTAACCTGCCACAGCCTGATGGATTACAGTAGATGTCATTTTCTTGCGTCTGATAAACAACGGTTATCACCAAAAGCATGGCCTTTCAGATCAAATTTCATCAAATTCGCGCCTTCGTCGAGGTGGCCCGGGAAGGGAGTATTCGCGGCGCCAGCCGCTCGCTGGCGATCTCGCAGCCGGCCCTGACCAAAGCGATTAAAGAGCTCGAGGAGGGGCTTTCCGCTCAGTTGTTCGTCCGCCGCCGCCAGGGGGTGGCGCTGACTGACAATGGCGAAAGTTTTTATCAACATGCGAGCCTGATCCTTGAGGAGCTGCGGGCGGCGCAGGATGAACTGCTGCAGCGTCAGGGAGAGCAGGCCGGGCAGATCAATATTGGCCTTGGCGCCAGCGTCGCCCGGTCGCTGATGCCGTCGGTGATCTGCCGCTTTCATCAGCAGCATCCTCAGGTGAAGGTGCGGATCATGGAGGGCCAGTTGCTTGCGATGATCAATGAGCTGCGCCAGGGGGAGCTGGATTTCACCATCAATACCTACTATCCCGGGCCGTACGACCATGAGTTCAGCTTTGAAAAACTGTTTGAGAAACCGTTCGCGGTGTTCGCTCGGGCGGGGCATCCGGCGGCGCAGGCCACCTCGCTGGTGGAGCTGATGGATCACCACTGGACCATGCCGACGCCGCGCGGCAGCTACTTTAAACAGCTGCAGGACAGGTTTAATCAGGCCGGGCTGGCGCCAAAGGTGAATATTGTGTGCGAGACCTTCTCGTCGTGCATCAGCCTGGTGGTGAAAAGCGATTTTCTCAGTATCCTGCCGGTGGAGCTCGGCAACGATCCGCTGATGGCGGACAAGCTGATGATGATCCCCGTCCGCGAAGCGTTGCCGACGGCGGCCTATTTTCTGATCCAGCGGCGCGACACCCGACAGACGCCGCTAACGGCGTCATTGATCACCCTGTTTCGCCGCCAGAGTCGACAATGTTTTCCTTAACCGCCCGTCGCGCTCACTTTGCCAGCAGACGGGGATAAACGCATTGAGGGGGGAGCACGAGGCGGCTATAGTAGCTGGCGACAGCCGCTGGAGGAGAGCCCATGAACCTTGATGACAAATCCCTGTTTCTTGACGCCATGGAAGATGTCCAGCCCCTGAAACGTAACAATGACGTGCACTGGCATCCCGGGCGCAACAGTCGCGCCCCGCAGCGCGTCGACACCCTGCAACTGGATAATTTTCTCACTACCGGCTATCTCGATATCGTACCGCTCGCCACGCCGCTGGAGTTTAAGCGCGAAGGGCTGCAGAGCGGCGTGCTGGATAAGCTGCGGCGGGGGAAATACGGCCAGCAGGCGAGCCTCTCCCTGCTGCGCCAGCCGGTGGAGCAGTGCCGGCAGATGCTCTTCGCCTTTATGGTGCAGGCGCAGAAAGAGGGGTTACGCAATGTGCTGATCGTTCACGGCAAAGGCCGCGACGATCAGTCCCACGCCAATATCATCCGCAGCTATCTGGCGCGCTGGCTGGAAGAGTTGCCAGAGGTGCAGGCCTTCTGCGCCGCGCTTCCGCACCACGGCGGCAGCGGCGCCTGCTATGTCGCGCTGCGTAAATCGGCCGAAGCGAAGCAGGAGACCTGGGAGCAGCACGCCAAGCGCAGCCGTTAGCGCATCAGCAGCGTCAGCTCGCGGGCGGCTTTTTGCAGCTCCGGCAGCACGCGGTCGATCATTTCGCGGGCCGACATCTGGCCCGCATGCACCCCGACGTTCAGCGCCGCCTGCACCTGACCCTGGGCGTTAAACAGCGGTACCGCGAGGGAGCGCAGGCCCATCTCCAGCTCCTGATCGTTGAGGGCATACCCCTGTTGATGCACCCGTTTCAGCTCGGCGCGCAGCTTCGCCACCGAGTCCACCGTCTGCGGGGTATAGCGGATCATGGTTACCCTGGCCAGCATATCGTTGAGCTTCTCCTCTGGCTGATGGCTGAGCAGCACCCGGCCCATCGAGGTCGCCCACGCCGGAAGGCGGCTGCCGATATCGAGGTCGATGGTCATGATCCGCGAGCTGGAGGCGCGGGCGATATACAGAATATCGTCGCCATCGAGGGTGGCGATGGAGCAGGACTCGTTGAGCATTTCGCTCAGATGCCGCAGCACCGGCTGCGCCGAACGCGCCAGCGGCGTCGAGGCCAGCCAGGCGTGACCGAGGGCCAGGATCCGCGGCCGTAGCTGAAAGTTTTTACCGTCTTCGGCATAGACGAACCCCAGCTTGCTCAGGGTATACAGGCAGCGGCGCACCGCGGCGCGCGGAATACCGGTCTTCTGACTGATCTGTGAGATAGACAGCAGGGGCCGCTGCGGCGTGAATGCCTGAATGACCTCCAGGCCGCGCGCCAGCGAGGCCATAAAGTTAGGATCGCCCTTAAACGGATCTCCGTCGCCGGTCAGTAAATCGTCTGGATGCTTATCCATTTCTGTTCCCCATATTTGCCATCGATCACATTCTTTCGCTAAAGATAACCGATGTTCGATTATCGCACCATATTTCGATTATCGCCCTTGACCGACATCGTTAAGCGGGTCACATTTTGTGCGAACAACGAATAAAAGTGCGATTACCGCACATCAATGGAGCGACCTGATGATTGATAAAAGCGTATCGACGCTGAGCGAGGCCATCGCCGGGATCCACGACGGGGCGACTATTATGATCGGCGGCTTTGGTCCTGCCGGCCAGCCGACCTTTCTGATTGACGCCCTGATAGACCAGGGCGCCCGCGACCTGACCATCATTAACAACAACGCCGGTAACGGCGAAGTGGGGCTCGCGGCGCTGCTGAAGGCTGGCCGGGTGCGCAAAATGATCTGCTCCTTCCCGCGCCAGGTCGATTCACAGATTTTTGATGACCTCTATCGCCGCGGCAAAGTGGAGCTTGAGCTGGTGCCGCAGGGCAACCTCGCGGCGCGGATCCAGGCCGCCGGCGCAGGGCTGGGCGCGGTCTTTACCCCCACCGGCTACGGCACGCCGCTGGCGGAAGGGAAGGAGACACGGGAGATCGACGGCCGCCACTATGTGCTGGAGTATCCGATCAAAGCCGATTTCGCGCTGATTAAAGCTCACCAGGGCGACCGTTGGGGCAACCTGGTGTATCGCAAGGCGGCACGCAACTTTGGCCCGATTATGGCGACGGCGGCGAAAACCACCATCGTTGAAGTCTCGCAGCTGGTGTCGCTGGGCGACCTCGACCCTGAACACATTATCACCCCCGGCATTTTCGTCCAGCGCCTCTTCTCGCTGGAAAACCTGACTGCCGCACAACGCGCCTGAGGAGCCCGAGATGCAAAAACTGACCCGTGACGAAATGGCCCAGCGCGTGGCCCGCGATATCCCCGAAGGCGCTTACGTTAACCTCGGTATTGGCCTGCCGACCCGGATTGCCAATTACCTGCCCGCCGACAAAGAGGTGTTCCTGCATAGCGAGAACGGCCTGCTGGGCATGGGGCCGAAACCGCTGCCTGGCGAAGAAGATCCGGAGCTGATCAATGCCGGAAAAGAGTACGTCACCCTCCTGCAGGGCGGCTGCTATTTCCACCATGGCGACTCCTTTGCCATGATGCGCGGCGGCCATCTCGATATCTGCGTGTTGGGGGCCTATCAGGTCTCCGCCAGCGGCGATCTCGCCAACTGGAGCACCGGCGCGCCGGACGCTATCCCGGCGGTCGGCGGGGCGATGGATCTGGCCATCGGCGCTCGCCAGGTGTTTGTGATGATGGACCATCTGACCCGCGACGGCGAGTGCAAGCTGGTGGAACAGTGCAGCTATCCGCTGACCGGGGTCGGCTGCGTTAGCCGGATCTATACCGACCTGGCGGTGATCGACATTACCGACCGCGGCCCGGTGGTGCGGGAAATCTTTAACGGTCTCTCTTTTGAAGAGCTGCAGCGCATCACTCCGGTGACGCTGACCTTTGAACAACTGGCGGAAAGCGCGTAAGGAACCTATGATGAATCAGGCATTTATCTGTGATGCGGTGCGTACACCCTTTGGCCGTTTTGGTGGTACTCTGGCGACGATGCGCGCCGACGACCTCGCGGCGCTGCCGCTGAAAGCGCTGCTGGAGCGTAACCCGGGGCTGGATCCCTCGCGCATTGACGATGTGATTCTGGGCTGCGCCAACCAGGCCGGGGAAGACAACCGCAACGTGGCGCGCATGGCGCTGCTGCTGGCCGGGCTGCCGGAGAGCGTGCCCGGTAGCACCATCAACCGCCTGTGCGGCTCCAGCCTCGACGCGATCGGCGTCGCGGCGCGGGCGATTAAAAGCGGTGAAACGCAGCTGATGATCGCCGGCGGGGTGGAGAGCATGTCCCGGGCGCCGTTTGTGATGGGTAAAGCGGAGAGCGCCTTTAGCCGCAACATGCAGATGGAAGATACCACCATCGGCTGGCGCTTTATTAACCCGCAGATGAAAGCCTTGTACGGTGTCCATTCCATGCCGGAGACGGCGGAAAACGTCGCCGATGAGTTTGCCATCTCCCGCGCCGATCAGGACGCGTTCGCCTTGCGCAGTCAACTGCGCGCCGCCGCGGCCCAGGAGGCAGGACGTTTCGCCGATGAGCTGATCGCCGTCCAGGTGCCGCAGCGCAAAGGCGAGCCGCTGCGGTTTAGCCGCGATGAACACCCGCGCAGCACCTCGCTGGAGGCGCTGGCTAAACTGCGCGGCGTGGTGCGCGCCGACGGCAGCGTCACCGCCGGGAATGCCTCCGGCGTTAACGATGGCGCCTGCGCGCTGCTGCTGGCCAGCGAAACCGCGCTGGCGGCCAACGATCTTCAACCGCTGGCCCGGGTGGTCGGCGTGGCGACGGCGGGGGTGGCGCCGCGCATTATGGGCTTTGGCCCGGCGCCGGCGGTGCGGAAGGTGCTGGCGCAGACCGGCCTGACTTTAGCCCAGATGGACGTGATTGAGCTGAATGAAGCCTTCGCCGCCCAGGCGCTGGCGGTGACCCGCGATTTGGGCTTACCGGACGATGCCGCCCATGTGAACCCCAACGGCGGGGCGATCGCCCTGGGGCATCCGCTCGGCGCCTCCGGCGGCCGCCTGGCGATGACCGCGGCTTACCAGCTGAAACGGACCGGCGGCCGCTACGCGCTGTGCACCATGTGCATCGGCGTCGGGCAGGGGATCGCCCTGATTATTGAACGTGTTTAAGGAGCCAGAATGAGTTTGTTGACCCCGATGTTGCGCAGCAGTCCGCTGACCGACTGGTTCAGCGACGCGCAGCGGGTGCAGGGCATGCTGGATTTTGAAGCGGCGCTGGCCCAGGCGCAGGCCGCCTGCGGCATGGTGCCGACGGCGGCGGTCGGGCCGATTGTCGCCGCCTGCCGCCACGAGGCGATCGATTTTACCGCCCTCGGCGAGGCGGCGGTGGGGGCGGGTAACCTGGCGATCCCGCTGGTGAAACAGCTGACGGCCCAGGTAAAAGCGCGGGATCCGGACGCCGCGCGCTACGTTCACTGGGGCGCCACCAGTCAGGACGCCATCGACACAGGTCTGGTGCTCCAGCTGCGCGGGGCGCTGGAGGCCGCTGAGACCCTGCTTGAGCAGCTGTTGGCGGCCCTGGCTCTCCAGGCGGATCGTTATCGCGATACCGTGATGCCGGGCCGGACCTGGATGCAGCACGCGCTGCCGGTGACCTTTGGCCTGAAGCTGGCGGGTACCCTCGACGCGCTCCTGCGCTGGCAGCAGCGGCTGCGCGAGATGCGTCCGCGTCTGCTGGTGCTGCAGTTCGGCGGCGCCGCGGGGACCCTGGACGCGCTAAAAGAGAAAGGGCCGGCGGTTGGCCAGGCGCTGGCGCAGAATCTTGGTCTGACGCTGCCGGATACCCCGTGGCACAGCCAGCGCGATCGGCTGCTGGAGGCGGGCGCCTGGTTCGCCGGCGTCTGCGGCACCCTGGGGAAATTCGCTAACGACTTCTCCCTGCTGATGCAGACCGAAGTGGCTGAGGTGGGCGAGCCGGTAGCGGAAGGGCGCGGCGGCTCGTCGACGATGCCGCATAAGCGCAATCCGGTGGCCTGCGCGGCGATCCTGACCGCCGCCCAGCGCACGCCGGGGCTGATGGCGACCCTCTACGCCAGCCAGATTCAGCAGCACGAGCGGGCGCTGGGCGGCTGGCAGGCGGAGTGGGAGACGCTGCCGGAGCTGATTACCCTGGTGGGCGGGGCGCTGGCGCAAAGCGAGGCGCTGGTGCGCGACATGCAGGTCTTCCCGCAGAAGATGCGCGCCGACCTCGATATTACCCACGGGCTGATTATGGCTGAGGCGGTGACCCTGGCGCTGGCGGAATTCATCGGCAAAGCCGAGGCGCATCATCATATTGAGGCGCTGTGCCGTCAGGCGCTGGACCGCCTCTGTCCGCTGGTCGATCTGCTCGCGGCGGATCCGCAGGTCAGCCAGTATCTCTCCCGCGAACGTTTAACCACGCTGCTGGACCCGGCAACGGCGACCGGCAGCGCCGAATGCTTTGTGCGCCAGGTGCTGGCGCGTTATCAGGAGCAACATGATGAATCTTGATTATCAACTCGACGGACCGGAAGGTGCGCCGGTTATCGTTCTCTCCAACTCGCTGGGCACCACCCGGGCGATGTGGCAGCCGCAAATTGAGGCGCTAACCGCCCATTTCCGGGTGCTGCGCTACGACACCCACGGCCACGGTAAAACGACGAAAAATGGCAAAGTGACCCTCGCCCAGCTGGGGGAAGATGTAATTGCGCTGCTCGATCATCTGAATATCGACCGGGCCTGGTTCTGCGGGATTTCGATGGGCGGTCTGACCGGTCTGTGGCTGGGCCGCTTTGCGCCAGAGCGTTTTTATGGTCTGGCCGTCGCCAACACCGCGGCGCGCATCGGCGATCAGGCCAGCTGGCTGTCGCGGGCGCGGGCGGTACGCCAGGAAGGAATGGCGGTGGTGGCCGCCGGGGCGGCGGACCGCTGGTTCACCCACGCGTTTCGCCAGAAGGCGCCGGAGGTGGTGGAGGCCCTGTGTCACCAGCTGACCCATACCGATGCCGAAGGCTATGCCGCCTGCTGTGAGGCGCTGGCCGCCGCCGACCTGCGGGGCGAAGCGGGGAAGATCCCGCTGCCGACATTAATCATCGCCGGGGAAAGTGACCCTGTCACCACGGTCGCTGACGCCAATTTTCTGCAGCAGCAGATCCCCGCTTCCCAGGTGGTGGTTCTGCCGGCATCGCATCTGTCAAACATTGAGGCGGCGAAAAGCTTTACTTCAGCGCTGCTGAGCTTTTTCCAGGGAGAACGCCATGGAGGATAAACAGCGCTACCAGGACGGAATGGCGGTGCGGCGCAAAGTGTTGGGCGACGCCCACGTCGACCGTACCCTGCAGTATCTGACGCCGTTGAATGACGAGTTTCAGGACTTTATCACCCGCTACGCCTGGGGTGAGACCTGGACGCGTCCGGGGCTCGACCACCACACCCGCAGCATGATCACCATTGCCATGCTGATCGCTCTCAATCGCGAGGCGGAGCTGAAGATGCATCTACGCGCGTCGTTTAACAACGGGGTGACCCGCGATGAGCTGAAAGAGCTGATCATGCACTCTGCGCTGTATTGCGGACTGCCGGCGGCCAATGCCACGATGCATCTGGCGCAGCAGGTGTTTGACGACATCGACGCCGGGCGGGGTTAAGTCGTCGTCCGAGTCGGATTGCCCGGCAGTTGTTGTAGGCCGGGTAAGGCGCAGCCGCCACCCGGCATAATGGCGGGTATGACGCCGATAGATTGCCCGGCGGCGCAGCGCTTGCCGGGCCTGGGAAGCGAAGATCGCCTGTAGACCCCGTAGGCCGGGTAAGGCGTAGCCGCCACCCGGCGAAATAACGGCACAACCGGAAATGTCCCTGTTCGCACTATGTTTGGCAGGGCCACAACGTTTGGCAGGGCTACAACGTCTATGTTAATTCCGGGCAGATTGCGCTCCCGGTTGATCTTCTGCGTTATGTCTCTTATGGCGCAGGGAGCGCACAGGGGGCGGCCAGTCGCCGCCGCCCCCTGTACCCCCGGGCTCCGGCCAGCAAAATCGCCACTGCGTGGTGCCTTCGACTTATCCCTGCAGGCTTCGGGTCGGGCCGAGGCAGCGTCCCTGCAAAACACGGCCCTCAGCCCGCATCCATGCGGGCTGCCCCGGCCTTCCGGGAACGTCTCAGCGATTTTGAGGCCGCCAGCATCGGCAGTTTCAGCAACAATGGTGAATAAATTAACGGCAGGTCGTACGTACATAGGCCGGGTAAGGCGTAGCCGCCACCCGGCATAATGGCGGGTACGGCGCCGATAGATTGCGCAGCGGCGCTGCGCTTGCCGGGCCTGCGAGGTGTAAGCCTGTGAGAGGATCCTGTAGGCCGGGTAAGGCGCAGCGCCACCCGGCGACATTCCCGATACGTTAACCCTTATTTCTCAGGCTCCTGCGGCGCGACAGCCGGGGCGGCGTACCAGGCTTCCTGCGGCACCACCACTGCGGCTCGGGGCTGCATCACATAGTTCGGCGACATAATCTGCACCCCGAATTCGTTAAACACATCAATAATGCTGCTGTGTAACGCGTTACGGCCATCTGGCAGCTTCGTCGCGGGTAATAAGCGCACCTGCAGCTCATACGAGGTGTACCAGTCGAGCAACCCCAGCTTACGCACCACCGGCGCAATTTGCTGATCGACCCCGGGGGTGCGTCTCGCCGCCAGCTCCAGAAGCGCATGAACCTGGCGCCAGGGCGTATCGTACCCGATGGTGACATTGGTAGTGAGATTGAACCCGCCGTCGCTGCTCTCGGCGCTGAGATTGACAATCTTGCCGCTCACTACCACCGCGTTCGGTACCGTCACGATGTAATTCTCACGGGTGAGGATCTTGGTCGCCAGCACGCCAATCTCGCTGACCTGTCCCTCATTGTCAGCGAGGCGGATCCAGTCGCCTTTACGCAGCGCCCGGGAGTAGATTAGCACCAGGCCGCTCATCGCATGGGTCATCACCCCGGTCGAGCCGAGGGTCAGCATCAGGCCGAAGAACACGCTGATGCCCTTGAAGGCAAGGGAGTTGGCGCCGGGAAGAAACGGGTAGGCGGCGGAGAGGGCGAACAGCCAGATGACCACCGAGATAAGCCGACGGGTAGCGCTCACGGTCTCCGGATGAATGCCGGGAACCTGAATGCGGCCGGCGGCGACCTGGTCGAGAACCACCTTCACCAGGCGAATGATGAGCCAGGTAATGAGAAAAATAAGCACCACGATCATCAGCCCCGGCAGGGAAGCGACAATCGACAGCGAGATATCGCGGATCACCCCCAGCGACCAGTCACCCAGCGATTCACTCCATACGCGCGTCCAGGGAAACAGACTGAAGGCCCAGCTCAGCCAGATGTAACAGGCCAGGACACCGACGAGGATCGCCAGCGCGGCATACAATCGGACCTCGATATTGCCGAGAAAGCGCCGCCAGTGCTGAGGAATAGCGCTGCGCTTTTCGAGGATCCGCAGCTGGAAAAAGCGCCGTACCCGCCGCCAGGCGCGGAAAGCGCCGTAGTAAAACAGCGCCAGCAGCAGCGCCCCGGCGAGGGCCTTACCGGCGGAGATCAGCAGATAGCGTTGATTGAACTGTTCCTGCAGGCCGGTGCGCTGGGCTTCCATCCGCGCCAGCACCCGCTGGGCCGCCTGGTCGAGGCTTAAGTCATCGCCCTCGTCGAGATCCGCCTGGCTCAACAGCAGCACCGGTTTGCCGTTCATCAGAAACAGCCGTCCCGGCTGACCATAGCGAATAACCGGCACGATCCGCAGCGGCTGGCGAATATCATCCTCGGTAAATGCGCGCAGGGCGCTGCGGGTGCGCAGCACGCGCTCTTCTGGCGTCGTCTGGCCAAAGGTCGCCTGCAACATCACTACCGGCTGGTGGAAAATATATACCGTGCGCGCCTTTTCGCGAGCGGTTGGCTGCTGCCGAGGCTCTGCGGCCAGCGCCGGCTGTAACGCCAGCAGCGCCAGTACCCAGAGGATAACCACGCTTATCCTGTTCATAGAAGCACCTGAGAAAGAGAATTATTGTTATTTTTCAGCAAGCAAGGTAGGACTTGTAGTTGAGCATAGCCTGGCAGGAAGTGAATTCAAGCTGGCGCGGCGCGGGCATAAAAAAAGCCGTCACCTGAACGGCGACGGCCTGCTGTTAGCGCCAGAAGGGGGTGTTAGCCGTGCTGTTTACAGCCAGCGCACTGCTTGTTCTGGATCTGCTGGAAGAAATCGTTGCCTTTATCGTCGACGAGAATAAACGCCGGGAAATCTTCCACTTCGATTTTCCAGATAGCCTCCATCCCCAGTTCCGGGTAGGCCACGCACTCGAGGCTCTTGATGCTCTGTTGCGCCAGCACCGCCGCCGGGCCGCCGATGCTGCCGAGGTAGAAGCCGCCGTGTTGGTGGCAGGCGTCGGTGACCTGCTGGCTGCGGTTGCCTTTCGCCAGCATCACCATGCTCGCGCCGTGGGACTGCAGCAGATCGACGTAAGAGTCCATGCGGCCAGCGGTGGTCGGGCCGAGGGAGCCGGAGGCGTAACCGGCAGGCGTTTTGGCCGGGCCGGCGTAGTAGATCGGATGATCTTTCACGTACTGCGGCAGTTCCTCGCCGTTGTCGAGCAGCTCTTTCAGCTTAGCGTGCGCGATATCGCGGGCGACGATAATGGTGCCGTTGAGGCTCAGGCGGGTGGAAACCGGATGGGCAGATAGTTGCGCCAGGATCTCGCTCATCGGCTGATTCAGGTTGATGCTGACCACCTTGCCTTCGCCCTGCTGACGCAGATGTTCAGGGATATATTTTCCTGGATTGCTCTCCAGCTTCTCAATCCAGATGCCGTCGCGGTTGATTTTGGCTTTGATGTTGCGGTCGGCGGAGCAGGAGACGCCCATGCCGATCGGACAGGAGGCGCCGTGGCGCGGCAGGCGGATCACCCGGATATCGTGGGCGAAGTATTTGCCGCCGAACTGCGCGCCGAGGCCGAGGTTTTGCGCTTCCTGCAGCAGTTCCTGTTCAAGCTGCACATCGCGGAACGCCTGACCGTGCTCGTTGCCTTCGGTCGGCAGGCCGTCGTAGTAGCGGGTGGAGGCCAGCTTGACGGTCTTCAGCGTCGCTTCCGCCGAAGTCCCGCCGATGACAAAGGCGATGTGGTACGGCGGGCAGGCGGCGGTACCGAGGGTGCGCATCTTCTCGACCAGATAGTTTTTCAGCTTCGCCGGGGTGATCAGCGCTTTGGTTTCCTGATAGAGATAGGTTTTATTGGCGGAACCGCCGCCTTTCGCCATGCACAGGAATTTATATTCGTCGCCGTCTACGCTGTAGAGATCGATCTGCGCCGGCAGGTTGGTGCCGGTGTTGACCTCTTTATACATATCCAGCGGGGCGTTCTGGGAGTAGCGCAGGTTATCTTCGGTATAGGTGTTGTACACGCCCTGCGCCAGGGCGGCTTCGTCGCCGCCGCCGGTCCAGACGCGCTGGCCTTTTTTACCCATGATGATGGCGGTGCCGGTGTCCTGACAGGTGGGCAGGACGCCTTTGGCGGCGATTTCCGAGTTGCGCAGGAACTGCAGGGCGACATACTTATCGTTATCGCTGGCCTCCGGGTCGAGCAGAATCGAGGCCACCTGCTGCTGATGGGAGACGCGCAGCATAAAGGCGGCATCGTGGAAGGCCTGTTGCGCCAGCAGGGTCAGCGCCTGCGGTTCCACTTTCAGCACTTCCTGGCCGTCAAACTCGGCGACGGAGACGTGCTCTTTGCTGAGCAGATAGTATTCGGTATCGTCGTGCGCCAGCGGGAATGGATCCTGATAAACAAACGGTTTAGTCGACATAATCACTTACTCCATAAAGATAAAAACCGCCGGGGTGCTCCCGGCGGTTATGAATCAGAACATCATGGACATCCACGGATAGCCAATCAGCAGCAGGGCGGCCAGGAAGATGGCGCCAAAGATGGTGCCGAGGCGCCAGTAATCTTTGGTCGGCAGATAGCCGCTGCCGTAGTAGATCGGGCTCGGGCCGGTACCGTACGGGGTGATGATCCCCATCACGCCCAGCGAGGTCACCATCAGCAGAACGAACACTTCCATATTCATTCCCGGAATGGTGGCGGCGATGGTCAGCATGGCCGGCAGCAACGCGGTAGTGTGCGCGGTGGTGCTGGCAAACAGATAGTGCAGCAGGTAGAACGCCAGCAGCAGGACGATGGTCGCCATCCCCGGGGAGATACCGCTCATCAGCGCGCCGCCCTCTTTACCCAGCCAGGCGATAAAGCCGGTGGAGGAGAGGCCGTCGGCCAGCGCCACCAGGGTGGCGAACCAGACAAAGGTGTTCCACGCCGCTTTATTGTTGGTGATATCGCTCCAGGAGAGCACGCCGGTCCACAGCATCAGCACGATAACCAGCAGGGCGGCCAGGGCCGGTTCAATCCAGTCGGCGGCGAAGATCCACATCATCAGCGCGAAGCAGACGAACACCAGCAGCAGGATCTCATTGCGCGACAGTTTGCCCAGTTTTTCCAGTTCACGAGCGGCCCACAGCGGCACTTCGTTATTGACTTTCACTTCCGGCGGGTAGAACCAGTAGGCCAGCAGCGGCATGGTCAGGATCAGCAGTACGCCAAGCGGCAGGAAGGCGATGAACCAGGTGCCCCAGGAGATGTTGATACCGACGATGCTTTTTACCAGCGCCAGCGCCAGCAGGTTCGGCGCCAGTGCCGACAGGAACATCGAGCTGGTGATACAGGCGGCGGTGATCGCTACCCACATCAGATAGGAACCGATTTTACGCGCGCTAGGATCGTTCGGTTTTGAACCGTACAGCGGCGGCAGGTTGGCGATAATTGGGTAAATGGTGCCCCCGCTGCGCGCCGTATTCGACGGCGTAAACGGCGCCAGCAGCAGATCCGCGAAGGTGATGGCGTAGCCCAGCGTCAGGCTGCGACGGCCGAGATATTTCACCAGAATCAGCGCCAGGCGGCGGCCGAACTGGGTTTTATCGTAGCCGGCGGCGAACATAAAGGCGCCGAAGATAAGCCACACGGTGGAGTTGCCGAAGCCGCTCACCGCCCACTTAAAGGAGGCGCCAGCCATTTTGAAGCCGGGTGCGGCCATCTGTTCCGGGCTGAACAGCAGCCACTGACTGCACAGGGCGATGACCACCACGCCGGTGATGCCGATAACGGCGCCCGGCAGTGGTTCAAAAATCAACCCGACGATCACCCCGACGAAGATAGCGAAGTAGTGCCAGGCGTACGGCGGCAGGCCGTCCGGGACCGGGACGAAGAGTAATAGCACAGCAACGATAATCGGCAGCGCCATCATCAGGAGACGTTTTTTATTCGCAGTCGTTGGATTGACTGCACCGGCAGGCGGTATGGTTGTCTTTTTCTCTTTCATAATGAGTATCTGCAAGTTGTTGAAAATAACGTTTCCGCCAGCGATGCGCTCAGTGATTTCTTTAATTACAAAAATTACTTTAGTTTTTATTTTGCGTTTCTGAGTATCGTCTTGGCGATTATTTAACGCGGTTTGATGGGCGTTAAATTAAATTTGTTGGTTATTTATATATTGCGCTTTCAATGGTCGTTGCAATTGATCGAGATCAAGAAAAGCAGGTGATTTCACTATTTTTTTTATTTTCGATATAACCCTATCTGATGAGGTGTTATTTTGGCGAAAATATCGATAAATGTTAAAATAAAAATGTACAATTAATGCTGTTTTTACTCGACACATGCCTATGTCTATGAAATAAAAACAAATAATCTTGATGGTTGGTCGCTTTGAATGTTAACGAAAGTATCTAAAATGTTATCCTTCATTTGTATTATGTAAATGCTATTTATTATTTTAATAATACAATAGGGGTAGCGATGTTATTGCTGGGGTTAAATAGTTTTATAACTAACATAATTGATTTAGTAACTAAAAAAGTCGCTATATTATTAGCATGACAACAGGAATTGAAAAACCACAACCATTAATGATTCCGTCACCCCATTCTGAATTTTTAATATTTCAAAATCTGGAGCGTAACTTATGACCAGTAACGAATGTATTTTGCAGCCATTTACTTTACCAAATGGTACGGAGCTGAAAAACCGTTTGCTGATGGCGCCGATGACCACCTGCACCGGTTATTTCGACGGGACTGTCACCAGCGAGCTGGTGGAGTACTACCGCGCCCGCGCCGGCAGTATCGGCACCATTATTGTTGAGTGCTGCTTTATTGATGACTACGGTCTGGCCTTCCCGGGCGCTATCGGTATCGATAACGATGAAAAAATCGCCGGCCTGGCGAAAATCGCTGAAGCAATTAAAGCGGAAGGTTCGAAAGCGATTCTGCAGATCTATCACGGCGGCCGCATGGTCGACCCGCAGCTGATTGGCGGACGTCAGCCCGTGGCGCCGAGCGCCATCGCCGCCCCGCGTGAGGGCGCCGCGATGCCGCGGGCGCTGAGCGGAGAAGAAGTGGAGGGGATGATCGCCAAGTTTGGCGAGGGCGTCCGCCGCGCTATCCTTGCCGGCTTCGATGGGGTCGAAATTCACGGCGCCAACACCTACCTTATTCAGCAGTTCTATTCGCCAAACTCCAACCAGCGCGACGACGAATGGGGCGGTAGCCGCGACAATCGCGCCCGCTTCCCGCTGGCGGTTCTCGACATCACCCATAAAATGGCCCGCCAGTACGCTGACGATGCCTTTATCATCGGCTACCGCTTCTCGCCAGAAGAGATGGAGGTCCCGGGGATCCGCTTCGATGACACCATGTATCTGCTGGAAAAACTGGCCGCTCGCGGCGTCGATTATCTGCACTTCTCGGTGGGCGCGACCCTGCGTCCCTCTATCGTCGATACCAGCGACCCGACGCCGCTGATCGAGAAATACTGCGCCATGCGCTCTGACACTCTGGCTCAGGTGCCGGTGATGGGCGTCGGCGGGGTGGTTAACGTTGCCGATGCCGAGCTGGGCCTCGATCACGGCTATGACCTGATCGCTGTGGGCCGCGCCTGCATCGCCTATCCTGACTGGGCGGCTCGTATCGCCGCGGGTGAAGAGCTGGAGCTGTTTATCGACAGCACCCAGCGCGAAGCGCTGCACATTCCGGAACCGCTGTGGCGCTTCTCGCTGGTGGAAGCGATGATCCGCGACATGAGCATGGGCGACGCTAAATTTAAGCCGGGGATGTTTGTTGAAACCGTTCAGGATGACGCCAATGAACTGGTGATCAACGTCAGCCTCGAAAATGACCATATCGCCGATATCGAACTGGCGGCGAGCCCGGTGCAGACCGTGGAGTTCACCACCAGCTTCGAAGAGATCCGCGAACGTATTCTCACCGCCAATACCCCGCACGTCGACGCCATTTCCGGGGCCACCAGCCAGAGCGAGGCGGTGAAAAAAGCGGTCGCCAAAGCGATGCTGAAATCGAGCAAAGCGCTGGCGGCGGAAGAGGGCGGCAATGACGCCGCGCCGAAAAGCTATGATGTGGTGGTCGTCGGCAGCGGCGGAGCCGGCCTGGCGGCCGCCATTCAGGCTCACGACGAAGGCGCCAGCGTGCTGATCGTCGAGAAAATGCCGACCATTGGCGGGAACACCATCAAGGCTTCCGCCGGGATGAACGCCGCGGAGACCCGCTTCCAGCGCGTGAAAGGCATTCAGGACAGCAAAGAGCTGTTCTATCAGGAAACCCTGAGGGGCGGGCACAATAAAAACAATCCGCAGCTGCTGCGCCGCTTTGTGGAGAATGCCCCGCAAGCCATTGAATGGCTGGCGGACCGCGGCATTATGCTCAACGATATCACCACCACCGGCGGGATGAGCATTGACCGCACCCACCGTCCGCGCGACGGGTCAGCGGTCGGCGGCTATCTGATTAGCGGCCTGGTGCGCAACATCACCAAACGCGGCATCGACGTCCTGCTGGATACCTCGGTGGAAGAGATCCTGATGAGCGGCGATGAAGTCAGCGGTGTGCGTCTGATCAACGACGAAAACGAGATCGTAGAAGTCCAGACTAAAAGCATTGTGGTGGCCACCGGCGGCTTCAGCGCCAACAGCGCGATGGTGGTGAAGTATCGTCCTGACCTCGAAGGCTTCGTCACCACCAACCACAAAGGGGCCACCGGGAGCGGTATCGCGCTGCTGGAGCGCATTGGCGCCGGTACCGTGGATATGGGCGAAATTCAAATCCACCCGACCGTTGAACAGCAGACCTCCTATCTGATTTCCGAGTCGATTCGCGGCGGCGGGGCGATCCTCGTCAACCAGCAGGGTAACCGCTTCTTCAACGAAATGGAGACCCGCGATAAAGTCTCCGCGGCGATTATCGCCCTACCGGAACACTATGCGTACATCGTCTTTGACGAACATGTGCGGGCGAAAAACAAAGCCGCCGATGAGTACATCGCCA
This sequence comes from Klebsiella sp. 2-CIP_Kleb., assembly GCF_050378715.1. NCBI lineage: Bacteria > Pseudomonadati > Pseudomonadota > Gammaproteobacteria > Enterobacterales > Enterobacteriaceae > Klebsiella > Klebsiella sp. 2-CIP_Kleb. The sequence continues at coordinate 205,091 of NZ_JBNRLG010000001.1, forward strand.
AAGGCTTCGTCACCAGCGCCAGCTCGCCGCGTGAACTGGCGGATAAACTGGGGATGGATTACCATGCCTTCCTCGCCACCCTTGAGTGCTACAACGGGGCGGTGGAAAAACAGCATGATGAACAGTTTGGCCGTACCACCGCGCTGCGCGCGCCGATTAACGAAGGTCCGTTCCATGCCATCCGTATCGCCCCGGGGGTGCACCACACCATGGGCGGCGTGACCATTAACACCGATGGCGAAGTGCTGGACGTTGCCCGGCAGCCGATCCGCGGTGCCTACGCCGCCGGTGAGGTGGTCGGCGGGATCCACGGCGGCAACCGTATCGGTGGTAACGCGGTGGCGGATATCATCATCTTCGGCACCCTCGCGGGTCGCCAGGCGGCGAAACGCGCCAGAGGATAAGACGTAATTGCTGATGCCGGGCTGGCGCTCTCGCCGCCCGGCTTATCCCTTCTAAGGAGAGCCCGATGTCTGATAACCGCGTCTATAGCTACTCCGCCGTTCTGATGGGTTCTCCCATCCAGCTCAAACTCTGCTCCCATAATGAGGCGCTGGCCTCCCGCGTATTTCAGTTAATCAAACGCTACGAAGATCTGCTTACCGTTAACCGCGCCGAGTCGCAGGTAATGGATATCAACCACGCCGCCGGACGTCACCCGGTGACGGTCAGCCGCCCGGTCTTTCAGCTCATTCAGTGCGCCAAAGCCGCCAGCATGGTGCGCGACAGCGCCTTTAACCTCGCGATTGGGCCGCTGGTGAAGCTGTGGCGAATTGGCTTTCAGGGACACAGCGTGCCTGACGCCGGCGAAATCAGGGCCCGGCTGGCGCTGACCCGCCCGCAAGAGGTGATCCTGGATGAGGCAACCGGCAGCGTGTTTCTTCAGCAGCCGGGGATGGAGCTGGATCTTGGGGCGATCGCCAAAGGCTATATCGCTGACCGGGTGCGTGATTATCTCCGTCAGCAGCAGGTGGAAAAGGCGCTGATCAACCTCGGCGGCAACGTGCATACCCTTGGCGAATGGGCCATTGGCCTGAAAAAACCGTTTGCCGATGCGCAGGCGCTGATCGGCTCTCTGACGGTTAACGGACAGTCGGTGGTCACCTCGGGCACCTACGAACGTTATTTCGAGCAGGATGGCAGGCGCTGGCACCATATTCTCGACCCGCGCAGCGGTTACCCGCTGGATAACGAACTCGACAGCGTCACGGTGATTTCCACTGATTCTTTAGACGGCGATATCTGGACCACGCTGCTGTTCGGTCTCGGCGTCGAGAAAGGCTGTGCAGCGCTGCGTCAACGGCAGGATATCGACGCGATTTTCGTCACCAAAAATCGCGACATTATACTTTCATCGCCGCAGCGATTGCGCTTTGCGGCGCTGGATAGCGGCTACCGCGTTATTGACTGTACTGCTTAAGCAAACTGTACTGTTCGGCCACCAGCCGGTAGCGATAGACCGGCCGCCCGGTGGCGCCGTAGTGGATAGTGGTATAGAGAATATTGATCTGCGCCAGCCAGATCAGATACTTACGGCAGGATACGCGGGAGATATTCACCGCCGCCGCCAGCTCATCGGTAGAGAATTCAACGTCCGGGTGGGCGTCAATCCACTGGCACAGCGTGCGCAGGGTTTGCGCGGTAAGCCCCTTGGGCAGCTTGCGCGCGTCGCTGGCCTCCGGCGTGCCGCCGTGCAGCAGGCGGTCAACGTCGGCCTGCTCGTAATAGGGTTGGCCGGTTATCAGCTTGCGCTTCTCCCGCCAGGTAGTGAGCGCCTCTTCAAAACGGGGAAACTGGAAGGGTTTGATCAGGTAATCGACTACCCCGTAATGCATGGCGGTCTGCACCGTGGCGGCATCCGCCGCTGAGGTGATCATGATGACGTCAATGGCGCGCCCCGATTGACGGATAGTCGGCAGCAGATCGAGCCCGCTGTCCTGCTGCATATAGACATCCAGCAGCACCAGATCGATCTCCTGCTGCGGATCGTTAATCATCTCCTGGGCTTGACTGAGCGTCGAAGCGCTCCCGCTGCAACGAAAGCCGGGAACCCTTGCCACGTACAGGCGATTCAGTTCGGCCACCATGGCATCATCGTCAACAATTAACACATTTATCACGCACGTTTCCTTTTACTATCCCAGGGGAGATGAACAAAAAATTGAGTAAATACGCCGGGTTCCGACTCGACGGCGAGGGTGCCGCCCAGCTCGCGTAATTGCTGGTTGGCGAGAAACAGCCCGACGCCGCGATTCTCCCCTTTGGTGGAGAAACCTTTGTTAAAGATAGCGTCGATGTTGTTTTCCGGGATCCCCGGCCCGTCGTCGCTCACTTCACCGCTTAGCCAGCCGTCCTGATAGTGCAGCAGCAGGCCGATCTCGCCCTCCGCCTGACCGTTCATGGCATCCAGCGCGTTCTCAATAAGGTTGCCCAGCACCGTCACCAGCACGGTGACCTGCTTCTCATTCGGGCAATCCGGCACCAGGCTCTCATCCGCCAGCTTAAGGGTAAAGCCGCACTCGGTGGCGCGCTGCATTTTACTTATCAGAAAGCCGGCGACCACCGGGGATTTTATGCGGTGCTGAATATCGCCGATGTCCGCCTGGTAGCGATGGGCGGTCTGCAGCACGTACTCCTCGAGTTTGCCATAGCTTTTCATATTCAGCAGGCCGAGGATCACATGCAGTTTATTCATAAATTCATGGGAGGTGGTGCGCAGGGCATCGACATAGCTCATCATACCGTCCAGCCGCTGCAGCAGCTGGCTGACTTCGGTCTTATCGCGGAAGGTACAGATGGCGCCGACCACGGCCTCCTGGCTGCGGATAGGCACCGTGTTGCTGATTAGCAACAGGCCATTGCATCCCAGCTCGCGGTCGTACATCGGCTCGCCGCTGTGCAAAACCGTCTGCAGGTCAGCGAGCAGCGGGGTATGAGCGAGCGTCTTGTCCGGCCCGGAAAAGAGGATCTCGCGCGCCGCCGGGTTGATCAGGTTAACCTCACCATGGGCATCGACGGCCACCACCCCCTCCTTGAGGGCGTGAAGCATGGCCTGACGCTGCTGAAACTGAGTGGAGATTTCGTGCGGCTCCAGTCCCAGCAGGACGCGCTTCAGGCCGCGCACCAGGCTCCAGGTGCCGAGGGCGCAGACCAGCGCGCTGAACAGGATGGTCAGCAGCACGTCCCAGCGGCTGTTGGCGATCTGCTCGTCCACTTTACTCAGCGAAATGCCGACCACCACCACGCCAATCTGCTGATGCTGATCGTTGAACACCGGGGTAAACACCCGCAGCGCCGGGGCCAGCACGCCGTGGTTAATGGCCACGTTCTCTTTTCCCTGCAGCGTCGGCTGGATATCGTGGCCGATGAAGGGTTTGCCAATAATTGAGCTGTCCGGATGCGAATAGCGAATACCCTGCATATCGGTGACGATAGCGTACAGCAGGTCGTTGCGCCGGGTGATGGCCTGCGCCAGCGGCTGAATAATTTGCTGCTGCGGCGGCGCCTCCAGTCCGCGCTTCACCTGCGGCATATCGGCCATGGTGCGCGCCACCGCCAGCGCGGTCTCTTTCAGACCATCGCGAGTGGCATTGCTGATCTGCATATACCACAGGGCATAGACCAGCAGCAGCACGGCGCCGATCACGCTGCCGATCATCAAGGAGACGGCGGTGCTCAGCTTTAACGGTAAGGCGCGTTGACGAACGCGAGGCGGGTGCTCTGATGCCTTCATGACGATCCCGGATAGAGTCAGTAAACGATTATTATCGCTGATAGCGTGGCATTCATAAAGCCGTGTAATCAAAGCAAAAGGCCGCTTTTGCTACGGTAGCCTCGTCCCGTCCACGATAAACTGTCGCTTTTCGCCACAGGCTTAAGGCAGACATGATGGAACTGGCATCTCTGGTCCGGGATATTCTCCGGCAACAGCACGTTGAACAACTGGCGCAGCATCGTGAACAGGACCATGAAGCGGAAGCAGAGTGGCAGATCGCGCGCTGGCGACATCGCAGCGGGGTGGTGATCCAGCACCGCTACGAACTCGAACTTCCGCAACAGGATGCCGCCTCCTGCCCGGAGTGCTGGATCGAGTGGCAGGTTATCGATAGCGCCGGCCTGGTGGTGCAGCCAATGCGCAAACAATTTTATAACCTCTGTCAACAATCCTTCTGGCTGGCCATGCAGGCGGACGGCGAAGATGAGAGCTGAGACAGGATTGTTCAGATAATCGGCAATTGCCCGTGAATGGGCGATCGGGACGGTAAACTGTGACCCCGACGGCGGTAAAGCGCGGAAGATTCCCCTTATAGTGGCGACAGAGGTTAAATAGTCCTGATGAATATAAGGATATGCATCAGGCCGCTGATTTCGCCGAGATGCGCTTTTTCTGTCGTAAATGGAGGTTGTTATGAGCAGTTCGCTAACCGCGTCAATGCAGGCACGTCGTCACCCGGATACCACCCACATCGATCGCCTCGCCACCGCCGACATGCTGGCGATGCTGCATCAGGATGATAAGCAGATATCGGAGGCGGTTGGCGCCTGTTTGCCGGATATCGCCCGGTTGATTGATATTGCCACCGCGACAATGAGCCGGGGAGGGCGTCTGGTTATTATCGGCGCCGGGGAATCAGGCCGCACGGCTGTCCAGGCGGTCAGCGACTACTCTCCGGAAGGCAAACACGCGCTGGTGGGGCTGATTGCAGGTGGGCAGACGCCGGCGATGGCCGAGCGGGAGACCGCGGCGAATAATTACGATCTAGGCGCCTTCGAGCTGCAGTCGCTGGACTTTTCCAGCCACGATATGCTGCTGGCGCTTACCGTTAGCGGCAAGACCCCATGGGTCTGGGGGGCGATGCGCCACGCCTGGTCGCTGGGGGCTCCGATCGCGGTGGTGACTCAGCAGGCGGCCAGCGAGGCGGCGCAGCTGGCGGATATTATTATTGCTCCGCAAACCGGGCCGGAAGCGGTGGCGGGCTTGACCAATCCGAAGGCCCGGCTGGCCCAGCGGCAGATCCTTAACATGGTGTCGACGGGCCTCGCTATCCGTGACGGCCGGGTGTACAGCAACCTGCGAGTGGATCTGCAGGCTGACAGTCCACACTGGGCGGAGCGGCAGGTGGCGATTGTCATGGCGGCCACCGACTGCACGCGCAGCGAAGCGAAAGCCGCGCTGACCAGCTGCCACCACCAGTGCCGCACCGCCATCCTGATGCTGCTCAGCGGGCTGGACGCCTGGCACGCGCGGGAGCTGCTGACCAAACATCACGATCATCTGCGTCTCGCCCTGCGCGAAGCCCAGCGCAGCGCTGTCACTCCCGCCCATTAAGCCTTTAGCCAGGCGCGCACAAACGGTATGCGCGCCTGCAATTTATTAACTAAAGAAATTCCTCTCTTCTATTTATTCCGGTAATTGCGCTGAATTTTCAGTGAGATTTTACGCCGACGCTTATTTTTTAGTGCTGCTCTGATTTTTTAAGTTAAATAATTATTTGATTAAAAATGCGAGAGTGTAAATGATATTTTAAAATAAAGTAAAAGTGCGTTAATATGCTGCCTCTTATTACCGTGTGCTACGTGATAATTCTATTATGCCTGCAATGAAAAAAACGATTATTTCCTTTACCGCATTAGCGATGTTCGTCAGCGCGGCGACGCATGCTGAAGCGGATACCTCTAAAAAAACCGACTTCCTGCTGATTGGCGGCGGGATCATGAGCGCCTCGCTTGGCACCTGGCTGCAGGCGCTGCAGCCGGACTGGAACCTGACGATGGTGGAGAAACTGGACGGCGTGGCCCTGGAATCCTCCAACGGCTGGAATAATGCCGGTACCGGTCACTCGGCGAATATGGAGCTGAACTATACGCCGGAGCGGGCGGACGGATCGATTGACGTCAGCAAAGCGCTGGATATTAACGAACAGTTCATGATTTCCCGTCAGTTCTGGTCGGCACAGGTGAAGCGCGGTATTTTGCACGACCCGCACTCCTTTATTAATTCCACGCCGCATATGAGTTTCGTCTGGGGCGATAATGTCGACTATCTGCAGAAGCGTTATACCGCGCTGCAGCAGACCACCTTATTCCAGGGGATGAAATTCTCCACCGACCACGCGCAAATTAAACAGTGGGCGCCGCTGGTGATGGAAGGCCGCGATCCGCAGCAGAAAGTGGCTGCCACCTGGACGCCGGTGGGTACCGACGTTAACTATGGCGAAATCACCCGGCAGCTGATCGGCAGCCTGAAGAAAAACAGCCATTTCACCCTGCAAACCTCCTCTGAGGTCACCGATTTCAAACGCAATGCCGATAACTCCTGGCACGTGACCATTAAGAACGTGCAGAGCGGCGAGGCGCAGACCATCGATGCGAAATACGTCTTTATTGGCGCCGGCGGCGGTGCGCTGAAGCTGCTGCAAAAAACCGGTATTCCGGAAGCGGACAACTATGCTGGCTTCCCGGTGGGTGGTTCGTTCCTGATGACCGAGAACCCGGCGGTCACCGCGCAGCACCTCGAGAAAGTGTATGGCCAGGCTTCGGTCGGCGCACCACCGATGTCGGTACCGCACCTTGACGCCCGCTACCTCGATGGCAAGCGCGTGGTGCTGTTTGGGCCTTTCGCCACCTTCTCGACCAAGTTCCTGAAAAACGGTTCCTTCTTCGACCTGTTGAGCACCACTACCACTGACAACGTGCTGCCGATGACCCACGTCGGTCTCGACAACTTCGATCTGGTGAAATATCTCGTCAGCCAGGTGATGCTCAGCGATGATGACCGCTTCGCCGCGCTGAAAGAGTACTACCCTGACGCGCGTAAAGAGGACTGGAAGCTGATCCAGGCCGGCCAGCGCGTGCAGATCATTAAGAAAGACGCAGAGAAGGGCGGCGTGTTGAAACTGGGCACCGAAGTGGTGGTCGATCAGCAGAAAACCATTTCCGCGCTGCTTGGCGCGTCGCCGGGGGCTTCCACCGCTGCGCCGATCACCCTCAATGTGCTCAAGCAGATGTTCCCGACGCAGTTTAACTCGCCGGAGTGGCAGACCCGTATCCACCAGATCGTGCCGAGCTACGGCCAGAAGCTGAACGGCAACGTGGCGCTGACCCAGCAGGTTTGGGATGATACCGCCGCGACCCTGCAGCTGACGAAACCGCCGGTGATCCAGATGCCAGCGGCTGCGCCCACCGCGACCGCGAAGCCGGTTGAGCCTCAGCGCGACGCCTCGCCGCAGCATGATATGGCGCTGTAAAAGCAAACTTGAAAGTGAACAAAAGGGAAGACCACGGTCTTCCCTTTTTTGCGTCCATTCCCCGCCTGCGCCGCGCTCTGCCTGCAACTTTGCCGTCATAAACGATATACTGATTTGAATTGAAAAAGAAAAGCAAATCAGGAGTGTGGAAGGGCTATGCAAGACGATATCAACCAGGAGATCACCTTCCGCAAGTTGTCGGTCTTTATGATGTTTATGGCGAAAGGCAATATCGCCAGAACCGCCGAAGCGATGAAGCTCAGCAGCGTCAGCGTCCACCGCGCGCTGCATACGCTGGAAGAGGGGGTGGGCTGCCCGCTGTTTGTTCACAAAGGGCGCAATTTACTGCCGCTGCAGGCGGCATGGACGCTGCTGGAATATTGTCAGGATGTGATGAGTCTGATGAGCCGGGGGCTTGAGGCGACGCGCAAAGTCGCCGGCGTCGGCCAGGGGCGGCTGCGCATCGGCACTCTTTATTCCCTGACCCTGGAAACCGTCCCGCGCATTATCATGGGCATGAAGCTGCGGCGCCCTGAGCTGGAGCTGGATCTGACCATGGGCTCTAACCAGATGCTGCTGGATATGCTGGAAGACGACGCTCTCGACGCTATCCTGATCGCCACCAATGAAGGGGAATTCAATAATACCGCTTTCGACGTGGTGCCGCTGTTTGAGGACGATATTTTTCTCGCCGCCCCGGCGACGGAGCAGCTGGATGCCTCACAACTCGCCGACCTGCGCGATTACGCCGATCGCAAGTTTGTGTCGCTGGCGGAGGGGTTCGCCACCTATGCCGGATTTCGGGAAGCATTCCATATCGCTGGTTTCGAGCCGGAGATCGTCACCCGGGTGAATGACATCTTTTCGATGATTAGCCTGGTGCAGGCGGGCGTCGGGTTTGCGCTGCTGCCGGGGCGAATGAAGAAAGTCTATGAAAAAGATGTACAGCTGTTAAAGCTGGCGGAACCGTACCAGATGCGCCAGCTGATCTCGATTGTCTATTCACACCATCGCGAGCGCGATGCCGACCTGCTGGCGCTGGCGGCGGAAGGAAGGATGTACGCCCGGAGCCTTATTCGTTAAGCCGCTGCGCCAGATGGCGGGCAACGTCCACGCCGCTGCGTTCCAGCGAAAGGGTCTCCCCGCGCCAGCCCGCCTGGCGGGTCAGGCAGGTGAGCACGCCGCCGGGCGGCATCTCGATTGCCAGTCTCGCGTCGCGTTCATCGGCGGCGATCATCGCCTCCTGCCAGTGGACGGTGCGCGCCATGTTCATCGCCAGATCGTCGGCGATCCGCTGCGGATCCCACAGCACGCGCGCTGTCGAGCCGCTTAAATAGGCGCACTGCGGGCGCGTTAAGGTCAGGTTGGCAAAGGCTTTTGCCAGCGCGGCGGCGGGTTTATCCAGCAGCGCACAGTGCGATGGCACGCTGACCGCCAGCCGCTGCGCCTTGCTGGCGCCCGCCTGCAGCGCCAGCTGTGCCACTTCGGCCATGGCTTCATCGCGTCCGGCGATTACAATCTGCGTTTCGGCGTTGAGGTTGGCGAGATAGACCTCGTGGCCCTGCATCAGCGCCTCAACCCGCGGGCGGGTCAGGCCCATAATCGCCGTCAGCCCGTAATCTTCAGGATAGGCCTGTTCCATGAGATCGCCGCGCAGGGCTACCAGCCGCAGCGCGCTGGCGAAATCGAGCGCGCCGGCAATGACCGCTGCGGGAAAGGCGCCGATGGAGAGGCCGCTGACCATCTGCGGATTAACGCCCTGGCGCTGTAGCTCGCGCGCCCAGGCTACCCCGACGATCAGCAGACAGAGCTGGACCGCACGGGTGTGTTTTAGCGCATCAGCGCTATCGAGAGTCTCGACTTCATCCCCCAGCACGGCGCGCGCCTGGCTGAGGATCGCTTCGCGGTCGGGGATAGCCGCCAGCATGTTGGGACGCTGGGCGCCCTGTCCGGGAAAAGTAAACAAAATCTTCATCATTCCTCCCTGCGCCACGGCGCAGTAGTTAAGCGCGCACCGTGTGACGTTTTCAGCAGCGCCCGCCCATCGCGTAGCCACTCATTGAGGGCGAAGGCGCCGTACGGCGTTTCGACCTGGGTATCGGCGCGGCACGGGAGCTTGGCCACCCGGGACTGCCATTCCAGCAGCGCCTCGCGGGCCAGCGGCTGCGGCGCGCGGATCAGCAGATCCAGATCGCTTGCTGCATGGAGTACCGGGATTTCGGTCGCCAGCGCGTAGCCAGTGCTGCCGGTGACGCCCCAGCGCCAGGGCCAGTCGTCCAGCGTCAGGGCGATAGCCGCCTGCACCGGCGGCTGCGAAACAAAAGGGGAGCCCAGCAGGCGCTCGCGCTCCACCAGCATCTCCGGGGTGACGCTGCGCACGATATTCTGCGCCTGTACCCAGCCGGCGGCACGCTGCTCGCGCTTCATGCCCCGCACCCCAACAGGGATGCGGGCCTGGCCGTCAACGTCGCGCCTCACCACCACCGGCAGCGCGGCTCGCCACTGCTGAACCACCCACGGCTCGGCAATATCTTCCAGGGCGCTGGCGTGGTTTAACCAAACTAAATCGTGGGGACGCGGCGTTGATGACATGGTTTACAGTCCTGAAGTCAAAGAGATAAACAACGGTAACGACAGGATACACAGAACCGAGCTTAACAACAGCACGGCTTCAGCATCCGGGGACTGCACGCCGAAGCGGTTGCCGAAGACCACGCCGAAGAAGCCGGCGGCCAGGGCAATCATCAAGATCGCGGTAATCGCGATGGAGCCATGCAGACCCAGCAGCATCACCAGACCCCAGGCGATAAACGGCTGTACCAGCAGTTTTACGAGGGTGGAGGTGGCGATCAGCGCATTGAGCTGCAGCTTACGCGCCGAGAGGATTACCCCGGTGAGGAACAGCGCTGCTGCGGTAGCGGCCAGGCCCAGCGGTTTGATGGAGGCCAGCAGCAGGTCCGGCATGTTAATGCCGATCGCGGAAAGCACCACCCCAAGCAGCGGGCCCCAGACGATCGGTTTTTTCACTGAACGCCACATCAGCACCGGCAGCATCGCCAGCGTAGAACCGGTGTTTTCCCCCGCGGCGCGGGCTTTTTCACGTTCCAGAATGAGCAGGCAGAAGGGGGTCATCAGGACCGAACCGCAGGCGATAGAGACCGCCACCGACAGCGAGGTTGACGCGCCTTCACCCAGCACGCTGCCAAGGATCGGCAGGCCCAGCGCGGCGTAGTTCGGCAGCGCGACGGTGAGGGTCAGCACCGCGGCATCCTGCGGGGTGCGTTTGAACACGCTGGTGGCGAGGAAGTAGATCCCGGCGTAGGTGATCCACATCGCGCCGGTCAGCACCAGCACCAGCGGCGACTGGGCGACGATACTGGCCCACGGCGTTTGTACCGTCGCGCTAAACAGCGTGGCGGGTAAGGCAAAATCCATTACAAAAATATTAAGCAGCGAGACGTTTTTGTTATCTACCATACCGGCCTTACCGGCCCAGAAGCCCAGCAGCATAATGACGAAAATCGGGGCAAGAGCATGAATAATCACATAAGTCATAAATCACCTGTAAATAAAATAGAGTACTGGCGCGATTGTTATTTTTTCTAAAAGCCGTCCCTGCCCGGCGCGGTTATTACGCGCTCCGGGGGACGGCTTCCGGCAGGTTTTCTTCTACTACTTACGTACGAACGAACGTCTTACCAGCTGGCGCGCATAAGGTCGCGGACCTGCTGCGAACTGCGGCGGTTTTCCGCACCCAGGCGGCACTTCAGCGAGGGATCCTGGCGCGCGTCAGCGATGGCGTCGCGCAGGGTACGGCTGACCAGTGACAGATCGCCTTCGTCTGGCGCATCCGGATGGTTGATATCAAGCAGAGCAGAGAGCAGGCCGAGCGTGGCGTAGTTGTTGACGTCATAGGCCATCGGCGGGATGGTTGCCGCCAGTTTCTCCAGCGCCTCTACGCTGCGCAGGGTAATGCGCGCGGCCGATGCTTTCCCCATCGCGTGAACCAGTACGCCGCTGTCGTTAAAGGCTATCAGGCGGTTGGCCTGATAGCCGTGGGCCAGAAACGCCCCGGACATCGCTTTGCCGACAATCAGGCCAATCACCGGGTGGCCGGCCAGACGGGCTTTGGCGTAGGCGCCTGCCGCTCCGGCCAGCGCCTGGTGAATACCAAAAGCTTCCTCGCGACGGCCATAGGCCTGGCTCGGCACATCGATCACGGCGACGATCGGCCGTTTACCAGGCTGGTCGGCGTCAGCGGCGATGGTTTCGTTGACCACTTTCGCCAGCGTCCAGCCTTCCAGCAGGCCGACTTCGCCGCCGGCGGCGCGCGGGTAGTGGTTGTTAGCGTCAGGTACCACGGCGATAAAGCGGACGCTTTCGCCATCAATCTGGCCATCTGCGACCTGCACCGAAGGGCACAGACCACTCATCAGCGGCGCGTCGGGCGCCAGTTTGTTCAGCCACAGCGCGGCGCGGTTTGGGAACTGGCTCATTATTTCTCCTCCCGGGCAAAAAGCTGTTTAATCTGCGCGGTATCCGCCTGCTGGCGGGTGTCGAACTGGCTTAAACGGCGCAGGTAATCGTCATAATTGTCGCTGCGGTGCTGCGCCGGTACGCCTTTGGCGATCGCCTCGTTCATCGCGGTTTTAACGGCGTTAACGCCATCGTTAACCAGCGCGTCGACCAGCCCGCTGGCGGCGCGAATTTCGCCGCCGGTCATGCTCCAGATAAACGGCCGGTTGCGGGAGTCGTACTCTTCAATGCCGGCTTCCTGCTCGATAACCTGTGGGCCGTTGAGACCAAGACGGGCTTCACGGGTGACGATAAGATAGCTGCACAGCGCCGCGGCGATGGACATACCGCCGAAGCAGCCGACGGTGCCAGCGATGATGCCGACCACCGGGGTGTAGCGGCGCAGGTCGACAATCGCGGCATGAATATCGGCGATGGCGGCCAGACCGAGGTTGGCCTCCTGCAGACGTACGCCGCCGGTTTCGAGGCACAGCACCGCCTGGGTCGGGATACCGTTGCGGTTATCTTCCGCCGCCAGCTCCAGCGCGGCGGCCATTTTGGCGCCGGAGACTTCGCCCATACTGCCGCCCTGGAAGGTGCCTTCGATGGCAATCACCACCGCCGGCTGGCCGTTGATCGTGCCTTTGGCGACCACCATACCGTCGTCGGACTGCGGGACGATGCCCTGCGCGCCGAGCCACGGCGACATAATGCCGTCAAACGGATCCAGCAGTTCGCGGTAACTGCCGTCGTCCAGCAGGGCGTGGGCGCGTTCGCGAGCGCGCAGTTCGATAAAGCTGCGATCGTTACGCATGAGCGGCCTCCTCAAAGACTTGTTCAATACGAATACGGGCGACGCCCGGCGTGGCGCCGAAGTCGTGAATAACCAACTGTCCGGCGGGCAGGCCGTTGATCAGGTTCAGCCGGTCGAACAGCGCCTGCCAGCGCGCCTGGCTGTTATCCACCGAGGTGGTAATTTGCACGCGGAGCGTATCGCTCCCGGCGGCGGTATAGAGCACCTCCATATCGCCTGAACCTACAACCCCTGCCAACGCTCTGCCGCTGAGGGCGCGGCTGGCAGGAAATGACAATGTAATCTGTTCCATAACATCCTCTGAATGCGTTAGCCGGCAACCCGGTCGAGAAACAGGGTGGCGGCAAGGAGATCGGCGGCGCCGCCCGGCGAGGCGTTGTGCGCCAGCATCTGCGCGTCAAGCCGCGCCAGGGCGGCGCGTCCGGCGACGCTGGCGCAACCGCCGGCCGCCAGCACCTCGCGGGCGCCCTGCTGCATGGTCTGCAGGCCGCTCATGCCGGCGCGCGACAGCACGCAGGTATCGCTCAGCGAGGTCATGATGGCCATCAGCGCGTCAAGTCGCGCCTGCGGCTCGCTGGCGCCCCGGGCGCGGCTTTGCTGTAACTGCGGCAGCGCCAGGGCGGTGATATGCGGGAAACCGCGCTGCGCCTCTTCGCGCGCGCCAGGCACCTGCCAGCGGCGGCTGGCGCGCAGCCCTTTACTGAAGCTTTTCGGCGCCAGGCTGTCGGGCAGGCGGGCGAGGGCGGCGGCGGTGTCGGCGATCGTCTGTGATTGACCCTCTCCACCCAACATCGCCACCGCGCTTACCAGCAGCCCCAGCGCCCAGATGGCGCCGCGGTGGGTATTGACCCCGCCGGTGGCCTGCATCATCTGCGCTTCGCCTTCGCGACCGAGGCGGCCGACGGTTTCGCGCAGCGCGATATCCGCCGGGCGGCGCCAGCTTTGCTGGGCCAGCGCATGGAAGGTCGGCTGCAGGCTGCGGGCGGAGCGTTCCATCAGCGCCAGCGTGAGGTCCTGATGCGCGCCGCTGCCGCGGCTGTCGACCAGACCCGGTTTCGGGCTCAGACGGGCTTCGTCAATCAGGCAGGCGCTGGCGGTGTCCGCCAGCCAGCTGACGCGACTTTCGGCGTGCAGGGGAGAGAGAATTTTCATTACCAGCTCCGGAATTTTGCCGGTGGGTTGTACAATCCGTCGGACCATTCCACCAGGTCGGCGACGCTGCCGGCGGCCAGCAGTGAACGGGTTGCCTCGCTGCGGCGAATACCCAGATCTTCCGGGTAGACCACTTTGCCGCTCTGACGCAGGGCAGCCACGCGTTTTGCGTCCACCCCGAGGCCAATGTCGGTGATCCCGGCCACTGCGGCGACCATCGCCCGGCGCTCTTCCAGGCTTTCCGCACGATACAGATAGGCGATACCCTCTTCGGTCAGCACGTGGGTGACGTCATCGCCGTAAATCATCACCGGCGCCAGCGGCATGCCGGAGGTTTTAGCGACGTCGACCGCGTCGAGGGTCTCAACGAAGGTCGGTTTCACGCCGGCCTGGAAGGTTTCGACCATCTGCACCACCAGTTTTTTACCGCGCTGCATTGGGTCCGGCTCGGTGATCATATTGAGCCAGGCAGGGGTAGCGTGGCGGCGGCCGTGCGGATCGTGGCCCATGTTCGGCGCGCCGCCGAAGCCGGAAAGGCGGCCGCGTGTGACGGTCGAGGAGTTAGCCAGTCCATCCACCTGCAGGGTCGAACCGATAAACATATCCACCGCGTACTGACCCGCCAGCTGGCAGAAGGCGCGGTTGGAACGCATGGAGCCGTCCGGGCCGGTAAAGAAGATATCCGGGCGGGCGCGGATGTACTCTTCCATCCCCAGCTCGCCGCCGAAGCAGTGCACGCTCTCCACCCAGCCGCTCTCGATCGCCGGGATCAGGGTCGGATGCGGGTTCAGGGTCCAGTGTTTACAGATTTTGCCTTTCAGGCCGAGCTGTTCGCCGTAGGTCGGTAGCAGCAGTTCGATGGCGGCGGTATTGAAGCCGATCCCGTGATTGAGGGACTGCACCTGATGCTCTGCGTAGATGCCCTTGATCGCCATCATCGCCATCAGAATGTGTTCTTGCTTAATCAGGCGCGGGTCGCGGGTGAACAGTGGTTCAATAAAGAACGGCTTGTCGGCGACCACCACGTAATCAATCCACGAGCCGGGAATATCGACGCGGGGCAGATCGCACTCGTCGTCCACCAGTTCGTTGACCTGAGCGATAACAATGCCGTCGTGGAAGGCGGCGGCCTCCACCAGCGCCGGGGTATCTTCGGTACTCGGCCCGGTATAGAGGTTACCTTTGCGGTCGGCTTTGTAGCCGGCGATCAGCGCGACGTTAGGCGACAGATCGACGTACAGGCGGGAGTAGAGTTCGATATAGGTATGAATGGCGCCGATTTCCAGCAGCCCATCTTCCAGCAGCTGCGAAATGCGCAGGCTTTGGGTACCGGAGAAGGAGAAATCGAGCTTACGGGCGATGCCTTTTTCAAACAGGTCAAGGTGCTCGCTGCGCCCGACGCTGGGCATGATCATATGCAGATCGTGGATTTTCTGCGGATTGACTTCCGCCAGCATGCGGGAGAGAAAATCGGCCTGCTTCTGGTTGTTGCCTTCCAGCACCACCCGGTCGCCGGGGGCGAGCAGGTTTTCCAGTACGCTGACCAGCTGGTCAGTGGGGATGACTTTGCCCGGGATGTTGGCCTCGGCCAGCCGCCGTTGCTTTTCCGTCCGGCGACGGTTCCAGACCCGCCCCGTCGTTTGTTCGGCATTCATTATTAACCTCCTGATTCGACAAATCGTTTTGTTTGTCCTGGTGGAGAGTAGTGTGCGACGCGGGGCGCGGAGCATCAATTAAGCACGGCGGCCAATCGTTAGCCTGAGAGTAACAATGGTGAGTGGCCCTTTGTGATGAGGATCAATAATACAAAAGGCGTAGTGGTCTACTGCAGGTGACAAGGAGAGGAGGGCCGGTCAGCCACCGGCCCGGGGAAGGGTTACTGTTTGCTCACATCACTTAATAAGAAGGCGATGCTCTGCCCGCCGCTGGTCTGCTCAAGGGCAATTTTGACGATAATCGTCAACGGCACCGACAGGAGCATACCGACCGGACCCAGCAGCCAGCCCCAGAAGATCAATGACAGGAACACCACCAGGGTGGAGAGCCCCAGGCCGCGCCCCATGATCCGCGGTTCGAGAATATTGCCGAACACCAGGTTAACGATCAGATAGCCGGCCAGCACCACCAGCGCCTCGTACAGGCCGCCGAACACCAGCACCTGCAGGATCGGCGGGATGGCCGCCAGTACGGAACCGATATTGGGAATATAGTTCAGCGCGAAGGCCAGTAGCCCCCACATAAAGGCGAAGCGCACGTCCAGCAGAACCAGCATCCCCCAGACCACCAGCCCGGTGACCAGGCTAATCGCGGTCTTCAGCACCAGATAATGCGATACGCTGTCGATAGCGCGCTGGATAGCCCCCATGCCTTCTACCGGGCGGGACATCAGCTGCTGGAGTTTAGCGGGGAGCTGCGGCACCTCCAGCAGCATAAACACCACCGTCAGCAGCAGCAGAAAAATCGAGGACATGGCGTTCGACAGCTGAGTGAGCAGACTGGTGACCAGGGTCATCACGGCGTTGGGGTCGATGTATTTGTTAAGCTCCACCACCGAGACGGTAAAACCCAGGCGCTGCAGCCAGGGGGCGATGGTTTGCATCGGTTCGTAGAGATAGTTGCGGTACTGCGGCAGGGTGCGCGCCAGCTCGTTAAGCGAGGTCCCCAGCGAGGCCAGCAGCACAACGGCTAACATCACGATAAGGCCTATCAGCAGTGAGATCGCCAGCACGCGCGGCACCCGGCAGCGGACCAGCAGCTGCACCAGCGGATTAAGGATCACCGCCAGAAAAATCGCGAGAATAAACGGGACAATAATGTCTGCCGCAAAGCGAATGCCGGTCAGGATGATCACCAGCATGCCCAGCATGATGACCATCTTTAGTCCGTTAAGTGTAATAATAGGTTTAGCCATAGGATCCCGTCCTCAATCTTCCTTGCCTGTTAACAGGTTGCGTTACATTAGCATAATGACGTTTTTTTTCAGAAAAAACGCATTGCTGCAAAACCGCGGCGTAAAGAATTGCAAAGTCTTTGAATTAAATGTAGCACTATGCTACAAATCTACCTGTGTTTAACTACTGAGGACAATTTCCATCCGCACCGGACGAGAAGCAACACCGCGGATAATTGTAATTTTATGGACAATCAGTTCAGGATGTATATTTTAAATCACCCCGCAGTATCCCTCACTTTTTCCCGTTTTGCCGGCGAACAGCACTGGCATTCGGCGCTATAGTCACCTTCTTTCTGCCTGAGCTGGCGCCAAGCGCACAGCGAAATCTACGTCAGAAATTTTCCGGTTTACGCGTCTCGTAAACGGTAATGGATTATATTCTCAAGCAGGAGAAGGGATCATGTTTTATTGGATTTTATTAGCTTTAGCTATTGTTGCTGAAATTACCGGCACGTTGTCGATGAAATGGGCAAGCATCAGCGGTGGGCATACCGGCTATATTTTAATGCTGGCCATGATAGCTCTGTCATATATTTTTCTCGCCTTTGCAGTTAAAAAAATTGCCCTCGGCGTGGCTTACGCGTTATGGGAAGGGATTGGCATTTTGCTGATCACCCTGTTCAGCGTTCTGTTATTTGATGAAAGCTTGTCGCTGCTGAAAATAGCCGGTCTGACCACACTGGTGGTGGGGATCGTCCTGATTAAGTCCGGCACCCAGAAAAAAGCGTCGTCGAAGCAGGAGGTGGCTCATGCAGCAGTTTGAGTGGATCCACGCCGCCTGGTTGGCTATCGCCATTGTTCTGGAGATTATTGCCAACGTCTTTTTGAAGTTTTCCGACGGTTTCCGCCGCAAGGTCTATGGCATTCTGTCGCTGGCGGCGGTGCTGGGCGCATTCAGCGCCCTCTCGCAGGCGGTAAAAGGCATCGATCTGTCGGTTGCCTATGCGCTGTGGGGCGGCTTCGGTATCGCGGCGACCATTGCCGCTGGCTGGGTGCTGTTTGGCCAGCGCCTGAATAACAAAGGCTGGGCGGGAGTCATCCTGTTGGTTGCCGGCATGGTGTTAATTAAACTCGCCTGACGTCGCGCCGCCTGCAAAGCCAGGCGGCAAAACGGGTCCGCTGTAGTATGCTTACCTCAAGACCGGCCCCGCAGTTATTGTGCCCGGTGACGATGAGGACTGCGCATGTTCACAGCTTTCGGCTGGCGGAAAATTCCTTCCGCCAGGACGTTGTCAATAATGATTTTTCTCGCCGGGCTCGGCCTCACCGCGTCGGTGATCTCCCTGCTTTACCTGTCGCAACACCTCATTGCCAGCAAATCCAATGAAATTGACCAGCAGCGTTCGGTCCTGTCGGTGGAAGGGGCGGTGCAGACATCGGTCAACCGGGTGCTGTCCCTGGTGCTGGACAATGCCATCTGGGACGATGCGGTGACCCAGACTTACGCCCCCAGACTGGATCAAAAATGGCTGTACGACACCTGGGGATCGGGCTTCAAAATCAATAACCTGTACGACGGCACCTTTGTCCTTGATGAACATTATCACATTCTGTGGGGCGCCTTTCAGAGTCAGGTGATGCCCCGGACAGACCTTTCATTTCTCGGCGCCGGGCTGACCAGCCTGATCCGTTATCATGCAAAAGCTCTGCGCGAGGGGAAAAACGCCTTCGCCGGCATCACGCGCACCGAGGCAGGGATCGCTTTCGTCGGCATCGGTCTGATCCGGCCAACGACCGGCCGGCTGCAGGTGGCTGACGATACCCGGCGCTATCTGGTCATTACCCGGCACATCAGTCCTCAGCTGCTGCAGCGTTTAGGCGACACCTTCCAGATAAGTCATCTCCATCTCAGCGACGGCCCCGGCGAACACCGTATTCCATTGCGCACGCAGGGAGGCGAGGTGCTGGGCTATCTGGCGTGGCAGCCGCGTCTGCCCGGCGCCGAAGCGGCCCTGGCCTCATCAGGCAGTATGCGGCTGATCGCCGGGGTGGCCGCCAGCCTGATCCTGCTGTTTATTCTGTTCAGCAGCCTCGGCATGTATAAGCTGGCCCGCGGCGAACGTCAGGCGCGGGAGATCGCCCTGATTGACTGGCTCAGCCGGCTGCCCAACCGACGAGCGCTGCTGCTGCGGTTAAGCCAGGTGTGTGACACGAGTAAGCACGACATGCAGTGCGTGGTGTTTATCGATCTGGACGGATTTAAAGATGTGAATGATAACTATGGCCACGATGTGGGCGACGCCCTGATCCGCCATATCGCCAGCGCGCTGCAAAAACGGGTGCCGGCGGAGGCCATGCTGGCAAGAATGGGCGGGGATGAATTCGCCATGGCGGTGAGCGGCGAACAAGCGATCGACCGGGCGGCGGCGTTCGCCTGGGCGGCGCTGGAGCTGCTGAAAGCGCCGGTGGCACTGAGCAAACGCAAAATTTATATCGGCGCCAGCATCGGCATCGCCAGCGGAACCCCGGCGGAATGCTCCAGTACCGAACTGTTTCGCCGGGCGGATATCGCCATGTACCACGCCAAGAAGAGCGGCAAGGGGCAGACGGCCTGGTATGACGATGCGCTGGATGCCGTGCGACGTCATCAGCTGATGATCGAGAATGGCATCCGTCAGGGGCTGGAGCAGGATGAATTTGAGGTCTGGTATCAGCCGGTAGTCGATGCCGATACCCTGACGATGACCGGCGTTGAAGCGCTGCTGCGCTGGCCGCGTCGCCCGCAGGGTGCGCTGGCGCCGGATGCATTTATCGCCATTGCCGAGAGCAGCGGCCTGATTGACACCCTCGGCCAGTTCGTTCTGCAACGTGCCTGCAGCGACCTGCAGCCGGTGAGCGATCTGCTGCTGTCGGTGAACATCTCCCCGGCGCAATTTCGCGATCCGGCCTTTGAAAGCCGGGTGATGGAGACGGTCGCTGCCTGCCGCTTTCCGCCGTCACGCCTGCAAGTGGAGGTGACGGAGAGTTATGTGCTGGAAAATCCGGAACGTTCGCAGGCGGTGGTGGAGAATCTGAAGGCCCAGGGCATCGCCGTGGCGCTGGACGATTTTGGCACCGGTTATTCGAGCATCGGCTATTTACGCCGCTTTCGTTTTGACAGCCTGAAGATTGACAAATCCCTCGCCGGGCGGGTGGACTGTGATGCGCAGGCGGCGGAGATGGTGCGCGGCACGGTGCGCATCGCCCGCGCGCTGGGGATGACGGTCGTGGCTGAGGGGGTTGAAGATCCGCAACAGCTGGCGCTGCTGCGGCGGGCCGGTTGCGACCGGCTACAGGGCTTTTACTTCAGTAAACCGATGCCGATCGCCGACCTGTTGCAGCGGCGCCAGCAGCAGGGGTAATTACTCTCCGGCCAGCGCCTCCAGCTTATCGCGAAAGCCGGTCACCGCGATGGCGCGGTTGTCCGCTCGCCAGCGATCCTGCGGGCCGGGAGCCGAACTTTGCACGGCGATCACTTGCCAGCCGTCTGCGGTTTTCAGCAGCAGCGGCGAGCCGCTGTCGCCGGGCAGGGTGTCACACTGGTGCGACAGAACGCTGTTTTGCGCCCAGCCGGTGACGATGCAGTCCTGGTGGCTATAAAGATTATCCAGATGATCTTCAGGATAACCTGACTGGGTCACTTTCCGGTCCGCCGCCTTCAGCGCCGCGGTTAAATCGGCCTTACTGCCGGGGAAGAGCGGGATCGGCGTGATGCCTGAGGGAGCATAGCGCAGCACGATCAGGCCAAAATCCGAGGGCGCCGCGGCGGAGGGAACGATCCAGCCGTCGCCGTCGGCTTTCAGGCGCTTGCCTAAGCCGGGATCCACTCGTCCGTCAATGCCGTGGATCTCATACACCCAGTTCCCCTTGCGGGAAATAAAGCGCAGAGCGACCGCTTTGTCCGGCTTGCCGCGCGGGGGCGTTAACAGGCAGTGGCCCGCGGTCAGCGCCAGGTTGGGGGAGATGAGCGTCGCCGTGCACAGATTGCCGCTGGCGGTCTCCAGCTGGCCAATCGCGTCCCACGGGCTCTCCTCCGGACGGCTCACCGCTTTACGGTCATCGTGACCGAAAAACAACGTCTTAATATCTTTGGCGCTCAGTCCGTTATCATCGGCATGTGCGCCCAGAGGTAACAGATAAAATGAACACAGTAATAACAGAACGTTTCTACGCATATCACTCTCTGGGGAGGCTATGATGTCTATTGACAGTAGCAGGAGATTTAAGTTTATGAAAGTAAACAATAATTCTTATCAGGCCAAACGGCATGTCTCATCTGCGCGCGGTGGGCCCTGGCGCGGGTAAAACCGTCTGATTTCAATCGGTTAATACCAGTAACCTTCTGCTGCTATTTCCGCAGAAAGCGCGGTCTGGCGCAAGAACATTCGTGTATCAGAACGTACTGAAATTGGCGAATAATGCAGCAACACTTCTTTAAGGTTATTCCTGGTTTGTCAGCGGAATGCGCAAAAATAATACGTTTACCCGCCAGAACTTCACCAGAATTCGCACTTCTTTACGCCTCACTTAATAATTTTCAATGCGAAACATTTTCTCACCGAAAACATTGTTACCGTCACCCCGCCGTTGAGTAAATAGAGAGGTAATACCGGCGATGATAGCCTGAATTCTATTTCCCCGGCGTTCGGAGGGTATATGTCTAAAAAAGGTATTCGCGCACTGGTGTATGTTTCCCTGGTCTCCGTGGCCATCTGGGGCGCAACCGGCTATCTGGTGATGGAAGCGGTACGTGCTTTGTGATGAGTCTGGCCGCCGCGTGGGAGCCAGGCGCGCGATGGTTTCTTGCTAACGTGTCTGGCGTCTTCGGGCGCCGGGCATTATTTGCGCCGCTGGCAGCGGCAGGGTACAGAGAGTGGTAAGAGGTAGGCAATAATATTTACGCGACATTCACCTTCCGGGAAGTCTGCGCCAGGCGGCAAAACGGGAGAGGGGGCGAAACAATTAATAGAGGAAAAAGCGGGTCGCAACCACTGCGCAAATGATTAACAGGATCAGGATGAGCTCAAAACGATAGCGCCGCAGCATAGTGCTCTCCAGAAAAAACGGCGCTGAAACAGCGCCGATTATTTAAGAAGGTTGGTTCACCGGGAGGAATTATGCTGCCGGCTGTGCAGCAGGTTTAGCGGCCTGGTGTTTGGTGGTTTTGTGGTGTTTTTTCGCTGCCTGGGCTTTCTGGGCTACCGGTTTAGCGGCAGCTTTGTGGTGCTTTTTAGCGGCCTGGGCTTTCTGCGGAGCGGCTGGTTTAGCTTCTGCTTTTTTGTGTTTTTTAGCGGCCTGGGCTTTCTGGGCAGCGGCTGGTTTCGCTTCTGCTTTCTTGTGTTTTTTGGCAGCCTGAGCTTTCTGCTCTGCAGCTGGTTTTGCTGCGGCTTTATGGTGTTTTTTATGATGGGTGGTCTTGGCAGCAGCGCTGTGGGTAGCAGCAGGTGCCTGAGTGGTGCTTACTGCGTCAGCAGCGAAAGCGGCGGAAGAGAGACCCATAGCAGCGGCAACGACCAGAGCTAATACTTTTTTCATTCTGATATCCTCGAAAAGTTTTCTTAATTTCAACCCCACTGCGGGGCCGGTGAAATTACTATATGCTTGTCTTTTCGGGCTTTCCGTGAGTGTTTGGTATCGGCGTGTAACCGAATGTACAAGGCGGGGAGCGAAGGACGCGCCGGGCAGCCCGGCGCGGACGATTACAGATAGCGGGCGGTAAGGTGGTCGCGGAAGTAGCGGCTGTTAAGATCCTCTCCGGTGGCCTGCTGGATCAGCTGCGAGGTGGTGAAGCGGCTGCCATGCTGCCAGATATTCTGCCGCAGCCAGTCAAACAGGGCGCTGAAATCCCCTTCCGCGATATCGCGGTCTAACGTCGGCAGCGCGCGGCGGGCGGCGGCCATCAGCTGCGCGGCGTACATCGCCCCCAGCGTATAGGAAGGGAAGTAGCCGAAGCCGCCGTCGGTCCAGTGAATATCCTGCATACAGCCGTCCCGGTAGTTGCCGGTGGTCGACAGTCCCAGCCAGTGCTGCATTTTCTCATCCCACAGCGACGGAATATCTTCCACCTCGATCTCGCCGTCGATCAGCGCGCGTTCAATTTCATAACGCAGGATCACATGCGCCGGGTAGCTGACCTCATCGGCATCAACGCGAATAAAGCCTGGTTTCACCCGCTGGTTCCAGGCGACAAAATTCTCCTCGCTAAAGGCCGGCCGATCGCCAAAGCGTTCGCGCACCGCCGGCAACAGGCGGTGGAGGAAGCGCTCGCTGCGTCCCAGCTGCATTTCAAAGAACAGGCTTTGCGACTCGTGAATGGCGGTAGAGCGGGCCAGTCCTACCGGCTGGTCGATCCAAGGGCGGGGCAGGTTCTGCTCATAGCGGGCGTGGCCGGTCTCGTGGATCACGCCGAACAGGGCGCTTAGCAGGTCGTTTTCGTTGTAGCGGGTGGTGATGCGCACATCCTGAGGGACGCCGCCGCAGAACGGGTGGGCGCTGATGTCCAGACGCCCGCCGTCAAAGTCAAAGCCGAGGATGCGCATCGCCTGCAGACCCAGCTCGCGCTGCTCAGGGATCGGGAACGGCCCCTGCGGGGCGATCAAGGTTCGCGTCGCCTGCTTGTCGACCGCTTGCCGCAGCAGGGAAGGTAGCCAGGACTTGAGGTCGGCAAACAGGCTGTCCAGCCGGGCGCTGGTCATATCCGGCTCGAAAATATCAAGCAGCGCGTCATAGCGTGAGCCGCCCCGGGCGTCGGCGCGGATCTGCGCTTCCTCGCGGCTCAGTCTGACCACCTCACGCAGATTTTCGGCAAAGCCAGCCCAGTCGTTAGCCGGCCGCTGGCTGCGCCAGGCATGTTCGCAACGGCTACCGGCCAGTGATTTGGCCTCCACCAGGCTTTCCGGCAGCAGCGCCGCCTGATCGTACTGACGCTGCATTTCCCGCAGGTTGGCCTGTTCGAGGTCGTTGAGATCCTGCTGGCGGGCCGCCTGCAGCCATTGGCCCACTTTTTTATCGGTCAGGATCTGATGCTGTAGCACGCCGAGTTCCGCCAGCGCTTCGCTGCGGGCGGCGCTACCGCCCGGAGGCATCATGGCGAACATATCCCAGCCGGCGATGGCGGAGAGATGCGAAAAGCGCGACAGGCGCTGAAAGGTGCGGGTAAGCTGCTGATAAGGCGTATTTTCAGTCATAGTAGCGTTCGGTCCGTGACAGGTGAATGAACAGATTATCGGTATGCCTCTACACTATCCTGATACGCCTGGCGGGTCGAGCGTTGCGCGCAGGAGGCGTGGTATAGCATCAGCCGGGAGATAGCAGGAAAAAAAGCGTGGCTCTGTGAGCGGTATTGCAGAAATCGGCAACGTATCGTGACTAAACTGTGATCGATTACACAGGTCTGGAGGTTCGGGGGTGGTTTATGAATCCGTTCACCTGGCTGTTTATTGCCTTACTGTCCGTTGATGCCGTCAGAGAGCTGATGGGCTTGTCATCTATCATGGGCATGTGGTGAAACGTGGCCCGCAGGCCACGTCACGGGCGATTATTTTAGTCGGCGATACAGGCAAGTGCCGGTCAACAGCGCGGCAAGGAGCAGCAGCGCGATAAATCCGCCGACGCCGTTCCAGCCGTAGCGGTGCCAGAACACCCCGCCTAACGTCCCCGCCAGGCTTGAGCCAAGATAATAGCTGAACAGATATAGCGATGACGCCTGACCGCGGGCGCGGCGCGCGCGTGGGCCAATCCAGCTGCTGGCGACGGAATGCGCGGCGAAGAAGCCGGCGGAGAACAGCAGCATGCCGATGAAAATCAGCCACAGGGAAGAAAAGAGCGTCATCAGCAGTCCGCAAAGCATCACTCCGGTAAAGCCGAGCATCACCGGACCGCGGCCATAGCGTACGGTCATGGCGCCCGCTTTCGGCGAGCTCCAGGTTCCGGTGAGATACGCCACCGACAGCAGACCCACCACCGCCTGGCTTAACGACCACGGCGACATCATCAGACGGTAGCCAATGTAGTTAAACAGAGTGACAAAGGCCCCCATCAGCAGGAAACCTTCGACGAACAGCAGCGGCAGGCCGCGATCGCGCCAGTGCAGGTGGAAATTAATCAGCAGCGTTTTTGGCCGCAGCGAGGTCGGGCGGAAATGGCGCGACTCGGGCAGGATACGCCAGAACATAATCGCCGCTGCCAGAGCGAACCCGCTGATCACCGCCAGCGCCACGCGCCAGCCGAAGAAATCGGTAAAGACCCCGGTGAGCAAGCGGCCGCTCATGCCGCCGATGGAGTTGCCGCTGATATAGAGTCCCATGGAGAAGGCCACGAAGCTGGGGTGGATCTCCTCGCTCAGGTAGGTCATGCCGACCGCCGCCACGCCGCTCAACGACAGGCCGATCAGGGCGCGCATAATCAGGATGCCGTGCCAGCTGGTCATCATGGTCGACAACAGCGAGCAGCAGGCGGCCAGCAGCAAGGCGGTGACCATCACCGGCTTGCGGCCAATGGCGTCCGATAGTGGGCCGGTAAACAGCAGGCCCACCGCCAGCATCGCCGTGGAAATGGAGAGAGAGATACTGCTGCTGGCCGGCGATACGCCGAACTCGTTCGACAGCACCGGCAGGATCGGCTGCACGCAATAGAGCAGGGCAAAGGTGGCCAGACCGGCGGAGAACAGCGCGAGAGTGACGCGCATAAACTGCGGGGTGCCGCGCTTAATAAATTGATCCGGGCGGGATGCACCAGCGACGCTGACCTCGTCCGCCGGCACGGTGTCAACGGTTGTTGTACGACTCACAGAGAATTCCTTGGATAGAAGTTGCTGCTTACCAACAGAGTGTTGTGACCATTCAGCTCACATTTTTAGGGTATGAAAATGTAAATATTCTGTCTAATATATTAATAATCTCAAATAAGACGTTTTAAATATGAATATCGAGTTGCGTCATCTGCGCTACTTTGTCGCCGTCGCCGAGGAGCTGCATTTTGGCCGCGCCGCGGCGCGACTGAACATCTCTCAACCGCCGTTAAGCCAGCAAATTCAGATCCTCGAGCAGCAGACCGGCGCCCGCCTGTTCGCCCGCACCAACCGCAGCGTCAGCCTGACGGCGGCGGGCAAACAGTTTCTCGCCGACAGCCGACAAATTCTCGCCCAGGTGGAGGACGCCGCCGCCCGCGCCGCCCGCCTGCACCATGGGGAAACGGGCGAACTGCGTATCGGCTTTACCTCCTCGGCCCCTTTCATCAAGGCGGTATCCGATACGCTGTCGCTGTTTCGTCAGCGCTACCCGGATGTGCATATTCTCACCCGCGAGACCAATACCCGCGAACAGATTGTCCCGCTGAGCGAGGGGGCCCTCGACCTTGGCCTGTTGCGTAATACTCAACTGCCGGACACCCTGGCGTGGCAGCGGGTCCTGCGTGAGCCGCTGCTGGCGATGGTCCCGGCGGACCATCCGCTGGCCCGCCTGCCCTCGGTCAGCCTGGCGGCGCTGGCGCGGGAGCCGTTCGTCTTTTTCGACCCGCATGTCGGTACCGGCCTGTATGACGATATCCTTGGCCTGCTGCGCCGCTACGGCCATACGCCGGTGATTGCCCAGGAGGTGGGGGAGGCGATGACCATTATTGGCCTGGTGGCCGCCGGGCTGGGGGTGTCGATCCTGCCGGCCTCCTTTCAGCGCGTGCAGCTCAGCGAAATGCGCTGGCTGCCGATCGACGAACAGGATGCGGTGTCAGAGATGTGGCTGGTGTGGTCGAAACACCATGAGCAGGGAGCGCTGGCAAAACGCTTTCGTGACACGCTGCTGGCCTGGAAAAGCGAGCGCAATTGAAGCAAAAATGGGCTGGAAATGTGCGGTAAATCACAAGGCTAAGCAAAAATTTGACGTTCACCATCGAAGTGCTTCACCATAGCCGAAAGTTTATTTCGAAGCGCGAAAATAAAGGGAGTCAATGGTGGTAGCGGATAGTCAACCAGGCCATATCGATCAAATCAAGCAGACCAATGCGGGCGCCGTCTATCGCCTGATTGATCAGCTCGGCCCGGTATCGCGTATCGACCTCTCCCGATTTGCGCAACTGGCGCCCGCCAGCATCACCAAAATTGTCCGCGAAATGCTGGAAGCGCACCTGGTGCAGGAGACCGAAATTCAGGAGCCCGGCAGCCGCGGGCGGCCGGCGGTGGGGCTGATGGTGGAAACCGAGGCATGGCACTATCTGGCGGTGCGCATCAGCCGCGGCGAGATCCACCTTTCGCTGCGTGATTTAAGCAGCCAGCTGGTGGTGGAGGAGCAGCTGGAGCTGGCGCTTGCCGACAGCACCCCGTTTCTGACGCGGATTATCGACCATATCGATCGCTTCTTTATTCGCCACCAGAAGAAACTGGAACGTCTCACCTCCATCGCCATCACGATGCCGGGTATCATTGATACTGAAAACGGCATTATTCATCGCATGCCGTTTTATGAAGAAGTCAAAGACGTCCCGTTGGGCGAAACGCTGGCCAACCATACCGGGGTGCCGGTCTATATTCAGCATGACATCAGCGCCTGGACCATGGCGGAATCGCTGTTTGGCGCCTCGCGTGGCGCCCGGGACGTCATTCAGGTAGTGATCGATCACAACGTCGGCGCCGGGGTTATCACCGATGGACGTCTGCTGCACGCCGGCAGCAGCAGTCTCGTGGAGATCGGTCATACCCAGGTCGACCCCTACGGCAAACGCTGCTACTGCGGCAACCATGGCTGTTTGGAAACGATCGCCAGCGTGGAGAGCGTGCTGGAGCTGGCGCAGATGCGGATGGCGCAGTCGATGAGCTCGCTACTGCATCAGCGTCCGCTGAGCGTGGAGTGGCTATGTCAGGCGGCGCTGCAGGGCGATCTGCTGGCCCGGGACATTATCAGCGGCGTCGGTAATCACGTCGGCCGCATTCTGGCGATCATGGTCAATCTGTTTAACCCGCAGAAAATCCTGATTGGCTCGCCGTTTAACCTGGCGGCAGACATTCTTTTTCCGGCAATTTCCAGCTGCATTCGGCAACAATCACTCCCGGCCTACAGCCAGCATATCGCGGTTGAAAGCACCCAGTTCTCCAACCGCGGAACGATGGCTGGCGCGGCGTTGGTCAAGGATGCGCTCTATAACGGATCCTTACTCATACGACTGTTACAGGGTTAACATTTTTTCATAGTCACACCAAAAATTGCGCTATCTCAAGCTGACCCCCAGCGGCTTCACGTAGACTTTGCCCACTGTTGATTATTTCTCTCCCGTATATTTCATCGACAAAACTGTGGGGTTAGTGATGTTTAAGCGTTTCTTTATTACAGGTACAGACACCTCTGTCGGGAAGACAGTGGTTTCCCGTGCGCTGTTGCAGGCACTTGCTGCCAGAGGCAAAAGCGTGGCCGGGTACAAGCCTGTGGCGAAGGGCAGCAAAGAGACGCCGGACGGTTTGCGTAACAAAGACGCGCTGGTGCTGCAGAGCGTCTCCACGCTGGCGTTACCCTATGAGGCTGTCAATCCCATCGCCTTAAGCGAAGACGAAAGCAGCGTGGCGCACAGCTGCCCGATCAACTACGGTCTGCTGTCGGATGGTTTGCAGCGGCTGACCGGGCAGGTTGAACATGTGGTGGTTGAAGGCACCGGCGGCTGGCGCAGCCTGATGAACGACCTGCGACCGCTCTCCGAATGGGTGGTACAGGAGCAGCTCCCGGTGCTGATGGTGGTGGGGATCCAGGAAGGGTGCATCAACCATGCGCTGCTGACGGCCCAGGCGATCGCCAATGACGGGCTACCGCTGATCGGCTGGGTGGCCAACCGCATTAACCCCGGTCTGGCGCACTACGCCGAAATCATCGATGTGCTCAGCAAAAAGCTGCCGGCGCCGCTCATTGGCGAGCTGCCGTATCTGCCGCGCGCCGAGCAGCGTGAGCTAAGCCGCTACGTCGACTTAGACATGCTCGGCAACGTGATGGCGATAGATCGAATCCCGGCGTAACGTCCGCGACAGCACCGACGCCACCACGCAGGTGATCAACAGGCCGGGCAGCAGCGTATACTGCCCGGTCATCTCACAAATCATCAGGGCCGACATAATGGGCGCATGGGTGGTGGCGGCAAGAAACGCCGCCATGCCGGTCAGTCCCATCATCAAAGCCATCTCCTGATCCCCCGGTAGCCACAGCCCGCTGAAGCGGGCAAACAGCATGCCCATCGCCAGACCGACAAACAGCGTGGGGGTAAACACCCCGCCCGGCGCGCCGGAGCCACTGCTGGCCAGCACCGCCAGCAGTTTGCACAGGAATACCGCCACCAGCAGCGCGCCGGGCGGCGGCAGCAGGAGATAGCTTTGCACCACGCTGTAGCCGTTGCCCCACACCGCCGGAGTGATGAGCGATAAGCCGCCGACTATCAGCCCGCCCAGCGCCAGCTGCCACGGCGGCGCCAGCTTCAGCCTGACGAACCCGCGGTGGCTGTAGTCCATCAGCCAGATAAACAGCGGCCCGCACAGCCCGGCCAGCAGTCCGGTGGCGAGCATCAGGCCATAGTGCAGCGCGCTGAGGTCCTTCTGCAGAACGACATGGTACAGCGGCGCGGCGCCGCCGTTGAGAAACTGGGTGAGCAGCAGGGCGATCACCGCCGAGATGACAACCGGCCCAAGCGAGGCCAGCATCAGCGTGCCAAAGAGAATTTCAGCGATAAACAGGCTGCCGGCCAGCGGGGCATGATAGGCGCTGGCCATCCCGGCGGCGGCGCCGCAGGCGACCCACAGCTTCCATTCTGCCTGCGGCGTGAAGCGGCGGGCGAACAGCGAGGCCGCCAGCGCGGCCAGCAGGATCATGGCGCCTTCCCGGCCAATCGCGCTGCCGGTGACCACGACCAGCAGCGAGGCCAGCGACTTCACCAGGCTTGCCGGCGTATCGAAGCAACCATCCCCGGTTTCCAGGGCTTCCATATAATCGGTGGCGGCGTGGGGGCGGGCAATGCTGCGCCGCTGCCAGAGCCAGAGAAGTGTCCCTGCCGCCAGTCCCCCCAGCGCCGGGGTAATCAGCCGCCGCCACGCCGGCAGCGACTGCGCGGCATTGACCAGGCTCCCGCTGTCGTTACCGAGAAACAGCGTTTCCAGCACCACCATGGCATGGCGAAACAGGGCCACCGCCAGGGCGGCGAGCAGGCCAATCAGCGTGGCGATCAGCAGGCGACGAAACATCACCTGCACGTCAGGATAGGGATGAAGACGGTGCATCGGTCATGGCGAGAGTCGGAAAACATGGCCTTATTGTGATAGGGAATAAACTTATATGCAAAAGCGATAAGTGCGGGTCACGGTCAGGCGTGCAAATAAGGAAACCGCGCCGACTACCGGCGCGGTAAAGGGATTAGCGATAGAGCGGCTTTTCCGCCACGGCGATCGGCAGATTCTCCTGCCACTGCGCCAGGGTCGCCTGCGCCAGCTGACCCAGCGCCTGGTAGAAGGGGTGGGCAGCGCGTTCGACAAAGACGCTCAGGAAGCGTCCGGACCACGGCAGCAGATGCCAGGCCAGCAGCTGGCCAAACAACGCCTCCTGCTCCGTTTCGCACAGCCACGCCGCCAGCAGCAGCAGGGTGCCGAAATGGTCTTCCGGCTCGTTGCGATCGGCGTCCAGTGCGATGCCGTTCGCGCGCATCCATTCGCGCAGGGCCAGCGTGGATTCGCCGAACAGCACCGATTCTTTATCCAGCCAGACGGATCCCCATGGCGGCGCCGGCAGGGCCCATGGTCCGATAAACAGGCGCTGCCAGGCTTCCGGCAACGACTCTTCAGCCGACGCGGCAAACCCCGATGCCAGCGGGGCGGCAACCGGGTAGGGCCACTGTTGCTGCCAGCTGCCGTCCTGGAAGGCGGCGACCAGCGGCGCGATTTGCGCGTTATTCGGCGCATAAGAGAACAACGCGCCCAGGGTACGGGCGCTTAACGCGACGGCGTCGCGGTGTGGGAACGGCATCATCACTTATTCCTTTCTGCGGCGCGCGCCGGCGCGCCGTCTCATTAACCGGCAACCGCCATACCGACGGTCATATGTAGCCCATAAAACAGGCCGCGGCCAATACATTCAGCAATCAAGACCAGCAGCAGACCAGCCAGTAGCCCCGCCGCGCGCGGCGGCTGGCGACGGATCAGCGGGCACAGCCAGCAGCCGAGTCCCAGCGCCAGCAGGATAAGGCGTAAGGCCTGCAGTCTGCCGTAATTCGGCAACAGGCTGGCCGCCTGCTGAACGGAGCTGTGAATAGTACTGAGCCCGGTGCTTTGCATGACGATCACCGCGGCGCTGATGACCAACGCGGCCACGCTCAACCCAGCAATAAACCAGCCGTTAACGTCGACTTTCGCCATTTGCAACAGCAGGGCGGCGAACAGCGGCCCGCTAAGGAGTATCGTCAGGAAGAAGGCGCTGGTGGTGTAGCCAGTGTACCATGTCGGTACAGTATCGATTTGATAAACCCGGGTCATCGCGAGGACAAACAGCAGCCCCAACAGCAGGGTGATCACCAGCCAGATTTTGCCCAGCGCCGCCGGCATTTTTTCCAGCACTGCCAGCAGCCACCAGAATCCGCCCACAGCGAAAAACAAGGCGCCGCTGGCGATTTCGTTGCTCAGCGCCGAGGCGCCGACGCGGTTCAGCGAGTTAAACGCGCGCAGTGGCGAACCGAGATGCATAACTGAAGCGAGAAAGCCGATCCCCATCAGCAGCCAGATAAAAAACATGCTGCGCACCAGACGCTGCCGCGCTTCGCGCTGGTCCGCCAGCTCGAGCCAGACCAGACCGCTGATGAGTGTCGCGCCCACCACGCATTGCCCCAGTACCGTAAACAGCACCAGCGGCCATTCATGCCATCCGCTTCCCATCTCACACCTCCTTCGGGTTTGCCAGATAACCGGTGGTATCGCCACACGGCCGGGCGTTGCGGTTAGGGTTGATCGCGATGCTCGGCTGAGTGAAGTGCGCCGAGGGCAGCGGGGCTACCGCCGCCAGTTGGCCGTGCTTAGCACGCAGTTCAGCAATCGGCCCGAAATCGAGCGCCCGCAGCGGGCAGGACTCGACGCAGACCGGCTTCTTCCCCTCGGCGACGCGCTCATGACAGCCGTCGCACTTGGTCATATGGCCTTTGTCGGCGTTGTACTGCGGCGCGCCGTACGGACAGGCCATATGACAGTAGCGGCAGCCGATGCACACCTCTTCATCCACCACCACAAAACCGTCTTCGCGCTTGTGCATCGCCCCGCTCGGGCAGACTTTGGTGCAGGCCGGATCGGCGCAGTGGTTACAGGCGATGGAGAGGTAATAGGCAAAAACGTTCTGCTGCCAGACGCCGTTGTCCTGCTGCCAGTCGCCGCCGGCATACTCGTAGATGCGACGGAAACTGACTTCCGGGGTCAGGTTTTTATAGTCCTTACAGGCCAGCTCGCAGGTTTTGCACCCGGTACAGCGAGCGGAGTCGATAAAGAATCCATATTGCGTGCTCATGGTTTACTCCTTAAACCTTCTCGATATCGACCAGGTTGGTATGCTGCGGATTCCCTTTCGCCAGCGGCGACGGGCGATGGGTGGTCAGGGTATTCATGCAGGCGCCATGGTCAACCCGGTCGCCGGCCATATTGGCGTCGTGCCACGCGCCCTGGCCCATCGCCGACACGCCCGGCATGATGCGCGGCGTCACTTTCGCCGGCAGCCGGACTTCGCCGCGCTGGTTGAACACCCGCACCAGATCGCCGTTATTAATCCCGCGTTTTTCCGCGTCAAGCGGGTTGATCCACACTTCCTGACGGCAGGCGGCCTGCAGCACATCCACGTTGCCGTAGCTGGAATGGGTACGCGCCTTATAGTGGAATCCAAATAGCTGCAGCGGATACTGACTGCGCAGCGGATCGTCCCAGCCTTCAAATGTGGAGGCGTAGACCGGCAGCGGGCTGATGACGTCGTCTTTCTCCAGCTGCCAGCGGGCGGCAATCTCGGCGAGCCGGCTGGAGTAGATCTCAATTTTGCCGGACGGGGTGTTGAGCGGATGCGCTTCGGGATCGCGGCGGAAGTCGCGATAGGCGACGAAGTGGCCGTTCGGATCCTTGCGTTTGTAGATGCCCATTCGCTTCAGCTCCTCGTAGGCCGGCAGCGCCGGATCTTTCGCCACCATTTTGGCGTACAGATGCTGCAGCCACTGCGCCTGCGTGCGCCCCTCGGTAAAACGCTGGTAGACATCGTCGCCGAGCCGTTTCGCCACTTCGCTTAAGATCCAGTAAATCGGTTTGCGTTCAAACTTCGCCGAGGTGGCGGGCTGGATGAAAATCAGATAGCCCATATTGCCGGCGTAATCGTTGGGAATGATATCCTCTTGCTCAACGGTCATCAGGTCGGGCAGCAGCAGGTCGGCATATTTCGCCGACGAGGTCATAAAGTTGTCGATGACCACGATGGTTTCGCACTTGCTCTCGTCCTGCAGAATATCGTGCGTCTTATTGATGTCGGAGTGCTGGTTGATGAGGGTGTTGCCCGCGTAGTTCCACAGGAATTTGATTGGCACATCCAGCTTCTCTTTGCCACGCACACCGTCGCGGGTGGCGGTCATTTCCGGACCACGGGCGATAGCGTCGGTCCAGGTGAAGCAGGAGATGGCGGTTTTCACCGGATTTTCCAGCACCGGCAGACGCTCGATGGTGATGGTGTAGGTCGATTCGCGGGCGCCGCTGTTGCCGCCGTTGATGCCGACGTTGCCGGTTAAGATCGGCAGCATGGCGATTGCCCGGGCCGAGAGCTCGCCGTTTGCCTGGCGCTGCGGCCCCCAGCCCTGGCAGATATAGGCCGGTTTGATCATGCCGATGTCGCGCGCCAGTTTAATGATGCGATCGGCTGGGATGCCGGTGATACGCGAGGCCCACTGCGGCGTTTTGGCAACGCCGTCGTCGCCCTCGCCGAGGATATAGGCTTTATAGTGGCCATTCTCAGGCGCCCCGGCCGGCAGCGTCTTCTCATCGTAGCCGACACAGTATTTATCAAGGAACGGCTGATCCACCAGATTCTCGTTAATCAACACCCAGGCGATACCGGCGACCAGCGCGGCGTCCGTGCCGGGGCGAATGGGGATCCACTCATCTTCGCGACCGGCGGCGGTATCGGTGTAGCGCGGATCGATAACGATCATCCGCGCGTTGGAGCGCTCGCGGGCCTGTTCCAGATACCAGGTAATGCCGCCGCCGCTCATGCGGGTTTCCGCCGGGTTGTTGCCGAACATCACCACCAGCTTGCTGTTTTCAATATCTGAGGTGCTGTTGCCGTCGTTACTGCCGTAGGTGTAGGGCATGGCGCAGGCGATCTGCGCGGTGCTGTAGGTACCGTACTGGTTAAGCGAGCCGCCGTAGCAGTTCATCAGCCGCGCCACCGGCGAAGCGGAAGGCGAGGAGCGGGTGATGTTCCCGCCGACAATTCCTGATGAGTAGTTAATGTACACGGCTTCGTTGCCATATTGCGCGACGACGCGCTTCAGACGGTCAGCAAGGGTATCCAGCGCTTCCTGCCAGCTGATACGCTCAAATTTGCCTTCTCCGCGTTTTCCCACGCGCTTCATCGGATAGTTAAGGCGATCCGGGTGGTTGATGCGCCGGCGAATCGAACGCCCGCGCAGGCAGGCGCGGACCTGGTGATCGCCATAGCGGTCGTCGCCGGTGTTATCCGTTTCGACATACACCACTTCATCATCACGCACGTGCAACCGCAGGGCGCAGCGGCTGCCGCAGTTGACCGAACAGGCGCCCCAGACAATGCGGGTGTTGTCGCCGGCAGCCTGCGGTACCGCCGCCGCGGCGCTGCGCAGCGTAAAGGGGAGGGGAAGCCCGCCGGCGGCCAGCGCCAGAGAACCGAGGGCTGTGGATTTAAGTAACGCGCGTCGGGTGACGCCGCCGGAAGATTCCTGATTCGACATTGCTCACTCCATGATGGTTATGCTGGGCGGAGAAGGGCCGCCGCGTCATTAACAGACGCCGGGGTGAGCGATAATACGTTATGGGTAGCCGGCAGATCTTATCCCTGGTCAATGCAGGGATAAGATCTTTCGTTTGAAAGCGAAGTGGGCTTACTGAGCGTCGTTTTCGGCGGGACTGTCGCTGTTACGGGTATAGGTGATTTTGAAGGTGTCATTGGCGCAATGACCGACCACCTGAGCGCCGGGCTGGTCCGCCTGGTCGTTGGGCACAATGGCCAGACTGAAGGCCGTTTCTGGTACGCCATTGTTCATGATCTTCTGTTGAATATCATTTTTGACCCGTTCACAGGAGTCGGGGGCCGCCAGTACGGTCGTGGAGCACAGCAGCAGCGCGGCGCCTGTCCAGAGGGATAGTTTCATCTTACGCTCCTTATCGATGTTATCCAGATTTAAGCATAGCAGAACTGGTGTAAACAATTGTATTTGCTAATATGATTGGATGTACACAAAAGGAATCACCTGTGAAAAGACTGTATTGGCTGATCCCGACCGCGCTGTTGCTGACGGCGTGCGACCGCGAAAGCGTCCCGGAAGCCTTCACCCCGGAGATGGCGAGTTTTTCCAATGAGTTTGAGTTCGATCCGCTGCGCGGACCGGTGAAAGATTTTAGCCAGACCCTACTGGACGAACACGATGTGGTGGTCAAAAAGGTGAGCGCGCAGCTGTCAAAAGAGGGATGTTTCGATCTGTTGACGCTGGAGGATGTGGAGAATAACACCGGCGCTACGCTGCTGCTGGACGCCAACTATTACGTCGATGGCCGCACCCATGAGAAGCGGCTGCGTCTGCAGGGGAAATGTCAGCTGGCGGAGATGCCCGCCACCGGCGTTAGCTGGGAAACGGATGATAACGGCTTTATTATCAGCGCCCGCGGCAAAGAGACCACCGCCACCTACCGCTACGACAGCGATGGCTATCCGCTGGGGAAAACCACCACCGCCAAAGAGGAGCGATTTACCGTTGCCTCCACGCCGTCGAAGGATCCGCGCAAGAAAATGGACTATACCGCCATCAGCACCTTCAACGACCGCACGCTGGGCACAGTGCGCCAGACCTGCGACTACGATCGTCATGACAATCCGCTGAGCTGTGAGCTGCAGGTGATCGATGAAAGCGTCCAGCCGCCGCTGACCCGCCACTACACGATTAAAAACCGCATTGATTATTACTGAGCCGTCGGCTTCAGCAGGGACGGCCCCGGCGTTTTGTGTTCCGCCAGATACTGATGCTGGAACAGACACATGCGGATGGTGTTGCGATACTCGCCGTTAATGAAAAACTCATGGATCAGTTCACCCTCGACCATAAAGCCGAGCTTGCGGTAAATATGGATCGCTTTTTCATTCTCTTTATCGACAATCAGATACAGCTTATACAGATTGAGCACGGTAAAGCCATAGTCCATCGCCAGCCGCGCGGCGCGGGTGGCGAGGCCTTTTCCCTGGAAGTCGGGCGAGATGATGATCTGGAACTCGGCCCGGCGGTGCACATGGTTGATTTCAACCAGCTCCACCAGTCCGGCTTTATCGCCATTGCATTCGATCACAAAGCGACGCTCGCTTTGGTCGTGAATATGCTTGTCGTACAGATCGGAAAGCTCAACGAAGGCTTCATAGGGCTCTTCAAACCAGTAGCGCATCACACTGGCGTTGTTGTCGAGCTGGTGAACAAAGCGCAAATCTTCGCGCTCAAGGGGGCGGAGTCTGACGTGTAGCGCGTCGGTCATGGGAATTCCTGTGGTCAAAGCGGAAAAGAGGGGACGGAAAGGCGGCGCCCGCAGGCGCCAGCGTGCTCAGGGATTGATCGCCCGGCCGGTACGGCGGTCAAGGCAGCGCAGGGTGTTTGGTTCCCAGTAGGCATTGACGTTGGCGCTCTTCTGGCAGTTATCCTGCGCGTCAAAGGCGACATCGGTTTTGTCCCACTCTTTTTCCGCCCGTTTGTTCACCTTCTGGCGCAGGCTGCGGGTGTCGTTCCATTGCTCTTTTTCCATCGACGCCTGCTGACGGCTTTGCGCGCTGTCGCCTGACTCAATCACCAGCCGGTCGGTGGCTGCGAATGAGCTGGAGGTATAGACCACGGCGCTTAACGCCATAATGGCGGTCAGGCACCAGCGTTTGTTCAGTGTCATGTTCATCACGATTTCCTTTAGGTGATGGGTTAACCCTCAGGTTAAGTTTACTACAGCTGTTTTGCCGGGCATAGCCGACAAAACAGCGTAGGGAAAGGGCTATTATCGCGTAGAATAGTTCAACGCTTTGTCTCTTTTACGAATCTTTTAATGCTCAAAACCACGCTGCTATTCTTTGCCACCGCTCTGTGTGAAATCGTCGGCTGCTATCTGCCGTGGCTATGGTTAAAACGCGGGGCCACGCCGCTGCTGCTGATCCCCGCCGGCCTGGCGCTGGGGCTGTTCGTCTGGCTCCTGACGCTCCATCCAACCGCCAGCGGGCGGGTATATGCCGCCTACGGTGGCGTGTATGTTTGTACCGCATTGCTCTGGCTGCGGGTCGTTGACGGAGTCAAATTAACCCATTATGACTGGGCGGGGGCGGCCATCGCGCTGTGCGGGATGCTGATCATCGTGGCGGGCTGGGGACGGGCATAAGCCCGTCTAATGTGATCCCTGCCACTTTTTTAAACCCTAATTCTTGTATGGTAGTCGACCTGTTGCCTTACTTATCAGACATCATATTGGGTTATGACTCTGTAAGGAACAACGATGGCTATGGAGACATTTGCCCCACAGGCGGGGGCAACGCCGCTGCGCATCCGTCGGGTGCAGAAGATCACCCTGACGCTGCTGTTTATCGCCGGTATCGTTAACTTTCTGGACCGCTCTTCCCTGAGCGTCGCCGGGGAGGCGATACGCGCCGATTTGGGTCTGAGCGCCACCGAGTTCGGGGTGCTGCTCTCCGCTTTTTCGCTCTCCTACGGCTTCGCGCAACTGCCCTCGGGCATTTTGCTGGATCGCCTCGGACCGCGGGTTGTGCTGGGCGCCGGGCTAATATTCTGGTCTGCGATGCAGGCCCTGACCGGGATAGTCAATTCGTTCTCGCATTTTATTCTGCTGCGCATTGGCCTCGGGATCGGCGAAGCGCCGTTTATGCCCGCCGGCGTGAAATCGATCAACGACTGGTATGCGCAACGAGAGCGCGGCACAGCGGTGGGGATATTTAACTCCTCGACGGTGCTGGGTCAGGCCATCGCCCCGCCGGCGCTGGTCATCATGCAGCTGGCCTGGGGCTGGCGGACAATGTTTGTGGTGATTGGTTTAGCCGGTATCCTGGTCGGCCTGTGCTGGTATGTGGGATACCGTAACCGGCGGCAATTCACCCTGCAGGAGGAGGAGCAACGCTATCTGGCCAGCGAGGAGGCGGCCCGACCGGCGCTGAAACTGAGCGAATGGCTGGCGCTGTTTAAACGACGTACCACCTGGGGGATGATCCTCGGCTTCTCCGGGGTGAACTATACCGGCTGGCTGTATATCGCGTGGCTGCCGGGTTATCTGCAGTCGCAGCAGGGATTGAGCCTTGCTAAAACCGGCTGGGTGGCGGCGATCCCGTTTCTCGCTGCGGCGGTGGGCATGTGGGTCAATGGGCTGGTGGTCGATGCGCTGGCGCGCAGAGGCTACGATCTGGCGAAAACCCGCAAAACGGCGATTGTAGCCGGACTGGTGCTTTCCGCGCTCGGCACGCTGTTGGTGGTGCAATCAAACACGCCGACCCAGGCGGTGGCGTTTATCTCCATGGCGCTGTTCTGCGTCCATTTCGCTGGCACCTCGGCCTGGGGATTGGTACAGGTGCTGGTGGCGGAACATAAAGTGGCGTCGGTGGCGGCGATCCAGAACTTTGGCAGCTTTGTGTTTGCCTCCTTCGCGCCGATCGTCACCGGCTGGGTTGTGGATACCACCCACTCTTTCAATCTGGCGCTGGTGATCGCCGCCGGCGTGACCTTCGCCGGGGCGCTGTGCTACTTCTTTATCGTCAAAACCCGCATCGATTAACCGGTCGTTATGCAACAGGCCCGCAGGGAGGCGTGGCCTGCGCCATGATCCGTCTTCTCTTACCGCTTCGTGGCGGATTTTCTTCTGTCATCTCAGAGATTTTGTGACCGATCGCCAGCGAGCACAACCCGGCAAAAAGCTTCTTGTATGGTAGTTGACAGAAATCAAAGATGTTATACCAATTGCGTGAGATGGTTGAGGCACAAAGGCATTCTCCTCGAGAGTTCTCCCAGAGAATGGTTGATGAGCCACATAACAACGAGAGTTACCATGGAAAACACCCTCTTAACCGCTAACGCCATCCTGCCCGGCTACGATCGCCACGCGCTGGTCCCCCGTATCGTCCATCTGGGTTTTGGCGCGTTTCACCGCGCCCATCAGGCGGTATACGCCGATATACTGGCCAGCGAGTACGGCAGTGACTGGGGCTACACAGAAGTCAACCTGATTGGCGGCGAGCAGCAGATCGCCGATCTCCGGCAGCAGGATCTGCTGTATACCGTGGCCGAAATGTCCGCCGACGCGTGGACCGCGCGCGTGGTCGGGGTGGTGAAGCAGGCGCTGCATGCCCAGGTCGATGGTCTCGAGGCCGTGCTTTCGGCGATGTGTGAGCCACAGGTGGCCATTGTCTCCCTCACCATTACCGAGAAAGGCTATTGCCATTCGCCCGCCAGCGGCGAGCTGCAGCTCGATCACCCGCTGATCGCCGCCGATCTCGCTAACCCGCGCCAGCCGAAATCGGCAGCGGGCGTGGTGGTGGAGGCCTTAGCGCGCCGCCGGGCGGCAGGGCTGCCTGCCTTTACCGTGATGTCCTGCGATAACATGCCGGAAAACGGTCATGTGATGCGCAACGTTGTTTGCGCCTACGCCCGGGCGCTGGACGCGGACCTCGCAGCTTGGATAGAACAGAACGTCACCTTCCCGTCGACCATGGTGGACCGCATTGTCCCGGCGGTGACCGCGGAAACCCTCGATAAAATTGAACAGCTGACCGGCGTGCGCGACCCGGCTGGGGTGGCCTGTGAGCCGTTCCGCCAGTGGGTGATTGAGGATAATTTTGTCGCCGGACGTCCACAGTGGGAGAAAGCGGGGGCGGAGCTGGTCGCCGATGTGGTGCCTTTCGAAGAGATGAAGCTGAGGATGCTTAACGGCAGCCATTCGTTCCTCGCCTATCTCGGCTATCTGGCCGGTTATCAGCATATCAACGACTGTATGCAGGATGACAACTACCGCCGCGCGGCGCTGGCGCTGATGCTGGACGAGCAGGCCCCGACCTTAAAAGTGCAGGGGGTGGATCTGTCACACTATGCCAGTCTGCTGATTGACCGCTACTGCAATCCGGCGCTCAAACACCGTACCTGGCAGATTGCAATGGACGGTAGCCAGAAGCTGCCGCAGCGCATGCTGGACTCGGTACGCTGGCATCTGGCGCACCAGCATGACTTCACGCTGCTGGCGCTGGGCGTGGCGGGGTGGATGCGCTATGTCGGCGGTGTTGACGACGCCGGCCAGGCAATCGAAATTTGCGATCCGCTGCTGCCGGTGATCCAGCAGGCGGTAGCCGCCAGCGCCGATGGCGAAGCGCGCGTCAAAGCGCTGTTGGGCATTGAGGCCATCTTTGGCCGGGAGCTGCCGCAGGAAGCGCGGTTCGTCTCGGCGGTGACCCGCGCCTATGTAGCGCTACAGCGTCAGGGGGCGAAAGCCACCGTTGCCGCATGGGCTGAGGCGCAATAATCATTCGTTCCCGGTGTCGGTCATGGGGTCGACACCGGCTCTTCTGCTGTTTCTGCACGGTTCCGCTGATAAATCTTTTTTGCTGTTGATCGCTTTTAGCAGGCTAAAAATATGATCGAACGCAATGTCCTTACATAACTCTATATTTCCCTGATTTACTAAAGATAATTAGCTGTTATTTTTCCGAATAATGGCTGTTCATTCACCGCAAAAATGGCATAGTTAAGTTATTGAAAAATCATTTTCTCTGGAAAAGGAGTGCGGGCCATGTATAAAAAGATTTTATTGCCTGTTGATGTTTTTGAAATGGATTTAAGCGATAAGGCAGTGCGTCACGCGGAATTTCTCGCATCGGCGGAAAATGGCGAGATCACCTTGCTCAACGTCCTGCCGAACAGCAGCCGTTCGTTATTACGCGGATTTACGGCGGATATTCGTAAATTCGAAGCCTATATGCAGGAAGAGTCAGAGAAAAAGATGCGCGAGGTGGCGCGACTGTTCGACCTGCCAATGTCACGGATCCATACCCGGGTCGTGTTTGGTAACGTGCGCGATGAAATTCTGGCTATCAGTAACAACGAAGCGTTCGATGTGATAGTGATTGGCTCCCGCAAACCGGGGATCTCCACCCATCTGCTGGGCTCCAACGCCGAGTCCATTTTGCGCTACGCCAAAACGCCGGTGCTGGTGGTCAGATAATCCCCTCCGTCACGACGGCTGCGTCAGCCTTATTTCGCAGCCGTCTGGTCCTTACTCTTCGCTAAACCAGTCGCGATTCTCCTGGCGGATCAGCAGCACAGATTCGCTGATTTCATGCAAATGAATACTCATGGCTTTCTCGACTGCCTCAGCGTCGCGTTTTTCCAGCGCGGTAAAAATTTCGTGATGCTGGCGCAGAAGCATCTCCGGGGAGGAGACATGGTCAAGGCTCATGTAGCGCACGCGGTCAATGGCGGCTTTGATGTTTTCCACCGTATCCCAGGCCAGCTGACAATCGGCGATAACCGAAAGCTTCTGGTGAAATTCATCATCAAGCAGGAAAAAATCGTTTAACTGCTGGCGGTCGACGGCAATACGCTGCTGATGGAGATTCTGCTCCAGTTGATAGACTTGCTCATCGTTAATCATGCCAGCGGCACGGCGGACCACCGCGCACTCAATCGCCTGGCGGACAAAGCAACCATTGCGCACCTGAGACAGGGAGATTTTGTTGACGTAGCTGCCGCGCTGGGGACGGATCTGGATAAGTCCATTCTCCGCCAGCTTAATAAAGGCCTCGCGCACCGGCTGACGAGATACCGCAAAACGCACGGAGACTTCTTTCTCCGACAGCGGCGTGCCAGGCGGGATGAGGCAGTGAACGATATCCCGGCGGAGGATGCGATAAATTTGCTGATTAACGGGTTGCGTCGGATTCAGTTGCGATTCTGCGGCCATTGATGGTTACTTTTTATGGGGTTATGCGCACTATTTTACGCGTTTTTTGCGGTTCCGCCCATACCCGGCCATCAGGCCGGGTGGCTGACGGTTAGCCCTGGCGGTGAACGCTGAGCCCGGCAAAGCTCTGGCTCACCGGCATCATCTCCAGGGTGTTGATGTTGACGTGTTTCGGTAGGGTGGCCACCCACCAGACCGCCTCGGTCACATCTTCCGGCGTCAGGGCTTCGGTGTTCTCGTAGGTTTTACCGGCTTTGGCGTCATCGCCTTTAAAGCGGACGTTAGAGAACTCGGTGCCGCCCACCAGGCCCGGCTCGATGTCGGTGACGCGCACCGCGGTGCCGTGCAGGTCAGTGCGAAGATTGAGGCTGAACTGGCGCACAAAGGCTTTGGTCGCCCCATAGACGTTACCGCCGGCATAAGGCCAGCTGCCCGCCGTGGAGCCGATGTTGATGATATGGCCGCGATTGCGCGCCACCATGCCCGGCAGGACGGCGCGGGTCATGTACACCAGCCC
This sequence comes from Klebsiella sp. 2-CIP_Kleb., assembly GCF_050378715.1. Classification (NCBI taxonomy): domain Bacteria; kingdom Pseudomonadati; phylum Pseudomonadota; class Gammaproteobacteria; order Enterobacterales; family Enterobacteriaceae; genus Klebsiella; species Klebsiella sp. 2-CIP_Kleb. The sequence continues at coordinate 247,445 of NZ_JBNRLG010000001.1, forward strand.
TTTATTATTGGTGTCGATCATATCTTCCCAGTCTTCCACGCTGGCGCGGTGCGCCGGCTCCAGGCCGAGCGCCAGACCCGCGTTGTTCACCAGCACATCGATAGCCTGCCACTCGGCGGGCAGGTCGGCAATCAGCGTCTCAATAGCGGCGCGGTTGCGGACGTCCAGTTGCGCGATATAAAGATTATCGCCCAGCTCATCTTTCAGCGTCTTCAGGCGCTCTTCGCGACGTCCGGTGGCAATCACTTTATGACCGTTAGCGACAAAACGGCGAGTAATACTTTCACCAAAACCGGCAGTGGCGCCGGTGACCATGATAATCATCTTACTGTTCCTCAACGCTTTTTGTGTTTTCATACCATAGCACGCACAGGCGGCGACCGGTAACGGAAATCATTGCGACCCCTTAAGGAGAAGCCTAATCTTACAGGATTAGCCTGTGCAGGAGAGAAAGATGTCCGAACAAAACCCCTTTTTTAGCGTCAGTCTGTTGCCTTACCAGGCGCCGCGGTTTGATCTGATCGAAGACAGTCACTATCGGCCGGCGTTTGATGAGGGCGTTCGGCAGCAGCGCGAGGAGATCCGCGCCATTATCGATAATCCGCAGCCGGCCAGTTTCGCCAACACGCTCGAGGCGCTGGAGCAGAGCGGACAGCTGCTGGCGCGGGTGACGCGGGTCTTTTTCGCCATGGCCGGCGCCCATACCAACCCTTATCTTCAATCACTGGATGAACAATTTTCCGCCGAGCTCGCCGGGCTGGGGAATGATATCTGGCTCAACGAGGCCCTATTCCAGCGGGTGAACAGTGTCTACGAACAGCGCGAGACGCTCGCGCTTGACGGCGAATCCCTGCGTCTCCTGACCCTGACATGGCAACGTTTTGTTCACGCCGGGGCAACGCTGGACCCGGCGCAGAAGGCGGTGCTGCGCGCGCTGAACACTGAAGCGGCCACTTTGCAAAGTCAGTTGCAGCAGCGGCTGCTGGGGGCGGCGAAAAGCGGCGGCCTGCTGGTCGATGACCGGCATCAACTGGATGGCCTGAACGATGAGGAGATAGCGGCGGCGGCCGAGGCGGCGCGCGAAAAAGGGCTCAGCGATCGCTGGCTGCTGACGCTGACCAACACCACCCAGCAGCCGCAGCTGCTTGCGCTGCGCGACCGGCAAACGCGGGAAAATCTTTTCGCCGCCGGCTGGACGCGCAATCAGCAGGGCGATGAGCATGATACCCGTTGTCTGGTGCTGCGGCTGGTGGCGATCCGCGCGCAGCAGGCGGAACTGCTGGGGGCGGCAGATTACGCCAGCTGGGCGCTGACCGATCAAATGGCGGCTTCCCCGGCGGAGGCATTGGGCTTTATGCGTCAGATCGCGCCGGCGGCGCGGGCGAGGGCGGAACGTGAGCTGGCGGACATCCAGCAGGTGATCGACAACGAAGGCGGGGCGTTTCGCGCGCAGGCATGGGACTGGCTCTACTACAGCGAGCAGGTGCGGCGGGCTGCCTATGCCATTGATGACGCGCAGCTTAAACCCTATTTTGCCCTCGAGCGCGTGCTGCAGGACGGCGTCTTCTGGACGGCATCGCAGCTCTTTGGGCTCCGCTTCGTGGAGCGCTTTGACATCCCGGTGTACCACCCGGATGTGCGGGTCTGGGAGATCTTCGACCACAATGGCGAAGGGATAGCGCTGTTTTATGGTGATTATTTCGCGCGCGATTCAAAGAGCGGCGGCGCCTGGATGGACGTGTTTGTCGAACAGTCGACCCTGCGGGAGCAGCGCCCGGTTATCTATAACGTCTGCAACTACACCCGGCCGCAGTGCGAGCAGAGCGCGCTGTTGTCATGGGATGAGGTGATCACCCTGTTCCATGAGTTTGGCCACGCCCTGCACGGGCTGTTCGCCAATCAGCGTTATGCCAGCCTCTCCGGCACCAATACCCCGCGGGATTTTGTCGAGTTCCCGTCGCAAATCTTCGAACACTGGGCCAGCCATCCGCAGGTATTTGCCCACTATGCGAAGCATTATCGCTCCGGAGAGCCGATGCCGGAGGCGCTGCGCGACAATATGTTGCGTGCGGCAACTTTCAATAAAGGATATGACATGAGCGAGCTGCTAGCCGCCGCGCTGCTCGATATGCGCTGGCACACGCTGTCGACCACTTCGTTACCGGAAGAGGTGGATGCGTTTGAACAGAAGATACTTCGGGATGAGCAACTGGATCTGGCGGCCGTTCCCCCGCGCTATCGCAGCAGCTACTTCTCCCATATCTTCGGCGGGGGCTATGCGGCAGGCTATTACGCCTATCTGTGGACCCAGATGCTGGCCGATGACGGCTATCAGTGGTTCGTGGAGCAGGGCGGTTTGACCCGTGAGAACGGTCAGCGTTTCCGGGAAGCGATTCTGTCGCGCGGCAATAGCACTGATTTAGCTGAACTTTATCGCCAGTGGCGCGGACACGATCCACAGATTGAGCCGATGCTGGAAAACCGTGGGCTGAGTGCGTAGGGTCATTTCGGGTTGACACGATAACCGGGCGCGATGCCCGGTTTATTGACCGCTTTTTGTTCCTCAAATATCTCCACACTGTTCTCCCCAGTCCCCCCTCAAATTCTGAGAAAAAACGATACCGGCGATATTTTCGTCGCAGTAACGGGGCGGCACAGGTGACAGCGACTTTGTCCGTTTTCCAAACACAGAAAAAGAGGACATCAGGCGCCACTTATTTCCCTGCAAACACGGGTGTTAAGGTTTAATTAACAAACAGGCAGGATACTGACCTCGCCAATCCTCTCATAAAATGGCCAAATCATGAACGAACAGTTACGTAATGCACTACCGCATAAAGACACCCCTTTTTTCCGCATGCTGCATATTATTGTCGCCACCCTGATTCTGCTGCAGATTATTAGCTCTAATTTCACTGAAAGTGAGGCGCTTCGCGACCTGAATATTACCGGGGTCGTCACATGGTTTCATATTGTCTCGGGATTAGCGCTGATTGCGCTTGGTGCGGTGATGCTGGTTTGGATGCTTAATACGCGCGGGTTTCGATACTATTTTGCCTGGTCGACGTTTGATTTTCGTGGTGTGGTTGAAGACAGTAAACAGCTGATGACATTTCGTCTTCCTGAAGCCCATGCCGGGGGCATAGCGGCAATGATCCAGGGGCTTGGCGTACTGGCACTGTTAGCGGTCGCACTCTGTGGTGGACTCTGGTTTGTACTGGACACCGCGTCATGGGCGTCACCGTCGCTGGCGGAAACAGTCCTTCATTGGCATAAGTTTCTGACGGTGTTCATTGAAACCTATTTCTGGGCACATGGTGCGATGGGAGTGCTGCATATCTTTCTCTCCTTTCGCCGTCAAAGGAAACAAGCGATTATTGATTAATGTTCTGCACTTTCTAATTCCGATGAGGATGCGTATTTAAAGGGAAACGACATGCATCTTGAACGACACAGCATCGAAACCGTCGGCTGGCTAAGGGCTGCGGTTCTGGGAGCAAATGACGGGATTGTCTCAACCGCAAGCCTGGTGCTCGGCGTCGCCTCTGCAAACAGCGGCTCTTCGGGTGTACTACTGGCGGGGGTCGCCGGGCTGGTTGCTGGCGCCATGTCTATGGCCGCAGGAGAATATGTTTCGGTATCATCCCAGGCGGATACCGAAGCCGCGGCGCTTGCCCAGGAAAAAAGCGAGCTTGACGCAGATTATCAGGGAGAGGTGCGGGAGTTGACATCACTTTATATCCAACGTGGTGTGGAGCCAGCGCTTGCCCGGCAGGTAGCAGAGCAGCTTATGGCTAAAGACGCTCTGGAGGCTCATGCCCGCGAAGAACTGGGGTTAACGGATGTCCTTTCTGCGCGACCTTTGCAGGCGGCTCTCTTTTCGGCAGTGAGTTTTTCCGTCGGGGCGGGGTTGCCTTTGATCGTTGCCTTGTTATCGCCAGCAAAATTGATATCCATCTCTATCTTCTTTTCTACACTTTTTTCACTGGCTGCGCTGGGCTATCTCTCTTCCGTTGTGAGTAACGCACCGCCTGTCAGGGCGATCATCAGAATTACGTTCTGGAGCTCGCTGGCCATGCTTTTTTCGATGGGGATTGGGCGTATCGCCGGGCAGATACTATTGTAGAATTGTCGAGGGTCTGTTCCTCGACCGCTCCTCATCACTGGTTGAGCTCATCGTGGGGTTTTAATCGGCAGGGAGGAGCACTGCCCACCTCATTCGTCAAGGAGATACGTTTGCATATTGAGACTCATCGCCTGCGTCTTCGCCCTGTCATGGCTGAAGATGTTGTCGATCTATACCGAATTTATGGCGATCCGGCGACAAATACCTATAACCCCGCAGGGCCCTATCCGGATATTGACTATGCCAGTACGGTTCTCCAGCGCTGGCTTGCCCACTGGCACGATCGCGGATTTGGCAACTGGGCCATATCGGCGCGTGATACCCCGGAAAAAATCATTGGCTTTGGCGGCGTAAGTCTACGCAGTTATAACGATGTCACCATTAACAATCTCGGATATCGGTTTTCCACTGAGGCATGGGGAAAAGGCCTGGCCACCGAGTTTGCGATTGGCGCGATAAGATATGGCTTCGAGGCGCTTAAACTTAAGGAGATGTCAGCGGTTGTCCGGGCTAACCATCTGGCTTCGCAGAAAGTTCTCGAGAAAGCCGGGATGAGGTACATTAACGATATTGCTGATGTAAAAGATGCGCCGCCGAGTCTGCTCTATTCGTTGACCTTAAGCGAGTGGTTAAGCCAGTCGGGGTAACCCGCGGGCGCTTATTCGCAAGGCTGGATCGCACCGTAGCCGGCGCATCAGGTGGGGATTGCTCACAGAATCATGCGTTCATTCTATTGGCTCAATTAACTCTGGCCCTTGATTGTTGACATTGCCGACCGCCCGCGATACCGCATGCCAGTTGAAATCGTCGGCGGTGACGGCTCCGTCCCTGGCAATCTCCACCGCTTCCGCGCCGGTGACTTCTTGCCTCATCCATTCCCGGGCGGCTTCCGGCGCCAGGACCAGCGGCCGGCGGTCATGAATATCGACAAGACCGCGATCGGCGGCAGCGGTCACCAGCAAAAATCCTTCGGCGCTATCCCCGCGTTCGAAGGGCGTGCTGCCAATAGCGGCCATAAATATCGGCTGACCATCCTTGCGCTGGATGAAGTAGGGCTGCTTTTTCTCTCCGGCCTTTTTCCACTCAAACCAGCCGTCGGCGAAGCAGATCGCCCGCCCGTGCTGCCACAGCGGTTTGAACATCCTGCTGGTGGCTGCGGTCTCAACGCGGGCGTTGATCAGCGGGGGGTTATCCCACCATCCTGGCGCATAACCCCAGTAAACGGGATCGAGGTGGAGTTGCGCATTCCTTTCACTCAGGAGTAACACTTTTGTCCCGGGTGCCACGTTATACCGCCCAATCGGCGCCGGGTCCCAGGGGATATCGTATTCAGCCTCTTCGGCAAGATAAGCCAGATATTCTTCCCGCGTCTGTGCTTGCGCAAAACGTCCGCACATCGCCACCTCCAGCATAATGTCTAAAGGAAAGCATAGTTCATCAGGGAGGGGGCGTTGTGAGAAATGATTTTGAAATCATGCGATTGTGATCCCTTCCCTCAGGCGTAAGGCTGACGCCTGGGCACATACTGTTTAAGTTGCCTATATTGCAGGCCATAATTCTGGCCTGAAATATATTAATTGAAGTTACGTATTCACCATGTGAATTGCTATTGCGAAAAATGTACGCAGGCGCAAGTACTGATTATATGTCGCCTGAACAAGGCGTGTAGATGGAGTTGAAGGTGGGGTGTTTACCCGCCGCTGCAACAGACGAAAGGCAACGGCGTAGAAAAAGATTAGTTATCCGGGTTGTTGGAGATGCCTCTCCATACCATCCCCAGACCGATCAACATCGACGCGAAGAGGGCGAACAGGGTGGTAGAGATAAAAATGCTGGTCATTATGATGCCTCAGAAAGTGCGTATGCAGATTATTAGGCACGGGGGGACGAGAAAGGTTCCTTCCCTGACGGATTATCTTTTCACCAGCGTCTTTCCGTCTGGCGCCAGCGAGGCGGATGTCATATCGAGGCACCGCTCTTGACGGAGGGATAATGCGGGGAGCCGTGTTTCTCCCTGCGCTGTTGCAGGAAGCCACTGGCAGGGGGATGCGTCGTGTTTCGGGCGTTGACATCCCATTGTACAAGTTATATATACATGTCGCTTCTGTTTATTGAATGTTAAACAGCATCAGTTATGGGACTCAGAAGCACCACACCCCCGCCGTCGGGCGGGGGTTACTTTGCCACCTGACCTGGTTATTTCTCACGGTGACTGACGAAGAAAATTTTTATTTCAGGTCTTGAAAAACGCGCTTTAGCTATTATTTTATATAGCGGACAAGCAATGCTTGCCTTTATGTTGAGCTTTTGAATGGATATTCAGGAGGTTAATGATGGCACTCAAAACCTTGTCAGCACTCCCGGTATTTGCTGATTCCCTTTTTGCCGATCGCTTTAATCGTATTGACCGTCTTTTCAGCCAGTTAACTGGCGATACGCCGGTGGGTACCTTACCTGCCTACGATTTACAGAAAGTGGATGACAGTAATTTTCTGCTCAGCGTCAGCGTACCAGGCTGGAAAGATGATGAACTGGAAATTGAGACCGTAGGCGGTAATTTACATATTACCGGCAAACGCGCGCAAACCGAAAATCATTCCGGCGGCAGCCAGGGCTGGATTTATAAAGGCATTCGTCGGGCTGATTTCCAGCTCAGTTTCTCCCTTCCTGAACACGCCCAGATTAATCAGGCGCAGCTGGATAGCGGGATCTTAAAAATTGCTATCCATCAGGAAATACCCGAGAGCGAAAAACCGCGCAAAATTGCGATTGAGAATCAAGGCAGGGTGATCGAGCATAAAGTTTGATTGCGCCTCTGTCCTAAAGTTATTCATTTCAAGGCCCGCGCTGCGGGCCTTTATATTATCCGCTAAAGGAGGCGTAAACGGCCTCCCGGCGATCAGAGAAATCGATATGCTATCCTGTAAACAGGGCCTGTGAGGCTGTGTTCCTTCTAAAAGTCGGCGAGGTGTCAGAATGACGGACCAAATCGATAAAGACGCACAAAATACCCATGAATTGACCGCTCGGGTGGCCCGGGCGCTTATTGCGAGAGGCTGGCGATTGACCACGGCGGAATCCTGCACCGGTGGCAATCTGGCGGCGGCGCTCTGTGCTCAGGCTGATACCGCGGCCTTTTATGATACCGGCGTGGTTACCTTCAGCGATGAAGCCAAGCGCAACGTGCTGCAGGTCCGCGCGGAAACCCTGGCGGTACATAGCGCTGTCAGCGAAGCGTGCGTTCAGGAAATGTCGACCGGTATTTTGACGTTAGCCGGGGCCGATATCGCCATCGCCATCAGCGGCTATGCGGGACCGGAGGGGGGAGAGGATGGTACCCCCGCCGGCACGGTATGGTTTGCCTGGAACTTTCGCGGCCAGATCGAAACTCAACGGCTGCGCTTTACCGGCGACTGCGAGACAGTGGTGGCGAAAGCGGTGCGCTTCGCCCTGGCGGCGCTGGGCGAAAAGCTCCCCCACTGGCAGTGACGCTGCCGCCTACCGCGGCCTTACAGATCCGTGGCCTGACGCGCTATCGGCCAGCAAATTTCCCCGATGCCGTTCAGGCACGGTCGGGAGAAAAGGAACCCCTGAAACAGGCGAATGCCCACCGACTGCAGCCAGCACCACTCTTCCAGGGTTTCGACGCCTTCCGCCACCACCGTGATGCCCAAATCCTCGCAGCAGCGCACCACCGAGGCGACAATCGCCTGCTTGGCGCCGCTGATATGAATATTGCGCACCAGCTCCGCATCCACTTTGATTTTATCGGGCTGAAAGCGGGTCAGTAACGACAAGCCGGAGTAACCCGCGCCAAAGTCGTCGATGGCCAGCTTCATGCCCGCGACGCGCAGCGCTTTGAGCACCTTGTGGAACTGGTCAAAGCAGGTGATCACCTCCGTTTCGGTAACCTCTATCAGCACCTGGTCCGGCCGGAGGCCGGCCGCCAGCAGGCTGTTCATCAGCCAGCCGACGGCGTCAGGGTGGTTATACAGCGAACCGGGCAGCAGGTTAATGACCAGCTGGTTTTTACCAAGCGGTAACTGACCGGCGAGAGAGAAGGCATACGCTTTGCTCTCAAGGTCGAAACGGTAGCGATCCTCCGCCGGGATGGCGGCAAACATCTCCACAGGGGATCCGCCGGTGGGGCTGCGTATCAGCGCTTCAAAGGAAGAGACCCGCTTTTTGGCCGGCTCGACGATGGCCTGCAGGGCAAACTGGCAAGGTTGATCGGGCAGGTGGCGCGCCGTAGCAGTGGCCGGGGCAGGCATCATCGTCCAGCGAGAAGGCTGCAGCGGCTCGGGTAGACAATAGCGCCCACCGTCGGCGATAAAGGCGCTAATCAGGCGGAACATCCGGTCGTTGACCGGCTCGGTGACCCCAAACGAGCTAAAGCGCAGGAGCTCCTCCAGCGCGCTTTCGGCTTCGAAAAGACGAAGATCCAGCAGGCGCATCCCGGTGTCGTGAAAACGACGGTAGGCCGAATAGTCGCGCATCAGTTCCACCACGTCGCGATGGCGCGGATCGCTCTGTATCTCGTGGAATAACGACTCAAGATCTTCCTCGCTTCCCTCCAGCACCTGGAAGAACTGCAGGCCGTTAAACAGCAGAATACCGGTGATGCCAAGAGGCATGTTTTTCCCGCTGGCGCGATGAATTAAAGCGTCGAGATCGGTGGGCGGGCGGGCAGGATTAACCTGGCTGCGGTATATCAGGGTGGTTAGCATAATCATTCCGGTCGCTGCGGCAGCGCGTAATGGTCCGCACAGCGCGTATTTAGGGAGGTATGGCCAGACCCTCGGAGAAGGGAGGCTGTTTTTTATGACATTTAACCAACCGTGATGTCCGCTACGCGGAACGGGAGTTTCACTTTGTGATTACCTTCACTCTACAGGGAATCTGAGGTTTAGCTATCTTTTTCTCATTTACGATGCAAAAGGGGGAAACAGGCCGCTCACTCCTCCTGCGGTATTGGTCCACCACCTAAAATTATCGGTTAACATTCGCCACCAGGAATTATCCTGCCATTATATTGCCCGCTCTTAAAAAGAGATACTGGTCTTGCCTGATTAAAAGCAAATCCATATTATCAACGTAAGTTTAATTCCTTTTTTCAGGTCTGATATGAGCGACTTATTTATTATTTTGTGTTTGATTTTTTGTCCCGTAATTTCTTTGTGGAGTGGTCTTTCTTATATTCAGGAAAGACGCAAAAGACGCTACGTCTTCCGTTCCAGAAGATAAGCTGCAGAGGTAATACAATGACGATTGTATTAACGTCTTGCGAGTAGTTTTACGAGGTTGTTAAATTGCTGGCGGCTGTTTAAATTGAACTTGCACATAATATTCTTTTTATGTGAATGAATGGTTTTATGGCTAATTTTAAGCGCCGCGGCGACTTCATGCGGACTTAATCCAATACTGAATGCGTAAATGACTTTGGTTTGCGCATCGCTGACCGTCTTGCAGGCGCAATTGATGCAACGCCGCAGGCGATTGAAGGATGGGTCATGATGAGGTGGCAGGGAGCGCTGAATCGCGCTGGCTATCTCATCTTTAAGAAGCTGAACGGGAGCGTGGGGAGGCATAAACACCGCCTGCCGCAGACAGTTGGGTAAACCCTCTTCGGCGGTAGCTTGTTCATTGTCCTGAAAAATAAAAAGCGTGTATTGCTCTGGGGCATGCTGAAACAGGTCATGACACAGGTACCATTCTCCCGCCACCATTTCCGTGAAGATCACATTAGCTTGCGCCATCCCATCCGCGTTCCATTGTTGAGAAAACTGATACTCTGATCCCCCGTAGGTCTTCATCGCTTCATCCACCAGTTCCGCAATAGCAACCCGCAAATAGTGATTTTTTATATTGATCAAAAAATTCGTCATATAACTTCCCTGTTGGGTATTAAAAAAGGTGTCAGAATAAATTAAAGAATATAATGGTGAGGTGCAGACGTTTTTTAGCCGGGGTAATCTAAGGGATGTTTTTCATTAATGCAATATCTGCCTGGAAAAGTGAGATATCGGTGTATTGGTATGCGAAAGTTCCTAATAAACAAAATGTTAAGGATATATCGATCAGCGTTTTAAGCGTTTTGATGATTTTTTATTTTTGCGATGCATAAAAAGCTTAGTGATAGCCAGTATCTGTTGTTAGAATTAGCGGAGGACAAGATTACAGGAAGTATGTAGTGCTTATGAAGCAGAAACTCTATTTAAAAATGTTGGCGTGGCTGGAGGATAATATCTACTGTAACCCGGCGATCGATGACCTGGCACAGTATATGGGCTATTCGCGTCGGTTTGTGTACGAGGTGTTTTATCAATACGGCCGGTTACCCATCGGGCAGTATATTCGCCTGCGGCGCTTGACCATCGCAGCGGTCAGTCTGCGCTTAACGCGGCAACCGATCGCCGCCATAGCCTGGCAGTTAAGTTACGATTCGCCGCAGACCTTTTCCCGCGAGTTTAAGAAACGGTTCTCGCTTTCGCCACGGGAATACCGATGCGCAGCGCACTGGGATACGGCAAAACTGTTAAAAAAACTCTCCCCGGATGATGAACGTCTGCCATTGGCGCGGATCTGTTCCCTGCCGGAGCGGGTCTATTATGGCTACCCGATGAAGTATGAACTGCGCCTGTCGGATATGGTGCTGCAACGCACCGCCAAGACGGCTATCAGACAAAAGGTTGACCGTTTTTTTACCGCCGGAGAAGGCTCACTTTCCATACTCTCTGATTACGCCGCGGCGCGTCAAAATGAGCTTAACGTCGAGATTAACGCCTTTGTCGGTTGTCATGAGGCGCGAAAGCCATCGTCCACGTTGACCGCCCGGTCGGGACTCTATGTCGGAGTTGATTTCTACGGCAGCTGGTCACGCTATGCCCGTTTGTCCAGCGATCTCTATCTGGATCTGCTGCCAACGCTGGGGGTAAGCCGTCGCGACGGGTATGACATAGAATGTTTCATGGCACGCCATACGGAGGGGGGAGATACAGAAGAGAGGTGCTATCACGTACGCTATTTTATACCGGTGACGCTGAAAGCGGCGGCTCAGCAGCCGGGCAGCGATAATGAGTCAGTCCCCGCGAGGGGGACCCAATAAGGTGGCCGGAGCCACCCAAATAAACTTCACAGTAAAAACCACAGCAGCCAGGTAATGAGGAAGCCCGTCACCCCCATGATGGTTGTCAGTACGGTCCATGTTTTGAGTCCGTCCGGCACCGAGAGCCCCAGATAGCGCGTGACCACCCAAAATCCGGCATCGTTGACGTGTGACAATCCGAGTGAGCCGAAGCAGGTCGCCAGCGTCACCAGCACCAGCTGGAGCGGCTCCAGCCCGGCAACCGCCTGTGACAGCAGGCCGGAGGTGGTGAGGATCGCCACGGTGGCCGAGCCCTGCGAGGCCCGAAGCACCAGCGACAGCAGGAAAGCGGCGGGCATCAGCGGCAGATGAATCGTCTCCAGCGCCTCGGCTAAGGCATTGCCGATGCCGGAGGCGACCAGCACCCCGCCAAAGGCGCCGCCGGCGCCGGCGACAAGGATAACGTCCGCCGAGGAGGGGATCGCGCTGCCGGTCACTTCTCCCAGCTTTTTCAGGTTCATACCCCGCCGGATGCCCAGCGTCCAGCTGGCCAGCCCCAGGGAGATCAGCAGGGCGACGGGCGGGGTGCCAATGACGGTCATCAGCTGGCGAATCGCGTTTTCCGGCAGCAGCAAGGCCTGACAGAGCGTTCCGGAAACAATCAGCACGATGGGCACCACGATCAGCCCGCCGATAACCAGCGCATTCGGCGGCGCCAGTCGGGTCTGCTGCGCGTTGACGGAGAGGTCGGGCACCTCGGCCGTTTGCTGCTGTTCCAGCACGTTAATCGACAGATGATAATGGCGCTGATTGATCGACCGGGCGACAAAATAACCCACGATACCCACCACGACCGACACCCCAATCCCCGCCAGCATCAGCCAGCCGACATCGCTATGCAGAATACCTGCCGCGGCCGCCGCGCCAGGGTGGGTTGGCAATGCCACGTGGACGGTTAACATCACTCCGGCCATTGGCAGGCCAAACTTCAACGGCGACATATGAGCGACTTTACTGAAGCCGTAAATTAACGGAATGATGATAATAAAGCCGACTTCAAAGAAGACTGGCGTGCCGAGAATAAAAGCAACGATGGTTAAGGCGGCAATCGTCCGTTTAGAACCCAGCACGCCGGTCAGCGTTTTCGCCAGCGATTCGGCGCCGCCGGATATTTCAATGAGCACCCCCAGCATTGATCCCAAAATAATAATGCTGGCGATATGGCCGAGCAGGCCGCCCATCCCTTTTTCAATGGTGGTAATGATTTTATCCGCCGGAATGCCGGTGGCGAACGCCACCAGCAGGCTGACGATCAGGAGCGCCACAAAAGGATGCGCTTTAGCTTTGATCACCAGCAGGAGCAACAGCACTACGCTGGCTAACGCAATAAGTAACAGCGCCGATGTCGACATAGTTTTGCCTCGGGTATTAACAGGTATACAGAGAGTTATATTTTTAGTACCGCGCTTTATTTTTTCCGGTAGGGCGAAAACCATTCCAGTCCGGAAAGGGTATCCGCCCTGGGGATATATTCGCAGCCGATCCAACCTTCATAGCCCGCTTTATCCAGTAACGCATAGATCCATGAATAATTAATCTCGCCCTCGTCCGGTTCATGGCGGTCGGGCAGGGAGGCTATCTGAATATGGCGGTACTGACCGGCATACTCTGTAATAAGATGGCTTAAATTACCGTCCACTTTCTGCGCATGAAACAGATCTAACTGCACCGCGATGTTTGGCCGGTCGACCCGCTTCGCTATCTCCAGCGTCTGATATTGGCTGTGGTAGAGATAGCCCGGTTTGGTCTGCGGATTCAGGGCTTCAATGAGCACTCGCTTGTCGTGGCGGGCAAAGCACTCGGCGGCGTAGCGCAGGTTATCGACAAGCTCGGCCTCGCAGGCCGCGCGATCCATCCCCGGCGGCACCACGCCGGCCATGATATGCACCTGCGGACAATCCAGCTGGCAGGCATACTCCAGCGCCAGCTCAATATCACGCCGGGCCTCGGCGCTCCTGCCCGGCAGGGCGGCGAGACCCCACTCCCCGGCGTTAACGTCGCCGGGCGGGGTATTAAACAGCACCAGCTGCAGCTGGTTTTCCTGCAGGCGCTGTTTAATTTCCCCGGCGGCATACTCATAGGGGAACAGAAACTCCACGGCTTCGAAACCAGCGCGGGCGGCGGCGGCAAAGCGGTCCAGGAACGGCAGTTCGGTAAACAGCATGGATAAATTTGCAGCGAATTTTGGCATGGTTTTATCTCAGTTCATCCACTTCGTCAGCGGTCAGGTAACGGATCTCGCGATTGCCGAGGGTAAACATCAGCCGCGCGGTCTCTTCCAGCTCTTCGGTATTGTTGGTGGCTTCGCGCAGCGATGAGCCGGTGACCACCGGACCATGGTTGGCCAGTAAAAAGGCGTTATAGCGCGGCGCCAGCCCGGCCAGCGCCTCGGCAATGCGGTCGTCACCCGGTCGGTAGTAGGGAACCACCGGGACGTCGCCGACCCGCATCACCACGTAGGGAGTAAAGGGGCGAATACAATTGTGCGGATCGAGCCCCTGCAGGCAGGAGAGCGCGGTCAAATAGTGGCTATGCAAGTGGACGATCGCCTTGCAGGTCGGGTTATGCAAATAGACCGCCCGGTGAAAAGCGACCTCTTTCGACGGTTTGTCGCCGGCGAGCCATTCGCCTTGCAGGGTGACCACCGACAACCGCTGCGCCTGCAGCTCGCCCAGGCATGAGCCGGTCGGCGTCGCCAGCAGGTTGCCGTCCGGCAGCAGCAGCGACAGATTGCCGGCGGAGCCGGTGGCATAACCGCGGTTAAACAACGAGGCGCCAATTTGCACCATCTCATCTCGCAGCTGTTGCTCAGTCATGACAAAACTCCTGCTGGGCACGGGCAAAGAACGAGATATCGCCGAAATTCCCTGACTTCAGCGCCAGGGAGAGCGGCTGGCGGGTGTCACGCACCCAGGGAACTCCAGGGGAGATCGTCGGCCCGATATGGAACGCCTCGACCCCCAGCGTCTGCGCCACGATGCTCGACGTTTCCCCTCCAGCCACAATAAAGCGGGTGAATCCTTTCGCTTTCAGCGCGGCGGCGAGGGCGGCGAACAACTGTTCCACCCTTTCGCTGCTGGCCTTGTCGCCATACTGCGCCTGGATCCGCTGCAGCGTTTGCGGCTCGGTGGTGGCATAGACCATCGGCGCCAGCGGCGCATCGCGGTTTGCGTCCACCCAGGCTGCCAGCGTCCCGACATAGCCTTCGAGATCGGTAAAGCAGGCGCTTAAGTCAACGGCGCGGGCGGGAGCCTGTTCACGATAGGCCGCCACCTGGCTGTTGGTCATCAGCGAACAAGAGCCCGAGAGCACCACCGCCGGGCCGGGCAGCGGCATGCCCGCCAGGGATCCTTCACCCTGGGTTCCGTGGCGCTGAGCCCAGTCGCGGGCGAGGCCGATGGCGAGACCAGAGCCGCCGGAGACCAGCTTCATCTCCCGCAGCGCCGCCCCCTGGGTCAGCAAATGCTGTTCACTAAGGGCATCGAGCACCACATAGCGCACCGCCGGATCGCTGATGGCCGCCAGCGCGGCAACGACCGCTTCCGGCCCCTGATCGATAATTGGCCAGGCTATCAGCGCCGCTTTACCGCCGCCCTGGCGTTCGATTAAGCGGCCGAGGTGGGCATCCTCCATTGGCGTCACCGGATGGTGGCGCATGCCGGACTCATTGAGCAACTGCTGGCCGACAAACAGATACCCCTGATAGACCGTGCGGCCGTTCACCGGCAGCGCCGGTGATATCACCGTCCGCGTCTCGCCCAGCTCTGCCAGCAGCGCATCCAGTACCGGGCCAATGTTACCCTGCGCGGTGCTGTCGAAAGTGGAACAATACTTAAAATAAAATTGCTGACAGCCCCGGGCTTGCAGCCAGCGCAGGGCCGCCAGGGACTGGCTGACGGCGGTTTCCACCGGGCAGGATCGCGTTTTCAGACTGATCACCACCGCTTCACTGGTCAACGGCAGTTCGTGGGGCGGTACGCCGTTTAGCTGCACGGTCGGCATGCCGTTGCGCACGAGGAAGCTGGCAATATCCGTGGCGCCGGTAAAGTCATCGGCAATGACACCAAGCTGCATCTTGTCTCTCCTCACTGTTTATGGCCCGGCAGGGTAATGCCGTTGAAAATCTTGATCACCGCGCTGTCATCTTCCCGGCCGAATCCGGCGTTGCTGGCGGAGGTGAACATATTCAGCGCGGTGGTCGCGAGCGGCAGCGGGAAGGTCAGCGCCCGGGCGGTGTCATTCACCAGACCGAGATCTTTGACAAAAATATCGACGGCGGATTTTGGCGAGTAATCGCCATCCAGGACGTGCTGCATACGATTCTCAAACATCCACGAATTACCCGCCGCGTGGGTCACCACGTCGTACATCGTCTCCAGCGGGATGCCGGCGCGGGCGGCGAGGGCCATCGCTTCGGCGGCGACGGCGATATGCACCCCGGCCAGCAGCTGATGGATGATTTTCACCGTTGAGCCGAGGCCAATGTCGCTCCCAATGCGGTAGACTTTGCCGGCCACCGCATCCAGCACTGGCGCGAGGCGGGCAAAGGCGGCATCGCTCCCGGAGGCCATTACCGTCATGTCGCCGGCGGCCGCTTTCACTGCGCCGCCCGATACCGGCGCGTCGAGCATCAAGAGCTGGTATTCTGCCAGCGCTACGGCTATCGCCTGGGCATCGGCGGCGGCGATGGTTGACGACACCATCACCGCGGTGCCCGGCTTCAGATGGGCGGCGAGGCCGCTCTCGCCGAACAGGATCCCCCGCACCTGGGCGGCATTAACCACCAGCAGTACGACCGCATCCAGCTCAGCGGCGAAAGGCACCGCGCTGGAGCCTGCGCCTTTGGCGCCCGCCTCCAGCAGCGCGCGGCAGTTGTCGGGGTTGATGTCCACCCCCCAGGTGTTCAGGCCCGCCTGCAGGCAGGCGCGAGCGGCGCCCATGCCCATCGAACCCAGTCCAATCACGCAGACGTTAGTGTGTGCAGTCATGATGGTCTCCTTGTGAATATTCGTTAATTAATGTGATTTAATGATAGAATAAAGCGTTATCATGTGAAATTATGTGAGAGTTATCACGAATAACCCACATGAATATAAAAAATTCACAGGCGGAAAGTGGCTGCGCGACGGCGATTCTTGCCCTAAAATAGCGTAAAAACAGTGGTCAAGCGCGATAACAGTACAGGGTATCGTCAGGCTCCCGGCGTGAGTGGTGTGGTCTGGTGTGAAAAAATGGTAAGGGGAGAGCGGTGATTCCAATTGAACGTCATCAGCGTATTTTAGCCCTGGTGGAGCAGCGTGGGGCGGTAAGCATTAATGAGCTGACGGAGATCCTCGGCGTGTCCCATATGACTATCCGTCGGGACGTCAGTAAGCTGGAAGAACAGGGGCTGCTGGTCAGCGTCTCGGGCGGCGTGCGCGCCGTCAGCCGGCTGGCCGCAGAGCCCAGTCATCTGGTGAAAAGCACCCTGCAGAGTGAAGAGAAGCAGGCCATCGGCGCGCTGGCGTCCAGTCTCATTGCCAAAAACAGCTGCATCTATCTCGATGCCGGCACCACCACTCTGGCGCTGGCGCGGGCCATCCTCGACCGGGACGACCTGCAGGTGGTCACCAATGATTTTGAGATAACCCAGCTGCTGATAGATGCCAGCCAGTGCGGGGTGATCCACACCGGCGGCACCCTGTGCCGGGAGAACCGCTCCTGCGTCGGCGAGTCGGCGGCGCGCACCTTGCGCCACCTGGCTATCGATACGGCTTTTATCTCCGCCAGCGGCTGGGACAGCCGCGGAATTTTCACCCCTGATGAGAACAAAGTCACCGTCAAGGAGACCGTCAGCCAGGTCAGCGCCAGAAGCATCCTGCTGTGCGACAGTTCGAAATACAATCAGGTGGCCACGTTTATGGCGTTGCCCTTGACTCGCTTTACCACCATCATTACCGACCGGCATCTCTCCGATGCCGCTGCCGCCCATATCACCCGGCACGCCTGCGAGGTGCTGCGCGCCGGGTAAGGCGCGCGGCCTTCGCCGGGCTAGCGCTGCCAGTGCTCGATCAGCGCCGCGCCTATCCCGGCGATCTGCTGGTTACGTTCGGCCATGGTCGCCGCGGTATCCCGCAGATAGATCACCACGATACGCTCCGCTTTGCCGTCCGGGCCGAGCAGGGCGACAATGCCGCGTGAGCCCCGCTCACCGGCCCCGGTTTTATCGGCGATAAACCAGCCCGCCGGCAGCACGGCGCGGATCAACGGGCCGGCCACCCGGTCGTCCACCATCCACTGCAGCAGCTGCTGCTGCGAACGGGCGCTCAGAGAGGGGGTGGTTAGCAACTTGCGCAGGGTGGTGGCCATGCTGGCCGGGGTGGTGGTGTCGCGCACGTCGCCGGGAAGCGCCTCATTGAGTTCCGTTTCCCAGCGGTCAAGGCGGGTGACGTTGTCACCGATCTGGCGCAGAAAAGCGGTCAATCCCGCGGGGCCGCCGACGATCTTCAACAGCAGATTGCCGGCGGTGTTGTCGCTCATGGTGATGGCGGCGGCGCAGAGTTCGCCAACGGTCATCCCGTCGGCAAGGTGTTTTTCGCTGACCGGGGAGTAGTCCACCAGATCCTGCTGGCGGTAGTGGATCCGCCGATCCAGCTGTTCGTCGCCGGCATCCACCCGGGCCAGCACCGCGCCGCAGAGCAGCACTTTAAAGGTGCTCATCAGCGGAAAGCGCTCACTGGCGCGCCAGGCGGCCAGCGTGCGGCCGCTGGCCAGATCCATTTCAACATAGCCCACCCGGCCCGCCAGCTGACTTTCGCTGATTTTAATCTGCTCAAGCGGCTGAGGGCTGGCGAATACCGCCAGTGGCAGGGCGGCAATCAGGGAGATAAGGCACAGGCGAACATAACGCATAACCGTAATACTTCCTTGTGTAAGGGCCGATAAAGGCGAGAAAAGGTGTGACGAATAAGAATAACCCGGTATTTTGCTGATTCACAATTCCTCTTTTTTCCTTCATCATTTGTCATCTTTTATTTCGAATAATCAATATTTAGCTCAGCCTAAGCACGCTATTTTTTGACTCAAGGCCGCAATGAACTATAAGAAAGTACTTAAGACCGCACGCTGGCTGGCGCCGCTGATTGCTGACGATACGCCCGCCGCGCTGCGCGGTTTGCCAATGATCTATGCCATCCCGGGAGGAACTGGTGCACCCGATAATTAAGGTCATGCTGGTGGGCGGTAAGGCGGATGGACTGCTGGTCAGCGTCGCCGACGATGCGACCGAGGTCTCGGTGACGCCTGCGCAATACGGTGCGCCGTCCGGGCAACCGCTCAGCTATCGTATCGTAAGTCAAACCATTGACGATGAACGCTATTTCTTTGGCGTCTTTAGTGACGCCCATCAGGATAGCGATAAGCTGACGCGGGTGGCGCTGACCCGCGGAATGAAAAAAATGTTCTGTTGAACCCGGGCGGAGTGAGGGGATGCGATAGTATCCATGCCGCGGCTTTGCTACTGTGGCAGCCTTCTCTCTCCGGGCCAGGACGCATCATGATTCAGTACATCCATATACAAAACTTTCGCTCAGTCAGGGATATCGAACTGGAGCTGGGGCCATTGAACATTGTCTTCGGTCCTAACGGCTGCGGCAAATCCAATATTTACAACGCCATCCATCTGTTGACCGCGGCTGCCGACGGCAGGCTGTCGGGGTTTATCAGCGCAGAGGGCGGCCTGGAAAATATGATGTGGTCCGGAGATCGTTCCCCCCTCGATCGCCATCCCCGCCGGCTGCAAATCGCCTGTCGGACGGAGAGCTTTGATTATGAACTGCAGGTAGGTTTCCCGGAAAAATTACCCTATCCGACGCAGTTCATGCTCGATCCCATCGTCAAAGAAGAGCACATCTGGCTGGCAGGCTACTCCCGTCGGCCTTCCTCCCGCGTACTGCAGCGCAAGAATCAGGCGGCGTTCCTCGTCGATGTCACCGGGGAGAAAAGCACCTTCACCGAGAGTATTTATGAAAACGAGTCGGTGTTCGGTCAGCTTGGCGAGCCGCACCGTTTTCCCGAAGTGTCGCGGGTGCGGGAGACCCTGCGCCGCTGGCGGTTTTACCATGAGTTCGCCATTGGCCGCCACTCGCCGCTGCGCCAGCCGGCCGTGGGGTATCGTTCGCCGGTACTCGACAGCGATGGCCATAATCTGGCCGCCGCCTTTCAGACCATTGTCGAGATTGGCGCGGAGGAGATGTTGCACGAGATCCTCGCCGACGCCTTTCCCGGCTGCCAGTTTTACTGTGAAAACGAGCACTCGCGTTTCGCCCTGAAAATGCGCCGGGAGGGGATCCGCCGGCCGCTGCTGGCGGCGGAGATGTCCGATGGCACGCTGCGCTTTCTCTGTCTCGCCGTCGCGCTGCTCAGCCCGCGCCCGCCGGCGTTTCTGGCGATCAATGAGCCGGAGAACAGCCTGCATCGCGACATGCTCCCGGCGCTGGCCCGGCTGATAATCGAGGCCTCCCGCTACAGCCAGATCTGGCTGACCAGCCACTCGGCTGAACTGGCGGAGCTTATCGCCGCTGGGGCGCCCTGTCAGCGCTATGCGCTGGAGAATAGCGGCGGAGAAACGCGCATTGTGGCGTAAACCCCGTCATCCCTGACGGGAGCGCCGGGATCAGGCGGGGGTCTGCGTCTCCGCTGCTGGCAGCAGGCTTTTGCCGCCGCGTAAGGTGATGAACGAGAGCAGGGTGAAGCTCAGGGTGATGCAGCCGAGGATCAGATAGGCCTGATGGAAGCCGACGGTGTCATACATCCGGCCCACCCAGGCGGAAAGGACCACCCCGGACAGCTGTTTCGACAGGTTAAAACCGATCAGGAACAGGGTGGCCGAGAGCCGCGGGTTAAAGGCGGAGGAGATATATTTAAAGGTCCCGACCAGCAGGAAGGGGATCTCAAACATATGCAGCATCTTGAGGATCACCACCTCTACCGCCGATGAGGCGAACGACGATCCGAGAATGCGCACCGACATGATCATCCCGGCGGTCAGCAGGGC
Organism: Klebsiella sp. 2-CIP_Kleb.; assembly: GCF_050378715.1. Taxonomy (NCBI): domain Bacteria; kingdom Pseudomonadati; phylum Pseudomonadota; class Gammaproteobacteria; order Enterobacterales; family Enterobacteriaceae; genus Klebsiella; species Klebsiella sp. 2-CIP_Kleb. The sequence continues at coordinate 267,749 of NZ_JBNRLG010000001.1, forward strand.
GCTTTTGGCGCCGATGCGGTTAACGATGGCCGGGGCGCAGAACATAATTAGCGCGTTGAGCAGCTCGCCGCCGGTGGTGACGAAGCCAAACACTTCGGTACCGCGCTGCGGACTGGCGAAAAAGCTTTTGAAAAAGTTGGCGAACTGCTGATCAAACACGTCGTAGACGCTGGCGACTCCCACCACATAGACGATAAAGCCCCAGAAACGCGGCATACGTAACAGCTCGGCCGCGGTGCGCAGCGAAAAGGCCTGGCGATTGGCTCCCAGCGCCTCAATAACCTGGGCGCTGTTGCTGCTTTCCGGGCGCGACAGCCAGAGCAGAAGACCTAGCACCAGCGCAAAGCCGGAGGCGATCCAGAAGGTAATATTGGGGTCGATGCCGAACAGCACGCCGGTTATCGAGGCGCACAGCGCCCAGCCGACGCAGCCAGCGACCCGCACTTTGCCATATTCAAAGCGGTTTGCCCGGCTGACGCGCTCGATATAGGCTTCCACCGCCCCGGAGCCGCTGGAGAAAACAATCCCCAGGTAGATCCCGCCCACCAGCGAACCGGCGATAATATTCATCTGCAACAGCGGGGAGAAAACGAAAATAAAGAACGGCGCGAACAGAATTAACAGTACCGTGATGGTCCACAGCAGATGTTTGCGCAGGCCAAGCTTATCCGACATCAGACCAAATACCGGCTGAAAAATAATTGCGAACAGCGAGATGGAGGAGAAGACGATCCCGGTTTCCGTTTTGGTTAAATGGTTAACGTCCGCCAGCCACACCGGAAAAAAAGGAAAATAGGCCGACATAATGAAATAGTAAAAGAAAAAGAACAGCAGGAAATAGACAAAATTATGCCGTTCTCGCGGCGCCAGTTCAGAGAATTTCATCACCATGATCCCTTGTTATTCTGTTTGTAGGGTGGGGGCTGCCGCCCCCACGGATTAAAGGCAACGCAATGAGACCTCGTACTGCCAGCGCGTTTGGGTCAGGAGCCACTGCGGCAGCACGCTTGGGGTCCAGGAGTCATCGCCGCCCACTCCCATATGCAGGCCGTCGAGGGTGATCCACACCCCGTCTTTAGCCTGGATCTTGTGCCAGTGGTCGGTCTCCATCAGCTGACGGGTGCTCCATGGCTGAACGGAGAAGTGGAAATGACCGCTGACGTGCCAGCGTCCCCAATCCAGCGCCTGGGTATCACAGCGCAGGCCGTTTTCCGTCGGGAAGATGTAGGGCGTGCTCATCGCCGCCAGCGGCTGCTCCCAGCGGGCGAAGCAGGCGCTGCTCCGCCGGTCGGGGTAGTTCTCATGCGGTCCCAGCCCCAGCCAGCTCACCGGCGCCTGCTGTTCCGCCACCTGGAAATGCAGTCCGACCCGCGGCAGCGGCGGCAGCGTTTCCGCGCGCTCGCCGTCCACCGTCAGCCGTACCGTTCCGTCCGCAGTAAAGCGCATGCGCCAGTGGCTGACAATCACCACCTCGTCGCCGCGCAGGTAGTGCCAGCGGCTGTCGACAAGGGTCTCATTGGCCAGGCGCTGGGCATCGCACTGCACGCAGCATGCCTCAAGGTCGAACAGGCCGGCGCTTTTCCAGCGCTCCACCCAGGCGTTGGGATCGATGCGCTCCACTTCGCTGACCCCGATGTCATTGTCGAGCGGCGCGCGGATAAACTGATCCTGCAGGGGGGTCAGCAGCTGCTCCTGACCGGCAAGCGACCAGCCACTCAGCAAACCGGTCCGCCGATCGACGGTCCAGCACTGCGTGCCGGCGCGGATCTGCCAGGCCTCCTCGCTGACGACCAGATCCGGGGCGCCGGCAGGCACCGTGGGCGCCGGCAGCGCCAGCGGGGCGGGCAGGGGAAACTGCTGCCAGGCGACGCGATGGTCCGCCGGGGACCAGTCGGTCGCCCGGGGCTGGACCACCTCCAGCGTCAGCCACACCGCGCGGGCGCCTGGCGGTAGAATCAGGTCATCAAGCAGCGTTATCTCGTCACTGCCCTCCGGGGGAAGCGCCAGCGTCAGGTTGCCGTGATACAGGGTTTCACCGGCCGCCTGCACCTGCCAGCGCAGCGCTTCGTTATCGCTCTGGCGGAACAGGTATTCGCTGGCGATGCGCACGCGCAGCGGCGAGGTCGACAGCAGGGCGAACTGGAAATACTGCTGGGCGTGCTTCGCCTCGATCAGCGACGGATGCGGCGTGCGATCGGGGAACACCAGGCCGTTCATACAGAACTGGCGATCGTTCGGCTTATCGCCAAAGTCGCCGCCGTAGGCCCAGCCGACGCTGCCGTCGTCAAAGGTTTTGCAGATCGCCTGGTCGGCCCAGTCCCAGATAAACCCGCCCTGCAGCCGCGGATACTCGCGGAAGGCCTGCCAGTAATCGGCGAAGTTGCCGAGACTGTTGCCCATCGCATGGGCGTACTCGCAGAGGATCAGCGGCCGCTGCTCGCCGGGCAGGCTGATCCATTTTTTGATCCCCCACTTCGGTACCGCCGGGATCGGCTGGTCGCGTTCGACGCGGGCGTACATCGGACAGATAATATCGGTAGCGGTGGTATCCGCGCCGCCGCCCTCGTACTGCACCGGACGGCTCGGGTCGTTGCGCTTCAGCCAGTGGTACAGCGCTTCATGGTTGCCGCCGCCGCCAGATTCGTTACCCAGCGACCAGATGATAATGCATGGATGGTTGCGGTTGCTCTGTACCATCCGGGTGACGCGGGCGCTGAAGGCTGGCAGCCACGCCGGATCGTCGGACAGCCGGTTCATCGGCACCATGCCGTGGGTTTCAATATTGGCTTCATCGACCACGTACAGACCGTAGCGGTTGCACAGCTCATACCAGCGCGGCGCGTTGGGGTAGTGTGAGCAGCGGACGGCGTTAAAGTTGTTCTGCTTCATCAACAGAATGTCCTGCACCATATCCGCCTCGCTGACCACCTGACCGCGCAAATGGTGGTGTTCATGGCGGTTAACGCCGCGGATCAGCAGCGGTTTGCCGTTAAGGCGCAGCAGACCGTCGGCGATCTCGATGCGGCGAAAACCGATATCCCACGCCTCGGCCTCCAGCAGTTCGTCGCCACGCCACAGGGTGACCACGGCGCGATAACAGTTCGGGGTTTCCGCGCTCCAGTGCGCCGGCGCCGCTACCGCCAGGGAGAAATCGACCCGTTCGGCGTAGTGGCCGCGCTCATCCACCGCCGGGGAGCCTAACGGCTGACGATGGGCGGCGACAGGCTGCTCGCCGCGCCACAGGCTAACCCCGACGCAGAGCCCGGCAAGCGCCGCCTCTGTCGCTTCGACGGTCGCCTGAACCTGCAGAGCGCCGTCGCGGCAGAGGGCGTCAAGGGTCGGCGTCAGCTGCACGTCGCATAGCCGCTGGTGCGGCTTATTCAGCAGCCACACCGAGCGAAAAATACCGCTCATTCGCCACATATCCTGGTCTTCCAGCCAGCTGCCGGCGCTCCAGCGCATGACCATCACGCACAGGCGGTTGTCGCCCGGGCGCAGGAAGGGGCTGAGATCGAACGCCGCCGGCAGGCGGCTGTCCTGGGAGTAACCGACCCAGGCGCCGTTGCACCACAGATGAAACGCTGAGTTGACGCCGTCGAAAATAATCTGCGTCTGTCCGTCCGTGTGCCAGGCGTCATCGATCGCAACGTGCAGGGAGTAACAGCCGGTTGGGTTATCCTCCGGCACCCGCGGCGGGATGGTGTCGATGGGGTAGCGGACGTTGGTGTAGATCGGCGCGTCATAGCCCTCCATCTGCCAGTTGGAGGGCACGGGCGTCCCGCGGCTGCCTGGCAGGTCCTGCGTCAGCCACTGCGCATCGACGGCAAACGGGCTGCGGGCGTAAGCAAATTGCCACTCGCCGTCCAGCTGACGACGTCGAGGCGAAGGGCGATTATCGCGGGCGGCAAGCTCATCGCGCCAGCTGGCGAACGCAGGATGCGCTGGCAGGCGGTTGAGATGCGTAATGGTCTGGTTCTGCCAGTCTTCGCGGGCGAGGACGGCGTGAAAGTCAGGCGCGTGGCGGCGACTGGTATCGCTTATTGGCATAGTAATCCCCGGTAAGTCAGAAAATGTCGATCGCTAAACAGGATAAAGAACGTTATCGGATAATTTGTTTTGTCCAGCAACGACGGCGGAAATGAAATTAACAGACGATCACGAAAGCGAGGCTAAAGCGCTGTTTTTTGTCGCGCGTTAAACATAAAATGTTAGCGCACGACATTGTTATTGCTGAGGAGAAAAAATGCCGCGTCGTACCGCTACCCTGGAGGATGTCGCTCGCGCGGCCGGGGTTTCCCAACAAACCGTCTCCCGGGTCCTGAACCGTCCTGAAGTGGTGTCAGCCCGCACCCGCGAGCAGGTAATCCGCGCGATGCAGGCGCTGCACTACGTACCTAACCGCTCGGCGCAGCTGCTCGCCGGCAAAGCAGCGCCCTCCATTGGGCTTATCACTGCCTCGCTGACCTTGCATGCTCCCTCGCAGATCGCCGCCGCGGTAAAGAGCCATGCCAGCCTGCACCAGCTGGAGGTGGCAATAGCGATGCCGGCGCAGGCCGACTTCGCCGCGCTGCAGGCCCGGCTGGACGAACTGCGCGCCCAGCATATTCGCGGAGTGATCGTTAGTCTGCCGCTGGAAAGCGCTACCGCCGAGCGACTGGTTAAAGAGAACCCGGATATGGCCTGCCTGTTTCTGGACGTCTCCCCGGAGGCCGATGTCTGCTGCGTGCGCTTCGATCATCGCGACGGCTGTGGGGCGTGCGTGCGCCATCTGTGGGAGCTGGGGCATCGCGAATTTGGCCTGCTGGCAGGGCCGGAAAGTTCGGTTTCCGCTCGTCTGCGTCTCGCCAGCTGGCGCGAGGCGCTGCACAGTCTGAATATCGCCCGTTCAACCACGGTGTTCGGAGACTGGAGCGCCGCCAGCGGCTGGCAGAAAACCTTTGAACTGCTGCACCTGCAGCCGCGGATCAGCGCCATTGTGGTGGCGAACGATCAGATGGCGCTCGGGGTACTCAGCGCGCTGGCCCAGCTCAATCGCAGCGGCAGCCAGGCGGTATCGGTGACCGGCTATGACGACACCGCCGACAGTCTCTACTTTCAGCCGCCGCTCACCACGGTGGCGCAGGACTTCGATCTGCTGGGCAAGCGGGCCGTGGAGCGGCTGATTGCTCTGATGGCGGCCCCGCAGCTGCGGATCCGCGAGCTGCTGCCGACCCGGCTCATCGTGCGCCAGTCGGCGTGGCCGCTCGCCGCCGCGGAGGACCGGCAGCAGACCCTGGCGCAGCTGAAAGCGTTGGTGGAGAAGCTCTAGCCGCAGGCCGTTGAGGATTTATTGAGGTTGACCATGCTAACCTCGGGATCAAACGTAGAGAGGTCAGGATCCTCTGCCTGCGTAAAATGCAAAATACAATCTATCCATGCAAGCATTGATTTACCGCCAGTCACATGGCGGTTTTTTTTTTGCCTTCCTCCGTTTCCCGCTTTGTTCCGTTCGTTTTTTCGCCTGGCATCCCCTGCGGCGGCATGCTACATCTTTCTTTCGGGGTAGATGCCGAACACAACGGGAGTCAAGGTCATGATGGTGATTGAGGGGAAAGAGGCGATTGGGCGGGTAGACTGGCGGCGGGTGAGGACCATCGTCGCCGAGGCCGGGCTGAATGAACGTGATGTTCAGCAGCTGGAGCAGGCGTTTCTCCATAGCACCTTCTGCTGGTTTGGCTATGAGCACGGTCAGCTGATTGCCGTGGCGCGGGCCATCAGCGACTGCACCTGGAGTAGCTATTTGTCGGATGTGGCGATCGTCCCCGACCGCCAGGGGCAGGGCTACGGACAACAGCTAATGCTGGCCATCCGGGAGCAGCTGCTGCCCTTCGGCAAAATCTTTATCTATGCGGTGGCCGATAAAATCCCATTCTATCAGCGCTTTGGTTTTGCCATGCTGACCACCGGGATGGTCTGCGCCAGCGAGGAGGCCATGCGCAACATGCAGGAGCAGGGCTATATCCGCCAGCCCTGAGCGCGGATGCCGGGCAACGCCTGGCTTAAGCGGTTAAACCAGGCGCAGGCGCCGTCAGAGGGGCCGTTCAAGCACAAACAGATACGCTTCCCGCGACCAGAACAGGGCGGTACGGCGTCGCTCCACCGACATGGTTTTTACCTCCCAGCCTTCGCGGGTATAGCTACTGAGAAACTGGCTCATTTTGTCAGGGTCGGCTTTGGCTTCGCCAAAAAACAGGCTGCCCAGCAGGCCCTCTTTATAGATTACTACCCGACACTCTTTCTTCATCATCGACCATCCTGGCGACCGGTTTACTGTGGCCGTCTATTGTCCGTGGCTGGGACGATTTTGCAATCGGAGAAGTTGCAAACTGTTTACGGTACTGCAGTGGGCTTAGCGCGAAGCGCTGGCGAAAATGGTGGCGCAGGGTGCCAGCGCTGGCAAAGCCGCAGCGCTCAGCGATCTGGTCGATGCCCATCGTGCTCTCCGTCAGGTGCTGACGGGCGCGCAGCAGACGCTCCTCCAGCAGCCAGCGGGCGGGGGTTTTACCAGTGGCCTCTTCAAAGCGGCGCAAAAAGGTGCGCGTCCCCATGCCGGCGCGCTGTGCGAGGGAGGCGACGGTGTGGCTGGCGGCGAGATGCTGGTGCAGATAATCAAACAGCTGGCCAAGGCGCAGACTCTCCCGGCTGCGGGCCACCGGACGCAGGACCTGCTGCGCCTGACCGCCGTCGCGATGGGGAGAGACCACCAGGCGGCGGGCGACCACATTCGCTGCCTCGCTGCCGAAATCCTCGCGCACCAGATGCAGACAGAGGTCGATCCCCGCCGCGCTGCCGGCGGAGGTCATCAGCAAATCATCACCCACGTACAGGACATCCTCCACCACCTGGATCTGCGGAAAACGGGACTGCAGCGCGGCGGTGTAGCGCCAGTGGGTTGTCGCCTGGCGGCCATTGAGCAACCCGGCGGCGGCGAGAACGAACACCCCGGAACAGATGGAAATAATCCGGCACCCGCGGGCGTGAGCGGCGGCCAGGGCGGCGCACAGCGCCTCGGGGACCGGAGCGTCGATGCCGCGCCAGCCGGGGACCACGATGGTCTGCGCCTGGGCGAGAAGCTCAGGGCCGCCGTCGGTCATCAACCGGACTCCGCCGGTGGCTCTCAGAGGCCCTTCATCGACGGCGGCGACGGCGAACTGGTACCAGCGCTCGCCCATTTCCGGGCGCGGCAGGCCGAAGATCTCCACGGCCACGCCAAACTCAAAGGTGCACAGGCCATCGTAGGCGAGGGCCACCACGCGGTGAGGTGACAGTGTCACCGAAGGAGTTGTCAGGATGTTAGCGTTTTCTGTCATGGTTGCCGGCAGATAAGGGTGATGGGCGTCAGTAAAGTAGTGTTATCACAGACAAGGAGAAGACGCCATGAGTGTAGTAACCCAATTTACCCCCGCCACCTCCGCCGAGGCTATCCGCTGGTTCCGCCATAAGCTGCATCTCGAGACCGACTGCGCCGATGTGCACAGCGCCCAGCGTGCCGGCGAGGTCGACTTTGTCCTGCTGCACGTGGTCGGCAGCGAGGAGGCCTTCGCCAGGCGCCACCTGCCCGGCGCGCTGCATCTCCCGCACAGCCAGATCAGCGCCGAGAGAATGGCGGCCTGGCCGGGAGAGACCCTGTTTGTGGTCTATTGCGCCGGGCCGCACTGCAACGGTGCCGACGTTGCCGCGCTAAAGCTGGCCGAACTGGGGCGGCCGGTGAAAATGATGCTCGGCGGGATCACCGGCTGGGAAGATGAGGGCTATGCGTTTGTCGCCGGTAAATGAATATTTTTCATGTCCCATGAAATATTCTCGTTTGCGGCCCGCCGGCCTGCATGCCAGTATCTGGACATATAGCCATCCAGAAGTCTAAAAATTCAAATAATGAACTATCACGGTGGGCAACTAACGCGCCCACCGCTAAGGAGACAGCATGCAACGTCAACAGGCCCCGTTCCGCGCAGACATCGTCGGCAGTTTTTTGCGCCCGGACAGCATCAAACAGGCGCGTCAGCAGCTGGCTGAGGGGCTCATCGACGCCGGTCAGCTGCGCGACATTGAGAATAACGCTATCCGTCACCTGGTCCAGCAGCAGTGCGACTGCGGCCTGCACGTGGTTACCGACGGCGAGTTTCGTCGCGCATGGTGGCATTTTGATTTCTTCGACGGCCTGGAAGGCGTTGAGCGTTACGATGCCGAGCAGGGGATCCAGTTCAACGGCGTGCAGACCAAAGCGCACGGCGTGCGCGTTACCGGCAAGCTGGCGTTTGGCGACCACCCAATGCTGGAGGATTTCCGCTATTTGAAAAGCATCAGCGGCGACGCGCAGCCTAAGATGACCATTCCCAGCCCGAGCGTGCTCCACTTCCGCGGCGGTCGGAAAGATATTGATGCCACCGTTTACCCGGATCTCAGCGACTACTTCGACGACCTGGCCACCACCTGGCGCGACGCGATCCGTGCGTTTTATGACGCCGGCTGCCGCTATCTGCAGCTGGACGATACCGTCTGGGCCTATCTCTGTTCCGATGCCCAGCGTCAGCAGGTGCGCGAGCGCGGCGACGATCCGGATGCGCTGGCGCGCATTTATGCCCGGGTGCTGAACCAGGCGCTGGAGGGCAAGCCGGCCGATCTGACGGTGGGCCTGCACGTCTGCCGGGGCAACTTCCGCTCAACCTGGATCTCGGAGGGCGGTTACGAGCCGGTGGCCGAGGTGCTGTTTGGCGGCGTCAATGTCGATGCCTTCTTCCTCGAGTATGACAACGACCGCTCCGGAGATTTCGCGCCGCTGCGCTTTATTCGTCCCGGCCATCAGCAGGTGGTCCTCGGGCTTATCACCACCAAAAACGGCGAGCTGGAGAACCCGCAGGGGGTAAAAGCGCGCCTCGCTGAGGCGGCGCAATATGTTCCGCTCGAGCAGATCTGCCTGAGTCCGCAGTGCGGTTTCGCCTCCACGGAAGAGGGTAACGCCCTCAGCGAAGACCAGCAGTGGCAAAAAGTCCGTCTGGTGACCGCCATCGCCGCCGACGTCTGGTAATTGCTTTCTTAGCGCAGCGTTGCACCGTGATGAGGCAACGCTGCCATCTCCTTCGCCTCCGCCCTCCGCCTGCGCCGCATCCCACTGTTCTCACAACCTGGCACCGTTTTTGCCTTATCACCTCTGGTTAGCTGTTAATTCTTTATTTTTGCGCTACTCAGGAGTGAATCATGCAACGTAAAACGTTATTAAAAGCTTTTGCACTCTCCGCCTCTGTTATGGCTATGGGTCTCTCATTCCAGGCCTATGCCGCCGACACTATTAAAGTCGGGATTATGCATTCGCTCTCCGGGACGATGGCGATTTCCGAAACGCCGCTGAAGGACGTCGCCCTGATGGCCATCGACGACATCAACGCCAAAGGCGGGGTGTTGGGCAAGAAGCTGGAGCCGGTGGTGGTCGACCCGGCCTCCAACTGGCCGCTGTTCGCCGAGAAGGCGCGCCAGTTGCTGGCCCAGGACAAGGTGGCGGTGGTGTTTGGCTGCTGGACCTCGGTCTCGCGTAAATCGGTGCTACCGGTGTTTGAGGAGCTGAACGGCCTGCTGTTCTACCCGGTACAGTACGAAGGGGAAGAGATGTCCCCCAACGTCTTCTATACCGGCGCGGCGCCTAACCAGCAGGCCATCCCGGCGGTGGAATACCTGCTGAGCGAGGACGGCGGCGGCGCCAAACGCTTTTTCCTGCTGGGAACCGACTACGTTTATCCGCGCACCACCAACAAGATCCTTCGCGCCTTCCTGCATGCCAAAGGGATCCAGGACAAAGATATCGAAGAAGTCTACACCCCGTTCGGCTATAGCGATTACCAGACCATCGTCGCCAATATCAAAAAATTCTCCGCCGGCGGCAAAACGGCGGTGGTCTCTACCATCAACGGCGATTCCAACGTGCCGTTCTACAAAGAGCTGGCTAACCAGGGACTGAAAGCGACCGACGTGCCGGTGGTGGCCTTCTCGGTGGGGGAAGAGGAGCTGCGCGGCATCGACACCAAACCGCTGGTCGGCAACCTCGCGGCATGGAACTACTTTGAGTCGGTCGATAACCCGACCAACAAAGCCTTTGTCGCCGATTATCGCGCTTACGCCAAAGCGCACAAGCTGCCGAATGCCGATACGGTGGTGACCAACGATCCGATGGAAGCGACCTGGGTGGGTCTGCATATGTGGGCGCAGGCGGTGACCAAAGCCGGCACCACCGACGTGGACAAAGTGCGCGACGCTATGGCCGGACAAACCTTCAAAGCGCCGTCCGGTTTCACCCTGACGATGGATGCCACCAACCACCATCTGCATAAGCCGGTGATGATTGGTGAAATTGAAGGCAACGGCCAGTTCAACGTGGTCTGGCAGACCGATGAGCCCGTCCGCGCGCAGCCGTGGAGCCCGTGGATCCCCGGTAATGATAAGAAACCTGACCATCCGGTGAAAACCGTCAGCCAGTAAGCGCCAGGGCCGACGGAGCGGGAACGTCGTGTCCGTCGGCCGCTGACCAGAGGAGAACGACATGAACGCATTGCGTCTCATGAGTGTGTTGACGCTACTGCTGATCCTGCTGCCATGGCGGGCACAGGCCGCGGAGGCGGACGACTTCGTTGCCGCCAGCCGCAGCCAGCAGGCGCAGCTGTTGACCCAGTGGGCGGCAGCGCCGCAGGCGGATCGTCTGCCGCTGCTGCGGGCGTTGACCACCGAGAGCCTGGTGATGGACGACGGAAAACATGCTTTCCGCACCCGACAGGGCGGATTAAAGCCATTGGGTGCCGTCGCCGCGCCCCAGGGCGAAACCCGACCGGTGCGTCTGACCAACCGGCTGCGCAATCTGGCTGCCGGCGCGCTGGCCAGCCATCTTATTTTAAGTGACAACGTCACAGAGCGAGCGTCCGCCGCACGAACGCTACAGCGGGAAGCGACCCCGGCCATGGCCGCGCTGCTGCAGCAGCGGCTGAAGGCGGAAAGCGATGATAATGTGCGGGGCCTGCTGGAGGTGGCGCTGGCCCGGCTGCAGCTCACTCAGCCTGAGGCCAGCGCGCGGTTGGCCGCCGTGACGCTGCTCGGCCATTCTGTGGACCCGGAAACCCAGGCGCTGCTGATCCCCTTTACCGATGCCCAGCATGAGCCGGATGCGGCGGTGCGCGAGGCGGCCAGCGACAGCCTGCAAAAGATCAAACATCGTCTGCTGTTCGGCGATCTGCTGGGCCAGGCCTTTATGGGGCTGTCGCTGGGATCGGTGCTGCTGCTGGCCGCGCTGGGGCTGGCGATCACCTACGGCCTGCTGGGGGTGATTAACATGGCCCATGGCGAGATGCTGATGATTGGCGCCTACAGCTGCTGGCTGGTACAGCAGGCGCTGGCGCAGCTCGCGCCGCAGTGGCTGGCCTTTTATCCGCTGGTCGCGCTGCCGGTGGCGTTTCTGGTGACCGCCGGGATCGGCATGGCGCTGGAGCGCACCATTATTCGTCATCTGTATGGTCGGCCGCTGGAGACGCTGCTCGCCACCTGGGGGATCAGCCTGATGCTTATCCAGCTGGTGCGCATGCTGTTTGGCGCGCAGAACGTCGAGGTGGCAAACCCCGCCTGGCTCTCCGGCGGCGTGCAGGTCCTGCCGAACCTGATCCTGCCGTGGAACCGGCTGGCGGTGCTGGCGTTCGTCCTGCTGGTGCTGTGCTTTACCTGGCTCATCCTGAACCGCACCCGTCTGGGGATGAACGTCCGCGCCGTGACGCAGAACCGGGCGATGGCCGCCTGCTGCGGCGTACCTACCGGGCGGGTGGATATGCTGGCCTTTGGCCTCGGCTCCGGTATTGCCGGGCTGGGCGGCGTGGCGCTGTCGCAGCTCGGCAACGTCGGGCCCGAGCTGGGTCAGGGCTATATCATCGACTCATTCCTGGTGGTGGTCCTGGGCGGCGTCGGCCAGCTGGCCGGCAGCGTGGCGGCGGCCTTTGGGCTGGGCATTTTCAACAAAATTCTCGAACCGCAGATGGGCGCGGTGTTGGGCAAGATCCTGATCCTGGTGATGATTATTCTGTTTATTCAGAAACGCCCGCAGGGTCTGTTCGCGCTGAAAGGGAGGGTGATTGACTGATGAGCCAACCTGTTACCTTAACGCTGGCGCAGCGCGCGCCGCGGCCTCTGCGCTGGCTGGGGATCCTGCTGGTGCTGGGGCTACTGAGCATGCCATTTCTGGCGCTGCTGCCGGCCTCCCATCCGCTGGCGGTACCGAGCTGGCTGCTGACCCTGAGCGGTAAAATCCTCTGCTACGCCATTGTGGCGGTGGCGCTGGATCTGGTCTGGGGCTACGCGGGTATGCTGTCGCTGGGGCACGGGATTTTCTTTGCCCTCGGCGGGTACGCTATGGGCATGTACCTGATGCGCCAGGCGGCGGGCGACGGTCTGCCGGCGTTTATGTCTTTTCTCTCCTGGAGTGAACTGCCCTGGTTCTGGTGGGGCACGCAGCATTTCGCCTGGGCGATGGCGCTGGTGGTGCTGGTTCCCGGTCTGCTGGCCCTGGTTTTCGGCTGGTTTGCCTTTCGCTCGAAGATCAAAGGGGTCTATTTCTCGATCATGACCCAGGCCCTGACCTATGCCGGTATGCTGCTGTTCTTTCGCAACGAGACCGGGTTTGGCGGCAACAACGGTTTCACCGGTTTTACCACGCTGCTGGGTTTTCCGGTCACCGCCACCGGCACCCGCGCCACCCTGTTTATGGCCACGGTTTTGCTGCTGTTGCTGACCCTGTGGCTGGGCTCGGCGCTGGCGCAGAGTAAGTTTGGTCGGATCCTCACCGCGGTGCGGGATGCCGAGAACCGCCTGATGTTCTGCGGGTACGACCCGCGCGGCTTCAAGCTGCTGGTGTGGACGCTGTCGGCAGTACTCTGCGGCCTGGCGGGGGCGTTATATGTCCCGCAGGTGGGGATCATCAACCCCAGCGAAATGTCGCCGACCAACTCCATCGAGGCCGCCATCTGGGTGGCGCTCGGCGGGCGCGGCACCCTGATTGGCCCGGTGCTTGGCGCCGGGCTGGTCAACGGCGCGAAGAGCATTTTCACCGTGGCGATGCCGGAGTACTGGCAGCTGTTTCTCGGCCTCATCTTTATCATCGTAACCCTGTTTTTACCCCGCGGGGTGATGGGCCTGCTGCGTCGAGGAGACCGCTAATGCAACCGGATGAAGGACTGTTTACCCGCCAGCTGCCCGGCGATCGCTTTCGTGCGCAAACCGACCCGGTACTGCAGCTGGAGAACATTAACGTCAGCTTTGATGGTTTCCGGGCGCTGACGGACCTGTCGCTGGCGATTGGCGTCGGCGAGCTGCGCTGTGTGATCGGCCCCAACGGCGCGGGCAAGACCACCCTGATGGATGTGATCACCGGCAAAACCCGGCCGCAGAGCGGCAAAGCGATCTATGACCAGTCGGTGGATCTGACCACCCTCGAACCGGTGGCCATCGCCCGCCAGGGCATCGGGCGCAAGTTTCAGAAGCCGACGGTCTTCGAAGCGCTGACGGTGGCGGAAAATCTCGCCCTGGCGATGAAGGGAGATAAATCGGTGTGGGCCAGCCTGCGCGCCCGGCTGAGCAGTGAACAGGACGATCGACTGAATGAGGTGCTGCGCCTGCTGCGTCTTGACGGCGAACGCTACCGCCAGGCGGGGCTGCTTTCCCATGGCCAGAAACAGTTCCTTGAGATCGGCATGCTGCTGGTGCAGGAGCCGCATCTGCTGCTGCTTGATGAGCCAGCGGCCGGCATGACCGATGCGGAAACCGAATATACAGCGGAGCTGTTTCGTACGCTGGCCGGACAGCACTCCCTGATGGTGGTGGAGCACGACATGGGATTTGTCGAGACTATCGCCGACCGGGTGACGGTCCTGCATCAGGGCCAGGTGCTGGCGGAGGGATCGCTGCGGGAGGTGCAGGCCAATGAGCAGGTCATTGAAGTTTATCTGGGACGTTAAGGAGCGCCAATGTTACAGGTGAGTCAGCTACATCAATACTACGGCGGCAGCCATATTTTGCGTGGGGTGGATTTTTCCGCCCGCCAGGGCGAAGTCACCTGCCTGCTGGGGCGCAACGGCGTCGGCAAGACCACCCTGCTGAAATGTCTGATGGGGCTGATCCCGGCGCGCAGCGGTGAGGTACGCTGGCAGGATCAGAACATTACCCACCGTAAACCGCACCAGCGGGTACAGGCCGGGGTGGCCTACGTCCCTCAGGGACGCGAGATTTTTCCGCGCCTGACGGTGGAGGAAAACCTGCTGATGGGGCTATCGCGCTTTCCCGCCCGCGAGGCGCAGCAGGTGCCGGAGGAGATTTACCAGCTTTTCCCGGTGCTCAAGACCATGAAGCAGCGGCGGGGCGGTGACTTATCCGGCGGCCAGCAGCAGCAGCTGGCGATCGGCCGGGCGCTGGCCAGCCGTCCGCAGCTGCTGATCCTCGATGAGCCCACCGAGGGGATCCAGCCCTCGGTCATCAAAGAGATTGGCGAGGTGATCCGTCAGCTGGCGAGCCGCGGGGATATGGCCATCCTGCTGGTGGAACAATTCTATGACTTTGCCGCCGGGCTGGCGGACCACTACCTGGTGATGTCGCGCGGCGCCATCGTCCAGCAGGGCAAGGGCGGAGATATGGAAACCGACGGCGTACGCGCCTTGGTGACTATCTGAACGGACCGGCGGCGTTCGCGCCGCCGGTTTCCTTGCTATTTACGCAGCAGCCGCTGCAGGCGCGCCTGGCGCCAGTTTTTGATCCATTCGCCGAACACGAACAGGCGTAATCCTCTCACCGCCAGCAGAGCGCCCCAGATCAGGGCGACCCAGCCGGACCAGGTGTACTGCGGGTTAGTGTACCGGTTGAGCAGCGCCAGCAGCACGCAGACCACCAGCGCCACCGACAGCGAACGAAAAAAGCGGCTCTCCTGCTGCACCCGCGCTTTCGCTTCCTCTATACGCAGATCCAGCGAGGCTTCCGGGCCCGGCGCGCCCTCCCGCGAGGCTTCGCCGCCGATCTCGGCCACCGTCACCTCAAAGACCGCGGCGAGGGCGCTGAGAGTCTCCAGTCCCGGGCGTTCGCCATTCTCAATGCGCTGGATCGTGCGGACGCTGAGCCCCGCCATTTCGGCCAGCTGTTCCTGGGACCAGGCGCGCTGCAGCCGTAATTGTTTGACCTGATTGTTGCTGTTCATATTTGTATGCTCCATAACGTTCTGCGGATGTAAACCTGTGATGGAGTATGGAAAAGCGGGCCGCCAGCCACCACGACAGCGACCCGACAACGGCCCGACAGCAACCTGACAGCCGCATGCCAGCTGGCGTCAGGCGTTGGCCAGCGGAGAATCCGGCTGCCAGGGGCGGGCATTGATCCCGCGGAAAATCATCAGCCAGGCGGCGACAATCGCCCCGATAAGAATGACAAAAAGCGACCAGTGCGGCAGATGGGTGAGGATCAACCCCGTCAGCATCGGGTTGAATGCCGCGCCCAGCCATCCCAGCGACTGCGCGGAGAAGTAGCTGGCCTTCATCCCCGGCGGGGCGATATGGTCAATCAGCATATACTCGCCGGGGGCATAAATCACCTCGCCAAGGGTGAAGACTGCCGCCGAGATCCCCCATGCCCACAGGCTGGCGCCGGAGAACATAAAGCCCACGAGGCCGATCACAAAGCAGACGGTGCCGAAGGTCATCAGCGGGCGGATATTTCTGGCGCTCAGTCGCCGGCCAACCGCATACTGCAGAGCGACGACCACCGCGGCGTTAACCGGCAGCACCACGGCCACCACTTTTTCGGCGAAGTCGCTGCTGGCGACCACCAGTACGTACTGCGAGATACAGGAGGCGAAAGCGCCGCCGACGAAGGAGGCCAGCAGCCCTGAACAGGTAAACCACAGCAGCGCGCGGTCGCGCAGCAGCACCGAAGGCGTCCAGACGGCAGCCCCTGGCTGGGCGGCGGCGGCGCCATCTCGCTGCAGAAACAGCTGAATAAACACTAACGGGAAGGCGGCGCAGGCTGCCGCCAGCCAGAATGGCAGATTAATGCTGTGCATCACCAGCAGCGTGCCGATGGGCGGTCCGACGGTCCAGCCGATGTTGAGGATGGTGTAGTTCAGCGAGAAGATGCGCGCTTTTTTCTCCGCCGTCAGCCGGTCGGCGAACCAGGCTTTCAGCACGGTGGAAAAGACCGAGTAGGCGCAGTTGATCAGCGCAAAGAAGATCACCACCAGGATAGCGTTATTGACCAGCGGTATCGCGCTGAAACCAAGGATAAACACCAGCACTGACCACACCATATAGCGCTTTTTGTCGAACTTGTCCGCGAGGATGCCAAAGCCCATGCTAAACAGCACGCCGACCACGAGGGCCAGCGACAGGGCGTAGCCAATCACATCCACCTCCAGCTGATAGCGTCGGGTGAGGTAGATGGTCATAAACGGCAGTGTGGCCCCGCGGCCGATAGTCAACAGTAGCGACGATGCCAGCAGCGCGATGGTGGAGCGCCGGAGTGTGGTGATCATGATTTCCTTGCCTGTCATGTTGTTATAATTTTATGTCTTCGATCACAAATAACACGGCCATCACGCCTTGTACAGGTCGCCCCGGTGGCGATAGGCACTTCCGAACCTGCCAAAAATAATGATCTATCCTGGCGACCGCTTTTTCGCTACTTTGATTTTGTTCACAAAAATTCTAATAACGACAGAGGCAGGGTATGACGAGGAAAGATGGACTGCTGGCGCTGCTGGTAGTGGTGGTGTGGGGGCTTAACTTCGTGGTGATTAAGCTGGGATTGCACAATATGCCGCCGCTGATGCTGGCGGGCCTGCGCTTTATGCTGGTCGCCTTCCCGGCGCTGCTGTTTGTCGCCCGGCCGGCCATTCCGCTGCGCCTGCTGCTGGGCTATGGCCTGACCATTAGCTTTGGCCAGTTTGCCTTTTTGTTCTGCGCTATCGGCCTGGGCATGCCGGCGGGGCTGGCGTCGCTGGTGCTGCAGGCGCAAGCCTTTTTTACCATCATTCTTGGCGCCTTCGTCTTTGGCGAACGCTTACAGGGCAAGCAGCTGGCGGGGATCGCGCTGGCGATCTTCGGCGTGCTGGTGCTGGTGGAGGGGAGCCTCGGCGGGGAGCATGTCCCGCTGGTGGGCTTTATGCTGACCCTGGCGGCGGCGCTCAGCTGGGCCTGCGGCAATATTTTCAACAAAAAAATCATGTCCCAGGCGACCCGCCCGCCGATCATGTCGCTGGTGGTGTGGAGCGCATTGATCCCGGTGCTGCCGTTTATGTTTGCCTCCTGGCTGATCGATGGCCCGCAGCTCATGCTGGCGAGTCTACGCCAGATCGATATGCTGACGGTTCTCTCGCTGCTTTACCTGGCGTTTATCGCCACCATCGTCGGCTATGGTATCTGGGGCTCGCTGCTGGGGCGCTATGAAACCTGGCGGGTGGCGCCGCTGTCGCTGCTGGTGCCGGTAGTGGGGATGGCCAGCGCCGCGCTGCTGCTGGGGGAGACGCTGAGCGGACTGCAGCTCGCCGGGGCGGCGCTGATCATGGCCGGGCTCTATATCAACGTTTTCGGTCTGCGTCTGGTGTGGCCGGGCATGGCGCGCGGGTAAAAAAAAGCCCCGGAGACGGGGCTATACACAAGTATGCGTGTAATGGCATCACAGGTCGTGCTGCTGGTAGTACGGCACGCCTAGTTCGTCAGATTTATCATTGCCGGCCGCCATATGATTGAAATCAAACGGCGAGTCGTTATGGTCCGAAGGGAGAATCATTGTGTCACGCTGGTTTTGCCGCACCGGCGTGGTGGTTTGCTCCGCAAAGCTGAAGCTGGATGCCAGCGACAGAAGGACGATAGCTGCGGCAGCGAATAGTTTCATGATTTCCTCAATACGTCTTTAATAATGCAGGCGATTAACATCAGTTATTTAGCGGATGCAGATAGCGGGATTCGCCAGGTACATTCGTTATGCGATATTTGTGGGGCGGAACATCAAAATAGTTTTTAAATGTTCGCGTCAAGGTCTGCTGCGATTCGAAACCGTAGCGTTCCGCCAGGTACAGGATTGGCTCATTGCTCTGCTTGAGCTTTTGCGCAATCTCCGTCAGCTTACGGCTGCGGATGTACTGGCCGAGGGAATGGCCAGTCTCTTTCTTAAACATACGTTGCAGGTGCCACTTGGAGTAACCTGAGCGCTCAGACACTTTTTCCAGCGACAGGGGCGATTCCAGGTTATCCTCGATCCACGACAAAATACTATGGATAGTGATGGCGTCATTATTACGTCTGGACATCATCTTACCTCTTCTTATTTTTACGGCAGGACCTTCTTGAGGAGTTGCTCAAGCATGGCGACTTCGTCCGCCGACAGATTTTTTGTTAACTCCTGGTGTAACTTCTGACCCACAACCTGATGACACTGCTCGCAAAGGGCTGCGCCGACTGGCGTCAACTGCACCAGCACACCGCGCTTGTCAGCGGGGTTGGGTAACCGTTCAATCCAGCCTTTACACGCCAGGCGGTCGAGCATACGCGTCATCGCGCCCGGGTCGACGGAAAGCACGGTTTTCAGCTCAACGGGGGTAATACATACCTCGCAACGAATGGAACAGAGCACCCGAAACTGGGTCGCGGTAATATCCATGGGTGAGAGGTAGTCGTTGAGCAGGCGATCTTTTTTCTGGTTAACCATCTGGATCAAGCGGCCCAGCGGGATCATCTCGTTGAACAGGTCGCTGGTACTTTTCATGATGGTTGCCCAGGCAATGATTTAGTTGCGAGTGATACTATTGCCCAGGCAATCATAAGTCAACATTATGAATTAGCCGATGCCACGATTTGCTAAAACAAAAAAATTCGACGCGTGTCACTGTTTGTGAATTTTCTAACGCTTGTTAATTTTTGGCGAAAGTGATTTATCAGCTGGCTGGCGTTGGAATTGTTGAAGCCGGTATACTCACGGATTGAAACCATCTTTAAAAAATGAATATTTACGGGACTTTATTTAACTATGTTCGATTTGTTTAAAGCGATAGGGCTCGGCCTGGCGGTGCTTTTACCGCTGGCGAATCCGCTGACTACCGTGGCGCTGTTCCTCGGCCTGGCGGGCAATATGAACAACGCCGAGCGTAACAAGCAGGCGTTGATGGCCTCGGTGTATGTCTTCGCCATCCTGATGGTGTCATGGTATGCCGGCCAGGTGGTGATGAATACATTCGGCATATCAATACCTGGGCTGCGAATCGCCGGGGGGTTGATTGTGGCCTTTATCGGTTTCCGTATGCTGTTCCCCCAGCAAAAAGCCCACGATTCGATGGAAGCGAAGATCAAATCGGAAGAACTACAGGATGAGCCGACCGCCAATATCGCCTTTGTGCCGCTGGCGATGCCAAGCACCGCCGGTCCGGGCACCATCGCGATGATCATTAGTTCCGCCTCGACCGTCAAGCACGGGGTGGACTTCCCGGAGTGGGTGGTGCTGGCGGCGCCGCCGATTATCTTTGCCCTGTTGGCGATCATTCTCTGGGGTTGCCTGCGCAGTTCGGGGGCGATTATGCGTCTGGTAGGCAAAGGCGGCATTGAGGCCATCTCACGACTGATGGGCTTCCTGCTGGTCTGCATGGGCGTGCAATTTATTATTAATGGCGTGCTGGAGATCATTTCGACCTGGCATCCCTGACCGCGGTGATGCGCAGAGAGACAACAGCCCGCCGGAGCGATACCGGCGGGCTTTTTTTGCGGCTAAATTAAGAGTGGTGCGGCTGGTGTTCTTCCAGCGATACCGGCCAGCGGCGGAAGATCAGCAGGGCCCAGATCAGGCCTGCCAGCGCCGGGATAGCGCCGATATAGCCGATGGAGGCCATAGAGAGATGCAGACTCACCTGGCTGCCCACCAGCGCGCCGGCGCCAATGCCGATATTAAAGATGCCCGAGAACAGCGACATGGCGACGTCGGTGGCGTCCGGGGCGGAGGCCAGCACTTTCACCTGCATGCCGAGACCGATAATCATAATCGCCACCCCCCAGAAGATGCTGAGCAGCATCAGGTGGTGCGGGTTATGCGAGGCAGGCAGAAGCAGCAGCAGACAGGCCAGCAGCAGGCCGATGGCGAAGCTTATCAGCCCCGAAGCGTGCTGGTTACCGAGCTTGCCGAACAGAATGCTGCCGATAATCCCGGCCCCGCCGAGGATCAGCAGCAGCACGGTGGCAAAATTGCCGCTCAGACCCGCCACCGTCTGGACGAAGGGTTCGATATAGCTGTAGGCGGTATAATGGGCGGTCACCACCACTACGGTCAGAATGTATACGCTGACCAGCGCCGGGCGACGGAACAGCACCGGCAAGCTCTTCAGCGAGCCTGAGTGTTCGCTCGGCAGGGTCGGCAGCAGTTTCACCAGGCAGACCAGGGTGGCTAACGCGCCCAGGCCGATCGCCAGGAAGGTCATTCGCCAGCCAAAATACTGGCCGATGATGCGGCCGATCGGAATCCCAAACACCATCGCCAGCGCGGTACCGGTGGCGATCAGACTGAGCGCCTGCGCCCGTTTGCCCGGGGGTGCCATGCGGATGGCTAGCGCCGACGTTATCGACCAGAACACCGCATGGGCGAAGGCGATGCCGATGCGGCTGATGACCAGCACGTCAAAATTCCATGCAAAGAACGACAGCACATGGCTGGCGATAAACAGAATAAACAGGCCGATGAGCAACCGCCGGCGCTCCACTTTGCTGGTCAGCAGCATAAACGGCAGCGACATTAACGCTACCACCCATGCGTAGATGGTCAGCATCATGCCCACCTGGGCGGTTTCCATGTCGAAGCTGTCGGCAATATCCGACAGCAGACCGACCGGGGCGAATTCTGTGGTGTTAAAAATAAACGCGGCGATGGCCAACGTCACGACACGTAGCCACGCTACCTTGCGTGAGACCGTATTCGTAGTCATAAGCTCTGGACTGGTGATTCAGGGGAAGATGTGACGCCGATCATAAAACGTTTGCTGGCGAAAAGACAATCATTATGTGATCTGTCTCTCATTTCACTGTAAGCAGCCAGGCGCGGTTAAGCAATTAATTTTGCTATGGATAGTGTCAGAGGGGCACTTTTATGTCATGTTGAAGGAAAGTAAAAAAGTAAGGACAGTGTATGCAGGAAATTCAATTTTATCTGGTCGATGCTTTCAGCGATAAAAACTTCGGTGGCAATGCCGCGGCCGTCTGCCCCCTCAGCGAGTGGTTAGCCGACGATGTGCTGCTGAAAATGGCCCAACAGCATAATCAGTCCGAAACGGCGTTCTTCGTCCGCACCGACGAAGGCTATGAGCTGCGCTGGTTTACCACGCTGCACGAGATCAACCTCTGCGGTCATGCCACCCTGGCCGCGGCGCACGTTATTTTTGAATATCTCGACCATCCCTCGGCGACCATCACCTTCAGCACCCGCTTCGTTGGCGACCTGCGAGTCACCCGCAGCGGCGACTGGCTGACGCTCGACTTCCCGGCGTGGACGACCACCCCGGTGGCCAACCCGCCGGCGGACCTGCTGGCCGGACTAGGCCTCGAGGCGGCCGTCGAGGTACGTGAAGGGCGCGATTATCTGGTGCTGCTGGCGGATCGTCAGCAGGTTGAAGCGGTGCGGCCGGACATGGCGCGCCTGCAGACGCTTGGCAAAATGATCTGCGTCAGCGCGTCGGATGAGGAGTATGACTTTGTCAGCCGCTTCTTCTGCCCGGGTGAAGGGGTGCCGGAGGATCCGGTGACCGGCTCCGCCCATAGCATGCTGATCCCCTGGTGGGGCGAAAAACTGGGGAAAACCACCATGATGGCGCGCCAGGGCTCCGCCCGCGGCGGCGACCTGCGCTGCCAGTGGCAGGGCGACAGGGTGCTGATAGGCGGCCAGGCCACCACCTATCTGCGCGGAACGGTTTATCTGCGAGGGTAATCGTTACCGACAGCCACCTGCCGGAAGCGACCCGCGAGGCGCTGGTGACCCTTTCCCCACAGCTGATCATTGCCGACTGAACCAGACGTCGCCGTCTGCCATCAGGGCAGACGCGCGATATTGGCTTTGATTACCGCAATCGACTGGCTGAACTTCGCCTGCTCTTCGTCGGCCAGCCGCAGTTCGATAATCTGCTCCACGCCCCCCTGGGCCAGCACCGCCGGCACCCCAGCCGCCGCGCCGCAGACCCCGTACTCACCGTCAAGAATGCAGGAGACCGCCAGCGCGCGGTGGCTGCCGGTAAAAATATTACGGCAGATCTCGGCGATGGTGCCTGCCACACCATATTCCGTACAGCCTTTACCGGCGTAGATCTCAAACCCCAGCTTACGCACTTTATCGGCCATCGCCTCGCGGTCGAGCGGCCGGCCGGTGCGCTGCTGGTAGAGGTCGGCTATCGGCGAGCCATACACCGAGGAGTGCGACCAAACCGGAAACTGAGTGTCGCCGTGCTCGCCGAGGATAAAAGCGTCGATGCTCTGGGCGCCAATGTTCAGTTCCTGCGCCAGCAGACGGCGCAGGCGGGTGGTATCCAGCCAGACGCCGGTGCCCAGCACCTGGCTGCGCGGCAGGCCGGAGAGCTGCCATACCTGCCAGGTGATGATGTCGCAGGGGTTCGTGGCCACCAGAAAGATGCCGTTAAACCCATTGGCCATCATCGTTGGCACGATGCGCTGCACTATCTTCGCTGTGGTGGTCAGTTCATCCAGTCGGCTCTGGCCTGGACGCAGCGCGCCCCCGGAGACGGTGATCACCGCGATGTCGACATCAGCGCAGTCGCTGGCCTCGCGGGTAGAGATGGTCATCATCCCCGGCAGATAGGCCGCGGCATCGCTGAGGTCCTGAGCGTGTGCCTCGGCGCGCTGTTGGTTAATGTCGACGAGGATCAGCTCCTCGCAGATGCTCTGATTGAGCAGCGCGTAGGCCGCCGACGCGCCGACGTTGCCGGCGCCAATAATCATCACTTTACGGGCTTTGGTGTGCATATTCAGCTCTCAAAAACGAACGTCAGGGGATAAAGTTACTGTGTTTCAGTGAGTTAGCGCAAGTGGTTGGCGGCAATATAAGTTAATGCTATGGCGGAAACCGTCCTGAGGCGCGCTACAGTGGCGTAAAAAAAAGGAGCTCACCTATGTATACCGTTACCGACATCGCCCCCACCGACGCCGAATTTACCGCCCTGATTGCCGCCCTCGACGCCTGGCAGGAGACACTCTACCCGGCAGAGAGCAACCATCTGCTGGACCTCGGCCAGCTGCCGCCAGAGACAGTGATCGCCCTGGCGATTCGCAGTCCGCAGGGCGAAGCCGTTGGCTGCGGGGCCATTGTCCTCAGCGCTGAAGGTTTTGGCGAGATGAAGCGGGTCTATATCGATCCACAGCACCGCGGACAGCAGCTGGGAGAAAAGCTGCTGGCGGCCCTGGAGGAGAAAGCGCGGCGGCGCGACTGCCATACTCTGCGCCTGGAGACCGGCATCCATCAGCATGCGGCCATCACCCTCTATACGCGCAACGGCTATCAGACCCGCTGCGCGTTTGCCCCTTACCAGCCCGATCCGCTCAGCGTGTTTATGGAGAAACCGCTGTTCGCCGATCTTCGTTCAGCAGCGCTATAAACGCCTCCAGCTGGCGGGTTTTGGCGCCCCGGCGCCACACCAGCCAGGTGGTGAGCCAGCGCCACTCTTCCGCCAGCGGCCAGGCGGATACCTGCTGATGGCCGGGCATACTTTCCAGCATACTGCGCGGGATCAACGCCAGGCCCGCGCCGGCGATCACGCAGGCCAGCATCCCGTGGTAAGACTCCATCTCGTGGATCCTCCCCGGGGTCGCTCTGTCGGCATGGAACCAGCTCTCAAAATGCCGGCGGTAGGAACAGTTGGCGCGAAAAGCGTAGACATTTGCCCCGTTCACTTCGCGGGCGTGGGCGATGGGCGCGTGGCCGTAGGGGGCGACGATCATCATCTCTTCAGGGAACACCGGCAGCCCCTCCAGGCCCGGATGCACCAGCGGTCCATCAACGAACGCGGCGCTCAGGGCTCCCTCCAGCACGCCGTCGATCATCGTCCCGGAGGGGCCGGTGGAGAGGGCGAGATGAATTTTCGGGTAACGCTGATTAAAGTGGGCCAGGGTGGTGGGGATCCGCACCGCCGCGGTGCTCTCCAGCGAACCGAGAGAGAACAGCCCCTGGGGTTCGTCGCCCGCCACCACCATTCGCGCCTCGTCAACCAGGGCGAGGATCTGCTGGCTGTAGCGTAAAAAGCTGTGGCCCGCGGGGGAGAGGCGCAGCCGCTGGTTCTCGCGAATAAACAGCTCAACGCCAAGATCAGCCTCCAGCTGGCGGATGCGGGTGGTGAGGTTGGACGGCACACGATGCACTTTTTGCGCCGCCTGGGTGATGCTGCCGGTGCTAGCGACAGCGTTAAACATCTCAAGTTGAGTCAGGTCCATACCATTCTTCTTTTGTGAATGCGTTGCTTAATATTATTCATTTTCAATGAATGGAAAGGTAAGCCAGAATACGCTCACTTCGCAAGCAACGAGAGAGAGAATAACGATGAATTTATCTGCAACGCACGCCGTCTCCGTCAACCCGACTACCGGTGAGGTGGTCTCCTCGCTGCCGTGGGCCAGCGAACGCGAGGTCGACGCGGCTATCGCTCTCGCCGCGGCGGGTTATCGCCAGTGGCGTCAGACGCCGCTCGCCGCACGCGCCGACGCGCTGCGCCGCATTGGGGCCGAGCTGCGCGCCCGCGGTGAAGAGGTGGCCCAGACGATCACGCTCGAGATGGGCAAACCGATTGCTCAGGCTCGCGGCGAGGTGGCGAAATCCGCCAACCTCTGCGACTGGTATGCCGAACATGGCCCGGCGATGCTGGCGACCGAAGCCACCCTGGTGGAAAATAACCAGGCGGTGATCGAATATCGTCCACTGGGGGCCATTCTGGCGGTGATGCCGTGGAATTTCCCGGTCTGGCAGGTGCTGCGCGGCGCGGTGCCGATCCTGCTGGCCGGCAACAGCTACCTGCTGAAGCATGCCCCTAACGTAATGGGCAGCGCCCGTCTGCTGGGCGAAATTTTTGCCGCCGCCGGCCTGCCGGAGGGGGTTTTTGGCTGGGTCAACGCCACCAATGACGGCGTTTCGCAGATTATCAATGACGACCGCATCGCGGCGGTGACCGTCACCGGCAGCGTCCGCGCCGGAAAAGCGATTGGCGCTCAGGCGGGCGCAGCGCTGAAAAAATGCGTGCTCGAGCTGGGGGGATCCGATCCCTTTATCGTCCTGAACGACGCCGATCTGGATGAAGCGGTAAAGGCCGCCGTCACCGGCCGCTATCAGAACAGCGGCCAGGTGTGCGCCGCGTCGAAACGCTTTATCCTCGAAGCCGGCATTGCCGAAGCCTTCACCCGCAAATTTGTTGACGCCGTCGCGGCGCTGAAGATGGGCGATCCGCGCGACGAGCAGAATTACGTCGGGCCGATGGCGCGATTCGATCTGCGCGATGAACTGCACCAGCAGGTCACGGCGACCCTCGATGAAGGCGCGACCCTGCTGCTGGGGGCGGAGAAAATCGAAGGGGCGGGCAATTACTACGCGCCCACGGTCCTGGGCAACGTCACCGCCGGAATGACCGGCTTCCGCCAGGAACTGTTTGGTCCGGTGGCGACCCTGACCACCGCCCGAGATGCGGACCACGCGCTGGCCCTTGCCAACGACAGCGAATTTGGCCTGTCAGCAACGGTCTACACCACCGACGAGGCGCAGGCTCAGCGCTTTGCCCGCGAGCTGGAGTGCGGCGGCGTCTTCCTTAACGGCTACTGCGCCAGCGACGCCCGGGTGGCTTTCGGCGGCGTGAAGAAGAGCGGTTTTGGTCGTGAACTGTCGCATTTTGGTCTGCACGAGTTCTGCAATGCGCAGACCGTCTGGAAAGACCGTCGCTAATCTGTGTTTGCCCCTGACGACCGTCGTTCTCGTCTGCTATACTCGCCCACCAAAATTCGACGGTGGGCAAGGAGCCGCGCGTGGCGACGGTGATCAATAACGCAATGCTGGAAGCCATTCTGGCAGAAATCAGGCCGCTGATTGGCCGCGGTAAAGTGGCGGATTATATTCCGGCGCTGGCCAGCGTCAGCGGCGACAAGCTTGGCATCGCTATCAGTACAGTGGACGGGCAACATTTTGCCGCCGGCGATGCGCATGAACGATTCTCCATCCAGTCGATCTCCAAAGTTTTGAGTCTGGTGGTGGCCATGAACCACTATCAGGAAGAAGAGATCTGGCAGCGGGTGGGGAAAGATCCCTCCGGACAGCCGTTTAACTCGCTGCTGCAGCTGGAGATCGAGCAGGGTAAACCGCGCAACCCGTTTATCAACGCCGGGGCGCTGGTGGTCTGCGACATGCTGCAGAGCCGGCTCAGCGCGCCGCGCCAGCGGATGCTGGAGATTGTCCGCCGCCTCAGCGGCGTGACCGATATCGCCTACGATCCGCTGGTGGCCCGCTCTGAGTTTGAGCATTCGGCGCGCAACGCCGCTATCGCCTGGCTGATGAAATCCTTCGGCAACTTCCATAACGACGTCACCACCGTGCTGCAGAACTATTTTCATTACTGTTCGCTGGAGATGAGCTGCGTCGAGCTGGCGCGAACCTTTCTCTTCCTCGCCGATCGCGGCATCGCCCCGCACCTGGAAAAGCCGGTTATCGCGCCTATCCAGTCCCGTCAGGTGAATGCCCTGATGATGACCAGCGGCATGTACCAGAACGCCGGCGAGTTCGCCTGGCGCGTGGGGCTGCCGGCGAAATCGGGCGTCGGCGGCGGAATTGTGGCGATCGTGCCGCAGGAGATGGCGATCGCGGTGTGGAGCCCGGAGCTTGACGAGGCGGGTAACTCGCTGGCCGGGGTGGCGCTGCTGGAGAAACTGACTCAGCGGCTGGGGAGGTCGGTGTTCTGATGGTCGATCAGGATCGGTTGTTTGCTCGTCTGGCGCGCTCGACGTTTCGTTCGCGCTTCCGGCTGGGTGGGAAAGAGCGGCAATATTGTCTCGATAAGGGACCGGAGGTCATCGACCAGCACGCCGCCGATTTTATTCGCCAGCGGCTGGCGCCCGCCGCGCCGGCCAATGATGGCAAGCAGACGCCGATGCGCGGTCACCCGGTGTTTATCGCCCAGCACGCGACCGCCACCTGCTGTCGCGGCTGCCTGGAAAAATGGCACGCCATTCCCCACGGCCGCGCGCTGAGCGAGCAGGAACAGCGCTATATTGTGCAGGTGATCCACCGCTGGCTGGTGCTGCAGATGAACGCGCCGTCTGTGCGCTAATTTGCATTTGATCGGCGCCGGAGTATGCCTGATAAATATTCTCATGTTATGATAATCCGCTAACTAACTATTAACATAATAATTGCCTGAAACAATTAGACGGATAATTACTGAATGTCTTCACTGTCGATTCGGTCATTTACACTGTTTCGTGAAGAACAACCCGTGCGCGATGCACTGGTCTTATTTACGTTAACGCTACTGCTGCATTTTCTGGGCGCCATGCTGCGTCTGGTGCAGGAGCTCTCTTTCTTCTGGCCGCTCAACGCCGTGATGGCCGGGATTTTTGCGCGCTACGTATGGCTTAATCGCAGCTATTTTTATGCCGTCTGCTTTGCGGCAATGCTGGTCTATGACGGATTAACCTCGCGCTGGGGAATGGGCTTTGCCTCATTGCTGATTAACTTCTCCAATATTGTCTTTATTGTGACCCTGGCACAGCTGGTACTGTGGGATAAACGACGCGCCGATTCCATGCCAGGCCCGATTAACGCGCTTAATTTATTCTGTTTCTGTCTGTTAGCCGCGTTGCTGTGCGCAGCGGTCGGCGCGCTGGGGTCGGTGGACGTCGAGCGCGCCACCTTTATCCCCCAGCTGGCGGACTGGTTTAGCGAGCAGTTCTCGACGGCGGTGCTTATCCTGCCGTTTATTCTGACCCTGACGCTGCCATCCGCGTTAAGCGGTTTTCGCTTTCACCAGCTGCTGCCAGCGCTGGCGCTGGTGCTGTCGATTGCCCTCGGCGTGGCGGTGGGCGGCGCCGGCAGCATTACCTTCCCGTTACCGGCCCTGATCTGGTGCGCCGTGCGCTATCCGCTGCCGCTGACCTGCCTGTTGACCTTTCTCACCGGCATCGGCGAGATACTGCTGGTGGCCAACTCGTTAATTCACTTTTCGCCGGATACGCGAATGCAGCCGTGGCAGCTGTTCTCCACCCGCCTGGGGATCGCGGCTATGCTGATAAGCCCGGTGATCGTCGCCTCCAGCGTCGAGGCGATTAACATGCTGGTGAAGCAGCTGGCCCTGCGCGCTGATTTTGATTTCCAGACCCGCGTCTATTCCCGTTCCGGGCTGAGCGAGGCGCTGAAGCGCCAGGCGCTGCCGGCAGATAAGCTGCTGACGGTGATGGTGCTGGATATCGATGGCTTCAAGCGAGTGAATGATGCTCTGGGCCATGAAGGCGGCGATTGCGTGCTGACCCAGTTTGCCCAGCAGGTTCGACACCTGGTGGGCGAGCAGGGGATGGTTGCCCGTATCGGCGGCGAGGAGTTTGCCGTGGCCGCCGTCGTCGACAGCGCTCAGCAGGGCTATGTGCTGGCGGAGAAGATCCGCCACGGTGTGGAGTCGCAATCCTTCGGCCTCGGTCAGAACCCGATCCATCTGACCATCAGTATGGGACTGGAGACCCGCGAGGTGGGCCACGCCCGCATTACCGAACTGTTTAACCAGCTGCTGCTGGCGGCGGATGATGAAATGGTCAAAGCCAAACAGACCGGCCGTAACCGCATCTGTATGCCGGCGCTCACCGAAAGTGCGCCATAAGAAAATCCTATCAGGATCTCTCTTGTGTTAATTTTTGGTTAAAAACATAGTGATGTGGTCGATAACAGGGAGCTCTTATGACCACATCCTTTTCACTGCGCACGCTGTCGCGTGACGATATTCTTCATCATCTTCCGGCATTAAGCGATATCCTGGCCAGCTGCGTTAACGGCGGCGCCTCGGTGAGCTTTATGCTGCCTTTCAGTCTGCAAACCGCGACGACCTTCTGGCAACGTACCGCTGACAGTGTGGCGGCAGGGGAGCGCATCGTGCTGGCCGCCCTTGACGCTGACTCGCGCCCCGTCGGCACCGTGCAGCTGATTATCAGCCAGCCGGAAAATCAGCCGCATCGTGCGGATGTCGCCAAACTTTTGGTTCACCAAAATGCCCGCCGCCAGGGTATTGCCAACGCGCTGATGGCGGAGCTGGAGCAAACCGCTCGCCGGGAAGGGAAGACAGTGCTGGTGCTGGACACGGCGACCGGCAGCGGGGCGGAGCAGTTCTATGTTCGCTGCGGTTGGGAAAAAGTGGGGGAAATTCCGCGCTATGCGCTGATGCCAGACGGCAAGATGACTGCCACCTCGCTGTTCTATAAGTTTCTGCCCTGACGGCCGCTATTGCAGAATGCTTTGATCAAAACAGGGTTTCAGTGGTCGTAAAACCTGATAACTTATTGGACCAATTACTCAGGTTGTATGACTACTATTAGAGGGAACCCATTGTGAAAACATTAAACCGTCGTGATTTCCCCGGCGCGCAGTACCCTGACCGTATCGTCCAGTTTGGTGAAGGCAACTTCCTGCGCGCATTCGTTGACTGGCAGATCGACCTGCTCAACGAGCATACCGACCTGAATGCGGGCATCGTGGTCGTTCGCCCCATTGACACGGATTTTCCACCGTCGCTGAACACCCAGGACGGCCTCTATACCACCATTATCCGTGGTCTCAACGAGCAGGGCGAAGCGGTTAGCGACGCGCGGTTGATCCGATCGGTCAACCGCGAAATCAGCGCTTACGCTGACTACGACGCTTTTTTACGTCTGGCGCATAACCCGGAGATACGGTTTGTCTTCTCCAATACCACCGAGGCAGGCATCAGCTACCATGCCGGGGATCGGTTTGACGACGCGCCGCCGGTCAGCTATCCGGCGAAACTAACCCGCTTGCTGTTTGAGCGTTACCAGCATTTCGCCGGCGCAGCCGATAAGGGATGGGTGATTATCCCCTGCGAACTGATCGATTATAACGGTGAGGCGCTGCAGGCCCTGGTCCTGCGCTATGCCGCCGAGTGGCAGCTGCCGCAGGACTTTATCAACTGGCTCACCTCGGCGAACACCTTCTGTTCCACCCTGGTGGATCGCATTGTGACCGGCTATCCGCGCGATGAAGTGGCGGCTCTGGAGGCGCAAACCGGCTATCAAGACGCTTTCCTCGATACCGCCGAGCACTTCTATCTGTTTGTTATCCAGGGGCCCGCTTCGCTGGCCAGCGAGCTGCGTCTCGATAAGCTGCCGCTGAATGTGCGTATCGTCGACGATATCAAGCCCTATAAAGAGCGCAAAGTGGCGATCCTTAACGGGGCGCACACCGCCCTGGTGCCGGTGGCCTTCCAGGCTGGAATCGATACCGTCGGCGAAGCGATGAACGACGCGGAGATTTGCGCGTTTGTCGAAAAAGCGATTTATGACGAGATTATTCCGGTGCTGGACCTGCCGCGCGATGAGCTGGTGTCATTCGCCAGCGCCGTGACCGGGCGCTTCCGCAATCCCTATATCAAACATCAGCTGCTCTCGATCGCCCTCAACGGCATGACCAAGTACCGCACCCGTATTCTGCCGCAGCTGCTGGCAGGGCAGAAGGCGCATGGCACGCTGCCGCCGCGCCTGACCTTCGCGCTGGCGGCGCTGATCGCCTTCTACCGAGGAGAGCGGGAGGGGACATGCTATCCGGTACAGGATGATGCTGACTGGCTGACGCGCTACCAGACGCTCTGGGCCCGCCATCGCGACGGTCAGATAAGCACCCGCGAGCTGGTTTCCGCTGTGCTCAGCGTGGAGTCCCACTGGGAGCAGGATCTAAGCCAGATCCCCGGACTGGTGGATCAGGTCGCCGCTGACCTTGACGCTATTCTGACCCGCGGGATGCGCGACGCCGTCAGGCCGCTCTGCTGATAGCGGAGTCTCTTCACCCGGCTGCGGCCGGGTTTATTGGCACTCAAATTAGTTACAACATACTTTTTTATTGTCCCGATAGAGCCGGTCAGCAGCCCCGCTGCAATAGGCTTTTTAGTGCCAAATCGCCCTGCGCAGGCGGGAATTATGGTTAAGCCGCTTGAACAAATATCTGCGCAGGAAAATAATGGCCTTAATACCTGGTTCCTGCCAATGTTCGCAGGCTAATTCATTCATCTGTAAGGAAACTCGCATGGTCATCGATATCCGGGAAGTAAGGCCGCATGACAAAGCCGAATGGCTTCAGCTCTGGGAAGGCTATACCCACTTCTACGGCAGTCCGCAGCCGGAAGAGGTGACCGAATGCACCTGGCAGCGGATGCTGGACGTGAACTCACCCGTGCTGGGCAGGGTCGCAGTGGTGAATGATACGGTGGTGGGATTCGCTATCTGCATTCTGCACGAAGGCACCTGGGTCACCACGCCAATCTGCTATCTGGAGGATCTGTTCGTCGATCCAGCTTTCCGCGGACAAGGCATTGCCAGAACGCTGATTAAGTCGCTGCAAACCGAAGGGGCTGATCAAGGCTGGTCACGTCTGTACTGGCATACTCGCCGTGATAATCCCGCCCGCCACCTGTATGATGAATTCACCCCGGCTGACGATTATGTACGC
The DNA here is from genome assembly GCF_050378715.1 of Klebsiella sp. 2-CIP_Kleb. Classification (NCBI taxonomy): domain Bacteria; kingdom Pseudomonadati; phylum Pseudomonadota; class Gammaproteobacteria; order Enterobacterales; family Enterobacteriaceae; genus Klebsiella; species Klebsiella sp. 2-CIP_Kleb. Next base: position 299,501 of record NZ_JBNRLG010000001.1, read on the forward strand.
TACAGGATCACCCTTGACTCCTGAAGCGATAAGATGCTGTTAAGCTTTTCCCGCTATAACAGGGGAAACAGGCTCAGGAGAAGCAACGATGGAAAAACGTCTCGAAACAGTGGTCAATCTGATAATGTTTCTTTCGCTATTGGCGACGGCCTGGGATCTGTCACTGGTGCATCATCTCGCCTGGTAGCAACTAAATAGCCTGAATCGCGGCGCCCCTGCAGGCGCCGCCTGACTTATTCACCCGCCATTTTGCCGGCGCTAAAACTCCAGTCCTCCAGCTGGTTAAACTGGATCACCACCATCACGTCCTGCGGGCTGACCGCCATCTCATCGGCTAACCGCGCGCAGAGCCGACGATAGAGACCCTGTTTCTGCGCCCGGCGGCGCGGTTTTCCGGCGAAAATATGAAACAGCACGAAGCGATCGCTGCGACCGCCGCTAAGATAATGCGGGTCGTAAATGCGCTGCCCGTCGGCGGTCTGCTCGATAAACTGAAATTTGTCCGCCGGCGGCACGGCAAACTCCGCCACCAGGCACTCATGGAATAGCGCCGACAGCTGAGCAAACTCCGCGGGACGCCATGCCGTACCAAGCGAAATACGGGTCAGAGGCATGGCGCCTCCTGCGCGTTCAGGCAGGTCAGGGCGCTGGCCGCCGCCGGCCAGCCGGCGTAGAACGCCAGGTGGGTAAATAATTCGACAATTTCCTCCTGGCTCAGGCCATTTCGATAGCCGTAGGCGATATGCCAGGGCAGTTGCTCGGTTTTGCCCAGCGCCGTCAGGGCGGAGAGGGTGATTAAGCTGCGTTCCCGGGGCGACAGCTCGCTGCGCGCCCAGATATCGCCAAACAGCACCGTTTCGGTCAGTTCTGCCAGTTTTGGCGCAATGGCGGCCAGCGTGTGGCGATCGACAGGGGTGGTATCCATGGTGACTCCCGTTACAGGTTGAAGTGGTCGTCACTGTCGCACGCTGAGGAAGGTGTTGAATATCGCAATGTTCAGGATAATTGATCCTGAAAAACAGGAATGTTTGCTGGCTCGACTTGCTTATGTATTGGTTATGTTTTACGCCACGCTCAAGGCAACCGTCAGGCGGCTATTTTTCGCGCCACGATAAACAGACGTGGAAAGCGTAGAAGCACCATTCCGTTACACTGTAACGGATAGTGGTCGGCCAACAATGCCAAATAGCGGGTCAGAAAGGCGCTTTTGGCCTGCTCATCGAGGTCCGTCAGATAAGGTCGCAATCCGGTGCCCTGCAGCCAGTCGACTATCGCCTGATGAGAAGCGAGCGGATGAAAATAGGTGGTGCGCCAGATATCAACTTCACAGCCCTGTCGGGTGAGCAGATCGTACCAGGCGTCCGGCGGAAGCAAGGGCTGGCGGCCGCGGTCCGGCATTCCCAGCTCGCCGGCGACCTGACGCATCAGAGTATGGGAGGGCTCCTGCCAGTTATCCGGCATCTGCACCGCCAGCGTACCGTTATCCGCCAGCTGATTCACCAGATGCGGAAACAGCGTCTCATGATCCGCCAGCCACTGCAGCGAGGCGTTGGCATAGATCACGTCTGGCGGTTGCGCAGGCCGCCAGCTGGCGATATCGGCCTCGATGAACTCACAGTCGGGTAAGGCCCGCGCCGCCTGGTCCAGCATGGCCGGGGAGTTATCGATACCGACGATCGCCGCCAGCGGCCAGGCGGCACGCAGCAGGCGGGTACTGTTGCCCGGCCCACAGCCGAGGTCAACGACGCTCTCTACCTGCAGGTGAGCGATACGGGAAAGCAGGTCAGCCGCCGGGCGGGTGCGCTCAGCGTCAAACTGCAGATACAGCGAAGGATTCCAGTCAGCCATCGGGCGTTGTCCTGTATGAGGGAGACAGGGCAAAGCATAGAACGCCCAGGGCCGTCTGTCAGGGGAAATGATCCCCTGCAGCACCTGGCAGCGTGACACTGTCACAGATAAAATGGCATCAGCAGGCTATCGCGTGCGGTATGGGCACTTTGTGAGGGGAAGCGGATTGGTCAGCATCTGCGCCCGCAGCGGGCGCAGTGGCTTATTCGGCGTTCTTCAGCGCTTCGGCGCGGCTGGCGGTGGCGTAAACAAAATCCAGCATCGGCTCGAGATCGGTATCGTAGCCGGCCTGAATAATCTTCCCGCGCAGCCATTCGATTTCACTGGTGATATCGGGATGGAAAATGTTGTTATCCTGCGCACGGCGCAGCCATTTCAGCAGAAAGTTGTTCTTTCCACGGATACCGCCCGACTTTTTCGACTTTCCGTGCATCTTCAGCGCGACCAGGACGCAGTAATAGAAATGAACGCGCTGATTAAAACTTTGGTGCATGTCTGTGTTTCCCGCCAGAATCAGGAATTCACCGTGTGGGTCAGTGATTCGGATTGGACTACGGCGGCGGGCTGGATCGTTGCGCGATCTCTGTTGTTTTCCGCCACCGTCCTTGCATCTGTCGCCAGACGCTGAGGGGGATGTTGGCACGGAAGCCGAATCGTCGTCAATTGCCGATTCGTTTTTTGCCGGTGTCGGCAGCCCGCGGCGATCCGCGAGCCGGGCCTGGCTACGTCCTGACCGCTGCCCGCTGTTGCAGATGTACGCGTAAAATCAGCAGGAAAGCGAACACGACGACGATCGCCGCCAGCAGATACAGGGTGGCGAGATCGTAGTAGCCGGCGACCCAGCCGGCCAGCGGCCCGGTCAGCCCCAGCGCGAGGTCAAGGAACGCCGAGTAGGTGCCGAGGGCGGTCCCCTGGTTTTGCTCTTCCACCTGTTTTACCGCCTCAACCCCCAACGCCGGGAAGACCAGCGAAAAACCCGAGCCGGTGAGGAAGGCGCCGATACCCGCCACCCAGGCTGACGGCGCCAGCCAGATAAGCAGCAGACCGAGACATTCGATGACGAAGCAGGCCAGGGAGACCGGGACTCCGCCATAGCGGGTGATGGTATTCCCCAGCACCAGGCGAACACAGATAAAACCGACGCTGAACAGCGAGAGGGTAAACGCGGCGCCCTGCCAGCTGTGCGCGGCAAAGTAAAGTGTGATAAAGGTGGCGATAACGCCGAAACCGACGGTGCCAAAGGCCAGCCCCAGGCCATAAGGCCAGATTTTGCGCACCACCGCGTGAAAGGGCGCTCTGACACCGGCGGTCACGCTGACGTCTTGCCGCGTGCGGGCGAACAGCAGGCCGATGGCGGCGACCATCACCACCACCGTGGCAAAGCCGCTGATGCCGAAATAGTGGTTAAGAGTGACCCCCAGCGGCGCGCCCACCGCCATCGCCACATAGGTCGCCACGCCGTTCCACGAGATCACCCGTGACGTATGGATCGCGCCGACGGTTTTGATCCCCCAGAGGGTGGCTCCGGTGGCGGTAAAGCTCTCGCCGACGCCAAGAAATACCCGGCCCGCCAACAGCGCGGCAATCGCCAGCATGGGCATCGTCTGCAACATTACCGCCAGCAGCGTGAAGGCGCCGCTAAGCAGACAGCAGACGATCCCGAGGCTAACCACTCTTTTCGGCCCCCAGATATCGGTATAGCGCCCGGCGTGCGGCCGGCTTATTAGCGTGGAGATGTACTGCAGACTGATCACAATACCGGCGACAAAGGTGCTGTAGCCCAGCTGATAGTGAATATAACCCGGTAGAACGGCCAGTGGCAGACCAATGGAGAGATAGCAGATACAGGTAAAAACAACGATCGAAATGATGCGCAAATTAAGCTGCGTGGTGCTGACGGAAGTGCTCATAGGGATAAAGGGTTAATACATAGGGATGTTTAGCATAGCGCGCCGCGAGAAGGCTGGCGAGTCGGGAAGGCGTTTTATCGGTAACCGACGGGAACGTTGTCTGTCCGAAGGTAAATAATTGCTTTTGCAGCGGTTGACGCCAGCCCCGATCATCGTCAGCTCGCCGCCACATGCGACTCATCGCCCACCACGCCCCAGGCGCGGTTTTGCAGCACGGTGCGATAGCCGTCGCGGTCGACGAAAGTGACGCCGTTGACCTCCCAGTAGGGGTTGAACGCCGTGACGCGCAGAAACCCGGCGGCGTCCATGGCGCTGCATTGTGCCTCCCAGGCCTGACGCTGCGGATAGTACAGCACCAGCAGATCTTCATCTCCTGGCGAGGGGGTAACGGGATGGTGGCGGCAGTGGGTGAATTCCAGATGCCAGCTGGCATCCGCGGAGCCGATCATAATCCCGCTAAATCCTTCATGATCGGTAAAGCTGCCAAGTTCCTGCAGCCCCAGCCCGGCGCAATACATGCTGGCGCTGGTCTCCAGTTCGCTGACCGGTCTGGCGATGCGCATGTGGCAGAACGACATATTGACTCCCATAAGGCGTAGGCCGGGTCAGGCGCAGCCGCCACCCGGCAAAAAAGCGGCGTCACAGCCGCGACCTGTGGCGAAAAGCGATTCTGTCGCTGTTGTCGCTCGGGTTGATACTGTAGCGGCAAAACGCCTCTGCGTTTGTCGGCAAGAGCTCTGGGTTGCCCCCTGCGCGTGTGTCACTGAATCCTCTTCTAGCTTAGCCGTTCGCAGCGCTTTGCAACAGGATGCGCCACTCGCTGAGGGCGGAGGTGCTGAACCCCTGACGCCAGATAAGCTGGGTGGTCGCCTCGCACAGCGGTTCGCTAAGGCAGTTTTCGGGAAGCGTCATCAGCGACAGCACGCTCTGCGGCAGCAGGCAGACGTAGCGCCCGGAGGCCACGCAGGCCAGCATGCTGTGATAGGAGCTAACCTCATGCACCTCGACGGCCGCCTGTTGCTCCGCCAGCCAGCGCTCTCCCAACGCCCGATAGCTGCAGCCGCTGGTAAATGCCGCGAACCGCAGCGGGCCCGCGCCCTGCGGCCGGACCAGCATCAGGGTTTCCTGAAACACCGGGACAGATTCCAGCCCGGGCGGGCATGTCGGTTGGCCATCCGGCCCTGGCGGCAGGCAGACCAGCGCGGCATCGAGGGCGGCGGTGAATACCCCCTCGGCTAACTGGCGGGTCGGCCGGGTGCTGAGGGTGACATCCACCTGCGGGCATTGCTGTTGGAAGCGGGTAAGCAGCGGCGGCAGACGGCTGGCGGCGGTCGCCTCCATCGCGCCCAACCGCAGGCTGCCGCCGGGTGTGGTCGGATGCAGAGCCTGCTTTGCCTCCTCCGCCAGGCTCAGGATCCGCCGGGCATAGCTGAGGAACTGTACGCCTGCCGGCGATAGCACCATTTTTTTGTTGCCGCGGACGAAAAGTTCCACGGCAAGCTCCTCTTCTAGCTGCTGAATACGGGTGGTGATATTAGACTGGGCGCGGCCAAGCCGTTTTGCTGCCAGGGTGACGCTTTGCGTGTCGGCCACCTGGATAAAAATCTGCAGTGTGCTGTGGTTCATATTTTTATTCTCAATATGATAATGATGTTGATCTTATCATCTTTAAAAGAGATGGTAAGCCTCCGGCATCACTCATCTACGAGGAACTCATGCAAAATTCACTGCTTTCGCTTCTTGATATTGACTACCCCCTGATCCAGGCCCCGATGGCGGGCGTCTCCACCCCTGCGCTGGCTGCTGCGGTGAGTAATGCCGGGGCGCTGGGTTCGCTGGGGCTGGGCGCTGCAACCGTTGCCCAGGCGGAAGCGATGATCGTCGCCACCCGCCAGCTGACGGACCGGCCGTTCAATGTCAATTTATTTTGCCATGCGCCGCCGCGGCGCAACGCCCCACGTGAAGCGGACTGGGCAGAGACGCTGCGCCCCCATTTTACCCGCTTTGGCAGTACGCCTCCGGCATCGCTTAGGGAGATATACCAGACGTTTATCGGCCACACCGCCATGCTGGAGCTGCTTCTCGACCACTCGCCGGCGGTGGTGAGCTTTCATTTCGGCCTTCCTGAAGGTGAGACGATCCAGCGTCTGCGACAGCAGGGGATTGTCACCCTGGCGACGGCAACCTCGCTCCAGGAGGCGCTGCTGATTGAACAGCAGGGGATCGACGTGGTGGTCGCTCAGGGCTATGAGGCGGGCGGGCACCGGGGGATCTTTGCTCCGCAGGAGCCTGACGCGCAGCTGAGCACCTTCACCCTGGTGCAACTTCTGCGGCGTCGACTAACCATCCCGGTAGTGGCCGCCGGGGGCATCATGGACGGAGCGGGGATCGCTAGCGTGATGCAGTTGGGGGCGCAGGGCGTACAGCTCGGTACGGCGTTTTTACTGTGTCCGGAATCGGCCGCCGACGCCGGCTATCGCGCGGCGATCCACAACAGCCTTGACGGGCGTACGGTGCTGACCTCCGCGATATCCGGGCGTCCGGCACGCTGTCTGGCTAATGCCTTCTGCGCGCTAGGGGAAGCCTGTCCGACGAGCGCCGTGCCGGATTATCCGCTGGCGTATGATATCGGCAAAGCGCTGGCCGCCGCCGCGAAAGCCCAGGGCGTCCATGAGTATGGCGCCCACTGGGCCGGGCAGGGGGTGGGGTTGATCCGCGAGTGTGACGCCGCCAGTCTGGTCCGCCAGCTGGCGGCAGAGAGCGGCTGGAACTAATGACTGACGGCTAACGGCGGTGGGCCAGGCTGCGCACCAGCCGATCGCCGGCCATCTGCACGCCCTGAACCATCGCCACCAGGATCAGCACTGTGCCAAACATCACCTCATTATTGAATCGCTGATAGCCGTAGCGGATGGCGAGGTCGCCGAGTCCGCCGCCGCCGATCACCCCGGCCATCGACGAAAAGCCAATCAGCATCACGATAGTCAGCGTGATCCCGGCCAGCAGCGTCGGCAGGGCTTCTGGCAGCAGGGATTTAAAAATCACGTGCCAGACGTTGCCGCCCATCGACAGAATGGCTTCGATTCTTCCGTAATCCACCTCGTCGAGCGCGTTTTCCGTCAGGCGGGCAAAGAACGGAAAGGCGCCGATGGTCACCGGCACGATGGCGGCGGTGCTGCCCAGCGTGGTGCCGACGATCAGCCGGGTAAAAGGGATCAGGGCGATCAGCAGCACGATAAACGGTAGCGACCTGCCGATGTTGATCACCGCGCCTAACAACGCGTTCAGTTTCGGCATCGGCGCCAGCCCGTTGGCGCGGGAAATAAATAACAACACACCGGTGGGCAGCCCGATCAGCACGGTAAACAGGGCCGCCAGGCCCACCATATAGAGCGTATCCAGCGTGCCGTCGAGTAATAACGGCCACAAATCTTCCCAGCTCATGCTACTCCGCATAATGGCCTCCCCTGAACGCCGTGACGGGTAAGAAAATCCTGTTCAGCCTGCGGGTCGTGCAGCAACGACTGGCGCAGCCGCGACCATGGGGTCACCAGCAGGTCGGCGAGTTTGCCGCTCTCGACAATCTCGCCCTGTTCCAGCAGCGCTGCGTGGTCACAAATGGTTTTCACCACCTCCAGCTGGTGCGTTATCAGCACAATGGTCAGATTGAGCCGCTGGTTAATATCCGCCAGCAGAGCCAGCACCGAGGCGGTGGTCTCGGGATCCAGAGCGCTGGTCGCCTCGTCGCACAGCAGCACCTCCGGTCGGGCGGCCAGCGCCCGGGCGATGCCGACGCGCTGTTTTTGCCCGCCGGAAAGCTGCGACGGGAAAGCGGCGGCCTTTTCGCTGAGATCCACCAGCTCCAGCAGTTCGCGCACCCGCGCTTCGCGAGCGGCCCGCGGCACCCCGGCAATCTCCAGCGGCACCGCGATGTTATCGGCGACGGTGCGGGCATGCAGCAGATTGAAGTGCTGGAAAATCATCCCGGTGCGCAGGCGATAATCCCGCAGCGCCGCCTTGTTCAGCTGAGTAATATCCTGTCCGTTCACCAGAATGCGGCCCGAGGTGGGCCGCTCCAGCAAATTGAGACAGCGGATGAGCGTACTTTTGCCGGCGCCGCTGCGCCCGAGAATGCCGTAAATCGCCCCTTTCGGGATCTGTAACGCGATATCGTTCAGCGCCGGTCGGCCGGTTCCGGCATAGGTTTTGCTCAGCCCTTCGATGGTGATCATGACTGAGGGGCCACCGGGATCACCGAGCCGTTGTAGTTTTTACGGATAAACTCCGCCACCTGCGGCGACGTCAGGTCTTTCGCCAGCGCCTTAATACGCGGGTCATTCGCCAGGGCCGGGGTGGTCACCAGGATATTGGCGTAGGGGTTATGCTCGGCGCTTTCCAGCCCCAGGGCATCTTTCGCTGGCACCAGACCGGCTTCCAGCGCGTAGTTACCGTTAATCACCGCCAGGTCGACATCGTCGAGGGAGCGCGGGATCTGCGGCGATTCAATCTCCAGGATCTTCAGGTGTTTCGGGTTCTCGACAATATCCTTCGGCGTCGCCAGGGTGGTGGCCGGGTCGGTAAATTTGGGGTCCAGCTTAATAAGCTTCTGCGCCTGCAGCAGGAACAGCGCCCGGCTCAGGTTGGTGGTGTTATTCGGTACCGCCACCGTGGCGTTTTCCGGCAGCGACGAGAAATCTTTATGCTTATGCGAGTAGATCCCCAGCGGCTCAATATGAACCGTGGCCGCGACGGCAAAGGTTTTACCCAGCGCTTTCTCCTGATCCTTCAGGTAGGGGACATGCTGGAAGTAGTTGGCATCCACATCGCCACTGGCCAGCAGTTCATTGGCGTTGACCCCGCTGGTCAGCTCCACCACCTTGAGATCGAGACTGGGATCGATTTTTTTGATGTAGTTGAGGATCTCCGCGTGGGGAACCGGGTCCGCGGCGACGCGCAGCGCGGCGGCCTGGGCAGACGTCCATGCCAGAGAAAGAGACAGTGCGACCCCTGCCAGTTTAAAAGCAGCATATTTCATGGTGTGTTCCTTTTTAGTTATGGTTAAACGATCAATTGCTCGGCGCGTTCGCGAAAAACGTCCTGATAGTAGCGTTCCGCCACGTCCGGATGGGAACGCAGACGGCCCTTGAGATAATTCCAGCCGACATCGCGCAGCAGCGGATTGTGCGGGTCGCTGTCCGGACCGCGCGCTTCACGCGCCAGCTCGGGCGGCAGGGTATAAACCGGCACCACCGCGTCAAGCTGGGCGCCAAGGAAGAAAGCGATGGAGAGGCGCTGCTGCTGAGCCGGCGGTGACACCACCCGGTGAACGGTAGCGCGCAGATAGCCGTTGGTGGCCAGCTCCAGCAGTTCGCCAATATTGACCACAAAGCTGCCGGCCAGCGGTACGGCGTCGATCCACTGCCCGGGCGCCACCTCAACCTGCAGCCCTTTCTGCTCGTCCTGCAGCAGGAAGCTGAGAAAACCGGAATCTTTATGGGCGCCAACGCCCTGGCTGCTCTGGGTCTCCTGCTGGCCGGGATAACGGATCAGCTTGATATGCTCGTTGGGTTGGTCGCCGTAAAGCCGGTCAAAGGCATTCTCCGGGAGCTGCAGCGCTTCGGCAAAGGCGCGCAGCAGGCGGATCCCCACCTGAGTCATCTGCTGTTGCCAGTGAAGTAATACCGGTTTTAGCGATGGCAGCGCGGCAGGCCACAGATTCGGACCCTGCAGGCGCTGCCAGCGCGGCGCGTCGTCGCTGAGGGTCAGCGCCGGACGTTCGGCGCCGATATCAAACTGCTCTCGCCAGTCAGGCTGGCCGCGCGTCAGCTCAGAAGCCGCGCGGTTATAGCCGCGAAAATGGGGGGAGTGGATCATCGCCACCTGCTGTTTTTGCGCCTCATCAAGCGCAAAAAAGCGCTGGGACTGGCGCTGAACTTCATATTGAAGCGCGTCGTCGACACCGTAGTTGATCAGATAAAAGAAGCCGATGTCGCGGGCGGCGTGACGCAGGTCGGTCAGGAAGGCCGCTTTATCCGCGGGGTCCGCGTAGCGGGCCAGATCGAGAATCGGCAGGGTGGTCGCGTTCATTGTGTTCTCCGAAAACGGGATAATAAGTTATGGGTCGATTCAGGTTCAGGGTTCTGGCACAACAGCAGCGCATGGTGATTTCCTCTGTCCGGGGCTGAGCACAGCTTGCCTCAGGGCCAGATAAGCAACCAATAACGTTATTTTCTAATTTATGTCCGCGCGGGGTTCTGTGCTTTTGCGTTAAATAGATAAAGGCGTAAGGGCGAACTGAAGCCGTTGCGCCCGTCACCGAGAGTCAGTAAGGTGGGCGCACTTTTTTAATGCGGAACGGATGTATCCTCATGCACAGCTCAAAAGATCCCCTGCACGGCGTGACGCTGGAAGCGCTGCTCAATGCCCTGGTGGCGCGCTACGGCTGGGTGGAAATGGCCCGCCAGGTCAACATTAACTGCTTTAAAAGCGATCCCAGCATCAAGTCCAGCCTGAAATTTCTCCGCCGGACGCCGTGGGCGCGCAAAGAGGTGGAGGCGATGTATCTGGCTTCGCTCGACGACGATGCGCCGGCAGAGAAACCGGATCCCTGGGCAAACTGGCAGAAAAAATAACCCTTACCACAGGACAACATCATGCAGAGCTGGAGCAGTAAAGATTTCACCGCCGACCGCGCGTGGGGCGCGCTGGACATTGCCAATTTTTCCGGCACCACCGTGCGCCTGCACTGGACCGACCAACCCTATATCTGGCACATCAACGACGGTCAGGAGGTGTTTGCCGTGATGGATGGTCATGTGGCGATGCATGTGAAGGTCGACGGCGAGGAACAGGTGATCATGCTGAACGCCGGAGATATCTTTTACGCCGAGGTGGGATGCGAGCATGTCGCCCATCCCCAGGGGGCGGCGCGTATTCTGGTGATTGAGAAAGAAGGGTCGGTCTGATCCCGCCGGCGGGCAATTCGTTAGCCCGCCGTTTCATCGCCTGTCACACTCAACATACCGCGTTGATATAAATCACTTATCCAGCTTTCAATATACATAATTCTTGTTTGCCATTGCCTTCACCCCAGCACTATCTTTTGCCGCAGACGTCTTAACAGGCACAACCCCGGGAGAGATCATGGCCACCTTGCAGTGGGATCACGCAGTACAGTTTGTGAATCAGCCGGAAGCGGCGATTGAAATCTTTGCCGGGCAGCAGCTGCGGGCGGCGGTCGGCGGGCGCCATCCGGGCTGGGGAACCCGCAATGCGCTGAGCTATTTTGGTCTGACCTATATCGAATTCCTCGCCATTTCCGACCCCGACGAACTGCGCGCCGCGACGGACAGATTTCTGCTCTCGCGGGATGCCGCGCGGTTGCTGCCGGAGAACGAAGCGCTGTTTCGCGTCGCGCTGCGCAGCGACGACATCGACGCCACCCATGACCACTTGCGTCGCAACGGGCTGGCGGTGTCACCGATTGTCGATGGCCAGCGCCACGATCCGCAGGGCAATGTCATCCGCTGGCGGATCTTCACCATCGATGGCGACACCGACGGGCTGGTCTTTCCTTTTGTGCTGCAGTGGGGAGAAGACGACGAGACCCGGCTGGCGCGGCTGCGCGCTCAGGGGCTGGACGTGCCTCATTCGCTGGGCGACATTGTGCTCGAGCAGGCGGTGTTCGAGGTGGACAATCCGCAGGCGGTGCGCGACCGCTGGCAGGCACTGCTGGGCTTCCCGTCACAGGGGGAGCAGGGGCTGGACGCGGGCGGCCAGTGGTTTATTTTCCGCCAGGGACCCGCCAACCAGCTGGCCGAGCTGGTGTTTCGCGTCGCCAACCCGGCGCTTAAGGGGCAACGCTTTCGCGTCGGCAACGGCGTGTATCGCTTTATATAAAGGCTGACGCTAGCGTACCGTCGCGCGCAGGGCCCCCGGCGGCTGGCCGGTGATGCGTTTGAAAGCCCGGCTAAAGGCCGCCAGCGACTGATACCCGAGGCTGAAGGCGACTTTTTCCAGCGCCTGGCCTTCGTGGGTGATGTACTGCACCGCCAGCCGCATACGCAGCTCGGTGAGATAGCGGGCGGGGGTGGTGCCGGTGGCGGCAAGAAAACGCTCGGCGAAGAGAGAGCGCGACAGCCCCGCCTCCCGCGCCAGATCTTCCACTTTCCAGTTAACGCCCGGACGTTGATGCATGGCGTAGATCGCTTTCGCCAGCCGGGGATCGCGCAGGACCTGCACCCAGCCGGTGGCGTTACCGCACCCGCAGGCCACCCAGCCGCGGACAATCAGCGCGGCCACCACGTCCGCCAGTCGGGCGAGGATCCCGGCATAGCCCGCCTGGCGGGTGAGCGATTCCCGCTCCATCGCCGCCAGCAGCGGCTGGATCTCCGGCCAGGTGTTGAGCAGGCAGCTCACCCGCATCACTTCGGGCATGGCCTTCACCAGCGGCTGCATGCCGCCGAGTTCAAAGTCCATACAACCGCTGAAAATCACGGCGCGCTCCGGGCAGTCAGGCTGGCCGCCAGCGTTGATACAACTTACCGTGCTGCACACCGTTTCGCTGTTCAGCTGCGCCACATTCACCACCGCGGCCTGCGGATCGGAGAGCAGGGCGTGCCCGTCGCCGTTGGGAATAAACAGCGCGTCGCCGCTCTCCAGGGTGAACTGTTCTCCGCTGGCCATGCGCAGCAGCACCGGCCCGCGGCTGATGAAATGGAACTGGGCTTTGCCCGCCACGGCGCTAAAGCCGACGCCAAACGGGCGGGAGGTCTCGATGCGCCGGTAATTCACGCCGGAGAGGCGCATACCGCGCAGCAGTTCGCTGGTCAGGTCGATAGTGGGCTGGCTCATGGTAATTCCGGACGAATAATCAATAACTGAAGAGTATGCATCATATATCGTCCAGGGGTAAGCCCCTAAGATGACCAGGATGTTAATAAACCTGGAGAGATGTATATGACTTCCTGCATAGCTGCTGACGCGAGCCTGTCACCCGTCAGGCCTGCCTGGCGCGCCGTCTATGCCCTGGCCCTCGGGGTGTTCGGCCTGATCGTGGCTGAATTTCTGCCCGCCAGCCTGTTAACGCCGATGGCCAGCAGCCTCGGCGTCAGCGAAGGGATGGCCGGGCAGGCGGTGACCGCCACGGCGTTAGTGGCGTTAGTCACCGGCCTGCTGATCGCCACCGCCACCCGCAATATCGACCGCCGCTGGGTGCTGATGTTCTTTTCCGTGCTGCAGATTGTCTCCAGCCTGATGGTCGCTTTTGCCGGTTCGCTGGCGTTTCTCCTGCTCGGTCGTCTGCTGTTGGGGATCGCCATCGGTGGTTTCTGGGCGATGTCCACCGCCACGGCGATGCGTCTGGTGCCGGCGGCCCATGTGCCGAAAGCGCTGGCGATCATCTTTTCCGCGGTGTCTGTCGCCACGGTGGTGGCCGCGCCGCTCGGCAGCTACCTCGGAGAGCTGATCGGCTGGCGCAACGTGTTTATTCTCTGCGCGATACCCAGCCTGCTGGCGCTGCTCTGGCAGCTGTGGGTGCTGCCCTCCATGCGGCCGGAAAGCGTTGGCACCTTCTCCACGCTGTTCAGGGTGCTGCGCCGTCCCGGTATGCTGGGGGGCATGCTGGCGTCGATCCTGATTTTCAGCGGCCATTTTGCCTTCTTCACCTACCTGCGACCGTTCCTTGAGACCGTCGCGCAGGCCAGCGTTGAAGGCGTTTCGCTGATTTTGCTCGGCTTCGGTGTCGCTAACTTTGTCGGCACCTCGGTGGCGAGCTATCTGCTGAGCCGCAGCCTGCGTCTGACCCTGGCGCTGGTGCCGCTGATGATGAGCGTCCTGGCGCTGCTGATGGTGACGTTTGGCCATCTGTCCGTGCTCGACGGGTTGCTGGTCGCCCTGTGGGGATTTGCCTTCGGTCTGGTGCCGGTGGCCTGGTCCACCTGGCTGGCCACCACCGTGCCGGATGAGGCGGAAAGCGCAGGCGGTCTGCTGGTGGCCTCTATTCAGCTGGCCATCAGCGCCGGCGCCGCCGGCGGCGGGGCGGTGTTCGATCTGCATGGCGCCAGCGGCGTCTTCACCGGCAGCGGTTTGCTGCTGTTGACCGCGATGGTCGTGGTCTTCACCGCCGTGCGGGTGAAACCGGTCGCCAGCGCCGATCAGCCGGAGACCGGCCGCTTATCCCGCGAGATCGATAACTAAATTGGCCGACAGGCTGCGGGAGCAGCACAGCGCGATATGCTGCTCCGCGGCCTGTTTTTCCGCCTCCGACTGCACGGTATCCCGGTGGTCGACCGTTCCCTCCCGCACCGGCGTCAGGCAGGCGCCGCAGATCCCCATCTCGCAGGAGAGCGGCACCTCAACGCCATGCTCCTGCAGCACCCGGGCGATGGTTTTGTCCCCCGGTACCGGCCAGCGCTCCCCGGTGGAGGCGAGGGTGATGGTGAAGGTGCCGTCCTCCGCCGACGCCGCCGTCGGGACGGTCGGCTGGAACGCTTCGCTGTGCAGTTGCGTTTCCGCCCAGCCGGCCGCCAGCGCGGTGTCGCGCACCTGAGCCATAAACCCCGGCGGTCCGCAGAAATAGACTCGGGTGTCGGCGTCCGGCGCGCCCAGATCCTGCGCCAGCCGCAGGCGCGGACTCTGCCCGTCGGCAGAGCTGTGGATCAGGCAGGTTCCGCCGGTGAGCTGGCTGGCGATCTCGGTGGCGAAGGCGGCCTCCTGCGCGCGGCTGACGTAATAGTGCAGCGTAAAGCTGGCGCCGGACGCCGCCCGCGCATGGGCCATCGCCAGCAGCGGCGTAATGCCGATCCCGGCGGCGAGGAGCACCACGTGGCCGCCCCCGTGCAGGGGAAAGTGGTTGCGCGGAGCAGAGATCAGCAAGGGCTGCCCCGGACGCAGGGTGTCATGAATATAACGGGAGCCGCCTCGCGACTGCGCCTCGCGGGCGACGCAGAGCAGATAGTGATCCCGTCCGGCCGGGCTGCCGGTCAGCGAATACTGACGGATCAGCCCGCAGGGGAGATGGAGGTCGATATGGGCGCCGGGCGCCCACGCCGGCAGCGGTTGCCCATCGGCGCTCACCAGACGAACGGCCAGATTTTTCGCGCCCTGGCGCCACAGGCCATCGACCACCACCGGGAGTATGTCGCGCATAAGACCTCCACTCATACCAGAAAGAAATCGCCAAAGCCCATCTTCTTCAGCCCGCGCCGGTAGGCGATAGAGCTGCGGTCTGCCGGAATATGCGCCTCCAGGGTCAAATCCAGCGGCAGCCGCTCCGGGCGCTGGGTCTCAACCATCAGGCGGTCCTCCTCAAACACCCGCAGGTTGAACGCATGAACGTCTTCCACCGGCACATGCAGGTCAAAATTGCGGGCGATAGGGGCAAACATTCGCGTCACGCGCGACGACACCGGCGAGGCGGCGTTCATGATCACCAGCTTCGCATCGGCAGGGAAATGGATGGTCAGCGTGGCGGTGAACGGCAGATGCATTTCAAAGTGACGCAGCCACTGGAACCCTTCCGGCGCGCGGAAATCGGAGCTGGCCGGGTAATTGCCTACCGAGCTCCAGTAGTCGGCAACAAAGCCGAACGGCGTCTCCTGCGGGGTGTAGTCCGGCACCTGTTGGTTGTCCGGATCGGCGAAGGTCTCGGTGTGGATCCACGCGAAGTGGGCGACATCGAGAAAGCCTTCGACCTGGCGGCCGGCAAAGCCCTTCACTTCAAAGGCCGGACAGTTGATTTGCTGAAAGCCGGCGTCGTCCCAGTGCGGCATGGTCGGTAACGGCGGCGGATTGTCCGGATCGCAGTCCAGGCAGGTCCAGATCAGCCCGTAACGCTCCTCCACGGCGAAGCTGGTGAGATGCAGTTTGGCCGGAATGGGTTGCCCCGGACTGGAGGGGATGCGGTTGCAGCGGCCATCCTCGCCAAAGCGCAGGCCATGATAGGGGCAGACGATGCCTTCTTCTTCATGAAACCCCAGGGTCAGCGGGACGCCGCGGTGCGGGCAGACGTCGCGGGCGACCACCACCTGGCCTTTTATACGATAGATAACCAGCTGTTCGTCCAGCAGGGTGGCTTTCACCGGAGCGCCGTCAATATCGCAGGCGCGGGCCACCGGGTGCCAGCAACGGGCCAGCCGCAGCCAGTCTTCCGGATCGAAGGTGCAATGGGCGGGGGGCGTGGGGGTGGTTGTCTTCATGATTTCTCTTCCTGCTCACATCGGTGATTGTTTTATTGTTGTGAGATTATTGTTGTCATATTAGGGTGTTCACATCCATCACCATTAATTCACTCTGCTGTTGCAAAAAAGAGTACAGGGGCACCATGAGTCCATTTTCCCGTTTCGCCCACTATTTCATCGCCGTGGCTCGCTGCGGCAGCCTGCGCCGGGCCGCCGAGCAGCTGCATATCTCGGCCTCGGCGATTAACCGCCAGATCCTGCAGGCCGAGGAGGCCTTCGGGACGCCGCTGTTCGAGCGGCTGCCGGAGGGACTGCGGATGACCACTGCGGGTGAACTGCTGTATGACAATCTGTTGCGCTGGCAGAAGGAGTTTCGTCAGACCCGGCAAAAATTTGATGAGCTGCAGGGGATGAAGCGCGGGAGCGTCAGCGTCGGCATGGTGCAGGCGCTGGCGGAAGGCGGCTTCGCCGCCGCGCTGGCGGAGATCATCGCCCGCTGGCCGTGGCTGGAGCTGGATCTGCAGGTGGCCGACAGCCACACCGTCAGCCAGAAAGTGCGTCAGGCGGATCTGGACGTCGGTCTGATCCTCGATCCGCAGGGGCAGGCCGGACTCAGCGTACTGGCCTTTGCCGAACTGGAGGTGGGGATTGTGATGCGCCCGGACCATCCTCTGGCGGGGGCAAAGGCCCTGTCTCTGGGCGAGCTCAGCCTGGAGCGGCACATCGTGCCCGGCGCGCCGCTGATCGTTCATGAGCGTGTTGCGCTCCTCTATCGCCACCATGACTTTGCGCCGGAGAATACCATCAGCTGCAATGATATTCGCCTCATTAAGTCGCTGGTGCTGCGCGGCAGCGGCGTGACGCTCCTCAGCCTGCTCGACGTGCTGGACGAGGTTCAGCGCGGACAGCTGGCCTTTATCCCGCTGCGCAGTACGCTGCTGCGGCCGCTGACTCTGGCGCTGTGCACCGCGCCCTCGCGTCAGCTATCGCGTCCCGCGCAGATGGCCATTCAGACGCTGAGCGCGGTGATTGAGTCCATGGCGACCGTCAGCCCAGCGGCCCGCTGAGGATGGTGTCGCACATGCCGTTGATAATCCGTTCGCCGGTCTCCTCCCGCAGCTCCTGGTACCAGGCTTCGGTGAGCTGCATATCCTTACCGTGGGTGATATCGCAGCGCTTGCGCGCCTTCAACACCAGATCGCGAACCCGATCGCAGCGCTGGGCTTCATATTCGCGCAGGGCGGCGTCAATATCGCGGGTCTGGCGGAAAACGGCGCCCAGCACCACCGCATCTTCCATCGCCGCACATCCCCCCTGGCCAATATCCGGGGTGGTGCTGTGTCCGGCGTCGCCCAGCAGCGCGACGCGACCGCGCACCAGGCGGCTGAACGGTTCGATATCGTGGATTTCAATACGGTTGGTGGTCTGCGGGTCAAGGGCGGCGATCAGCTTCTGCACCGGCGGCGCCCAGCCGGCAAAGTAGCGGCTGAGGTCAGCGCGCAGGGTGTCACGATCCTCGGCCAGACCCGCCGGCAGCGGCACATCAAAGAAAAAGTAGAACCGGCCAGCGGAGACCGGCATCAGCGAGACGCGCTTGCCTTCGCCGACAAAGGTGGTCCACTGATCGCCGGGCGCCAGCGCTTCATCTATTTCCACCAGACCGTTCCAGTTGACGTAGCCGGCGTAGCGGCGCTCCGGGGTAAAGCCGAGCACCCACGGACGCAGCGCGGAATGGCTGCCGTCGGCGGCAATCAGCAGATCGCCGCTGGCGCTGCTGCCGTCGGTAAACCACACCGTCACGCCGTCGGCGTTTTCTTCACAGCGGGTGACGCGTTTGCCGAACTGCACGCGCTCCCGTCCCCAGAAATCCAGCATTTCCCGCTGCAGCTCTGCGCGGGATACCGGGCAGGGGCGGCTGCCGGTGCGTTCGATCAGCGGCGCGAGGCTGAACTGGGTCATGTTCTCGCCGCTGCGGAAATCGCGATACGCCATGCGGCGCAGCGGTCCGCCGATGGTTTCCATGATATCGCCCATGCCGAGGTGGGCCATGCATTTCACGCCGTTGGGCCATACGGAAATCGCCGCGCCGACCGGTTTGATCTCTTTCACCGCCTCATAGACGTCGCAGTCGATCCCCGACTGTTTGAGCGCCACTGCCGCACTTAAGCCGCCGATGCCCGCGCCAATCACGATTGCTTTCATTTTTTTCTCCTTCTCCAGATGTAGGCACTGACTACAGCAATTTGCGTACCAGTTCGCCGGAGGGAGGAAAACCGCCCGCCAGAGGCACAGCGACAGGTCATGGCGCACCACCTCGGTGCAATGTGATGCATTGGTTGCCTTTTTATGAACCAAAAGTTTCTGTATGTTGCATTAAGAATCTATCGTTTCATAAGCCTGGTTCAGCAGCGGAGGGAAGTGATGCATCATTCGAGTAATTTAAGCTTATGATTTTTAAGTGTTAATAAATTTATTCGTGCGCTTTTGTCGTCTCTGGCCTGCTTTGTGCAGTAGCCCATGCACTTCTCTTTGCTACGGGATAACACCATGTCTGACGAACATCACAGCGGCCTGCTTTACGGCCTTGAACAGCGGATCCCACCGCTTCCGGCCTTTTTTAGCGCCCTCCAGCATGTGCTGGCGGGTCTGGTGGGGATCATCACGCCGCCGCTGATCATCGGCGCCACCCTCGGACTTGGCGACTGGCTGCCGTATCTCATCAGTATGTCGCTGCTGGCTTCGGGTATCGGTACCTTTCTGCAGTCCAACCGGGTCTGGGGCATTGGCGCCGGGATGATCTGCATGCAGGGCACCAGCTTCGCCTTTCTGGGCGTGGCGGTAGCCGGAGGGATATGGGTGAAAGCGCAGGGCGGCGGGCCACAGGATATTATGGCGATGCTGATTGGCGTTAACTTTGTCGCCGCCCTGGTGCCGGTGATTGTCAGCCGCTTTATCGAACCGCTGAAGAAAATCTTTACCCCTATCATTACCGGCAGCGTGATTGCGCTGATCGGCATCAGCCTGATCAAGGTCAGCGTCATTAACTGGTGCGGTGGGGAAAAGGCGCAGGATTTCGCCAGCATGAGCAATATCGCGCTCGGGGCGGGTACCCTTGGCGTTATCGTCCTGCTGAGCTGCGCCAAAAACCGCTGGCTGCGGCTCTCCTCGGTGGTGGTGGGCATTGCCGCAGGCTGTGTGGCGGCAGGGCTGAGCGGTCAGTTCCATCTTCACAGCCTGGGCGATACCCTGTTTCGCCTGCCAACGCTGTTCCCGTTTGGCTTTCAGTTTAACAGCGCGATATTTCTGCCGGTGGCGCTGGTGTCGCTGGTGTGTATTCTGGAGGCGGTGGGCGATCTGACGGCCAACTCGCTGATTTCACAACAGTCTGTTGACGATCGCGCTTTCCGCAACCGGCTGAAGGGCGGTATCCTGGCGGATGGCGTCAGCTGCATGGTGGCCGCAATGCTCAGCGCCTTTCCGAACACGACTTTCGCGCAGAACAACGGCGTGATCCAGATGACCGGGGTGGCCAGCCGCTATGTCGGACGCTACATTGGCGTAATTCTGATCCTGCTCGGGCTGTTCCCGCCGGTGGGCGAACTGTTGCGGCAGATCCCGGCGCCGGTGTTGGGGGGCGCTACGATGGTGATGTTTGGCTGCGTGGTGGCGGCCGGGATCCGGATCATTACCCAGAACCCGCTCACCCGACGCGATGTGCTGATCGTGGGACTGGCGTTTGGTGCGGGTCTTGGCGTGGAGTCGGTGCCGGCGTTTCTCAGCCATTTTCCGCCGATGGTCGGCGATCTGTTCGGTTCCGCGGCCACCAGCGGTGGGCTGGTGGCGATAGCGCTGAACCTTGTTCTGCCGCAGGAGCAGGCGGCGACGAAAACGATAAGGAGTCAGGATGATCGCGCTGAGTCAGTTTAACAGCCTGAGTGGCGATGAGGCAGGGGTGCTGCTGGCTCCCTGTGTGGCGATCCCGGCCTGGAGCGATACGCTGGTGAACTTGCGCCCCTTCGCCAACCGTGAAGCGCTGCTGCAGGTCGCCCGGGAAGCGATGGGCGACTGGGGAGAGAACGATCTGAACGCGGCGCTCAGCGCCCATCCGCGGATCGGCGAAAAACCGAGCGGCAGCCAGGCGCACGCGACGATGTCACGCCAGGAGCAGTCGGCGGTGGACAGCGATAATGAAAGACTGGCGCAGGCCCTGCGGGAGGGGAATGCCCGCTACGAAGCCCGCTTTGGCCGGGTGTTTTTAATCCGCGCCAAAGGGCGCAGCGGCGAAGAGATTCTGCAGGCGCTGACGCGCCGGCTGCAGCATACCGCTGACGAAGAAGTGGCTGAGGCGCTTGCCCAGCTGCGGGAAATTACGATGTTAAGACTGGAAGGAGCGATTGGCGAATGAGCACCCTGAGCACCCATATTCTGGATATTTCCACCGGCACGCCGGCTGAAGGCGTCGCGGTCAGCCTGAGCCGGGAGGGCGAGACCCTGGCGAACCTGGTGACCAACGCCCAGGGGCGTATCGTCACCTTCAGCGCCGCGCCGCTGCCGGCGGGGCGCTACTGTTTAACCGCGGAAACCGGGGCGTGGTTTGCCCGTGCCGGGCGCGAGAGCGTTTTTACCCGAGCGCAGATTGATTTTGTCATTGGCGAGGCGGCAGAGGACCATTTCCATCTGCCGTTTCTGATCGCCCCGGGCGGGTGGTCGACCTACCGCGGCAGCTAAGCCCGGCTGCGCGTTGCCCGAGTGACAGACATTGCAGGGCGGCGCTGCGCTTGCCCGGCCTGGATGATGATGAAACTGGTAGCGACATCCCGTAGGCCCGGTAAGGCGCAGCCGCCACCGGGCAGACCACGTTGCTCCGGCTGCCCTCCCTTCTGCTTTATCCCTACGTAAGGATAATCATTGGCCTATCCCCACCAGGGGATAAACTTGACATTATCCCTTGCAGGGTATAAAACCAGTTTTATCCCGATAGGGGGATAAATGATGGTGAGGAACAAGGCGATGAATTCCCCGCAGATATACAGTCCGGTTCAGCTGGCCAATTACCTGAAACTGCTGCGCCAGCAAAATCACTGGACTCAGGAGGCGCTGGCCAGCCGGATCGGCATTAAACAGGCGACGCTGTCCAATTTTGAAAATCACCCCGACAAAACCACCTTAACCACCCTGTTTAAGATCCTCCAGTCGCTGGGGGTGGTGATGACCCTGAACGCCAAACCGGCAGAGACGGCGATGATTCCCGATAACACCACGGATCTTGACTGGTAATGGCGACGCTCACCACCTGGATGAACAATGCGCGCGTGGGAACCTTAACCCGCCAGGCCAACGGGGCCCACAGTTTCCGCTATGATGAGGAGTGGCTGCGCAGCCCGCGCGCCAGACCGCTCTCCCTCTCGCTGCCGCTGCAGTATGGCAATATTACCGCCGACGCGGTGTATCACTATTTTGATAACCTGCTGCCCGACAGCCCGCAGGTCCGCGAGCGGATCGTCAGGCGCTATCAGGCGCGTTCGAAACAGCCGTTCGATCTGCTGGCCGAGGTCGGGCGGGACAGCGTAGGGGCGGTGACTCTGCTGCCGCCGGGGGAAGAGGCGCATCTTGCCGCGTTGCGCTGGCAGACGCTGGATGAGGCGCAGCTGACCGCTTTGCTGACCGCCTACCAGTCGGATATTCCTCTCGGGATGGTGACCGGCCAGGACGATTTTCGTATCTCGGTGGCCGGCGCTCAGGAGAAAACCGCGCTGCTGCGAATGGGCGAGCACTGGTGTATTCCGCAGGGCACCACCCCGACCACCCATATCATTAAACTGCCCATCGGCGAGATAAAGCAGCCCAATGCGACGCTGGATCTGCGTGAAAGCGTGGATAACGAATATCTGTGCCTGGCGCTGGCCAGGGCGTTGGGCCTGGCGGTGCCGGAGGCGGAGATTATCAACACGCCGCGGATCCGTGCGCTGGCGGTGACCCGCTTCGACCGGCGCTGGGCGCAGGAGGGGCGCGTGCTGCTGCGTCTGCCGCAGGAGGATCTGTGTCAGGCATTCGGCATACCGTCGTCGATGAAATATGAGTCTGACGGTGGGCCGGGTATCGCCGCGATCATGACCTTTCTGCTGGGTTCCAGTGAGGCCCTGAAAGATCGCTATGACTTTATGAAGTTCATGGTGTTCCAGTGGCTGACCGGGGCAACGGACGGGCATGCGAAGAACTTCTCGCTCTTTTTGCTGCCCGGCGGCAGCTACCGGCTCACGCCGTTCTACGACATTATTTCGGCATTTCCGGTGCTGGGCGGGACGGGACTGCATCTGCGCGACCTGAAGCTGTCGATGGGGCTCAATGCCACAAAAGGGCGGAAAACGGAGATTAACGCTATCTATCCGCGTCATTTTCTGGCGACCGCCAAAGCGGTTAACTTCCCCCGGGAGCAGATGCTGGCGATCCTGGGCGAGTTTGCCGACCGCGTGCCGCAGGCCATCGAAAGCGCCCGCCGGACGCTGCCGTCGGACTTTTCCGCCCACGTCTGGCGGGCCATCACGGAGAACATGCTGAAACTGCACGCCCGCCTGCAGCAAGGGCTGCAGGCGGGATAGCGAAGCCGGCTGGCGGTTAGCTCTGCGGCGGCCCCCAGCGGCTGCGCAGGTAGTTAACCGCCTGGCGGGTCTGCGGCTGATTGAGGTTGTTTTCGCGGAACAGGATGGTGCCCTGGATCTGCGGCAGGGACTCATTGAGGTCGAGCTGTTTTTTCAGCTCCGGCACGCCGCCATCCACCGTCCAGTCAGGCTCATTTTTGGACGGTTCACCCACCTTGTACAGGGCCACGCCGATATACAGCCGGGTATGCGTCGGCTTGACCACCTCGGCCCACCAGTTGGCCAGCACATCGTAGCGCGCCGCATCGCGGGCAAACGGCCAGTAAATCTGCGGGGCGATGTAGTCGAGCAGTCCCTGCTGCACCCAGCTGCGGGTATCGGCATAGGATTCATCATAGGCGGCCGCGCCACGGGTATCAGACCCCGCCGGATCGTGGGAGCGGTTGCGCCACACCCCGGCCGGGCTCACGCCAAACTCGACGTTCGGATTGAGTTTTTTAATGGTCGCGGAGACCTGGGCAATAAGCTGCTGAGTGTTATGCCGCCGCCAGTCGCCCTTCGAGGCATAGCCCTGCCCGTAACGACGGAAGGTCTCGTTGTCGTTAAGCGGGGAAGAAGCGGTTTCGGTGTAGAAATAGTCATCGAACTGCACGCCGTCAATCGGGTAGTTCTGCACCACTTCAGCGACAATGCTGGTGATCCAGTCACGCGCTTCGGGAATACCCGGGTCGAGAACAAAGCGATCGCTGGCGGTGCGGATCCAGTTACGGTGCAGGACGAACACGCTGGCCGGCACCTGAGTGAGGGTGTTGTTCAGCTCGGCAATCGTCGACGGTTTGGTGTTGACCGAGACGCGGTAAGGGTTAAACCATGCGTGGACCTTCATGCCGCGCTTGTGCGCTTCATCCAGCATAAACTGCAGCGGATCGTAGCCGGGGTATTCGCCGATTTTGCCGGTCAGCATATCGGACCACGGCAGAATATCCGACCGCCAGAGCGCCGTACCGTCCGGTTTCACCTGGAAAAAGACGGTGTTGATCCCCAGGCGCTGCAGATTATCGAGTTTGGCGATCAGCGCCAGCTTCTGCTGGGTGATGCGGCTTTCCGGCGTACTGGCGATAATTGACCCGACCGGCGGCCAGTCAAGGCGCGAGACGGTGGTCAGCCAGACGCCGCGTACCGGCTCCCGGTGCGTCTGACCGGCTTTAACGGCCGCGCTCTTCGGCGGCGTGACGAGGGATTTGGGGGCCTTACTGGTGCAGCTGAACAGCATGCCGGCGGCGATGAGCGCCGCGCCTGCCAGCGCCACTTTGCTGGCTAGGGGGAATCGACGAGAATGGCTGATGATGAACTCCCGTGTAATCAGATCGTCGCGTGTAGGCGCTATTCTCTTACGATTCGCCGGCCAGAGCAATTCCTTGACAGGACTGTTGACATCAGGTGGGAGAGGTCAGTCGGGCTCCCACGCCAGAATATCGCCAGGCTGACACTCGAGCGCCTCGCAGATGCGCGACAGGGTATCAAAGCGGATGCCTTTGACTTTTCCCGACTTGAGCAGCGACAAATTCTGTTCGGTAATGCCAACAAAGGCCGCCAGCGCCCTGGACGTCATCTTTTTTTCCACCAGCAGTTTGTCCAGATTCACCACCACAGCCATCGTTAAATAAACTCCTTATTCTCTTCTTCCGCACGGATCCCGTGGAGCATGGCGTGAAATGTCACAAACAGCAAGCTTCCTGTCAGAAGCAGCACCCCGTCGCTGAGCAGAAACACCACCTGGTAATAAGGCTGCGGCCACCAGGCGAGCAGCGGGATGAGAAAGCGGCACACCGGCAACAGGATCCCCATGCCCACCATGGCCAGAGCGATGTAACGAACGCTGTGCGCCAGGGAGAGGCTGAGCACGCTGCGCTGGCGGACGCTACGGGTTACCTTCATGCCCTGCCAGATAGCGAACGCGAACAGCCCGGCCGGAAGATACAGCAGGGCCAGCAGCAACAAACGTCTCGCCATCCCCGGCGCCTGGGCCGGGTTGTCGGTTAACGGCACTTCAGCAAAGTGCAGCAGGGTGGAAAGAAAATATCGTTCGCCGGTAAAGAAAATCCACAGCGGCACGATCAGGGCGAGCATAAAAAAGAGGGGCAGTATGCCGCTAATAATAGCCAGACTCAGCCGGGTTCTGGATTGCTTCACAATTTACCTTCCTGATTGATGAGAATAATTAAAGCACCAGCCGCGTCAAGCATGACATAAGGGCCACGGCGAAGACAACGCTCATCGCCCGGACGCCGCGTCGACGGCTGGTAAACCACGGACGGGTCCAGACGCGGTAGAGGCTGAGGGTGATGAACGATGCCTGGATGGTCCAGGTCAGCATCCGAAACAGGTAGCCCATTTTGCCGAGATTCTGCAGGGTCTGGAAAACCTCGGCGAGATAAATAACCCCGGTCACCAGCAAAACATAATTGAGCAGGCGTATTTTTCGCTGCGCCAGCCAGTCGCCGGAAATAAACAGGATCACCGACAACAGCGTTAACAGCGCCCAGAGGATGTCAATTCCGTTCATTACGCGCCTCCTGTTCATCAGGGGTGGCAGCCAGTAAGAGCTTGATGGCAGGCCCGATCACCGGCCAGGCGGTATCGGAGAGGATCACTACCGCGGTCTGTCGCTGTCGGTCGAAGGCCATCATTGCCGCAAAGCCGCCACTCTGCCCGTCATGCCAGACGATCTCCCGTCCGCGGACGCGGGTAGTGAACCAGGCATAACCCACCCGGGAATCGGGATCATCGGTGGCGAACAGGGGGGGCATGCCTTCACTGCCCGCCAGGTTTCCTGCCAGCAGCGCCTGGGCATATTTCGCCATATCGACAATCGTGGCGCGTACGCCGCCGGCGGGGGCGAAGGCGTCCATCACCCATGGCTGCTGAGGGAAACCAGAGGCTGACCAGCCCACGGTAAACGTCGGCGAGGCTGGAGTATTGTGCCGGGCCACTTCCGCGTCCTGCATTCCGGCGGGGGCAAAGACCCGTTGCGCCATCAGTGTGGCAAAATCGCGATGAGACGCCCGCTCCAGCGCCAGTCCGAGCAGGGCAAACCCGGCGTTGGAATAATCAAACCATTTCGTCGGCTGCAGGGTGGCCTGGTTCATCATCGCGATCAGCGCGGGTCGATCGTAGCGCCAGGGATTCTGCCGCCGGGCAATGTCGCTCAGAATAGCCAGCCGCTGCCCAACCGACGCGGTAAGCGGTGGCAGTCCTGAACGGTGAGAAACCAGTTGCTCCAGGGTAACGTCCCGCACCGGGCTGACAATCTCCGGGACCAGCGCCGACACCGGCGTCTGCGCGGTGACTTCGCCGCGGCGAATAGCCTCCAGCAGCAGGCTGGCGGTCATGGTTTTGCTCAGGCTGGCGATCTCATACTGCGTCGTATACTCGCTCCCCCACAGGCCGTAACGCACCCCCTGAGGCGTAATCAGCGCTGCGGCGACCTGTCCGCGGGCGCCATTGAGCAGGGGCGTTAATATCGAGACCAGCTGTTTATCCCCCGTCGTCCGGGAGCTGGGGGGATGAAAGCCGGGCTGCAGGGCGATCCCCGCCGCCACAATGACGGTAAAAACCAGCACGGCGGCAATGATCTGTCTGTCCCGGCGATAGCGGTTCCAGCGCATGTTTTCTCCTTAACGCGGTACGACATCCAGGTGAGGGAATACCGTTTCTCCCTGGTGTTAAAGTGAGCGCAGGTTAGCCTGGTGTTTATCGTTTTACAATAAATTTTCATCGTTTTATGATTAACTTTATAAGGAGTAAAGCAGACACACCCGGCGCGGTGTGGAGAACGCGGGGGGCAATAGAGGCCAGGGGATAAAGTGCGCTGACGAAGGACGGTACTCGCCAGCGAGAAATGTCGGCTATGCCGATATACCGGGAGAAGAAAACTTAGCGGATCCGCGACTGCTCGTCGTCGCGTAGCGTCAGCACCTCAAATCCGTTGGCGGTGACGGCCACGGTGTGTTCCCACTGCGCGGAGAGTTTTTTATCGCGGGTGACCACCGTCCAGCCATCCTTTTTGGTCTTGATACGACTGTCGCCCTGGTTCACCATCGGTTCAATAGTGAATACCATGCCTTCCCGCAGCACCGCGCCTTCACCGGGCCTGCCGTAGTGCAGCACCTGCGGCTCTTCATGCATTTCCTGACCGACGCCGTGACCGCAGTATTCTCTGACCACGCTGTAGCCATGGTCCTCGACCCAGCGCTGAATGGCATGGCCGATGTCGCCCAGCGTCGCGCCGGGTTTCACCACCTCAATGCCTTTCCACATGGCTTCATAGGTGGTCTTTACCAGCCGGCGAGCCAGCGGGGAAACGTCGCCTATCAGGTACATCTTACTGGAGTCAGCGATCATGCCCGCTTTCTCGAGGGTGATATCGACGTTAACGATCATCCCGGAGCGCAGATGCTCGGTCGCCTTCGGGATCCCATGGCAGACCACATCGTTAATCGAGGTATTCAACACATAGGGAAAGTCGTATTGCCCCTTGCTGGCCGGGCGGGCGTGCAGCTGGTTGACGATAAAATCTTCCACTCGATCGTTGATTTCCATCGTCATCACGCCGGGGACGATAAAGGTATCCAGCATGTCAAACACCGATGCCAGCAGCTGGCCGGCATGGCGCTGGCGCGCGAGCTCATCGGCGGTTTTAATGATTATTGATGGCATTGATCACCTCCAGCAGACGGTCAGAGCCGGATTTCAGCATCAGCAGTTTGATCTGCTGGTGGTTAAGCTCGGGGTAGAGTTCGCTCATCATGCCCAGGCGGATCCAGTATTCCGCCTGGGCATTAACGGAGCGGGACATGGCTTTGCTGGCATCACGAATGTCATCGTGCAGCAGATCGGAGATTTTGACGATTCCCATAGAAACAGACCATATATGATTCGTAGATGTATCGTATACAAACCAGCGCGGGATGTCCTTGGCATTTTGTGGCGTGGGTGACGAGCGTCATGCAAAAAAGCCCGACCAGCGGGCTTATTTACCGTATTTTTTCAGGTTAAAAATTCGCGCGGCTCACCATGGCGAAAATTACCCATTAGGTTATCGGTATGCGGAATGAAAATAACATGATGACGACGCATCAATATATTTTATGCAGGTGTTAATTTTGCGTATGAATATTCTCCCGTCAGGCCGGGAATCCGGGAAATTTACAGCGCGTCAGTGAGTTTATCCACCACCACTTTACCCGCATTATCGAACTGCGTAATGCGGAAGCTGTCGCTCCAGGAGCGGCGAGTGGTGAAGCGGTCAAACAGGGATACCCGGCCTTTACGCTGGCCATCTTTACTTAAAATAACCCATTCGGTTACCGAAGAATAATGCTGACTATTGTCATGACGACTCTGTTGTTCAACCAGTCGATCTTCTTTTTCCACTTTTAAATAATCACGCAACATATTTAACCTCCATAGAAAGTATTATTAACATTACTCCTTTTATTTATTCTTTCAATCAAACTTTTTAATCAATAAAAGTAACTATTAGTGGGCGACCTAAGTGCGAAAATCGCCGAGGTTATCCCCCCGAAGATGGCCTGGTCCACTACGCTTAACAGGAGTGTCCGCCGCGCGATCGGCGGTTGTTCGGGCCGGAAAGGCGACCATAAAACACCTTAACCTTGTATTCATTATGGGCGTGATTCTGTTATATCTAATGCGTTTTGCCACGACCGAGCCACAGAGAGCGCTGTACCATGAGTAACGATCACCTGACGGACATTGCCTATCGCCACTTTATTGAAAGTGTTAAAGATTATGCCATCTATATGCTGAGCGCCGACGGGACGGTCATTAGCTGGAATGAGGGCGCCCGCCGGGCAAAAGGGTACCTGAGCGATGAGATCATCGGTCGCTACTTTGGTCTCTTCTATAGCGAAGCCGAACAACTCTCCGGGGTGCCGGCGAATAATCTGCAAATTGCCCTGCGTAGCGGGCAGTTCGAAGGCGAAGGCTGGCGGTATCGTAAAGATGGCTCCCGGTTCTGGGCGCATGTCATGATCAATGCCATCCGCGATGAGCAAAATAACCTGCTGGGCTTTGCCAAAATTACCCGCGACATCAGCGAACAGAAGGCGATCAATGACCGCATCGCGTGGATGGCTCGTTACGATGCGCTGACCGGTTTACCCAATCGGGTGGAGTTCTTTGAGCGGGTGGAAAAGCTAATCACCGGGAATGACGCCCGCCGCTTTGCCGTTTTCACCATCGATTTAGATAAGTTTAAAGAGATTAACGATCTGCAGGGCCATCTTATTGGCGATCAGCTGCTGCAGCGCGTGGCAGGCGCCGTACTCAAAACGCTGCAGAAGGAGGAGATGGTCGCCCGCTTCGGTGGCGATGAGTTTGTGGCCGTCAAACCTTTTGCCGATGAAAGCGAGGTGGACGCCTTTGCCGCCCGTCTCTGGCACTGCTTCAGCGGTAAGCAGACGTTTGCCGCGACGGAAGTGATCCTTTCCGCCAGCATGGGTATCTCCGTCTACCCGGAGGACGGGACGGATATTAATACGGTTCTGAGCAATTCCGATCTGGCCATGTATCGGGCAAAGAGCAGTCTCGACCACAAAATTTGCTGGTACGAACGCGAGATGGACGACAAGACGCGGCAGCGGAATATGATGGCCGCCGACATCCGCCGCGGTATTCAGGCGGGGGAGTTTTCGCTTCACTATCAGGCGATCCGCAATATTAAAGATCGTCGCATCACCGGTTATGAAGCGCTGTTGCGCTGGCAGCATCCTCAGCTGGGCGCTATTCCGCCGGACGTGTTTATTCCCATTGCCGAAGAGAGCGGCGCCATCGTGCCGTTAGGCTACTGGGTGCTGGAGCAGGTGTGTAACGAAGCGCTGGAAAAGGGTCTCAACAGAAAAATTTCGGTCAATATCTCGCCGGTGCAGCTGCGTCATCGTAGCTTTATCGAAAAAGTCCGCGAGATCCTGATGCGTACCGCCTATCCGGTCAGCCTGCTGGAGTTTGAGGTCACCGAGACGGCGTTTATCGTGAACAAGCAGCTGGCATTCAGCGTCCTGCATCATCTGCAAAAGATGGGGATCAGTATCGCACTGGATGATTTCGGCACCGGCTACTCCTCCCTGAGCATGCTGCGCGATTTTCATTTCGACGTCATCAAGCTCGACCGCAGCTTTATGCTGGATGTGGAGAGCAATCCCCAGGTCCGCTCATTCGTGCGGGCCATTATTTCGCTGGGCAACTCGATCAATACGCCGCTTATCGCCGAGGGCGTGGAAACCGCAGGACAACTGCAGATCCTCGAAGAGGAGGGATGTGACGAAATGCAGGGGTTCCTGTTCGGCGAGCCGGTCGATATTAAACACCTGCCCGATCAGCGCTGAATCGCCCGCCGTCCGCTGGTGGGCGCAAGGTCATCACTGATGCGCAAGCGCTGCCTGCCCGGAAAGGTGCAGCAGCGCGGAGCGCAGGGAGACCTCGAACATCTGACCATGGGTCAGCCCAGGGTAGCGCCAGAAGGCCACCCGCAAGCCGTTGTCCGCCAGTTGCTGTTGGGTCTGACGCAAAACCGCCACGGAAGCCACGTGCCCGGACGGCTCTCCAGGGGCTTTGCCATCCCCCTCCAGCAGATACAGCGATTTCCCGACGAAAGCCGCGGCATCGATGTTGTTGCTGTCTTTAAGCGGAGACTCGAGTGCCTGGCCGAGCGACGGGCTGGTGGAATAAAAGATATGGAACAGGTCGCTCTTACGCCACGCGTCGAGTACAAACAGTCCGCCATAGGAGTGACCCCAAATAGCGCGCTGGCGGGGATCGATTTTCAGCTTAGCTTCTGCTTGCGGAACCATCGTTTCGCTCAGCAGCTGGCGAAACAGGTCATTACCCCCGGTTTTTCGCGGCGGCAGCGCGGATTTTCCGGCGCGAGGTTGATGCGTCTTAAGCGGCGGAGTGTAATCCCAGGCCCGGGCTGCGGTATCGAAGGGCAGCGCCGTCTGGTAACCAATAGCGACGATGACCGGCGGGGAACCAGCGGAGAGCTGTTGCAGAAACGCGTCGTTGAGTTTATCCATCACCGCGTTGCCGTCCAGCATATACAGTACCGGATAACCGGCGGCCGGCGGCGCTTTATCCGGCACCGCAGTCCACACCCGGTAATGGCGTTCGCCATCGGCAGAGTCGTACTGGCGCTGGGTAAAATGGTAGAAAGCTGACCCTTTGTCCGCAATATTCGGCCCCAGCGGCTGCAGATCCGGCCGGGCGAAACTGCCGCTGCTGTAGAAGAGCGCGGCGCCTATCGCCAGCGTCAGCAATCCGTGCGCCTGCCGCGCTGTGATGATCCCTGAATCCTGCTTCACCTCGTCTGTCCCCCTGTTTTCTGTCATCTGGCGTTTTGCCTGGGCTGACACGTTAGCATAGCTTCATTGATAATGGTTCTCATTTCTTTTCATGCGCGCTGTAGCAGGCTGCATGCCGCTAAGGCTGGTGGCGGAATCAGTCTAACAGGAGGAGAGATGGCCGCCTGTCGGCGGCCGTGAGAGAAAAGTCAGGACCGATCGTGAAGAGTGCTCAGCAGTTTTTTGACCAGCGGGGTAAGCGCCATAACCAACAGCGCAATAATGACAATCAGTAAGATCGTCAGACCTTTATGGTGATTGATAAGCACCAACAGCATAGCCAGCGTCATGGGCATGCTCCTTTAATAACGGTATTCAGCGCCGCTGAGGTGAATGAAATTCAGTAGAATGGTCATCACCACCCAGGCCAGCAGCAGAAAGCGTCGTCTGTCGCGTCGCGCTTCCAGGGCGGCGAAATAATTAGCGCTATACCAGGTCGATATAATAATAGCCAGCGTGATGATGACCTGCCAGACCGCCTGACGATAGCCTGTCACGATGCTTATCCCGCGAAAGCAGAGGACGATCGCGATACCATTAAGCGCGTTACACATCAGCCATCCCCACAGGCTTGCGGGCCGGCTAAATAAATATCCAAATCGTAAAACCAATGTCGTATACACCTTTCCAAAATAATCGCGCTGTAAAATGCATTTTAACGCTGGAAGCGGTATTGATATAAATCAAAACTAATGGGATAGCGCAGGAATCACTGACGCGCGGCACTCACGGCCTGAACAGCAAAGCAAAGGATGCAAAGCCTTTTAATGGTTAACATGCTGTTTTTATTGGTCATTTTTCCATATTGAATAAGAGCTGTCGCATAATAAATAGAGTTGATAGCCAGTCGATATGCGTTAATTTCCCCGGTTATTATTGTGAGTGACGTGATAACGGAGAAAATTAGATTTTTCGTAATGCTTGCTTTCTGCGAGACCAATAAAATAAGGCGATGGCCGGGGGCAGAGCCCCGGCCGGTGGCGCACTTAACGCGGTAGCGCGTTATGCTGGAGGATCTTCAGGAAGTCATTTTTGTCGGAGATTAATGACAACGCATTCGCGATCAGCTCATCGCTGAATATCGAGGCTATTTCTTTGAGCACGTCAATATGCTCTTTCTCTTTCGCAATCACGCCAATGGCTATAAACATCACGTTGCCGCGATCCCAGATAACGCCATCAGGAAACTGATAGATCTCAATCCCGGTTTTAAGAATGATATCCGTCGCTGATTTCGGCAGATGCGGCAGGGTGATGCCATTGCCCAAAAAAGTGGAAACCTGATGTTCACGCTCCAGCAGAAAGTGAACGCACTCCTGATTGACATAGCCTTTGGCTTTACACTCTGCGCCAATCATGGCGATGACTTCCGCTTTATTACTGGCCTTGCAGCCGATGTGCAGATTATCCAGCGTGATGTTATCGATCATAGCCAACCTCCCTGGTGAGACGAGTAGATTTTTTATCCTCATGATTCGCTGACAGCTCCGCTTCTAACTGCTCCAGCGATTTATTGGAGGTCTCCGGCAGGGCGAACACCACGAACAGAATCGCCAAATAGTTGATGGCCGCGAAGATAAAGAAGACCGGCCCAAGGCCCAGTTTCGCCTGCAGCAGCGGGAACAGGTAGCTGACCACCGCGTTCATGATCCACATGAAAAATACCGAGATCCCCATCGACAATCCGCGGAATTTCAGCGGGAACAGCTCGGCTAACACCACCCAGGTGATAAAGCCCATCGAACCCTGCATCACGCCGACGAACAGCGCGCCCAGCAGCCAGATAGCGGTGGCTTTGAGGTCGCCCACCAGGGTGTAGTCGACCGCGGCGATAATCAGGTGCAGCGTGGCCATAATGGCGAAGCCGTAGATAATGATCGTCTTACGCTTAAAACGATCGACGAGAAACAGCACGCCAATCAGCATACCGCCGACGGAGAAGACGCCGTTCAGCACGTTACAGATCAGCGAGGTACGCTCTGAGAAGCCGGCGGCACTCAGGATTTCCGTGCCGTAATACATAATCACGTTCACCCCGGTGGTTTGCTGCAGCGCGGCCCAGGTAATGCCCACCAGCAAAATTTTGAGGATCCATGGCGTTTTGAGGATAGTGGTGAAGGTGTTCTGGGTGCTGTACTTATTGCCGGCTTCAATTTTGATCAGGGTGGAGATGTCGTCGAATTCTTTCTGCGCGCGTTCCGCCGGGCGGATCTGTTTGAGAATATGCAGCGCTTCCTCGTGGCGGTTTTTGCTAATCAGCCAGCGCGGACTTTCCGGCGCGCGCCACATGCCAACAAACAGGCAGATAGCGGGGATCGCCTGCACCAGCAGCATATAGCGCCAGACGTCCGGCAGATGGCCCCAGATGATGCCAATGATCGCGTTAATGGCAAACGCCGCCAGCTGGCCGATAACGATGGCGACTTCATTCAGGCCGGTCAGCTTACCGCGCATCTCGGTGGGCGCCACTTCAGAAATAAAGGTGGGGGCGGTGACCGAGGCGCCGCCGACGGCGTAGCCCAGCAGGGCGCGGGCAATCAGCAGGATAGTGATATCGGGAGCCGCGGCGGAAAGCAGGGCGCCGATAAGAAAAACAAAGGAGAGGAAGAGCAAGTATTTGCGCCGGCCGAAGTAGTCGGCGAACTTACCGCCAAACACGCTGCCCAGCGCGGCGCCGATCAGCAGGACACTCATTACCAGCCCTTCGGTGGTCGGGGTCAGCGCCATGTACTGCTTCAGTGAGGAAAAGGCGCCGTTGATAACGCCGGTGTCGTAACCGAAAAGCAGGCCGCCGAAGGTGGCCACTAAGGTGATCTGATGAAGTCGTTTTCTCTGTTGCTGGTTCAGGTTTGTTATAAATGACATGGTAGTCCCTTTATTTTGTTGAACGACACAAGATAAAAATACATCTCCCCAGTCAGGATTTATCACGCCTGTGTTGTCGTATCTAACTGAATTAAATGATTTTCTTCTTTGTGTAATTGCTCAGCACAAGGCAGGGTACGCTAAGCAATGGCGGTCAAAGAGGTTTACGGCTTGGTGTTGGCATGGATGTCGTCGATATCCGTTCTCCTTTTCGGGTTAGCGGTCTTCAGTGCGTCGGCAGCGCCGACGTTGGCCGCAGGACAGCGCCCTGGTGTGGCACGTTGCTGTCGTTCCGGCGATTTACCGTGCTAAGAATATGGCACAAAGAAATGGAATGAGCATGCTACAAGATCACATTATGAAAATTTAATTTCAAACTGGTGTTGCAGGAAGGTAAATGCATGAAGCGAATCACAATGGCATACGGCGCTATATCCCTATGAAATGCGGGTTAAATTTGCGAGTTAGTAATAATGATGTTGTTTTCAGTGGGTTAATGTAACTCAAAGAATACAACGCAGATCACATTTTTACGCCATAATATCGAAGAATAGAATTTATATTTCATTACTCTGTTCAGGGAAAATTGTGGCTGGCGATGCTGTGATGTCAGTCTGGCTGGCGTCGCGCAGGCCATCGACGCGTTGGCGCTGAGGGAGGCTATGGAAGGAGGTATCGCGGGATGGATGCCGGCGATAACCCTGCCGAGAGGGGCACTCACGGCAGGGTTGTGGCAAAAAATCAGTGCAGCGCGGGCCAGTAACCTTCGTTGGCGACGATCAGCTCATCGAGAATCGCTTTCGCCACCGCGGCGCTGGGCACCGTTTTTGACAGGGTGATGGCCTGCCACAGTTTCTGGTAGCTTTTCTCAATCCAGGCGTCAACGACCAGCTTCTCCACCGCCACCTGCTGCTCCATCAGTCCTTTCTGGAACGAAGGGATTTTTCCCATCGCCAGCGGTTCCGGGCCGTTGACGCCCACCAGGCAGGGGACTTCCACCATCGCCGTCTCGTCAAAGTTGGCGATCGCCCCGTTGTTTTCCACGATCAACAGCATCCGCTCCTGGGTGTTAAAGGCGATGGCGCAGGCGAGGTCGACGATGAAGGTGGCATGGGCCCCGGCATGGAAATGCGCGCCTTCCGTGGTGCCGCGACGGGTGATCTCCCGGGCCATATCGAAGACCTCTTTTTCACGTCCGGCCATCACTTCGTTGGCCCGCGTAAAGTCCGGGTCAGAGTGGGCCACCTCGTAGTCAGGGTAGAGGTAGTATTTCAGATAAGTGTTCGGCAACGTCAGGGGATCGAGGGCAAACACATCCTTCACCTTTTTAAAGGTTTCGATCCAGCTCGGCGCTTTATGCTGAAAATCTTCTTTTGGGCTACTGTAACCCTGCTCCGCCACGTGACGCTTCAGCGCCGGCATCAGATCGTTACCGGCTTTATCGGTGATGCTGGTCCACCAGCCAAAATGATTCAGGCCATAGTAGCGGACGTTCAGCGCCTTGCGCGACGGCAGACCGAGGATGTCGGCAAACAGCCCCTCGATGGCCACCGGCATATCGCAGATGTTGATGATGCGCGCGTCGGGCCGCAGGCGACGGGTCGCTTCCGCGACGATGGCCGCCGGGTTGGAGTAGTTGAGCATCCACGCCCCCGGGGCGTACTGCTGCATATAATCGACCAGCTCCAGCACGCCGGCAATCGAGCGCATACCGTAGGCGATCCCCCCCGGCCCACAGGTTTCCTGACCCGGCACGCCATATTTCAGCGGGATCTTTTCATCCTTTTCCCGCATCTCATACAGGCCAACGCGAATATGCGCCATCACAAAATCCACGTCGGTGAAGGCCGCCTGCGGATCGGTGGTATAGCTGAATTTTACCTGCGGAAAGCGTTCCTCCACCAGAATGGCGCAGGCGTCGCCGATGGTCTTCTGACGCTCGTGATGGTTATCGTACAGACGGATCTCCCGCAGGGGAAAGCGCGCCATATTTTCCAGCAGCATCATGACAATCCCCGGCGTATAGGTACTACCGCCACCGGCAATCGTGACCACAAAGTTATCTTTCATTTACCACCTCGTTATTCAGTTACACCCAGACTGGCGTTGACCGCCGTTCGAATTTTGTTAACCCCCAGGCCGTAGATCACCTGAACATGATTGCCTTTAATCAGCACGCTGCTCCCGCCGCTCTCTTTTAACAGCGTCTGCCGGATGAGTGCGGGGTCGCGCACATCGACCCGCAGGCGGGTAAAACAGTTTTCCACCGCACAAACATTTTCTTTGCCGCCCAACCCCGCAATCACCATCGCGCCTTTGTCAGACTCGTCATTTGCCGGATCCGTCTGTGGGGAACGCACCGCATCGGCAGCGGCTTCGCGCCCCGGGGTAAGCATTCGCAGGCGGGTAATACAGAAGGTGCCGACCAGGTACATGGTGGCGGTCTCCAGCAGCCCGAGGGCGACAAACACCGGCCAGCGCGTCACGCTAGCGCCGGCGGGCAGGTTATAGACGACAAAATCGATAAGACCGTTGGTGGCGCAGACCCGCACGTGAAATAGCCAGGCCAGCATCTGGAAAAAACCGTCCAGCAGGGAGTAGATAAGCCACAGCAGCGGGGCGGTGAAGATGAAGAGAAACTCAAAAGGTTCGGTGATCCCCACCAGCACGGAGGTGACAATTAAGGGGATCAGCGTGACTTTGAGCCGCTGTTTATTCTCCGGTTTCGCCGTGCGATAGAAAGCGAGCGCCATACCGGCGGTGCCGAAAATCTTCACCATCCCATAGGTCAAAAACCGGGCGGAATCACTGAGCGCGTCAACGGGATGACGGGCGATTTCGGCGAGAAAAATAGGCTTGGCGCCAATGACGGTCTGGCCATCAATCAGCAACTGACCGCCGATAGAGGTAAAGACGAACGGCGACCAGATCAAATGATGCAGCCCGGTGGGGATCAGGAACCGGTTGAGAAAGCCGTACAGGAAGACCCCGATGGCGCCAAAGGATTTCATAAAGCCGGTCAGCGCCGAGATACCCAGCTCCACCACCGGCCAGAGATAGACGGTGGCGATAGCAAACAGGCCCACCAGCGGCAGCATCACGATCAGCACCAGCTTGCTGTTGCCGTAGATCGACAGCGCGCCGCGAAACTCAATGCCAACCACGCGATTGTGAACAAAGGCGACGGCGCAGCCAAGGATAATACCGAGGAACACGCCCATATCGATGACCTGAAAACCGAAGATATAGGTTTGTCCGCTGCCATATAGTTGCGCGTTGGTGGCTCCGGTCGCCAGACGATGGGTCAGGGTCAGCCAGCTGTTGTTCGCCGCCAGATAGACCAGCCAGGTCATGGCCGCCACGAAAGCGGCTTCGGCTTTGCGGGTTTTCGCCAGACCGCTGGCCAGTCCGAGGCAGAACAGAAACCCGAGATTGTTCATCAGCGCCCAGAGCATGCTGGAGACGAATTTCCCCAACAGATAGATTCCGCTGCTTTCATCCACCCACAGCCGGTTGGTGGTCATGCTGAACAGGGCGATCAACAGGCCGATAGCCGGCAGATACAGCACCGGCCCGATCATCGCCTTGGAAAAGTCCTGAAGCTTTTTCACGCCAATCATGGTTGTCCTCTCGTCTTCATCGCCCGCTGTCATCACCTGATCAATAGGCTTATCAGACTAGGAGCAGACCACCGGGATCCCGAGCAGGAAAAAGGCCATCTGTGACGAAAGTCATATATATTGTTGCAGGAGAGATATATAAATATAGCCATTTTTATAGATGAGTTAACGCTGCTTATGGCGCGTGAAAATTAATTTTTATGAATAAATACAATGCATTAAATGCAGCTGCATTTGGCGTCATTCCTCTCGGTGAGACATCTAAAAGTGATTTATAAAAAGATTGCCACAGAACTGAAGGCCCGCATCAACAGCGACGACTATGCCGTCGGCGATATGCTGCCCAGCGAAAAAGCGCTGGCTGCGGAGCTGCAGGTCTCGGTGATGACGCTGCGCAAAGCGCTGGCGCTACTCGAGGAGGAAAAGCTGATCGCCCGGCGGCACGGCAGCGGAACCTGCATTGTGCGTAAAAGTAACTATCATGGCGGAGAGCTGGAGGGATTTAACTACCAGATGCAGGTGGTGGGGGTCACCAACTACCGCAATAAGGTTATTGAGTTCACCTTGCTTGACGCCCCGCCGGCCATTGCCCAGCAGTTAAAGATCCAGCCGGGAGAAAAAGTCTACTACGTCAGGCGGCTGCGGCTGATTGATGAGGTCCCGATCCTGGTGGAGAACAGCTACATTCCCTACGCCGCTTTTCCGTGGCTCAGCGTGGGTAACCTTGAGCAGTCTAAGTTCAACTATTTCAAAAAAGAGTGCCATATCACCATTATTGAGAGCCACCGCAGCTATACCCCGGTGCTGGCGACCCGCGAGCAGGCGGAGCTGCTGCAGGTGGCGCCTAACAGCCTCCTGCTACGGGTGCAGTCTGTCAGCTACGCCCAGAACCGGGCGATCGTTGATTTCTCAGAGATCTACCAGAACACCAGTAAATACAATGTGAAGCACATTACCCGCCGCTAGGATGATTCCGCCAGCAACCCCCGGAGGACAAGCTCCAGCCCCAGCGCCAGCAGGAACAACAGAAAGCCCTGACGAAAGCGCTGCGGGCTTAGACGCGAGCGGATCCGCTGTCCCAGCCACATGCCGAGCAGCGCGGGCGCCAGCGCCAGCGCCGACAGCAGCAGCGAATCTGCGCGCCAGCCAGCGTGCAGAGAGAGGCCGGCCGCCATCGCCAGAGTGGACAGGGTGAACGACAATCCCAGGGCCTGGACCAGCTCGTCGCGACGAAAGCCCAGCGCCTGCAGCCAGGGCACCGCCGGAATAACAAATACCCCGGTCGCCCCGGTGATCACTCCGGTCAGTCCGCCCATCAGCGGCGACAGGCGCTTTTCCATGCGTGCAGAAACCTGCACCGCCGGACCACGGAGCGCGTATCCGGCATAAGCTATCAGCACGGCGCCCAGCGCTAGCGCCGACCACCGCGGGTTAAGATGGATGAGCAGTGACGATCCCGCCAGCGTGCCGATAATCATCCCGGTCATCATTAACCAGAGGCGACGCGCAATCTGCGCCAGCGCGGGGCCGGCCAGCAGCTGCCAGAGATTGGTCAACAGCGAGGGGAGCACCAGCAGGGCCGCCGCGGCCGGTGGCGGCATCAGCAGGCCAAGCAGGCCCATCGCCACGGTGGGCAGCCCCATACCGGTCACCCCTTTGACCAGGCCGGCGGCGATAAAAATCAGCAGTAAACAGAGAGTGTGGAGATCAAACATCATGGCTCACCTATCGGCTCAGAGAAGGGCATTGAAACAGCTGGTCGCGGGGGGGACAATGCGGTATGTTGCCCAAAGGCTACGGTAAAACCGAAGGGAAGGAGGGCGTCATGCGACTGGATCTCGCCGATCTGCGGCTGTTTATCGCCATCGTGGATACCGGCAGCATTACCGGCGGAGCGGCGGCGGCCCATCTGGCACTGGCCTCCGCCAGCGAAAGGCTGCGCAAAATGGAGGCGGAGGTCGGTGTGCCGCTGCTGCACCGTCATGCCCGGGGAGTGACAACGACCGAGGCCGGGGAGGTGCTGGCGCGCCATGCTCGTCCGTTGTTAGAGCAGCAGCGGCGTCTGCGCCAGGCGATGCACGCCTTCGCCCGTGGTCAGCAGGGAACGCTGCGCCTGTTTGCCAATACCTCGGCGATGTCGGCTTTTCTGCCGGGCAAACTCGCCGCGTGGATGGCTGCGCATCCCGGGATACAGATCGACACCGAAGAGCGCACCAGCGCGGATATTGTCAGCAGCATTCTGGCGGGCTTAGCGCAGGCCGGGGTGGTGTCCGATGCGGTCGATCCCGGGCCGTTGCGTCTGGAGCCCGTCGCGGAGGATCCCCTGGTGCTGATCGTGCCGCCGGCCCATGCCTTGCGTGAAACCGCCGAAGTGGCTTTTGCGACGATTATCCATGAGCCGCTGGTCGCGCTCTATCAGACCAGCGCGCTGCAGCAGCATATTGAAGAGCAGGCCGCCGGGCTCGGCCAGGCGCTGAACGTCCGCATCAGGATGAGCCATTTTGAAGGGCTTTGCGAGATGGTGGCTCACGGCGCCGGCGGGGCGATCCTGCCGCGCGTTATTGCCGAACGCTACCAGCTGCGCTACCGGTTCACCGTTATCACATTGCAGGATCGCTGGGCGCTGCGTCGGCTGTGCCTGTGCTATCAGGATGACGACCGCCTGTCGCCAGCAATGCGCCGCTTGCTGGAGTGGCTCCGCCAGCCCTGAGCCGCTATAAACATGGCTCTCACGTAGTGACAGTGTCACTTTTTATGGCGGTTATTGCTACTGACTTCCGTGCCAGAGATGCGATAGTAGACGTCCGCCATTTATTAATACGCGAATCAGGACAGACAAGATGAGTACATTACCAAAGGTCGCGGTGCTGGGACTCGGCGCCATGGGACACGCTTTTGCCAGCAATCTGCTGAAGAAGGGCTTTACCGTCGCGGGCTGGAACCGTTCGCCAGCGCGCGGCGAGGATTTACAGGCGCAGGGATTATCTCTGCACGCCACGCCGCAGCAGGCGGTGGCCGATGCTGAGGTGATCATCAGTATGCTCGCCGACGGTCAGGCTACCCTGGAGGTACTGGCGCAAATTGCGCCTGCCTGTCAGCCGCAGGCGATCTATTGCCAGATGGGCACCATTGGCCTGCCGGAGACCCAGCAGGCTATCGCCTTGCTGCGGGAGCTTCAGCCGGCGATGACCTTCGTCGATGCTCCGGTTTCAGGGACCAAAGCCCCGGCGGAGAAGGCGCAGATCCTGGTGCTCGCCAGCGGGGAGCGTGAAAAATGTGGCGCGGCGGAGCAGATATTTGCCGCTATCTCACGTGGGACGCAGTGGTTTGGTGAGGCGGGCAACAGCCAGAAAATGAAGCTGGTCCTCAATGCCTGGCTGATTTCGATGATGCAGGGCATCGCGGAAAGCGCTCAGCTGGCGAAAACGTTGGGCTTTACTCCCGACCAGCTGTGGAGCGCCCTGGAAGGCGGCCCGCTGGCCGCACCGTATGTCAAAGTCAAACTGGACGCCATCGCCAATGAGCAATTCGTGCCGCAGATGCAGCTGGCGCATGCGCTGAAAGATGCCCGGCTGGCGCTTTCCCTGGCCGAGCCGCACACCATGCCGGGGCTGGATAACATCGCCGAACTGTGGCAGCAGGCGGCGGACGCAGGATATGCCGGGCAGGATTTGTCCTCGATATATCAGTGGCTGTCGACGTCGGCGAAAGCGTAGTACCGCATCCTCAGGAAAAAGTGGCCGTGGTGGCCACTTATCCAGAGAAGAGTTATTTCCCGGAGAGAGCCGGGCGAGTGTCGATCCCTTCGTCAATGCGCTTGATCATATAGGGAAAAAACGGATTGGAAGACTGGCGCATCAGCGAGTCCAGGCCCACTACCAGCACAGAACGCTCGCCGCGAGCTGCAAACGTGCCGAGGCTGATCCCGTATTGATTCAGCGGATGGGGATAGCGTCCGTACAGCGAATCGCTCAAGGGGAAGGGAAGCGCGACATGAGAAAGCGAATACACGTCCGGTAAATAATGCAGTCCCTGTAGCTTCTCCACCGTAGTGTCTGTTTTCCCGGCAGGTGTTGTTCGGATCTCCATCTCTGTACTGGCGGAATTGGCGTTAGTGATGATCGTGGTTTGATAAGCTCGCGGCGCTGCGGGCAGCAACCGCGCCAGCGCGGTGTAAGACGTCCGGCGTAATAATGAATTAAACCTGACCGCATGA
Source organism: Klebsiella sp. 2-CIP_Kleb. (assembly GCF_050378715.1). NCBI lineage: Bacteria > Pseudomonadati > Pseudomonadota > Gammaproteobacteria > Enterobacterales > Enterobacteriaceae > Klebsiella > Klebsiella sp. 2-CIP_Kleb. The sequence continues at coordinate 341,158 of NZ_JBNRLG010000001.1, forward strand.
TTTAAATCGAACAGGACAATTTCACTGCCATTATCCGGCAAGCGGTTATACAGCGCCGTCACGATCGCCCGCGTACTGACCGTTGAATCCATGACGGACTGAAAGGTCAATACCGGCGGTAAGCTGTTAAGTTTCTGATTCCTCGCGTCAGCCACTATCTGCTTTTGCAGCGCTTTGGTCAGCAGGAAGGACTGCCGGGCGGCGTTCGTCGGGAAGGAGTTATATTTAAACGGATTAAATTCGGGCATGATGTTTAACCATGCGGCTTTCGAGAAGGCGGGGAGAAACGCGGGCCAGCCCGCGAGGCCGGAAAAACGCGCGAAGCTAGTAATGCCGATCATCGGAGAAATCAGGATCACCCGCTGGGGTTTTGCCAGTTCGGCATTATCCAGCGCGTCCAGCGAATACTTCATTGCCAGCGCGCCGCCGTTGGAAAATCCGACGATATGCAGGGGCGCATCTTTACCCGTCAGTCGTTTCGCTTCTCTCACCGCCAGGCGCGTGGCGGCCAGCCAGTCCTGCCAGTCCACGTCGGTCAGCCCGGCGGGAACCGTCCCATGGCCCGGTAATCTGATACCGATGGCGACATAACCCTGTTGGCGGTAATTTTCGGCGATATGCCGCAGGCTGTAGGGGGTATCTGTCAGACCATGCAGCAACACCACAGCACCTTGCGGTTTACCATCCGGCATCATGATGTATGACCGATTCCAGTTGGTGGGAAACGAGTCCGGATAGATGGGGCTGCGGCTGTAGTAACGATTCAGTTCGGTTTGCTGCTCAGCGTCCAGCTTATCGGTAACCTGGCGTTTTACCTCACTGAAGAGCGCATTCTCTTTTTTGATGTAATCGTTCCAGTCAGCATTGTCGATTTCATCCGCGTCCATCTCATGCGGAACCCAGGTATGCCAGAGCTGCAGATCGGGCCCGCGCTGAATGTCATAAAGGCGTAGTCCCAGAGCGCCAACGATCAACAGCAGCAGGGACAACACGATACGTTTTAACCAGGTTAGCCATTTCAATGCGTAGCTTCCTTTCTTAATGACATGTTTTCTGAGTATAAATAAACATGGTCAGGGAGATTTACTTTTTATTAGGTTTCCTGTTACCCAGGCGTTGCAGCAGCAGGTGAGCAAGTTCTTTGACTTGCAGCGAATAACCTGGCAACCCCCTGAGACGAGGATACGACGGCACGCCACTCATTTTTCACAAGTCTCGCCTGAGGACGTCATTCTCAGGTGTAACAACAGGCTTAACGATGCAGGTAAAACGGTCAGTGTAACCAGCGTGGCAATCAGTAGCCCCCCAATAATCGCATAGGCCATCGGTCCCCAGAATACCTGATGGGAGATGGGGATCATCCCCAGAATGGCGGCACAGGCAGTCAGGCAGATGGGGCGCGCACGATGCTCTGCGGCCGCAATAATGGCGGCATCGCTTGCCATCCCCTGAGCAAGATTGCTGTCAACCTCGCTAATTAGTATGACGGCGTTACGAATGATCATGCCAGCGAGCGCAATCACGCCAAGCAGAGCGACAAATCCCATCGGTGTTCCGCCAGGTAACATAGCCAGTACGATACCCGGTAAACCAAACGGGGCCATCAGTATAGCCAACGCCATACGGGAATAGTTGCGCAACTGGAGCATCAACAGCAAGAGCATGATGACCATTGTCACCGGCAGAACCGCATAGACCGAACTATTACCTTTTTCCGATTCAGCAACCGCGCCTCCTTCTTCAATGCTGTAGCCTTCAGGCAGTTCCGCGCGCAACCTGTCTACCGCTGGTCGCAACGCTGCGGATACTGCTTCGGCGCGAAGTCCCGGTGCGAGGTCAGTTTGCACGGTGATGAAAGGCAAACGCTGTCGACGCCAGATCACCGGATCATCCACGCCCCAGGCTGGTGTGGCAAAGGCGCTGAGGGGGATTTGTTTACCGTCATTCCCCTGAATAGTCAGCGAAGAGAAGGTGGCGAGGTTAAGACGCTCATTGTCCCTGGCCCGGAGCACTACATCAACAAGGCGGTCATTTTCGCGAACCGACGTGACTATACTGCCGGACCAGACGGTATTGAGCATCCGGGCCAGACTTTCTGACGACACACCCGCAGCCCGGGCGGCGGTCTGATTGACCTTGAGGGTCATGACTCTCTCCGGCTCGCCTGCCGTCTGATTAACCTCGCGGGAAGAGGGAGACCGACCAATGACATCACTCAGGCGATTCGCGATCGACCTGACCTTCAGATAGTCAGGCCCACTCACCCGGTATTTGACTGGCCACCCGACCGGGGGCCCAAGTTCCAGGGGCGATACGCGCGTGATGATGTCGCTAAAGCGCGTAGCCAGTATCCTGTTTAACTGTCGATGAAGACGATCCCGCGCTTTAAGATCTTTAGCCACCACCACCATCTGGGCGATATTTTCATTTGCCAGAAGCACATCCATAGGCAGGTAAAAACGGATCGCTCCCGACCCAACGTATGTCGAAAAGCGCTCAACGTTGCGGTTGCCTGCCAGGGCCTTCTCCAGCTTTTCAACCCTATTTTGCGCCTCCGACTGCGAGGCATTTGCCGGTAGCGTCAGGCTTACCAGCAATTCTGGCCTGTCGGAGGCGGGGAAAAACTCCCCCTGCATAAAGGTTGTTCCGTATACGGACAGACCAAGCACAATGAGGGCAATACACACGGTGGCGAAGCGGTGACGCAACGCCTTGCGCAGTAGCCACTGGTATCCGCGGGCCATCCATCCAGGACCTTTCGCCTTCTGTCTGATGTTGTCAGATAACAGCCACGTGCCGGTTAACGGTGAAAACAGGATCGCGACAACCCATGAGCACAGCAGGGCGATGAGCACCACGGCAAACAGGGAAAAGCAATATTCACCGGCGCTGGACGCAGCAAATCCCACGGGAATAAACCCGGCAATCATCACAAGGGTGCCCGTCAGCATCGGAAATGCGGTCGTTTTAAAAGCCCGGGTAGCCGCCTGCCGGCGGGAATCCCCGGCTTCCAGACCAGAGACCATGGTTTCCACGGTGATCATGGCGTCATCGACCAGCAGGCCCAGCGCGATAATCAATGCGCCGAGAGAAATACGCTGCAGACCTATTCCTGCCAGCATCATTCCCGTAAAGGTCATGGCCAGAACCAGGGGGATGGCCGCAGCCACGACCAGTCCAGCTCGTAAACCCAGTGAGACAAACGAAACGGCCAGGACGATCGCCACGGCTTCGATAAGCACCCGGATAAACCCGCTTACGGCGTCGCTGACCACCGCTGATTGATCGGCAACCTTGACCATCTCAATACCGTGCGGCAGCGTGACGCTGATGGCATGCATTTTTGCATTCAGCGCGGCGCCGAAACGCAGCATATTACCCGTCGGCGCCATCGAGATAGCCAGCCCGATGGCGGGTTTGCCGTTGACCCGATAAACCGGTTGGGGAGGCTCGCCGTTTTCCCGGCTAACGGTGGCAATATCCGTCAGAGGAAGGTAACGATCGTTAATATGCAGCGTGACGGCACGTAAGCTCGCTTCAGATGTCAGCTCCCCGCTGACCTTTATCGCCATATTTTCCTGTCCGGTGCGGATTATACCTGCCGGGACAACCGCATTTTGTGCTCTGAGGGCATCCGCTACCTGCTGGATGTTCAGCCCCATACCTGCCAGACGCGCTGGAGAAAAAGAGAGGACTATCTGTTCCTGCTGCTCACCCAGCAGAGTGGTTTTTCCGATATCCGGTAACGACATGAGTTCCCGGCGAATGGTCTCAACTTGGTCCCGGACCTCCCGTAGGGTATAGCCCTCAGGTATAAAGCCATAAATCGTACCGAACGTGTCATCAAACTCGTCGTCGACGGCGGGGCCCTGAACGCCTTCTGGCAACGACGGGGCAATGTCCTGCATTTTCTTACGTACCTGATACCAGATATCCGGCACCTTTTCCGGCGGGGTATCGTCACGAAGATTGACATAAATAACGGTTCTCCCGGCACGGGATTCACTTTCGAGATAATCAAGCCAGGGGGTTTCCTGCAGCTTTTTTTCCAGCGTATCGGTCAGCAGTCGGGTGGTATCCGTTACGGATGCCCCGGGCCATTGCGCGGAAACGACAGCCGTTTTAATCGTAAACGCCGGATCTTCATTACGTGGCAGCTTCTCATAACAGAACGCGCCCATAGCAATGATCAGTAGCATGAAAAAACTGACCATCTGTTGATTATTTAGCGCCCAGGCGGAGAGGTTAACTTTCTCATTCAATACTGGTTTCATGATTCGCACTCCCCGGCAATCACCGGCTCGCCGGAGCGTAATTTACTCACGCCGGCGGTAATTACCCGGTCGCCTGGTTCAAGGCCGCCGGAGATAATGACCGAGGTGGCGGTATAGTATGCTGGCACCACCACGCGAAGCTGTGCCTGCGACTGCGGATTAATTACATAAACTGCCGGTTTGTCGCCGACGCGGCTCAGCGCTGAAGCGGGAAGGGCGTATCCATGCGGGCCGGTTGCGGGTAACGTGACGGTGACGCTGGCGCCCAACGCCATTGCCAGCGGCGGGTTTTGCAGAGTAGCCCTGACGCGCCATGTGCGGGTCTGAGGATCGGCCTGCGGGCTGATATCTCTTAGCGCGGCGGACGCTTGCACCGACGGGTCGCTGAGGAGGGACACTCGCAAGCCAGCCTGTTCCTGTGGCGGGATCGCATCGGGTTTCGCGATATCAAACACCACATCGCGGGCTTCGCCGGTCGCCAGCGTCAACACCGACTGCCCCCCACTGACAACCTGACCCGCAGAGGCGCTTACTTCGGTGATCATGCCGCTTTGCGGCGCAATCAGACGCGTCCAGCCAAGATTTTCCCGGGCATTACGTAACGCGGACTCGCTGTTTTTTAAACGCGCGCGGGCGACAAGCCAGTCCGCGCGGGCGTTATCGAGCTGCGTGCGGGCAATCGCGCCAGTTGGCATAAGCTTTTGCATTCGGCTGACGTTAAGTGCAGCAACCTGAGCAGCGGCTTTGGCTCCTTCATAGTCAGCCTGTGCGCCATCGAGCTGATTCTGACTGGTTGTATTTTCAAGCGTGGCCAGCAGTTGCCCTGCATTCACCCGGTCGCCAATATCGACGCTACGCGTCACTATCCGGCCGCCGGTGCGAAAGCTAAGAATCGTTTCATCGTGCGCATGGATCTCTCCGGTTCTTTCCAGCGCGGGAAGGGTTTGCGCTGAGCCAACGACAACGTAGCGTACCGTTCGAACAGGAACAGTCTTATTACCATGGTTGTCCCCGCATCCGGGCAACAGAAAAATCACCACCGAAAGAATGGTCAGGGGAAGAAAGTGCAGCCAGGAAAGGGTGCGCGCCACGTCGTACAAATGGTGCAGACTGTGGCGGAGGGAGAGTAAAAATTCATCTGACATAACGCCGCTCCATAAAGGTTATGGCGTTATTAAATGCGCGCTTAGTCGAGAAAGATTCGACGTTTTGTCAAGGTATTATCAAGAGCGGCTATTTTCCATCTTAGACGACGTTGAGGGTAACAAAATTGTGACTGCGAGTCCGCCGGTTTCAGGTAACGACGCGCTGATACTGCCTCCATGAGCCTGACAGATCGCGCTAGCGATGGATAAACCGAGACCGCTGCCTCCGGAGTGGCGGGCACGCGACTGCTCCTCCCGGCTAAAACGGTTGAACATTTCCGGCAGGAACTGGGAGGATACCCCCGGGCCGTCATCGCGAAATTCGAGGTAATATTGCCCATTGGCGTAGTGCAGCGTGACATCAAGATGGCCGCCATCACGCCCGTAACGGAGGGCATTTTCCATAAGGATAGTAAAAACCTGGCCCATACGGAACGTATCGCCTTTGAAGGGACACGCCTGAGAATGATGAAGTCTGATGGTAAAACGATGTGCATCAGCCTGGGGCATGATCCATGTCGCCCGTTCCTTAAGCAGCTCATCCAGATAAAAGGGTTCGTTTTCCAGGACCAGATTCCCGGCATCAGACAGCGAGAGCAGATGAAGTTCATCGGTCAGGCGATTCAGGTGCTGAAGCTGTTTCATTACCATGGCCAGTTGCTCCGGGCTGGCATCAAACACGCCATCCAGCATGCCCTGTAAACGTCCAATAGCGGCAGTCAGGGGGGAGCGAAGCTCATGCGCCATGGCCACATGAGAGGTACGTAACTCTTTTTCATAGCGGGCCAGTTTTACCGTCATGGTATTAAAGTCACTCGCAAAGCTGACCATTTCAGCCGGCGCATTCCTGATGAGCTCTGCCTGGCGGCCAAATTGTCCTTCGGCGACGTCCTTTGCCGCATCACGCAGCCGGCTGAACTGCAGCGCCAGTGGCCTGGCATATCTCAATCCCATCACCACAATAAAAGGGATCATGACCAGGACCAGTAACGCCACGGTGACCCAGTCCGCCGAGGCGATGGATGGGGTTGAATAACTCAACCCCCACCAGGTATCGACGATTTGATGGAAGCGCGCCGGGTTGGCCTGCGGGTTCTGGCTGAGCGCAAGAAACTCTTGCCGGACCGATACCGGCATTCTGCCCAGGTTCCAGTAATTCTGCACCGCATAACGTAGCCACATACAGGTCGCAATGACAATTACGCTTCCGATGGCCAGCGCTAATATACGTGCGCAAATCCAGCGCCACAGGGAGGAGTAGCGATTTTTTGTCATGGTTGTCTGAACCGGTAGCCTACGCCGCGAACGTTAACCAGCACGCCGGAAATACCCGCCGCCTCGAGTTTTTTACGCAGGTTATAAATATGGGTATCCACCACGCGCTCCAGGGCTTCACTTTCCGGCAAACAGTGCTCCAGTAAATGCTGGCGGGAAAAAGGTCGTGAAGGAGAGCGCATAAGCGTGGTCAGTAGTGAAAATTCGGTTGGGGTGAGGTCTAACGTCCGCGGTGTGTTGTTCCCGTCGACAATACTCGCCACGATGGCCGTGACATCCACTTCAAGTGATTGCCAGCGAAGGATCTCTTCCTTTGTTTCTTTTTTATTGCTACGGCGCAGTACCGCCTGTACCCGAGCAACAACTTCTCCCGGATGGTAAGGTTTAACAATATAATCATCGGCGCCATAGCGCAAGGCGCCAATACGATCGGGAGTATCGCCCATGGCGGTGACCATGATCACCGGAACATCATTTTTGCGACGCAGGCCAGCCAGGACTTCGGTGCCGTTAAGCCCCGGAAGCATCACATCCAGCAGGATCAGATCGGGTTTCCACCGGTGCGCCATATCCAGCCCGGACAGCCCATCTCCGGTAATGACGACATCGTAATTTTCACGGCGTAAATAGGCTTCGAGCACGCCAGCCGCATCGGCGTCATCTTCAATAATCAGCACTCTTCTGGACAACATCCATTCACCTTGACCGTTTCTTAACACTATCCCGACGATTCATTGATTTTGCCAAAGCATACTGCGCCAACATTTTGTGGCAGCTCCTGCCTCAGGAGAAACCAGCATCCGTGAGGAGAACAGTATGATAGCGCTAAAAAAAGCCCTGTATATGACCGTACCGCTTTTGACGGCCATCACATCCTGTGTACAGGCAAATGATGACGGCTCTTTCACTATCGGGCTTGGGGGGCGCTACGCTCCGCGATACTCAGGTTCAGACAAGCAGGTATGGCAGGTGGTTCCGGTGCTTCAGGGTCGTAACGGCGCTTTCTTTATTGATACACAGAAAGGGGTAGGGTATGACCTGCAGAACGCCAGCGGCTGGTACTTCGAACATACGCTGGGATACGATCTGGGAAGGACGGATAAAAACGCCAGCTGGCGGGCAGGGGCAAATAATCTGAAAGGGATGGGAGACATTGACGTCTCACTGAACACGGCCCTTGCCGTTGGCTGGCAGGCGCTTTCGTGGCTCAGTGTTGAAGGTAAAGCGACGCTGCCTTTAACGGACGGTCAGGGGGTAAGTTACCAGGCATCCTTCACGTTGATTCCCGTTCAAACCGATCAGGACACGATCGCCTTTCAAACGGCGGCCCTGTTTGGCGACATGCGTTACCTGAATACCTGGTATGGCGTGAATCCGGAGCAGAGCCGGCGTTCAGGTTATAGCCGCTATTCAGCACCGGGGGGATTTTATGGCATAGACAACAGTCTGATCTGGAGTCACCAGTTTGATGCCCACTGGGGCACGGTTCTGAGCGCTGACTATACCTGGCTTGGGGAGCATGCCAATCAAAGCCCGATCGTGTTACGACGTAACGAGACGGCACTGGCAGCAGCAGTTACCTGGACATTTTAGGGCGGAGAAAGTGCGGCGCGCGGTTTGCCGGGAACGGTTAAAATTGAGTGAGTCGGCATTGTCTGGCAGATAGGCAACCAGAAGCGAGACCTGATGTTAACCGCGCCGGGAAGCCGGGTGCGGTCAGCGTGTCGCCGTCGGGCGTTCGCCTAATGAACCCAACGACGATCGAGAGCGCCATATGCGTGCCGGAGGAGTTTATGAAAAACGCCATCGCTGGTCCGCGGGAAGTTGTTGGACACGTGGTGCACGGTCGGCATCAGAGTACCGTGAGTGAAAACAGCGCGAGTCATATACAAACGAGTAAGCAGCCGGTGGAGGACAAGATGGAGCCTATGAATTTCATGGGGTAGAGTTGTAACTATGGTTGGGTTACGCGTCCCGATATTCTATTTAACATAATATACATTATGCGAACTAATGTTGTGGTAGGTTAATGGAGATGCCCGTCTCTGGCAATAAGACATGTCCGCGCTACAGTCTAACTATAGCGATCGCTGCTTTCAAAGGATGAGATTAATGACGGCATACGGAACGGAATTTTTCTCAATGAACGATGTTAAAAGACTCAGAATCATTCAGGATATTATCGACCGGCGTCTCACTACGCGTCTCGCGGCCAGCCGCCTGGAGAAATCTGACAGACACTACCAACGGCTACTGGAGCGCTACCATGAACAGGGCCACTTTCACTTGTTAACCGGCGGCGTGGCCAGCCTGGTTTGGCCGTGCCATGAGCGAATTGAACATCACCGGTATCTGTGCCAATACCAGTTCATCCAAGGGCCATGGCTTGCGAAGCCGCCACGCCATGATTTCGACGTTCATCGTCCGCTCGAGAGTGATGAAAATCTGGTAGCAACATTCACCTAACGTGAACAACATAAGGTCTCAAAAAACCTGACATTACAGTATGATAAAAATCTCTATCTGTTTAAGGATAATGAACAAAACAGACGTTTCCAGGGGGAATGCATTGATGTCTGGCAGTATTCGGACGGTTCTATCGAGCTCCGGACTAACGGCACTTCCCTGCCCTTCATAACCTATGACCGGCTGAGAGAGCTGGACCAGGGCGTAATCGTTGACAACAAGCGCCCAGGAAAGGCTCTTGAACCGACCAGCTCTGGTTAAGTGCCTTAGGCGTCACCAGTGGCGCCGGAGTACGTACCAGCAGACACTGCTTTTCCTTGCGGCGAGAAAATTCAGTTTCAGCAGGCAATAAATCCAGTGAACGCGTTTTTCAGAAGGAAGAATACATTACCAATCTGCACGAAGTTTAAGGTCGTAGTAGTATTTTCCCCCTTTCTTTTGATCCATGATACAAATTTAAAAAAAGTTTTTAAATTCATGTCTAATTTGTATTGGGAATGATATATTAAAAAGCAAATCAAACCTAGAGGTAGTTAACATGAAAATAATAACTCTTTATAACCATAAGGGTGGCGTCTCAAAAACGACAACAACTTTTAATCTTTGCAATTATATCTCAGGCACTGGTAAGAAAGTTTTAATGGTTGATGCTGATCCCCAGTGTAATTTAACTGAGATTGCTATGGCAACGGTGATTAAGCAACTTGATGAGCAATCAGAGAAAGAGAACTTAATCAAAGATTTACCAGGAAGTAACATCCTTGAAGTTCTTAACCAAAGAATAAAAGGGGATTCTGCTTTTATTGATTTAGAGAAAGTTGAAGTATGTCAGGTTGCTGAACATCTTGATTTAATTAGGGGGTCAGTTGATCTGTCCTCGATAGAAGATGACTTAGCTGAAGCTCATGTACAAAGAATGAGTAACCGTACAAACCTCATGAGAACATACGTAGCTATAGGTGATTTCTTGGAAAGGCTCGCAACCAAGAATACTTATGATTATGTATTTATTGATGTGGGTCCTAGTTCTGGAGCACTAACTAGAGCATTTTTCTTGGCATGTGATGGATTTTTTATACCCGTTGCTCCCGACCGGTTTAATGTTCAGGCTATTTCTACCCTTAGTCATATTATAGATAGATGGACTAGAGACCATCAACAAGCAATAGAAGCATATAAGGAATTAGGATTTCCAATTCGGGAAGGTAATCCTTCATTTTTGGGGTGTATAGTGCAAGCATTCAAAAAATATTCTGGAGTTGCTAAACCTGGCTATCAGATGTGGATGGATCGTATACCTGTTGAAATTGATGAAAAAATAAAACCGTTAATCGGTGATGAAAAGTATCTGCCTCAATTAGATGATAAGTCTAAAGAGCATACAATCATCATTGAAATCCCTGATTTCAATCAGTTAGCTCCACTAATGCAGGAAGTTGGTAAAGCCGTATTTAACATCCAACAACAAGATACAGCTTTGATTACTAAAAGTGGGGAGCCGTGGAGAGGTAATAACTGGTCAGGAGCTTTAGAAAGGATTAACACCTATCGGGGGCTTTTTAAAAAAGCAGCGGATTCTATTTTTGAATTTGAAAGGAGGAAATAATCATGGACGTCTCTTCACATTATGTTGCTTTCATAGACATTCTGGGCTTTAAAAACATAGTTGAAGAAGAAAAATTGAATCAGTTTGACAAAGGTCTTCTTAAGAATTTATATGAATGCCATATAAGCTGTGAAGATATCTTTAAGGATTTTAATATTGATTTAGTACAGTTTTCAGATTCAATTGTTATTAGCAAAGCGTTTTCGAAAGATTCATTTGAGGAGTTTGCTAAGGCTGTCTCATTATATCAAATTTTGCTTTTGAAAAATGGTTTTTTGTGTCGTGGAGGTATTGCATTAAATAAACATTACAGTAAGTCAGGCTTTATTTTTAGCCCTGCGTTAATTGAAGCCTATAAAGTTGAAAGTGAAAAGGCTATTTATCCAAGGATTGTAATATCCGAAGACTTAATTGACTTCCTTTATCCTTCAAAGGTGATGCCTAATATTCTTTGCAAAGAATATGATGGATTATACTTTATAAATTACATTACAAATGAACTAGATGAAGAAACACATCAGGTTTTGTTATCATTAATTGATAATTGCATTACTAATAAAAACCCTTCTATAGCGCAAAAAGGGCTTTGGTTAGCTGGTTATTCAGATGTGGTTTACCAGACTCAGTCATGCCCTTCCCGGTTTACTCTCTTTAATGATTGAATAACTTTTAAGGGAGATCTTCTCCCTTTTGATCTTTCTACTTATTAAAATGCGCGTTTGAAAAGAAAACTTCTGCAGTACTCTCTGAGGATTTCCTGCCGGTGTTGGACAGGAGAGACAAAGGATACCCATTAGATCGGCCCGCTAATGAGAGCAGCGCTCAGAAGGCGCCGCTTCCGGCGCCCCCTGTGATTCACCTCGCGGCTACTCCTCGTACGCCGCGTGATGGAAATCAATTTCCCACTGCAGTACCTCACCGTAAAGCGCCGACAGCGCCTGCGTTTCTTTTTCACTCAGCGCCATGGCGCAACGGTCGAGTTCGTTCTTTAGCCAGAGCGCCTGCTGATAAAATTCGTCCTCCGCGTGCATTTCCACCCAGCGTCGTAAATCAGCATCGCTCTGATGATGTTCACTCGCCCGTCGGCACCAGCAAGAGTACATCCACTCCGCACCGAACATTAGGGTCACGATCTGTTCATAGCTGCCCTCGCGGGCGGTCCGCAGCATACCGTCGCGAAAGCGCCGTACCCCTGGCAAATCATCCGGGTACTCAGCGGGATCGATCTGCCGCGCAGACAACACCTGTTCAAACCACGCGATCTGTATATCAACCAGGGCATTCAGCACGCCAATCAGCCAGCGCTGCTGTTGAATACCCGGCGCTTTGCTGACCCCGAGGGCAAAAATCGCGATTGCCGTCGCGACAAAGTTGCCCTCAAACACCAGATAGCGGTTGAATACGGCTGTCGGCAGACGATCCTGTTCGATATCAGTCACAAACGGGTGCTGCTGCATCGCCTGCCACGCCGGTTGATGTTCGCGCAGCAGGCGTTCGCTAAACGCTTCCATTAAGCTTCCTCCAAAGCGGCCTGCGCGACCGACATAAAATGCTTCACCCGGGCCAGCTCAACATCGTTCCACCAGACGCCATCGACCTTCATTGTACTGGCCACAATGACCCCCTGAGTCCGCCCGAGGATCTGATTCACGTTAGCCGGTGTCACCCCGGAGCCCACCAGGAGCGGTAGTTCCGTCGCCGCGCGGATCTCGTCAATTTCCGCCATCGTGGCGCTATCGCCCGTACGCTGGCCGGTGGCGATCACCGCGTCAGCCTCGAAGAAATCGACATCGCGCGTCAGCTCCTGAATCGAACGATCAGCGACAATGGCATGGCTACCGTGCTTAACGTGGCTATCGGCAAAAACGCGAATATGTTCAGCGCGCAGCATACTGCGGTAGCGCAGCGCCTTAGCGGCCGCCCCTTCTATAAATCCTTCGTTGGCGATATAGGCGTTGGCCCACTGGTTTACGCGGACAAAATCGGCGCCTCCCGCCAGGGCGATCGCCATTGCCGGGATCGCCGCGTTAGCCAGAACGTTAATGCCCAGCGGCACAGCAAAACGCTCACGAACTTTCTCGGTAATGACCGCCATCAGCGCTGAGGTTTCATGACCGATGTCCTCAGGTTTAGAGAAAGGAATATCGCCATGGTTTTCAATAATCAGACCATGAACACCGCCTGAAATATAATTTTCAGCATCGCGAAGCGCACGTTCAACAATATCCGAGACTGATTTTCCTCGATATTTTGGCGAGCCCGGAAATGGGTCGCAATGAATAACGCCAATAACAGCTTTGTTTCGTGAAAAAATAGCTTGTATTGCATTCGTCTTTTCTGCTGAGATAGCAACCATCTTATCCATCCTGTTAAGGGAACACTATGCGTGTTTACGTTACTGGTAATATTACCGTAGATGAAACCTGGTCCATTCCGGATATACCGAAAAAAGGAGCCTCCATTCACGGCGTTAAAGTTTCGCAGGATATCGGCGGTAAAGGCGCGAACCAGGCGATTATATTATCCCGCTGCGGAATAGAGACGCGTTTAATTGCCGCCACGGGAAATGACAGCAACGGCGCGTGGATCCGCCAGCAGATAAAAAATGAACCACTGACGCTACTACCCGACGGCCATTTCAATCAACATAGCGATACCTCGATTATTTTAAATAGCGCTGATGGCGACAACGCCATCATTACCACTACGGCGACTGCCGACGCATTCCGCCTTGAGGATATTATTCCGCATATGGCGGACGCCGTTGCCGGCGATATTCTGCTACAGCAGGGTAATTTCTCCCTAGATAAAACGCGGGCGCTGTTCCAGTACGCCAGAAGCCGCGGCATGACAACGGTATTCAACCCCTCACCTGTCAATCCAGACTTTTGCCATCTGTGGCCGCTCATCGACATCGCGGTGGTCAATGAATCCGAGGCCGAGCTGCTCCAGCCATACGGGGTGAAAACCTTAGTGATTACCCAGGGCGCCGCAGGCGCCTGGCTGGTTCAGGCGGGACAGCGCCAGTTTTGTCCCGCCGTGCCAGCCGAGGCGATTGATTCGACCGGCGCAGGCGATACGTTCCTCGCCGTCATGTTGGCCTCCGCCCTGCTGCGCGGCGTCGCGCCGGATGCGCTGGCGCTGGCGCACGCTAGTCGCGCTGCCGCCATTACCGTTAGCCGCCGGGGGACGCTCAGCGCGTTTCCCGGCAGCCGTGAGCTCGCCGCCCTGTTAACCCCGGACGGCGCGCGCTGACCTACTTAAACAGCGGACGGTATGAATCGACGTTCGCTTTGGTTACCACCGTCGCCGGAACCAGAATGGTTTTCGGCACGGTTTTACCCGACGTGATGCTGTTCAGCGCATTCAGGGCTTCTGCGCCCATCTTTTCCGGGTCCTGCTGCAGTACGGCGGTGACGTAGCCGCCGTCAATACCGGAAATCGCCTTCGCCGTCAGATCCCAGCCAAAGACTTTAATATCCTTCTGCCGCCCCTGGTTTTCCACGGCGGCGATAGCGCCGAGCAGCGCGGGTTCGCCGGTGGCATAAATCGCTGTCAGATCCGGATTACCGGTGATCAGGTTTTCCGCCGCGGTCATCGCTTTATCCTGCACATTCTGCCCGTCGACCACGTTAGCGATAGTAATCTTCGGATTGCTTTTCAGCGTCTCTTCGAACCCTTTCTGCCGCTGGTTCTGAATGGCCGAATTCAGCGCACCGACAATACCCAGTCGCGCCTGGCCGCCCATCTCTTTCTGCACGTAGTCTACGAAGTATTGACCAATAATTCTGCCGCCTTCAATATTATCAACGCCGACCTGAGCTGCCTGTGGCCCGGCCGGTAATACGGCATCAATCGCAATCACCGGAATGTTTGCGGCGGCGGCTTCTTTAACCGCTGGCATGATCCCGTTAACGTCGATAGCAGCAACCAGAATGCCTTTAACGCCTTGCTGAATATAGTTTTCTATCGCGTCGTTTTGCGCCACGGGATTATCGTTAGAGTTAAAAATAACTAAATCCTTGCCACTGGCTTTGGCCGCATCCTGTGCGCCTTTATTCATCAGATTAAAGAACAGCGCCTGTTGGTTGATTTGTACCAGCGCATAAGTCGGACCGGCAGCGCTGGCAGCAGAAATAAAACTCATTGATGCCAGCATGGTCGTGGCGACAGCAAGGAAACGCAGTTTTCCGGTGTGAAATAACATCATCAGTATCCTCGTCGGGAATAGTTGATAGCCAGCAGAGTTCCGCGCCGCATGCGAACGCAGAAGGATTATTTTTTTGGCGGGCAAATATCGTCTATATCGCCAGAACAATCATCGACCGTTCGGCGGATACCTGCTTAATGTCATCCCGGCAACCGGTCCGTGTCGGTGCGCGACTGGAATAACTTAAACGGGGTTGGGAATGACTTCCCGGATGATGCGGTAAACTGCCTATACAATTCTCTGCTGATTAAAATTTGTCAAGCATTTATTTTTGGTGATTGTTCGCAGAGAAATTGCTGTATCCACCGCGCTTAACTATGTTACAGATAGCCGATTCTGGCAGAAATGGCGCAGGAAATGAGTATAAAACGCGTATTGTTATCCGATGTGGCAAAGCTGGCGGGGCTGTCGAAGGCGACCCTGTCGCGCTATATGAACAACAGTATTGTGCTGCCGCAGGACACCATCGACCGCATCGAAACCGCCATTCGCGAACTGGACTATCGCGGCAATAGCCTGGCACGTCGTCTTAGCAAAGGCGGCAGCGAAACGCTTGGCCTGGTGCTTCCCGATATTACCAACCCCTTCTTTGCCGAACTGGCCGACGCTGCCGAAGAGGCTGCTTCTGCCAGCGGCTACAGCCTGGTGCTGTGTATCACCCGCAACAACCCGGAAAAAGAGTGCCAGTTCATTCGCTGGCTGGATACCTGCCAGGTCGACGGTCTGCTGTTCACCACCAACCGCCCCGATAATGGCCTGCTGCGCAAGGAAGTCCAGCGTCACGAACGCATTGTCCTGCTGGATGAAGATATTCCCGGCAGTAAGGTACCGAAAGTGTTTGCCGATAACGTCCAGGGCGGGCGGATCGCCACCGAAAAACTGATCGCCGCCGGGCATCGCCATATCGCTTTCGTCGGTGGCCCGGACAAGCTGATGAGCGTCCGTGAGCGCTATCAGGGCTTTTGCACCGCGATGGAGCAAGCGGGCCTGAGCTGGCCGCCCGAATGGGTGATGTATGGCGACTACCAGCGCGAGTTTGGCCAGCAGGCGCTGCGGCACCTGTTCAGCCAACCGGTTCGCCCCACCGCCGTCTTCGCGGCCAGCGACTATCTGGTGCTCGGCCTGCTCGATGGCTTGCGCGCCAGCGGGCTCCAGGCGCCGGAGGCGCTTTCGTTAGTCGGCTTCGATGACGCCAACTACGCCGATTTTACCCAGCCGCGGATCTCCACTATCCGTCAGCCCGCCCGCGAACTGGGCCGTACCGCGGTGAACATCATGATGCGCCTGCTAAACGACGATCCGGATATCCCTGCGGAAACCCGCCTGCCGGTTGAATGGATTGGCCGCGACTCGATCAAGATCTGTTAAGCCCGTTCCAAAATGGCGCAAAAGCGCCCGCTTTTGGCGCAAAAAACGATCAATTAACAATTTATTCACTATAATCAGTAAACCGGTTTACCGGATTTTATTCAATTAAGTGTATTGAATACATAAGGTTAAGTTACAGGGCTGCTGTGTGGTTCCTGCCCTGGCACGGATGCTGCAACGTTCTTACTGGCGAACAAATATCTTACATAGCGTTTGTCCTGACTGCCCTGGCGAGTGCTCTATTCCGCAGGTAAACCGGTTTACTAGATTGTAAACCGTGTCGGATAGAGTCCCTCCCGCAGGATGGCGAACATTTTCCCGGCCACAGCGATGGGAGTTATCAGATGCAGCAGCCACAAACTACCCCGCCAAGGGTAGAGATGATCAATATCACCAAGACCTACGGGTCGATACGCTCATTGCGCGGAGTCAACCTTGAGCTGGCCCCGGGCGAAGTGCTGGGCTTAGTGGGCGATAACGGTGCGGGGAAATCCACCCTCACCAAAGTGCTCTCTGGCGCAGTGATCCCCTCCAGCGGCACGATTCGTATCGACGGTGAACAGCAGCAGTTTACGAACCCGGCCGATTCGCGCCGCTGCCATATCGAGATGGTCTACCAGGATCTGTCGCTCTGCGACACGGTCGACGTCGCGGGCAATCTGTTTATGGGCCGTGAGCCGATGAAATCGGTCCTCGGTATCCCCTTTCTCGACGAAGCCAAAATGCACGCCGATGCCAGAGAGATGCTTAAAGGGCTGGGGATATCTATTCCGGATACCCGGCTGCTGGTGCGAAATCTCTCCGGCGGCCAGCGCCAGGCTATAGCCATCGCCCGCGCGGCGGCCTTTGACCCGAAAGTGCTGATTATGGATGAGCCCACCGCCGCGCTGGCCGTCGCGGAGGTCGAAGCGGTTCTGGAACTCATTCGCCGCGTTTCCGCTCGCGGGGTGAGCGTGATCCTGATTACCCACCGCCTGCAGGACCTGTTCCTGGTCTGCGACCGGATCATGGTGATGTATGAAGGCACTAATGTCGCCGACAGACGGGTGTCCGACACCAGCCTGAACGATATCGTTAACCTGATTGTGGGCGAAAAGTTCACCGCCCGCTCTGCGGCTGCACATTGAGGTAACAGGATGAGTATCATGAACTTAAGCAGCTCCCGCATGATCCAGCATTCGCTGCCGCGCCGCCTGCTGCATAACCACTCGGGCGTGGTCAGTATCGCCCTCTTTTTCGTCTTCTGCTGCGTGGTGTTTTCGCTGATCACCAGCAACTTTCTCACCGGCACCAACTGGCTGAACATTATCCGTCAGAGCGCCCCGCTGCTGATCGTCGCGACGGCAATGACCATGGTGATTACCACCGGCGGCATAGACCTGTCGGTGGGCTCTACCCTGGCGCTGGTCGGCGCGCTCTCCGCTATCGCCCTGAATAGCTGGGGGCTGCCGTGGCCGGTGGTACTGCTCGGCGGCCTGCTGCTCGGCGGCGTCGTTGGCGCCATCAACGGCTTCTTTATTGCCTATGAAGGGATTCCGGCGTTTATCGTCACCCTCGCCACTCTGGCTGTGGTTCGCGGCATCGCGCTGCTGATCACTCAGGGTTATTCGATTCCGGTTCCGGCTGACAGCCTGTTTACCTTTATCGGACGCGCGTGGGTAGTCGGTATCCCCATGCCCGCGCTGCTCGGCATTCTGATTCTGGCGATCGGGCATATCGTTCTCAACCATATGCGCTTTGGCCGCTACGTGACCGCTATCGGCGCCAACGCCGAAGGCGCGCGGCGCAGCGGCATTAACACCAAAGCGGTGACCATGAAGGTCTATATCATCAGCGGAATGGCCGCCGCGCTGGCGGGGATGATCATTACCGCACGCCTCGGCAGCGGCTCTTCCAACCAGGGCGAAGGCTTTGAACTGCAGGTCATTGCTGCCGTTGTGCTAGGCAGCACCAGTCTGTTTGGCGGCTTCGGGACTATTATTGGCACGCTGCTGGGCGCGCTGTCGATTGCGGTCATTCAGAACGGGCTGATCCTGTCGCATATTTCGCCGTTTTACACCCAGATAGCCACCGGCACCATTATCCTGCTGGCTATCTGGCTGAACACCCGCATTCTCAACCCGACGCGCTCCGCGGCAAAAGGATAGCTGATGAAAGGATCAATTTTTCGCCATCCCTCCCCGCTGCCGGTTGGCGTCAGCAGCGGTTATGTAATGACTGTGCTTGGCCCACTACCGATTAACGAAATGGGCGTTACTCTGATGCATGAGCATATTCTGCTGGATGCCTCCGGCAAATGGGTGCCACCCTGCTGCTGCAGCGATCGCCATCTTGCCGAAATGCCGGTGAAAATGGAAAACCTTGGCGAACTGTCGCTTAACCCGCTGATGAGCCGCGATAACTGTCAGCTGTTTGATGTCGACGTTGCGATTGACGAGCTGACTAAATATCGAGCCCTTGGCGGAGAAACGGTGGTCGACCCGACCAATATCGGCATTGGCCGCGATCCGAAAGCGCTGGCGCGCATCGCGCGTCTGACCGGTCTGAACATCATTATGGGTACCGGGCTCTATCTGGAAGCTTCGCACCCTGAGTGGGTAAAAATCAGCAGCGTCGAACAGCTGACCGAACGGCTGATTTACGATCTTGGCGGCGCGGAGGAGAAACCGGAGGTGCTCGCCGGGCTCATCGGCGAAATCGGTATCTCCAGCCGCTTTACGCCGGATGAGGAGAAATCCCTGCGCGCTGCGGGTCGGGCCAGCGCCGCGACCGGCGTGCCGATCGAGGTCCATCTGCCCGGCTGGGAGCGGCTGGGCCATCGTGTGCTGGATATTCTCGAGCAGGAAGGCGCCGATTTACGCCATACCGTGCTGTGCCATATGAATCCCAGCTTTGCCGATAAGCGCTACCAGCGCGAACTGGCACAGCGCGGGGCGTTTCTCGAATACGACATGATCGGCATGAGCTATTACTACGCCGACGAGTCGGCGCAGTCGCCCTCCGACGAGGAGAACGCCCGCGCGATCCGCGAGCTGATTGACGACGGCTACATCCAGCACATTCTGCTGTCGCAGGACGTCTTCCTGAAAACCATGCTCACCCGCTACGGCGGCCACGGTTATGGCTACATACTCAAGCATTTTGTTCCGCGTCTGCGGCGCCACGGCGTCAGCGGCGAACAACTTGAAACCTTAATGATTGGAAACCCCCAGCGGGTCTTTGGCGGATAAAAGGAAACGTCATCATGCAGAAAAAAATCTTACTGGTCGGTGAGTCCTGGACCAGCACGTCAACGCACGTTAAAGGCTTCGACCAGTTTGCCACCGCCACCTGGCACACCGGCGCAACGGACTTTCTGGCCGCGCTCGCCGACAGTCCCTATGCCATTACCTATATGCCCGCCCACGCGGCGGCGACCGACTTTCCGCTGACGCTGGAAGCGCTGCAGGAGTGGGATGCGATTATTCTCTCGGACATTGGCGCCAATACGCTGCTGCTGCATCCGGACACCTGGCTGAAGAGCCGCCGAACCGCCAACCGTTTAACGCTCCTGCATGATTACGTGGCCGGCGGGGGGGCGCTGATGATGATCGGCGGCTATTACAGCTTCCAGGGGATCAACGGCGGCGCACGCTACCGTAATACCGCGGTGGAGAAAGTGCTGCCGGTACGCTGCCTGGCCTGGGACGACCGCATTGAAACCCCGGAAGGCTGCTATGCCGAAGTGACGGAGTCTCACCCCCTGTTTAACGATATTCCGGGCGAATGGCCGTGGCTGCTGGGCTATAACGAAGTTGAAATGCACCCGGAAGGCAAACTGCTGGCGAGCGTGGCCGGTACCGGTCATCCGCTGTTGGCTGTTCGCGAATATCAGCAGGGTCGTTCGCTGGTGTGGACCAGCGACATGTCGGCGCACTGGCTGCCGGAAGAGTTTGCCAAATGGCCCGGCTATCGCCAGCTATGGATTAACTGCCTCGACTGGCTGACGGAACGCCGCTGATGACCACGACCCTTGAGCTCGCCCGGCAGCTGCTGGGCTTTAACACCATTAACCCGCCGGGCAGCGAAGCTGACTGCATGCGGTTCTTCGCCGACTGGCTTGACGATAGCGGTTTTGAGGTTTCGCTGTCGTCGTTCGGCGAGGGACGCTGCAATCTTATCGCCAGCCTTCCCGGGGCGAAGAGCGGTAAACCGCTGGCCTTTACCGGACATCTGGATACCGTCCCGCTGGGAAATGCCCGCTGGCAGTACGATCCTTTTGGCTCGCAGATGGAAGACGGGCGTCTTTATGGCCGCGGATCCAGCGATATGAAAGCGGCGATAGCGGCGTTTGCCGTCGCCTGCGTTCATCAGCGGGAAGCGATCCTCGCCGGACGCGGCGCGGTATTGCTGATAACCGGCGGAGAAGAGACCGGCTGCGACGGCGCGCGGGCGCTGATCGCCTCCGCAACGTTGCCGGAGGTGGGCGCGCTGATCGTCGGTGAACCCACCGCCAACTATCCGGTTATCGGCCATAAAGGCGCGCTCTGGCTGCGCTGCGAAACGCGGGGGAAAACCGCCCACGGCGCGATGCCGGAGCTGGGGATCAATGCTATCTATCTTGCGGCGGATGCGTTGGGTAAGATTCAGCATTTTTCGCCAGGCGCGCCGCATCCGCTAATGAAGCAACCCACCCTCAACGTCGGACGCATAGAAGGCGGACTCAATATTAATTCCGTACCGGACCGCACGCGTTTTGATGTCGATATCCGCAGCGCGCCCAATTTACAGCACGCCGCTATCCGGGAGCGCTTGACGACGCTGCTGGGCGAAAGCGTTACGGTCACCACGCTGGTCGACCTGCCTGCGGTCCTGAGCCGGGAGGATCATGCATGGATTAAGCAGGTTTACCAACGCTGTCAGCCGCTGCACGCTGAGCCGATTACGCCGCGCGTGGTGCCCTACTTTACCGACGCCTCGCTGCTGCTGCCTGCATTGGGCGATCCGCCCTGTATTATTCTCGGCCCCGGCGAGCCGTCGATGGCGCATCAAACCGACGAGTACTGCCTGCTCAGCCGACTGGCGGAGGCAGAACGGCTATACGGTGACCTGATCCGCGACTGGATGGCCTAACCGTCCGCGACGAAAGCCAAAAATGTGTGACAGTGTCACTTAAAACGAGCATGATGCATTCAGCGTTTGAATAATCTCGCGGAATAACAGAGGATAACCGCCTCGTACACGAAATGTTTCACCACCAGCAAGGAGGCTTACCATGTCCGTGAAAATCAACGCTGTGCTCGTTTGCACCCTCTCTTTACTCCTTTCCGCCTGTTCGGGTCATGCTTCTGCGCCGGACAGCGCCGAAGACGCTCAAATATCGGCAGAAGTGGATAAGATACTTCGCGATTATCAAACGCGTGCAGACACGTCACCGCAGGCCAATGCCTCACGCTATCTGGCGCGGATCCAGGCGGCTATCTTCGCTAACATAGACCAGCCGGGCTCCTGGCAAGGGCAAAAATGCTCGGTGCGCTTTACCCTGCAGCGTGACGGGACGGTGCAGGATCCGGCGGTCGAGAACGGCGATCGGCCATTCTGCGCGCAGGTGATGTCCGCGCTGAAAGTCGCCAAAATTCCGCCTGCCCCCGATGAAAAAACTTATCAAACATTCAGCCATGTCGTTCTGGACTTGAAGGCCTGAGCTTGCCCTAGAAAGCGCCCCGGCCATCGCCAGGGCAATGGCTAAAAAGATAAGCTGACAGCCTCCTTAACAGACGCTTTTTGGCGATCGGCGAGGAGTGATTCAATGGTGCTTGAGTCGAGGTGATGAGCGGCAAGAGCGCCGGCTGAACGGGACAGCGCATCCAGGTGCGCTGATGATGGCCTCTTATTCATGACTCAATCTCTGATACATGAAATCAATAAGCCCTCTTGTTTTTGCCGGCAAATAACGCCGATCGGAATACAGGGCGAACAATTGCAAGGGGGCCGCCGATTGTTCAAATTCAATTTCGATTAACCGGCCATCGTCAATATAGGGCTGGCAGGCTTGTTTCGACAGGATGGCATAACCGACGCCTGAGATGGCCGCTCGCCCTGCCATCTCCCCGCTGTTGACCCGATAACGACCGTTAACTTTAATCGTCTCGAATCCGCCCTTTTTATTCACAAACTGCCAGGGAGCGCCTTTAAGCGCATTTACCGTTGTAATACAGGGCAATTCTTCAAATTGCTGTATACGAGAAGGCGTGCCATAACGCTGGATAACGGAGGGGGCCGCAACGATGGTGCAAGGGATGGTCACCAGATGACGGGCTATGTAGTCACTGTCATCCATCTGACCACGACTCACAATGACAGCGAGATCCAGATCATCGCGCAGGGATTCATAACCAGACAAATTGGTGACGCAACTTATCTCCAGGTCCGGATGCTGACAGGCGAAATCGGCAACAATAGCGCCCAGCAGTGCAGGACCGATTTCATTGGGAATACAGATACGTAGTGGCCCCTTGAATTGCATTTGCCGCAACGTTAATTCGGTTTCAGTTTGCTCAAGCGCTTCCAGTAATGGCTTCGCCCGGGTATAGAGTAGATGCCCCGCCTGAGTGAGTTTCATATGTCGGGTACTGCGTTCAATAAGCTGAAGATTCAGTTTGTCTTCTAGCTGAGCAATGCAACGGCTCACATTTGATGCCGGCATTTCAAGGGCTTTCGAAGCCCCAACAAAACTGTCTCTTTCAACTACAGCGATGAAGACTTTCAGCGCATTAAAATCAAGAACTGGCCGCATCAACTATCCCACATATGATAATAATGAGTGCCATTTTTACCATCTAATCGATAAGTTTGATAGTAGTTAAGCTAGGTTATCTTTCATCAACAGGTCGCTTGCTATGCCACGGGTCACCACAACATTTAATCAAAAGGCGCTGATACGGATAGCGCTGGTCATCGCTTTTATGCAGTTTACTAACGCGCTGGAATATATGATATTCAGTCCTGTTTTTACATTTATGGCCGCGGATTTCGCTGTTCCCGTCTCCTTCTCAGGCTATGTATCCGGTATGTACACCTCTGGAGCCGTCCTGTCGGGAATTATCGCCTTTTACTGGGTTGACCGTTGCAATAAGAAGCGTTTTCTTATCGCTAATATGGTGCTGCTAGCCATAGCGACACTGTTGACAACATTCATAACCCGTTTTCCTCTTCTTCTTACCTTGCGATTCTTCGCAGGGCTGGTTGGAGGGACGACAATGGGTGTGGGGATCGGTATTTTGATAAACCACACGCCGGCTGACTTGCGCGGAAAAATGTTGGCGACGGTGATTGCGTCATTTTCGCTGGTAAGCGTTGTGGGGATGCCCGCTATATTATTTTTGTGTACTCATTACGGTTGGCATGTCGCGTTGTGGTTAATCAGCACGCTCTGTTTGTTGGCATTGCCATTCATCGTCACTGCCATCCCTCAGGACCCCGTCACTTTCGACACGTCTTACGCGCTGCCCCTCGATGTTGATACTTTACTGTTTGCTTCCGGTAATGCGCTGGTACAGTTTAGTCCAATGCTGATCATTCCTGTTCTGGCGCCGTTAATGACGCAGCTGTTGGGGGCTTCTGAAGGCCTGCTGCCCTGGCTGTTCTTCGGCGGGGGACTGGCGGGGTATCTGTCTACAAGAATGACAGGGGCATTAACCTCTCGTTTTTCTGCCTTGAGTTTGGCGACCGGGTCAACCCTCGTTTTTATTCTGAGCTTGCTGATACCCTTCCTGGGCTATCCGCATCCGGCGCTGTTTATGACGTTATTTCTCGGGGCAGCTTACAGTCGTCTGGTTTCATCTTCGGCGGTTACGATTCAGTTTCCTGATAACAACCAACGAGCGGGATTCTCTTCATTACAGACGTCCATGATGTATCTGATGACGACTGCCGCATTTTTCCTGTCCGCTTTTCTGTTACCTGACCATCGCATGGCGTTCCAGAATATGGACACGTTGCTGGCGCTATGTGCAATTTCCGCATCAGGATCCCCAATTATTATCATCATTTTGCAAAAAAAACTAGCTAAGCGGACGATCCCGCCCGATCGGCACACCACTGGGTAGAACATGGCGCGCCCTGCCCTGGGCATTAAAAATTATCATTGACCCTGGTGTGGTCGCTAAATGGAGATGAGGGGCGTTTTTTTGTCTGACGGGGTCTGAATTTAGTACCTGGCGGGAAGCTTATGGATTTTAATGAGTCTTCCCTCTTCCATTTCGATAAAACCACCCGTTTTTAAATCTGCAAGTATGCGCATGACGCCGCTGCGAGAAAGATGGGTTTTCTCGCGGATGTAGAGTTCCGCTGTGAC
Organism: Klebsiella sp. 2-CIP_Kleb.; assembly: GCF_050378715.1. Taxonomy (NCBI): domain Bacteria; kingdom Pseudomonadati; phylum Pseudomonadota; class Gammaproteobacteria; order Enterobacterales; family Enterobacteriaceae; genus Klebsiella; species Klebsiella sp. 2-CIP_Kleb. The sequence continues at coordinate 365,837 of NZ_JBNRLG010000001.1, forward strand.
TGCGGCGCGATAACTCTCATCTTCTTCAATTAAATTGAGCAACTGCTGGCGGATCATCTCGTACGCCGTCGGTGCGCCCTGCGGCATCACATTGTTGTAAAGTCGGCCATACACAAACATCAGTTGCTTTGAGAGCAGCCCCCATAACGACTTTTCTTTAATAATGTCATGAACACGAGCGGTGGAGATCTCGCCAATCACGCAGGAGTTGATAGTTTTAATGTAATCATCGAAGTAAATATCCGTCAGATTGGCAAGACCAAACACGGCGGGACTGCGCGCAGTGGACAGCATCATATTATCGTTTCGGCGATAAACCGCTACGGTTCCCTCAAGGATCAGGTAACACATCCCCTGGCCATTCACCTTGAAATCCAGTTGCTCCCCTCTTTCAGTTTTACGTGGCGTGCAATATGGCTGTAAGTGAGAAATCAGCTCTTGCGCGTAGGGTGAACCTTTGTGAGGTTTTGCTGAAGAGGACATAACCGATAACCTTAAGATTGACCTGTCTGATTATAGCCTGACTTCCTGTTGCGGGTATCCTCATCGTCAGTATTTTCGAGGCAGATGGTTGATATCAAGGAGTATACCCCGTTCCATCGTGATGTACTTCCCGGTTCGCAGCTCTGCCAGAATCCGCATAATCCCGCTCCGTGAAAGATAGGTTCGGCTTTTAATATAGGTTGCAGCCGTAATTTGTTGCCGTATCGCATCCGGCTCTTGCATAAGCTCAACCAGCTGAAAGCGGATGATGTCATAAGCCGACATCTGCGAGATTTGTGCGCAATGTTCATACACCCGGGAGGCCGTGTAAATCAGGAGTTTCGAAAAATGCTCCCATAGATCCAGTTGCGCCACGATGTGATTAAAACAATCCAGTGACACCCGGGCGATCTCTGACGTCTCCAGCGCTCTCACATAAAGATGCTCTGAGGAAAACTGACTACTCACGCCCAGAATAAACGGTGATGATTCAGAATTTAATACAATGCCATCGCCGCGACGGTGCAGCGCGACGCTACCTTGCAATAGTAAAAAACATTGCCGGATATCATCTTTATAATAATGCACGACCTCACCTCTGCCGATCACTACTCTTTCTGCTGCTGGCAACACATGTTTTATCAGAGTCTCGATGTGCCGGAATGGCTTTAATTCCAGGGTAATTGATTTATCTTGGTTTTCCGGGGTGGTTAAGCGCGTGTTCATATGCAGCCTCAATTCCTCAACTGTGATCGCTTTATTGATCGACCGAAGAATTATCTTAAAAATTAAGAAGCCGCGAAATATTGGCCTGGGGTCTAAAAGTAGACCGCTCAAAAGATGCATTCTAAGTTATTGATTTTGTGTCCCATGATCTTTGAGTCTAAAAATAGACCGGACCTTAATAAGCATGATAAAAAAGAAGAAATGTTGCTTATTCGTTAAGTGGGAGTCTACTTATAGACCCACAAAACATTTGAGTTTAAGAAAATGATTAGATAAATTTTAGCCAGTCAGCAGAACAGTTCATGGTCTTACCGTAATTATTTATGGCTGCCATGCTGCACAGTGAAAATTAAGGCACTGGTACAAAAAGAGTGTAACGCTCATCGGCACCCTATTGCCTGAATATAAATGGCAAACAAAGTTAATAAGGAAACAAAGTAATGAAAAAAAGTCTTGTTTTAGTTGCCTTGACCGCAACTGCAGCGCTGTCTATGTCTCACGCTTTTGCTGCCGCTGGCACCGTGAATTTCGTCGGCAATATTCTGGATACTGCCTGTGAAGTCGATGTGGCATCGCAAAACCAGCAGGTCAATCTCGGTAACTTTTATAAAACTGAATTTCCGAGCAGTGGCACAAAAGCGGCTGCAAAGGATTTTAATATCGTACTTAAAAACTGCCCAACCACGGTGACTTCGACCAAAGTACGCTTTGATGGCACCCCCGATCTGACCAACCCTAACCTGCTGGCTATTGATACATCAACCTCCAGTGCGGCGTCAGGGGTGGCGATTAACCTGATGACCGCCGATAAAGTCGACCTGCCTTTGCACGGTGAGAACAGCTATAACTACATACTTAGCAGTACCCAGGACAATACGCTGAAATTCTATGCGCAATATATCTCCACCACGGCATCAGTAACGCCGGGTACGGCCAACTCTGTTGCTAACTTCTCCATTGTATATAACTAATTTTCTTTCAAGAAATGCTGATGGGGTCGATACGGCCCCATATTTCAGAGGTCTAAAATGAATGTTCTTGGCAGTATCTTGCTTACCATCACGATATTGAGTATTGGCGTATCCGTTGCTCAGGCCGGTGTCGTTATTGGTGGTACGCGCGTCATTTTTGATGGTAATAAAAAAGAAGCCTCGATTGGCATAAATAACCCTGATAAAACCCCTTACCTTATCCAGTCGTGGATCGAAACACCTGGGGGGGGGTGGCGAAAAGGCGCCTTTTATCATTACGCCACCACTATATCGACTAAATAATGGCCAACAAAACGTCGAGCGCATTGTTGCCACCGGAGCCTTACCTCAGGATAAAGAGAGCTTGTTTTGGCTTAATATAAAAGCCATCCCCTCCGCAGCTAAGGTTGACAATACGTTGCAAATTGCCATTAAAACCAGAATTAAACTTATCTACCGTCCGGCGGCGATGAAAGGCGCCTCCCCTGAAGAACAGGTCGATAAACTACGCTGGCAACGTGTTGGTAATAAGATACAGGTAAACAATCCGACTCAGCATGTCATGAATTTTAACGAGATTTCACTATCAGGTAAAAAATTACCAGATGTCAGTTATGTATTACCCGGCAGTACCGCGATGTTCGATTTACCCTCCGGCGTAACGGGCGGGCCAGTGACATTCAAAATTATTAATGATTATGGCAGTCCCGGGGCAGAACACAAAGCCAGTCTGTAGACCGGCGCAAAGACACTGAGTGGGATTTATGATGATGGCAATGGATTATATAAAAGCACGGTCTCCACGGTTGGCATTATTGATAACCATCGCGCTCTTCGGTAATACACAAAATAGCTATAGTCGCGATTTTTTTAACCCAGAACTGGTTGAACTGGATAATCCAGGGACAGAAAAAGTCGATCTTTCTGGTTTTGAATCTGGCGCGCAAGCCCCCGGGAATTATCATGTCGATGTCGTCCTGGACGATCGGTTAGTCGATACCCGCGATATCAGGTTTGTGTTGCTGAAAGAGCCTGGCGGTGATGATAAATTAGTCCCCTGTTTATCCATTGAGCAATTAGAAAGCTGGGGAGTCAAGACGGGCCTTTTTCCCGCGTTAAAGGGTGAAACATCCTGTGCGAACCTGTCCGCGATTCCCAAGGCTAGTACGGATTTCCAGTTTGCCATGCAACGTCTGGTATTGAGCATTCCGCAAGCGGCACTTTCAGCGCAAGCGCGCGGATCGGTGCCACCGGATCGCTGGGATCAAGGCATTAACGCCGCCCTGCTCAACTACAGTCTGAGTGGGGCGAATAACTGGGCCAAAAATAACAACAGCAGCACCAGCGATAATCAGTATGCCAACCTGCGTCCTGGTCTGAACATTGGCCCCTGGCGGTTAAGAAACTACACCACCTGGTCGCGAGATTCACAGGGTCATGATGCGTGGAAGACGGTTTATACCTATGCTCAACGTACGATAATCCCGTTAAAGTCTCAGCTCACGCTGGGTGACAGCTCTGCCCCGGCAGATGTGTTCGACAGTATGCCTTTCCGGGGAGGACAACTTGCTTCCGATGATGACATGCTGCCCGACTCCCTCAAGGGCTATGCCCCAGTGGTGCGTGGGATCGCCCGGACTAATGCCCAGGTGATAATTCGCCAGAATGGCTATCAGATATACCAGAGCTTTGTGGCACCGGGCGCTTTTGAAATCACGGACATGTATCCTACCGGAGGCGCCGGCGATCTTGATGTCACTATTAAAGAGGCTGATGGCAGCGAGCAGCACTTTAGCGTGCCATTTGCCTCCCTTCCCGTATTACAGCGTGAAGGCCGAATAAAATATGCGTTAACGGGCGGCCAATATCGTTCGTACAACGGCAGCGTGGACAAAACGCCCTTTGCTCAGATGAGCGTTATTCTCGGCTTGCCCTACGGCTTTACGTTTTACGGCGGATTGCAGGAGTCGAGTAAGTACCAGTCGCTCGCCGCGGGCGTCGGTAAAAACATGGGTGACTTTGGCGCTATCTCCAGCGACATCACCCAGGGCTGGTCCACGCCGCAAAATATGCCGAAAACCAGGGGGCAATCATGGCGGGCTCGATACAGTAAAAATTTTGCCGCAACGGGCACCAACTTCGCGATTGCCGGCTACCGCTATTCGACCAGCGGCTACTATGGCATGCAAGAGGTCCTGGATTCTTACGGTGACAGTCATGCGCTTCAGGACCGACGCCGCAACCGTGCTGAGCTGACGCTGAGCCAGGGGCTGGGAGACCGTCTGGGATCGTTGATGCTGAACGCCGCACGTGAAGATTACTGGAACTCAGGTAAGGCGATGGAATCATGGAGCGTTGGGTATAACAACTACTGGCACAGTATTAGTTATGGCCTGACCTGGACTCTGAGTAAGAATGGGGGCGCGGGAACGTACAGCGCACCCCAGAGCGACGATAAAAACCAGATGCTGGCGCTGAATATCAGTATTCCACTGGAAAAACTGTTGCCGCAGACATGGGCAAACTATGGCATGAATGCCAGCAAGAATAACGGTACGACACACAGCGCTGGGTTAAATGGTGTTGCTCTGCCGAATAATGCGCTCAACTGGAATATTCAACAGGGTTACGGCACTCACGACGTGGCCTATACCGGCAACATGAATGGTGATTATCGCGGCACCTATGGTGAAATCACCGCCGGGTACAGCTATGACAAAAATACCGATCGTCTGAACTATGGGATTCAGGGAGGCGTGGTTGCGCATGCCAATGGCGTGACGTTCTCTCAACCATTGGGCGAAACCAACGTGCTGATTGCCGCCCCCGGGGCTGCCGGCGTAGGCATCCAGAATATGACTGGAGCGACAACCGATTATCGCGGATATACGGTTGCCTCTAACTTAATGCCTTATCGCAAAAATGATGTGTCATTAATCACTGAAACATTACCGGCTAACGTTGAGTTAGAACAAACGGTCAAAACCGTGGTCCCTACGCGTGGCGCGATTGTCAGGGCGAACTATCGGGCAAGCGTCGGTGTTCGCATGTTGATGACCTTGACCCAGCGAAACGGCCAGTTAGTGCCGTTTGGCGCAATGGCCAGCATTGAAGGAGCAGAACCAAGCAGCTTTATCGTTGGTGATAGCGGACAGGTGTATTTGACGGGGCTCGATCCCCAGGTAAACCTGATCGTGAAATGGGGAAATCAATCCGCAAACACCTGCAGGGTCTATTACGCGATAAACATGACGAAGCAGAATAACGATGTGATTATCGATAATGCTGTTTGCCGTTAACGTTGAACCAAATTTTTAAATCAGGTGCATAGATATGCGACTTTTCCGATCTGCATTATTAATGCTGGCTTTGTTGTTTCCATTGACGGGCTTCTGTTGTGATTATACTTACATCGGCTCTCCCTATACCGTGAATTATGGCAATATTATTGTTCAGCGCGATGTTCCCGTTGGGCAAGCAATAAGCAATGAGATATATGGTTCCTTAGCACATGCTTATACCTGCGTCACCACCGGCAATGAAGGGTCAAGCTCAGGAATGAAAAGCGCTATTTTACCCTATGTCGCGACGTACGGCGCGCGGCGCGTTTATCAAACCAATGTGCCTGGGGTGGGTATTTCTTTTGGCTTTTACATGAACTCCAAAGCAGGCGCGTCGACGTTTAGCGGCACCGATTATATTGACCGCGGTAACGCTTCAATGTCCAGTTGGTCATCAAACCCTGGAGAACTGGTTATTCACGATTATCAGCCAGTTATACAATTCTGGAAGATTGGTGATATTACCTCTGGCTCAGTAACGGGGCAACTGGCATCGTTTGTCGCCTTTACGATGCAATATCTCGGCGGAGAACAAGCGCCTGAGATTCCCGTGAATGCGGGGGCCGGATCTATTACCCAGGTGGCATGTGCGGTGACAACATCGAATATTGTATTTGAACTGGGTGACGTTTTGGTCACTGAGTTTGGTTCTACGGTGGGATTAACCCCCGCTAATGCGCAGAAAACGCAGAATCTCATTCTGGACTGTGATGCCGGAGCCAATATTAACGTCATGCTCTCCGGCGCACAGAATCCTGACGTCAGTGATAATACCGTGCTGGCGTTAACCGGTCAGGGAAGCGCAGGCGTCGCACAGGGGGTTGGCGTGCAGCTGGTTTATAACAATACCCCTCTAATCCTTGGCAATAATCTTGTTCTGAAGAGAACCAATGGCGGCCAGGAGATGTTCCCGTTAACCGCACGCTACTATCAGACCAATACAACGGTAACCACCGGCATCGCAAATGCGTCCGCAACGCTGAGTCTTACCTATCAATAAAGGCTGTTAAATGAAGATGAATAAACTAATCTTGCTGATGGCATGCGCAATGGTATTACCTGCAATGTCCGCAGACAATGTAGATATCAAAGTCACCGGGCGTATTATCGCTGCGCCCTGCGTCTTTAACGGTGGTAGTGAAAATATGAATGTTGATCTTGGCAATATCCAAGCAACAAACATGTTCACCCCCGGGTCTTCTTCCGATCCGGTTACTTTTCATCTCCTGTTTACCCGCTGTCCGCCGGGCACGCTGAGCGTGACGACCCGTTTTAGCGGAACGCCTGACCCGGAAGCGGGCGTGAATTATTACCAAAACAGCGGCACGGCAACCCGCGTGGCCATTGCGATGTCTGATGCCACAACGGGTCTGTTGATGGGCAGCGGATCCAGCATCACGCAAAATATAGCTGAAGACAGAACGGCGACGATACCGATGAAAGCCATGGTGACCTCCGTGGCGGGAAGGCCGACACCAGGTTCCATTCGCGCCGTCGTCGTTTTAACAATGCAATACAACTGATGGGGCGCTGGCTATAGAGGGTCATAGGCGCGTTAGTCATCATCCCCTTCAGGAAGCTAACAGGGTGAAATAATGTGCTGCGTCTATGATTACCCGAATGCAGGAGCGCTTAATAAATATGTTTCGGTATGGTAAATGGTTAATATTGTAATAAAAGAGTCGGATACCCTCTTCCAATGTGGCCTGACCTTTTTTTTTAGTGATTTCTTTTCCCAACACAATACTACAGTTGATTTCAATTTTAACTTTACGTCAGAAAGCGTTCAGCTAGCAGACGTCATTGTGCTGGCATTATGTCCAGGCGAATGTTTTATTTGCTGCCCTGAACTACAGAAGCGAAAAAAAGGCATTGTGATTGGTTTTGTTGATGATGATATGCGAGCCTCTGCGCTCCCCTCTTGCTTTCAGGATATTATCTTTATCTCTCGCCGGCATTCCGTGAGACAGTTACGTAGAGCAGTACATACGGCCTGGCACCGGCTGCAGCAGACAAATTATCGACAGTCACCCGCGTCATGTTTTGACTGTCAGCCGACCAAATTGTCACCGCAGCAAATCCGCATCATGATCTGTTTATATGAGGGGATGTCGGTAACGCAAATTGCCGATGAGCTTATGATCAGTGAGAAAACGGTCTATGCGCATAAATATATGGTCATGAGTAAATTTAACTTACGCAACGATTATGAGCTAATGCTTCTGCTCAATAAACTGACAAAAAATAACGACTGGCCAAATGGCTTTATAAAAGTTAGCCAGTGATACCAATGCGCTGAGAAGGCAACTGACACAGGGGCGCGAGCCCCTGCATGGTTACCGCCGGCTCATCGCCAGCTTCGCGGCGAATATCAGAAACAGGCAGCCGGTCGTCCGGTCCATCCATTTCACCACGGCCGGTTTTTTCAGGATGCCCGCGGCATAGCGAGTGGCGGTAATCAGCGTTAACGACCACAGCGTACCAATTAATACATGGATAGCGACCAGCAGAAAGGTCCAGCTGACAGGTGAATGTCCGGCGGGGATAAACTGAGGTAAAAACGAAACGTAGAAAACGCCCATTTTGGGATTAAGCACATTCCCCAGCATCCCACGCAGAAACCAGTTACTGGTGGTAGTGGATTCTGCCAGGGTGGTGTTAAATTGCTGGCGCGGGTGCAGAAGCAATTGGATGCCCAGCCAACAAAGGTAGCCCGCGCCGCACCATTTCAACAAGGTGTAAGCCAGTTCAGAAACCGCCAGAAGCGTCCCTAACCCAAAGGCCACCACGGCGCCCCAGATAAAGCATCCGAGATCAATGCCTAACGCGGCATGCAAGGCTTTGCGTCCACCTTCAGCGGTCGCCGTGCGCAGGATAAGAGCAGTATCCAGACCTGGCGTCAGGGTAAGCAGTGTGGCAGCGAGGGTGTAAGCAAGAAGTGAATCCGTGACGAGCATTTCCTGTCTCCGAAAGAGAGACAAGGCTACTGAAGCGTTCACATTTTTGCAACAAGAATGATGAGCCATTCAACGTGGATGGCGTTCCGCCTGGATAACGGCAAGTCCCCTATGAGGCTCTCTATCCAACGCATACAACAACCGGACCTGTTGCTACCAATGGATCCGGTTGCCATCTGCCAGAGCGGAGAAGGCAACTTAACTGATGCTTGCCCTTTTGGCATTTAAAATTCTGTTCGCACCATCAACAAACCCTTCACCACCTGGAAATTGACTTATCCAGCGCGGCAATGATGGTATAACTTGCGCTATGTCGTTGATCGTGTTCATTCCCAACGTTTTGCTGTAGTAGCTGAACATGGGGGCGTCATTGAGCGAATCACCACTGTAGAAAACCGATGCCTGTTCATCTGATTCTTCCAGTGCGTAAAAATGCTTTAACACCTTTCTGCTCATGACGAGTTTGTCATACTCCCCTAACCACCCCAGTACCCATAGATTATTAATGGTATAGCAGCAATTATTTTCCGCTAATTCGTCAATGAGCTGTCTGGTCTGCTCATGATTTTTGGGAAGTTTGAAAGCAATACTCGTCAGGCGAAAATCCCGATCGTCAGACACTTCAACCCAGGGGTATTTCTGGCGAATCTTGAGAAGGATGTGGCTGATTTTTTCTCGATTGAGAAGATATTTGTCTTCATGCCAGAAGTACCTGTTAATGCCATGTTCGATGGTATTTCTGGTAAGAAATAATCCTCCATTTTCAGCGATGACTCCATCAACAGGCCACATTCTCGCCATCTGATCGGCCCAGCCGGCAGAGGCCGCCGTTACCGGAATCACCTTAATGCCCGCATGTTGTAGCATTTCCAGACTCTGATAGGTTCTGGCCTGCAGCCTGCCTTTATAAGTCAGCGTTTCATCCATATCAGTTAAAACAAAACGAATATTCTGTAGCTCTTCACTCTTAACGTTATCAATTAAATTCATAATTCCTCCATGCTGGCGATATTAATGGCTTTTTTGATAAACGTTAATATCAATTTAGTATTTGTTATTCTTTATTAACTCGAGAGATTTGAACCTTCTTACTGCACGAAGAAAGTCAGCAGGGGCATTATCTGGCCGAAGATTAATTTATTGTTCCGTACTACTTCGAAGCCTTGTGCTTCCCCGCGCCATCGGCAACCCCTGCTTATCGCTTCAACTCGTCCTGCCACAGCGGGGATGACGCCAGCTGTTGGCATACCGTGTCGATAAATACCCGGGTATGCCGCCATCAAAGCGGTCTCTCCGCGGATGGCCGCGCGTGGAGAAGGCGCGATCCTGCTGACTGGCGGCATGTTTGCCACTCAGCCCCACACCATCAGTAACCCTCCCCGGCCGTCGCCAGGCGTCCGGGAGCCATCGCCCGGACGTGCGGAAGAAACGTCATCCATCGCTTGCTTTCCCTGTCACCTCGGATCAGGATACGACGATATTCATGGAGGCTATGTGATGAAATATTTTATCGGTATGGCGGTGACGTTATTGTTGAGCACGCCGGTGCTGGCGGCGGGCGAGCTTGAGATTAACCAGTCTCCCCTGACGCTGGTGTTGAGCGATCAGAATCAGGCACGGGTCTCTTCCTGTGCCGATTTCATTGCGCTGCGTAAAGCGGGAGAGACCGTCGATGCGCTGCCCGGGCTTTCCGACCCGGATGGCCGTGCGGCGGAAGCGGCGTTATTCTCCTGCTGGCTACAGGCCTACACCATCGATCATACGTTATTCCCCTCTGCCGCGCCGAAACCAACCCTGGCTGAGGTGGTTCAGCACTTTCCTGCCAGCGCGGCGTTTATCGTCAGCGATGACGAAAAGCAGGACGTCGCCAAAAACTATGTGGGGAAAACCATCGCCGACTATACCCCGGACCTGAAAGCCAGGGACGATCGTCTGGAATCAGCGGCCAGCGCCAGCGGTTATGTGCTGGATGAGTATTATGCGTTTACCGATAAGCAAGGGCATCAGCTCAACATTGTCGCTCTGGTGGGCTACGCCATCGGCGGTACGGCAAGCGTGAAAAGCTACTATCGCATCGATGACACGCACGCCCGCGTCTGGAGCGTCACCCTGCTCGATGAGAACAGCCCGTTATAAGCGAGGGTTCCCTCTGCGGCGCTACCGCAGAGGATGTTCCGTTTACCTGGCCAGCCACTGACGCCAGCCGCCCCAGGCGGTGATCTCTGTGGCCGCGCCCAGCCCTCCGGCTTCGCAAATAAAGCCTGTCACCCAGCGGCCGTCGGCCAGCTCAATCTGTCCCAGCCCCAGCGGCGCGGGGATGGCGGCCAGCAGCGACCCCACCTCGGCGCTGGGGATCTCCCAGACTTCCACGGCTATCGCGTCCCCCTCTGGCTCGTCACGCACCATCGCCGGGCGCTTGCCATCCGGAAGGACATACAACCGATAGCGCGGCGCGCTGTGGGTCGCCTGCAGCAACCGACCGCCCCGCGCCAGCAATTGACCGTTTAAGGGCAGACCGGCCAGATGCGCACCGCATACCGCCAGTGCCATCCGGTCATGGCCTGCGGAATGCGCAGGCGGCGGGCTCTCCAGCCGCGCGCCGCCTGCCAGCGGCAGCCGCTCCGCGCGCTGGAAGGCGTCGGCCAGGCTCAGCAAATACTGATCGGTAAACGCCCGGCCAAACAGCGTGACGCCGGAGGGCAATCCGTCAGGCATAAACCCGCACGGCACACTCACCGCCGCATAGTCCAGCAGGTTCATAAAGTTGGTGTAGTAGCCCAGATCGGCGTTGCGGGCGATCGGCTCCGCCGCCAGCTCGTCGAGCGTTACCGGGCGCGGAACGGTTGGCGTCAGCACGCAGTCCAGCGTCTCGAGAATGGCATCGCACTGCGCTTTATACCCCTGCAGCTGATACATCGCCTTAAAGGTCGCCGTCGCGTCGATAGCAGGCGCTTTCGCCAGCACGTCGCGAATCACCGGCAGCACGGCATCCAGCTGCTGCTCAATCAGCGGTCCGGCCACCGCATAGCGTTCAGCAACCCACGGTCCGTCATACAGCAGTCGGGCGGCGGCCAGAAATGGCGCGAAATCGATCGCTACCGGCACGCCGCCGAGCGCCGTCAGCCGCTGCACGGCCTGGGCGAACAGCGCTTCGCTGGCGCGGCAACCGAGGAAGTTAAGCTCCCGCGGGACGCCAAAGCGAAACCCGGCGGACGGCCTGCCAAAAGCCTGCCGGCTGTTCCACTGAGGATTGCGGCGGCTGTAGCTATCCTGCGGATCGGTCCGGGCAACCAGCGCCAGCAGTTGGCTGGCCTCGTCGGCGGTAGCGCTGAAAAAGGTCACACAGTCCAGCGTGCGACAGGCAGGGACGACCCCGGCGGTGGAGATCACCCCTTTCGTCGCTTTCAGCCCCACCAGGTTATTCAGCCCGGCCGGAACGCGACCGCTGCCGGCGGTGTCGGTCCCCAGCGCGAAGCTGGCGACACCCAGGGCTACCGCCAGCGCGGAGCCGGCGCTGGAGCCACCGGAGGGGTAAGCCGGGTGGTACGCATTGCGGCAACGTCCGTACGGCGAACGGGTTCCGTTCAGGCCGGTGGCAAACTGGTCGAGATTGGTTTTGCCCACCGGCACGGCTCCCAGCGCAATCAGCTGCGCGACAATGGTCGCGCTTTGCGTCGGCCGGTATGCAAACGCCGGGCAGGCAGCGGTCGTGACGATCTCCGCAAGGTCAATATTGTCTTTGATCGCGAACGGCACGCCGTACAGCGGAAGCGTTTCTGGCGAATGGCCTTCCAGCGCCGCCAGAAACGGCGCCTGCTCCGCTTCGCTCAGGAGATGAATAAACAGATTAAACTCGGGATTCAGCGCTTCCGCCCGCTGGCGGATCGCCGCCAGCAGGGCGCGCGGGGTGGTGTTGCCGTTACGATAGTTCGCCGCCAGGGTCGTCAGGCGTAAATCAAACGTCTGCTGCATCATGCCTTCTCCTCAATAATCACTGCCACCCGCTGCCCGGCACGCACCGCGCTGCCTGGCTGCACATTGACCTGCTGAACCCTGCCATCGCACGGCGCCAACAGCGGGATCTCCATTTTCATCGACTCAAGCACCACCAGCACATCGCCGGCACGTACCTGGCTGCCGGCCGCGGTCTGTACCTGCCACAGATTACCGGATACCGGGCTTTCCACCCCCTGCTCCCCCGGCTGCAGCGGCGCCTCGCCCGCCTCTTCTGACGCGCCCTCCTGACTGTCGAAATGGGCCTGGCCGCTGGCGATCCAGCGCTTGCGCTCGGCGTTAAACGCCCGCTGCTGATGGTTGCGAAATGCGCTAATGCTCTGCGCCTCGCGAGCGAGAAACTGCTGGTACTCCGCCAGCCGTAGCGTGCTGTGCTCAATGCGCAGCGGGTATCGTCCGAGCGGGAAATCGCGGCGAATCTCCAGCAGTTCCTCCGCCGAGACCGGATAGAAACGCAACTGGTCGAAAAAGCGCAGCAGCCAGGGCTTGCCAGCAAAATCAGCCACCTCGTGATAGCGACTCCACATCTGCAGGGTGCGGCCGACAAACTGATAGCCGCCCGGGCCCTCCATGCCGTAGACGCACAGATACGCCCCGCCGATGCCCACCGAGTTTTCCGCCGTCCAGGTTCGCGCCGGGTTGTATTTGGTGGTGACCAGCCGATGGCGCGGATCAAGGGGGGTAGCCACCGGTGCGCCGAGATAGACATCGCCGAGCCCCATCACCAGATAGCTGGCGTCAAACACCGTTTGCCACACCGCCTGCTCATCCGGGAGATCGTTTATCCGGCGAATAAACTCGAGGTTGCTTGGGCACCAGGGGGCGTCCGGGCGGACGGTGGTCATATATTTGTCGATCGCCTTGCGGCAGGCGGGATCGTCCCAGGAGAGCGGGAGATGCACCACCCGTGTAGGCACCTGCAGATCGTCGCTCATGCAGACCGTGGCCCACTCCTCGCGGACCCACGCCAGCAGGGTCTCCAGCGCCAGCGTTTCCGGCTGGTAATGCAGCTGCAGGGAGCGGATCCCCGGCGTGATATCAATGATCCCTTCCCGGGCTTGCTCCTCAAGGGCCTGCATCAGGGCATGGATGCGAAAGCGCAGCACCAGATCCAGCTCCGCCTCACCGGCCTCCAGCAGCAGATGGGTATCGCCGGAGAGGCGCGCCACCAGGCGTTTGTCAGCGTCGCCGCAGGTCATCACCACCGGCGAGGTAAGCGGCACAGGCTGCCAGGCAACGTCCTGCGCCTGCAGGGTCGCCAGCTCCGCGCGACGGCCTGCCGCCAGTCGCCGGGCGGTGGGGACGTCCACCGCCACAAAGCGCACTTTATCCCCCGCCTTAAGCTGGCCCAGTTGCCAGAGATCGGCTTCGATCACCGTCACCGGGCAGACGAAGCCCCCGAGGCTTGGGCCGTCCGGCCCGAGGATCACCGGCATATCGCCGGTAAAATCCACGGCCCCCACGGCATAGGGGTTGTCATGAATATTCGACGGATGCAGCCCGGCTTCGCCGCCGCTGTCGCGGGCCCAGACCGGCTTGGGCCCGATCAGGCGCACGCCGGTGCGGCTGGAGTTAAAATGCACCTCCCAGTCGGTGGCAAAAAAGGTCGCCATATACGCCGGGGCAAAGAACTCCGGCGCGCCGTGGGGACCATAGATCACCCGCAGCGTTCGCACTGCCGCAAGCTCGGTGCGCAACCCTGCAGGAAGCGCCGCGCTTTCCGTGGTCTCAGCCGGAGGTGCAAGATGCAGCACGTCGCCGGCGCGCAGCGCCCGTCCGCCGTGGCCGCCAAACTGACCGAGGGTAAAGGTGCTTTTACTGCCCAAATAATCCGGCACCTGAATGCCGCCGCGCAGGCAGAGATAGCTTCTGACCCCTGGCCCGCTTATCGCCCCCAGCCTGAGGGTCGCACCCGCCGGAATAGTGAATACGCAGTCCATCTCCTGGTCGACGCCGTCGAGCGTTACGGCCAGCGGCGCGCCGCAGACCACCGCCTGTACGGCGGTATTAAATTTCAGGGTGGGTCCGCTAAGGGTGATCTCCAGCGCAGCGTCGCCCTCGGCATTGCCCAGCAGACGGTTGCCCAGGCGCAGCGCCCGGTCATCCATCGGTCCCGAGGGCGGTACACCCACCGCCCAGTACCCCAGACGTCCCGGGTAGTCCTGGACGCTGGTCTGGGTGCCGGCGCTCAGAACCTCCACGGTATCGGCCCGGTAGCGCAACTGCTCCAGACAGCGAGTCCAGGGTTCTCCGGCAGTAAACGGCGCAAAGCTGAGGATCTGCTGCAGGTACTGGCGGTTGGTTTCGACGCCGTACAGGCGGGTCTCTGCCAGAGCCTGCGCCAGGCCGGCGATCGCCTCATCGCGGCTGGGGCGCCAGACGATAGCTTTCGCCAACAGCGGGTCGAAAAACGGCGGCACCTCACACCCGGCCTCCACCCAGCGATCGATGCGCAGGGTGGCGCCGTCCGCCGGTGGAAACCAGACGTCGGTTAACAGTCCGGGAGAAGGCTGAAACTGGCGGCCAGGATCTTCGGCGTAAATTCGCGCCTGAATAGCATGGCCCCGGGGCTGTAGCCCGGCGGCCAGCTCGCTCAGCGGCGGTAAATCCCCTGCCGCCAGGGCGATCATCCAGTGCACCAGGTCCACGGCCCACACCTGCTCCGTCACGCCGTGCTCCACCTGCAGTCGGGTATTGACCTCGAGGAAATAGAAACGCTGCGCCGCGCTGTCGTAGACAAACTCCACCGTCCCGGCGCTGCGGTAGTTCACTGCTTTTCCAAGGGCAATGGCCGCGCTACACAGCGCCTGCGCCATCCCGTCCGGCAGATTTGGCGCCGGGGTCTCTTCAATCACTTTCTGGTTACGTCGCTGCAGCGAGCAGTCGCGCACGCCGAGGGCGATAACTTCCCCCTTCCCGTCGCCGAAGATTTGCACCTCCAGATGGCGGGCGCGTTCGATATATTTTTCGAGAAACACCCCGGCGTCGCTGAAGTTGTTTTGCCCCAACCGCTGTACCGTGGCAAACGCCTCGCTCAGTTCGCGGGCGTCGCGGCAGACGCGCATGCCAATCCCTCCGCCGCCCGCCGTGCTCTTGAGCATCACCGGGTAGCCCACCGCCTCAGCCGCCCGGCAGGCTTCCTCACTGTCGGCCAGCAGTTCGCTGCCTTCCAGCAGCGGAACGCCCTCCGCCTTCGCCAGGGCGCGGGCGGTATGCTTCAGGCCGAAGGTTCGCAGCTGTTGCGGAGTCGGGCCAACAAACGCCAGTCCCGCCGCCTCACAGGCTTCGGCGAAGGCGGCGTTTTCCGACAGAAAGCCGTAACCGGGATGGATAGCGCGGGCGCCGCTCTGCAGCGCGGCGGCAATGATCTTCTCTACCATCAGATAGGTTTGCGCTGCCGGCCCCTCGCCAAGGCTGAGCGCCTCATCCGCTTCGCGGACGTGCAGACTGCTCAGGTCGGCTTCGGCGTAAACGGCGACGCCCTTCACCTGCATGGCGCGCAGGGTGCGCAGAATGCGGCAGGCAATCGCCCCGCGGTTAGCAATCAGTAAGGTATCAAACATAAGCGGAACTCACAGCGAAGCGGGTCGTCCCGCAATAATTCGTCTTCCCCTGAGGTCGTCCCCGGGAGAGCCGGCGCTTAAAGGTGGCGCGTCGGCGTGTGGTTCAGGCGGTCGGCGCGAACGGCGAACAGCCGAAAGGCCAGCAAACGCCAGCGCTGCCAGCGGGTCAGTTCCATACCAGCACCTCGGCGGGGGTCGGGTTCCAGCCGTTGCAGGGATTGTTGAGCTGCGGGCAGTTGGAGATCAGCACCATGGCGTTACACTCCGCGCGCAGTTCCACGTATTTTCCCGCCGCCGAGATGCCATCCTCGAAGGTCAGACCACCCTCCGGCGTCACCGGCACGTTCATAAAGAAGTTAATGTTGGCGCCGATATCGCGTTTATGCAGACGGCCATCGTGCAGACAGGCGCAGAGAAAATTGTCCCGGCAGCTGTGCATATAGCGCTTGTCGAGAGCGTAGCGCACGGTGTTGCTCTCCTGGGCGCAGGCGCCGCCGAGGGTATCGTGCCGCCCGCAGGTATCGGCCACGATGGTCATCAGCGGATGACCAAGATTGGAATAGAGCACGCTGCCGGCGGTCAGGTAGGCGTTACCCTGGCGGCGCAGCGTGCGCTGCGCATCGTAGCGCTCGCGCGGGTTGTCGGCGTTGTAAAACAGGGTATCAATCGCCTGGTTGCCTTCGAGATCGAGCAGGCGCAGGGTTTGCCCTTTTTTTACCTCAAACAGCCACGGCTCCCCAGCGGGGATCACATGGCGATAGACGGCCTCTTCCGGGCGTCGGTTACTGGTGATAAGGGTCATAAACGCCTCCTTACAGGGCAAAAAGTTGGGTATTGCGGAACGCGCGCTGGTTCTCATCGCGGGTCAGGAGCGCCTGGGTGGCTGCGTCTTCATCGTCGGCCTGATACCAGCTCAGCTGCACCGGACGGGGGGCATACTCGGTGGCCGGATCCTGGGGATGCGGCAGCGCGGTGAGCACCAGCAGGACGTCCATCGGGGCATACAGTTCCACGTAATCCCCGGCGCGGCTGTTGCCGGAGACAAAGTGAAAGCGCCCCTCGTCATCGACGGTGACTTTGCTGAAGAAGTTGACCACCATCAGCAGATCTTCCAGACCGAGATCCCATTTCCCCATCTCCACCAGCAGGTTATCGACGCCGTTGCGGTAGAAGCCATTGCGTAATTCCTGGTAGCGTCCGGCGCCATATTTGTCGTGCGTCTCTTCGGCGTTAAGGACCCCGCCGAACGGATCGTGCCAGCCGCAGCTGTCGGCGACGATCCCGGCGAGCACCCGGCCCATATCGGAGTAGAAACAGTGCCCGGCGGTCAGACGCGCGGTATGCTGCCCCTTGAGGGTATCCGGCAGGTTCAGGCGCTCACTTTTCTCATGGGGGTTGAGCATCATCATGCTGACGTTCGCCCCGCCGTCGATATCGGTCAGGCGCAGGATCTGCCCTTTGCGCAAAATCAGCGAGGTGTGCGCCCCGCCGGGAAGCTGCTCTTCGCGCAGGCTGGGGGTGGAGTGAAGCAGTTCAGTCATCAATTTATCTCCTTAATGCGTAAACGTTGGTGTCGCTACCGGCGGCCAGCTGCGCCATCCGCGCTTCATTGAGCGGGATGTCGTAGGTAATACGCGCTCCCCAGGCGTTGGGCGCCTGCGGGTCGATGCGCACTTTGTCGAACACCAGCAGCCTCGTGCCGAGGTTGAAGCCTTCCGCCAGGTCGTGGGTGACCATAAACACCGTCATGCGCGTTTCGCTCCACAGCTGGAGCAGCAGCGCATGCATATCCTTGCGAATGCCGGGATCCAGCGCGCCGAAGGGCTCGTCCAGCAGCAGCACCCGCGGCTGCATCACGAACGCCTGGGCAATGGCCAGCCGCTGCTGCATCCCGCCCGAGAGCTGCGCCGGGTATTTATCCAGGGCGTGTCCCAGGCCCACTTTCTCCAGCATCCGCTGGGCCTGTTGCCGGGCCTCGCGCTTTCTGCCGCCAAACAGGCGCCCCAGCAGCGGGGACGCCGGCAGCTCCAGACCGATGGCGACGTTATCCAGCACGTTGAGATGCGGAAACACCGAATAGCGCTGGAAGACCACACCACGACTGCGGTCCGGCTCCGCCGCCAGCGGCTGGCCGTCGAGCAGGATGGCACCACGGGTCGGTTTTTCCTGACCGAGCAGCAGGCGCAGAAAGGTCGATTTACCACAGCCGGACGCGCCGACCATCGAGCAAAACTCGCCCTCTTTCACCTGCAGATTGATGCGCTCCAGCACCACGTGGTCGCCGTACTCCTGCCAGATGTTTTTGATGTCGATGAAACTCATCCCCGACCTCCTTCCGCCCACGGGAAACAGGCCTTGTGCAGCTGGCGCAGCGCCAGATCCATCAGCCATGCCAGCAAAGTGATCCAGATGACATAGGGAATAATCACGTCCATCGCCATATAGCGCCGCACCAGGAAAATGCGGTACCCCAGCCCGGCGGTGGCGGAGATGGCCTCGGCGGAGATGAGGAACAGCCATGCCGAGCCCAGCAGCAGGCGCAGGGAGGTGATCAGCCGCGACAGCAGCTGGGGAAGCACCACCCGCAGCACCAGGGTCCAGCTATTGGCGCCGAGGGTCTGCGCCTTAATAAACAGCTCCGCCGGGATCTCCTGCGCCCGCTGCTCCAGGTCGCGCGCCAGCATCGGCGTAATACCGATGACGATCAGCATCACTTTCGACAGCTCATCCAGGCCAAAGACGATAAACAGCACCGGCAGGATCGCCAGCGGCGGGATCATTGACACCACCGTCAGCAGCGGCGACAGCGCCGCGCGGTACATCGGGAAGACGCCGGCGGCGATGCCGATGACGAGGCCGATCAGCGACGAGACGGCCAGGCCCGTCAGCAGACGGCTCAGGCTGATCAGCGTATCGGCCCACAGCAGATACTCGCCGCTGCGTTTGTCCGGGGTGAACGCCATCCGGTCAATGGCTGCCACCATCTGCGACAGGCCTGGCAGCAACTTGTCCTGCGGATTGGCTTCCAGCCGCACCGCCGATCCCATAAACCAGGCGGCGATCAGCACGACAAAAGGCAGCAGCATCAGCGTCAGGCGCATCCCCTTTTGGGGATAACGGTTAATGTGGCGCATGGCGTGGTCTCCCGGCGGCAATCATTAGAGCTGGCCCGCGGCGGCCAGCTTCAGGTAGCTGTCGTCAAAGCGCAGTTTGCGGTTGGCGGCATCGCCGAGGGTGACATTTCCCGGAAAGGTCATGCCGATAAAGTCCGCGCTCTGCGCCCCTTCACCCAGCAGGCCTTTATCGAACGAGAACTGCGCCACTCGCTGCATGGTTTTCGCCAGATCCTGCGAGGAGATAAACGCCAGGGTGTCGGCAGGCGTCCAGAACAGATGGGTGGTTTTCAGCTGCGCCTGATAGCCGGCAAGATCGGTACCGGCGTCGGCGGCCATGGCGCTCAACGCCTGGCTATCCCCGGCCTTCATTTTGGCCATCATTTCAAACCAGGCGCCGGTCAGGGCTTTGCCCAGCGCGGGGTTATCTTTCAGGGTCTGGGTATTCACCACCATCATGTCAATAAGCTCGCCGGGCACCTGCGAGGAGCTAAACACTTCGCTGGTTTGCGGGGTCTTTTTGATAACCGACAGCTGTGGATTCCAGGCCACCGCCGCCCGCACGCCGCTGGTGCCGAAGGCCGAGACGATATCGGCATCGGAGGTATTCACCACCTTGACGTCTTTTTCCTGCAGCCCGGCTTTTTCCAGGCCGCGCACCAGCAGATAGTGGGATACCGACAGCTCCGGGAGATACACCGACATTCCTTTCAGGTCGCTGAGCTTTTTATCCGCCCCTTTGAGGACCACCCCGTCGTTACCGTCGGAGTAGCTGCCGGTGATCAGCGCCGTACTGTCGACACCGCCCGCCGCCGGGATCGTCAACGCGTCCATGTTGGTCATCGTGCAGCCGTCAAACTGCCCGGCGGTGTACTGGTTGATGGATTCGATGTAATCGTTGAGCTGAACGATATTGATTTTGATGCCGTATTTGCTGGCCCATTTATCAATGATCTTTTCATTGCTGATGGCGCCCCAGGGCATCCAGCCGGCGTAGATGGTCCAGCAGACGTTGAACTCTTTTTTGACGGCGGCAAAGGACGGGACGCTGGTCAGCAGCGTCAGCGACAGGACGAGTGAGCGGAGGAGCGGCGATGTTTTCATGGTGGACCTCTGGTTAGCACGAGAAACGGAGCAGCGCGACACCCAACGGTGCTGCTGTCTCCCGGGCTTTTATCCCGCCGTGTAACCTCGCCGAGGTCGCCAGCTCTCGGACCAGACGTTCACCGCGGTGAACCGGAACCCTAGCCAGCTATTGTGTGATCTGAATTGTCTGTTGCGCTGCTTTCTGCCGATGTTCTTGCAAGCGCCATGCCAGGAGCCAAATAGCCGTTTCATCGGTGATTTACCGCCAACCGGCGCATCGCCTCCCAAAAATGGGGAGTAAAAGTGGGGCATTGCATGGCTTTGGTGCAGGAAAGATAAGCATGCCTTCCCGCATATCGGCGTGTTTCCCCGCGCACCGCAATCACGCATTTGCACCGCCTCAGTGCCGCTTGCTCACCATGCCGCATCCCTTCAGATCCCACCTCATAACATTAATATCTTGAATATAAATGATTATTTTAGGTGGCACGTTTAATGCTGTGCGCTTGTATACCGCGATGTGGACAAGATCGTATGCCGTATGGCCACAACACGTCGTCACTCTGCGGTCGCCACCTTCCCCTTTCCGTGAGGCATCCAGGGTGAATGCGTTTCACGGAAGTCTGTTAACTGAAAACGGAGAACAACATGACGACACTCAGCGAACCGTTGGTTACCCCGAAATATGACAAATGGCGCCAGCTGGTGCTGGGCTTGATCTGTATGGCCGCCATCTCCAGCCCGCAATATGTCTGGACGTTGCTGACGAAACCCCTGGCCGCCAGGCTGGGCGTCGGTCTGCCCGAGCTGCAGGTCACCTTCTCGCTGCTGATCATCCTCCAGACCTTCTTTTCGCCCTTTCAGGGGCGGTTAGTGGAAAAATTTGGCCCACGGCGGCTGATCGCTATCGGCACGGTGATGGCCGGAATGAGCTGGGTGCTTTCTGCGCAGGTGAAGGGCCTGGCGACGCTGTGGCTGGTTTATGGCTGCATGGGCGGCCTCGGGACCGGGATCGTCTATATCGGCGTTGTCGGCCTGATGGTTAAATGGTTCCCAAGGCAGCGGGGTTTTGCCGCCGGCGCGGTGGCGGCGGGCTACGGGATGGGGGCGATCATAACCACTTTCCCCATCTCCCTGTCGCTGACCACTAACGGCCTTGAACACACGCTGACAACTTTCGGGATCCTTTTCGCCCTCGTCGGCTTCCTCGCCAGTCAGGGGCTGAAGCTGCCGCCGCCTGCTGTCTCCCTGCCCGTCAGCCAGACGGTGGCGCAGAGCAGCAGATCGTTTACCTCCCGGGAAATGCTGCGCCAGCCGCTGTTCTGGCTGATGTTTGCCATGATGGCAATGATGTCGACTTCCGGGCTGATGGTCACCTCGCAGATGGCGGTGTTCGCCGAGGACTTCGGCATTAGCCAGGCGGTGGTGTTTGGCATGGCGGCGCTGCCGCTGGCGTTAACGATAGACCGCTTCACCAACGGCTTAACCCGGCCGCTGTTTGGTTTTATTTCCGACCGCTTCGGCCGCGAGCAAACCATGTTTATCGCCTTTGCGCTGGAGGGAGTGGCGATGACGCTCTGGCTGGCGTGCCGGGAAGATCCGCTGCTGTTTGTCCTGCTCTCCGGGGTGGTGTTCTTTGGCTGGGGGGAGATCTTCTCGCTCTTCCCGTCGACGCTCACTGATACCTTTGGCAGCGAACATGCCGCCAGCAACTATGGCTGGCTGTATATTTCGCAGGGCATCGGGTCAATCTTCGGCGGCCCGCTGGCGGCGCTGCTCTATCAGTACACCCACGGCTGGCATGTGGTTTTCAGCTGCGCCATTGGTCTGGATTTTATCACCGCCGCCCTCGCGCTGTGGGTGCTAAAACCGTGGCGCGCGCGCTTTATCCGCCAACATAGCTGATCGCCCGGCCGGACAGAAGTGACGGCCATGCCGTCACTTCACTGATATTCGCTGCGCAGCAGCGCGTACAGATACTCATCGCCCCACTCGCCTTTAAAAAAGATATTCTGCCGGTAATGCGCCTCGCGACGAAAGCCCAGCCCTTCCAGAAGTTTGATCGCCCCGGTATTGCGAGTGTCTACCACCGCTATTAGCCGGTGATGGGCTAACTGCTCAAAGAGTAAGGCTATCACCGCCCTCATGGCTTCCCGGGCATACCCCTGATGCTGATATGCCGGGGAAAAGGTCATCCCAAGCTCGGCCTGTCTGCCCCGATCGAAAAAATGGATCCCCACATCTCCCGCCAGCGCACCGTTGGCCTGGATCGCTACGGCAAGCTGGAACCAGCTTTCATCCTCAGCAAAGGCCAGCGAACGCTGTTGTTCATAGAAGGCTGTCGCCTCTGCCATCCCGTAATGGCTCCAGCTCTGAAAGCGGGCCACTTCCGGCAGGTTGCGATAATGGCTGAAAGACGGCAGATCTTCCGTTCTGAACCGGCGCAGCAGCAGCCGGGGCGTGGTCAGGGGTAGCAACATCTCTTCTCTTCTTCCTGGTGAGCCGGGCAATAGCGCGTCATCTTAACCTGCGCAGCCTGGCGCTGCCAGGCTCATGGCGGAGCCTCATCCCAGCGATAGATTTGAGTGGTGGCCAGCGCCAGCATGGCGAAATCTTCCGGCGTATCGCCGTAGGCGAAGATCTCCTCGTAATCGGCCAGGGAGTAGTTCGCCAGGATACGCGCCTTTTTGGCCAGGCCGCTGCAGTCTCCCCCCTGATACTTTCCGGTCGCTGCCCCGTTTTGAAATTCCACTTCGCTGCACAGCAGCTCAAGATTATGCTGCTGGCACCACGGTCGAAGATAGACATCCAGCGAGGCTGAAACCACCACCACGGTGTCCCCTCGCGCCTGATGCCAGGCTATGCGCTGCATCGCGTTCTCCCGCAGTGTATGGGGAATAAATACCTGGCTATGATCGTTCCCGCGCTGCAGGATCTCAGGTTGCGATTTCCCGGCAAAAGCATAATGAAATACTTTTTGCCGGATGGCAGAGGCGGAAAGCCAGCCCATTTTCCAGGCGAGAATATACGGCAACAGCCGCAATTTGCCCTGACGAATGGCTTTCGCATTGAGGGACTGATAAATAAAAGGGGTAAACGTATCTTCGTGGGTGATCGTGCCATCGAAGTCAAAAAAGGCAATGTTCTTCTTCATCCTTGTAACCTTATACAGACACACCGGCGCCGCTAAGGTGCGGCTGATTTACTTTTTCCCCGCCTGGCGGCAATATCCGGCATAATGCACCGCTGTCGCAGGACGGCCGTGTCTCCGGCCGTTGTGACAGCGAACCAGTCGACAGGAAAACGCATGAAGCCAAAACAAGCGGACATTCTCCGCCACGCCAGCGCGCTGTTTAATCGCGAAGGATATCAGTCCCCCAGCATTGAGCGGATTGCTGAGCATGCCGGCATCTCCAAAATGACCTTCTACCGCTACTATGCCGATAAAGAGGCGCTCATTCTGGCTATCCTCCGGCAAAAAGAGAGCGAGTTTATGCAGGATCTCACGCAGATCACCGCGGATAAAGCCACCGCGCGGGAGAAGTTGTTCGCCGTGTTCGACTACTATCAGTGCTGGTTGACCTGCGAAACGTTCCACGGCTGCATGTTCACCCGCGCGCTGTTCGAATATGGCGCGTCATCGCCGGCGATCCGGGAGCAGTGCTCCCGGTTCAAGTCGCGCCTGTGGCAGTTTTTCCGCGATATCCTGACTCTGGTATTAAAACCAGAGCCTGCCGAACGGGTCGCGATGATGATGGTGATGCTCATCGATGGCGCCATCGCCGCCCAGCAGGCCGAATCCGCCGAATGCCGGGAGATCCCGCCGGGGACGACCGCCTGGAGCGCGGCCAAAGCGCTTATTTACTCAGAAGGCGGTACGCTGTGAGATGATGCGCTGCCGTCCAGCGACTGCAGCGCCGCCAGCAGGCCATCATAGTAATCGTTGCAGGTTTGCAGGCGCAGCGCGGCGCCAAAGTAGACCTCCTCCATCGCCGCCGGATGTTTTTTGCCAATCGGCACAATCACATTGTTCAGCCAACCGTCCGCATGGCCGATATCGACCGTGATATGTTCGGCATAGTAATGCACGTCGCGATCGGAAAGCCCAATCCGCCGACAGCCCGCCACCAGTTTTTCATACTGCGGCGGGTCGAGCAGTTCGGTCATCGCCATCACCCCCAGTGATTTGTAGTAATGCTGACGATTTACGCCGCCGACCATAAAGGCGTTATACCCGGCCAGCCCCTGCCACTCGTACAGATGGGCGAAATGATTGTCCGGTAAGGCGATATTCCGCCGCTTCAGTAAATCCTTATACAGATTGACGTGGGTGATCTCAGTGCTGCCCTGACCTATCTCATCCCACAGATTCTGCGCAATCTCGGCGCGGGTTTCCGGCAACGAGCCCACCAGCCCCATCGCCACCAGATCGAAGAAAAGCAGATTCAGCGCGCTGTCGCTTTTGAAGAAATAGTCGATCTGCGCGGCGGAGGCCTCGCTGGCAAGGAAATCGAACAGCGGATGATGAGACGCCGGGTGCTGCTGGCATAGAGCGCGCAGTTCGTCGACGATATTGCCGGCATTGAGCACCGGTCTCTGGCGGTGGAAACGTTTGCTTTCCGCCCGCAGCCACTCAGACTCAATGTAATTTCGGATCCCGGAGAGCAGCGGATGAAACTGATTGGCAGCCGCCGGCGAGAGCGGGTCGGCAAGCCAGGACTGATAGAGGATGAACAGCGCATGGTGCGCGCGCTTTTTGGCCTGCGGGTCGTCAGCGGAGAAGGCGCGGATGCAGGTATTCTCAGTCAGATGCCAGGCTCTGTCGGCGACCTGCGGATTGGCCGTCAACTTCAGCGACAGCGCGTTACTGTGCAGAAGCTGGTCAATTAACTCATCCAGCGCCAGCCTGGCCATCACCGCGGTTTGGTCACGACCAATGACCCCATTGTCGGTATTACGCATGAATTTATCCCTGTGAAATGCATGGCGACTATACGGTATAGTACCGCTCACAATGCGGCAACGTAAATTTCATTCATATTGATAACACGCTGTTTTTTTTAGAGAATTTAAACCAAATAAACAAAAACCACTAAAATATTATTGATATTATAAAAATAATAACGTTACCATCCAGTACAGTGACAAACGACACAAGGAATCACTATGCCCTATCTGTTACTGACGCTGGCCGCCCTGTTCTGGGGGGGGAATTACGTTGTCGGTCACGTGCTGGTTCAGGGCGTGGATCCAATCCTGATGACCGAAGCGCGCTGGGCGCTGACGGCGCTGCTGCTGGGCCTGCTCTACCGCCGGCAAATTGCCGACAGTCGTCACCTGCTGCAGGAAAACGCCCCGGCGGTGCTGGTGCTCACCCTGTGCGGTCAGGTCAGTTTCCCGCTCACGCTCTATATCGGTCTGCAAACTACCTCCGCCCTCAACGCCGCCATCTATATGTCCGCCACGCCGAGCATGGTGCTGCTGATTAACCGGCTGATTTTCGCGACCCGGTATCGGCCCGCAACTGGCTGGGGGTGGTCTTCAGCACTCTTGGGGTGATGATCCTCTTATTCCAGGGGGATCCGCTGCATGCCGCCTCGCTGCATACCTTTTCCGTCGGCGATTTGTGGGCGATGGGTTCGGCGCTGAGCTGGGCGCTCTATTGTTCGCTGTTACGTCTGAAGGACCGCCGCATCCCGGCGAATGGCTTTGTCGCCGTCAGCTCGCTGCTCGGCGCCCTGCTCCTGCTGCCGATCGTCGCCTTCTGGCTGATGCGCCACCCGGCGCAGGACTGGACCGCCTGGCGTGAGCCGTTTTTCCTCAGCGGTTTGGCTTATCTGGTGATTTTCCCGTCGTGGCTGGCCTATCTTTTCTGGAATAAAGGTATCGCTACGATTGGCGCCACGCGGGGGGAGATTTACACCCATATCATCCCGCTCTCCGGCGGGGTGTTGAGCATCCTCTTCCTGCATACCCAGCCGCATGCCTGGCACCTGTTCAGCGCGCTGTTCATTATGCTGGGGATTGGCATCTGCTCGCTGGAGAAACGCCAGGCGGCGACGGTTCGCCTTCGCGGTTAGCTTGTCTGCCGGGCGTCTGACAACGCCCGGCGTCAGCACTTAACGGCTGGTGGAGAGCGGCTGGTGAGGCGCCGTCCCGGCGGGTTGCGTCATCCGGCCCTCACGGCCAAAGAAGGTCAGAATGGTAATGACGATCGCCACCGTCCCGGCCACCAGGGCCATCGCCAGGCCGTAGTTATGCCCGTGGTGCTGGGCAATGGAGGCCTGCAGGGTGGCATTCACCGAGGCCAGCAGATTCCCCAACTGATAGACGAAGCCGGGCAGCACTGCCCGGGTGTTGGCCGGAACCAGTTCGTTGAGCCAGGTAGGGATCACCCCCCAGGCGCCCTGCACCATAAACTGCATCAGAAACGCCCCGGCCCCCAGCGCCAGCGAGCCGCTGGCGAAAGCCCACAGCGGGATCACCGGCAGCGCCAGCAGGGCGGCGCTCATAATCGCTTTGCGCCGGCCAATCTTCTCCGACAGCGAGCCGAAGAAAACCCCGCCGATGATCGAGGCGATGTTGTAGCACACCGCGATAATGCTGACCGTTTTAGGCTCGAAGCCGTGCTGGACTTTCAAAAAGACAGGGTAGAGATCCTGCGTCCCGTGGGAGAAGAAGTTAAAGGCCGCCATCAGCACCACCAGGTACAGGCACAGCTTCCAGTGGCTACGCAACACCGGCAGCAGAGCCGTGCTCGCTTTACTCTGCCGTGCCGCCAGCCAGACCGGGGACTCCTCGACGCAGAAATAGATAAACGGCAACAGCAGCACCGGGGCGGCGCCAATGACAAACATCCCGCGCCAGCCGAGCTGAGTAAACAACAGCCCGTAGGCCACGGCCGCCAGCAGATAGCCGAAGGGATACCCCGCCTGGAACAGACCGGACATCAGGCCGCGCGAGCGGTCAGGGATCGTCTCCATCGCCAGCGACGAAGCCACGCCCCAGATCCCGCCCATCGCCACGCCGTACAGCACCCGCAGCAGAAAAAACAGCATCAACGACGGCGCCGCGGCGGAGAGCAGCTCAAAGGCGGAGAAGAAAACGATGTTGAGCATCAGGATCGGTTTGCGGCCAAACTTTTCCGCCGCCCTGCCGAAGATCAGCGCGCCGACAGGCCGCACGGCAAGGGTCAGCAGAATCGCCAGGGTGACCTCTTCAAGGTCGACGTGAAACGAGTGGGCGATATCGCTCAGTAAAAAAACCAACAGGAAAAAGTCGAAAGCATCGAGCGTCCAGCTTAAAAAACTGGCGATCGCCGCGTTGCGCTGTCGTGAAGTCCAGCCGTGCATCTTGTCATCCCTATCCCGACGGCGTTGCCGGGAGCTTGCGCGGCGTCCGGCAGAGCAGGCTGGTGCCACCGCTTGTGTAAATTGTTTGTATAGAAAGTTGCTCTTTTGTTAATTACACCCCTTTTCCAGCCGTCGGCAAGTTTATTAGCACGCTAATTTGTTTCAAATTGCGTGCGACGGCCCACCGGTTCGCTAATTTTCGACCAGAATTAAGGACAGGCTGGCTTCAGTGCACTGCCCCAGATGCCGCATCCACCCACAGGAAGGGAGAGAATCATGAAGAGAATCGCCATCGTCGGCGCCGGGCCGACGGGGATTTACACCTTGTATGAACTGGTGAAGCGTGGTGAGCCGCTATCGATCGCGCTGTTTGAAAAAGAGGCGCAGGCCGGGGTGGGTATGCCCTATAGCGACGATAATACCGCGGCGCAGATGCTGGCCAATATTGCCAGCATTGAGATCCCCCCTATTGACCTGACCTATCTGCAATGGCTGCAGCAGCAGAGCGACGACTGGCTGGCGGCGCGCGGTCTTGAACGGCAGGCTCTGCATGAGCGCCAGTTTCTGCCGCGGGTGATCCTCGGCGAGTACTACCGCGACCGCTTTCTATATCTTGTGCAACGGGCCAGAGACGCCGGCTTCGTGGTGAGCGTCTGCGAGTCCTGTGAGGTCACAGATATTGCGGTGCAGCCCGTCGGGATCGCCATCCACACCGACGGCGCGGCACAGCCGGTAATGGTCGATCTGGTGGTGATTGCCACCGGCCATTTGTGGCCTGAAGAAGAACGTGCCAGCCGGCAGTACTTCCCCAGTCCGTGGACCGGCCTGATGGAGGCCCGCATCGCCCCCTGTCGGGTCGGGATCCTCGGGACCTCCTTAAGCGCGATTGATGCCGCCGTGGCGGTGGTGGCCCGCCACGGCGTTTTCCATACTGAGCACGACAAAACCACCCATTTTTCCCTGCATCCCGGCAGCGACGCGCTGGAGATCACGCTGATGTCACGTAACGGCGTGCTGCCGGAGGCCGATTTTTACTGCCCGATCCCGTGGGAGCCGCTGGAGATCGCCACCCCCGCCGCCCTTGAGGCGGCCGTCGCTGAGGGCAGCGACGGCCTGCTGGATCGGGTGTTCCAGCTGATCGTCCATGAGCTGGAATATGCCGCCCCGGCCTGGTGCGAGGCGACGGGGCTGCGCCAGCTGACGCCTGACAGCATCGCCGACGCCTGGTTTGCTGACCGTCTCACCCATGACCCGTTCCAGTGGGCGCAGCACAATCTGCAGGAGGTGGAGCGCAATAAGCGTGAGCGCCACACGGTGCCCTGGCGCTATGCCATTCTCCGCCTGCACGAGGCGATTGAAACCGTGGTGCCGCAGCTCAACGACGAGGACAGCCGTCGCTTCCGCCAGGGGCTCGCCCGCGTGTTTATTGATAACTACGCTGCGATCCCGCCGGAGTCCATTCGCCGGCTGCTGGCTCTGCACCGGGCGGGCATTCTGCGAACTGTGGCGCTGGGTGAGAATTACGAGCTGCAGCGCGAGTCTGACCGGACGCTGATTGTCCATCATCAGCAGCGCTGTGAATTCGATGTCTTTATCGATGCCCGCGGACAGAAAGCATTGAAAACCCGGGATCTGCCCTTTCCTTCACTGCGCCAGCAGCTGCTGGCCTGCGGCGACGCTATTCCTGACGTTGGCGATGACTACACGCTGCAGGCGCCGGAGGCCGTGCGCGGCCGGGTCGCCTTCGGCGCTCTTCCCTGGCTGATGCACGATCGCCCCTTTGTCCAGGGGCTGACGGCCAGCGCCGAGATTGGCAGCGCAATGGCCCGCGCGGTCTCCCAGCAGGCAACTGGCCGGCGGCGTCGTCTCTGGTTTATCGAATAGCAGGACGTTTAAACGCAATATCCGAATAAAGGGGGGCCAGCAGGCGTGCTATAAACAGTGGCTGTTCGCCCCCGTGCAAGACCACGTCTAACATTTACGAGGTACTCATGAGTCATCTTTTTAGCGCGACGCGTATTGGTCAGTTGACGCTGGATAACCGTATCGTTATCGCCCCCATGTGTCAGTATTCTGCCGACGAGGGGAAGGCAACCTCCTGGCACCGGATCCACCTCGGGCAGCTGGCGTTCTCCGGCGCCGGCCTGTTAATTCTGGAAGCCACGGCAGTAGAGCCGGCGGGATGTATCTCGCCTAGGGATCTGGGGCTGTGGGATGATGAAACCGAAAACGCCCTGCGTGCCGTGGTGGAGGATATCCGGGCCTGGTCACCGATCCCTCTGGGGATCCAGCTGGGGCATGCCGGGCGCAAGGCCTCCTGCGCGGCCCCCTGGCAGGGTGGCCATCAGCTGGCGCTCAACCAGGGCGGCTGGCAGACCGTCGCCCCCTCCGCGGTGGCGTTTCACGACGGCGACCGCGCCCCGGCCGAGCTGAGCCATGCCGATCTGGCACGCATCAAAGCGGCCTTTGTCGCCAGCGCGTTGCGCGCCCAACGCCTGGGCTTTGAGCTGATTGAGCTGCACGCCGCTCACGGCTATCTGCTGCACCAGTTTCTTTCACCGCTCAGCAATCAGCGCCGTGACGAGTATGGCGGTTCGCTGGAAAACCGAATGCGCTATCCGCTGGAAGTGTTTAAGGCAATCCGCGAGGCGGTGGGCAACGCCATGGCGGTGGGCGTCAGGTTGTCGGCGACCGACTGGGTTGAAGGCGGCTGGGACGGCGAGCAGTCCATTCAGTTCAGCCAGCAGCTGGAAGCGCTGGGCAGCGACTATATCCATGTCTCCAGCGGCGGTTTGTCGCCGCAGCAGGCCATCACCGTCGGTCCGGGCTACCAGTTGCCTTTCGCCCGCGACATTCGCGAGCAGGTAGCCATCCCGGTGATTGGCGTAGGGCTGATCACCGACCCGCAGCAGGCGGAAGCGGCGCTGGAGAATGGCGATGCCGACCTGATCGCCCTCGCCCGCGCGGTGCTCTACGATCCGCACTGGCCATGGCACGCTGCCGCCAGCCTCGGCGCCCAGGTTCGCGTTCCTTCGCAATATCTGCGCTCCGAGCCACACGGCCTGAAAGGCACCCTGCTGCCAAACCGTTGAACCCGCGGCGGGCATAAAAAAGGGGTATCGTAAGATACCCCTCAGCAGGATGTTATTGCGGTCCATATGCCGGGCGGCGTCGTCTTGCCCGGCCTACAAAAGGGTGATGCCCGGTCATTGCGCAGCCAACCGGCCCCCTGCGTAGGCCCGCGCAAGCGCAGCGCCGCCGGGCAATCTATCAGGCTCCGCTCCCTATATTTCCGGGCGACGGCCCGGCAAACACCGCGAGTTACTGCTGGGCGGGCGGTGGCGTGGTGTTCTGTTTATCCTTCGCGATACTGTCCTGAATGGCTTTGGTTTTGCTCGCCGCTTCCGCCGAAAGCTGATTGGCGTCACCGATGGCGTTGTCTTTAATCTGACCCGCCTCTTTGACTATGCGGTCACTTTCCTGCTTTGCGTTCTGCTTCACCGCATCGGCCTGGGCTTTCGCCTGCTGGGCGATGGCATCCGCTTTCTTGTCCGCCTCCGCCTTGATGGCGCTGGCCTGATCCTTCAGACGATCGGCCTCGGCGTCGGCCTGGCTTTTCAGCGTATCAATTTGCTTATCCGCATCCTGCTTAATCGCCTGGGCTTTGTCCGCCGCGGCATCCTTTATCTGCTCCGCATTATCTTTGGCCTTATCCAGTTTGTTATCCACTTTCGACGCATCGTCGCAGCCAAACAGGGTCAGGCAAAGGGCGGAAGCAAGCAGTGTTTTATTCCAGAGTTTCATCAGCATTCCCTTACAGGTTGAGTCATTATCCAGCCTTGTGATTTATTGCCTTAATAGCATTCACATTTTATATATAAACGCTCAGCCACCAGAGTCAAGGCGACACCGGTCGATCCAGCGTCGCCACCAGCCCCTGCAGCCACTCGGCAAACACCCGCACCTTATGCGAGAGATGCCGGTGCGGATAGAGCAGCGACAGTGGCCGACGCGGCGCCGGGAAGTCCGGCAGAATTTCTACCAGCTCCCCACTGTCGATATAGGGTTGTAGAAAGAATCGCATTCCCTGCAGCATGCCCAGCCCTGCCAGCCCGGCGGCGGTAAAAACTTCTGAGTTGTCCAGCACCAGTTTACCGGGGATGGCGATCTGCCTGATGCCCTCCGGGGTCTGGAATCGCCAGGGCATAATCTGTCGGCTGCTGCTGTTTACCCAGTTCACCGCCAGGTGCGACTGCAGTTCCTCCAGCGTGGCGGGCGCTCCATAGCGAGCCAGATACGCAGGACTCGCGCAGGTGGTTAACGCCACCTCCCCCAGCGAGCGCGCCACATAGTCGCCATCCTCCAGATCCCCCACCCGCAGCAGACAATCCAGGCCATCGCGCAGCATATCCCGGCGCACATCGGAGCTACTGAGGACAATTTCCACTTCCGGATGGGCCTGATAAAAATCCGCCAGATGCGGGATCACCAGCAGCCGCGCAAAAGCGATTGGCATATCGACGCGTAGCTGGCCGCGGATCGGCCGGTCCGGCGCGAACGACTCCAGCAGATCGTCGGCCTGGGAGAGCAGCGGTTTACTGCGCCGATAAAACTCTTCTCCTTCCGGCGTGAGATACAGGCGGCGGGTAGTGCGCTGCAGCAACCTGACACCGCTCTCCCGCTCCAGCTGCTGCAGCGCTTTGGTCACCGCCGGCCGGTGGATCTGCAAATTTTCCGCCGCCTGGGCAAAGCTACCGGCGTCGACGATTTCAATAAAGATTTTAATATTTTCAAACAGATTCATCTGCATAACGGCTCGCTCCCCGTCTCTTCGCCTGCCTCAATTATTACCAATTTAATAACAGTGATGAAAGTTTTTGCTCATTTTTTAAAACAATAAAGGCGCCTACACTGCCCTCATTGCCGCATCGCTGGGGCGAAGAAATTGATAACTCATTAACGTACAAGGAAAAATATCATGCAAACTAACCGTGTGGCCCGCATTTTGGGTATTGAAAAACCGGTAGTCCAGGGCCCGCTCTCCTGGCTGACCGATGCTCGTCTGGTGGCGGCCGTCGGCAACGCCGGTGGTCTCGGGGTGCTGGGCCCGAACGCCGGCCTGACGGCGGCAACCGCCGTCTCCACGCCGGAGGCGACGGCAGAGAAAATGCGCGAAGAGATCCGCAAAACCAAACAGCTGACTGAGAAACCCTTTGGCGTCAACCTGATCCCGACGGCGGAAAACGACATCTGGACGCCGGCGATCCTGCCGGTGATCAAAGAGGAAGGTGTTAAGGTGGTGGTCTACACCGGCTACGGAGACGGTTCGTTAAAACCGGCGCTGTTCGATGAGCTGAAAACCGCCGGGATCACCATTATCTACCGCGATATTAACCCGACGCCGGAGAACAGCCGTCGCGCGGAGCAGGCCGGAGCGGACATCATCGTCGCCACCGGCTTTGACGAAGGCGGCACGCTGCCGGCTACCGCAATGGGGACCTTCACTATCGTCCCGCTGATCGTTGACGCTGTTCAGCGGGTTCCGGTGATGGGCGCGGGGGGCATCACCGACGCCCGGGGAGCGCGCGCTGCTCACGCCCTCGGCGCGGAAGGCGTCTTCGCCGGTTCGGTATTCATCAGCACCGTCGAAAGTCGCGTTCCCGACTCGGTGAAAGCGAAAATTCTCGCCGCCAACGGCCTGGATCTGCGGCTGTTTCGTACGCTGCCGGACTACTACCGCGCCCTGCCTGGCAAACTGAGCGACAAGCTGGTGGCCATGGACCGGGCCGGAGCCTCAAAGGCCGAGCTGGCCCAGGCGATGGGCGGTCTGCGCGGAATGCGGCTGGGCATGCTGGAGGGGAATACCGATGAGGGGTATATCTCGCTGGGGGCGGGGATCGGCAACATCCATGCCATCGCCTCCGTCGCCGAGGTAGTCAACCAGCTGGCGGTGTGAAACCGCCAGCCGGGGCTCGGCAACCGGCGCGATCAGGCGTCAGCTACCTTCTCTACCGCCCGGGAGAACGCGTCGATAGCCAGCCCGACGTCGGCGGCGGTGACCGACTCCGCCGGGTGATGGCTGACGCCCCCCAGGCAGCGCACAAACAGCATGGCCGATGGCCAGCGCTCGGCGATGGCGATGGCGTCATGCCCTGCGCCGCTCGGCAGCGTCAGTGAACGCCCCTGCACCGCCGTCACCGCCTCGCTCAGAACCGCCTGCAGTTGACTGTCGCAGGCGGTGGCGGCGATACGGTAATACTCCTCGGCGGTGAAGCTCAGCTGGCGGCGCCCGGCAATGGCCTGCGCCTGCGCCAGCAGCTCTTCCAGCAGCGCCGCCAGCGGTGCATCCTGCGGGCCGCGAATATCCAGCGTCAGCTGCACCTCGCCCGGAATCACATTCACCGCGCCCGGCGCACAGCGCAGGGTGCCGACCGTCGCCACCAGGTTGCCGCCGCGCTGCCGGGTCAGGCTTTCCACCTGCACCATCCATTCCGCCGCCGCGGCGAGCGCGTCCTTACGATGGAGCATCGGCACCGTGCCGGCATGGCCGGCTTCGCCGGTAAAGCGGCAGGTCAGGCGGCGGGCGCCGTTAATCGCCTCCACCACGCCGAGCGCCAGACCCGCCTGCTCCAGGCACGGCCCCTGCTCGATATGCAGTTCGAGATAGGCGGCGATATCCTGCGGGTTGCGGGCGGCATGGGCGATCCGCGCCGGATCGAGTCCGGCATTCACCAGCGCCTGGGCGACGCTCACCCCGTCGGCATCGCACTGCGACAGCCAGCTTTCGGGCCAGGTGCCGGTGACGCCGCGGCTACCCAACAGGGTGATGCCGAAGCGGGTACCCTCTTCATCGCCAAAGCCGACGATCTCGATAGCCTTCGCCAGCCGTCGCCCCTGCTGGTGCAGACGCTGAACCACCTCAATCGCCGCCAGTACGCCGAGCATGCCGTCGTAGCGCCCGGCGTTGCGCACGGTGTCGAGATGAGAGCCCAGCAGCACCGCCGGCGCGCCCTCCTGCACGCCTTCATAGCGACCGCAGATATTACCGACGCTGTCCTGCCACACCATCATGCCGGCGGCCTGCATCCACTGGCCCACCAGCTGGTTGGCCTGCAGATGCTCCGGCGACAGATAGACCCGGGTCAGGGCGTCGGCGGTTTCGCTGAGGGCGGCCAGCTGGTCGGCGCGCGCCATCACCCGGCTGGCGGCCGCCTCTCTCTCCGCCTGCTGGCGGACGGTATCACTCATAGGGTGGCCTCGGTGCGGTAGTGATCCCAGGCCGCCTGCATCGCCGCGCCCTGGGTGGTGGTGAACTTGAGGTAGTTCAGGACCGCCTCCAGCGCGCTGAGGGTCTGCATCACACAGTCTTTACGCGCGTTATAGCCCATGGTGCCAATGCGCCAGACTTTACCGTGCAGCGGGCCGAACGAGGTGCCAATCTCAATGCCGAAATCTTCCAGCATCAGCTTACGCACCTGATCGCCGTTGATCCCGTTGGGGATCACCACCCCCAGCACGTTATTCATTTTGTGCCGCAGGTCGCCAAAGGTCTCGAGCCCCATCGCCTGGATCCCTTTCAGCAGCGCATCGCCGTGCAGCTTGTGGCGGGCGATGCCGTTGTCGAGTCCCTCCTGAAGGATCAGGCGCGCGCACTCCCGGGCGGCGAACAGCGCTGAGGTCGCTTCGGTATGGTGGTTCAGGCGCTCCGGCCCCCAGTAATCCATCACCATGCCGAGATCGAAATAGTTGGAGTAGATCATCTCGTCGACGCCATCGTGGTGGGCATCGGTGCGGATCCCCTGCTCAATGCAGCGGCGGCGGCGGATGACCTCTTCCATCCGTGGGCTGAGGGTGATGGGCGAGGTGCCGGAGGGGCCGCCCAGGCACTTCTGCATCCCGGCGGACACCGCGTCCAGCTGCCAGGCGTCGGTTTCCAGCGGGTTGCCGCCGAGCGACGCGGTGGCGTCGGTATAGAACAGCACGTCGTGGCGACGACAAATCTCTCCCAGCTCCGCCAGCGGCTGCAGCATGGTGGTCGAAGTATCGCCCTGCACGGTGAGCAGCAGGCGCGGGCGCACGCGCTTGATCGCGTCTTCAACCTGGTCCGGGGTAAAGACTTCCCCCCACGGCACCTCGATGGTGTGTACTTCTGCCCGGCAGCGGCGCGCAATCTCGCACAGCAGATGACCAAACCGGCCGAACACCGGCACCAGCACCTTGTCACCCGGCCGGATCGCCGACACCAGAATCGCTTCGATACCGGCGCGGGAGGTGCCGTCCACCAGCATCGTCCAGCGGTTTTCGGTGCGAAATACGCCGCGGTACAGCGCCATCACTTCATTCATGTAGTGGGTCATCGCCGGATCGTACTGACCCACCAGCTGGCTCGCCATGGCGCGCAGCACGCGCGGGTCGGCGTTGATCGGCCCCGGGCCCATCAGCAGGCGCTGCGGCGGGTTAATTTGCGAAAACTGAGTGATATCCATCTGCCATTCCTTACGTTAGTTAAGACCGCGCACCGAGGAGATAAACTGTTTCAGTTCGGTTGTCTGCGGACTGGCGAACAGCGTTTTGCTGTCGCCCTGCTCCCAGACGCGCCCCTGATGCATAAACACCACGCGGTCGCCCACTTCGCGGGCAAAATTCATTTCATGGGTGACGAGGATCAGCGTCATGCCTTCCGCCGCCAGCTGCTCCAGCACCTTCAGCACTTCGCCCACCAGTTCCGGGTCAAGCGCCGAAGTGATTTCGTCACAGAGTAAAACTTTTGGCGACATGGCCAGCGCCCGGGCGATGGCCACGCGCTGCTGCTGGCCGCCGGAGAGGTTGGCCGGATAGTAATCCAGACGATCGCCAAGACCGACCTTCTCCAGCATCCGCTGCGCCAGCTCGCGACATTCGGCCTGAGACTTCTTCAGCACCCGCCGCGGGGCCAGCATGACGTTCTCCAGCGCCGTCATGTGCGGAAAGAGATTGAAGTTCTGAAACACCATGCCGATGGAGCGGCTGATCTCCCGGGCCTGGGAATCGCGGTCGGTTATGGTCATGCCCCCGAGCTTGATGCTCCCCTCCTGGTACCCCTCCAGACCATTGATGCAGCGCAGCAGGGTGCTTTTGCCCGAGCCGCTGCGGCCGATGATCGAGATTACTTCCCCCATGTCGATATCCAGATCGACGCCCTTCAGCACATGGTTGTCGCCGTAGTACTTCTGCATCTGATTAATGGTGATGAGAGGCATTGAATTTGTTCTCCAGATAACGGCTGTAGCGGGACAGCGGATAGCACAGAATGAAATAGCCCAGCGCCACCAGGGCAAACACTTTAAACGGCTGGTAAGTGACGTTGGTCAGCATGGTTCCTGCCTTGGTCAGCTCCACAAAGCCAATAATCGATGCCAGCGCCGTGCCTTTGATCACCTGCACGGCGAACCCCACCGTCGGCGCGATGGCGATGCGCAGCGCCTGCGGCGCCACCACCCGGTACAGGGTCTGGCCGAAGCTCAGCCCGAGACAGCGCGAGGCTTCCCACTGGCCTTTCGGCAGCGCGCGAATGCTGCCGAACCAGATATCCAGCAGAAAGGCGCTGGTATAAAGCGTCAGAGCCACCGACGCCGCGGTCCATGCCGAGACGTCGATGCCGAACAGCGCTACGCCGAAAAATGCCAGAAACAGCTGCATCAGCAGCGGCGTCCCCTGAAACAGTTCGACGTAGCCGCGGATCAGCCGTTTCACCTGCCGTCCGCCGGTCAGGCGCAGCAGCAGCAGCGGTAAGGTCACCAGCGCCCCGCCGGTGAACGCGACCAGCGACAGCAGCACCGTCCAGCGACCGGCCAGCAGCAGGTTGCGGATAATGTCCCAGTCGGTAAAGGTGGTCATCATGCCTGCACCCCCAGCCATTTACGCCCCGCCGCCATCAGCAGCTGGCGCATCGCTATCGATAACGCTAAGTAGATCCCGGTGGTCACCAGATAGACCTCAAAGCTCAAAAACGTCCGCGACTGGATCAGGTTGGCGGCGAAGGTCAGCTCCTCATAGGAGACCTGCGACACCACCGACGAGCCGAGCATCACGATGATGCACTGGCTAACCAGCGCCGGATAAATCCGCTGCAGCGCCGGGGGCAGTACCACGCGAACGAAAGTTTGCGTCCGGCTGAGCCCGAGCACGCGTCCGGCCTCCCACTGGCCTTTCGGCGTCACCTGGATGCCGGCGCGCACGATCTCGGTGCTGTAAGCCCCAAGATTAACCACCATCGCCAGCAGCGCCGCTTCGCCGGCGGTCATCTTCAGACCCAGGTTCGGTAAACCAAAAACGATAAAAAAGAGCTGCACCACGAACGGCGTGTTACGGATGATTTCCACATATCCGCCCCAGATCCGGCTGAGGACGCCCGGGCGGCCGCTGCGGATCGCCGCCCCGAGGATCCCAATCGCCAGTCCGCCGATCGTCGCCAGCACCGTCAGCTGCACCGTCACCCACAGACCGGCCAGCAGCTCCGGCCAGTGCGGCCAGAGCTCAGAAAAATGAAGTTGCTCCGTCATCCACAGACCTTACGCGCCGAGGCTGGCAGGCAGCGGCGCTTTCAGCCACTTCTCAGACAAACCGTTGAGGGTGCCGTCCTTAATGCCCTGCTCGATCAGGGTATCCACTTTCTCCTTCAGCGCCGGTTCGTTCTTTTTCAGCCCGATAAAGCACGGCGAGTCCTTCAGCATAAAGCTCGGCACCGGCGCTTTGTCAGCGTTCTGCCGGGAGATGGCCGCCACCACCAGGTTACCGGTGGCGACATACTGCACCTGGCCCGACAGATAGGCCGACAGCGTGGTGTTATTGTCCTCGTAGCGCTTAATCTGCGCCGCCTGCGGCGCCACGCTGGTCAGCACCATATCTTCCACCGCCCCACGGGTCACGCCGATGCTTTTACCGCTCAGCGCGGCCGCGTCCTTCAGCTCCGCCCCTTTCGGGCCAAACACCCCGAGGAAGAACGGGGCGTAGGCGCGGCTGAAGTCGATCACTTTCTCGCGCTCGGCGTTCTTGCCGAGGCTGGAGATCACCAGGTCCACCTTATCGGTCTGCAGATACGGCACGCGGTTGGCGCTGGTCACCGGGACCAGCTGCAGCTTGAGCTTCATCGACTTCGCCAGATAGCGCGCCATATCGATGTCATACCCCTGCGGCTGCAGGTCAGTCCCCACCGAGCCGAACGGCGGAAAATCCTGGGGCACGGCAATGCGGATGACGCCGCGTTTTTCAATATCCTGGAGCTGGTCAGCCTGCGCAGCAGAAACAGACGAAAGGAGACAAGCGGCCCCGGCCAGTGCGATCAACAGTTTCTTCATGATGTTTACCCGTTACGTTAGCATGAAACAAAAGATTCTTTGAATCTGTTTTTGCAACTAATGTGCCAGATACGGTCGATGCGCGGGTTGGCGAGGAATTTAAGCTAAAAGTGAGAAAGGACAGGCAGTAAGGAGCCGAAGAACAAAAAACAACGGCGCCAGAACGCGGAACAATATGCACCATATTGATGCACAGCACCACGCTGGCGCCCCATCACCGTTGTTCCAGCTCGTCCAGCTGCTGGTAAAGCGTAGCGATATCGTGGATGCGCGGACGACCGCTATCGAGCGTTTCGTGCAGAAAGGCATTGGCCAGCAGATTGATCAGGCTGTTGACCGAGGCATAGCTGTCGTAAGCCGAGACGCTGTCCAGCGGCGCGCAGAGCTGCCAGCGGGAGAGCGGGAACAGACTGTGGGCCTGCGGCTCGCACATTAACAGGACCGGCACACCATCTCGCTGCAGCTGCTGCAGGAGCGGGCGGACGATCCGCGGCCGCCGGCGAAATGCCATCATCACCACCAGATCATCGGCGGTCAGATCGACCAGCTCTTCGCTGAGGCTCTGCCCAGGCTGGGGCAGCACCAGCACCTGACCGCGGGCCTGCAGCAGCTGCTGGCGCAGGTGCAGCGCCGCCGGATAGGCATTGCGCATACCAATCACCACAATGCGGCGCGCGGCCACCATCGCCGTCAGCGCCTCGGCGAACTGGCGCGCGTCAAGGGCGTTGACCCATTGGGTGAGGTTCGCCATCTCCTGCTTATAATGACGCGCCAGCAGCGTGTTACCCTGCACCGCGTCGCGCTGGTCAGTCAACGGCATCCCGCTCTGGCGCAGGGTGCGCAGTTCATCGCGCATGTCCTTATATTTGTCATAGCCCAGGCGCTTGAACAGCCGGCTGACGGTGGCTTTCGATACGCCGCTCAGCTGCGCCAGCTCGGCGCTGTTGTAGCTTATCAGGTCATCAAAGTGGTCAAAGATGAAATCCGCCACCCGCTGTTCCTGCGGCGACAGCGAGGCGTATTGCCCTTTCAGTCGTTCATCGAGTTGTTGCATAGCGCCCCTGTAACTTTCGTTTCATCATCCATCCCTCATCATACTGTATCTGCTATGCCTTACACATAGCGTGCCAGCGGGAAAATTCCGGTCATTGTTTTTATCAATGAAACGAAACGTTCAGAGCTGGAACAGCTTTTGCAGTGTTCTGCGGGTGATTCGTTCAGAAAGGATAATTTATGCACAGTAGCAACGTTTCGACCCACGGCATGGCGGTCGCTCCCCACCACCTCGCCAGCCAGAGCGCGCTGGCCATCTTGCGCGAGGGCGGCAGCGCCATTGAAGCGATGGTGGCTGCCGCGGCGGCCATCGCCGTCGTCTATCCTCATATGAATGGCCTGGGTGGGGATGGTTTCTGGCTGATCGTGCCGCCTGAGGGAGACCCCATCGCCATTGACGCCAGCGGGGCCGCCGGGTCGCTGGCGACCCTCGCGGCCTATGCCGGTCAGCGGCATATCCCCCACCGGGGGCCGCAGGCCGCGCTGACCGTCGCCGGCACCGTTAGCGGCTGGGACGAGGCGCTGCGTATTTCTCGGGACTTAACCGGCCGCGCGCTGCCGGTGGCGCGCCTGCTGGCCGATGCGATCGGTTATGCCGAAGACGGCATTCCGGTCACCGCCTCGCAGGCCCACGCCACCGCCAGCAAACTGGAAGAGCTGCGCCATCAGCCGGGCTTCAGCGAAACCTGGCTGATGGCGGGCGAGCCCCCCCGGACCGGCAGCCGCTTCCGCCAGCCCGCCCTCGCCGGAACGCTGCGCATGCTGGCCAGCGACGGTCTCGACAGCTTTTATCGCGGGCCGCTGGCCGAGCGTCTGGCGCAGGGTATGGCCGCGCTGGGGATGCCTGTCACCCTCGGCGACCTGCAGGCCCACCGCGCCCGGCGTCCGGCGCCGCTGACGCTCCAGCACCAGCAGGGAACGCTGTGGAATCTTGCCCCACCCACGCAGGGGCTGGTATCGCTGGCGATCCTTGGCATTACCGACCGTCTGAAGATGGCGGATGCCGACGACGCGCAAACGGTGCACCGCATCGTCGAAGCCACCAAGCGGGCGTTTGCCCTGCGCGATGCGCATATCACCGATCCGCGCCATCTGGATGTGGATGTGCAGCAGTTGCTCACCCCGGAAGCCCTGCAGCCGCTGGCCGACAGCATCGACGACGCCAGCGCTTCCCCCTGGGGCGGCGGCAAAGGCCCGGGCGATACCGTCTGGATGGGCGTCGTGGATAACAGCGGGCTGGCGGTGTCATTCATTCAGAGCATCTATCACGAGTTTGGCAGCGGCGTGGTGATCCCGGACACCGGGATCGTCTGGCAAAACCGCGGGGCGGCCTTCAGCCTCGATCCGCAGCATCTCCTGGCGCTGGCCCCTGGCAAACAGCCGTTCCATACCCTCAACCCCGCCGCGGCGCGCCTGAACGATGGCCGGGTGATGGTCTATGGCTCGATGGGCGGCGACGGTCAGCCGCAGACCCAGGCCGCGCTGTTTACCCGCTATATCCTGCAGGGGGCGCCGCTGCAGGAGAGCATCTCCCGTCCGCGCTGGCTGCTGGGCCGCACCTGGGGCCAGTCCTCGGATTCACTGAAGCTGGAGGGACGCTTTGCCCCCGCCTGCATCGCGCGTCTGCGCGATCTGGGGCACGAGGTGGAAGTGCTGGCCGATTTCAGCGAAGCGATGGGCCACGCCGGGGCCATTGTCCGCCATCCCAACGGCCTGCTTGAAGGGGCTACCGATCCACGCAGCAACGGCGCCGCCGCCGGATACTAAGGAGCAGACCATGACCACACAGCCAGACTGGAGCGAGTATCTGACGCAGATGACCCACCTGTTACGCCTGGAGCTGGAGGCGCCGCGCCGTGAGGAGCTGGAGCG
Source organism: Klebsiella sp. 2-CIP_Kleb. (assembly GCF_050378715.1). Classification (NCBI taxonomy): domain Bacteria; kingdom Pseudomonadati; phylum Pseudomonadota; class Gammaproteobacteria; order Enterobacterales; family Enterobacteriaceae; genus Klebsiella; species Klebsiella sp. 2-CIP_Kleb. Next base: position 407,704 of record NZ_JBNRLG010000001.1, read on the forward strand.
CCAGTTTTCCCGCATCGCCGCCATGGCGCAGCCGCTGATGGACTATCCCCTCGGGCCGCGCGACGACATTGCGGGGGTGTATAAAGCATGACACTTCACCATTTCACCATCGCCGAGATCCAGCGTGCGCTGCACGATGGCGAACTGAGCGCCCGGGAGATCGCCTGCCAGACGCTGGACGATATCGCCCGCGTTAATCCGCAGATCAACGCCTGGACCGAGGTCACCGCCCAGCGCATGCTGGCGGAGGCCGACAGCATCGACGCCCTGCGCCGGGAAAAGCGCCCCTTGCCGCCGCTGGCTGGCATTCCCTATGCGGTGAAAAATCTGTTTGATGTCGCCGGGCACACCACCCTCGCCGGGGCGGAGCTGCTGAGCGACCGGCCGCCGGCCGCCAGCGACAGCTGGGCGGTGCGCCAGCTGCACAGCGCCGGCGCCCTGCTCAGCGGGATGCTCAATATGGATGCCTACGCCTACGGCTTCACCACCGAAAACAGCCACTATGGCGCGACGCGTAACCCGCACGATCTGACGCGGATCGCCGGCGGTTCCTCCGGCGGTTCGGCCGCAGCGGTGGCCGCCGGACTGGTCCATTTCAGCCTCGGCAGCGACACCAACGGCTCGATTCGCGTCCCCGCGTCGCTGTGCGGGATCTTTGGCCTGAAACCCACCTTCGGCCGCCTCTCCCGCTCCGGCAGCCATCCGTTTGTCGCCAGTCTGGATCATATTGGTCCCTTTGCCCGCCGGGTGGCCGACCTCGCCGCGGTGTATGACGCCCTGCAGGGGCGCGACCCGGCCGATGACTTTCAGGCCGATAAAGCCAGCGAGCGCACCGGCAACCTGCTGGAGCGCGGACTGGAGGGGCTGCGCTGCGCGCGGCTGGGGGGCTATTTCACCACCTGGTGCGATGACGACGCCCGGGCGGCCGTGGATCGGGTCGCCCACGCGCTGGGCGCCGACAGCGAGCTGCAGTTCGCGGATGCCGCCCTGGCACGCTCGGCGGCTTTTATCATCAGCGCCAGCGAAGGCGGCAATCAATATCTGCCGGATCTTCGCCAGTCGCCCGAGCGCTTTGAACCCCACTCCCGCGAGCGGCTGCTGGCCGGGGCGATGATCCCCTCGGCGTGGTATCTGCAGGCCCAGCGCTTCCGCCGTCATGCCCGTCTGGCGATCAAATCCCTGTTCAGTCAGGCCGACGTGCTGATTGCCCCGGCCACCCCATGCAGCGCCACGTCGATAGGCGCCGAGGAGATGGTGATTAACGGCCAGCCGCTGCCGGTGCGCGCCAGCATGGGCATGCTGACCCAGCCGATCTCCTTCCTCGGGCTGCCGGTGGTGACCGTGCCCCTGCGTACCGCCAGCGGCAAGCCGATTGGCCTGCAGCTGATAGCCGCGCCGTTTAACGAACAAGCCTGTCTTCGCGCCGCGCGGGCGCTGGAAGCGATGGGCATTACCGATGCCCGAGTGGCGGAGAGTGCAGCATGATCAATCTGGACAATGTAGACCGCCCGGCGATCCTCGCCGAGGTGACGGCGGCGTTTTATCAGTATGAAGAGGCGCTGGTCAGCAATAACATCGAGGCGCTGGACGCGTTGTTCTGGCATGACCCGCGCACCGTGCGGCTGGGGGCAGGCGAAAATCTGTATGGCATTGAGGCGATCCGCGCCTTTCGCGCCGCCCGCCCCGCCGCCGGTCTGGCCCGCGACCTGCGCCATACCACCATCACCACCTTTGGCGCGGACATGGCGGTCTGCAGCACCGAGTTTACCCGCGAAGGCAGCGCGCGCCTTGGGCGTCAGCAGCAAACGTGGGTGCGCTTTCCCTACGGCTGGCGGATTGTCGCCGCCCAGGTCAGTCTGATGGACTGAGAGGCATACACTGACGCGGGCCGGGGGAATGTGGCTATCCACCGGCCCGCACCCGCCCGGTATCAATACGTGAGGAGACGATGGTCATGGTGTTAATCAGGGCTGCTGAATCAAAAGATATCCCCGCGCTGAAAACGCTATTTCTGCAGCTGGGCTATCAGACGGAGACGGCGATCTTAGCGCAACGCATCACTGAACCCCAAAGTATGATGCATACGCTGGTGGCTGAAGCAGAAAACACCGTGTGTGGCGTGGTCGTTATCAATTTTATCTTACCGGTACATGAAAACCGATTGTGGGCATTAATTTCCGCGCTGGTGATAGAGGAATCGTCACGGGGTTCAGGGATAGGCCAGCAGCTTCTCCATGCCGCAGAGCGCCTCGCCCGCGATAAACAATGCGCTCATATTGAGCTTTCAAGCAGTGAAAAAAGAATCAGAGCGCATCAATTTTATGAAAATAACGGCTACAAGGAGGTTCGCAAACGCTTCGTTAAACATTTGTCTTAACCGCCTGCGCGCGAGGGCTTTCCCCGGATGACCGTAACTATATTTTGCCCAGCAGGATATTTAACATGCGGCGTAAAGGTTCCGCCGCGCCCCATAACAGCTGATCGCCCACCGTCAATACTGAATAAATCGGTTCATTATTTAGCGACATTTTCTTGTAGCGACCAATACCCACCTGCAGCGAGCCGCTAATAGCAGCCGGGGTCAATTTACTGACACTCTCTTGCTTATTATTGGGGATATAGTTTACCCACGGATGGGAATGGGTCACTAACTCAGCAAATTCCGCTTCGCTGACCTCACGTTTCAGTTTAAGGGTAATGGCAGCGCTGTGGCAGCGGATTACGCCGACCCGAATACATAAGCCATTGACCGGAATGGTGCCGGGCGCAAGGCCAAGAATTTTATTGGTTTCCGACTCGCCCTTCCATTCTTCGCGGCTGTTTCCATCGCCAAGATCGCTGTCGATCCACGGAATGATGCTGCCCATCAGCGGGACGCCAAAATTCTCCACCGGCATGCCGGCGCTATTAATCAACTCACTCACTTTATTGACTAAAGGCAGCACGGAACCTGATGCCGTCAGTTCATCCGCAGATAAATGCTGACTGATATACGCGCTTTGCGCGATGAATTCCCGCACCTGTTTGGCGCCCGCCCCGGAGGCAGACTGATAGGTCATCACGCTCATCCATTCAATCAGGTCAGCCTTGATCAGCCCGGCCAGCCCCATCAGGCTCAGCGTGATGGAGCAGTTGCCGCCGACAAACAGTTTCATTCCCGCTCTTACCGCGCGATCGATATTATCGCGGTTGACCGGGTCGAGAATAATGCAGGCGTTGTCATCCATCCGCAGCGCCGAAGCGGCGTCAATCCAGTACCCTTGCCAGCCAGAGTTAATTAACGCAGGATAGATGGCTTTGGTATAATCCCCGCCCTGACAGGTTATAATAATATCCATTTCGGCGAGGGCGCTAAGGGAATTCGCATCTTTCAGTTTGTCGCTTTTACCATTAATAACCGGGCCAGCGGCACCCGCACTGGAGGCACTAAAAAAATGCGCTGAAATATCGTCGAAATCATTTTCTTCGATCATGCGCTGCAACAATACTGAGCCAACCATGCCCCGCCAGCCAACAATACCCACCTGCTTCATTTATTTAACCTTAAAAAGTTATGAGAATGTTAATTTGAGTGTCGCCATACCTTATATCGTATCCCCCAATAAAGGTCATTACCCAGCACATCGATTTTTATCATTATTAAAATGTTTCATCTGCCATCAGCGATAGTTATCTCTTATTACGGTCAGGCAGATATAAGGCGGCGGAGACTGTTCAAAGGGAGAAACGACGTAGCGGAACGGCAGTGGCTTCTCCCCTGGCTGCCATAAATAGTCACTTGCATTTTGATAGTGACCATGTCAATTTGCTGGCAAAAGCCACCTTGTTACTGGACAGCCCATGAAAAATGAACCGCTTTGCCACGCTCCCTGCCCCATCGCCCGTAGCCTGGGACGCATCGGTGACAGCTGGAGCATCATGATCCTGCGCGACGCGTTCGCGGGCTTTACCCGCTTTGACGAGTTCCAGAAGAGCAGCAACGTCGCGCCCAATATTCTGTCGCGCCGCCTGAAGGCGCTGGTCGACGACGGGCTGCTGGAGAAGGTTTGCTACAGCAGCACCCCGCCGCGCTACGAATACCACCTCACCCCGCGGGGCCGCGATTTTCGCATGGTATTGCTGGCGCTGGCGGAATGGGGTAACCGCCACTTCGCTCCCGAAGGCCGTCAGATGCAGCTGGTGGAAACCGCCACCCAGCGCCGCGTGGAGCCAGTCATGGTGGATAAAGCGACCGGGGAAGAGATTATCCCGGGTAAATACGCCATGGTGCCGGGCCCCGCAGCCTCGCCGCTGATGCAATATCGTCATGAATATCTGCTGCGCAAACGCGAAGGCGATAGCGGGCAAAAATTCCAGCCTGAACCCTACAGAGATGCCAACCATGAAGCTGGCCAGTAAGAAAAGCGTCCTCGTCCTGGCGGCCCTCTCCGCCGTTCTGGCGGCAGCGAGCTACGGCGCGTACTGGTGGCAAACCGGACGTTTTCTGCAGACCACCGATGACGCCTATGTTGGCGGCGACATTAGCGCCATCTCCAGCAAAGTCTCCGGCTATATCCAGCAGCTGGCGGTGCAGGACAATATGGCGGTGAAAAAAGGTGACCTGTTGATCCGCATTGACGACCGCGATTACCGCGCCGCCCTCGCGAAAGCCGCCGGAGAAGTGGCGGCGCAGCAGGCCGCGCTGGCCGATATTCAGGCTACCCGCCAGCTACAGCAGGCGACCATTGCCGGCTCTACGGCCTCGTTACTGGCCGCCACGGCGGCAACCGAAAAACTGGCTAACGACAACCGACGCTATAACGCCCTGGCCGCGTCGAGCGCGATTTCCGCACAGATCCGCGATAACGCCTCCGCCGATTATCGCCGGGCGCATGCCGAGCAGGAGAAAGCCAAAGCGGATAAAACCGTGGCCGAACGTCAGCTGACGGTGCTGGATGCTCGCCAGCAGCAAACCCTGGCTGCCCTGGCGCAGGCCCAGGCTAACCTCGAGATGGCGAGGCTGAACCTCAGCTATACCGACATTCGCGCGCCGTTCGATGGGGTGATTGGCAACCGCCGCGCGTGGTCCGGCTCCTTCGTCAGCAGCGGCACGCAGCTGCTCTCCCTGGTGCCCGCGCACGGCCTGTGGATTGACGCCAACTTTAAGGAAAACCAGCTGGCGCATATGCGCGCCGGCCAGGCGGTGACCATCGTCGCCGATGTGCTGCCGAACCATACCTTTAAGGGCCATGTCGCCAGCCTGGCGCCGGCGACCGGCTCACGCTTCAGCATTCTGCCGGCGGAGAACGCGACCGGGAATTTCACTAAAATCGTGCAGCGGGTGCCGGTCCGCATTGCGCTGGAAGGTGACGGGGCAAAGCTTGACGTCCTGCGCCCGGGACTGTCGGTGATCGTCACCGTGAACGAAAAGAGCCCTCGATGAGCACCGCTCAGGCGCTGTCCGCCCCGCAAAGTCTGTCGATGCCGACGGCGAAGAAAATCTTTGCCTTCGCCAGCATGTGCGTGGGGATGTTTATCGCCCTTATCGACATCCAGATTGTCTCCGCCTCGCTGCGGGATATCGGCGGTGGCCTGTCGGCGGGCGACGATGAGACCGTCTGGGTACAAACCAGCTACCTGATCGCCGAGATCATTATTATCCCGCTTTCCGGCTGGCTGGCCCGGGTCATGTCGACCCGCTGGCTGTTTGCCGCCTCCGCGGCGGGCTTCACACTGATGAGCCTGCTGTGCGGCTGGGCGTGGAACATCCAGAGTATGATCGCCTTCCGCGCCCTGCAGGGGCTGGCGGGCGGGTCGATGATCCCCCTGGTGTTCACCACCGCTTTCGCCTTTTTTCAGGGCAAACAGCGGGTCATTGCCGCGGCGACAATCGGCGGCCTGGCCTCCCTCGCCCCGACGCTGGGCCCGACGGTGGGCGGCTGGATCACCGAAAACTACAACTGGCACTGGCTGTTCTTTATCAACGTTGTTCCGGGGATTTACATCGCGGTGGCAGTGCCGCTGCTGGTGAAAGTAGACAGCGCCGACCCCACTCTGCTGCGCGGCGCCGACTATCTCAGTATTCTGCTGCTGGCCGTGTCCCTCGGCTGCCTGGAATATACCCTCGAAGAAGGTCCTCGCTGGGGCTGGTTTGATGACGCGACCCTGACGACCACCGCCTGGGTCGCCCTGCTCTGCGGCGTGGCTTTTGTTATCCGCACCCTCCGCCATCCGCAGCCGGTGATGGATCTGCGGGCCCTGCAGGACCGAACTTTCAGCCTCGGCTGCTATTTCTCGTTTATGGCCGGCGTCGGCATCTTCGCCACCATCTATTTAACTCCGATGTATCTCGGTAGCGTGCGCGGTTTCAGCGCGCTGGAGATCGGCCTGGCGGTATTTTCCACCGGCTTGTTCCAGGTCATGTCTATTCCGTTTTATTCGTGGCTCGCCAACCGCGTTGACCTGCGCTGGCTGCTGATGGCCGGGCTGATCGGTTTTGCGGTGTCGATGTACAGCTTCGTCCCGATAACCCATGACTGGGGGGCGGACCAGTTGCTGCTCCCGCAGGCGTTTCGCGGACTGGCGCAGCAGTTTGCCGTCGCGCCAACGGTGACCCTGACGCTGGGCAGCCTGCCGCCCGCGCGCCTGAAGCTGGCCTCCGGGCTGTTTAATCTGATGCGCAACCTCGGGGGCGCTATCGGCATCGCCCTGTGCGGCACGGTGCTTAACGACAGAACCAATTTGCACTACAACCGCCTGGCGGACCATCTGAATAACGCCAACCTGGCGATGAGCGATTTTGTTCAGCGCAGCGCGGCAAACTTCACCGTCCAGGGGATCTCGCCGGATGCCGCGCAGACGGCGGCGCTGAAAAATCTTTCCGCGCTGGCGCTGCGGGAGGCGCGAACCCAGGCCTTTTCCGATGCTTTCTACCTCATCATGATGGGTTTTTTGCTTGCCGCGCTGCTGGTTCCCTTGATGAAAAAGCCGCCGGCACACTGATACTACAGGAGAGTAAACTATGGGCGTTTCCGTTAAACGCATTGTCGTCACCGGGATGGGGATTGTCAGCCCGCTGGGCTGCGGCGTACAGCACGTCTGGCAGTCGCTGCTGGCAGGAAAGTCAGGGATCACCAGACTCAGCGAGCAGCTGGTCGCGGATATTCCCTGCAAAGTGGCCGGCCAGGTGCCGTCCATTGAAAGCGATCCGCTGCACGGCTTCGACCCGCTGGCGACCATCCCGGCGAAAGAGCGCAAAAAGATGGATCGCTTTATCGAGTTTGCGCTGGTCGCCGCCCGTGAAGCGCTGACCCAGGCCGGCTGGTCGCCAGCATCTGCGGCCGAACAGGAACGTACCGCCACGGTGATCGCCACCGGGATCGGCGGCTTCAGCGAGATCGCCAATGCGGTACATACCACCGATGAACGCGGGCCGCGTCGCCTCTCGCCGTTCACTATCCCCTCTTTTCTGGCCAACCTGGCCGCCGGGCATGTGTCTATCGCTCACGGCTTCCGGGGCCCCATCGGCGCGCCGGTCACCGCCTGCGCAGCGGGTGCCCAGGCCATTGGCGATGCGGCGCGGATGATCCGCAGCGGCGAGGCGGATATTGCCCTCTGCGGCGGCGCGGAAGCGGCAATTCATCGCGTTAGCCTGGCCGGGTTTGCCGCGGCAAGGGCGCTCTCCAGCGCCTCCAACGACCAGCCGGAAGCCGCTTCCCGCCCCTTTGACCGCGACCGCGATGGATTTGTGATGGGAGAAGGCGCGGGGCTTATCGTGATCGAGTCACTGGAGCACGCGCTGGCGCGCGGCGCCACGCCGCTGGCCGAGCTGGTCGGCTACGGCACCAGCGCAGATGCTTATCACCTGACCGCAGGCCCGGAAGACGGGAACGGCGCGCGTCGGGCCATGGAGACCGCTATTCGCCAGGCCGGGGTGACCGTCGACGAGATTGACCATATCAACGCCCACGCCACCTCGACGCAGGTTGGTGATAAAGGCGAGCTGGCAGCGATTAAAACGCTGTTTGGCGCGCATCCGGTCGCCATTACCTCGACGAAATCCGCCACCGGCCATCTGTTAGGCGCGGCCGGCGGGATTGAGGCCATCTTCACCATTCAGGCGCTGCGTGATCAGGTGGTGCCGCCGACGCTGAACCTGCATCACCCCGATGAAGAGGCGGCAGGCATGAACCTGGTGGCGCTGCAGGCCCGCCCGCAGAAGATGCGCTATGCGCTGTCGAACGGTTTTGGCTTCGGCGGGGTTAATGCAAGTCTGCTGCTGAAACGCTGGGAATAAGCGTCAGCTCCCCCCCGGCGATGGCTGGCGGGGGATTTTCGCCGTGGCAGCTTTTGCCCTGCTGCTGGAGTAAATGAAGAACAGCGCGATACCCAGGCAGACAATGGCGCCGATTCGGCTCAGCGAGAATGGAATCGACGCATTGCCCAGCCAGCCGAAGTTATCGATCAGCATGCTCATGGTTAACTGGCCAAAAATGACAGCGACCGTAGCCACTGCCGCGCCAATACGCTGGACGGCCAGTACCATAATGACGATATACGGTACGCCAAACATTGCGCCCAGCAGCTGCCATTTAGGCACGTCCATCAGCGTCAGGGGGTGTTTGGGTTCGAAGAAGAAGATCAGCAGCCCCGTCACCAGGGCGCCGACAGAAAATGTCAGGAACGCGCTTTTAAATACGCCGACCTTGCTGCCCAGCTGGCCATTGATAGCCGCCTGGATACTCAGCATGGCGCCACCGGCGACGGCGAGCAGAATCATGATAATAGTCATAATGTTACTTTACCCCTGTGCAACCATAACCAGCGCTGCAATGATGAAAATCAGCGCAATGATACGTTTACTGTCAATTTTTCGGCGCGACGTACCGAGCAGGCCGAAGTGATCAATAATCAGGCTCTTGAACACCTGGCCTGCCAGGATGCCGATCATCGTCATGGCAATGCCGATTGCCGGCGTTACCACGGTCAGAATGATGACGTAAATCGGGCCAAGCACGCCGCCAAGCAGCTGCCACGCTGGTTGCGCAAATAACGACGGGCTGTTGCGCGGGCTGAAAAAAAGCATCAGCAGAAAGGTCAGCGCCGCGCCCACGCCGAATATGCTGAAGGTCGCCCAGAGGTCTCCGACCTCCCCACCCAATGGTCCGAGCAATCCTGCCTCTATGGACAGTCCCATGCCTCCGGCAATGACGATAAAAATCAATATTAGCTGCATAGCAATCATCTCCAGTAGTCCAGGCGGAGGAGATTACGGCTTAATATGGATGAGAAAAATGCCATAATGAGATAAACACCTGTGCAGGATATGCATTAATGAATGAGCTTGGGAACATCAGTATTCGCGCCCTGCTGATTTTTATAGACGTCTATGAGACGCAGAATTTCTCTGTGGTGGCCCGGCGGGAAGGGATATCGGCCTCTCAGGTATCACGCGTCATCCATCAGATGGAGGATGTGCTCGGCCAGCAGCTTTTTTACCGCAATACCCGGGCGATAATCCCGACGGAAAGCGGCCATCTTTTTATCCGCTATGCGCGAGCGATGACTGGCAGCATGGAGGAGGCGCGGCGGGAACTCAACGAGAGAACGCTTGAGCCTTCCGGAATGGTCCGCATAAACGCCCCGGTGTTCTTTGGACAGCGCCATGTCGCACCCGCGTTACCGGGCCTGACGGAGCGATATCCGAAGCTCAGCATTGAGCTTACGCTGACTGATGATTACATCGATCCGCACCGGGAGCCGGCTGACGTGATTTTCCGGATTGGCGTGCTGACGGATTCCGCATTTCATGCGCGCGTGTTTGGCCAGCAGTGCTATCATCTTGCCGCGTCACCGGATTATATCCGCCGGCACGGCATGCTGCGATCGCCCGAAGAGCTTGCACGGCATAAATGCCTGGTCTACCGCGGTTCGTCAGGACCAAACCAATGGCTGCTGCGCCGGCACGGAGAGGAATGGGTGCACTACCCCGTCTCGCCCCTGATGTCATCGAATAATGCTGAAACCCTGCTGATTGCCGCACTCGGAGGGATGGGGATTGTGCTGTTTCCTGACTGGCTGATTGGAGACCGGCTAAAGAGCGGCGAACTTGTCGAACTGCTGCCGGAGCTGGATAGGTCCATAAAAACGGAGCCACAGCATATCGCGGCAATCTATCCGAATGCCCGCCACCCTCCGCTGAACGTGCGGGCGATTATCGATTATTACATCGACGCGTTCGGTTCACCGCTTTACTGGCAGTCTGAATAAGACAGGCGACTTTATGGCTCGTCTTGAAGTTAACTGCCGTTTCTGGCACAGAGCAAACGCGTTCAATGCCCTTAAGGTCCGTTTTGAGCGAAAAACGGACCACACTATCTAAAGAAAGATATCGCTGATAATGTTGGGACCGCTCATGTTAAAAAGGTATGCCATTTCTTTTCATTGACGATAACGAAGGGATTTTCATGGTTGAGGTTGAGGAAATAAAAAAGAAGTATCCCGGCGCAGATGCCTGGCAAATGGGTGACAGTCCGGAGCTGGCTAACGAGCTTGCTGACCTGATCAAAAAAGGGATCAAAACGGCCTCTTGCGGATCTTTTGCCTCTTACCAGCAGGAAAAAGCTGCCCCGAGGATAGGGAGTTATAACATTATTCTTGATGGCCAGAATGTTCCAGTTTGCGTGATCAGACTGGTTTCGATGCAGCTGGTTCGTTTTTGTGATGTGACTGAAGCATTCGCCCGCAAAGAAGGTGAAGGCGATTTAAGCCTTGAATACTGGAAGAAAGAGCACCAGAGATTTTTCAGCTCCGAAGGTCATTTTTCTAAGGATATGGAGTTGATCGCAGAAGAATTTGAAGTGGTTGAGGTGCTGTGAGACAAGGTCAACGGGCTGACGTTTTTATCAATCGCCACTGATAACACTGTTCGCTTCTGGCGCGGAGCGGACAAGCTATCGAGCTAAAGGTCCGCATTGAGCAAGGAGCGGACGTGCCAGCTATAATTGGTAATAAAATGAGAGTAGAGCTATTCTGATTTGTTTATAAAGAACATTTTTACATCCAAGGGCGAAATATTTTTTATGCTATCTTACATGCTATCTCAATATGCCAGGCTACCTGTGCCTGAATTTACCCTACGTTCGTGGCTAAAACAATGGTTGTCAGAGCAGGAATCGAGGTGTACAGACAGAAGTTTCTCGGCGCGATTTCCCTGGAGAGAAACTGGATTATGTCAGGAATATTTTTTACAACGAAAACTCAAAATTGATGGAAAGCAATTTCTTACTGGCCCCCGTTATCAGGGCGGAAATATTAACAAACCTTTTATTGATATTGTAGGTATGGATTCTGACCTAAATCATACTGCATTAGAACTCATTAGTAAGGAATGGTCACAACTCAGAGCTCAGTATGTCCGCATTCTTGTACCCGGCCAGTCCTTCCCACAGGGTATTCCCGACCAGTATATATACGCCACCTCTTTTTCTGAACCCCCTGAATTCAATGATAAATCTCTTACTTTGCAAGTGGCGACATACGAAGATTTTGACTGGTGTTGTCAGGCTCTAGGCGATGCCTATAAGCATACATGGCAGACAGTTCGCGAACTTTCTGCAAACAATTTGGTAGCAGTTGATGACAAAGAGTTGTGTGACCATATTTCTGAGAGAGAAGTATATATTATCTATGAAAACGACGTTCGCGCCGGGTTGCTAATATGCCAGAAAGGAAACATCGCTTTTCTGAGAGGATATCGTATTACTGACAAAGTAATACTTCCTGCTTTTCGTGGTCGATCATTGTCAGCCCGAGCGCAACGCCTGCTGTACCGATTATTAACTCATTCCGATTCTGAACTATCTTTGTATATGGGCACAATTATTCCGGAGAATATCCCCTCGATGAAAACTGCAGAAAGAGCGGGACGAACTTGCATCCTAAGTTATCAATTTCTACCCATCTGCAGAACCCACGACTAACAGCAATGCTAATTTATCTTCAGCCTACTTCCGCTTTTGGCACACAGGGGACGTCCAGGGCCCGGGAGTACTCCCCTGGACGCATTAATGGGCGGTATGTGATTGTTGTGCAGGCTATCATATGGCCTGAGGTACAGCAGAATCAGGCTTCGTAGCAATGAGTCGGCTCACAGCGTCCGGAATCCACCCGGTGCCGTAAATCACCGCAAGGTCTGTCATAAGGTAATTTCATAACGTATCGCGACACCTTTTTTCTTCACGCAGGCCTTCTCTTTCACGGTTTGTCAGAACTGTGGACCGCAGTAATCTCCACTCCGTGCTTTAATCAATGAGAGTGTGTCGGGTGCAAATTAAACTACCTTTCTCAACAGCAAAGGCGGGATACGCCTACCCTCGCAGGGTTTCTGCGTCTGGTAATATGCCCATGACAGTCTCAAAAACCGCTTTGAGGGTTTCCCGGTTTAAGGCACATAATCGCGTGGCGTTGCCCCCAGAATGCAGCGAAAAGCAGCGGTAAAGGCCGCCGGGCATGAGAAACCAAGCTGGTAAGCGACCTGTTTGATTGGAACGCCGTTCGCGAGAAGATCCAACGAAGCGCAAATTCTGGCTCTCTGCTTCCATGTTCGAAAACTAAAGCCTGTATCCTTCATAAACAAGCGGGAAAAGGTCCGTTCCGACATGGCCGACATAAAAGCCAGCTCGCTCAGCGATGCCTCCCAGCGCTGATTGACCAGTAGCGATCTGGCCGCGCTAAATAATCGCTCATCATTCGGCATGGGAAGCGCCATCGTTAAAGGTGGAGCCTCGCTGAGAATTTCCAGAAGCAACAAAGCTATCTTCCGTTGACTCGGTCTGGCGTAGTCCTCACTGAACAGCCCAGCGATAAGTTCTTTGACTAACGGCGTAGCCGTGATCACATGCACCTGCTGACTCTTCGTAAAGCTCGTACATTCTGCGATAAGGCTACTGCTGAAATAGATCGCCCTCAGATCGGTTTGTGAAATCAGATGATAACTATGGATATGCAAAGGCGGTAGCCATAATGCCCGCTGAGGAGGGATCACCCAACGGTCGCTCTCTGTTTGCACCAGCATAACCCCTCTGGTGGCGAAGAGTAGCTGCCCCTCAACATGATGATGGGGAGGATCTGCCTCGCCGCGCTGATAGCTTATCGCAGTACTGGACCAGCCTGTGGCCTCATCATGTCTTGGCGCTTTATCTATACTACCTGGCATTTCAGATTTAGCCCCTGCCATTATCATATCGAAACTGGAACCACCCGTAGAAGAGCCTTAGGCAATGGGTGCGTGACTTATCATTCTGATCATCAAAGATATTACAGGAGCTTAACCTCATGCGTGTACACTTTATCGTACATGAAAGTTTTGAATCCCCGGGCGCATATGAAACCTGGGCAATAAACCAGGGTCATGATGTAACTTACTCACGCGTCTATGCAGGCGATCGGCTACCTGCTGACGCCGTAGGCATCGATTTTCTTATCGTTATGGGCGGTCCGCAAGATCCGAACACAACGCTTGAAGCGTGCCCGCACTTTAATGCTAAAGCGGAACAGGCGCTGATTGCTTCCGCGGTTAAAACCGGTAAGGCGGTGATCGGTATTTGCCTGGGTTCACAGCTAATCGGTGAAGCGCTGGGCGCGCCCTTCTCTCATAGCCCGGAAAAAGAGATTGGTAAATTCCCGATTACATTGACCGAAGACGGCAGGAAGGATGAGATGTTCTCTCACTTTGGGAAAACACTGGCAGTGGGTCACTGGCATAACGATATGCCGGGTTTGACGCCAGAGGCCAAAATTATTGCTTACAGCGAAGGCTGTCCGCGGCAGATCGTTGCCTATTCAGACCGCGTCTTTGGTTTCCAGTGCCACATGGAGCTCACATGGGACGTTGTAGAGCGGCTGATCGCTCATTCTGAGAAAGACCTGAGCCGTGCAGCAGAATATCGTTTCGTTGACACGCCTGAAGCGCTCCGGGCGCACGATTACAGTAAAATGAATCAAGTACTTTTTGGCTTTTTGAATAAGCTGGAAGCACGTTACAAAGCAGCGCAAGCATAATGTCATGCTCGGTAAGTTTGTCATCGGTTTTGATTTTAGTCTCCGCTCCTGGCACAGAGCAGACAAGCTACCTGAGTTGAAGGTCCGCTATGAGCGAAAAGCGGCCATCGGATAGTGCTAGCTCTGCATGCAATGCCACGTCTTATGGGCTTCATGTTCTCTCACTTTTTTCTTATGATGGTGCAGTAAGAAATGCGTGAATATTTTCCGATTGTCAGATCTGGTCCTCTACGAAAATTTCCCACAACTCTTCTACAGCGCGGGACATCTTTGCTGCTGGGCGGAAAAGCCTGATGTCTATGGGTACCCAGAGCGCGCTCTCTTTCTTCGCCGCAACGGCAATGGAACCGGCATCAACATCCGGCGCTGCCAGCGTTTCCGGCAACCATGCGATGCCGTCACCGGCCCTGACCATGGCCAGTAATGTTGCAGCCAGATCGGCAGTGAATGCGATTTCCATTCCGCGTCTGGCACGGTTGACCTGCGAGGTGTTGGAAAGGATCCGGCCAAGGCCGGATTCAGCCGAATAGGACAGAAAAGGAAACTTTTTGCCGCCCGATGCATACCACATTGGCTCGCGGGTTGCCGGATCGCATCTGGAATAAGGCAATAATGTTTCCCGCCCGAGCCGAACACTGAAGTATTTCGACTGTTCAAGATTGATGCGCATATGAGGGTGGTAGTAACAAAGCAAAAACTGCGCGTCACCTTTGTCGATCATGCGTTCACAGGCACTCAGTGTGTCAGATAACAGGCGAAAAGAACCGAAGCGGGCGATTTTTTCGTTATTACGCATCAGTGCCGGGAAAAAAGAAAATGACAGAGAGTGCGTGGCGGAAAAAATAACATCCGGTCTGGTTTCTCCTGCGGCCTCTATAGATTCACTTCTCAAGGTATAAAGTGCGCGAATAAGTTCAGGGATCTGCGTAACGAATACTTCCCCGGCGCGCGTCAGGCTGACGCCCCGACGATTTCTTTCAAAAAGCGGCGTTCCAAGCCACTCTTCCAGCGAGACAATCCTCCGGCTGAATGCTGGCTGCGTCACATATCGTGAAGCTGCCGCACGGGAGAAATTCAGGGACTGTGCCAGCGCAACACAGTCCTCAAGCCAAGTTAACTCCAAGTGATGCCGATTTTGCATTACAGCCTGCCTCTTTGGCATTAGAACGAAATTTGTTAACTGCTTAGGATGGTATCAGACAGGACAACAAGGTCCCTGAACACTACGTTAGTGCATTATGCCGATAAATATACGGCATGACATAAAATATAGCGTAGGTAATTTAGTTAGATCGTATTTGACTGGAAACTGCCGGAGAGAACATGCGTATCCTTGACGTTGTAGAAATTACCAAGCCTATTGCTTCCCCTATCCGTAATGCTTACATCGATTTCAGCAAGATGACGGCCAGCCTGGTTGCCGTTGTGACAGACGTTGAGGTAGACGGACGTCGCGTAGTGGGATACGGCTTCAACTCTAACGGCCGTTACGGTCAGGGCGGCCTGATCCGTGAACGCTTCCGCAACCGTATCCTCGAAGCCGAACCAGAAAGCCTGCTGAATGCCAAAGGCGACAATCTGGATCCGCATAAGATCTGGGACGTCATGATGAGCAACGAAAAACCGGGCGGTCACGGCGAACGTTCAGTTGCGGTAGGTACGCTGGACATGGCCATCTGGGATGCAACCGCAAAAATTGCTAACAAGCCGCTGTTCCGCCTGCTGGCAGAAATGAAGGGCGTTGAGGCTAACCCGCGTGTTTTTGTCTACGCGGCGGGCGGTTACTATTACCCGGGTAAAGATCTGAGCGCGCTGCGTCAGGAGATGCGCGGTTATCTTAATCGCGGCTATAACGTTGTGAAGATGAAAATCGGTGGAGCGTCTCTGGAAGAGGACCGTCGCCGTATTGAGGCCGTCCTGGAGGAAATTGGCAGCGAAGCGCGTCTCGCCGTTGACGCCAATGGCCGCTTCGATCTGGAAACCGGTATTGCCTATGCGAAAATGCTGCGTGACTACCCGCTGTTCTGGTACGAAGAGGTCGGTGACCCACTGGATTACTCCCTGCAGGCCGCGCTGTCAGAGTTCTATCCCGGCTCAATGGCCACGGGTGAAAACCTTTTCTCCCATCAGGATGCGCGAAATCTGCTGCGCTATGGCGGCATGCGCCCGGATCGAGACTATCTGCAGTTTGACTGCGCACTCTCTTATGGTCTGGTTGAATATCTGCGCACGCTTGATGTGCTTGAGCAATTTGGCTGGTCACCGTCACGCTGCGTCCCTCATGGGGGTCACCAGATGTCCCTGAACATTGCCGCAGGCCTTGGCCTTGGTGGCAATGAAAGCTATCCCGATCTGTTCCAGCCTTACGGCGGTTTCCCTGACTCGGTGAAGGTGGAAGATGGCCATATCATCATGCCGGAACTGCCGGGTATCGGTTTTGAGGGTAAATCAGACCTTATCAAAGAAATGCGCGCGCTGGCTGTATAAGTCTCTGCTGACATCTCGTCTTGCTTAATTTAATAACGCCCTTCTGCGATGCGGAAGGGCGTAGCGGGAAAAATGTATGAAGCTTTTAAGTTATCTGACGCCTGATGGATATAAAAGTTACGGTATTTTACAGGGTGAGGGAGTTATTGACCTGAGAAGCCGGACAGATATTGATACTCCCGATTTGAAAATTTTTATCAGAGAAAAAGGGATCGCAGCAGCTGACGGATATATCAGCTATGAGCCGGATTATCAGCTTTCTGATATTACCTTCCTTCCTGTTATTGATAATCCGGGCAAAATACTTTGCGTCGGCATGAATTATCAGGCCAAACGCACTGAGTTTAGTATTACTTCGGATGCGCCTACCATATTCATCCGGTTCTCAGATTCTCAGACCGCTCATCTGGGCAACATCGTGAAGCCTGCGCTGAGCGATCAGCTCGATTATGAGGGTGAGCTTGTAATCATAATCGGAAAATCCGGCATAAACATCGCTGAGCAGGACGCTGCAGAATACATAGCGGGCTATTCCTGCTATATGGATGGCTCCGTGCGTGACTGGCAGCATACCTGGTTCACTGCCGGCAAAAATTGGAGCAAAACAGGTGGGTTCGGTCCCTGGCTGGTTACGTGTGATGAGGTCCCCGATCCGCAAAAGCTTCAGCTAAAAACCTGGCTTAATGGTGAAATTGTTCAGCAGGACAGTACAGCTAATATGGTTCATCCAATAAGCAAAATTATCAGTTATATGAGTACCTTTACACAGCTATCCCCGGGTGATGTTATTTTGACGGGCTCACCAGGCGGTGTTGGTCGTTCACGTAATCCGCAGGTATTTCTTAATGACGGCGATGTTATTGAAGTCGAAATTGAGTCAGTTGGTCGCCTGACTAATTACGTCGTTGCTGCTTCAAAATAATAAAAATATTTTATCTGACTGATATTTAAAAGGACCTGAAATCAGCATTTCCTCCCCTACATCTGCTCTAAATGAGGAAGTTATCATGAGTGATAATGCTCTTAAAGGTAATGCGCTTATCGGGAAAAAACGCTGGACAATAATACTCCCTGCAGTGTTTATCATGTATACCATTTCTTTCTTCGACCGGGTGAATATAGGCATGGCGCTGCCCCATATTACGGCCGAGATGGGGCTCAGCCCGGTAGAAGCTGGCTGGCTTGGCGGTGCATTTGCATGGGGCTACGTGGCGACGCAGTTTACCGCTGGCTGGCTGGCGCTTCGCTTTGGATCGCGAAGAATAATTGGCGTCAGCCTGTTTCTTTTTGGTGCCTGCGCCATGCTCACGGGTCTGACGCGTAACTTTGGTGAACTGGTTGCCATCCGTTTCTTCTTGGGACTTGCTGAAGGGCCGATTCAGGCAGCAACGGCGATGTTTCTGGCACAATGGTTTATGAAGCCAGAAAGGGGACGCGCATTTGGTATCTGGAACCTCAGCCTGGGGGCCGGTGCGTTTCTGGCCGGTCCAATATCGGGCTGGATCCTGGCACATCATGACTGGCGCATGATGATGGTCATTGAGGGGGCACCCGCGTGGCTGTTCTGCATCATCTGGTTTTATCTGGTACCTAAAAGTATTCAGGCTGCGAGCTGGCTCAGCGCCGAGGACCGGGATCATATCCAGAAAGACCTTGCGGCTGAGCAGTCAAACTATGTGAAGGAGAAATCTGACCCCTGGTGGACCATTATCAAAATACCGGCACTCTGGCTGATGTTAATCGGCTATTCCCTGCACAGCATGCTGGCATACGGCTTTACGCTCTGGCTGCCGACGGCACTTAAGGGGTATGGAACGCTCAGTGAATTCATAGTCGGTCTAATCAGCGGAATGCCTTTCCTGATGACCATGGTGGGCATCTGGTATATCACCCGGCGGTCAGATAAATACAACCAGGAACGGCGGCTGCATGCCGCTATTCCCACCGTGTTGTGCGGTATCGCGTTGTCAGCCGCGGCTTTTGTTCCGCTGTCTTACTACTGGGTGCAGATAGCCCTGTTCATGTTTGTCGGCCTGACAATGAAGATGCTTGTGCCGTTGGTTTACGTCCGGTTGACGGAAATCCTCCCGACAAAGAAAGCGGTCCCTGCGGTGGCATTTGTAGGTGCATGCAGCAACTTTATTGGTCAGTTTGGCGGACCGCTTGTTGCCGGCTACCTGAAGCACCTGGGGGGCGGTACTGACATGACGCTCGCATGGAGCGTACTGGGTCTGTTCTCAATCGTGGGGGGAGTACTGTTTGCCCTGGCCGTGGGACGTGAGGAAAGCGTCTGGGACATCAGGCAGGCATTCCGGGTTACTTCCCGCAGGACGATTTCCGCGCGGGAATAGAATGCAGAACCTGCCCCTGCCTATGGGGCAGGCAGACATTTTTATAATCACTGACGTTTATTAATCAGGAGTGCGATGTGAGGTTATATATCAGAGAATCTCTGGCGGCATATACAGGCGCCGGGCTCGTACTCAGGCGGGAAGAGCAGATCAGAATCAATTACGCATAATGAATGAACTTTACGCAAGATTGAATCCATTCCGGTAATAGAGTGTGCCTGATACCCTGGGTATAACTGATGTTATGCAACGTCCGCTTCTGGCACAGAGCGGATGAACCAACTGAGGTTAAGAGCCAGTCGGAGCGGAAAGCGGACAGCGGGTTTACAGGTTGTGTATACCTTAACGGGCTGATGTCGATAATATGCCGGCCCGCTAAACATCATGCGGATGACAACGCCTGTACACCGTTCCTGCCATTTGATATCGCCCGGGTGTTAAGAGCCGTTTCCAAACGTCCTTGATGCCAATGCGACTGAACCCAGGGAAACCATTCCAGCCCGCTTTTGAATACTCCCCAGAACAAGCAATTGCAACCAGACAGGACCCGCGACGGGAACGACAAACTGAGGAAGAACAGCAAACATGAACAGCAGGAATCTGGGGTAAGTCAGACTGTTTAATCCAGGTGACGTAAATGCGTCGCGATCCCCCATTTTAGGGCGGTACATCTTCCATTAATCAGTTCGAACACGGAGTAACTCGCGTTGGGTTGTGCATACCGGTGAAAATCATCCACAGCACCACTTTTTAGCATCGCAAGCACACCCTGAATGACCTGTCCGTGAGACACAATACATATTGTTCGATGATGACGTTTTTTTTCCAGATTGGTTAAAAAATGCATAATTCGCTGCGAAGCATGTGAGAGAGACTCACCCTCTGGCGGACAATACTCTGCATCAAGGTTGAATAACGCTTCTGCGGCGTCTGGATTATTCTGCAGGAGCTCTATGGTTGTCATACCTTCAAACTGACCAAAAGCCTGTTCTTTCAGAGCTGGTTCAGCTATCAGTGAACAATGAAAACTCTCCGCCAGGCGCTGTCCCATTTGCCAGGCCCGGCCAAGCGGAGAAGCGTAAACACATTCTACCCGGTAATCACTCGCTACAAACGCTGCCAGCAAGGCTGCTGTTTGACGCTCCCCACGAAGCGTCAAGGCGCTATCACTGTGTCCCTGAATAATACCTTTTACATTCCACTCTGTTTCCGCGTGTCGAACCAGTATTACTTGCATCATTGAAGGGTCACATATGCTGTTGTTTAAAATGTTACAAACTAAAAACACCCCGTTTATATGCTGGCAAGTTCTCAGCTCTCAACGAAAAACAGGAACACGTGTCGCTTACACGGATTATGTTCAGTAGCCCCTGCCGGCGGCCTCTATCTCAGTAAAACCTGAATCAGCTGTACGAAGATATACACTCCCGCTACCACTTGTATGATCCGAAAACCCCATCTGAAATAACGCCATTGATAACGTTCTCTGGCATCAGCCGCTTCAATGGCAGGATCAAAACGTTTTCTTTTCCTGGTTCTGAATGTATCGAATACCCACAGGACGAGAATGAAGATGATGATGACTTTTTCAAAGATTAGATGGTTCACAAAGAGAGATTCCGGTCTTCTCATGGTTACAGGCAGAATAGATAAACCGCATCGAGGTAGCCACCACTAAATGTTGGGGTACCTGAAGACGCAAGCCAGGTGTCTGTCTTATGGCTGCGTTAATGCATAGCAACGCCATGAAAGTGACATTCATTGCCGACACATGCTGCCGGGAGCCCCCTTCCCCTGAGCATCAGGCTGGATGATAAAACGACGGCGGTTGCCCGGTCACGCGGCGGAACATGGTGGCGAAAGAGGACGCATTGTCGTATCCAAGGGATAAGGCCACTTCGTTCACCGGTTTCCCTGCTATCAACCATGCCAGGGCGCTCACCACGCAGGCTCGCTGTCGCCAGGCGGAAAATGACAGGCCCAGCTGCTTCAGGAAATGGCGACGAAAGGTACTGGGACTCATAAACAGCGCCCCGGCCCAGCGCGCCGCAGGATCATGGATAGTGGGGTTAAGCAAAAAAGCCTGACAAAGCGCCAGCAGCGCCGGATGCTGCGGCAACGGAATATCAAATTCGCGGACCGGCATGGCGGCCAGTTCCAGCAACATCAACTGTATCAGCATGCGATCGCGTGGGCTGTCGTACAACGGTGGTAAATCTACAGCCTCCAGCAGTAGCTGGCGCAACAGCGGCGAGACGCTGATCACTTCGCAACGCCGGTGTTTAATGCAAGCGGCCACACAATCTGGCTCAATATACAAGCTGCGCGTGGTCACCCCCGCAAATCTGACGGCGTGCACGGTTTCAGGGGGGATCCAGACAGCATGTTGCGGAGGAACCACCCATTCTCCGTCCTGCGTAGTGACATACATCAGTCCGGTCGCGCCGTACAGCAGCTGTGCGCGACGATGCTGGTGCAAGGGCAGAATATACCCTTGCGCATAGTCATTGCCTAACGCCACCACTTCGCGATCGAGCCGATCGACCTCGTCAATTTTTACGTTGCGCACACCTGTCTCCCTTTGACCGATTTACAAAGGTAATTGAGCGCTGTGCAAATGGGAAGCTGTACGCGACCGGTATAAGCTGCTCGCTCATTTTCAGGGCGGGGATATTCTGTTGAATGATATCGTTATTATTGCAATGGCAGGCTTTACTACCGGTATTACCACGGTGCTGTTCGGCTTCGGGGGCGGCTTTGTGGTGGTGCCCTTTGTCTATCAACTGATGCTCCGCCAGCCGGAACTCACGGAAAACGCTATGCACGTCGCGGTGGCTACCTCAACGGCGGTGATGATATTTAACGCCGGCTGGATCAGCTATCGTAACTGGCGGGCGGGCAAGCTTGCCGCACAGACGCTGTTTCCGTTGATATGGTTTATTGCCATTGGGGCAGTAGTGGGCTCCTGTCTGGCGGGGATATTTAGCGAGAATATCGTTCGCGCGCTGTTTATTCTCTATATGCTGGCAACCATCAGCGATTGTTTGTTGCGCAAGGGATTTTTCACGGGCAGCGCTCGGCGTCGGCTGTCACTGCCAATGGTCACCGGCGGCGGTGTGGTTATCGGTACGATTGCCGCATTGCTGGGCGTGGGCGGCAGCGTCATGACGGTGCCCCTGCTACGGCGACACGGGTATGCGATGCAGGAGTGCGTTAGCGCATCCAACCCGCTTTCTTTGCCCGTGGCGCTATGCGGCGCTGTGACCTATGCCATCATTGGCTGGCACACCATTCCGTTGAGCGGATTTCTGGGTTTTATCAGCCTGAAAATTCTAGGCCTGCTCGTCCTGACCGGCTGGGCCGGGATAGCGTTTAGCCGCCGGGCTATCCCTGCGGTACCGGATGTATGGTATGCACGCATCTATGTCCTGCTACTGTTCCTGGTACTCCTCGCCATGCTGATTCAATAATCACGATTCATCACGGCGTCTTTCAGGGTTTATCGGTGCAAGAGTCGCGATCGGGCGATGCCCTCTCCCCGGGGAGAGGGCCAGGATAAGGGGGCAGCAAGCTACCCGCGATACGGATGAACCTCGCGCCAGTGGTCGGCGATTTGCTGCCGGGTGCAGACCCACACCTTGTCGTGCTGCTGGATATAGTCGAGGAATCGCTGCAGCGCGCGGAAACGCCCCGGACGCCCAAGCAGCCGGCAGTGCATCCCCACGGACATCATCTTCGGCGCAGTGTCTCCCTCGGCGTACAGTACGTCAAAGCTGTCTTTCAGATAGGTATAAAACTGCTCCGCGGTATTGAACCCCTGGGCGGTGGCAAAGCGCATGTCGTTGGCGTCAAGAGTATAAGGCACGATCAGGTGCGGCCGCTGGCTGCCGTCGCTGCAGGCCACTTCGCTCCAGAAGGGTAAATCATCACCGTAATAATCACTGTCATAGTCAAAGCCGCCGTGCTCCACCACCAGCTGGCGGGTGTTGGGACTGTCGCGGCCGGTATACCAGCCGGTGGGCGGCTTGCCGAACAGGTCGGTCAGCACCTGCACCGCTTTGTGCAGATGCTCGCGCTCCTCGGCGATATCCATGTGCTGATAGTGGATCCAGCGCCAGCCGTGGCTGACCACATCGTAATCCGCGGCCTTGATTGCCGCCACAATCTCCGGATGGCGCGCCAGCGCCATCGCCACGCCGAAAACCGTCAGCGGCAGCCCTCGCTGGCTGAATTCGCGATGGATGCGCCAGAACCCGGCCCGACTGCCGTACTCATAGAGCGAGTCCATCGACATATGACGCGCCGGATAGCTGGCGGCGCCGATGATATCGGACAGGAACTGTTCCGAACCCGCATCGCCGTGCAGGACGTGATTCTCAGCGCCTTCCTCATAGTTGAGGACGAACTGCACCGCGATCCGCGCCCCGCCCGGCCAGCGCGCGTGCGGCGGCTGCCCTGCATAACCTCGCAGATCGCGAGGATAGTGTTCCTGGTTCTCAACCATCTTCTGCCCCTTTTAAAATGGATTTAACGACTGAAACTGCCCGCTTAACGCCTTTTTCTCCGGGAACGCTAAGTCCCCGTGCTTGCTGGTCGCCAGGCCCAGCGCGACCAGCGACTCCACCATCTTCACCGCCGCGCTGACGCCATCGATCACCGGCACCCGCAGCTCGCGGGTCAGCTCCTGCGCCAGGGTCGCCATCCCGCCGCAGCCAAGGACTATCGCCCCGCTGCCATCCTCTTTCAGCGCGCGAATGCAGCGCTCGCGCACTTTCTCCTGCGCCAGGCCACTGCCGTCTTCCAGCGCAAGCACCGGCAAATCAATGGCGTGCAGCGCCGCGCAGTGTTGATGAAATCCGTACTGGTGCAGTAAATGACGGGCGATGATCAGCGTGCGCGGCAGCGTGGTCACAATGGAGAAACGGGTGGCGACCATCGTCGCCATATGCATCGCCGCTTCCGCAATGCCGATCACCGGCCCCTGGGCCAGTTCGCGCGCTGCCAGCAGCCCCGGGTCGCCGAAGCAGGCGATCACATGTCCATCCACCCCCTGCTCGCGTCCGGCCCTGATCTGCTCCAGCACACCGACCGCTGCGATGGCTTCGTCAAAATGGCCCTCAATTGACGGCACGCCGGCGCGGGGACAGACCGCAAGGATCTCGGTGCCCGGCGCGGCGACCGCGCGCGCGGCGGCGCCTATCGTTTCGGTCATCGCCAGGCTGGTGTTGGGGTTTATCACTTGTATACAAACAGAAGACATCACGACTCCTTGTGACCGGCGAACAGCCGGGAAAAATCGGGCAGGCTGACGCCATCGCGCTCGAAGCACAGGCTGGCGACAATATGATCAAAATGGTGCATCAGCGCCTCGCTGAGCGGCTGCAGGGCTTTATCCCGCAGCAAACCGACCAGCTGCTGGTGATCGTCGCAGCGACAGCCCTGGCGCCAGGGTGCGCCCCAGGCGGCAATCACTAACGAGGAGCGCTGGCTGAGGCGGGTCACCATCTCAGTGAGCACCGGGTTGCCGGAGATAGCCTGCAGCTGAATGTGAAAGTCAGCGGAGTGGCGGATGGCCGCCGGGCCGTCGTGCGCCTCATGAGCCTGCTGCTCACGCTGAATAATGTTCTCCAGCGCCGCCAGATGCGGCGGCTGACAGCGCGCGATCACATCGGGCAGATTCGCGACCTCAAGCAGCGCCCGGGTGCGAAAGATCGCCTGGGACTCTTCCACGCTCGGGCTGGTGACGTGTGCACCACGTTTGGGCGTTAATGTGACCAGTTGCACAGCGGCGAGTCGTTGCAGCACTTTTCTGATGCCGGTGCGGCTCACGGCGAACACTTCCGCCAGCGCCTCTTCCGGCAGTTTGCTGCCCGGCGGCAGCTGATGTTCGACGATAGCCGTCATCAGCGCCTGGTAAATGCTTTCGTCCTTATCCTGCAGCGCTGGCGCGGCCTGGAGACGATGTTCATTATTCATTAACCCACTCCGGTTTCACTTATCGATAGCAGATCGTATACATAAAATTTATTTTTTGTATACAAGATTCATCATTCTGGCCTGGATCCTGCAATAGCCTCAGCAATCCATATCAAAGGGTTTTCATTCAGAGGAGCAGGTTTCATGCCACATTCATCCCACACGCAGCAGACGAAGACTCACGAGGCGGCCGCCAGCTACAGTCCGCGGCTATGTAATGACGATCTGGCGCCCACCCGCGACCAGAACTGGAGCTGGTACAATATCTTTTCATTCTGGATGTCGGACGTGCACAGCATGGGCGGCTACGTGGTGGCGGCAAGCTTTTTTACGCTTGGGCTGGCCAGCTGGCAGGTTTTGCTCTGCCTGCTGGTGGGCATCTGTATTGTGCAGCTGTGCGCTAACCTGGTGGCGAAGCCCAGCCAGATGGCCGGGGTGCCTTACGCGGTGATCTGTCGTCAGGCGTTCGGTGTCTTCGGCGCCAATATCCCCGCGGTGATCCGCGGGCTAATCGCCTTCGCCTGGTACGGTATTCAAACCTATCTGGCGGCGAACGCCCTGATGCTGGTCCTGCTCAAGTTCTGGCCCTCCCTTGCCGCGCTGACCAGCAGCAGTTTCCTCGGGCTGTCGACGCTCGGCTGGCTCTGCTTCGCCACCATGTGGCTGCTGCAGGCGATGGTGTTCTGGCACGGCATGAACGCCATCAAGCGTTTTATCGATATCGCCGGTCCGGCGGTGTATGTGGTGATGCTGGCCCTGGCCGGCTGGATTGTATGCAAGACCGGTCTGGATGGGATCTCCTTTACCCTCGCCAGCAAATCCCTCAGCGCCGGCGAGCAGACCTGGCAGATGATCACCGCCACGGCGCTGGTCGTCTCTTACTTCTCCGGGCCGCTGCTTAACTTCGGCGACTTTTCCCGCTACGGCAAAAGCATGGGCGAGATCCGCCGCGGCAACCGCTGGGGGCTGCCGTTCAACTTCCTGCTGTTCTCGGTGGTCACCGTGGTGATAGTCTCCGGCACCCAGTCGCTGTTCGGCAAAATGATCACCGACCCAATTGAAACCGTCAGCCGCGTGGGCAACGATCTGGCGGTGGCCATCGGCCTGCTGACCATGATCACCGCCACTATCGGCATCAATATCGTGGCTAACTTCGTCTCGCCAGCCTTCGATTTTTCCAACTGCGCGCCGCAGAAAATCAGCTTCCGCGCCGGCGGGATGATCGCCGCGGTGGGCTCGATACTCCTGACGCCGTGGAACCTGTTTAACTCACCGGAGCTGATCCACTATACCCTCGACGTGCTGGGCGCCTTTATTGGCCCGCTGTTTGGCATCCTGATCGCCGACTTCTATCTGATCAAACGCGGCCGGGTGTCGGTGGACGACCTGTTTGACGATACGCCGAAGGGTAAATACTGGTACCGCAACGGCTTTAACCCG
Organism: Klebsiella sp. 2-CIP_Kleb.; assembly: GCF_050378715.1. Lineage (NCBI taxonomy): Bacteria > Pseudomonadati > Pseudomonadota > Gammaproteobacteria > Enterobacterales > Enterobacteriaceae > Klebsiella > Klebsiella sp. 2-CIP_Kleb. Next base: position 433,998 of record NZ_JBNRLG010000001.1, read on the forward strand.
AAAGCCATTGCCGCCCTGCTGCCATCGGTGGGCCTGGGGCTGATTATCAGCTTTATTCCGGCCCTGCATGAAGTGGCGAACTTCAGCTGGTTTATCGGCGTCTTCCTCGGCGCGACCACCTACCGCTGGCTGGCTCGCTACGAGCGCGAAGTGCAGGCGAAAGCCGCCTTCCGCTCCGGCGCGGTGGCGCAAAAAGAGTAACCTTCCCCTTCTGCCGCGGCGTCTGGCCGCGGCAGGCTGCAAACTGGCACCAATCTTGCTGTTTATCACTATTCCCAGAGCGTTAAGAGAAGGCAGGTTCGATGATGGATTACCAGACCGCGGTGCGCGGTGCATTTTTTGATATCGCCGGCGTGGCGGAGACCCCGGATGAGGTGGCCGCCCACGCCCGCTATCTCGATGATGGCCTGTTGTTCTTACAGGACGGGAAAATTGTCGCGCTCCTGCCATGGCGGGAGGGTGAAGCCTTTCTGCATCCGCTGAAGGGCTATGTCGACCTGCGGGGCAAGCTGCTGTTGCCGGGGTTCGTCGATGCCCACGTCCACTATCCGCAGACCGAGATGATCGGCGCCTTTGGCGAACAGCTACTGGAGTGGCTTACCACTTACACCTTCCCGGTGGAGAGCCAGTTTGCCAATGCGGAGTATGCCCAGGAGATAGCGCAGTTTTTTGTAAATCAATTGATAAGCCATGGAACCACCACCGCGCTGGTGTTTTGTACCCTGCATCCGGCCTCGGTGGAGGCGTTATTCAGCGAAGCGCTGCGCCTCAATATGCGCCTGATCGCCGGGAAAGTGATGATGGATCGCCATGTGCCCGACTATCTGTGCGAAACTGCCGGAGAGAGCTACGAGCAGACCCGGGCGCTGATCCGCCGCTGGCATCAGCGCGGCAGGCTGGGATATGCCATCACCCCGCGCTTTGCTCCCACCTCGACGCCGGCGTTGCTGGAGGCGGTGCAGCGCCTGCGGGCCGAGTTTCCCGATACCTGGCTGCAGACGCATCTCAGTGAAAACCGCGAGGAGATCGCCTGGGTTAAACAGCTGTGGCCGGAGCATGCGCACTATCTGGATGTCTATCATCACTATCAGCTCACCGGCGAACGCAGCGTATTTGCTCACGGGATCCATCTTGATGATGCCGAGTGGCAGTGCCTGCATGACACCGGTTCCGCAGTCGCCTTCTGTCCGACCTCGAATCTGTTTCTCGGCAGCGGGTTGTTTCGCCTGCCCGCCTGCTGGCAGCACCAGGTGCGGATGGGTATCGGCAGCGACGTCGGGGCCGGGACCACCTTCAGCATGCTGCGGACGCTGGGCGAGGCCTACAAGGTAGGACAATTGCAGAGCTATCGCCTGCGCGCCAGCGAGGCCTTCTATCACGCCACCCTCGGAGGCGCGCGCGCCCTGCGGCTGGAAGAGAAGATTGGCAATTTTCAGCCGGGCAAAGAGGCCGACTTTGTGGTGATTGACCCGGCGGTCACTCCGCTGCAGCGTCTGCGGATGGGCCGCTGCCATGATATTTATGAGCAGCTGTTCGTACTGATGACCCTGGGTGATGAGCGTAATATCAGCGAGACGTGGGTGAACGGCGAGCGGGTGTGGTGTCAGGATTAACCCTCACCCTGGCCCTCACACTGGGGGGAGAGGAAACCGTCTGGCTGCGGGGACGGTTATGGACCCCCTTCGCCCTGGTCTCTCCCGGGGGTAAGAAGGCGCTGGCCGGCGGCAGCTGGGTTAATGGCCTTCAAAAACTCATCGCCAGTCCAACGCCATAGCCCGTGGTGTTATTGCCGAACATATAGCGCGCCACCAGCCGGGTGCGGGTGATAAAGACCGGGTATTTACTGCTGTCCAGCTCGAGGCCAATCCCCAGCGACGTTAAACCGGAGAAGCCCAGCGCCCCTCGCTGTTCGCCCAGATATGCAGTATGCGCCCCCTCCAGCACGTAGCGCAGCGGATTGCCCAGCAGCGTCCAGTCAGCGATCGGCGCGCGGCGGCGCAGATACAGACCGAGATTCTCCGCGCTGGCCTCCCCCTGCACCACCTCGGCGCTGCTGCCGAAACTTTGCAGTTGCATATAGGAGTAACGCAGCTCGGCATCAATATCCTGGGTGGCGGAGAAGCGTTCATAATCCAGCATCAGCGCCCCGCCGAGCCCCCATGCATTGAACCGACCGCCGTCGAGGAACTGCAGATCGGCGTTGGTTTTTCGCTCAATTACCCAGCTGCCGAGGCGCGCATCGCTGGCCAGGGTGCCGAGCATCACATTGACGATCGGCCGCAGCACCAGGTTGCCGCCAAAGCGATCCCGGTGCAGCGAAAAATCCCAGCCGACGCCGCCGGTGGTGGTCAGGCTGTTCCACTTGGTGGGCACATTCCGCGTCTGTTCGCCATTGCTGACCACAAAACGCGGGTCGTAACGGCTGTAGCCCATCGTTCCTTCGAGATAGAGAGGAAACGACTCGCTCAGGGTCGCCCCGCCGCCAAACTGAGTAATGGCCAGGTTGTGTTTGTCGTTGCTCCCGGAGCCAATATTGAGATCGCTGGCGGTCACGTCGGGGACCACGGTATAGCTCATCAGGGTCAGGACAGCATCGGCACGCTGCTTGATGGCGTGACCGTTCGCCGCCAGCGTCGCCGGCGCAGAAAGAAAAACTACCGACAGGACAACGAGAAAACGCACCATGAGTCGCATGCCACCTCAGCCGCAGGCAAACAAGATTACCGCCCAAATCAGCAGGCAGGACTCCCCTGAGTATAGCCGGCGAGTCTGCCTGCGCATCAGACGGCGATAAATAGCGCCACCTCTATTCTGACCGCCCGGAATGGGCCGCTACGTTTTCCGACGGCAAGCGCGTTACCCGGTTGCGCCCGTCATTTTTCGCCGCATACAGCGCTTTATCGACGCGGTAAAACAGCTGATCAATCGCTTCGCCATCATGATGCTCGGCAACGCCAATGCTGACGGTGACCGACAGCGTCTGATATTCGCTGATCGCCTGACGGATAGCCTCCGCCACCATCAGCGCGCGGGCGATCGGCGAATGAGGCAAAAAGAGCAGAAACTCCTCGCCTCCCCAGCGATATATCTTATCTTCGCGGTCCACCGAGGTTTCCAGAATGCGGGAGATCACCAACAGGACTTCATCGCCTTTTTGATGACCGTGAATATCATTAATACTTTTGAAATGATCGATATCGATTAACAGCAGACAAAAGCCATGGCCGATAAACGACGGCGCATCGACGAGCCGGTAAAATTCGCGGCGATTGAGCAGTCCGGTTAAGGGATCGTGGGCGGCGGAAAATTCCAGCTCTTTTTTCAGAAGCACTTCTTCGGTGATATCGTGAATGATGCATAACATCAGCCGAATATTATATAGCACCACCGGCCCGGCATAGGTTTGAACATGGCGCAGCGAGCCGTCAGCCAGAATATGAGTAAAATTAAGCGGCTTATGCCCGCCGGGCATATTGGCAATGTTATTCATAATAGGGATCACATCCCGGCCCAGGGTATTAATTTGCCAGGTATGTTTATTGCGCATTTCCTCATCGGAATAATGATAAAAGCGCAGTGCGGCAATATTGGCATCGACAATCAGGCCCTCTTTCTGAGGATCGATCAACAGCATTGGCGCGGTATTGGTCATAAAAAAACGGGCAAAAAAACCATTGTTACGCCGCTGGTAGCGGCGGGAGCCGGTATGAATCGACTGATTTTGCGCGAGCAGCTTCACCGCTTCAAATAACAGTAAGGGGCCGCAGTCCTCGGTCTCGACCAGGGTAGTTTTACAATATACCGACTGCAACCCTTTGGCGGTCTGCAGCGTCCAGACTTCAAATATCTCAGTCATCGCGTCGAGATAGCGCAGATAATGCTGCAGCTGCGTTTCCGGGCAGGTGGAATAGATACCGTTGCGCATCTCCTTCAGCGACATATCGCCGCTCAGCGTCCGGGAAGCCTGATTGGCATAGACCACACACTCTGTAAAAGGATGGACTACCCAGATCGGCGTGCTTAATACATCAAAAACAGCCAGCTCTTTTAATAACATACAGGCCCCAAACCGACCCACTCCCGGCGCGGAACGGCACATTATTCAGTGCAGCCCTGACGCTGGCACAAAGTGATAGCAAAAAGTCATCGAGTAAACGTCATTACGCGCGTGCGCGGCAAGTATAGTCGGTTACAGGCCCAGCGACGCCCATCCGGAGCGACTTTGCGCACGGTTTAACCGACAAAGACGACACTGCCTTTATTATTAATTTTATTTCAATAGCATAGCAGCAATGCCAGAACAGGTAGTCGCTTTTGATCACAGACTGTGTATACCCGTCACACTTTACGCGGCAGGAGCGCAGGCTTGTCCTGTGGCACGCAGATTGTCGCTGTTCTGCGCAGGGTTACCGTGATAGTTTCTATCATAACGCTCATTTTTAATGGTCATCACAGTGAAAAAATCCACCAGCAAAATCACGCTTTCCGACATTGCGCGTGAAGCTAACGTCGGCGTGGCCACCGTCGACCGGGTACTCAACAAGCGCGCGGCGGTGAAGGAATCGACCGCGTACCGCGTGCTGGAGGCCGCCCGGCGGCTGGGGTTTACGCTCGAACAGCCGCGCTATCGCCTGGCCGCCGGCAAAGCGCCGGTTACCGTCAGAATGGGCTTTATTCTGCTGCAGGAGACCCACTCCTTCTACCTGCCGCTGGCAAGGGCGCTGGCAAGAGAGGCCGCGCCGTGGCTACCGGCAGGCGAGACACCGGCGATCCTGCATTTTGCCATTGATGCGGTGGAAGCAATGGCCCAGGCCATTCACCGGCTCAGCGATGAGGTGGAGGTGCTCGGCCTGGTGGCGCTGGATCACCCGCTGATTCGCCATGCGGTGGGCCGGGCCGCCGCCCGCGGCGTTCGCGTATTCACTCTACTTTCAGATCTGTCGGTTCCCCAGCGCAGCGGCTATATCGGCCTCGATAACCAAAAAGCCGGGCGCACCGCCGCCTGGTTTATCGACCGCTTATGCCGTGGCGAAGGCGAAATAGCCATTATCATTGGCGATAATCGTTTTACCTGTCAGGAAAGCTGTGAGATCAGCTTCCGCTCCTGCCTGCGTGAGCAGGGTAAAGGGCAGCAGATCCTCGAGCCGGTTCGCAGCCACGAACGGGCGGATGTCGCCAGAAGCGTAACGGAAAAGCTGCTCAGCCAGTACCCGGCCCTGCAGGCGATCTATGCTCCCTGCGGCGGCGTCGAAGGAATTGTCGGGGCGCTGCGCGACAGCGGCCGCCAGCAGGCCGTCACCCTGGTCTGCCATGGCCCGCTAAGCGGCAGTGAACTGGCGCTGATCGACGGCACCATCGATGTCATTCTCAACCACCGGCTGGATGACCTGGCCGCCGCCACCCTGCGCGCCATGACGGAAGCCGTTTCGCGGCCGCCCAGCGACGTGATTTCGCACCCTCAGCCTTTCGATATCATCACCAAAGAAAATATGTAAACGCTCGCCCCGTCGCCAACGGGGCTGCCTCACGCCTGAACCACGCCTCGCCTCATTTTGATAAATAACTATCAAAAACAACCTCAATATAAATCATGATGGCCATCATAAAATCATCATTCCAATATTGTTGGCTATGAAATTTTCATTCAATACTCTGCGGCATCCCCTGTGAAAAAAGGAAGCCGACATGACACATCCTATCGCCAACGCCCCCTGCAGCTGGGGTGTGGATGACCCGAAAAACCCTGACCTTCCCGCCTGGGCTACCGTGCTGAAGGAGGCGGCGCAGGCCGGGTATCGCAGCATCGAGCTCGGCCCGTGGGGCTACCTGCCCACCGACCCGTCCAGCCTGCGCGCGGCGCTGGACCAGCATCAGCTGTCGCTGGTCGCCGGGACGATCTTTGACGATCTGGTGAGCGAGGCCCATTACCCCACTCTGGAGGCGCTGACCCATCAAATATGCCGCAATCTGTCTCAGGTTCCGGCCGCCGAACCTATCCCGGGGCACCCTTTCCAGCCGCCCTATCTGGTGATTATCGACTTCGGCAACCCCGAGCGGGCGCGATTTGCCGGACGCAGCGCGCTGGCTCCGCGCCTCAATGACCAGGACTGGCAGCGGATGATGGCGCACATTACCGCCCTCAGCACCCTCGCCTGGCGGGAGTACGGTGTGCGGGCGGTTATTCATCCCCACGCCGGGGGCTGCATCGAATTTGCCGATGAAATCGAGCGGCTGGCCAACGATATCCCGCACGACGTGGCGGGGTTGTGTCTGGACACCGGGCATCTCTACTACGCCGGAATGGATCCGCTCACCTGGCTGGATCGCTATTACGCGCGACTCGACTATCTGCACTTCAAGGATGTGGATCCGCAGGTTTACCAGCGCGCCATCGCCGAAGGCATCGACTTTTTCACCGCCTGCGCCGAAGGGGTGATGTGCCCGCTCGGCAGCGGCGCCATTGACTACCCGGCCATTAACGATTTCCTTGCCCGTCGCGGCTATCAGGGCTGGATAACCATTGAACAAGAGCGTGATCCGCGCCATGCCGCAGGCAGCCTGCAGGCGGTCACGGAGAGCCTGCGCTATCTGCGCGACGTTGGATTCTGACAGGAGACACCCCATGATTAACGGTTTAAGACCTCTCGATCGCACCCTGCGCTGGGGCATGGTCGGCGGCGGCGGCGGCAGCCAGATCGGCTATATTCACCGCTCTGCCGCCCTGCGCGATAACACCTTTGCGCTGCTGGCAGGCGCCTTTGATATTGATGCCGAACGCGGGCGCCAGTTCGGCCAACAGCTGGGGGTGGATCCCGATCGCTGTTACGCCGACTACCAGAGTCTGTTTCGCGGCGAGGCTGCCCGCCCGGACGGTATTCAGGCCGTGTCGATTGCCACGCCGAATAACACCCATTATGCCATCTGCCGGGCGGCGCTGGAGGCCGGGCTGCACGTGGTGTGCGAAAAGCCGCTGTGCTTCAGCAGCGAAGAGGCGGACGACCTGGTGGCCCTCAGCCAGCGGCAGCACAAAATCATCGGCGTGACCTACGGCTATGCCGGTCATCAGCTTATCCTCCAGGCCCGGCAGATGATCGCCGACGGACTGCTGGGCGACATCCGTATCGTCAATATGCAGTTTGCTCATGGCTTCCACGCCCAGCCGGTGGAGCAGGAAAACGCCAGTACCCGCTGGCGGGTCGATCCCCGCTTCGTCGGCCCCAGCTATGTGCTGGGGGATTTAGCCACCCACCCGCTGTTTCTGGTCGAAACCATGGCCCCGCAGCTGAAGATCGCCCGGCTGATGTGCGCCAGACAAAGCTTCGTCAAAAGCCGCGCGCCGCTGGAGGATAACGCGCAGGTGCTGATGGAGTATGACAACGGTGCCATCGGCTCGCTGTGGAGCTCCGCCGTTAACTGCGGCTCCATGCACGGGCAAAAGGTGCGCATCGTGGGAGAAAAGGCCAGTCTCGAATGGTGGGATGAACAGCCCAACCAGCTGCGTTACGAGGTGCAGGGCGAGCCAGCGCGCATTCTGGAGCGAGGCATGGACTATCTTGATCCGCTGGCGCGTCAGGATGATCGCATCGGCGGTGGTCACCCGGAGGGGCTGTTCGAGGCCTGGTCGAATCTCTATCGCCGCTTCGCCATCGCTATGGACGCCGCGGACCGGCGCGACGAAGCGCTGCTGGCCGACTTCTGGTATCCGGACGCCCGCGCCGGGGCGTTCGGCGTCCGCTGGGTGGAAAACTGCGTGCGCTCGGCCGACAACGGCGCCTGCTGGGTCGACTTCCGCTAACTCGCCGGCTCAGGGCCTCGCCCTGAGCCTTCCACGTTACTTTTCAATGCGCGCCAGCTGGGTTTTATCGGCCTCGCGGGCGCGATCGGCCAGCCCCTGAAACGCTGCGGCGCCATAGTATTGCTCGGGCGCCGGCAGAGCCTGCATATCGTGCCCCGGGTAGATCTGCAGCTCGCCGAGGTCGCGCAAGCGGAACCCCGCCACCTGCGACGGCATGGTCAGGCGATACGGCGGCATGGTTTCGAAAGGGACCGGCGTCGGCAGCCGGTTTTCCTGCAGGTCGTAATTACGCTTCAGCACCAGAAACTTATCCGGCACCCGTCGGCGACTGTTCCACCAGTCGCCATCGATCCGCTGGAACATCGCTTCCGTCTCCCCTCGCGTGGCCACCATCAGCCGGGTCAGCGCCTTTTTCAGCGCCGCCTCCATGGCCTGATTATACGCTTCCACTGACCCGCCATGGCCGCTAAGGATGACGTTAATCGCCAGCCTGGCGCCCAGTAAATTGGAATAGAGATCTTCCGGCGAAAACGCGGAGATCTCCTCAGAAAACCCCGGCACCGACTGGAAGCCATACCACTGGGCGATCTCATGCCACTGGGCGATTTCGAAGGCCAGATGCCCGGCGAGCCAGGCCGCCAGCTGATAGCGCTGCCTGACGCCCGGCGGCGGCGTAAAGGCATTCAGCTGAACGCGGCGCACCCCCAGCTCTTCGCTGTAGAATATGCGCCCCGCCTGGCCCAGCGTCGGCGAAATGCGATTGAACAGATAAAAGGTGTAATCCGCCGTGTCGCGCACATGGGCAATATCGATAAACCCGCCGCGACGGGTATAAATAAGCCCGTTTTGCTCCTCGCTCAGTCCCAGCAGATTTTTCACCGCCCCGAGCGCGCTGTCGTTGTAATGGTGCTTGCCCAGAGAATCCAGAGTCAGCACGTTACCAATCTGGTACACCGGGATGGGGATGCCCACCGCCCGCACGTGCAGGTCGTAACCAAAGGCGCAGCATGGCCGCAGCGATTCCGGCGGCGACAGCTCGCCCAGGGTGGGCACCGGATGGATCGCCGTCACCGCGGGCAATACCGGGTCCTGCGCCAGCGCCGGCAGCGCCAGCGCGAATAACAGCCATAAGGCTTTACGCATCAACAGCCTCTCCACAGCAACAAAAGAACGCGCATCTTACCGGCAGACGGCGCCTGCAGGTTTAGTTAAAAGCGGTATTCACCGGAGACAAAGAAGCTATTGCGGTCGTTAAAACCGAATTCAGTCAGCACGTTAAAGTTTTTGGTGACTTCATACTGGGCGCCAATCAGCATATTCCACGGCGAGGTCAGCTTTTGCTTAACGTCGAATTTGCCCTCGCCGTCTTTATTGACCGCGGCAATTAGGGGCTGCAGCTCTGGCGGCATGTGCAGGTCGGCGAGATCGCCCTTAAACTCCTGCTGAACGTCCTGATACATGCTGCCGACCCACAGGCTGAGATGGGACGGCCCCTCGATCCCCTGAAAACTGAAGCGGTAGCCGACGCGCGGCGAGACGGCGACCGCCGAAATGCTGCCGTCGAGGATATCGAAGTCGGTGCGGGTGTAGTTAGTATCCACCAACCCAAACCAGTTGCCGTAGCCGCCGGCGAGCGTAAAGCCGGTCCCCCAGGTGGTGCCTTTAAAATCAAGCGTAAAATCAATATTCTGCAGCTTTCCGCTCTGATAAAGCTGATGAACCGCGCCGGCGATGACCCGGTCCAGACCGCGAAACTGCGACGGATCTGAATCCACTGAGACCTGGGAGACGGACGACCCGCGGGTATGCCCCACCAGTCCGTAAACGTTGAGGAACGGAAAGACCCACATATCAAGGCGCAGGTTTTCGGTTTTGCTCTTCTCGCGGGTGTGCCCGGCATCGATGGCGAACATATCGCTGGGAATGGGATGGTTGCCGAGCTTAAGCCCGGAAAAGGTAATACTGTCGACCATGATATCCTGTCGGATATTCATATAGCTCAGGTTGACGCCGTAAGGTAACGGAATGGAATATCCCCTGGCGCGAGCCTCCTCGCCCCAGATCGGAAAATAGCTGTCGCTCTGGTCCGGCTCCGCAGCCGACGTGCCCCAGGCCGCTAACAGCAGCGTTAACACCGCGCCGGATGATCTCATTTTTGTTCTCATGTGTAGTTATAAACCCGAACCGACATTGAAATAGACCGCCTGTTCATGCTCGCTGAACGCCATGTCAATCCCGGTACGTAAACCGTACTGTCGCGCGATCAGGTATCGAAAACCGGCCCCCCATGCCACCTCTGACTCTTCCCATAGCGTATCCGCCGCGTCAGCGGCGCTCCCGGCGCCAACGAATCCCTGCAGGATCCAGCGCGGAGTAACCGCCCAGGCCAGCTGGGTTTGCGCCGTGGCCACGTAGTCGCCCTGATAGCGGTAGCGCGAAATCCCGCGCAACGCGATATAAGGACGCGCCATCGGCATCAGATGCTTATCATGGTGGGTTAAGGACTGATAATTGCCCGCGACCGCCAGGGTCAGCGTCTGGCTGAGCGGAATAAACACCTTTCCGTCCAGCGAAAAAGTGTTGTAGTGATAATCGCCCCCGAGCAGCGAACGGAAAAACCGATATTCACCCTTCAGCGCTAACCCACTCTGAGGATAGAAAATATTATCGGTAGTGTCATATTCCGCCACCACCCCCAGCGCCGAAGAGGTGCTGTTTTGCCCGAGCACCTGCTGCCACACCCGGTTGAGCCGTGGATTATCGGTAGAGACATCCGCCCGGGCATACACCTGGGAGGCCCCGAGGAACACCGGCGTGTCGCCCAGGCGAAACAGCAGCTTTTGCAGCGCGGCGACGCCTTTGGTCTGCGTCTGCACCGGTTTAGCATGGCTGAAGCCGCCGGTGTCGCCGGAATAGATATCCAGATTGACGTTAGCGTAGCCGGCGCCCGCCAGGTAACGAATGCGATCATGCTGCCAGGTGTGACGATGACCGCCGCCAATAAACCAGGTGCCATTCTGCGTGGCGGCCCCGCCAAAAGCGGTGAGCGGCGGAGGAATAAACTGCCCGCCCTCCCGGCTACCTTTGCCGTGTAAAAACAGGCCAAACAGTCCGCCACCATAGCCGATGGCCGGCTCGGTTATCGCCAGCGGCACCGGCAGAAAACCGTAACGGTTTTCCGCCAGATACTGACTCATGTCGAGCATGCCATCTTCCGCATCGAAGAGATCGGCGGCATCGCCAGGCGGGCACAACAGGAACAGAAGCGCCAGCGTGGACAGCGGGAATTTCATGCTCACTCCAGGGCGTTGGGGCGCGCACGACACGCGTGGCGAACAGGATTATTACAACGGAATAAGGAAAATATAACGTAACCGGAGAACCCTCACCAACGCGCAGTGGCCTGTTTTTTGGGTATTTTTGGATAAAAAAGAGCTGGCCGTCACAGAAAGCCGCCTTCGCTCCGCCGGACGGCGCGATGATTGTATTCATAAGGTGAATGTCGTATAACATAGCGCTACCGAGGGGTGTCCCGTGAGGGCTGAGATGGCGCAAGCCGAACCCTTTGAACCTGATCTGGGTCATGCCAGCGAAGGGACGGGTCGGCAATTTTGCCAGCATTACCGCCATTGCCTGTTCACACCCCTGCACGCCCGGATCTCCCCTGCACAACTGGAGGTCCTGTGATTGTTCCCGCGTTTAGCCAAGGTCTTTATGGCCGTTTACGCCAGCTGGCCGCCGCTGACTGGCAGCACTATGTGGCGCACCCTTTCGTCCGGCAGCTCGCCGAAGGCACCCTTGCTGAAAGCGCATTTCGTCGCTATCTCACCCAGGATTATCTGTTTCTGATCCATTTCGCCCGCAGCTACGCGCTGCTGGTGAGTAAACTGCGCACGCTGCCGGAGATGCGCGCCGCGGCCGCCTCCATGAACGCCATTCTTAACGAAGTGCCGCTGCACGTCGGCTACTGTGCCCAGTGGGGCATTAGCGAACCGGAGATGGCCGCCCAGCCCGAAGCGCCGGAAACCATCAACTATACCCGCTACGTGCTGGATATCGGCCATGCAGGCGACGCGCTGGATCTGCTGGTCGCTCTAATGCCCTGCGTAGCGGGTTACGCCGAAATCGGTCTGGGCCTGCTGCATCACCCCACCACCCGACTGGACGACAATCCTTACGCCTCATGGATCCGCAACTACGGCGATGAAGGCTATCTGCAGGGCGTCAGCGCCGCGCTGGCGCTGCTGGAGACCGTGTGGCAACAGCGTGGAAGCGAGTCCCGAATCACTGAACTGAGCGACATCTTCACCACCGCCACCCGCCTTGAGGCGCAGTTCTGGCAGATGGGGCTCAACGCCGCGGTGGAGTCCCGGGCGTGACGGCGCCAGGTATCGAGGTCCGCAATCTGAGCCTCCATTTCGGCGACCGCCGCCTGTTCGACAATCTGTCGCTGACGGTCCCCGGCGGCCAGTGGGTGTCGCTGCTCGGCGCCAGCGGGGCCGGAAAAACCAGTCTGCTGCGGGTCATGGCCGGCCTGGCCCCCGCCACCTGCGGGGAAGTGGTCGCCAGCGACGGCAAGCCGATACCCGGCCGCCTGGCGTGGATGGGGCAGAAAGATCTGCTTTATCCCTGGCTGAGCGTTCGGGAGAACGTCGCCCTCGGCGCGCGGCTGCGCGGTGAGAAAGTGGATCACGCCCGGGTCGCCACCCTGCTGGAACAGGTGGAGCTCGCCTCGTGCGCCGACGCCCGGCCGGCGACGCTCTCCGGCGGGATGCGTCAGCGCGCCGCGCTGGCCCGCACCCTGTATGAGGACCGGCCCATCGTGCTAATGGATGAGCCTTTCTCGGCGCTGGACACCCTCACCCGCACGCGCATTCAGACCCTCGCGGCCACTCTGCTGGCGGGGCGGACGGTGGTGCTGATCACCCACGATCCGCTGGAAGCCTGCCGGCTGAGCCACCGTCTGCTGGTCCTCTCGGTCACCGACGGGGAGATCGACGACAGCCATCACCTCACCGGCGCGCCTCCGCGCGCGCCGGACGCGCCCGAGCTGTTGAACGCCCAGGCGGCGCTGCTGCAGCAGTTGATGAGGGCCCACTCATGAGCGAACGTCTCTGGCGCGGCGCCATGGTGTTCTGCGGACTGATGCTTCTCTGGGGGCTGGCCAGCCGCAGCGGCATTCCGCGCTTTCTTTTACCCTCCCCGGCGGCGGTCGCCGAGGCGCTGTGGGTCAATCGCGCCTATCTCGGCTGGCACACGCTGATTACCCTCAGCGAGATCCTCAGCGGCCTGGCGCTGGGGGTGGCGCTCGGCGTCACGCTGGCGCTGGGCATGATCCTCTCCCCGCGCCTGCAGCGCTGGCTGATGCCGCTGGTGCTCACCAGCCAGGCGATCCCGGTCTTTGCCCTCGCCCCGCTGCTGGTGCTGTGGCTGGGGTTTGGCATGAGCGCCAAAGTGGCGATGGCGGTGCTGGTGATTTTCTTTCCCGTCACTTCCGCCTTCTTTGACGGCTTGCGACGGGTCAACCACGACTATCTCGATCTGGCGCGCAGCATGAACGCCTCCTTTGGCGCTCAGCTACGGCATGTCCGCCTGATGGCCGCCCTGCCGGCGCTGGGCTCGGGCCTGCGCATGGCGGCGGCGGTGGCCCCCATCGGCGCCATTATCGGCGAATGGGTCGGCTCCGCCGAGGGACTGGGCTACGTCATGCTCAATGCCAACGCGCGGCTGCAAACCGATATCTGCTTCGCCGCGCTGTTTATTTTAGTGCTGCTGACCCTCTTCCTGTGGCTGGCGGTAGACACCCTGCTGCACCGGCTGATCGACTGGTCGCCGGAATAATCATGAAGTAATAAAGGAAAACAGATGAAAACGTCGCTTTTCGTCGGGGCAACCCTGACGGCGCTGCTCAGCGGTCACGCGCTGGCCAATGAACCGCTCACCCTGGTGCTGGACTGGTATATTAACCCCGACCATGCGCCGATTATGGTGGCCGAGCAGATCGGCGCCTTTAAGGCCCAGGGTCTGGACGTCAAGATTGTCCCTCCGTCGGATCCGGCGCTGCCGCCCCGTATGGTGGCCGCCCGTCAGGCAGACCTGGCCATCACCTACCAGCCGCAGGTGCACTTCTTCGCTGACGAAGGGTTACCGCTGGTGCGCGTTGGCACCCTGATCAACTCGCCGCTGAATACGGTGATCGCCCTCGATAAGCAGATCAAAACCCCGGCGGATCTGCAAGGCAGGAAGGTGGGTTACTCGGTCAGCGGCATTGAGCAGGCCACCCTGGCGACCATGGCGCAGCATTCGGGGATCGATCCGGCCAGTATCAAGCTGGTCAACGTCAATTTTCAGCTGACCAGCGCTCTGCTGGCGGGCCAGGTGGACGCGGTCATCGGCGGCTATCGTAATATAGAAGCGCAGGAGCTGAAGCTGCAGGGCAAAACGCCGGTAGTGATGAACGTAGAGGATTATGGCGTACCGGCCTATGACGAGCTGGTGATTGTCGCCCACCGCGACGCGATTCATGAGGCGAAGATCCGTAAATTCCTCACCGCCCTGCAGGCCGGGGTCAGCTACCTGCGCGCCCATCCGCAGGAGAGCTGGGAGGCGTTCGCCGCCGCGCACCCGGAGCTGAAGACCGAGCTTAACCATCAGGCGTGGCTGCAAACCGTGCCGCTGTTCGCCACCGATCCGGCGGCGCTGGATAAAGCGCGCTATGACACTTACGAACAGTTTTTATATAACAATAAGTTGGTGAAAAAAGTTACACCTTTAACAAATTATGCGGTTGAGCTGCATTGACTCTTGCTATCGCTGACGGAAGGCTTTCCGTCAGCGCTTTAACGCAGCGGCAATAAAAATATAGAGACTTTCTCACTAATAATTACACTTTAAAGGGTTATCGTTACCTTGGATTGTTTTATTATAATTCAGCAGGTTATGTTAATTTTTACCCCGGTAAGAATAGCGTCAAAATAACGCAATCAATAAAACGTTGAATGCGGATTTAAAAAGCCATATATTGTGCGCGCTTTATGAATGCCAATTCAATTCCTTACACCAATTATTCAACCAGCGTTCAACCGCAATGCTGGTTGTGGGAGTGATATGATGACGGATAAAGTCCGTATTGATACTTTACGTGCTGATTTATTAGACGCAAACAACGAAACCTTTTTGGCCCGTCAGGCCGAATTTGAATCGAATGTCAGGAGTTACCCGCGTAAGTTACCGCTGGCTATCACTAAAGCTGAAGGCGTGTGGCTGACGGATGCGGATAACAAACAGTACCTGGACTGCCTCGCCGGCGCCGGTACTCTCGCTCTGGGCCACAACCACCCTGATGTATTGCAGAGCATCCAAAGTGTCATTACCAGCGGCTTGCCGTTACATACTCTCGATCTGACTACCCCGTTAAAAGATCGTTTCTCCGAATACCTGCTCTCTTGCCTGCCGGGCGAAGGGAAAGAGTATTGCCTGCAGTTCACCGGTCCTTCCGGCGCTGACGCCGTGGAAGCGGCGCTGAAGCTGGCGAAAAAATACACCGGCCGTTCCGCGGTGATCAGCTTCTCCGGCGGCTATCACGGGATGACCCACGGCGCACTGTCGGTCACCGGCAACCTGTCGCCGAAAGCGGCGGTCAACGGCATGATGCCGGAAGTCCAGTTTATGCCTTACCCGCACCTGTACCGCTGCCCGCTGGGCATCGGCGGCGAAGCCGGCGTCAAAGCGCTAACCTACTACTTCGAAAACCTGATCAACGACGTGGAGAGCGGCGTCCGTAAACCGGCGGCGGTTATCCTCGAAGCCGTTCAGGGCGAAGGCGGCGTGAACCCGGCGCCGGTCGAGTGGCTGCAGCGCATCCGCAAAGTGACCGAAGAGCACGGCATTCTGCTGATCGTCGATGAAGTGCAGGCTGGCTTTGCCCGTACCGGTAAATTCTTCGCCTTCGAACACGCCGGTATTCAGCCGGACATCATCGTGATGTCGAAAGCGGTTGGCGGCGGTCTGCCGCTGGCGGTGCTGGGCATTAAAAAGCAGTTCGACGCCTGGGAACCGGGTCACCACACCGGCACCTTCCGCGGCAACCAGCTGGCGATGGCTACCGGCCTGACCACCCTGCGTCATCTGCGCGACAACAAGATTGCTGACAAAGTCGCCGCCCAGGGCGAGTGGCTGAAAGGCAAACTGGCGGAGCTGCAGAAACGCTACCCGGTAATTGGCCACGTTCGCGGTCTCGGTCTGATGATCGGTATCGAAATCGTCAAGCCGAACGAAGCGCAGGATCACATGGGTTGCTACCCGGCTGACGGCGAACTCTCCGCCCTGCTGCAGAAGAAATGCTTTGAAGCGGGCCTGATTCTGGAGCGCGGTGGCCGTCACGGCTGCGTGCTGCGCCTGCTGCCGTCCCTGCTGATCAGCAACGCGGAACTGGATGTGTTCCTCGACAAATTTGAACAGGCCCTGCTGGCCGCCGGCGTAAAACCGGTCTGAGTGGAGTAAGTGACCACCATGTCCACATTGAATCCGATTCTTGCTGGTTCGGCGCAGAGCGTTGAGGCCTATCAGCAGGTTATCGAGCAGACCAGTCAGGCCGTTGTGCAGTGGCTGAAGCAACCTGAGATGTATCAGGGGAAAAGCGTTGACGAACTGCGTGAGCGTATCTCCCTTGAGTTTAACGAACAGGGTTTGGGTAACCAGGCGGCGATTGACCGTGCAATCGAGTACTTCCTGAAAGACAGTCTGTCGGTGCATCACCCGCAGTGCGTGGCGCACCTGCACTGCCCGAGCCTGGTGATTAGCCAGGCGGCGGAAGTGTTGATCAACGCCACCAACCAGAGCATGGACTCCTGGGACCAGAGCCCGTCGGCGACCATCATTGAGATGAAGCTGATCGAGTGGCTGCGCGCCCGGGTCGGCTATCCGGCAGGCGACGCCGGCGTCTTCACCAGCGGCGGCACCCAGAGCAACCTGATGGGGCTGATGTTGGCGCGCGACGCCTTCTTCGCCCGTCAGGGACACTCCATCCAGCAGGATGGGCTGCCGGGGGATATCCGCAAGTACAAAGTACTGTGCTCCGAAAACGCCCACTTCTCGGTGCAGAAGAACATGGCGCTGATGGGGCTCGGCTACCGCTCGGTCACGCTGGTGAAAACCGACGAATTCGCGCGGATGGACGTGGCCGATCTGCAGGCGAAGATTGCGCAAGCGCAGGCTAACGGCGAGCAGATCATGGCGATCGTCGCCACCGCCGGGACCACCGACGCGGGGGCTATCGACCCGCTGCGCGACATCGCCGGTATCGCCGCGGAGCATCAGATCTGGCTGCACGTTGACGCAGCATGGGGCGGCGCGCTGCTGCTGTCTGAGCAGTATCGCGACTATCTTGACGGTCTGGAGCTGGTGGATTCCGTTACCCTGGACTTCCACAAGCAGTTCTTCCAGACCATCAGCTGCGGCGCGTTCCTGCTGAAGGATGCCCGCCATTACGAGCTGATGCGTTATCAGGCGGCCTATCTCAACTCCGAGTTCGATGAAGAACACGGCGTGCCGAACCTGGTGTCCAAATCGCTGCAGACCACCCGACGCTTCGATGCGCTGAAGCTGTGGATGGGCCTCGAAGCGCTGGGCCAGAAGCAGTATGCGGCGATCATCGATCACGGCGTCACCATGGCGAAAAACGTCGCGGAGTACGTGAAGTCTCAGCCGACGCTGGAGCTGGTGATGCAGCCGCAGCTGGCGAGCGTGCTGTTCCGTTCCCGTCCGGCGCAGATGGCGCAGAGCGACGCGGCGGCAATTGCCCTGCTCAACCAGCGCGTCGGCGACGCCCTGCTGGCTTCCGGCCGCGCTAACGTCGGCGTGACCGAGCACAACGGCGTTACCTGCCTGAAGCTGACCCTGCTGAACCCGGTGGTGACGCTGGATGATGTGAAGGTCCTGCTGAGCCTGGTAGAGCGCACCGCTCAGGAGCTGCTAACGCAATAATCTGCCTGAGCGAGGCGGCGCCTGTCGCCCCGCTCAGCGGCCAGCCCAGCCTGCACTAAGCCGATAAGTTCTCTTATCGGCTTTTTTATGCCTGCCTGCGCTACCGACGCGCTTCTACGCTTCTCGCCGTAGGTTCGTTGACGCCTGCCCGCCGCGATGCCACAGTATGGTCCCGATAATGGCAATCGCCAGAACCTAACGTCCCGGTAATAAGGATGATAATGGAGAAACGCTTACCCGGCCTCGATCTCGACGCCCTGCGCAGCTTTGTGACCGGCATGGAGTGCGGCAGCTTCGCCCTGGCGGCGCAGCGTCTGGCGCGCTCCACCTCCGCCGTCAGCGCCCAGCTTAAAAAGCTGGAGGGCCAGTGCGGCGCCGCGCTGGTGGTTAAGCAGGGGCGGCACCTGGCGCTGACCGCGGAAGGCGAAAAGTTAATGAGCTACGCCAGACGGCTGCTGGCGCTCAATGATGAAACCCTGCGCGCGCTGCAGGGCGAGCGGCTCACCGGCGAAATTCACCTTGGCATGCAGGAAGATTTTGGCGAATCGCTGATGCCGGGGATCCTTGGGCAGTTTACCCGCCACCATCCGCAGGTGCGGATAGTCGCGAGGGTGGATCGCAATGGCCCGCTGCGCCAGGCGCTGGCGGAGGAGACGCTGGATCTGGCGCTGCTGTGGCAAACCGAAGATCAGGGTCCGCGGCTGGGCCGCTGTTCGCTGGCGTGGATTGCGCATCCTGACTTTGACGTTCGCGCGCTGCTGGCGTCCGGCGAGCCGCTGCCGCTGGTGATGTTCGACAGCCCGTGCCTGATGCGTTCCCGCGCCATTGCCTGTCTCGATGCCGCTGGGATCCCCTGGCAGGTGGTGTTCGTCAGCCACAGCCTGAGCGGCATCTGGGCGGCGGTGCAGGCTGGCCTGGGGCTGACGGTTCGCACCCGCATCGGCATGCCCGGCAATCTGCGCCCCGCCGGCGGACTGCTGCCATCCCCTGGCAGTCTGGCCGTCAGTCTGCAACAAACCCCGCGTCAGGAACCCCATTCCGCCGCGGTCGCGCTGCTCGGCAAACTGATGACCGAGGCCCTACAGGAGTGGGTTGAAAGGTGACAGTGTCACGTAAATTTCCCTCACCCTAGCCCTCTCCCGGAGGGAGAGGGAACCGTTCGGCAGTCACCGGCAATGGATATTTTGCGCCGTTCCCGCTTCGATGCCCGGTGGCGGCTGCGCCTTACCGGGCCTACACGCGGCTCCGTAACCCCGTAGGCCGGGCAAGCGCAGCGCCGCCCGGCATCAGGTATAAGGCCTGGAGGGATCCATCCGCCAGAGGCCTGCGCCGCGGGTCAGGCTTTGCTCTCCTGCAACAGCTGCTGGATCACCTGCTCCTGGCGGGCATAATCCCCTTCGCCGAAGGCGGTATAGCGAAGCTGCCCGCGAGCGTCGAAAATGTAATGCGCCGGCCAGTATTGATTGCCGAAGGCGTTCCAGATGCTGTACTCATTATCCGCCACCACCGGGTAGGTTATTCGCCACTCCTTCACCGCCTGGCGCAGCAGCGGCAGCGAACGCTCCCAGGGATATTCAGGGGTATGGACGCCAATCACCACCAGCCCGGCCGCGCGGTATTTGTTCGCCCAGTCGCGCACGTAAGGCAGGGTATGCTGGCAGTTGATGCACCCCCGGGTCCAGAAATCCACCAGCACCACTTTGCCCTTCAGACGCTCCGGGGTTAACGCCGGGCTATTGAGCCATGCGCTGCCCCCCACCAGCGAAGGCATGGCGCTGCTGGGCTTGGGCATAGCGATCGGTTGCAGAACCGTTTTCTGCGTCGGCTGCGGCAGACGGGCGGCCAGCCGCTGCTCCAGCGCCTGACTCCACCCTCCCGCGCTTTGCAAATAGCGGTCGCCGCCGCTGGCGATCAGCGCCACCGAGGCCAGCATCGCCACCCCCGCCAGCTGGCGCAGCCGTTCGCCGAACGCCAGCCCGCGACGCAGACGGGCAATCAACGTCGCGCCGCACCACCCGAGCAGGAATAACATCAGCGCCCCGCCGCTGCCGTAGGCCAGCAGCAACCCACCGGTGGTCGCCTGGCCCGGATGCACAAAGCCCAGGCTCAGTATCGCCCCCAGTACCGGCCCGGCGCACGGCGCCCACAGCAGCCCCACCGCCAGCCCGGCCAGCAACGAACCGATCCAGCCGCGCTGGCGTGAGCTGGCGTCGTTAAGCTGATTCCCCAGCGCCACCAGCGGTGAGGTCAGCCGCTGTGCGATGCGCTGCGAAAGCAGACTCAGCCCGACAAGGGCGAAGAACGCCAGCGCCAGGCTGCGCCCAACCAGAGTCAGATTGACCACCCAGCCGCTGGCGACCGTCACCAGCCACGAGACAGCGCCGAACATCAGCGCCATTCCCGCCAGCATGATCGCCAGCTGCCCCCGGCGGCCCCGGACGCTGGCGAACAGCAGCGGGATCACCGGCAGCGTACAGGGGCTCAGCAGGGTTAACATCCCGCCGAAAAACGCAATTAATATCGACATCGCCTTCTCCTCATTGTGTCGTCGCTGCCGGGAGTGGCAGCCACGACATTACAGCAAGGAGATGTAGGGCGGATGTGTCAGGAAAGCGGG
This sequence comes from Klebsiella sp. 2-CIP_Kleb., assembly GCF_050378715.1. Lineage (NCBI taxonomy): Bacteria > Pseudomonadati > Pseudomonadota > Gammaproteobacteria > Enterobacterales > Enterobacteriaceae > Klebsiella > Klebsiella sp. 2-CIP_Kleb. The sequence goes on from NZ_JBNRLG010000001.1 coordinate 454,394, forward strand.
AGAATTGTCGGCTTAGTTTTCCAACTGCGCCGGAGATACAGCAGGATACAATCCCTGCGCGGCGAGACGCACGCTGGCGTCCAGGCCGCCCTGCGGGCGGTTGGACAGGCGCAGCGTGCCGTTCATCTGGCTGACCAGCTGCGCGGCGATCGCCAGTCCCAGACCGGTGCCGCCGGTATCGCGATTGCGCGAGTCCTCCAGGCGAAAAAAGGGCTGCAGCACCGCCTGCAGCGATGCCTCAGGGATCCCCGGCCCCTCATCCAGCACATGGATAGTGATATCCCCGGCGGCGTCGCGGGTCAGGGTTACCGTTACCGTGGCGCCGAATTTCAGTCCGTTATCGATAAGGTTAGTCATCACCCGGCGCAGGGCCTGCGGTGGGATCCACACCACTCCGGCGCTCTCCTCGGGGCAAAACCGCACCGGCCGGCCAACGTCGGCATAATCGCAGGCGATACTGTCGAGAAAGGCGTCAAGGTTAAGCCGCTGGCGCGCCTCCGCCAGCGGCTGCGAGGTGCGGGCGAAGGCGATACCTTCGCGCACCAGGCGGGTCATATTGTCGAGATCCTGCAGCAGTTTGTCGCGCAGTTCCGGCTGGTCGGCCATCTCCACCCGCAGCTTCATCCGGGTGATCGGCGTTTGCAGATCGTGGGAGATGGCGGCGAGGATCCGCGCCCGCTCCTGCAGATGATCGTGGATGCGGGTCTGCATCGCATTAAACGCGCGGGCGGCACGGCGCACCTCCTCCGGCCCCTGCTCGGCCATGGTTCCCGCCGTGTCGCTGGCCGGCTCAAGCGCATTCACCGCATGGGTAAAACGGGTGATGGGCAGCAGTACCTGGCGAACCGCGTACCAGGCGCAGGCCAGCAGGAGGACAAACTGAGCGATCAGCACCACCGGTAGCCAGCGGGCGATGGGCGGTAGCTTTGGCCACAGGTCGAGGGTCAAGGGGGCGCCATCGTGGAGGGTAATATGGGCCTGGATATGCTGACGCGGACCGGGGATCGCCACAATACTCACCGGATATTGCGCGCTCAGCGCCTCCTGCAGGGAGCGCGCCGCGTCCCGGGCGCGCCAGCTGTCCGGGTAGTCGCCGCGTTCGCCGGCGTCCAGCTGATAGCGGTAGTTGCCGCGCGCCAGCTTCGGCAGCCATTGCGGGCGTTCAGCGGGCGGCAGACGGTCGAGGATCGCCACGCTGGTGGCGACATCAGACGCCAGATTGCCCAGCATCACACTGCGGGCGCTGCTCATTCGCTCATAAAACAGCAGCGACAGGGTTAAGGTGTTCGCCAGCAGCAGCGCCAGAAACAGCAGCGCCATCAGCCTCGACTGCAGCGAGACGGGCCAGAACCTCATTCATGCCTCTCGCGGATGGAGACCGGGACCGACAGCACATAGCCTTCGCTGCGCACCGTCTTAATATAGGCCGGCTCCCGGGCATCCTCCCGCAGGCGCTGACGCAGTCGGCTCACCAGCAGGTCGATTGACCGTTCGAACAGTTCGGCGTCGCGTCCCTGGGTCAGATTAAGCAGCTGATCGCGGTTCAGCACCCGCTGGGGATGGTCGAGAAACACCCGCAGCAGTCGATACTCCGCCCCGCTGAGGGCGACAATCGCCCCGCTGTCGTCCAGCAGATGGCGGGCGGCGGTATCGAGCAGCCAGTCGCCAAAGGCGATCAGCCTGCCCGCCTCGGTGATCTGCAGGTTGGGCGGCAGCGCCCGGGTGCGGCGTAAAATGGCCTTGATGCGCGCCAGCAGTTCGCGGGCCACAAAGGGTTTAATCAGATAATCGTCAGCCCCCATTTCCAGGCCGAGGATCCGGTCGCTGTCGTCGGTGCGGGCGGTGAGCATCAGCACCGGAATATCCTGCTGCGGGTTAGCGCGCAGCTGGCGGCAGAGCGTTAAGCCATCCTCGCCCGGCATCATGATATCCAGCACAATCAGGTCAATTTGATGATTTTTGAGCACCGACCACATGGCTTTGCCGTTCGCCGCGCCGCTGGCGCGAAATCCCGATTTTTCCAGATAGTCGACAATCAGTTCCCGGATGTCGCGGTCGTCATCGACGACCAGGATGTGGTCAACACGCTCCAAAGGCTGCTCCTGCGGCAAAATAAACTCTTCACAAGCATAAGCCGTGTTGCCGGAAGCGCAACGTCGCGCCGCCGGCAAGTCGCGGGTTACAACCGATCGGCGTCCACCACCGCCTGCACAAACGCCGTCGGATCCTCCTGCGGCGGGTTATGGCCTACCGCCCCCGGCAGATCCCGGTGCTCATATTTACCGGTAAATTTGGCCCGGTAGCTGGCCGGAGCCGGATGCGGCGCGCCGTTATTCGCCCCTTCCAGAGTGATGGTGGGCACGGTTATCGGCGGCAGCGCCGCCAGCCGTTGTTCATAGCCGGCATACTTCGCTTCCCCCTTCTCCAGCCCCAGGCGCCAGCGGTAGTTGCTGATGGTGATCGCCACGTGGTCCGGGTTATCCAGCGCCCGGGCGGTTTTGGCAAAGGTCGCGTCGCTGAATGGCCACTGCGGCGACGCCTGATGCCAGATAAATTTCGCAAAGTCGTGGGTGTTCTGCCGGTAACCGGCTTCGCCGCGCGGGGTGGCAAAATAGAACTGATACCACCACGACAGTTCCGCCTGCGGCGGCAGCGGTTTTTCGCCAATCTGCTGACTGCTGATCAGATACCCGCTCACCGAGACCAGGGATTTCACCCGCTGCGGCCACAGCGCGGCGACGATATCCGCCGTGCGCGCCCCCCAGTCAAAGCCGGCCAGATCTGCCTGCCTGATGTTCAGGGCGTCCATCAAATGGACAATATCGGCCGCCATCGCCGACGGCTGACCATTACGCGGCGTTTTCGCCGACAGGAAACGGGTGGCGCCGTAGCCGCGCAGATACGGCACAATCACCCGGTAACCCTTCTGCGCTAAAGCCGGCGCCACCTGGGCATAGCTCTGAATATCGTAGGGCCAGCCGTGCAGCAGAATCACCGGCTGGCCGTCCCGCGGACCGATATCCACGTAGCCAATATTCAGATCGCCAGCGTGGATCTGGTGGATTTTGTCGAACGCCCCCGCGTCTTCAGCGGCGCAAATGGCGGCGGACCACAGGGTGGATAACCCCAGCGCCGCGGCGCTGGTATACCGGATCAGGGATAATCTGTTCATCGCTTTCTCACCTTTTATCTTCGTCAAGAGAGTACGTGACCAGTTAAGCGGAAATTTGTATCCGCCATGTGCCCGACCGGGGCCATTTTTATCTCTTAATGTCAGGGACCCGCCGCGGGATACAGTGTGATACACCGTTCACGTTGGCAATTGTTGCGGGCTTGTGAATTTCTGCTTGCCCCCGGGCATAAATCCGCTACCGTGTCAGCCATTTTTACCACCTGATAACCCAGGAGCCCGCTATGGCGATTTTTGATGGTCACAATGACCTGCTGCTGAATCTCTGGCTTCACCATCGCGAGGATCCGGTGACCGCCTTCTTTGCCGGGGTAGAGAACGGCCACCTCGATTATCCGCGTATTCTCCAGGGCGGTCTGGCCGGCGGCCTGTTCGCCCTCTTTGTGCCGCCGCAGGAGTACATCGCCCGTATGGCGCCGCAGTACGCCAGCCAGGCGTGGGATCCCTTAACGATCCTCTGGCAGCAGCTGGCTATTCTCAAGGCGATTTGCGCCCATGACGCCAGCCGCGCCCGGCTGTGCCTGAGCGCGGCGGATATCGAACGCTGTCGTCAGGATAAGGCGCTGGCGATGGTGGCGCACATCGAAGGCGCCGGCGGGTTCGACGCCCAAGGCGACGATCTGCAGGACTTTTATCGCGCCGGGGTGCGCAGCATCGGTCCGTTCTGGAATATCGCTAATCGCTTCGGCTGCGGGGTCACCGGCGCCTTTCCCGGCAGCCCGGACAGCGGGCCGGGTCTTACCGGCGAGGGCATCGCGCTCATCGCCCAGGCCAACGCCCTGAAGATGCAGATCGATGTTTCGCACATGAATGAACAGGCTTTTTGGGATACCGCCCACCATTCCACCGCCCCGCTGGTGGCCACCCACTCCAATGCCCACGCCCTGTGCCCGCAGCCGCGCAACCTGACCGATCGGCAACTGCGGGCGATCCGCGACAGCGGCGGCGTAGTGGGCGTCAATTTCGGCAACGCCTTCCTGCGCCCCGACGGACGGCGCGATAGCGACACGCCCATCGCCACCATCGTCCGGCATATCGACTATCTTATTAACATAATGGGTGAGGATCATGTGGCCCTCGGTTCGGATTTTGACGGCGTCACCCTGCCGGACGCGCTGGGGGATGTGGCCGGCTTACCGCTGCTAATCAATGCCTTGCGTGACAGCGGCTATGATCAATTGGTGCTGGATAAGCTGCTGTGGCGTAACTGGCTGCGGGTATTAAAACATGTTTGGCAACAATAGGTTATATTGTAAACATAAAGTTAAATCCTTACAGATTCCGGGTTGATCTCTCACCCGGTGAAGCGCAATATGCGGCGGCCGTCACAGATCCTGCATTATCCGTGAGGCCTGTGGTCATTTTTAAGAGGAACAAAACATGTGGAAGAAACCTGCTTTTATCGATTTACGTCTCGGTCTGGAAGTGACGCTGTACATTTCTAACCGCTAATCGCCCCGCCCGCCGTTCGCGCGGGCATCTTTTTACATTACCCGGTCCGTCTTCATGTTCATTAAAGTCCTCGGTTCCGCCGCCGGCGGCGGTTTCCCGCAATGGAACTGCAACTGCGCCAACTGCCAGGGTCTGCGCGACGGCACGATCCAGGCCAGCGCCCGCACCCAGTCGTCGATCATCGTCAGCGATAACGGTCAGGAGTGGGTGCTGTGCAACGCCTCGCCGGATATCAGTCAGCAGATTTCCCACACGCCCGAGTTAAATAAAGCCGGCGTGCTGCGCGGAACGCATATCGGCGGCATTATTCTCACCGACAGCCAGATCGACCACACCACCGGGTTACTGAGCCTGCGCGAAGGCTGCCCGCACCAGGTGTGGTGCACCCCGGAGGTCCATGAGGATCTCTCCACCGGTTTCCCGGTGTTTACCATGCTTCGACACTGGAACGGCGGCCTGGTGCATCACCCCATCGCGCCGCAGCAGCCTTTTACCGTTGACGCCTGTCCTGATTTGCAGTTTACCGCGGTGCCTATCGCCAGCAACGCGCCGCCCTATTCACCGTATCGCGACCGGCCGCTGCCGGGCCATAACGTGGCGCTGTTTATCGAAAACCGCCGCAACGGGCAGACGCTGTTCTACGCACCGGGGCTCGGTGAACCGGATAAGACCATTCTGCCATGGCTGCAAAAAGCGGATTGTCTGCTGATCGATGGCACCGTCTGGCAGGATGACGAACTGCAGGCCGCCGGCGTTGGGCGCAATACCGGCCGCGATATGGGCCACCTGGCGCTCGGTGATGAGCACGGGATGATGGCCCTGCTGGCCTCCCTGTCGGCAAAACGTAAAATTCTTATTCATATCAATAACACCAACCCGATCCTTAACGAGCGGTCTCCCCAGCGCCAGGCGCTGACGCAACAGGGGATTGAAGTGAGCTGGGACGGGATGGCTATCACCCTTCAGGAAACCGCATGCTGATCACCGACACGCTGTCGCCGCAGGCCTTTGAAGAGGCCCTGCGGGCCAAAGGCGCCTTCTACCATATTCACCACCCTTACCACATTGCCATGCATAACGGCGACGCGACCCGCGAGCAAATTCAGGGCTGGGTGGCGAACCGGTTTTACTACCAGACCACCATTCCGCTGAAAGACGCGGCGATCATGGCCAACTGCCCGGACGCGCAGACCCGGCGCAAATGGGTGCAGCGGATCCTCGACCACGATGGCAGCCATGGCGAGGACGGCGGGATTGAAGCCTGGCTGCGGCTGGGAGAAGCGGTCGGTCTGAGCCGCGACGATCTGCTCAGCGAGCGCCACGTCTTGCCCGGCGTGCGCTTCGCGGTGGATGCCTATCTTAATTTCGCCCGTCGCGCCTGCTGGCAGGAGGCGGCCTGCAGCTCTCTGACCGAGCTGTTCGCCCCGCAGATCCATCAGTCGCGCCTCGACAGCTGGCCGCAGCACTACCCGTGGATCAAAGAGGAAGGCTATTTTTACTTCCGCAGCCGTCTGAGCCAGGCCAACCGCGACGTGGAGCATGGCCTGGCGCTGGCGAAGGCCTACTGCGACAGCGCTGAAAAACAGAACCGGATGCTGGAGATCCTGCAGTTTAAGCTCGACATTTTATGGTCGATGCTTGACGCCATGACCATGGCCTATGCCCTGCAGCGCCCGCCCTATCATACGGTCACCGACAAGGCGGCCTGGCACACGACCCGACTGGTGTAACCATGCAAAAAACCTCCATCGTCGCCTTTCGTCGCGGCTACCGTCTGCAGTGGGAAGCTGCCCAGGAGAGCCATGTGATCCTCTATCCGGAGGGAATGGCTAAACTCAATGAGACCGCCGCGGCGATCCTCGAGCTGGTCGATGGCCGGCGCGACGTCGCGGCAATTATCGCCGTGCTCAACGAACGCTTCCCGGAAGCCGGTGGCGTCGATGACGACGTCATCGAGTTCCTGCAGATAGCCTGTCAACAGAAGTGGATCACCTGCCGTGAGCCAGAGTAAACCCGCCGTCAATCCGCCGCTGTGGCTGCTGGCGGAGCTAACCTACCGCTGCCCGCTGCAGTGCCCCTACTGTTCGAATCCGCTGGACTTCGCCCAACAGGACAAGGAGCTGACCACCGAACAATGGATCGAGGTCTTTCGCCAGGCGCGGGCGATGGGCAGCGTACAGCTGGGCTTTTCCGGCGGCGAGCCGCTGACCCGTAAAGATCTGCCAGAGCTGATCCGCGCCGCGCGCGACCTCGGATTCTATACCAACCTGATCACCTCCGGCATAGGGCTGACGGAGAGCAAACTCGACGCCTTCAGCGAGGCCGGGCTGGACCATATCCAGATTAGCTTCCAGGCCAGCGATGAGGTGCTCAACGCTGCGCTGGCCGGTAACAAAAAAGCCTTCCAGCAGAAGCTGGCGATGGCCAGGGCGGTAAAAGCGCGCGACTACCCGATGGTGCTCAACTTCGTTCTTCACCGGCACAACATCGATCAGCTGGATAAAATTATCGCGCTGTGCATTGAGCTGGAAGCGGATGACGTTGAGCTGGCCACCTGCCAGTTCTACGGTTGGGCGTTCCTCAATCGCGAGGGGCTGCTGCCGACCCGGGAACAGATCGCCCGCGCCGAGCAGGTGGTCGCCGACTACCGGCAGAAAATGGCCGCCAGCGGCAATCTCACCAACCTGCTGTTTGTCACCCCGGACTATTACGAAGAGCGGCCGAAAGGCTGCATGGGCGGCTGGGGATCGATTTTCCTCAGCGTCACCCCGGAAGGCACCGCCCTGCCGTGCCACAGCGCGCGTCAGCTGCCGGTGGCGTTTCCGTCGGTGCTGGAGCAGAGCCTGGAGTCGATCTGGTATGACTCGTTCGGTTTCAATCGCTACCGCGGGTATGACTGGATGCCGGAGCCGTGCCGCTCCTGTGATGAAAAAGAGAAAGACTTCGGCGGCTGCCGCTGCCAGGCCTTTATGCTGACCGGCAGCGCCGATAACGCCGACCCGGTGTGCAGCAAATCGCCGCATCATCACAAAATCCTCGACGCCCGGCGCGAAGCGGCCTGCAGCGACATAAAAGTCAGCCAGCTGCAGTTCCGCAACCGTACCCGCTCGCAGCTGATCTACAAAACCCGGGACCTGTAATGACGCTGGCGACACGCACCGTCACGCTGCCGGGCGGCCTGCAGGCCACCCTGGTCCATCAGCCGCATGCCGATCGCGCCGCGGCCCTGGCGCGGGTCGCCGCCGGCAGCCACCACGAACCATCGCGCTTTCCCGGTCTGGCGCACCTGCTGGAGCATCTGCTGTTTTACGGCGGTGAGCGCTACCGGGATGATGACCGGCTGATGGGCTGGGTGCAGCGCCAGGGCGGAAGCGTGAATGCCACCACCCTGGCCCGCCACAGCGCGTTCTTTTTCGAGGTCGCCGCCGATGGTCTGGCTGACGGTGTCGCGCGTCTACAGGAGATGCTGCAGGCGCCGCGGCTGCTCAGGGAAGATATTCAGCGTGAAGTGGCGGTGATTGACGCCGAGTACCGCCTGATCCAGCAGCATGAGCCGTCGCGCCGGGAAGCCGCCGTGCGCCACGCCGCCAGCGCGCCCGCGGCCTTTCGCCGCTTTCAGGTAGGCAGTGCCGACGCGCTGGCGGGGGATCTCCCTGCACTGCAGGCGGCGTTACGTGATTTTCACCGCGCCCATTACGTCGCCCGGCGGATGCAGCTCTGGCTGCAAGGGCCGCAGTCGCTGGAGGCGCTCGGCGAGCTGGCGGCCCGTTTCGCCACCGGGCTTGCCGCAGGCGAGGCTCCGCCGCCGGCGCCGCCGCTGTGCCTGGGCGAATCCACTGCACTGCAGCTGGCGGTCTCCAGCCAGCCCGCGCTGTGGCGCTGCCCGCTGATCGCCTTAAGTGACAACGTCACGTTATTGCGCGAGTTTTTGCTTGATGAAGCCCCTGGCAGCCTGATGGCCGGGCTGCGCCAGCGTGGCCAGGCGCAAGAGGTGGCGCTGAGCTGGCTGTATCAGGATCAGCGCCTCGGCTGGCTGGCGCTGGTCTTCGCCAGCGACCGGCCGGAACAGGTCGACCAGCAGATAACCCACTGGCTGCAGGCGCTACGGCAGACGACGCCAGACCAGCAGCAACACTACTATCAGCTGTCCTGGCGCCGTTTTCAAACGCTGTCGCCCCTCGATCAGCTGCGCCAGCGGGCATTCGGCTTTGCCCCCGGCGGGCCGCCCGTCGGGTTCGCCGATTTTTGCGCCGCCCTGCAGGCCGCCCCCACGGTCAGCCTGGCCTGCCAGACCATTTCCCCAGGGGAGCCTGTTGCCACCCAGGGCTTTAGCCTGCCGCTTAGCCGGTGGTGGCGCCGCCCGGTCTCTGACCCGGCGCTGGAATTCGATTTTTATCCGCAAGCCGCTGGCGGCCTCGCCGCGGAAAACCCGGAGAAAGCCGCGCCGCTGCTCCATCTCCCGTCACCGGGCGAGCCGCCGAGGCTCCTGCTCCGACCACCCTTCTATTGTTCGCCCGATCAGGCCGAAGGGCTGGCGCGCGGGGAACAGCTGCGCCCGCTGCTCGCCGCGCTGCGCCACGCCGGGGGCCGCGGCGAGTGGCATCGCGTCGACGGCAGCTGGCAGTTGCTCCTGCAGTGGCCAGCGTCCGGCCGACGGCCGGCGGCGATTCTGCAGGCCATTGTGCGGCAGCTCGCACTCCCGGTCGCCCCGCTGGCCCCGCCGCCGGAGAGTATTGCTATCCGTCATCTCATGGCTTTGCTCCCCGATCGGTTGGGCGCATCAGAGCATCAGGAAGGTTGGCTGGCGGCCCTGACCGGCGGCAGCGCAGAGGATGCGCAGTGGATCGCACGCCAGCTGAGCCTGCTTAGCGCCCGGGTTAACCCGCCGGGCAACCTCTCTGGCCCCTGCCGCCGCGGCGTCGAACGTCTGACTTTCCCCGGGGGCGATACAGCGCTGCTGGTCTTTATTCCGCTGCCGGAGGGCGCCTCGCTGGCGGCCCTGCGGGTGCTGGCCCAGCGCTGTGAGCCACTCTTTTTCCAGCGCCTGCGGGTGGAGCAGCAGATCGGCTATGTGGTGAGCTGCCGCTATCAGCGCGTCGCCGATCGCGACGGGCTGCTGATGGCGCTCCAGTCCCCGGATCGCCGCGCCGTGGCGCTGCTGCGCTGTTGCAACACCTTTCTGCGCCAGCTGCCGCCGCTGGATGAAGCGACCTTCAGGCTGCTACAGCAGCGCCTGGCCGCACAGGTTCGCGCCCGGACGCCGCCCGAGGAGCAAGCGCTGGCCGTCCTGCGTCAGAAGTATGGTTTAGCGGAGCTGACGCCGCAGGCGGCTGACGCGCTGCGCGTTGAAGAGGTCGACGACCTGGCCTACGAGATGTCCCGCCGTCGTCGCCGCTGGCGGGTACTGTTCACTGCCGGGGATTAATGGCCGGGGGCATCAGGGGGCAGATAGGCACTGACGAAGCGCGAGAGGATCGCCGCGGCCTGCGGGCTCTCCTGCACTTCATCGTGTAATCGCTTCGCGTCGATGCCCTCCGCCTGCAGCACCGCCTCCCGGTAGCGGATCAGCGAGCGGGCAATCGGCGCGGTGAATTCCGGGTGAAACTGCGTGGAGACCGCGTGCGGCGCGTAGCGCACGATCTGGTGGGGATCGTGGGAGGATGCGGCCAGCACCGTGGCCCCCTCCGGCAGACGGGACACGGTTTGCAAATGGCTCAGATGCGCGGGAAATGCGGCCGGCAGGCCCCGCAGCAGCGGGTCGTCGACACCCCACGGCGATAGCGAAACGGTCTGGCTGCCGCTTTCCCGTCCGGCGGGATGATACGCCACCTCGCCGCCCAGGGCATGAGCCATCAGCTGATGGCCATAGCAAACGCCGAACAGCGGCATGCCGATAGCCACCGCCTGACGGACCCAGTCGGCGGTCCGTTCGCTCCATACCAGACGGTCGGTCACCATCGCCCAGGAGCCGGTCAGCACCGCCACCGTCTGGCGATCCGGCGCCGGCAGCGGCTCGTCCTCAAACACCCGTACCGCGGTGAGCTGCGCCTGCCACGGCGCCAGCAGCGTGCGGAACCAGCGCGGCAGATCGCCATGCTCCTCACGGATGGCTGCCGGCGGCGTCCCGGTCTGAACCAGCAATAATCGGTTACGTGTCACCCTTCCTCCTCGCTCGTCATGTTCCCTGGAAAATACTATGCCGCCTGGAAGATGACGGGACAAATAACCAATCTCTATGAACGATGCGCCTGCGGAATAAGTCCAGCCGCTTACTGGGCGTCCGCGCTCTCCCGCTGCGGCACGTCGGCTGCGGCCGCCGGCGCCTGCTGCGGGACAAAAATATGGTCCAGAATGGCGCGCGCCGTCGGTCCGGCCACCACCCCATCCCCACCGCCGTTCTCCAGGATTAGCGCCATCGCCACCTTCGGATGCTGATAAGGGGCAAACAGCGTATAGAAGATGTGATCCCGCAGACGCACCGGGATCATTTTGGCGTTATAGGTCTGGTTTTGCTTCAGACTGAACACCTGCGAAGTCCCGGACTTCGCCGCAATCTGGTACGGCGCGGTATGGAACAGCTTGTAGCCGGTGCCGTTGGGCAGATTCGCCATCCCATACATACCGTTGCGCACAATGCCCCAGTACGGGGATTTTGGATCGCCCACCTGCGGCAGGTTCGCCGGCTGCTGATAACGTTCCACATGATTGCCCTGCTTCATCGAATAGAGCAGATGCGGGTCCTGCACCTTACCGTTGTTCAGCAGCGTGGTGAGCGCTTTCACCATCTGGATGGGGGTGGCGATCCAGTATCCCTGGCCGATACCGACGGAGATGGTATCCCCCTGGTACCATGGCTTTTTATGCACTCGCTGTTTCCACTCCCGGCTGGGCAGCACCCCGCTATACTCCTCATTGAGATCGATGCCTGTGGGCTGGCCGTAGCCGAATTTGCTCAGCCACTCATGGATCCGGTCGATGCCCATCTCGAAGGCAACCTGGTAGAAAAAGGTGTCCGCCGACTCTTCAATGGCTTTGGTCACGTTGAGCATGCCGTGGCCGGTTTTCAGCCAGTCGCGGTAGCGACGCTGCGTGCCCGGCAGGGTCCACGTCGGCGCCCCGAAGAAGGTGGTGTTCGGCGTGATCACGCCGGCGGAGAGCGCCGACAGCGCCATATAGGGCTTCACCGTCGAGGCCGGGGGATACAGCCCCTGGGTGACGCGGTTGATCAGCGGCCGGTCCGGGTTATCCAGCAGCGATTTATAGGCCTGATAGCCGATACCTTTGACGAACGGGTTAGGATCGTAGCTGGGGCTGGAGACCATCGCCAGCACCCCGCCATCCCGGGGATCGACCACCACCACCGCCGCGCGCTGCCCCTTCAGCACCGACTCAATATACTGCTGCAGGTGCAGGTCAAGGGTCAGATAGAGGTTTTTCCCGGCCACCGGCGGTACTTCTTTCAACAGACGCACCACCCGGCCGTGGTTGTCCACCTCCACCTCCTGGTAGCCGGTGGTGCCGTGGAGCGCTTTTTCGTAATAGCCCTCGATCCCCTGCTTGCCGATATTGTGGTCGGCAGCATAGTTCTCCTCTTCGCCATCTTTCGCCAGCCGCTGCAGGTCGCTGTCGTTGATTTTCGACACATAGCCCACCACGTGCGCCAGCTCTGCGCCGTAGGGGTATTCACGCTGCTGATAGCTCTCCACCGTCACCCCGGGGAAACGGAATTCGTTGACCGCGAAGCGGGCCACCTCCACGTCGCTGAGGTCGGATTTGAGGGTAACCGCTTTATAGCGGCTGCTGTGGTGCATATCGTCGCGGAAGCTGGCGATGTCGTCCGGCGTCAGGTCGACAATCGGCGTCAGGGTTTGCAGCAGCGCGGCCATATCGGGAATTTTGCTCGGGATCACCTGCAGGCGATACAGGGTAATATTCTGCACCAGCGGTATGCCGTTGCGATCGAATATCAGCCCGCGGCTGGGGGCGATGGGCAGCATTTTAATATCGTTTTGGTTGGAACGGGTCTGGTAGAAATCGTGCTGCTCCACCTGCAGATGGTAGAGGTTGAAAATCAGCACGCCAAAGCAGACCACCACCAGCAGAAAGGCGATTGCGGCCCGGCGGATAAACAGCATCTCTTCCGCGGAGTGGTCGCGAATTTCATCTCTCAAAAGGGGCATTAGCGGTACATCACCTGGATCACGGGAAAAGCCAACGGCGTAACGGCCGGGAAGCATAGCCTTATCGCGGCGTTAGCCCTACTGAAAGGTTGCTAATGATCTGGCAGAAATGTTTCAGCATGTTAGAGCCTGGAGAGCCTTTCTCTGTGGCAGAAAGGCATCAGGGTGCGAGGTTAGCCAGCGACGGATATCGCTGGCCTCCCTTTTCCCGACAAACCCGGTTATTTTCTGGCCTCAAAAGCGATCTTAACCGCCATTCCGGCCAGTACCGTCGCCATCAGCCAGCGTTGAAATTGTTGCCAGCCCGGCCGCCGGCTAAGAAATAACGCCACCTGCCCGGCCAGCAAGATAATCAGGCCGTTCACCGCCACACTGATTAATACCTGAGTACAGCCTAACATTAACGACTGGCTGAGCACGCTACCGAGTCCGGGGGTGATAAACTGCGGCAGCAGGGACAAATAGAGGATAGCAACTTTGGGGTTCGCCAGGCTGGTGATAAATCCCATCAGAAACAGCTTACGCCCACTGTCCGCAGGTAATTCACGCACCGCGAATATCGGCCTCCCTCCTGGTTTTATCGCCTGCCACGCCAGATAGAGCAAATAAGCGACCCCGCATAAACGCAAGGCATCGTAGGCATAAGGGACCGCGAAAACCAACGCGGTAATGCCGAAAGCGGCACACAGCATATAGAAGAAAAAGCCCACGGCAACCCCGGCAAGGGAGATAAAGCCAGCGCGTTTTCCCTGGCAAATCGAACGCGAAGTGAGATACATCATATTGGGGCCGGGGGTTAACACTAATCCCAGCGCCACCGCGGCAAAGGCCATTAATGAAGCGAATTCAGGCATAACTTATCTCCAGATAGCGGTAATGCCCAGGCGCGCGGCGACGTCGACCATGCTCCCCAACAGTATTCTGTCTTTAGCGCCAGTCACATGGTGTCTAAGTATTAGCTTATTCTGTGTCCGCCAACAACCCCTGCGCCGGGCATTCGTTACGCTCGCTCAGCGGAAAACCCTCATCCTTTTCTCATAGTAAAATTGTCATATCTCAAACAATTAGCATTCCTTCGGCCCGATTGACGCAGATCGTTTCCTTTGCCGTCTCGTTACGTCTATGGTTAATGGTGAGGTGTATTTTTTACCCCTGGATCCGCCAGGTCATATAAGAGGGTGTTTCGCCCTTCGTTGAACGGAATTAGCTATTAAATCCGTAGACTCATTCAAATATCGCTTATTGGTAGCAGTGTATATCGTAACGGCATTCACAAAAGCAAACGGAGCCTGATATGAGCACGTCTAACGACCCATCCAACAACGCATCCGCCGGAAAGTGCCCTTTCCACGCCGAGACGCCCAAGCAGAGCGCCGGCAGCGGCACCGGCAACCGCGACTGGTGGCCTAACCAGCTGCGTGTCGATCTGCTGAACCAGCACTCCAGTCGTTCCAACCCGTTGGGTGAGGATTTTAACTACAGGGAAGAGTTTAAAAAGCTCGATTACTCCGCGCTGAAGGCTGACCTCAGAGCGCTGCTGACCGATTCGCAAGAGTGGTGGCCAGCAGACTGGGGCAGCTATATCGGTCTGTTTATTCGTATGGCCTGGCACGGCGCCGGCACCTACCGCACCGTTGACGGTCGCGGCGGCGCGGGTCGTGGGCAGCAGCGCTTTGCGCCGCTGAACTCCTGGCCTGACAACGTCAGCCTAGATAAGGCCCGCCGTCTGCTGTGGCCGGTAAAACAGAAATATGGCCAGAAAATCTCCTGGGCCGACCTTTACATGCTGGCGGGTAACGTGGCGCTGGAAAACGCCGGCTTCCGCACCTTCGGTTTTGGCGCCGGTCGTGAAGATGTCTGGGAACCGGATCTGGACGTTGACTGGGGCGATGAGAAAGAGTGGCTGGCCCACCGTCACCCGGAAAGCCTGGCGAAACAGGCCATCGGCGCCACCGAAATGGGGCTGATTTACGTTAACCCGGAAGGACCGAACGCCAGCGGCGAGCCGCTGTCCGCCGCCGCGGCCATTCGCGCCACCTTCGGCAATATGGCGATGGACGATGAAGAAATAGTCGCGCTGATCGCCGGCGGCCACACGCTGGGTAAAACCCATGGCGCCGCAGAAACCAGCCACGTCGGCGCCGAGCCGGAAGCCGCGCCGCTGGAAGCACAGGGCCTGGGCTGGCACTCCAGCTACGGCAGCGGCGCAGGCGCGGATGCCATTACCTCCGGTCTGGAAGTGGTCTGGACGCAGACGCCCACCCAGTGGAGCAACTACTTTTTCGAGAACCTGTTCAAATACGAATGGGTGCAGACCCGCAGCCCGGCGGGCGCTATCCAGTTCGAAGCCAAAGACGCCCCGGAAATTATCCCGGATCCGTTTAACCCGGGGAAAAAGCGCAAACCGACCATGCTGGTCACCGACCTGACCCTGCGCTTCGACCCGGAGTTTGAGAAGATCTCCCGTCGCTTCCTCAACGACCCGCAGGCTTTTAACGAGGCCTTCGCCCGGGCGTGGTTCAAGCTGACCCACCGCGATATGGGGCCGAAATCCCGTTACCTCGGGCCGGAAGTGCCAAAAGAAGATCTGATTTGGCAGGATCCGCTGCCGGCGGCCACCCATCAGCCGAGCGCGGAAGACATCGCCAGCCTGAAAACCGCCATCGCCGGCGCCGGCCTGTCGGTGAGTGAGCTGGTATCGGTAGCCTGGGCCTCCGCCTCCACTTTCCGCGGCGGCGATAAGCGCGGCGGCGCCAACGGCGCGCGTCTGGCGCTGGCCCCGCAGAAGGACTGGCCGGTCAATGCTATCGCCAGCCGGGTGCTGCCGACCCTACAGGCGATCCAGCGAGCTTCCGGCAAAGCGTCGCTGGCCGATATCATCGTGCTGGCTGGCGTGGTCGGCGTTGAGCAGGCTGCGGCGGCGGCTGGCGTCAGCGTCAACGTGCCGTTTACCCCTGGCCGCGTCGACGCCCTGCCTGAGCAGACCGACGTCGAGTCGTTTGACCTGCTGCAGCCGCTGGCGGATGGCTTCCGCAACTACCGTCGCATCGAGGGCGGTGTGTCGACGGAAACGCTGCTGATCGATAAAGCGCAGCAGCTGACCTTAACCGCTCCGGAAATGACGGTTTTGGTGGGTGGACTGCGCGTGCTGGGCGCCAACTACGACGGCAGCAAACACGGGGTGTTTACCGACCGCGTCGGCGTGCTCAGCAATGACTTCTTCGTCAACCTGCTGGATATGGCCACCGTCTGGAAACCGGCCGATGATCGGGCGGAGCTGTTTACCGGCAGCGACCGTAAAACCGGCGAAGCGAAGTACAGCGCCACCCGCGTGGATCTGGTGTTTGGCTCCAACTCGGTCCTTCGCGCCCTGGCGGAAGTGTACGCCTGCGCCGACGGGCAGCAGAAGCTGGTGCATGACTTTGTCGCCGCCTGGACCAAGGTGATGAACCTCGACCGTTTCGACCTGTGATCCCCTCGCCCCGGCACCCGCCGGGGCTTTTTTTATACCGCCCGCGGCAGCTGTTGCAGGCGGCTCCGCGTTCGCTGAATATCCTCCAGTTCCACCCCGGCCACCAGCGTCTCCAGGTCGCAGCGGGTCACCAGCAGCAGGCGGATCTGCTTTTCATACAACACATCAATCACGTTGATAAAGCGCTGCTGGGCCGCCGGCCCTACCGTGGCTAGCGGCGGCACCTCGTCCAGTAACCAGACGGCATAACGTTCGCTGAGCGCCAGATAGTCCATCACCGCCGTGGCGGCCTGGCAGAGCTGGGCAAAAGAGAAATGGAGCAAGGCGGGTGACGCCGCGGCCGCCTGCAGCGTGCGGTAGCCTACCTCCAGCGGGACCGGTTCGGCAGGCAGCGAGGGCAGCTCGTACAGCTGACGCTGTGATTCGCCCGGGTTAACCCATAGCCGCCCGCTGCAGAAGGCGTTATCCTGGCTCAGATGCCGTTCGCGATAATCCTCCTCGCCGTTAAGTGCGACGACCGCCAGGTGGGCGCGGATCAGCGCGATCGACGGTAAAAAGCGATCGTGATACAGCGGATTAGGCAGCAGCATCTCCGGCGGGTAGTTAGAGGTTGCCAGCAGCACGATGCCCCGTTGAAAAAGGTGTTCCAGCAGCGCCTTCATCAGCATGGCGTCGCCGGGGTCGTGAAGATGAAATTCGTCGAAACACAGCAGGCGGCAGCCGGAGGTCATCTGCATCATCACCGTCTGCAGGCCGGGCGCGCCGGGGGCATTCAGCCGCTGGTGCAGTTCGCGGAAGAAGTGATGAAAATGGACCCGACGCCGGGCGGCAAGCGGCAGGCTGGCAAAAAAGTGATCGAGAATATAGCTTTTCCCTCGCCCGGTGCGTCCCCAGACGTACAGTCCCTGCGGCGTGCCGGGCGCGGACAACAGCTGCTGGCCCAGGGCGTCCAGGCGAGCGATGAGCGACAGCTGATCGTCGTCCAGCGTCAGACGGGCACGCGCCGCCTGCTCGGCCATCACGCGGGTAAAGCGAAAATCAGCCGTCGTCATAGTCTGGCCAGATTCCGACGGCACACATCCATTATTTAACATTCTTATAACCTCCGGCAGGAGGCCATTCTAGCCGCTTTACCACGGGTTGGCGAATCGCGCGGCCAGCGGCCGTTTCCGCTGCCCCACCGCCTGTCTCTACGCTTCTCCGACGCGCCAGTGTACCGAGGTGACGTTCTGCTGAACGCCCACTTGCGCCATAATCTGCGCCAGCGTTTTCTGATGCTGCTTATGGCTAATCAGCTCCGCGCAAATCTCCAGCTGATCCGCCGTGTCTGCTGCCGCCGACTGTAATCCCTGCAGGGTGAACCTCTGCTGCTGAGCAATATTCAGCAGCAGCTGACGCACGGCCTTTTCATGCTCGCGCAAACAGGTGACGCGTAAGATATAGCGTTTTTCTTCGTCACCGGCGCCCGGCAAGGCATGAATACGCTGCGCCGCTTCGCGGAGCAGGATATTGGCGCACAGAATAATCAGCGTCGCCGCCGTCGCGTTCCAGAACTGCCCCAGGCCGCAAAGGACACCGATACCGGCCGAGCACCACAGGGTGGCGGCGGTATTGAGGCCGCGAACGTTCATGCCATCGCGCATAATCACTCCCGCCCCCAGGAAGCCGATACCGGAGACGATCTGCGCCGCAATGCGCCCCGGGCTGTCCGGCGAGGCCGACATCGCGCTAAGAATAAACACCGCCGCGCCGGTGGCCACCAGCGCATTGGTCCGCAAACCGGCCATACGTTGCCGCCATTGTCTTTCCGCGCCGATCAGCGCTCCCAGCAGCATTGCCGCGAGTAAATGTGTCATATAAGGAAATACCATCGCGCCTTCCTCCAGATAACAGAAAGCAATAAAAATGTATTGATGTCGCGCTCAGCCGCGCCGGGCAATTAGCGGGCGGATGATGGTGGAGGAAATAAGGTGGTGGGAAACAGAAACATAACGATGCCTCTCGCGTTCGGTCGCGAATCACTACATTCAGGGAGGCAATCCGGTAATCAAAGATTGCTGCCCGCCGGTTCGGCAAGCAGCGAAAATAGTCGCGTTAACTTGCCGGAGAATAACAATAAGGATGACTGTCCAACGCATGACTCCTGTATGAAAGTGGGCACATTATAGCCCGGCGCAATAGCGGGTAAAGCGGGAAAACGCCGCCAGTGAGGATTCGTTTACTCTGTCTGGCCCTGGGCCTGGCCCTGCGCAGCGCGACATCGCCTGGCGGAGAACATTGCCGCCCACGGTGATTTACTTCAATTCTTCCCTTGGCGTGCGGCGAAAAGCAGCATGAATATCATATTTTACCCTGCATGGCGCGATCTTACGCTAAAGATTGCCGTTAACGCTAAAGATTAAAAATTTAAAACTATTAACAATCACTTAACATTAGCAGGCAAACCATTCTTCCTGAGGAACACAACACCATGTCTACCACCCAGGTTCTCGGCGAATCGCCCTATGCTTCGCCAGGACAACCGCACGCCAGCTTAACCGGACGCATTGACGCGCTGCCCGCCTCCTTCGGGTTATGGTCGTTTATCACCCTACTCTCCCTCGGCGGCTTCTTTGAGCTCTACGATTTGTTCCAGACCGGGTACATCAGCGCGGGCCTGCTGGCGGAGGGTATTTTCCACACCGGCGCGGCGGGGATCTTTGGCATCGCCGATCAGGCGGCCTTTGCCTCCGCCACCTTTATGGGGCTGTTTATCGGCGCGAGTCTGCTGGCGCCGCTGGCGGACAAGCTGGGGCGCCGCCTGACCTTTATGGTGGCGCTCGCCTGGTACGGCTTTTTCTCGCTGCTGATGGCGACCCAGAGCAGTGCGGAAGGAGTGATCTTCTTCCGCTTTCTGGTGGGAATCGGCCTCGGCATTGAGCTGGTGACCATTGACACCTACCTCAGCGAATGGGTACCTACCCACCTGCGCAATAAAGCCTTCGCCTTTGCCTTCTTTATTCAGTTCTTGTCGGTTCCGGCGGTAGCGCTGATGTCCTGGATATTGGTGCCAACCACCCTCTTCGGCCTCAGCGGCTGGCGCTGGGTGATCATCTTCGGTGCGCTGTTCTCGCTGGCGATCTGGTTTATCCGCAAAAAGCTGCCGGAGTCAGCCCGCTGGCTGGAAAGCAAAGGGCGGCATGATGAAGCGCATGCGGTGATGTGCGCCATGGAAGCCCGCTGCGGCCTGACGCCGTCGCCGAAGCATGTGCAGGCGGCACAGAGCGTCGTCAAACGCGGCACCTTCGGCGAAATCTGGGCGCCGCAGTACCGGCAGCGAACCCTGATGCTGATGGTGATGAATTTCTTCCAGGCGATCGGTTTCTTCGGCTTTGGCAACTGGCTGCCAGCGCTGCTTTCCGGTCAGGGGGCCAGTATCACCCACAGTCTGCTGTACGCCTTCTTTATCACCCTCGCCTATCCGCTGGGCTGCCTGTTCTGCACCCGCTTCGTGCATCGCTTTGAGAACAAGTGGCAGATCGTACTCTCCGCGCTGATGACCGTCATCTTCGGCACCCTGTTTGCGCTGCAAAACAATCCTATCCTGCTGGTGATCTGCGGGTTTATGATCACCTGGTCCAACGCCTGGCTGACCATCAGCTACCACGCCTACCAGGCCGAGGTCTTCCCGACCCATATTCGCGCCCGCGCCGTCGGCTTCTGCTACTCGTTCAGTCGTCTCTCGACCGCGGTGACCAGCATCCTGATCGGCATTATTCTGCAATATGCCGGCACGCCGGGGGTGATTAGCTTTATCGTCGTCAGTATGCTGATGGTGATGCTGTCGGTGGGGATCTTCGGCCCGAGAACCCGGGGCATTCGACTGGAGAATATCTGAGGCTGGCCTCAGCCAAAAATCCCCTGCGCCTCGGCGAAGCATTTTTCCGCCAGGGACGAGACCGGCTCCTGCTGGCGCATAATCAGCGCCAGCTGCGAATCGACCTGGGTTTCGGCGATCGGCAGAATTTCAAGATTATCGCTCAGCGCTTCGAGGCCGTTGTTAAGCGGCATAATGGCGCAGCAGATCCCCGCCTGCACCGCCTGGATAATCTGAAACGTTGAATCGCTTTCAAAGACAGACGTCGGGGTTAGCCCTTTGGCCTTAAAGCTGATTTCAATGGATTCCCGGTAGTACATTCCCTTGGTCAGAAAGCCAAGGGGCAGCGCCGCCAGCGTATCCCAGCCCGGCGTCCCGGCGCTGAAGTCGAAATGGCGTTTATCGTGCAGCAGTCCCATCCGGGTTTGCGGCAGCCGGGCGATCTTAAACAGGCGTTCATCCAGATGCTGCAGGTAACAGATCCCCAGGTCCAGCTGGTTGCGGCTGACGCCATCGATAATCTGCTCCGAGGTCATTGACAGCAGGCTGAACTGCAGCGCCGGGTATTTCTCCGCGAGGGGTTTAATCAGCTGCATCGGGTTGAGGCTCGCCAGTGGCACCATACCAACCCGCAGCTGGCCGACCATCTGCCCGCGACAGATGGCCGCCTCCGCCGCCAGGCCGTCATGGGCGGCAAGCACCGCCCGCGCCCACGCGAGGATCCGCTCCCCCTCCGGGGTAAAACCCTCAAAGCGCTGCCCGCGCTGGATAAGGGTCAGGTTCAGCTCCTCTTCCAGATTACGAATGCGCATGGAGAGGGTTGGCTGGGTAATATGGCAGGCTGCCGCCGCCTGGCCAAAATGGCGCGTCTGATCGAGCGCGATCAAATACTTGAGTTGCTTAATATCCATTCTCTTTCCCGTTTGAACCCCGCCGTTCACCCCCGGGGCCGCGCACAGGTTACCAGAATGTTAGTTTCATCACCGATAAATTCAAGCGAGGACAGGAGGGGCGACGGGGCGCAGGACGGCGCGACGCCGCCCAACGCCCTGCTTCTTTAACGCGCGCCAGCCAGCGGGCGAATCTCTTTCGAGCGCAGCGTCAGGCGGACAGGAACTGACTTATAGGAGGGCGTACCGCTCTCTTCATCCAGATAGTTCAAGGGCACCAGCACGTTGGCTTCCGGATAATAGGCGCCGACGGTGCCGGGCGCGATGCCGTAGGCCACCACGGTGATATCTCTGAGCGTCAACGCGCTGCCCGGCAGCGCGGTGTGGATATCCACCCGATCGCCATGCTCCAGGCCCTGGTCGGCCATATCCTGCTCGTTCATAAACAGCACGTCGCGACGGCCAAAAACGCCGCGGTAACGGTCATCCATAGCGTAGATGGTGGTGTTGTACTGGTCGTGGCTGCGCAGGGTCACTAAGCGCATCACATCCTCTCCCTCCACCACCACGTTCTCATGCACGCCTTTGAAAACCGAGAACATGGCTTTGCCGGTGGCGGTAGGCCAGATACGCTCGGTCGGCGGCAGCGGCATGCGAAAGCCCCCGGGGTGGCGAATGCGCTGGTTGTAATCCTCGAACCCCGGAATGGTCTGTTCGATCAGATCGCGAATGCGGTCGTAATCTTCCACCAGATACAGCCAGTCGACTTTGCTGGCCGGCAGAGTGGCCTTCGCCAGACCGGCGACAATCGCCGGCTCCGAGCGCAGCGTCGGCGAGGCGGGCTTAAGCTTGCCTGAGGAGGCATGTACCATCGACATCGAATCCTCGACGGTGATCGACTGTCGGCCGCTGGCCTGCAGGTCAAGCTCGGTGCGGCCCAGACACGGCAGAATAAAGGTCTCTTTCGCCGTCAGCAGGTGCGAGCGGTTGAGCTTGGTGCCGACGTGAACGCTGAGCTCAAGGTTGCGCATCGCCGGGAAAGCGCGTTCGTGATCCGGCATCGCCACGGCGAAGTTGCCCCCGAGGCAGATCAGGGCTTTGGCGTCGCCAGCGATCATGGCCTCCAGCGCCTTCACCGCATCGTGACCATGATGCCGCGGCGGCGCGATCCCCATCACCCGCTGCAGGCTGTCGAGGAAGGCCGCAGTGGGTTTTTCGCTGATCCCGACGGTGCGGTTTCCCTGCACGTTTGAATGGCCGCGTAATGGGCAGATCCCGGCTCCTGGCTTGCCGATATTGCCGCGCATCAGCAGCAGGTCGGCAATCAGCCGGACGTTGGAGGTGCCTTTATTATGCTGGGTGATGCCCATGCCGTAGGTGACGATGGTGGCCGTGGATTTGGCGTAGGCCACGGCGACCTGGGTTAGCGACTCGCGCGTCAGGCCGGACTCCTGCTCAATGTCCTGCCAGCGGGTGGCGTGCAGATCCTCGGCGAAGGCGGCGAACCCCTGGGTATGTTGCGCAATAAACGCGTGGTCGAGCACCTGGCCCTGCTCCTCCTCCAGCTGCAGCAGCGCTTTGGCGATCCCTTTCAGCGCCGCCGCGTCGCCGCCGGCCCGTACCTGGTAGTAGGTCGACGCGATCGGCGTCGAGCGATATGTCGCCATCTCCATCACGTTCTGCGGGTCGGCAAAACGCTCCAGCGCCCGCTCACGCAATGGGTTAAAAACGATAATCGGCACACCCCGGCGGGAAAGCTCATGCAGAGTGCCCATCATCCGCGGATGGTTGGTGCCCGGATTATGGCCGATGGAGATCACCAGCTCGGTCTGGTCAAAATCGTCGAGGGAGACGGTGCCTTTGCCAATGCCGATCGACTGCGGCAGGCCCACGCTGGTAGATTCATGGCACATGTTAGAGCAGTCGGGAAAGTTATTGGTGCCGTACTCGCGGGCAAACAGCTGAAACAGCCACGCCGCTTCATTGGAGGCCCGTCCGGAGGTGTAGAATTCAACTTCATCTGGCTGCAGGCCGCGAAGGATCTCGCCGATACGGGCGAAGGCCGCCTCCCACGCCACCGGTCGCAGGGTATCGCTGGCGCGGTCGTAGACCAAAGGATGGGTTAAGCGGCCATAGCCCTCCAGTTCAAAATCGCTTTTCGCCAGCAGGGAGGTCACGGTGTTAGCCGCGAGGAACGCTGGCGTCACCCGTTTGGTGGTCGCCTCCCAGGTAACGGCTTTGGCGCCATTTTCGCAAAACTGAAAAGTGGATTTATGCTCTTTATCCGGCCAGGCGCAGCCCGGGCAGTCAAACCCATCCGGCTGGTTAGTTCGCAGCAGCGTGGCGGGCGCCTCGAAGGCATCCATCTGGGTACGCACGGCAATGGCCGTGGCCTTCAGCGCGCCCCACCCGCCTGCCGGACCGTCATAGGGGTGAACACCGGGAACCGCGCGTCTTTTATTGGTCATCTTTTTACTCCTGCTGCTCTGTTCTGGCCGCCGCCGGCCGAAAAAAAGCGTGCGACGACCCCGGCGACGAGGCGTGGTGTGCGCGGCGTCACCTGATAAGAATGCTGTTTCTCAAGGATAGTACGATGGGAAAGCGTAGGTACTGCGTTTGTTAACCGAATAATAACATACGCCACAAATCTGTATAATTGATGTTATCTATCGGGTGTTAAATTTAACTTATTTGCAAATTTTGCCTTTATCGCCGCCCTCTGCGCGGCGGGTCACGCGGGGACGGGAAAGTGATGACCGGGCAGCGGAAACTGCCCGGCGCGCAGGGGTTCAGGTCAGGTTGAAGTAACGGTCCGGACGCAGCGTCTCCGGCAGCGGATGTTGACCGGTCATGTCGAGCAGATTGCGCTCAATGGTGTTGCACATCGCGTTCAGCGGCAGGTCGTTGGCGGCGGTGCCGAAAGGATCCTCCAGCTCTTCCGCCAGCGAATCCCAGGATAAAAAGGTGTAGGAGATAAAGACCGAGACAAACGGCGTCATGTAGTGAAGATCCCCGACCAGGGCGAACGGCAGCAGCGTGCAGAACAGGTACACGGTGCGCTGCAGGATCAGGGTATAGGCGAACGGCACCGGGGTGGTGGCCAGCCTTTCGCAGCCGCCCAGCACGTGCGCCAGCTCATCAAGCTTATTGTCCATCAGCCCGTAGGTGATGTCGCTCAGCTTGCCCGCCTCGCGCAGCTGGCCAATTTCGTTACCGGCCAGCAGCAGGATCCGGTTGGTGGGCATCGAGCTGGCGAGGATCTCCGTCACCCTCTCCTCGGGCAGCAGCCGCCGCAGGTCAGCCGTCGGATCGGTTTTGCGCAGCTGGTGCTTCAGGCTCCAGCTGAAGGCCACCAGATAGCTGACGATGCGCTGATGGGCATCGTGTTCCGCCGGCAGGATATTGCGCAGCTGGCGCACCAGGGTGCGTTCGGCGATAAGCACCGTCCCCCACAGATTGCGCGCCTCGACGAAGCGGCTATAGCTGGCGCTGTTGCGAAAGCCGAGGAAAATCGCTATCGCGATGCCCAGCAGACTGAACGGCGCCACCGTTAAGTGGATCCCCAGCTGCGCGTACCATTGATAGCTGATAATGGCGATGATGGACATCAGCACATTAAGCAGCAGACGAAAGATGATTTTTGACAGCACGGAGCCGTGCCAGTCAAATAGGCGAAGAAACCAGTGTTGTTCTGGCCGAATGATCATTGTCTGACTTCCTGAATTACCGCTCTGGTCATTATCTCGAAATAAAGAATAGAGATTATCTATGAACCGATTGGTTTATTTTATCGTTAACTGCAACGGGCAGATCTGCGCCATTATTTAGCGATGGTAATGGCCGGCTCAGTATGAGCCTTATTTATCGTTCAGGCAATCAATGCGCGGGCGGAAGGGGCGAGGAATAATGGCTCAGGGATAAAATAACCGCTGAGCCAGTCTATTTTCCGCTTATGACGTCAGGCAGTTTGCCTCCCCCGGCGAACTGGCAACCGCCGCGCAGGGATCGAGATGCACCATCACATTAAGCACCGGATGCTGCGCCATGACCCGCTCCCGCGCCTGCCGGGCAATCTGATGCCCTTCAGCGACCGACAGCTCTCCGGCTACCTCGAGATGGACATCCACCAGCACAAGATCCCCCGCCTTACGGGTTTTCAAATCGTGCAGACCCGCCACGCCCGGCGTGGCCCGCAGCGTGCCGGCGATTGCCCGCTGCGTCTCTTCATCGACAGCGCGGTCCATTAAATCGTGCAGCGCGGTGGCGGCGAAACGATAGCCCATCCGCGTAATCACCAGCCCTACCGCCAGCGCGGCGAGCGGGTCGAACCAGGCGAACCCGGCCAGATTACCGATAATCCCCAGCGCCACCACCAGTGATGACGCGGCGTCTGAGCGGGCATGCCAGGCGTTGGCGATGAGCAGCGAGGAGTTCAGCCGCCTGGCGGCCGCCAGCATATAGCGAAACAGCCCCTCTTTGACCACCAGCGCCGTCAGCGCCATCCACAGCGCCACGCTGTGCACCGGCGGAATCGTCTGCGGTTGCGCGAGATGACCCGCGGCAGACCACAGCATACCGACCCCGACCAGCACCAGGATCGCGCCGAGGACCAGAGAGGCGCCGTTCTCATAACGCCAGTGGCCATAATGGTGATCGTGGTCAGACGGTCGGCGACTCTTTTTATTCGCCACCAGCACGACGCCATCGGCGAGCAGATCGGAAAAAGAGTGCATGCCATCGGCAATTAACCCCTGGGAACCAGAATATATTCCCACCGCAATCTGCAACGCGGAGAGAAAAATATTGACCACCACGCTAACCAGGGTACTCCTTCGCGCCTGCTCAGAACGCTGATGATATTTATTATCATTTTCAAAATTATGTTGTGCCATTATTTCTCTCCCTCAGTGAGCGGGAAGAATAAACTGACAAGCTGAGTTTATGCTTAACAATATAAAAGCCATTGCCTTGCTGTTTAACGAAATCGCTGCGGTCGTTAATTACTGTATTCTGAAAGTGTGGCCCCGGAGGTACAACCGCGCGCGGATGGACTATCTTATCACTGGCGACCGACAGGTCGGGCCACCTTCTCTTAGCCACCACAGGAGTCAGCGATGTCAGCAATCACACCATCCCGGCTGCGTTTTGCCATTAATCTGGGCAATGCGGTACTGGCCCATCCTGGAGAAAACGGCGAGCCGACAGGCATTACCCCCGAGCTCAGCCATCGACTGGCGCAGCGCTGGGGCGTCGTCGCCGAGTTCGTCACCTATCCTGCCGCCGGTAAAGTGGTGGCCGACGCCGGAGGCGAACGCTGGGATATCGCCTTTCTGGCCATCGACCCGGCGAGGGAGGCGACCCTGCGCTTTACTTCTCCCTATATCACCATTCAGGGGACCGCGCTGGTGAGAGCCGGTTCGCCCTGCCAGAGCGTGGCCGATATGGATCGCCCGGCAACCACGATTAACGTCGGGCAAAACGCCGCCTACGATCTGTGGCTCACCCGCCATTTGCAGTACGCCAGCCTGAATCGTCTCCCCTCCTCGCAGGAGGCCATCGACGCCTTCCTCGCCGGTGAAGGGGATATGGTCGCTGGCATCCGTCAGCCGCTGGAGGCGACAGCGCGCCGCCATCCGGGGGTGCGGGTCTTAGCGGATAATTTTACCGAGATCCAGCAGGCCATCTGCGTCGCCCGGGATGATGTGGTCCGCTTTAACGCGGTGAATGACGCGTTGGACGAATGGCGGGCGGACGGTAGCCTGGAGGCGCTGATTGCCCGGCACCTGGGCAAGGCGGGCTGAATCACGCCTCCGCCATCCGGCGCATGGCGCAATGCCAGGCGCCGTTACGTACCGAGGCGCGCAGCACGCGGGCGATCGCCAGTACCATCAGACGCGTCGTGCGCCGCTGCAGCGGCGACAGCGACAGTCCCAGCATCTCCTGCGCCCATGGCGGCAGAAGATCGATCCCGGCCCGCATCATCACCTGGCCAACCGGCTGACTCAGGCGACCCGGCAGACGGGTGGTGAGCAGTACCTCGGCTACCTCCCGGGTACGTTCGTCACAGCGCAGCTGCGGACGCATCGCCTCAAGATAGTCCGCGACCTCATTCGGCGTCTGGGGAATATCTTTGGCTCCCAACCGACGAGCGATCTCCGCCGACTCGCGAAAATAGTCCTCCTGGCGCTGGACGCTGACCACCGTCCGCTTGTAGCGCAGGTGGGAGGCCATAAAGCGGCTGCACTCAGCGACATGCACCCAGGTCAACAGCGCCGGGTCGCTTGCCTGATACGGCGTGCCGTCCTTGTCCACCCCGGCGATCCGCTGATGGATCCCCTGCACTTTGGCGATCAGCCGCTCGGCGTCGGGGGTGGCGGCGAAGGTGGTAGCGGAGATAAACTGACTGGTGCGACGCAGGCGGCCAAAGATATCCTCGCGGAAACGGGAGTGGTCCCAGACGCCGGCCAGCGCCAGGGGGTGCAGCATCTGCAGCAACAGCGCGCTAATGCCGCCGCACAGCATTGAGGTAAAATCGCCATGCACCTGCCAGATGGCTGATTGCGGACCAAAAAGCCCCGGCTCCCCTTTGGGCTGTTCAAAATCAATCTCTTTTAGCGCCATGCCGGTCAGGCCGAGCACCTGCGCCTCGATCATTCCGCGAATGCCGATCATGCTGAAGTCCCTTACGTTTACCAAAGGACCAAAGATACCACTATTGCGCAGCGGAGGCAGTGACAGGGAGAGAGATCGCGGGAACGGTGCCCGCAGAGTGCGGGCACAACAGCTTATGGATTCAGCTGGTAGTCAAGGGTGATATTGGCTTTCAGCACCTGTGATACCGGGCAGCCGGCCTTCGCTTTCTGGATGATCTCATCGAACGCCGCCGGCGCAACGCCGGGCAGGACAATCTGGCTTTGCAACGCGATGTCGGTTATTGCAAACCCACCGTCGGTTTTATTGAGGGTGACCACTGCGGTGGTGTCGATGGACGTCGCGGTATAGCCCTCTTCGCTGAGCATCAGCGACAGGGCCATCGAGAAGCAGGCGGCATGTGCGGCGCCGATCAGCTCCTCGGGGTTGGTGCCTTTCACCCCTTCAAAACGGGTATTAAAGCCGTAGGGCTGCTGGCTCAGCGCCCCGCTCTCCGTCGACACGGTGCCTTTGCCATGCTTGAGATCGCCTTCCCAGTGCGCCAGCCCTTTCTTATGAATCGCCATATGACTCCTCCTGTGATGATGTCGAACAAAAAGTATAGTGCCTGATGCTGAACCTGCTTCTATTCTGCGGCCCGCCGCATCAGCGTTCCCCAAAAGTTGCCGTTGCGGATGACGCTAACGGCCATCGTGAGGATGGTAAGGATCGGTTTTGTCATCCTCGCTGTCGTCCCGTTTGCGCGGCACTTCGCCATGTTCGTCAGGCGCCTCGCGCGCAGGGTGCTTCCCGCGCTCCTCGTCATGCGGGTGGGATGTTGTGCTCATATCGGTAAGCTCCCCTTACTTAGGCGACTGTTTGAGCAGGCGATCGATACGAACTACCGGCGGCGTCATTTTGCGATCAAGGCTGCCGTTAATACTGACCAGATCGTCAGGCTCTACGTGCTGTTCATTAAACGCGGCAACCGGAATAATGGCGGTGATGGTGCCGCTTTTATCGCGAAACTGATAACGGTCATCCCCCTGTCGGGTGAGCAGATTACCGCGCAGTGAAACCGTGGCGCCGTCGTGCATGGTTTTCGCCTGCTCAACGGTCATGATCCGCCCCTCCTCGACGCCGCGATAGCCGTCATCGAGTTTGTGCGGCGGCGGCGGCGCGGCATCCTGGCTAAAACCGCCTTTATCGTCCGCCTGCGCGACCGCGGCGGCAAACAAACAGGCCATGGCCAAGGCTAATTTTTTCATCATGCCTCCTTGTTTTTGCTGATGAACAGATTAAAGCCTGGCTGAGGCTGGCCATTTTTACAAAGTCAATTGTTCTGATATCGTCTAATATAAGAATGTCCTTATCGTTACGCTGATGGCGAAACGAAACGCGGGGAAATAATAATGACTGAGAATCAACAACCTTGTCACATCGTCGACGAGAATGAACAGGCCCTCCGCTTTGAATATCGCTTCAGGCGCTATGGGATAATTGTTCTCAGCCTCATCATTCTTACCGCATTAAGCGGCCTGTGGTCCTCCGGATATTTCAGTGAGGCGCACCGGGAAAGCCCTAAAGGTGAATTACGCGTCGATTACCAGCGTTATGCCAGACTGATGAGTGAAACCGAACTGAATATTCAGATCAAACCCACGCAGGAAAATGACACGACGATCAGTTTCGCCGCCACGTTATTAACCCGTTACCAGGTTGGCGATATCCGCCCGCAGCCGGATAAGATGTACAGTGCCGACGGGAAATTACATCTGGTGTATCAGCGGACGACCAGCCGCTCGCCGCAATCGGTATGGTTATCTATTACCCCCAAAACGATAGGCAATATTTCCCTGCAGGCGGCAGTCAACGATCGCCCTGCCGTCAGCTGGCAACAGTTTGTCTATCCGTAGGAGTCGCGATGGAAATGGTCCTCAGAGCCGCAGCAATCTATCTGATCCTGCTGATTATTTTCAAGATTGCCGGTAGACGAACCCTGATGCAGTTAACCAATTTTGACCTGATACTGCTGCTGATTATCAGTGAAGCGACCCAGCAGGCGATGCTCAGCACAGACTATTCCGTTACCGGTTCGATGCTGACTATCGTCACCCTGGTCAGTATTGATATTTTATTCGGCTATATTAAGAAAAAATTTGCCCAGGCGGAAAATTTTCTGGATGGCACGCCGGTTATCGTAGTGGAAAATGGTGCTGTCATCGATGAGAAAATGAAGCTCGTCAATATTTCTGTCGATGATATCCTGCTGGCGGCCAGGCAGCACCATGGGATTTATGAACTGAAAGCGATAAAATTCGCTATTCTCGAACGTAACGGCCAGATATCCATTATTCCGGAACAGGAATAACACCGGCTTAGCTATTTATCGCGCTCCGGTTGTTTATCCCCCGATTCCGGGGCGCGGGTGGCGTCGTCCTCTTCTTTTTCAACGCTACGCGTGTTTACTGTCAACATTTTTCCTCCTCGCGGGTTGTCAAGTATCTTACAGATTATAGAACCTTAACGCCTGCTTATGCAGAAACAGGCCAGAGTCATCAGGATATGTCGCCTGATTCACACTGCGCTTATTCCAGGATATTTCCCACCTCACCGTCGTTATTTATGCTTAATAATGATTCGATCCGTGCAGCTTAAATTTACGATAGCGAAACAATTAATGAGGTCACTATGTCCGTGATGGTTATTACCGGCGGAACCGCCGGGGCAGGAAAAGCCACCGCGCTGCGTTTCGCCCGCGCAGGGTATCACGTGGCGCTGATCGCCCGCGATGAAACGGGTCTGCAGGAGACGCAGCAGGCTTGTGAACGTTTCGGCGTCAAAACGCTGGCGATTAGCGCCGATGTCGCCGATGCCGGGGCCGTGCAGCGCGCCGCCGCCGAGGTGGAAGCCACCCTCGGCGCCATAGACGTCTGGATCAATAACGCCATGACCACCGTGCTGGCGCCCTTTCGGCAGATGAGCGACGACGAATTTCGCCGGGTGACGGAGGTGACCTATCTCGGCTATGTCAACGGCACCCGCGCGGCGCTCGAGGTCATGACGCCCCGGGATCGGGGGGTGATTATTCAGGCTGGATCGGCGCTGGCCTGGCGCTCGATCCCCCTGCAGTCGGCCTATTGCGGCGCGAAAGCGGCGATCCGCGGCTTCACCGATGCCGTGCGCACCGAGCTGATGCATGAGAAAAGCCACATCCAGTTGACCATGGTCCAGCTGCCGGGGATGAACACTGCTCAGTTTGGCTGGGCGCGCAACAAAATGGAGCAGGCCATGCAGCCGGTACCGCCGGTCTATCAGCCGGAGGTCGCCGCTGAGGCCATCTACAGCGTGATCCAGCGGCCGGTGAACGAGCTGTGGGTGGGGAAAAGCACCATCCAGTCGATCCTCGGCCAGGTCTTCTTCCCTCGTCTGCTCGATCGGCTGATGGTGAAAAAAGCGTGGGAGGGACAGTTTACCGGCCAGCCGAAGCCGGCAGAGCATCAGGACGACCTGTTCACGCCAGTGCGCGGCAATCATCCCGGACACGGCCCCTTTAACGATGGCGCGCGGCGTAAAGCGGTGACCATCAGCGCCGATCTTCCGGGTAAAGTGGCTGCCGGCGTCGGTGTGGCGGTGGCGACGATGGCCCTGCGGGCGTTCTTCCGCCGACCAGGAAGACGGCGCTAAAGCAGGCTGCGGCTGAACCAGCGGTAACCATAGCCGGAGAGCGCCAGCCGCGCCTTTTCTCCGCCGTATAGCCCGTCCTGGTAGAACTTATCTTCCAGGATCGGGCTCCAGTAACCCTCGGCCAGCGGCGGGAGCTGGACCTCCACCGCCTGCTGGCTGCAGTTCGCCAGCATCAGCACCTCCCGCGATTCGCTGCGATAGCACAAGCCCAGCACCGCGGCTGGCTTCACCGTAATAAGGGTAAAAGGGATGGATCCCGGTTCAGTATATTCCGTGCGCGCCAGCACCATATTGCGTACCCGATGCAGTAGCGACCGGGGGTGGCGCAACGCCGCTTCGACATTGATCCGCTGGTAGCGAAACCGTCCACTGGCCACCGGTTTCACCGGCAAATCATCCGGCGCCGCCCGGGAAAAGCCGCCGTTGGGCGCGCCCGACCACTGCATCGGCGTTCGGACCGCGTAGCGCTCCGGTAAGCGCAGATCGTCGCCCATACCAATCTCGTCGCCATAGCGCATCACCGGCACGCCAGGCAGCGCGAGCAGGATGGCATGAGCCAGCGCGATGCGTCGGGTATCGCCATCCAGCATCGGCGCCAGCCGCCGGCGCACGCCACGCTGGTAAACCGACATCGATTTATCAGGGGCAAAGGTGCGGATAACCTGGCGTTTGTTGCGTTCGCCAATCCCCTCAAGGTCCAGTTCATCATGGTTACGCAGCCAGTTGACGAAGCAGCATCCGTCCGGCGGGGCCACCATTGCCTGCAACGCCTTCACTACCGGGGTGGCGCGCTGCTGCGCCAGGCTGACATAGAGATATTTATTAAGCCAAAAATTGAGCACCATCTGCAGCCGATCGCCGCGGCCGAAATAATGGCGATAATCTTCCACTTCCACGTCCACTTCACCCAACAGTATCGCGTCGGGATTGAGGCGCTGCACGACCTGCCGGAGATGCGTCAACAGCGGGTAGCCCCGCGCCTCGTCGCCCTTCCCGGCCTGCTTCACCAGATGTGACGCCGCATCGAGGCGAAATCCTGACACCCCGGCCTGCAGCCAGAAGGTGATGATGTTTTCAATTTCAGCGATCACCGGCGGATGAGCGAGATTCAGGTCGGGCTCATGGCGATAAAACATGTGGCGATAGTATTGTCCGGCCTGGTCGTCCCAGCTCCAGACGCTCTCCTCGACGCCGGGAAACATGGGAGGATCGTCGTTCTCCGGGGGCCGATCGGCCCAAAGATAGTATGGCCGCCACGGCGACCGGGGATCGCGTCGCGCCGCCTGAAACCACGGGTGCTGGGCAGAAGTATGCTGGATAACCAGCTCAACAATCACCCGCAGCCCCAGCTCCCGGGCGCGGGCAATCAGCTCAATCACGTCGGCGATGGTCCCGAAACGGGGATCGGGCTGCAAATGGTCGCTGATATCATAGCCATCATCCTGCAGTGGGGTAAGATAGAAAGGGGTCAGCCAGAGCACCGTCGCCCCCAGGCTACGAATGTAGTGCAGCTTTTGGCGTATACCGGCAAGATCGCCAAACCCATCGCCGTTGGCGTCGTAAAACAGAGCACTGTCAACCTGATAGATGACCGCTCTGTGAAACCACTCTTCCTGTTGCATCACTATCACCTTGCGTTCTGCCCGCCACTGTCAGCGTCCTCAGCGCGCCCTGCTGGTTTTCGTGCGCGTTTTGTCGACTGGCGATACGGGGCCGTGCTCTGCAGGTGGCACCCTGTTCGCCACCGCGTCCACCAGCGCCTGCTGCCTGGCGGTTAATTTCAGCGGAACCGCTTTGTCTGTGGCGAGGATCGCGATGGTGTGGCGCTTAACCATGATTGACTCCGGCGGCTTATTGTCCGGCCTCAACGCCGGGCAGAGAGTTATGCATCAGATATTGTCCGGTCAGCGCCGGCAGATGATGCAGCAGCCAGTCAGCCATCCCTCTCTCTTCGGCAAGGATCCCTTCCAGAGTCGGCATCGCACTATGGTCCCCCACGCGCTTCGCCGCCGTTAATAAAGCGGTATAGCAGGCGACCTCAAAATGGGCAAAAACGTAGGCGGTGATAATGAGTTTAATGAGCTCATCGCCGGGTAGCATGATGCCGATAGTCTGGCCCAGGGCTGCGACCCGGCTCATCGCATCCTTCAGCGCCGAGCGGGAAATATGGTTGCGGGCGATAAGGTCCTGCAGAGCGGACAGTTGCCGACGAGTTTCATAAAGATGTTGTTCAAGGCGGGTTCGCAGTTGCGGTTCATTATCGAGGCGTCTGATGGTGGCCATAAGCAGTGACTCGGCCTGTTTTTCCATGGCATGGGCATCGCGAAGCCAGTTGTGGTAATTTTCACTATCCGTCATATACACCTCTGATCGTTAATTATTTATTTTGACGGGGAATCTTCATTCTCTTCCGCCGCCTGGTCAGCTCGCGCTGCGCTATATCCGGATAAATGTCCAACAATATTGGCATAAATACTGATGAGAATGACCCACAGGACGCTGTCTTTCCACCAGATTAACGAGGGTATCGCCAGGCCCACCCACATAACGGCGGCCACAAGATGACAGCGCTTAATAAATACCGGCGTCAGTTTCATTTTATTACCTTAGATCTGAACAATATTTAGCAAGCGGATGTGTTGCTACCCGCCCCTGGCGTCCGACGATTGACACCAGGCTTAAAATTGCTTACTTATGCACAGCGATAAAAAGCAGTACTGTTACGTATTGCTCCGAACCGTTATTTACTCACTCTTAGCGCTTCGCCGGCACAATGCCGTTGCGGTAATCAGTATTTAATTGTTAAGATGGCTGTAATTGAATTATTCTGCACCTCTTTTCCCGTCGCGGAGAATAGACACTAGCTGAGGGAAGCGTTTGCAAATAAACAGAAACCTGCGGACCCACAGGCCCACAGGTTTCTTTCCCGACACCGTCATAACGGCGTCACGGGTCATCAGTCATCAACTGTCGCCGGATTTACGGCTACCGCCATGGCTGTTCTTACCACCCTTTTTACCGGCTTCGGATGCACGCTCAGGATCATTTTTGAAGTTCCCGCCGCTGTGCTGCCCACCTTTACGCCCGGCTTCGGATGCTTTTTCACGATCTTCTGCAAAATTACCTGAACCGCCTCTATGCTCTGCCATAATTTTCACCTTTGGTTTGATCAATATCGGTTGGTAAATGGAAAATGACCCTGTTACAAATCATCGCCCTCGATATCTAACACTAGAGGAATACCCGCAGGAGTCAAATTAATTTTGGCCATCACCCAGCGCATCGACAAAATAAATTAACCACAGCGAAGCGGCAATAAAAATTAATTTTTACGCAACTCCCTTATTCGCTTTGGGTTATATGTACCTTGTGAACTGTACTGTGGACATTGGTTCACGTTTGTAAACTAATGAAAATAATCTGATGAATAAATGTTTCTACTAATCCCGGGCTGCCACCCTTCCAAAAATTAACACCAAAGAGGTATACCATTATTATCCATGCGTAGCGGATTACCCTATTATTCCCCTTTTCACTTTGTCTCCCTCTCTGCCTTTAAAAAATCTCCGCCGCGCAGCAAATAAAATAGCCAGCCCGCATTAAGTCATGATGGAATAATCCTAATTTAACCCCGGCAATGATAACGCAGCGCTATTTGCTTAAATACGCCGGGGATCAGTCGGTTAAGGAATAACAATGCGTCTTTTAGCGGCCATTCACTGGCCCTGGGTGAGTCATCCGGGGTCTGGCGATGGGGGAACCTGACCTATCCTTACAGCTGGCCCGTTCTGTCTGAAGGAGATGACTATGCAAGATGAAAAACCGCCCATGAAGAAACTACCCACCTCCATGTTGCCAGAAGAGACGGCTCCACGTCCGGAGTTCCCGGAGCAAGAACAGAACCCGCCGGGTCTGGATGCGGAAATGGAGCCGTCACCGGACCATGGGGAAACCAGCTACACCGGCACCGGGCGGCTGGCCGGTAAGAAAGCGCTAATTACCGGCGGCGACTCCGGCATTGGCCGCGCGGTGGCGATCGCCTTTGCCCGCGAAGGGGCCGATGTCGCCATAAGCTATCTGCCGGAGGAGCAAGAGGACGCCGATGAAGTCATCGCTCTGATCAAAGCCGAAGGCCGCACCGCGGTGGCCCTGCCGGGGGATATTCGCTCCGAGTCCTTCTGTCAGTCGCTGGTGGCCGACGCGGTGCAACAGCTGGGTGGCCTGAGCATCCTGGTCAATAACGCCGGACGTCAGCAATATTGTGAGACCCTTGAGGAGCTGACCACTGAAGACTTTGACGCCACCTTTAAGACCAATGTCTACGCGCCGTTCTGGATCACCCGCGCCGCGCTGCCCCATCTCCAGGCCGGGAGCGCGATCATCAACACCACCTCGGTGCAGGCCTATAAACCCAGTCCGATCCTCCTCGATTACGCCCAGACCAAAGCCTGCCTGGCGATCTTCACCAAATCGCTGGCCAAACAGGTGGCAAAACGCGGCATTCGCGTTAACGCCGTAGCCCCCGGCCCTTACTGGACGGTGCTGCAGTCCAGTGGCGGTCAGCCGGACGAGAAAGTGAAACAGTTCGGCAAAGACACGCCGATGGGGCGTCCGGGGCAGCCGGTCGAGATCGCCCCGCTGTACGTCACCCTGGCATCCGATGCCTGCTCATATACCTCCGGCCAGGTGTGGTGCTCTGACGGTGGAGACGGGGTAGTCTAAGCCTCCTGGCAGACCGGCGTGCGGCATCGCGCGCCGGTTTTACCCTCCGTCCCCCGGGGAGCGATATCTGCCCTCTCGCCTCGCCGCCGCAGCGATTTTTCCTCTGCTGCAGCCGACCGGCTGCGTGCTATGATACTCGCCCGCCGCTGTGCGCTAACCCCGGCCCTGACGCCAATCCTGAGGACGACAGATGAGTAACGACATTCCCCTGAAATTTTATGACATCGTGGACGAATACGAGACCGAAGCGGCTGCCCCGGTTAAGGATGAGGAACGCGATGCGCTGGCGCGCTATTTTCAGCTGCTGATTGCGCGATTAACCAACAACGAAGAGATCGATGAAGAAGCGCAGCAGGAGATGGCCCGCGAGGCGGCCATTGACGAACGCCGTATTGACGATATCGCCAACTTCCTTAATCAGTGGGGCAATGAGTAAGGTTGATCCTTGGCTTTCCGGCAGGGCAACCGCCCGCCGGCGCTGCCGCTGAAGGCGGCGTCAGTGCTCAGGCATCGGCGAGCGTTTTCCCCAGACGTCGCTGCAGCGCATCCAGAAACAGCGGCAGCCCATCGGGCTGATAGTCGCGGGAAAGATAGATGGCGTAAACGCTCAGCGCCTTCGGCGTCCAGTCAGGAAGCACCACCTCCAGCGCGCCGCTGGCAATCGCGCTCCGCGCCTCCAGTTCGGGGAGCATCGCGATACCGCACCCCGCGACCGCCGCCTCCAGCAGTAAGGAAGAGATCCCGGCGCTCAGATTACCGTTCACTGCCACTGACGCCTCCTGACCCTGTGCATCGCTGAATTGCCAGCGCTGGCCGGCAAAATGACTGTATAACAGGCAGTTATGCTGTTGCAGATCGTCAAGGGTCGTCAGCGGACCATGCTGGCGGAGCCAGCGCGGCGCAGCGCAGAGTAGCGACCGGCACACGCCGAGGCGGCGAGCGATAGCCCCCGCCTCCGGATTATCGGTAATGCGAATAGCCACGTCGATGCGCTCGCCGATCAGGCTGACCGGATGGTTATTGATATCCAGCTCCAGACGCAACAGCGGATAACGGGCAAGAAAATCCGGCAGCAGCGGGGAGATCAGCTGCATCGCGGTAAAATGCGCGCACGCCACCCGCAGCGTGCCGCTGGGGTCGGCACGCTGGCGTTCGCCGGCGATTTCATCGGCGATCCGCGTCAGGCCGCGGGTCTTGAGCAATACCTTCTCCCCGGCCGGGGTTAGCGTCAGCCGCCGGGTTGAGCGATGGATCAGCCGGGCGCCGGCCCAGCTCTCCATCTGTTCCAGATAGCGGCTGACCATCGGGCGCGACATCCCCAGCGCGCGCGCCGCGGCGCTGAGGCTTCCCAGTTCGCAAATTCGCAGATACACCTGCGCCGCAATCACCCTGTCCATCACGCCCCCTTCATCTGCACGATTTATGAAACTCAGCATCTCTTATTTCAGGAATTCTATCAAATGGCGAAATCCGTACAATGCTACGCATTCCCCTGTCACTGAGAATGAATCATGAAATTATCTGCTCTTGCTATTGCCACCGCCCTGTTCAGCGGCGCGGTCTTCGCGGCGCCGCTGACGCTGCAGACTTACAACCCTCAGGAGAAAGGTCTTTTTGCCGTCAACTCCACCCTCGTTTCCGGCCCGCATGAAGCGGTGCTGTTTGACGCCCAGTTCAGCGTCAAAGACGGCGAAAAGCTGGTAGACATGATCAAGAAAAACGGCAAACCGTTGTCGCGGATTGTGATCACCTCCGGCGATCCTGACTTCTATTTTGGCCTTGAGCCGCTGGTGAAAGCCTTCCCGCAGGCGGAAGTGGTCGCCACGCCGGAAGTGGTTAAACATATTGAAGCCACCAAAGCGGCAAAGCTGGCGTACTGGGGACCACAGATGAAAGACGGTGCGCCGACGCAGGTATACGTCCCGCAGGCGCTGAAAGCCAACAGCTTTACCATCGATGGCGAAAAAGTGACGATTATGCAGCCCCATGACTACGCGGCGTTCGTTTGGATCCGGGCGAACAAAACGATCCTCGGCGGCACCGGCGTGGCCTGGGGCATGCATCTCTGGACCGCCGACACCCAGACGCCGGCCAGTCGACAGCAGTGGCGCACTACGTTGGACCAGATGATTGCTCTGCACCCGCAGCAGGTGATCCCGGGACATTACCTCGGCACGCCGCCGGAGGGTGACAGCGCGGTGCGCTTTACCAAAACCTACCTCCAGCAGTTTGAGCAAGCGCTGAAGACACATAAGGATTCCGCCGGGGTGATCAAGGCAATGGAGACACAGTGGCCAGGGCTGGCGGAAACCAGCTCGCTGGAGCTCAGCGCCAAAGTTAATACCGGCGAGATGAAGTGGTAACGCCGGCGCTGCGCGAGGGAGACTGTTCTTAATCTGGCGCATCGAGGTTGCTATTGCCCTGAAAATGGACCACCCTACCTGTGGCCGCATAAAAAACGTGCGGCCAACTTTGGGTTACATTTCATCCGGTCACCACCGGGTTTGCCCTTGAAACCAGAACAGGATAAAGGAGTCAGAATGAAATCGAACCATCAGGCACGTCATCTTCTCGGTCTGAACTACAAGCTTTCCCAGCAGAAAAAAGTGGTGCTGGAAGGCGATGAAGCAACCACCCTCAACCATATCCATGCTACCGGCCGCAAACGCCGCGGTGGTTAATTTTCAGCCTGAGTGATGATAAACAACACCGTCCTGTTGCCAGGATGGTGTTTTTTTATGGCAATTGACGGCTTGTTTACCCGCTTGAAGACCTTCTGCTCTATACTCTGCCCGCTGCTTTTCCCCCCGCCCTTCGCTTATCGCCGCGCCGGGACTGTGGACACGATCAAGGAGTTAGTGCGATGCAATTTACCCATAAGAAAAACCGTTCCCTGTACATCCCCTACGCGGGTCCCGTTCTGCTTGAATTCCCCCTGCTCAACAAGGGCAGCGCCTTCAGTATGGAAGAGCGCAGCAGTTTCAACCTTCTTGGCCTGCTGCCGGAAGTGGTTGAAACCATCGAAGAGCAAGCGGAACGCGCGTGGATCCAGTATCAGGGATTCAAAACAGAAATCGACAAACACATTTACCTGCGTAACATCCAGGACACCAACGAGACCCTTTTCTATCGCCTGATTGGCAACCATCTCGAAGAGATGATGCCGGTTATCTATACCCCGACGGTAGGCGCCGCCTGCGAACGTTTCTCCGAGATTTACCGTCGCGCCCGCGGCGTCTTTATCTCCTACCAGAATCGCCATAATCTTGACGACATTCTGCAGAACGTACCGAACCATAACGTCAAAGTGATTGTGGTGACCGATGGCGAGCGTATCCTCGGCCTCGGCGACCAGGGCATCGGCGGGATGGGGATCCCGATCGGCAAACTGTCGCTGTACACCACTTGCGGCGGCATCAGCCCGGCTTACACCCTGCCCATCGTGCTGGACGTCGGAACAAACAACCAGCAGTTGCTGGACGATCCGCTGTATATGGGCTGGCGCCACCCGCGTATTACCGATGACGAGTACTACCAGTTCGTTGACGACGTGATCCAGGCGATTAAGGCCCGCTGGCCGGACGTGCTGCTGCAGTTTGAAGACTTTGCGCAGAAGAACGCTATGCCGCTGCTCAACCGCTACCGCAATGAGATCTGCTCCTTTAACGACGATATCCAGGGTACCGCGGCGGTGACCGTCGGGACGCTGATCGCCGCCAGCCGCGGCGCCGGCAGTCAGCTGAGCGAACAGAAAATTGTCTTCCTCGGGGCGGGCTCCGCCGGCTGCGGCATCGCCGAGCAAATTATCGCCCAGATCGTCCGCGAAGGACTCAGTGAAGAAGAGGCCCGCCAGCGCGTGTTCATGGTTGACCGCTTTGGCCTGTTAACCGACGGCATGCCTAATCTGCTGCCGTTCCAGAACAAGCTGGTGCAGAAACGCGAACATCTGCAGGGCTGGGATACCACTAACGATGTACTTTCCCTGCTCGACGTGGTGCGCAACGTGAAACCGAACATCCTGATCGGCGTTTCCGGTCAGCCGGGGCTGTTCACGGAAGAGATTATCCGCGAAATGCACAAGCATTGCCCGCGGCCAATCGTGATGCCGCTCTCCAACCCAACGTCACGGGTGGAAGCCACGCCGCAGAATATCCTGAGCTGGACCGACGGCGAGGCGCTGGTCGCCACCGGCAGTCCGTTTGCCCCGGTTACCGTCAAAGGCAAACAGTACCCCATCGCCCAGTGCAACAACTCCTATATCTTCCCGGGCATTGGTCTGGGGGTGATCGCCTCCGGCGCGTCGCGGGTCACCGACGAGATGCTGATGGCCGCCAGCGAAACCCTGGCGAAACACTCGCCGCTGGTGAACAACGGTGAAGGTCCGGTGCTGCCGGAGCTGAAGGATATCCAGACCGTCTCGCGGGCGATCGCCTTCGCGGTCGGTAAGGTGGCTCAGGAGCAGGGCGTGGCGGTGA
The DNA here is from genome assembly GCF_050378715.1 of Klebsiella sp. 2-CIP_Kleb. NCBI lineage: Bacteria > Pseudomonadati > Pseudomonadota > Gammaproteobacteria > Enterobacterales > Enterobacteriaceae > Klebsiella > Klebsiella sp. 2-CIP_Kleb. The sequence goes on from NZ_JBNRLG010000001.1 coordinate 494,948, forward strand.
AAACCTCCGCAGAAGCGCTGCTGCAGTCCATCAGCGATAATTTCTGGCTACCGGAATATCGTAATTACCGCCGCACCTCAATTTAATCGCGCTCACCGGGCCGAACGATCGGCCCGGTTATTAATAGCGTCCGGATAATATTTCCCACCACAGAAACGCCTTTTCCGCCCATATTCATTTATCGTAAAAATAGAAAACGGATAGCATTTGCCGCGCGCCCTCCGCTGTGCAAAATAGTTGTTTCTCACCCCCTCACAACGGAATGTGAAATGCAAAAATTAACCCCTGACGCGAATAAAGCGAAGGCTATTCTGATCCGGATTGTCTTACTCCTCACGGGTAGTATCGCCATCATCGCCGGCCTGTGCCTCTCTGGCGGCGATATGTGGATGCTCACCCCGCGCGCTGAGCAGTATCAGCCCGCTACCGGCGATCTGGTGGATATCGTCATCTATACGCCGAGTAAATTCTTCTTCGCCCTGCTCTACGTGTTATTTCTGACTCTGGTCTGGCTGTTGGCGGTGCGTAATATTCCCTGGCGGCCGATACAGCATCCGCTATTCCCGCTGATGGTACTGATTGCCGCCGGAATCTTTATTTTCCTCCATCCGGAGGTCACCCCCGGACGGGATGCCAGTATTCAGTACGGGAAACACAACGTTTATTACACTGCCATTTTCTGGATGAAGACAAATTCTAACCAACGTATCCCTCAGCCCTCTAAATATGAGATTTTTGTTGAAGCGAAAGATCCGCGCTGGCCTGTCGACAGGGATAATCTTCATCGCGCCTGGCGCTGTGAAGTGCAGCGGCACAGCCAGTTTTACACCCTGTCATTCAATGAGGGCTGGTTTCCTGACCGCGATCCGCAGGTCATGGCTCGCCAGTGCGCTCCGGTAAGCGATCTTAACGCACTCAGCGACACGGCAATCATGATTGCCCGCCCGATCGCCCCTCTCCCTGGTGAGGTAGCCTAAATGAGCCAGCAAAAATTGGTTCTGCAACCGCTATTACGGGTCTGGCTGGGGTTGTTTAGCGGGCTGCTGCTGGTGAGCGCCATCAGCGCCTTTCACGGCGAGTACTGGTATTTCGGCGATAAGCAGGCGCTTTACGCGGCGAAAGCCGGCGAGGTGTCGGTGCATGAACTCTATACGCCGGCGAAAATCCTCTTCGCTGTTATCGTAATCACGATCCCGCCGCTGCTCTGGCTGCTGCTGGTCAACCGTCTGCCGCTGCGGCCGCTGACCCACCTTCTCCCGCCATTGCTACTGCTGCTGGCGGGACTGGCTTTTTTCTTCCTGAGACCCGACGTGATTCCCGGCGGGGAGACCACCGTCTATCGCTACGGCGAGCGGGAGCGCTACTACCAGACGGTCCGCTGGCAGAAACCGGAGCCGGGCGCGTGGCGGGGTACCCGTTCTGAGTACAAAGTGTATATCGAATATCGCGATCCCAAGGGATATCGCAAAGCCGACAATATTAAAAACGCCTATACCTGTGAAACCCACCGGGAGTCTCGCTTTTTTACCTTAACCACCGAGGAAGATTGGTATCCGGATGCGTATCCGAATATTCTCGACGCCCCCTGCCAGGCGATAAAGGATCCCCAGGCGATGACGGAATATACCCGCGACCACGCCCGCTGGTTTCCCATCATGTTCTAGCAAACACATAAGTCCTCTGCGCCAACCCGGCTTCGTAGGCAAAAGTGGCGCAGGCGAAAGCTGGCGGGGACGCCCCCTGCCAGTTTTGTCACTGGCGCACTTTTCCTTTCCCCACTACACTGCCATCACCCATTCACTTACTGAATATAAAAGGAGGCCCCCCATGCTGTATTGTGAAATGTTTATTGTTTCACATGCCTTAGGCAATGGCGCCAGCTCAAGCGTTATCGGTATCGTGCTGCGATAACTTTGGCTTGAGCGAAGACCCTTCACAGAATCCCTTCTCTCCGGCTTACCGGGTTATCGTCAGCGAGTTTTGACGAGGCATTCGCATGCCTGTAACTCTTGAGTAAGTTGACTATGAGTACATTACTAACTGCCCATGCGCTCCACGTGGAGACGGCTTTTGGGCCGCTGTTTAACACCCTCTCCTTCACCCTGAAGAAAGGCGACCGTATCGGTCTCATTGGCCATAACGGTTGCGGCAAAAGCACCCTGCTGCAGGTGCTGGACGGCACCCTCGCGCCCACCTCGGGCAGCGTCTCGCTCGCCGGTCAGTGTCTGATGGCCCGCGTTGAACAGCATCTGCCGGAGGCGCTGCGTTCGCAGTCACTGCTGCAGGCGGTGCTGGCCCCGTTACCCGCCGACGCCCGGGAAGCACAGCGCTGGCTGGCCGAACGCCTGCTGGCGCAGATGGGCTTCACGCCGGCGGTGATGGCGCAGCAAACCAGCACCCTAAGCGGCGGGCAGCACACGCGCCTGCTGCTGGCCCGGGCGCTGATCCGCCAGCCTGACCTGCTGCTGCTGGATGAGCCCGGCAACCATCTCGATCTGCCCACCCTGTTGTGGCTGGAAAGCTTCCTGCAAACCTGGCAGGGGAGCTTCGTGCTGGTGTCACATGACAACACCTTACTGGATGCTGTAACTAATACCAGTTGGATCCTTCGCGACCAGACGCTGCACAGCTTCGCCTTACCCTGCAGCGCTGCCCGTCAGGCACTGCAGGAGCAGGATGAAAGCGCCGCATTACGTCATAAGGCCGAGCAAAAAGAGATCGACCGGGTCAGCACCAGCGCCCGGCGGCTGGCCACCTGGGGTCGGGTGTATGACAACGAAGATCTCGCCCGCAAAGCCAAACAGATGGAGAAGCAGGTCGCCCGCCTGAAAGACGAGCAGACTGAGCTCAGCGTCGGCCCGCCGTGGCGCCTGGTGTTGCAAGGGGACGCTCTGCCGGCGAACCGCCTGCTGGAGATGGACAGGCTGTCGGTGGCCCCCGCGCCGGGACTGCCGGCCCTGTTTACCACCGGCGTGGCGCGACTGCGCAGCGGAGATCGCGTGGCCATCATGGGGCGCAACGGCGGCGGTAAATCGTCCTTGCTGCGCCTGCTGTGGCAGCAGATGAACGACGCATCGCCTCTTCCGGGGCTGCGTCTGCACCCCCGGCTTCACCCCGGGTATTACGACCAGACGCTGGCGCAGTTGCCGGACGATGCCAGCCTGCTTGACGCCCTGACGCCGTTCGCCCCGTCGGCGGACACCCGGAAACGGGCGCTGATCGCCGCTGGATTTGGCTGGGCGAGGCATGGTCAGAAGGTCAACACCCTCAGCGGCGGTGAGCGGTCGCGGTTGCTGTTCGTCGGCCTGTCGCTGGCGCGCTACAGCCTGCTGTTGCTGGATGAACCCACCAACCATCTTGATATGGAGGGCAAAGCGGCGCTGGCGCAGACGCTCCGCGACTACCCCGGCGGCGTGCTGCTGGTTAGTCATGACCGCCAGCTTATTAGCGAAAGCTGTAACCGCTTCTGGCTGATCGACCGCGCCGGGCTAACGGAGTGGCACAGTCTGGAAGAGGTTTATACCCGTCTGCAGGCGCAGCCCTCCACCCCGACGGTGGCCTACTCACCTCAGGAGCCGTCACTCGCGGCTGATGATGAAGAGGCGCTGCTGGCGCGCCTGATCGCTCTGGAGCAATGGCTGGCGGACGACATGGCCCGTAAGCCGAAACATCAAAAGCCTGCGCTGCAGGCGCAGTGGCGAGAGGAGATCGCCCGGCTGCTTAATCAACTGGGGTAATCTTCGCCCCCCCGCCGGCTAAGGCACCCCGCCCTTAGCCGGCGTTGCCTGGCCGGGTAAACTGCTGCTCAGTCATCACCTTTCCCCACTGTTCCCCCTGCCATTCGCAGGTTAACGTGAAGCCAAAGGACTCATACAGTTTGCGGGCCGCATCCAGACCTTTAAACGTCCACAGCTGAACGGCGCTGAACTGACGACTATCGCAGAAAGCCATCGCCTCACTGAGGAGCCGCCTGCCAATGCCGGTTCCCCGACAGCTGTCATCGAGAATGAACCAGCGTAGATGCGCCTGCTGCTGGCCGAGATCCTCGCCATCGATCGCCACCGAACCGACAATCTTCCCCTCGCGCATCGCCAGCCAGATCTGGTTGGCCGGCGAGGAAAGCCGGGTGGCAAATTCCGCCACGCCGCTGGCGACCTTGCCTTCAAAAAAAGCGCCGAAGTCATGGTGCCGGGCGTAATACTCCCCGTGCATCTGGGCTATCCGGCCGATCATCCCCGGCTGATAGCCGGTCACCAGCGAAATCTGCGGGGTCGTATCCGCCAGCGCAGTATCCCGACACTGCGCCAGCGCCTGAGCATAGGCCGCCAGTCCGCTGGCGACGGTCCGCTGCTGCGGCTCATCCAGATGGCCTAACGCCTCCACCACCCGGCGGGTAGCCCACGCGTTGATCATCGCCACCGTATCGTGCCCCTTGGCGGTAAGCGCCAGCGATTTAGACCGCGCATCCTCCGCGCAGGGACGTTCCTCCAGCTCCCCGGCCGCCAGCAGACGGGCAACCATCCGGCTGACGCTCGATTTTTCCAGGCCCAGCAAAGTCACCAGCTGGGCGGCGGTCATCGCCCCTCTCACCGACACTTCGAGCAGGGTATGCACCGCCGACGGCGAATAGTGGGTGGCGGCCAGCGTGGTGTTCATAAAACCCAGCTCGCGCACCATTAACCGTGAGGCGGTACGGATCTGTTGGATTAAGGAGGTGTCAGCCATAGCGATGCGTCCAGATCAAGATATAGTTGTATTATACAACCATCTATTGCAGGACGCGTCAAGAGGATAAACCCTCCAGTACGGCTGGGTAGCGTATCGGATGATGGAATGCTGCGGGCGCCGGACTGCGCCCGCGATGAATATTATTGCGGGTTCTTCCCCTTCCAGGCTTCCCAGGCCGATTTGATCTCCTGCTTCGCGGCGGCGGCATCATTAAACCCGGCCAGCTCGACCTTTTTCCGCCCCTCCGGCAGTTCTTTATAGACCCGGAAGAAGGCCTCCAGCCGCTGCTGCTCGATTTTCGGCAAATCGGCGATGGTCTTGATGTCGTCATAGGTGGGATCAATTTTGCTGGCCGGCACGGCGATGATTTTGTCGTCTTTCTCACCGCCGTCTACCATCTTAAGGACGCCGATCGGCCGCAGCTTAATCAGCGTGCCCGGGGCCATTGGCGCGCGGGTGTAAAACACCACGTCCAGCGGGTCGCCATCCCCGGCCAGCGACTGGGTTAATGAACCGTAGTTTGCCGGGTAAGCCACCGGCATCGACTGAAAGCGGTCGGCGATGATAAATCCTGTTTTGGCGTCGGTTTCATACTTAATGATCCCGCCAGCCGGGATCTCGGTAACCGCGTAAAACTCTTCGGGATTGTTTTCCGGCTGCGGGAATTCCAGCACATTGTGAGCCTGTGCGGCGGCGGAAAAAAGCAGACCGGCAGTGAGGAGCGTTTTGACCAGATGCATTGTTGTATCACTCTGTTGTTATAAGAAATTGATGCGCAAAACAATAGTGTTGAGTGATGAAGAAAACATGACCATTCAGTGACGCTATTATTACCTACCAAAATTAGAGGTATTGTCTGAATTTTGTGCTATCGTTGTAGCAAAAAACCACATCCTGTACTAAAGCGCCTTGTTTTTTTCCCCATAGCGTCTAATCCTTATTAGGTAGTATTGCATTAATAAAATTAATCATTCCCCTCACAAGGAGACAGGCATGAAGGCAGCTGTTGTTACCCACGACCATCAGGTTAACGTTACGGAAAAAACGCTGCGCCCGCTGGAATACGGCGAAGCGCTGTTGAAAATGGAATGCTGCGGCGTGTGTCATACTGACCTGCACGTGAAAAACGGCGATTTTGGCGATAAAACCGGCGTTATTCTTGGTCATGAAGGGATCGGGGTAGTACAAAAAGTCGGCCCTGGCGTCACCTCCCTGAAGCCGGGCGATCGCGCCAGCGTGGCGTGGTTCTTCGAAGGCTGCGGCCACTGCGAATACTGTAACAGCGGCAACGAGACGCTGTGCCGCTCGGTGAAAAACGCCGGTTATACCGTCGACGGCGGCATGGCGGAAGAGTGCATCGTCACCGCCAACTACGCGGTTAAAGTCCCGGACGGCCTCGACTCCGCCGCCGCCAGCAGCATCACCTGCGCCGGGGTCACCACCTACAAAGCCGTTAAGGTCTCCCACATCAAACCGGGCCAGTGGATCGCTATCTACGGCCTCGGCGGCCTGGGCAACCTGGCGCTGCAGTATGCCAAGAATGTCTTTAACGCCAAAGTGATCGCCATCGACGTCAACGACGGCCAGCTGGAGCTGGCGGCCTCGATGGGCGCCGATCTGACCATCAACTCGCGCAATGAAGATGCGGCGAAAGTGATTCAGGAAAAAACCGGCGGCGCGCATGCTGCCGTGGTGACCGCGGTTGCTAAAGCGGCCTTTAACTCGGCGGTGGATGCCGTTCGCGCCGGCGGCCGCGTGGTGGCGGTAGGCCTGCCGCCGGAAGCAATGAGCCTCGATATTCCACGTCTGGTGCTCGACGGCATCGAAGTGGTCGGCTCGCTGGTCGGTACCCGTCAGGATCTGGTGGAAGCCTTCCAGTTCGCCGCCGAAGGCAAAGTGGTGCCGAAAGTCACCCTGCGCCCGCTGGAAGATATCAACGCCATTTTTAAAGAGATGGAGCAGGGTCAGATCCGCGGCCGTATGGTTATCGATCTGCGTAGCTAATCGCCAGCGCCTCTCCCGCCCGGGAGAGGCGCTTCCCCTCGCTTCCCGCCGCGAAAAGTAAATGCAATTTCCGCAAATGCTTAGCGCAATTCCTTGGTTCCTTTGTTTTTAGCCGCGCCCGATGATGGCAAGACAATAGATAACAAAGGAATTCACCATGCATCGTCATTTTCGCCTGCCCGCGCTGGCCGCGCTGTTTCTTTCCGGCGCCTTTTCCGTCTGGGCCGCCGACACGCCGGTTAAAGGCGGTACCTTAATTTATCTGGAGCAGCAACCGCACACCAATCTCTATCCACCCGCCGGCGGCTTTTATCCAAACGGCGGCATTCTCAATCAGATCACCGACAAGCTGACCTGGCAGAACCCGAAAACGCTGGAGATTGAGCCGTGGATCGCCGAGAGCTGGACCAGTAATGCCGATAAAACCGAGTACACTTTCCACCTGCGCAAAGGGGTCACCTTCTCGGACGGTACGCCGCTGGATGCCGCCGCCGTCGCCAAAAACTTCGACACCTATGGGCTGGGCGATAAAGCCCACCGCCTGCCTGTCTCGGAGGTGATCAATAACTACCAGCGCAGCGAAGTGATCGACCCGCTGACGGTGAAATTTTACTTCAACAAACCGTCGCCGGGCTTTCTGCAAGGGACCGCCACCATCGGCTCCGGTCTGGTGTCCCTCAGCACCCTGCAGCGCAATTTTGAGGAGCTGGGCGATGCCCGGCATATCATCGGCTCCGGTCCCTTTGTGGTGCAGGATGAAAAACCGGGCCGCGAGCTGACGCTGGTGGCGCGCAAGGATTATCAGTGGGGGCCGAAAAACATCGCCCAGCAGGGGCCCGCCAACCTCGACGGCATCACCTATATTGTGACCCCGGAAGACAGCGTGCGCATCGGCGCGCTGCTGGCCGGCCAGGCGGGCTTTATTCGCCAGGTGCAGGCCTACGATGAAAAGCAGGCGACCGATCAGGGATTTAAGGTCTACGCCGCCCCTACCCGCGGGGTCAACGACAGCCTGAGCTTCCGCCCGGATAACCCTCTGGTCGCCGACCTGCGGGTGCGCCAGGCCCTGCTCCATGCCACCAACGCCAAACAGGTGGTGGAGACGCTGTTCTCCGCTAACTACCCGCAAGCCACCTCCGTGCTGGCCAGCTCTGCCGCCGGCTATGTCAATCTGAGCGATAAACTGACCTTCGACCAGGCCAAAGCCCGGCAGTTGCTGGATGAGGCCGGCTGGAAAGCGGCCGCCGACGGGATTCGCAGCAAAGACGGGCAGCGGCTGGCGCTGACGGTCTATGAGTCGCTCCCGCAGCCGCAGAATAAAGAGGTGCTGCAGCTGATCGCCCAGCAATGGCGCCAGGTGGGAGTCGCGTTAACGGTCAAAGCCGGGGATGCCGGCAGCCGTACGCTTGACAACCTCGACCCGCAGAAAACGCCGCTCACCGTTTCGGAAGTGGGCCGCGCCGATCCGGATGTGGTAAAAAGCATGTTTTTCCCCAACAACCGCGACGCGCTGCTGCAGAAAGGCGGCTCCAGCGATAAAGTACAGCACTTCCGCGATGATAAGCTGAACGATCTGCTGACCGGCATCTCCGCGGCGGTGGAGCCACAGCAGCGTCTGCAGTTAACCGGCGATGCCCAGCGCTATCTGATCGAAAACGCCTATGTGATCCCGATTTTCGAAGAGCCGCAGGTGTTCGCCGGCGCGCCGTGGGTGAAAGGCGTCAGCTTCGAGGCCGTCGGTCGTCCGTCGTTCTACAGCGCCTGGCTGGATAAACATTAAGAGGCCGGATATGAGCGCTTATCTTCTGCGACGGTTCGGTCAGGGGCTGCTGGTCCTGTGGGCGGCCTTTACCCTCACCTTTTTCCTGCTGCAGGTGCTGCCAGGGGATGCGGTGCTGATCAAGTTTCAGAACCCGGACCTCGGTCTGAGCCCGGCGCAAATCGCCGACATGCGGCTGGCCTACGGCGCCGACAGCCCGCTGTGGCGCCAGTACCTGCACACGCTGCTGGCAATGCTGCACGGCGACTTTGGCTATTCCCTGCAGGCGGGTCTGGCGGTCAGTAGCCTGATTGCCAGCAACCTGCCGGATACCTTAAGCCTCGCCCTGCCGGCCTTCCTGCTGGCCGTGATCCTGGCGTTCACCCTCGCCTTCGCCTCGCGTCTGCCGGGGCTGCGCTGGCTGAGCAACCTCCTGCAGTCGTTGCCGGTGCTGTTTATCTCGCTGCCCACCTTCTGGCTGGGTATCGCCCTGATCCAGCTCTTTTCGTTTCAGTTGCGCTGGATCCCGGTGATCAACCCCGGTCCGCTGGAAGGGCTGATTTTACCGGTTATCGCCGTCGCGCTGCCCATCTCCGCCCCGCTGGCGCAGATCCTGATGCGCAGCATGGATCAGGTGGCGGTTCAGCCCTTCGTCGCGGTCGCCCGCGCCAAGGGAATGAGCGAAACCGGCGTCCTCTGGCGCCATGTGATGGGTAACGCCCTGCTGCCTGCGCTGAACATAGCCGGGCTGCTGCTGGGCGAGCTGATTGCCGGGGCGCTGATCACCGAGACCGTCTTCGGCCGCAGCGGCCTCGGGCAGCTGACCCAGCAGGCGGTCAATAACCAGGATATTGCTGTGCTGCAGGCGGTGGTGATGATCTCCGCCCTCGGTTTCGTCCTGATCAACCTGCTGGTCGACCTGGTCATGCCGCGGCTGGATCCCCGACTCCAATTACAGACCGGAGGTGTGAAATGAGCCTGGTCGACTATGCCATCGCGGTTCGCCGCCGCCCGGAGTGGCGCAGAGTGCGTCTGCAGCCAGGCCTGTGGCTGGCGTGGGCGGTGATGATCACCGCCCTGTTAATGACCCTTGCCCCACAGTGGTTTACCTCCGCTAACCCACTGGAAGGGATCCCCGGCGCTCAGCGCCTGGCGCCGCAGGCGCACTACTGGCTGGGCACCGACCAGTTGGGCCGCGACCTGTGGACGCGGGTGGTTTACGGCGCGGTACATTCTCTGTCGGCGGCGCTAATCGCCGTCGCCATCGGCCTGGTGGTCGGCACCGCCCTTGGCACCCTCGCCGGGGGCACTGGCCGGACGCGTGGAATCCACCCTCATGCGCCTGGTGGATGTCCTGCTGGCCATCCCCTCGCTGCTGCTGCAGCTGACGGTGATCATTCTGCTGGGTTTTGGCTCGGTGAATGCGGCGGTGGCGGTCGGCGTCGCGGCTATCGCCAGCTTCGCGCGCCTGGCGCGGGCGGAAGTGGTGCGCGTGCGCCACAGCGATTACGTCGAAGCGGCCCGGGGCAGCGGCGGCACCTTTCTCGCCATCTTCTGGCGTCATATCCTGCCCAACTCGCTCACCGCGGTGCTCGCCTTCGCAACGCTGCAGTTTGGTCAGGCGATGCTGGCTCTGGCCACCCTCAGCTTCCTCGGCTACGGCACCCCGCCGCCGGTCCCGGAGTGGGGATTACTGATCGCCGAAGGTCGTAATTACCTGTCGACCGCCTGGTGGCTGACCACCTTCCCCGGCCTCGCCGTGGTCGCGGTGGTCCTTGCCGCCAATCGTCTTAGCCGCCAGTGGAGTGGAGTACGCCCATGAACGTTCTGTCTGTTGAAGATCTGCGCATCAGCTACCGCTCGCGGGGCGAATGGCGCGAAGTGGTGCATAACGTCAGCTTTTCCATTCAGCGCGGCGAAATGCTGGCCTTCGTTGGGGAATCCGGCTCGGGGAAAACCACAACCGCGCAGGCGATTATCGGCCTGCTGGCGGATAATGCCCGCCGCGACGCCGGGCGAATTATTCTCAATGGCGAAGTGATTAGCGACTGGTCGGCAAAACGCCTGAACCGCCTGCGCGGAGTGAGCATCAGCCTGGTGCCGCAAGACCCAGGCAATTCGCTTAACCCAGTAAAAACCATTGGTCAGCAGGTGGAAGAGATTCTGCAACTGCATCAATCCCTCTCCGCCGCCGAACGCCGGCAGCAGGTCCTCAACCTGCTCGCTAAAGTCGGGCTCAGCCACCCGGAACAGCGTCTTGACCAGTACCCGCATCAGCTGTCGGGCGGGATGAAGCAGCGGGTGCTGATCGCCATCGCCATTGCCCTGCAGCCGGATCTGATTATTGCCGACGAGCCTACCAGCGCCCTTGACGTCACGGTGCAGAAGCGCATTCTCGACCTGCTCGATATCCTGCGTCGCGAGTCGGGAACCGCCGTGCTGTTTGTCACCCACGATCTGGCGCTGGCCGCCGAACGCGCCGACCGGATCATGGTGTTTCGCCAGGGCGAGATTCAGGAACAAGGCGCCACCGAGACGATTGTCCGGCGTCCGCAGCACCCTTACACCCGCCAGCTGCTCCGCGATCTGCAGGACGCGCCGCTGAGGCTGACGGCGGATCGTCCTCGTCCGCTGGCCACGCCGGCCATTCGCGTCGACGGGATCAGCAAACGCTTCTCGCTGGGCAAACAGGCGCTGCAGGCGCTCGACAGCGTCAGCTTTGAGGTCAGGCGCGGCAGCACCCATGCGCTGGTGGGCGAGTCCGGCTCCGGAAAAACCACCCTGGCGAGGATCCTGCTGGGCTTCGAGCGCGCCGACGCCGGACAGGTGACCATCGACGGTATTGACGCCGGGCATCTTAGCCGCGAGGCGCAGCGTCAGCTGCGGCGCAAAATCCAGTTCGTCTATCAGAACCCCTTCGCTTCGCTCGACCCGCGCCAGACGCTGTTCGCGATTATCGAAGAGCCATTAAAAAACTTTGAGCGCCTCAGCGCGGCGACGCGTCGCCAGCGTGTGGAGAGCGTCGCCGCGCGGGTGGCACTGGCCCCGGAGCTGCTGTCGCGGACGTCGCGGGAGCTTTCCGGCGGCCAGCGGCAGCGGGTGGCGATTGCCCGGGCGCTGATCCTCGAGCCGGCGATCCTGGTCCTTGACGAAGCGACCTCGGCACTCGACGTCACCGTTCAGGCGCAGATCCTCGCCCTGCTAGAGCAGCTACAGCAGCAGCTTGGTCTGAGCTATCTGTTCATTACCCACGATCTGGCGACGGTGAGGCGGATTGCCGACAGCGTCACGGTGCTGCGCGCCGGCCAGGTGGTGGAGCATGGCGACGTTGGCCGCCTGTTCGCCGCCCCGCAGCAGGCCTACACCCGCGAGCTGATCGCCGCTATCCCCCAGGTTTCCCCCCGCTTAGCGCAGCCCTATACGGAGAACGCATAATGCCTAAACGCCTCGGCTTTTTTACCCGTCTGCTCGATCAGGGCTCTGCGCAAACGCGCTACCGGCTGGCGGCCGAACAGATCCGCCACGCGGAGCGCGTCGGCTTCGACAGCGCATGGATTGCCCAACACCATTTTCATGAACAGGAAGGCGGCCTGCCTTCCCCGCTGGTGTTTCTCGCCCACGTCGCGGCGCAGACTGACCGCATTCGCCTCGGTACAGCCATTATCACCTTGCCGATGGAAAATCCGCTGCGCGTCGCCGAAGACGCGGCGGTGCTGGATTTACTCACCGACGGGCGTCTGGAGGTGGGGTTTGGCTCCGGCGGCACGCCAACCTCATTTCTGCCCTTCGGCCTGACCAGCGAGCAGCGCGGAGCGGTGTTTGCCGACCATCTGCACCTGATCCACAGCGCCTGGCGCGGCGACACCCTCAGCCACCCGAACAACCATCTCTATCCGCCGGCGCCGCAGCTGGCGGCGCGAATCTGGATCGCCACCTTCTCGGTGGAGGGCGCCATCCGTGCCGGTCAGGCGGGACACGGGCTGATGCTGTCCCGCACGCAGCCCCGGCCGCCCGGTGAGCCGCGCCTGCCGCTGGACGCCATTCAGAACCCGATCATCGACGCCTATCTGTCGGCGCTGCCGGACGGCGTTGCGCCGCGGATCCTCGCCTCGCGCACCGCCTTTGTCGCTGACAGCCACGCCCACGCCCTGCAGATCGCCGAACCCGGCCTGCGCAAACAGGCGGCACAGCACCGGGAAGCGGGTCATCGGATAGAAGGTGACAGTGTCACTGACTATCTGCAGCAGCTGGATGCCCACGTCGGCGATCCTGAGCATGTTATCGCCTCCCTGGCGCAAGACAGCGTACTGGCCCGCGCTACCGATATTTCGTTTCAGGTGCACTCGGTGGAGCCTTCGCACCGGGATACGCTGCGTTCCATTGAGCTGATCGCTCAGCATATTGCCCCCCACATCAGATAAGGAGTCACCATGACGCTGAGTCAGGATATTCTGGCCGAACTGGCGGAGATCGCCATCGGCTCCCCGCTCGATCAGGCGCGCGCAGTCCGCGACGCCGCCACCCGTCACGCCCAGGGAAGTTATGAAGTGCTGTTCAGCCAGCAGGATACTGACTTTCCTCTTGATGAACGCTTCGCCGTGGCCGCGAAGGTGGCGAAACTGCACCAGGCGGACGCGCTGGCGGCGCACTATGCCGGCTTCGGCCTTGCCGACCCGACCACGGACCGTCTGGTTCCGGCGCTGGCCTTTGCCCGCCTGCTGACCTTCACTCCTGTCGAAGCGACCCCCGCCGCGCTGCACGCTCTGACAAAAGCAGGCTGGAGCCTGCGGGGCATCGTCACCCTGGCGCAGCTGGTAGCCTTTGTCAGCTTCCAGAGCCGCCTGCTGCTGGGCCTGCGGGCGCTCAACCATCAGCCCATCGTCAGCGCCGACACGCCGGTGGTGGCCGGGTACTGGCACACCACCCCACAAACTCAAAGCGGCAAAGCGGCCCCGGTGCGTTTCACCCGTGATGAACTGCATTGGGAACCCTGGCTGGCGGATAAACCGCTGGCGGAATTTAGCCCTGAAGAACAGGCGATCCTGGCAAAATATGGCCATAGCGATTCGCCTTACTTCCGCCTGCTGGCGCGCAACCAGCCGGTGCTGGAGCAGCGGACGCTGACTGATAAAGGCATTTTCTATACCCCAGGGGGGTTGCCGCGCGCCGAACGTGAACTGGCCGCCACGGTGGCCAGTAAAATCAACGGCTGTATTTACTGCGCCTCGGTACATGCCCGCAAAGCGGCGCAGCTGGCGAAGGACGAGACCGCCGTCGACACGCTGCTGGCGGTGACGCCGGGAGACGATCTGCGCGGCGGGCAGTCGCCGCGCTGGCAGGCGGAGATCGATGCCGCCGCCGCGCTGTCGGTGACGCCGCCCGCGCTGAAAGCCAGCCATCTGGCTGCGCTTGATGAGCAGGGCTTAGATACCCTGGCCCAGCTGGATCTGCTGCAGTCAGCGGCCTTTTTCGCCTGGGCCAACCGGCTGATGCTGACGCTCGGCGAACCCTGGCGTGAGTAAGCGTCGTTAGCAAGCCTGTCGGCGCTGATGGCGACCGTAGATGAGCAAGGCGCTCATCGCCAGAAACGACAGCGTGGCGGCGGGAAGCGCCACGCTGTTCCAGCCGAACCCCTGGGCAATCATCATTCCGCCGCAGAAGGCGCCGATGGCGCTCCCGAGGTTAAAGGCGATCTGCCCCCCTGCCGCCCCCAGCATCTCGCCGCCTTTGGCGTTCTGCAGCAGCAGGATCTGCAGCGGCGCCGACAGGGCAAACAGCCCGGCACAGCAGAAAAACGCCAGCGTCAGCGAAGCGACTTTATGCTCCCCGAAGGCAAAGATCAGCAGCAGCGTCACGGCGATCGCCCCGTCAGTCATGGCCGCGATGCGCAGCGGACTGTAGCGCCCGGAAATTTTACCGCTGAACAGATTGCCAACCACCATACCCAGCCCCGCCAGCATCATAATCAGCATCATCCGGCTTTCGGCAAAGCCGGAGACGTTGAGCATAAAGGGCTTGATATAGCTGAACCACGCGAACACCCCGGCGTTACCGAACATGGTGGCGGCAAAAATCAGCCACGGCGCCGGGGAAGCCAGAAAACGGAACTGCTCGCGCAGCCGCGTGCTGGCCCGGTCATACAGCGTGGGCACCCAGCAGCAGATGGCCAGAAACACCGCGACGTTAAACACCGCGATAAGTGCGAAGGTATAGCGCCAGCTAAAGTGATGCCCAAGCCAGGTGCCGCCGGGGACGCCCACCAGGTTAGCGATCGTCATGCCGCCAATCATCCCGGCCACCGCGGCGGTCACCTTCCCTGGCGGCGCGATTTTCGACAGGATAATCGCGCCGACGCCAAAGAACGCCCCGTGGGGAAACCCGGAAACCAGCCGGCCTAGCGCCAGCATGGCGTAGCTACTGGAGAAGGTAAACAGGGTATTGCCGAGAATGCACAGGGCGGCGAGAAACAGCATCACCGATTTCAACGAAAACCGACTGGAGAGCAACGCCATGATCGGTGCGCCGATCACCACGCCGAAGGCATACCAGGCAATCATATTGCCGGCGGCGGGAATGGAAATCCCGACATCGCGCGCCATGTCCGGCAGCACGCCCATAATGCCAAATTCCGCCATGCCGAGTCCGAAAGTGCCCAGCGCCAGTGAAAAGATCGTTTTTTTCATACATCTTATAGGGGTATTGAGAGACGGCCGGCATTATTGACCATCCCGCCTCGCCACACCAGCTAAAAACGCCCGACGGCAGTATCCTCCATATAACGGCCTGATTCGTTCATGCGCTCGCCAGCGCCACTGTTGGCTTTCCTGCCGACGGCAGAGGCGCCTGGCGGTGGATAATCCCCTGTAAAAATTGGTGGGCACGCAGGGATACATCGCGGATTGATCTCAAGTTAACTTGAGGTTGTAAAGTCGAGACATCGTTCACCTCGGGAGAATCATCCATGCAAAATGTTGATGTCGGCTTTACCCATGTCGCCTTTACCGTCCGCTGTCTGGCCAGCAGCATCGATTTTTATACCCGCTATACGGCGATGACCGTTATTCACCAGCGCGAACCCGACCTCCCCTCGGCGCGTAAAGTGGCGTGGCTCAGCGATCGCACCCGACCTTTCGCCCTGGTGCTGGTGCAAAGTGATGACCCTGCCGACACGCCGCTGGGTCCGTTCGGCCATCTCGGCGTCGCCTGCGCCACCCAGGCGGAGATCGATGAGAAAGTCGCTCAGGCGCGGCGGGAAGGCGTTTTGCGTCGGGAACCGGAGCAGTTGGGCGATCCGGTAGGCTATTTCGCTTTCTTTGCCGACCCGGACGGTAACACCCTTGAGCTGTCGTGGGGGCAGCGGGTGGGACTGGAAGTCATCGCCGCGGGGAGCGCCCGCTAACCCGTCCCGGGCGGAATATTTTCCACCGCCTCGCCGGTGAAGGATTACACTTCAAAGGGATACCTCGGCAACACGGAGCATGGCGATGGGTAATAAGAAAAGCGGTAATCCGGTCGACGCGGCGGTGAAGATCGCCCCGCTTGACAATAAAGCGTATGAGAAGGCGTTGCGCAAGCTCCACGTGGAGCTGGTGAAACTGCAGCGCTGGGTGGTGCATAAAGGGTTGAAGGTGTGCATCGTCTTTGAAGGCCGGGACGGCGCCGGCAAAGGCGGCACCATTAAGGCGATCACCGAGCGCGTCAGCCCGCGTATCTTCCGGGTCGTCGCCTTACCCTCGCCCACCGAACGCGAGAAAAGTCAGCTCTATTTTCAGCGCTATATCAAGCATCTCCCGGCGGCTGGGGAAATCGTGATTTTCGATCGCAGCTGGTACAACCGCGCCGGCGTCGAACGCGTGATGGGCTTTTGTACCCCGGAGGAGGTGCAGAAATTTCTCGACGGCGCGCCGATGGTGGAGCGCGGCATGGTCGAGTCGGGCATTATCCTGCTCAAGTACTGGCTGGAGGTCTCCCCGCAGGAGCAGGAGCGGCGCCTGCGGGATCGCATCGACGACGGGCGCAAGATCTGGAAGCTCTCGCCGATGGACATCAAGTCTTTCAATCGCTGGGATGAATATACCGCCGCCCGCGACGCCATGTTCGCCGCCACCGACACCGCCTGGGCGCCGTGGTTCGTCGCCCGCTCCGAGGATAAAAAGCGGGTGCGTCTGAATATCATCACCCACCTGCTGTCGCAGATCCCCTACGAAGCCTTGCCAGTGGAGCATGTCACGCTGCCGAAGCGCAAAATTGGTAAAATGAAACAGACCAATTTCCCCTTCCGCTTTATTCCGGAGAAGTTCTGATTATTTCCCGCCGCGCTGGTTAATACCAGCGCCGGGTTTATTACTATAACCATTAATATTTCAGGCGATTACTTTCCTCTGGAAGCTGCCTCGCAAAATAAACATTAAAATTACTGCTGGCATTTATCTTTTAGTGAGTAAAGTGAATAATCACAGAACCAACCGCAAGGAGCCTATGATGAAAAGTAATACGCTACGTAAAAGACCCACTGACGTACCCGTCCAGAAGGTGTCAGTACAGCCAGGTAAGGATTTACGAGAAGCAGATAAACAGAGACAGCACAAGGAATTCATTGCCGCAATGAATGAATTTATTGCAAAAGGAGGCACTCTTACTGATGATGAATTTTTCAGGGTACTATGATGCTTGAACAATTCAATGTTTATCGAAATTGTTCTGCTCAGACAAATAAAACCCTGCCATATTATATGATTGTGCAGAATGATTATTATGCAGACTTGGCCACGAGAGTCATTATTCCTTTAATGCGACCACAACAGTTACCACGCTGGCATCAGCATGTCGTACCAAGGATAAATATTGAATTTGACAGCTTTTTACTTTGTACGCCAATGATCAGTAACTTAAATAATAAACGGATCCAGCCACAGGATTTCGTCTGCAATCTGAGTCATGCGCGCCAGGGCGTTATCGATTCAATCGATACACTTATCACGAACTGCTGACTGCCGGGAACCCGCTCCGACATCTCCGGAGCGGGTTTCGCGCCGTGAAGGCTTACTTCATCCCTTCGCGACTCTCTTTCATCGCTTCAAGGCGTTCGACATCGCGATACCAGCGCGGGTGGTGTTTCTTCGCCCAGCGGCGGCTGACTTTGCCTTCAATCATCCCCTTAATCGACCCCTTCACCCAGAACGCCATATACATATGGATAAGGATGGCGTGGATCAGAATAATGGCCGAAGTGGCGTGTATCAGCAGGCTATAGCGAATCACCGGAATCGGGAAATATTGGGCAAACCAGGGCCGCCAGATAATCACCCCGGTCACCAGCAGCACGAAAATCATGCTCATGATGGTCCAGAACATCATCTTCTGCCCGGCGTTATATTTACCGACCCGCGCCACCTTATGCTCGTTGCCTTTCAGCACCTCCACAATGCCTTTCAGCCACGGAATATCCTGTTTATCCGGGATGTTGTGGTGGACAAAACGAACGAACATAAACATCAGGGCGACAAAAATCAGCACGCCAAAGAAGGGGTGCAGAATACGCCCCATCTGCGGGGTACCGAAGGTTTCGGTCAGCCACTGCAGCGTCGGGAAGAAAAACGATATTCCCGACAGCGCCACGAGGAAGAAACAGATAACCACCGTCCAGTGACAGGCGCGATCGATAAAGGTCGTGCGCACTATCATCTTCGATTTACTCATCATGCTCCTCCTCGTCGTCGTCAACTTCCTTGTTCGGCCCGATACCGATGTAGTGATAGATAAGCCCGGCAAAGGTGGCGATAAAGCCCACCGCCGACAGCGGCTTCAGCGCCCCCTTCCACAGATTGATACTGGTATCGATCTGCGGTTCCTTCGGCAGCTTGTGATACAGCTCAGGCTGGTCGGCATGATGCAATACGTACATCACGTGGGTGCCGCCGACGCCCTGCGGGTTGTAAATCCCGGCCCTGGCATAACCGCGTTTTTTCAGCTTAGCCACCCGCTCCTCGGCCACCTCAAGCATCTCTTTTTTCGTGCCGAAGTGGATCGCGCCGGTAGGACAGGTTTTCACGCACGCCGGTTCCTGACCGACGCTGACCCGGTCCACGCACAGGGTGCATTTATAGACCCGGTTATCCTCTTTATTGAGACGCGGTACGTTAAACGGACAGCCAGCAATGCAGTAGCCGCAGCCGATGCAGTTTTCCTGCTGGAAATCGACGATGCCATTGGCGTACTGAATAATCGCCCCGGCGGATGGGCAGGCCTTCAGACACCCCGGCTCTGCGCAGTGCATACAACCATCCTTGCGGATAAGCCACTCCAGCTTGCCGTTCTGTTCGGTCTCGCTAAAGCGCATTACCGTCCAGGATTTGGCGCTAAGATCCGCCGGGTTATCGTACACCCCGACGCAGTGCCCCACGTCATCGCGGATGTCATTCCACTCGGAGCAGGCCACCTGGCAGGCTTTACAGCCCACGCAGGAGGAGACATCGATAAGCTTGGCGACTTCCGCTTTATGGTCCCGCGCGCGCGGCGCGGGGGTGATCGGGTTGGTCGCGGAGCGTTTAATAATGTCTTGTGTTTCCATCGCCATTGAATCGCTCCTTACGCTTTCTCGATGTTGACCAGAAACGCCTTATATTCCGGCGTTTGCGAGTTGGAATCGCCAACGTTCGGCGTCAGGGTGTTAGCGATATAGCCTTTGCGAGCCACGCCTTCAAAACCCCAGTGCAGCGGGATCCCGACGGTCTCCACCTGCTTGCCGTTGACGTTGAGCGTTTGCAGGCGGCGCGTCACCACCGCTACCGCGCGAATAAAGCCGCGCTGGCTGCTGACTTTCACCCGGTCGCCGTTGGCAATCCCTTTCGCTTTTGCCAGCCCTTCGCTAATTTCGACAAACTGTTCCGGCTGCGCGATGGAATTGAGCAGCGCATGCTTGGTCCAGGTATGGAAATGCTCGGTCAGACGATAGGTGGTCCCGACATACGGGAACTTATCCTTCTTACCTAAGCGGATGGCGTCCTCTTTATACAAACGCACCACCGGGCTGGAGATCACCTTCGGGTGCAGCGGGTTAGTGCCAAGCGGGGTTTCCATCGGCTCGTAGTGTTCCGGGAACGGCCCTTCCGCCAGCTTATCCAGCGCGAACAGGCGACCCAGCCCCTCCTGCTGCATGATAAATGGCCCGGTGTTGCTCCCCGGCGGCGCGGTATTGAAGTCCGGAATATCATTCCCGACCCACTTACTGCCGTTCCACTGGATCAGCATCCGCTTCGCATCCCACGGCTTGCCGTTGATATCGGCCGAAGCGCGGTTGTACAGCACCCGGCGATTAAGCGGCCACGCCCAGGCCCAGCCCAGCGTATTGCCCAGACCCGAAGGGTCGGCATTATCGCGATTCGCCATTTGGTTGCCCTGCTCCGTCCAGCTGCCACTGTAGATCCAGCAAGACGACGCGGTGCTGCCGTCATCGCGCAGCAGCGCGAAGCTGTTCAGCAGCTGGCCCTTTTTCGCCACCAGGGTGCCGTTGGCGTCATAAAGATCCGCCAGCGCGTAGCCGTTGTTCTCTTTCGCGACTTCTTCCGATTCCGGATGGTCCGGCTGCTTATAGCGCCAGCTCATCTTCAGCAGCGGCTCTGCGCCTTTACCGCCTTCGGTGCGGTACAGTTCGCGCAGGCGATGGTAAATCCCGGCCAGGATCTCGCCGTCGTTACGTGCTTCACCTGGGGCATCCTGACCTTTCCAGTGCCACTGCAGCCAGCGGCCGGAGTTGGCGATCGAACCGTCCTCTTCAGCAAAGCAGGTCGATGGCAGGCGGAAGACTTCCGTCTGGATCGTCGACGGGTCGACGTCATTAGACTCGCCGTGGTTCTGCCAGAAAGTGGAAGTTTCGGTGACCAGCGGATCGATAACCACCATATACTTCAGCTTGCTCAGGCTGCGAACCACTTTGTTTTTGTCCGGGAAGGACGCGACCGGGTTAAAGCCCTGGCAGATATAGCCAGTGACTTTGCCGTTATCCATCATGTTGAAGTATTTGATAACGTCGTAAGCCTGGTCCCACTTTGGTAACCACTCAAAGCCCCAGTCGTTCTCTTTTTGCGCCGCCTCGCCGTAGAAGGATTTCATCAGGCTGACAAAGAATTTCGGGTAGTTGCTCCAGTAGTTCACCTGGTCCGGCAGGGTCGCTTTTGGCGTGTTGGCCGCCAGGTACGTCTGCAGATCCCGCTGCTTTTCAGAAGGCAGGGTCAGGTAGCCTGGCAGGCTGGTAGACAGCAGGCCAAGGTCGGTCAGCCCCTGAATATTAGAGTGACCGCGCAGGGCATTCACGCCACCGCCGGCCATGCCCATATTGCCGAGCAGCAATTGGATCATCGCCATGGTGCGAATGTTCTGCGCGCCGACGGTGTGCTGCGTCCAGCCCAGGGCATACAGGAAGGTGGTGGTGCGATCGGCGGCGCTGGTTGAGGCCAGCACGTCGCACACCTTAAGGAAGTCCGCTTTCGGCGTACCGCAGATGTTTTCGACCACCTCTGGCGTGTAACGGGAAACGTGCTGCTTCAGCAGATTCCACACGCAGCGCGGATGGCTTAGCGTCTCATCGCGTTTGGCGTAGCCGTTTTCATCGAACTGGTAGTTCCAGGACGATTTATCATACTGGCGTTTGTCCGCATCATAGCCGCTGAACAGCCCCTCTTCGAAGGCAAAATCATCCCGCACCAGCAGGCTGGCGTTGGTGTAGTGCTTCACGTACTCGGCATTGATTTTGTTATGTTCGATCAGGTACAGCAGCACCCCCGACAGGAAGGTAATGTCGGTACCGGAGCGAATCGGCGCATAGATATCGGCCACCGACGCAGTGCGCGTAAAGCGCGGGTCGACGACGATAAGCGTGGCGTCGTTGTTGTTCTTCGCCTCCATCGCCCAGCGGAATCCCACCGGGTGGGCTTCCGCGGCGTTACCGCCCATCACCACCACGACGTTCGCGTTTTTGATATCCACCCAGTGGTTAGTCATCGCACCGCGACCAAATGTTGGAGCAAGACTTGCTACCGTTGGTCCGTGTCAGACGCGCGCCTGGTTGTCTACCGCCAGCATGCCGAGCGATCGCACAAATTTTTGCGTCAGCATGCCGGTCTCATTACTCGCCGCCGAGGCGCACAGCATGCCGGTGGAAAGCCAGCGGTTAACCGTTACGCCCTGCTCGTTCTTTTCCATAAAGTTAGCGTCGCGGTCGGCTTTCATCAGCCGGGCAATGCGGCTGAAGGCTTCATCCCAGGAGAGTCGCTGCCATTTATCGGATCCCGGGGCACGGTACTCCGGGTAGCGCAGGCGGTTATCACTGTGGACATAGTCCAGCAGGCCGGCGCCTTTCGGGCATAGCGCGCCGCGGCTCACCGGATGGTCCGGATCTCCTTCGATATGGTAAATCGCTTCTTTAGCGTTTTTCGCGCCGTCGCCGAGGCTATACATTAATAGCCCGCAGCCAACGGAGCAGTAAGTGCAGGTGTTGCGGATCTCTTTCGCACGCAGCAATTTGTAGTTGCGTGCCTGAGCCAGCGCCATTTTGGGGGCAAAGCCCAGGGCGGCAGCTGTGGTTCCGGCCATACCGCCTGCGCAGATCTTAAAGAACTTTCTGCGGCTGACGTCCATTGCATTCCTCCATGCAGGATGTTGATTCATCGCGCGGAGGAAACTAACAGTAAAATCCCGGGAAAATTTGCGTCAAATCAAGGAGCAAAACCCACTCCCCCTTAATCGCCAGCCGCGGCCGTTTTCACTAATCCCCAGGGGTTACCCATGGCGGAAAATTTCGCCCCGCGGCGGTCAAAAGATGATATATATGCCGGCTGCATTCGCGTAACCCTCAGGATAAGCATGGAGAAAAAGAAAGCCACGACCATCGGCTTCGCCGCCATTATTTTATGGAGCACGATGGTCGGATTGATTCGCGGCGTCAGCGAAGGACTGGGACCGGTCGGCGGCGCGGCGATGATTTACAGCCTCAGCGGCCTGCTGCTGATTTTTACCGTCGGTTTCCCTAACCTGCGCCAGATCCCGCGCCGCTATCTGCTGGCCGGCAGCGTGCTGTTCGTCAGCTATGAAATCTGCCTCGCGCTGTCCCTGGGCTATGCCGCCAGCCGTCAGCAGGCCATTGAAGTGGGGATGGTCAATTATCTGTGGCCCAGCCTGACCATCCTGTTCGCCATCCTGTTTAATGGTCAGAAAAGCAGCTGGCTGGTGATCCCCGGTTTGCTTCTAGCCCTGCTTGGCGTCGGCTGGGTGTTGGGGGGTGAGCACGGCCTGCAGCTGGAGGAGATTATCAGCAACGTCATCTCCAGTCCGCTCAGCTATCTGCTGGCCTTTATCGGCGCCTTTATCTGGGCGGCCTACTGCACGGTAACGGCCAAATATGCCCGTGGCAAAAATGCCATTACCCTGTTCGTCCTGTTAACCGCGCTGACGCTATGGCTGAAGTTTCTCGCCACGCCGCAGCCGCCGATGGTCTTCAGCTGGCCGGTCAGCATCAAGCTGCTGACGGTAGCGGTGGCGCTCGGTCTGGCCTACGCCGCGTGGAACGTGGGGATCCTCCACGGTAACGTCAGCCTGCTGGCGGCGGCCTCCTACTTCACGCCGGTGCTCTCCTCCGCGCTGGCGGCGATCCTGCTTAGCGCCGCGCTATCATGGTCGTTCTGGCAGGGGGCCGGGATGGTGTGTCTCGGCTCCCTGCTCTGCTGGTACGCGACCCGCCGTTAGCCGAGATCGCCGCCCGCCACCGGGAGGGTGACGCCGGTGATATAGCTGGCCTCATCGCTGGCGAGAAACAGGATCGCGTTTGCCTGTTCCGCCAGCGTGCCGTAGCGGTGCATCAGACTGCTGGCCACCGTCTGATCGACCACCTGCTGATACCACGCCTTCTCCTGTTCACTGGGCTGCTCGTCGTTACGCGGCGTCAGGCGCGGCGGCGCCTCCGTCCCGCCCGGTGCGACGGCGTTAATCCGAATACCGCTGCCGCTGTACTCCATGGCAATCGACCGGGTCAGCGCATTCACACCTCCCTTCGCCGCCGAATAAGGCACCCGGTTGACCCCTGCTGTCGCCACCGACGAGATATTGACGATGCAGCCTTTGCCCTGCTTCAGCATCCACGGCAGCGCCGCGCGGCAGCCCCACAGGGTAGGAAACAGCGAGCGGCGGATCTCTTTCTCAATCTGCTCCGGTTGATATTCGGCAAACGGCCGCGCCCAAATGGTCCCCCCGACGTTATTGATTAACACATCGATGCGGCCAAAATGCGCCACCCCGTCGGCAAACGCCTGCTCGGCGCTCGGCCACTGTTCCAGGTCCGCCTCCAGCGCCAGCACCTGACTGCCGGACTGAGCCAGCGTCGCCGCCAGCTCATGCACCCAGGGCGAACGATCGATGAGCAGTAGAGCCGCGCCTTCCGCAGCCGCCTGCTCCGCGGTTTGTCGGCCAATGCCCTGGGCCGCGCCGGTGATGGCGACCACTTTATCGCTAAAACGCATACTGCCTCCTTATGCCGCCGCGCTCTGGCTGGCGATAAATTTCTCGTACCAGAAGCCCGCCGGGGTGATCCCTCGCTCACGCAGCGCCGTGGCGACCGCGTTGACCATCGGCGGCGGTCCGCAAAGGTAGATATCGACCTCGCCATTATTCAGCATGGCGTCGTCAAGATGATCGGTGACGAAGCCGCGCTGCGGGCAAGGACTGTTTTCCTCCGCCACTACCGGTAGCCAGCGAAAGTGGTTTAACTGCTGACGGAATGCCTCCAGCGCCTCGGTCTTCACCAGATCCGCGTCGCGCGTGACGCCATACATCAGGGTCACCGGGCGCGCGGCGTTCTGCGCCTGCAAGGTCTCGAGCATGGAGAGCAGCGGCGCCAGCCCGGTACCGCCGGCCAGCATCAGCAGCGGACGTTCGCCGTGGCGCAGATAGAAGCTGCCCATCGGGCCGCTGAGGGTAAGACGATCCCCGGGCCGCGCCTGCAGGGTTAACCACTGGCTCATCATGCCGCCGGGCACGTTACGGATCAGGAAACGCCCTTCTGCCGAGCCTGGCCGGGAGCTGAAGGAATAGGCGCGAACGTGCGGCGTGCCTGGCACCTGAATGTTGACGTACTGCCCCGCCAGGAAGTCCAGCGGCTCATCGAGGGCGACCACCAGCTCGATGGCGGTATCGGACAGACAATTCACCTGTCGCACCTGCGCCCCGGTGTTCGTCAGGGCGGTTTTACACTGCGCGGCGGCCACCGGCACATCGACAACGCAGTCGCTGGTCGGCACCATCTGGCAGGTCAGCACCTGGCGGGCCTGCGCTTCCTCATCGCTTAACGCCTCGTCGAGATACTCCTCGCCGAGATCGTATTCCCCGCTGGCGCAGTGGCATTTGCAGGTGCCGCACACGCCGTCCGAGCAGTCCATCGGCAGATTCACCTTCTGCCGATAGGCAGCATCCAGGACTTTCTCTCCGGCATGGCATTGAATAAAGCGGGTGATACCGTCCTCAAAATTAAGAGCAATAGTGAAGGTCATAGGCGCCTCTTAAATGTGGTAAACGTCAATCACCTGACGGATATAGTCGTTATTCAGGCGCACGGTTTTGCGCACGATCTGCGGCCGGCCGTCCTGCTCGGTCAGCGTGCAGCAGGTGGCGCCGAAAAAGGCATCGGTGTGCTGATAGCGGTGGCTCCAGGTCACCCAGCTGTAACGCACCTCCAGCCCCTCGTCGCTCTCCCCCAGCAGTTCGACGTTGCTGATGATATGGGTGGTCCGCGGCTCCGGCGTGCTGGCCCCGGAGCGCTCGGTTTTAATGCGGTAGACGCGATCCTCCAGCCCTTCCCGGTTGGGATAGTAGATAAGCGAAATCTCTTTTTGCGGGTCGCGCGTCAGCTGATCGTCGTCGCCCCACGCCGGCATCCAGTAGATCACCTGCGGGCTGTAGCAGCTGAGCCATTCATCCCACTGACGGTCATCCAGCAGACGGGCTTCGTGATAGAGAAACTGGCGTACCTGTTCGAGGTTCAGCATCAGGCCACCTCCACACGCTGGGTGATCGACTGGTCATAGCGCTGCTGCTCTTGTTCAATCGCCGCGAGCATCAGCGTCTGCCAGTGATGGTGATGGGCGATGTACAGCGCCTCGTCCTCCGATTTCACGCCGCTTAAGCGCGGATTAAATCCGGCGTGCTGCGCATGCTCATCCGGACCATCGACCCAGCGCAGCGCGCCGCGGCTGAGATCGCTCCACGCCAGATTTTCACCGAGATAGCCGCGCTGACAGGCGCTGAACTCTTCGAGATCGTCCGGGGTGCCCATCCCGCTAACGTTAAAGAAATCTTCATACTGGCGGATACGCAGGGCCCGCGCCTGGTCGGATTCACCCTTCGGGGCAAAGCACCAGATAGTGACTTCGGTTTTGTCCACCGCCAGCGGACGAATGACGCGGATCTGGGTGGAGAATTGATCCATCAGATAGACGTTGGGGTACAGGCATAGGTTGCGGGTTTCGTTGACCATCTGGTCGGCGCGCCGTTCGCCGAATTCCGCCTGCAGACGCTCGCGATGGGCATACACCGGGCGCACCTCCGGGTTCAGCGCCCGGGTCCACAGCAGCATATGGCCGTTATCAAATCCGTAGCCGCCGCCGAGGCTTTTTGACCAGCCGTTGGCGTCCACCGCATGGGTGCCTTGCGCTTCATAGTTGCGGCGTGACATGGTGGAGGCGTAGTTCCAGTGCACTACGCTGACATGGTAGCCATCAGCGCCGTTCTCCGCGCCCAGCTTCCAGTTGCCTTCGTAAACGTAGCTCGACGAACCCTTGAGCACTTCCAGCCCCTCCGGCGCCTGGTCGACGATCAGATCGATGATTTTACAAGTTTCCCCGAGATAGGCTTCCAGCGGCTGCACGTCGGCACTGAGACTACCGAATAAGAAACCGCGATAGGACTGAAAACGCGGCAGCTTTTGCAGGTCGTGAGATCCTTCCTGTTTGAAGGTGTCAGGATAAGCGCCGGTGCTTTCATCTTTGGCTTTTAATAATTTGCCGTTATTGCTGAAGGTCCAGCCGTGAAACGGACAGGTAAAAGAGTTTTTATTCCCGGTTTTCCGTCGGCATAACATGGCGCCGCGATGAGCGCAGCTGTTAATTAACGCATGCAGCTCATGCTTTTTATCGCGGGTAATAATCACCGGCTGACGCCCCAGCGTCAGGGTATAATAATCACCCGGTTCGGCAATTTGGCTTTCATGGGCGAGAAATACCCAGTTACCTTCGAAGATATGCTTCATTTCAAATTCAAACAGCTGCGGGTCGGTAAATATCGACCGGTGGCAGCGGTAAATATGATTTTCACGATCGACAATTAAGGCGTTGTTAATTTTGTCTTTAAGCGCTGATAGCGTTTTTTGCATGAGTCAGTCCCTCCTGCGGTATTCAGGATGAAATAAACCGGGTGAATTGTTAGCTTTCAGGTGCAATGTCTGGCCCGGGCAACCGCGTGCCCGGGGCCGTTACAGCAGATTACGCTTTGGCGCGCAGGCGGGCGCCGCGCTGCTCTTCGTCGGCGCTGAGTGCTTTACACAGGGTGAAATCAAAACAGACCTCAGTGTGCTCTCCCTCAAGGTCGCGCTGCGCGATAGTCTCGCGGTCCGTCACTTTAATCGGGTCGGCAATCAGACCGTCGCGGGTGGCAAAGGCAAAATCATCCCACAGGTATTTATCGCCGCTGAGGTTGATCTGGCTGGTGAGATGTTTATGCCCCGGCGCGGAGACGAAGAAGTGAATATGCGCCGGACGGTTGCCGTGGCGGCCTAACTGATCCAGCAATTTCTGCGTTGGTCCATCCGGCGGACAGCCGTAGCCGGAAGGCAGGATGCTGCGCACGCTATAGCGGCCATCGGCGCCAGTACGGATCCGACGGCGCAGGTTGTATTCGCTCTGGCTCGGGTCGAAGAAGGAGTAATTGCCGAGGGTATTGGCGTGCCAGATATCGACGATGGCGTTGGCCACCGGCCGGCCCTCGGTATCTTTGACCTGGCCATGCAGCCACATCACTTCCCCCGGGTCGGCGCCATCATCCATCCGGGCGTGACCTTCGGCCAGCGGCGCATTGGCCACATACAGCGGCCCTTCGATGGTGCGCGGGGTGCCGGTTTCCCGGCGCGCCACTGCGTCGATGGCGTCCTGACGCAGGTCGAGGAAATGCTCCAGACCCAGCCCTGCCGCCAGCAGCGCCGCCTCCTGACGACCACCCAGCGCATGCAGATAGTTCACCGCATGCCAGAACTCTTCTTCGGTGATGTTATAGTCGTCGATCAGCGTACAGATATTCTCCAGCAGACGGTGAATAATGGCTTTAAAACGTTCGTTTCCGCCAGGGACGTGTAAACCCGCCCCTTCACGTAATAATTTCTGCACGGCTTCTTGTTGTACGAAAGCATTACTCATTATTATTCTCTCTTATCGTTGTAGGGTATTTACCGGGTCACCCCGGCATGAGGTCAGGTGTTATTATTAGCTATCATCGTCACGAACAGACGAGGGATGGCGGCACAGCGCCTCGACGCGAATATCCATAAAAGGATACAGCGGCAATCCCATTAATATTTGATGTAACTCTTCGGTATCTTTGACATCGAAAATACTGACATTGGCGTAAAGACCGGCGACGCGCCAGATATGTCGCCATTTGCCTTCCCGCTGTAATTGTTGCGAATAGGCTTTTTCGCGTTGTTTTATTTCCTCCGCTTCGGCGACGGGAAAGCCGAGCGGTATATTCACGGTCATATCCACTTTAAATAGCATCTGTTTCTCCTGTTTCCCGCTACGCCTGGCGGGTGTAAAAACGCAGTTTGTCTTCATCCAGCTCGACGCCAAGACCCGGGATTTGCGGGAGCACCACCTCGCCGTAGGCAAAGGAGAGCGGTACGCTGACGATATCGTCTTTCAGCAACAGCGGGCCGAACATTTCGGTTCCCCACTGCAGCGGCAGCGTCGACCAGGCGTGTAGCGAGGCGACAGTCCCGACGGTCCCCTCCAGCATGGTGCCGCCATACAGGCCAATACCCGCCGCCTGGGCGACGCGGGCCAGCGCCAGTACGCTGTTCGGTCCGCCGGCCTTGGCGATTTTCAACGCGTAAGCGCCGGTAAAGCCCTGCTGCGCCAGTTGATAGCCATCGTAAGCGGTGGCCACCGCTTCGTCGGCGAGGATCGCGGTTTCAATATGCTGGCTTAACCGCACCAGCGCCGCGTTGTCGTGGGCGCTGACCGGCTGTTCGATGAGGTCGACGCCCATCGCCGCCAGCTCGCGGCAGCCTTTCGCGCCGGTTGCGGCGTCCCAGGCCTGATTGACGTCGACGCGGATGCTGGCGCGATCCCCTAGCGCCTCCACAATGGCGCGGGTATGGCGCAGGTCGGTCGCTAATTCGCGTGCGCCAATTTTCAGCTTGAACGCCTGATGGCGCCGCTCGGTTAACAGTTTTTCCCCTTCGGCAATATCTTTCGCGGTATCGCCGCTGGCTAACGTCCACAGCACCGGCAACGCCGTTTGCAGCGCGCCGCCGAGCAGCGCCGACACCGGCAGCCCCAGCGCTTTGCCCTGGGCATCCAGCAGCGCGGTTTCAATGGCGGACCTGGCAAAAGTGTTGCCTT
Source organism: Klebsiella sp. 2-CIP_Kleb. (assembly GCF_050378715.1). Classification (NCBI taxonomy): domain Bacteria; kingdom Pseudomonadati; phylum Pseudomonadota; class Gammaproteobacteria; order Enterobacterales; family Enterobacteriaceae; genus Klebsiella; species Klebsiella sp. 2-CIP_Kleb. Next base: position 524,090 of record NZ_JBNRLG010000001.1, read on the forward strand.
TAATGGCGCTGTTCATGCGGGCGGTCAGCGCATTCAGGTTATCAGCCGGTTGCCCCAGCAGCAGCGGCGTCAGGTAATGCGTTATCGCCGACGAGATAGCCTCCGGGCTCTCGACGCCATAGCTCAAGCCGCCGATGGTGGTGGCCTCGCCAATGCCGCAGATGCCGTCGGAGCGGGTAAGGCGCACGATCACCAGCGTCTGACATCCCATGGTGGTCATCGACAATTTATGTGGCCGGATGGTTGGGACATCCACAATCCAGCTCTCAATACGTTCTACGGTGGCAGTCATTTTCGCTTCCTGATGAGATGTATAACTTTTTGTACCCACATCCATAACGGGGGGGGCTGTGCCATTGACAATAGGGTTCGGCCTGGCGGATGGTCAACGGCGATAATCAAATGTTGTGCGATTATCGACGCGTTTGTTAAAAGACGGTTATTAATGTGATCGTGGTGGTAAAACCGGCACAATTCAGCGCACCCCATTTTGCGCAAGGTATAGTGATCTGCCGTGAGCTTTACGCTGCAACGGAGAAGGATGCGATGAGCGACAATATCCCCAATACGCTGAGCGCCAGGCAGGCCGAGCACGATCCCAACTTTATGCTGTCTCTGGCCCGCGGTCTGGAGGTGCTTAACGCCTTCACCCCACAGCGTCAGCGGCTGACCATTTCCCAGTTAAGCCAGAAAACGCAAATTTCCCGCGCGGCGGTACGCCGGTGCCTGTATACCCTCGCCGCGCTGGGCATGGTCCATAGCCCGGATGGCCGCCATTATGAGCTGCTCCCCCGTGTGCTGGCGGTGGGCCATGCCTATCTCGCCGGCACCCCGCTGGCGAAAGTGGCGCAGACGGCGCTGGACAGCCTCGGCAAAGCCCTCGGCGAATCCTGTTCGGCGGCGACACTCGACGGGGATAACGTGCTCTATATTGCCCGCGCGGCGGTGAATAATTTATTGAGCGTCGATATCGGACGCGGCAGTCGCCTGCCGGCGTGGGCGACGTCGATGGGTCGGGTATTGCTCAGCGCGCTGCCGGAAGAGCAGCTGGAGGTGACACTGTCACGTGCCGTGCTCATTCGCTACACCCCACACACCCTGTGCGATATGGCCGGGCTACGCGCGGAGATTGATCGGGTGCGCATGCAGGGCTATGCCCTCGCCGACCGGCAGATAGAGGTGGGCCTGTGCTCGCTGGCGGTGCCGGTGCTGTCGCGTCATGGCCAGGTGGTGGCCGCGCTGAATGTCGGGGTGCCGGCCGCGACGGTCAGCGCCGCGGCGTTAAAAGAGAAGGCCCTCGCCCCGCTACGCCGCGCGGCGATGGACCTGTCGCTACAGCTATAGCGCCGTCTGCGGCTTCGTCACCGTGGCGAGGCTGCGCCAGATCCCGGCGGCCAGCAGCAGAAGCATGACCCCCGCTGTCGCCAGCACCAGACTGTGCGCCTGGGTAAAGGCCGCCTTCGCCGCCGCCATCAGCGCCTCCGCCACCCCGGCGGGTAGCGCCTGGGTCAGGCTGACCGCCTCGCCGATCGATGACGACGCCCGCTGCGCCATGGTCTCATTCAGCCCGGACGGTAGCACAATAGTGGCGCTGTAGCTGCGGGTCAGGATCAGGCCGAACAGGGCAATGCCGAGGCCAGCGCCCAGCTCATAGGCCATGGTTTCGATCGCCCCGGCCGCCGCCGCTTTCTCCTTCGGCGCCGCCGCCATAATGGCGGAGCTGGAGGCCAGCAGCGCGCTGGCGACGCTAAAGCCCAGCAGCGTCATCAGCCCCCAGGCCAACCATTGCTGAGTGCTGAAATCGGTCAGCGCCAGGCCCAGAAAGCTGAAGGCGCTGAGCAACATCCCGCCGGTCGCCACCTCGCGCAGCCCGAGCTTCGACACCAGCATCCCGGCAATCGGCCCGCTAAAGCCGCTGGCCACCATCACCGGCAGCATAAACATCCCCGCCTCGAACGGCGTTTTCTGATGCACAAACTGCAGCTCCTGAGCCATCAACAGCTCAAAACCCACCAGGGTAATCAGGGCGGTCATCGCCATCATCACCCCGCTTAAAATAATGCGATGAGTGAACAGTCGCATATCCACCATCGGCCGGACCGCCGACAGCTGTTTGCGGATAAACCAGGTGAGCATCGCCGCCCCGCCGATCGCCACCAGCGCGGTGAGCCACAGCGCCAGCTGGCCCTTCAGGGCCGATTTGGCGCTAAACACCAGCATCAGGATCGCCGCAATCAAAATGAGCGCCTGCAGCAGGTTCAGCGGCTGGTCGCGGCGCGCGGGCTGGCGCGGCACCACTTTGGCGTTAATGGCGATAACCACCAGCACAATCGGAACGTTGATCAGGAACACCGATCCCCAGTAGAAATGCTCCAATAACATGCCGCCCACCAGCGGGCCAAAGGCCGCGCCGCCGGAGCCCACCGCCGCCCACAGCCCCAGCGCCATATTGCGCTGGCTGGCCTCGGCAAAGGTGCTGCGGATGCCGGCCAGCGTCGCCGGGACGATCATCGCCGCCCCCACCGCCAGCAGGGCACGGGAGGCAATCAGCGTCAGAGCCGTCGGCGACAGTGCGGCGCACAGCGAGGCGACGCCAAAAATAGCGCTGCCGAGCAGCAGCAGACGTTTAAAGCCGATTTTATCGCCAAGGGCGCCCATCGGCAGCACCATCCCGGCCATCACCAATGAATAGATATCAATGATCCACAGCAGCTCATTGCCGCTGCTGCCCAGCGCGACGCTGAGGGTCGGCGCGGCCACATGCAACACCGTGGCGTCAATCGCCACCGGAATATAAACCAGCAAAATAGCCATCAGCGTCATCCATTGCCGTGACATAGCTTGTACCTCAATGTTAGAACTTGGACACACGTCCAGGATGGCGATCCTGCCGGATTGTTGAACGCATGTCCAACTTTTTGTTACACTCGGCCAAAGCCAGATAACAGCGGGGTTCTATGCACTATTTACAGCGGGATGAGCGACGGGAAGGGATTATGCAAGCCGCCATGCGCCTGGCGCTGCGCGGCGGCTTCAGCGCCATGACCGTGCGGCAGATCGCCCGCGAAGCGCAGGTGGCCGCCGGGCAACTGCACCACCACTTCGCCTCCATCGGCGAGCTGAAGTCCCAGGTGTTCATCCGTCTTATCCGCGAGATGCTCGACATGCCGCTGGTGGCCGAGGACGCCAGCTGGCGCGAGCGGTTATTCTCGATGATCGGCAGCGAGGATGGCCGGCTGGAACCCTATATCCGCCTGTGGCGGGAAGGCCAGGTACTGGCCGACAGCGACCCGGACATCAAAGCGGCCTACCTGCTAACCATGACCATGTGGCATGCCGAGACCGTGGCGATCGTTGAGCAGGGCCTCGCCTGCGGTGAGTTTCATTCGACCGAGCCGCCGGCGGATATCGCCTGGCGTTTTATCGCCCTGGTGTGCGGCCTCGACGGGATTTACGCCCTCGGCACCCAGACCCTGGACGAGACGGCGTTTAGCCGTTATTTGAATAAGATGATTACTCTGGAATTGTTTTAGCTGACTTTGACATTACGACGATAACGATCCTCTATGGCGCGGCGTAGTTCCATCGCAGGCATTGGCTGCTGGCGGAAGCCATTTAACGCGTTGTGCCGTTAGTTTACCGGATCGCGGCTACGCCTTACCCGGCCTACATAAACGCTTCTATCTCCCTTCGATATCTTTCCCCAGGCCCGGTCAGCGCAGCGCCGCCGGGCATGAGGAAATTTACTTCCCGGCTTCCGGATGCGTATCGAAAGCCGCCATCACCGCCGCCAGCGCCGCTTCGCTGAAGCCATGTTTAGGATCGTCCACGCCCAGGCCGAAGCGGGTTTGCAGCCCTTCGTACAGCGCGGAGACATCGGCAAAATCGACCTTCTCCACCACGTGGTTATTTTCCCAGTGGGTAAAGTGGAAATTGGTAAGGGTCATTTTGCCGCCGTCCAGCAGATGACGACACATCAGCAGGTGGTGACGAAAGTGTGACTGCGGCCAGTGCGCCGACCAGAAGTTACCCATCACATAATCAGACGCATACTGGCGACCTAAATCGAAATGGTACATCGACTGCCAGTGCTCGTGATGGTTGAACTGCAGCGTCCACTCATCCCCTTCATGCACCAGACGATAGCTGCCATGCGGCGTCTGCTGCGGGATATCGGCCAGCAGCTTAATCGGCGCGGTCAGCGTCTGGCCACCGAAGCCAACGTCGGCGATCCAGCGCTCGCCCGCCACTTCCACCAGCAATAAACGATGGGTGCGCGGCGGCATCTGCGGCGGATTGGCCAGCACCACCCGCCCCAGCAGGCTGCGGACGTTAAAGCCTATTTCGCGCAGCGCGCGCTCCAGCAGGCCATTTTGTTCAAAACAATACCCCCCGCGTCGGCCGGCGATCAGCTTCGCTTCCAGCGCCAGGTCGTCAAGATGGATCTCGCGCGGCAGCAGGACGTCGAGGTTTTCGAAAGGGATAGCGCTGTTATGCTGCAGATGCAGTTGGCGCAAGGTATCAATAGAAACATCAGGCTCTCCCGTCCAGCCCAGACGGGAAAAATAGGCGCGTAAAAAGGGACTCATCAGGGTCTCCAGCTGTTGGTGTCCGACATTTATAGCCTATATTCCCGCGCCGACCCTCTTTTTTGTGCGCTTGTCGTTAACCGCGCGTGCTGCGCTGCATCAGCGCCAGCGCCGTCAGCATCAGGAGCAGACCGGTCAACAGCGTCAGGCTGGCCATCGCCATGCCCTGACCAACGGATCCCTGTTCGAACTGGCGCCAGATAAACACCGCCACGGTCTGCGTGCCGGCGGGCGCCAGCAGCAGCGAGGTCACCAGCTCCCGGGACGCCACCGCAAACACCATCAGCATCGCCGCCAGCAGCGCCGGAAAGACCAGCGGCAGAACAATTAGCCGCAGCGCCTGCAGCGGCGATGCGCCGTGGACCCGGGCGGCGGGCTCAAGATTGGGGCCGAGTTGGCGCAGCGCGCTGCCGACATAGCGCGCCGGCCAGGGCAGCAGCAGGCAACAATAGGAGAGCAGCAGCATCCACAGCGTGTTGTAGGGCGAGCGCGGCCAGAAGGGCTGGTTCCACAGCAGGATCAATCCCACCCCCACCACCACGCCCGGCAGCGCCGCCGGCATCAGCGACAGCGCATCCACCACCCCGCGCCCTTTGATCTTCTGCACCATCACCAGCCAGGCGGCCAGCAGCCCCAGCGCGCCGACGATCAGCGCCGAACCTAGCGCCAGAGACAGGCTGACGCCGAGGGCCGACAGGGCATCGCCCTGCTGGTCGAATAGCGCCGCGAAGTGACGCAGCGTGACATTCTCCAGGCTGACTCCGCCCGAGAGGGTGCCCATCAGGCTGGTGAGCATCATCGAGACGGCGGGGACCCCGACCGCCAGGCCGCCGACGGCCGCCATCGCCAGCAGCGCGGGCAGCGTCATCCAGCCCAGCGACGTCCCACGGTTTTCTCCCGGTTTGCCGGTGACGCTGGTGACCTCCTTCTCCCCCACCAGCCGCGTTTGCAGCCACCAGGCGAACAGCGCTACCGTCATCAGCAGCAGCGACAGCAGCGCGGCGCCGGTAAGGTCCACCGGCCAGTCGGCCAGCTTTTTCTCAATGCCCACCGTCAGCATCACCACTCCCGCCCGGCTGCCCAGCGCCGCCGGTACGCCAAACTCCTCGATGGCGAGAGTAAACGCCAGCAGCATCCCCGCCGCCAGCGCCGGGGAGAGCATCGGCAGCGTCACGTGCCAGAAGGCGCGCCAGGCGCTGGCGCCATGGACCCGGGCGACCATCGCCAGCCGTTGCCCGCTCGCCAGCAGGCTGCGGGAAACGGCAAAGTAGACCACGGGAAAAATATTAAAGGTCATCACCAGCACGATCCCGCTGCGGCTGAATAGCAGATCGTTTAGCTGCCAGCCGGTCAGCTGCTGCAGATAGCCCTGGCGTTGCAGCGCCAACATCCACGAGAGCGCCGAGATATAGGGCGGCGTCAGAAAGGGGATCAAAAACAGCAGGTCCCATAGCCGGGGCAGCGGCAACGAAAACATACCGCGCAGAATGCCGAGCGGCAGGCCAATGAGGACGCTGGCCAGCGCCACGCCGCCGGCGATCCACAGCGTACCGCCGAGCATCGACATCAGCTGAGGGTCCGCCAGCAGCGGCGAGACGCCGCCAAAGGCGTCATGGAGCGAACCGGCGCTGAAATGGGGAAAAATTGCCTGCAGCAGAATAAACAACAGCGGTAACGCGACCAGCAGCGTCAGGGCAGCAAGGGTCACGCCGGAAAGGAATTTTTGTTTCACAGCGGTTCCTGAAACGAAGCGTTCTCCGGCGGCCAGCGCCGGAGAACCGTGTCAATTAGTGGGCATACAGCTGACTGAAGCGGGTCAGGACGGCGCTACGCTCGCTACTCCCCTCGCCGCTGGTGGGCAAGACCTTCAGCGCGTCCAGCAGCGGGCGTTTAGCGGCCACATCGCGGCGAGCGGGCATCAGCCAGGCGTCGGCGACCCGCGCCTGACCTTCCGGCGACAGCACGTAATCGATAAAGGCTTTGGCGTCGTCGGCATGCTGGCTGGTTTTGAGGATCATCATCGGGCGTGGGGCAATCACCGTCCCGCTGGGCGGGAAGATCACCTTCAGCGACTCGCCCTGCTGAATATTGCCGTAGGAGACATAATCCACCGCGCCGAACACCGCCGCTTTCGCCCCCTGCATCACCGGCGTCACCGCCTGGGCGTTGGGGCCGCTGACCACCATGCCGTTCTTTTTCAGATCGTCAAACAGCTGCCAGGCCTGGTCGCCCATGCTGTTTTGCAGGCCAATCAGCAGATCCAGCGACGCGCCGGAGAGCGCCGGGTCAGGCGTCGTTACCTTATCTTTAAACGCCGGCTGGGTGAGATCCCGCCACTCTTTCGGCTCCGGAGTGCCGCTTTTGCTGTTCCAGACGATGCCAAGCGCCGAGACCCCCTGGGCGATATAGTCCGCCGATTTCAGATTAGCCGGTACCTTGTCGGCGTTGGCGCTGTGAAAAGGCAGCAACCAACCCCGCTGGTGCAGATCCTCCGCGGTATCCCATGAAGCGGAGATCAGCACATCCGCCTGTGGGTTGGCCTGCTCGGCCTCCAGACGGGCCATCACTTTGCCGGTGGTGGCCTGGAAAACGGTCACCTTCACCCCGGTCTGTTGTTCAAAACCGCTGGCCAGGCTTTTCGCCAGCGAGCCAGGGCCGGCGGTGTAAACGGTCAGCGCATGGGCGCTTGAGAGCATCATGGCGGAGAGAGCCATCGCGAGTACCACTCCTTTCTTAACGGTCATAACGGTGTTCATACAACGTCCCCCGAGGTTGGCGTAACGGCGCGGACAGCGGCCACGCGGCCCGCGGATAAATGGACTATCCGGTCGGCTAACAGCTCGGCTTCACGGCGGTCATGGGTAACATACACGGCGGTGATGCCGAGCTGGCGCAGCAGGCGGCTCATTTCGCCACACAGCGATTCGCGCAGTTCGCTGTCCAGGTTGGAGAGCGGCTCATCAAACAGCAGCACCCGCGGCGCGGCGACGATCGCCCGCGCCAGCGCCACCCGCTGCTGCTGGCCGCCGGAAAGGCCTGAAGGTTTACGTTCGGCAAAGCCGTCGAGGCCCACCCGCGCCAGCGCCTCGCTCACCCGGCGCTCGCGTTCGGCGCGGGCAATGCCGCGCATGCGCAGCGGAAAGGCGACGTTCTGCGCCACGCTCATATGCGGCCAGAGGGCGTAATCCTGGAAAACCATGCCGATATCGCGTTGTTCCGGGGGCAATCCCCAGCCTGCGCGGGCCACCAGCCGATCGCCAAAGCGGATTTTACCGCTGGCCGGCACGCTCAGCCCCGCCAGCAGGCGCAGCAAGGTGCTTTTGCCGCAGCCGGACGGGCCCAGCAGCGCCACAATGCTGCCGGGTTCGATATGCAGCGAGAAGCGATCGAGAATGGGGGTCTCTGCGAAGGCGAATGAGACCGCCTGCAGAGTGATAGGGGTCAGCGCGCGCATTGTCGCCCTCCCTTGCGGGAAAGCAACCCCTGCCCGGCGGTCGACATCCGACGGGGCGCGCTCACCTGGGATAACATCAGGGGAGCCAACATATTGTGATCCTCTTTGGGACTTTGTGCTGGCGACTATAGTCAGACGAGATGACGTATTGATTACATTTTCATTGCGGCTTAACGTATTACCCGCCAACCGACCCATTACTCAAGGAACGCCTATGAGCCGCTTTCGCCACGTGGAACTGCAGTATGCCAGCCGCCTGCTCAACCACGGTCCGACCATTTTGATCACCAGCTACGACGCTGCGTCCGACCGGCGCAACGTCATGGCCGCCGCCTGGTCGATGCCGGTGGAATTCGCCCCGCCGCGGGTGGCTATCGTGGTGGATAAAAGCACCTGGACGCGGGAAATCATCGAGCGCAACGGCACCTTCGGCATCGTGGTTCCCGGCGTGGCCGCCGCCAGCTGGACCTACGCCGTCGGCAGCGTCAGCGGCCGCGATGAAGACAAATTCAATGCTTACGGAATTCCGGTGGTGACCGGTCCGGAGCTGGGCCTGCCGCTGATCGAGGAGAAGTGTCTGGCATGGATGGAGTGCCGTCTGCTGCCGGCGACGGCGGCCCAGACCCAGTACGACACCCTGTTCGGGGAGGTGGTGTCTGCCGCCGCCGATGAACGCGCATTCGTCACCGGACGCTGGCAGTTCGACGACGATAAGCTCAATACCCTGCATCATCTTGGCACCGGCAATTTTGTCGCCAGCGGTCGTCATGTGCGGGCAAACTCCCTCGACGAATAAGCGTGACCTGCCGCGGGTGGCAGATTTTTCCCCTGCCCGGCCTGCGGCCCCCCTTTTAACCCGGTGGGCGGCGGCGATCGGCGCTTGGGGTCAGGCCAAACACTTTTTTATACAGGGTGGTAAAGTGGTTGCTGTTGGCGAAGCCGCACAGATAAGCCACTTCGGTAATGGTCATCTCCGTTTCGCGTAATTTGACCCGCGCGGAGACCAGTCGCAGACGTTTCAGATAATTATCCGGCGTTAATCCGGTGGCCTCTTTAATATGGCGAAACGCCGTGCGGGTGGTGAGATGAAATTGCTCTGCCAGCTGCTGCCAGTTATGTTCTTCGAAACAGTGCTCCTGCAGCCAGGTGAGTAATTTATGCAGTTTATAGCGGGTGCTGCTATATTCGGCTTCCGACTCGGCTGTGAGAATGGTGGTCACCAGCTGGAAAAAGAGAGACTCCCGTTGCGGGGTATTATCCGCCGCCCTCAGCGCCGGGGAAAATATCTTTTCCACCAGTTCCCGACAATAGCTGCGGGTCTCCGGTGCCAGCCAGCCATAGCAGGCGGCGCGCTGCGCCGATAATTGCTGCAGCAATCCCTCCATCTGCTGTAAATAGCGAAAGGCCACCGCCGGATTAATTAAGACATTAATCAACTTCAGCGTCCCCAGCTCATCATAATAGTGGACATCGCCAGGCTGGACATAAAATACATCGCCCTGCTGGATATACAGCGGGCGGCCATTAATAACGTGTAATCCATGCCCCTCCTCGACGATCACCAGCTCGGCAAACTCGTGGCCATGTTCCTGGCTATTATCTTCCGGGTCGCTGGCGTACATGCCGAGCTTATCCTGGGGGTGGGTGAAATAATACTCAACGGTCAGTGTCATCATTACAGCAAATCCTGAACAGCCTGGTGCGCAGGGGCACGATAATCTATTCCGGCCTTCGCCACGCGCCCGATGTGCGGATTTGTGATCGCCAGCGCCCCCACCTCATTATTCCTGCCATTTTCACTGACGGTTTGGCATTGCCAGAGTGGTGGTGCCGCCGGACGACGGCCTATGCTGCGCCTAACCTAATGGAGAGGACGCAGTATGTCACAGGCAATTCAATACAATTCCAGTGTGGCGATGACCCGCCATCCGCATTTATTAGAGCGTGCGGCCGCCCTAACGCCCGCGCTACATCGTCAGCGCCAGGCGCCGCAGGCCATCGTCGAGGCCGTCGCCGATCCGGCGGCGCTGAACGGCTGGCGGGGACACACCGTCTGCACGCCTGAGCAGTTTTATCAGCAGCCGCTTCGCGTCGGCGACAGCATCATCATTGACTTTGGCAGCCATTTTGTTGGCTACCTGCAGTTCAGCTGCCGCAGCGTCGGCAGCCCGCCGGATGCCCCGGCCCATCTGCACTTCACCTTCGGCGAAACGCTGAGCGAAGTCTGCGAGCCGTTCAGCGAGTACCAGGGGTGGCTGAGCAGTAGCTGGTTGCAGCAACAGGATCTGTGGCTCGACGTCCTGCCCGCCCGGGTTGACCTGCCGCGTCGCTACTGCCTGCGCTACCTGAAGGTGGAAATCAAAGCGCTGTCGCGCAAATTTCGTCTGCAGTTCGATGAGATAGCCCTGGAAACCGTTACCTCAGCCGGCAGCCCGCAGCCGGCGGTCATCGCCGATTCGGAGCTGAAAGCCATTGATGACGTCGCGGTTCGCACCCTGCAAAACTGCATGCAGGAGGTGTTTGAGGATGGGCCGAAACGCGACCGTCGGCTGTGGCTCGGCGACCTGCGCCTGCAGGCGCTGGTCAATGACGTGACCTTCGGCCACCACGATCTGGTCCGCCGCTGCCTGTATCTGTTTGCCGGCCATACCCGGGAAGATGGCATGGTCTCCGCCAATGTCTTTGTTCAGCCTGACGTGCGCGCCGATGACACATTTCTCTTTGATTATTCATTATTTTTTGTCGACGTACTCTATCACTACCTGCAAAGCACTGGCGACATGGAAACCGCCCGTGAACTGTGGCCCACGGCGCGACGGCAAATCGAGCTGGCGCTGACCCGCTGCGATACCCGCGGCCTGGTACGTGACAGCGATGACTGGTGGGTATTTATCGACTGGCAGGCGGAACTGAATAAACAGTCGTCGGCGCAGGGGGTGCTTATCTACTGCCTGCAACGTGCCCTCTGGCTGGCGCAGCGTGTTGAACCGCAGCGGGTAGCCGACTACACCGCTACGCTCGCGCAGCTGAAAGAGGCCGCCCTCCGCCACCTGTGGGACAGCGAGCGGCAGGTGTTTATCAGCGGCGCCGCGCGCCAGGTCTCATGGGCATCGCAGATCTGGCTGGTACTGGCGGAGGTTGGCACCGCCGGGCAGCGGCAAGCGCTGATGCGCCGCCTGCAGCAACATCCGCCCGCCATTGCCATGAATACCCCGTACTTGCGCCATCATCACATTGTCGCCCTGCTGCAATGCGGCCTGCGCGAGGAGGCGGTAGCGGAGATCAAGGCCTACTGGGGAGCGATGGTCGACTACGGCGCCGACACCTTCTGGGAAATTTTCGATCCGCAGCATCCTGACTTTTCCCCCTATGGCAGTAAGCTCATCAATAGTTACTGCCATGCGTGGAGCTGTACGCCGGCCTGGTTTATTCGCCAGTACGGACTTTAACAACAACGATAAGCGAGTGATTTATGGCAGAAACAACGTTTACCCTGTGGCGGCAGCGCCTTGGCTATGGCATTGCCGATCTCTCCTGCAACCTTGTGTGGCAGATGATCTCTCTGTATCTGATGTTTTTTTACACCGACGTGATGGGCCTCCCGGCCTATTATGTCGGGCTGATGTTCCTGGTCACCCGGCTGGTGGACGGCGTGGCCGACGTGCTGATGGGGCTGGTGATCGACAATACCGCCACTCGCTGGGGGCGCTGCCGTCCGTATCTGCTGATTGGCGCGATCCCCTTTGGACTGCTGTGTATTCTGGCCTTCTACGTGCCCGATTTCGGCACCACCGGTAAGCTGATCTACGCTTTTGTCACCTATTTGTGCCTGTCGTTTCTCTATACCCTCGTTAATATTCCATTCTGCGCCATGCTGCCGTTTCTGACGAACGACTCGCGAGAGCGCACGACGCTGTCGGCAGTGCGTATTCTGCTCGGCTCGCTCGGGGCGACCATTGTCGCGGTCGCCACTCTGCCGCTGGTTGGCGCGCTGGGGAAAGGCAATCAGGAGCACGGCTTCTTCTATACGGCGGTAGTTTTCGGCGTTATTGCCACCTTTTTTCTGCTGGTGAGCTTCCGGAACGTTAAGGAAAATATCAGCATTACTCAGGAGCGCATGACCTTAAAACGCGCCTGGGTCAGCCTGCGCGCCAATCGACCGTGGTTCGTCTTCGCCATCAACATTTTCCTGATGTGGGGCGCGTTTTTCTTTCAAACCGGGGCGCTGGTCTACTTCTTCCATTATTACGTCGGCAATAACGAACTCACGGCGGTCGTCGCCGGAATCTCCACCTTCGTTCCCCTGCTGGGCACCCTCACCGTGCCGCTGCTCGCCAGCCGAATGAAAAAGCGCCACGTGTATCTGGTCGCCAGCGCGATCAACCTGGTCGGCATGGGTATGATGATGGCGGCAGGCGTTAATAGCTGGGGTCTGGTTGCCGGAGCGGTCGTGTTATCGCTTGGCGCCGGACAGCGCACGGCAATTTACTTTTCCATGCAGGCCGATCCGGTGGATTACGGGGTATGGAAAACCGGCATCAATACCGCCGGCATTTTAACCTCCATCAACGGCTTTCTTGGCAAGGTGGCTATGGCGGGCGCAGGAGCCATTACCGGGGTACTGCTCTCATCCGCCGGTTATATCGCTAACCAGACGCAAAGCGACGGCGCGATGCTGGCGATAAAAGCCTGCTACCTCTATATCCCCGCGCTGCTGATTGTGGCCTCAATGTTGTGGATGGGTCGCTTCTACCGCCTCGACGACCAGTACGAGCAGATCCGCGCTGACCTTGACGCTGGACGCCGTGCGCCGTCGAACGCATCGTCTGTTGGTGGAGAAAACCACGCCCTGTAAGGCGCAGCACACCCTTCATACCTCTGAAAAAATAAGGATTGATATGCGTATCTCTTTGATAAGCGCAGCGGTTTGCTGCGCCCTTTTTTCGGCTTACGGCGCGAGTGCGGCCCCACTCACTGTCGAGCAACGGCTGGCTCTGTTGGAGGCCCGGCTTAATCATGCGGAGCAGGAGGCCGGAGAGGCCAAACGTCGGGCGCAGCAGGCGGAGCTGCGCACCAGCGCCGCGGAACAACGCGCGGCGGCAGCGGAAAAGCAGGTGCAGGCGCTCAGTCAGCGCACCGCAGCGACCGAGCAAAAGCAGCAGGCTGCCGACAAACAGCTGGCGAAAAGCAGCCTCAGCGATGGCTTCGAGTTCAACGCCTACGCGCGCTCCGGGATGCTGGTTGACAGTCATGGTAAAGGCGCGCGCGGCGGGCCGGGAATCTCCCCGGCCAGTTCGCTCAACGGCGATGCCCACGTTGGCCGTCTCGGCAACGAGAAAGATAACTACGTGGAGCTCAGCTTCGGCAAAAAAATGACCTTCAGCGACGGGTCATGGGCGCACTTTAAAACCATGCTTGCCGACGGGGCAACCAACCCGGATCCCTGGGTACAGGATAACGACAGCCACCACCTGAACGTACGTCAGCTGTACGTCGAGATGGGCAATTTCGCCGATTTTTCCGGGCCGTTCAGGAGCGCGTCCATCTGGGCGGGCAAGCGTTTCGACCGCGATAATTTCGATATCCACTTTACCGATAGCGACATCATGTTCCTCGGTGGCACCGGCGGCGGGATCAATGATGTCGACTGGGGAAGCGGCCTGCGCGGCGATTATTCGGTGTATGCGCGTAACTTCGGCGACCTTGGCAGCGATAATTACGCGGATAATGACATCCAGAATCTGCTGTTCACCGCAAACCATTTTTACGGCAACTGGCAGCTGATGACCACGGTGATGACCGCCCAGGGCAACGATGACCTGAAAGATAATACCTCGACCACCGGGAGCTATGCCCTGCGCAGCGATAACACCGCCAAAAACGGCTACTACGCGATGCTGGCCCTCCACGACAAACAGCAGTTCTACGGCCTGGCGCCGGGGGTGTCGGAAAGCGCCCTGCAGTACGGCGTCGGGCTGGGCGCCGAAGCGCGTCAGCCGGGGAGCGATGGCGACCTGACCGAGAACGCGGCCTCCCTGCGCTTTGCGTCGTACGGGATCCTGCCGCTGGGGAAAAACTGGCAGCTGGCGCCGTCGGTGATCGCCCAGCACAGCGAAGACCGCTATCGCGACGGCGACCGCTACGACTGGGCGACGTTTAACATGCGGGTATCGCAAGGGATCTCCGCTCACTTCGCCCTGCTGTATGAGGCCTCGTGGCAGTATATGGATCTCAATCCGAACGGGCGCAGCTATCGCTATAATGACAACGTTTATCAGTATCAGGCGGTGCGCGGTGATTTCTACAAGCTGACCTTCGCCCCCACCTTTAAAGTGGGTGATGTGCTGGACATCAAGGCGCGGCCGGAAATCCGCTTCTTTGCCACCTGGATGAACTGGGATAAAGACCTGGATCGTTATGCGATCAACGATGATTTCGGCAGCAAAGGCTTTACCGCTGGCGGGACATGGAACTTCGGCGTGCAGACGGAGATTTGGTTCTGACCGAGCGTCACTGGCGGGCATCATGCCCGCCAGTGGCAATTACATGCTATAACCCGGCTTCTTAATCAACTGCGCCATCTGCGGGGCGATCTCACTATCCCACACCGCCTGCCACGCGTCCGGCTCAACCTGGGTGAGCGCGACGCTGACCGCGCTCTCTTTGCTGTTCAGATGACGGATCAGCACCTCGGTAATGTCGGCGGCCAGTGCGGTTTTTTGTTCCTCAGTCAGTTCACGGGGAAAACATTTAATATCTACATGCGGCATAGCAAAGACTCCTTGTGGTCAGAGCCATAACGCTACCACACAATGGCCGTTATGGTTGGCATCGCGTGCGTTAAATCAGCTTGTTACGGCGCAGCGTCGCGGCCAGCTCCGGTCGCTGGTAGACCGCCCGGGCGACGGCGGCGAATTTTGGCGCGTGGTCGTCAAACCACGCCTGCCGCGGCCCCCAGCTGTACATCGCCGCGATATAGCAGTCCAGGAGGGTAATCGACGCGCCCAGCGCCCACGGCCCGGCGGCCAGTTGCTGTTCGAACCAGAGATAGAGATTGTTCCGGTACTGGCGACAATTCTCCACCAGCTGCTCCGCCGCGGCGGGCGCCCAGCGTTCCGGATAGTCGGCATAGGTAAAGGTAGGATAGACATTAGCCACCAGCCAGACCAGCAGGCGCTGAAACTGCTGACGCTGCGGCGTCCCCGGCGCGGGGGCCAGGTCGGGACGCTGGTCGAGGATCATCAGCGCGATGGCGGCGGTTTCGGTCATGATGTTGCCGTCGGCCAGCCTCAGGGTGGGCACCTGACACAGCGGGTTAATCTGCCGCAGGCGCTCGCGCGCCGGGCCGGGCTGGTCAAAGCCCTCAACGTCAACCACCTCGTAGGGAATATCGGCCAGGGAGAGCATCAGCTCGCTAATCGTCGAGCCCCATCCCGGCACGCCATAAACGGTAATCATGGTCTGCCTCCAGGATAAAGCCTAAGTGTAGGCAGAAAATTACCGCTCACCCAACCGGCACACCATGGCCCGGGTGGTTAGTAGGTGATCCCCGGCGGGTTGACCACCGACTGCGCCACCGCCTCGCCCTGCTCTCCCCAGCGCGCCAGCACCTGCTGATATTCACCGCGGGCAATCGCCCCGTCGAGGGCTGCCTGCAGGGCAAAGACCAGGCCGTTGCCTTTTTTGGTGGTTGTCGCCACCCACGCTTTTTTCGGCCCCAGGCCTACCACCCGGGTCTGGCCATTAAGGGCCGCTTTATAGGCGGCCACCGACTGCGGGCCGAAAAAGATATCCGCCCGCCCGGACTGGATATAGAGGTTGCCGGAGGCATCATCGGTCAGGTAGACCGGCTGGGCCGGCGGCCGCCCGGCGGCCCGGTTGTCCTCATTCCAGCCCAGCAGGATCCGCTCCTGGTTGGTGCCAGACCCGACGATCACTTTGCGCCCGGCGAGGTCTGCGGGTCCGTTTACCGCGGCGATGTCGCTGGTGGATTTCACCGAGAAGGCCAGGGAGTCCACCCGGTAGGTGGCGAAATCGAACTTCTCTTTGCGCTTCTCGGTTACCGCGATATTGATCAGCGCCACATCGTAGCGGCCGGCGGCGATGCCCAGCGGCCAGTCCTCCCAAGCGGTGGGCACCAGCCTGAGCTTCAGGCCAAGGCTCCCGGCCAGCAGGCGGGCTATATCCGGGTCGCTGCCGATCCGCGTGCGGTTGTCGCTGGCCAGCAGCGCCAGCGGCGGAGAATTGAGCGCCGAGATCGCCACCGTCAGCGTCCCCGGTTCCACGAAGCGATAGCCCGGTGGAATTTTCGCGATCGCCTGCGGGTCGCGGGTGACCGGCAATGGCTGCTCATTGGCGCGCAGATCCAGCGCCGCGTGAGCGTCCAGCGCCAGGGCGCTGAATACAAGGGTCGCTATCGCTCTGTTCATGACGGCAGCACCCTGGATAAAAACTGCCGGGTACGCGGATGCTGCGGATGGTTGAGCACCTCGTCGCTGCTGCCCTGCTCGACGATCCTGCCGTCGACCATAAACACCACCTGGTCGGCCACCTCGCGGGCAAAGCCTACCTCGTGGGTCACCACCACCAGGGTGGTGCCGGAGCGCGCCAGCTTTTTGATCACATCCAGCACCTCGCCCACCAGCTCCGGATCCAGCGCCGAGGTGGGCTCATCAAACAGGATCACCCGCGGGTCCAGCGCCAGCGCCCGGGCAATAGCGATACGCTGCTGCTGGCCGCCGGAGAGATGCCGCGACCAGGCATCTGCTTTATTGCGCAGTCCAACCACGTCCAGCAGCTCCCAGGCACGGGCAATGGCCTCTTTGCGCGTGGCCTGCTTGTGGGCGATCGGCGCCTCTATCAGGTTCTCCAGCACCGTCAGGTGCGGAAACAGGTTAAAGTTCTGAAACACGTAGCCGACGTTGATCCGCTGGCGGAGGATCTCCTTCTCTTTCATCTCATACAGCTTGTCGCCTTTGCGGCGATAGCCGATATAGTCGCCATCAATCTGAATAAACCCTTCATCAACGCGCTCGAGGTGATTAATGGTGCGCAGCAGCGTGGACTTGCCCGAACCGGAAGGGCCGAGGATCACCGTCACCGTGCCCGGAGGTATCTCCAAGGACACATCGTCCAGCGCTTTGTGGCGGCCATAGTATTTGCTGACGCCGGTGATAGAGATATGGCCATTACGAGAGCTGGGCATGGACGGCCTCCTGGGGCTGTGGTTGACGTGCGGGTTGATTCAGACGGCTGCTGCGGGCGCTGTTCACCGCCGAGCGGCGCTCGCTGCGCGCCAGGCCACGTTCCACCAGGTACTGAATGGCGGAGAGAACGCTGGTGATCGCCAGATACCAGGCGGCGCCGACCATCAACAGCGGGATCACCTCCTGGGTACGGTTGTAGATCATCTGGATGGTGTAGAACAGCTCCGGCATCGCCAGGACATACACCATCGCCGTTCCTTTCGCCAGACTGATGATCTCATTGAAGCCGGATGGCAGAATGGTGCGCAGCGCCTGCGGCAAAATAATGCGCAGCGTGCGTCGCCAGGCGGGCAGCCCCAGCGCGGCAGCGGCCTCATACTGCCCATGGTCAACGCCGAGGAAGCCGCCGCGAATAATCTCCGCGGTATAGGCGCTCTGCACCAAGGTGAGGCCCACCACCGCCGTGGAGAATTGCCCCAGCACGTTTATCGTCTGGTAGCTGGCCCAGGTGACGCCGGTAAACGGGATCCCCAGCGACAGGGTGTCGTAAAGATAGGAGAAGTTGTAGAGAATGATCAGCACTACAATCAGCGGCAGCGAGCGAAACAGCCAGATATAGCCCCAGGCAAGGCTGCTGAGCAGCCAGGATGAGGACAAGCGGGCCAGCGCCAGCAGGCCGCCGAAGATCACGCTCAGCACCGTGCCGAGCAGGGTCAGAAGCAGGGTTTGTCCCAGCCCTTCGAGGATCACCGGGTCAAAGAACCAGCGGGCGAAGACGCCCCACTCCCAGCGCGGGTTGAAGGCCACCGACTGGATCACTACCGCCAGCACCAGCAGGGCCACCAGGGCTCCCACCACCCGCAGCGGATAGCGCGCCGGCACCACTTTTATCGTTTCAGATGTATGCATAATGCCTCCTCAGGCGCTGTGGCTAAAGGCGCTCACCGCCAGCGCTTTAGTGAACCGCAGCCGGCCATCGTAAGGCGGCTGACTGTACTCTTCCGGGTCTCGCGCGAGGTCAAACTGCGCCTCATACCCCTGGCTGAGATAGAGCTTTACCGCCTCCGGCTGGCGGAAGCCGGTGGTCAGGTAGATATGGCTGTACCCGGCCAGCACCGCCCGCCGCTCCAGCTCCTGAACTACTTTCGCCGCCAGCCCCTGCTGGCGCAGACGGCGGTGCGTCCAGATACGTTTGATCTCTGCGGTGTGGCGATCCTTAGGTTTATAAGCGCCGGTGGCGATAATTTCGCCCTCACTCTCAAGGACGATAAACAGCCCCTGCGGCGGCAAATACCACTCGCTCAACTCCACTTCCGCATCGCGGGAAAAATAGTCGCCGTAGCGGGCGGCGTATTCAGCAAACAGCCCGCTAATAATCGGCTGCAGCTCCGGGGCGTCCGGAGAAATATCGCGGAATGCTTCGCTCATCGCGCCTCCTGTCAGTCGCCCAGCCCGGGCGGGTTGATTTCCGATTGCGGTATGCTTTCCACCCCTTCTCCCCAGCGGTTAAGCACTTTGGCGTAGTCCCCGCTGGCGATAGCGCCGTTCAGCGCCGCCTGGACGGCATTCACCAGCCCGCTGTCTTTTTTCAGCGTTACCGCGATATGCGCCGCTTTCGGCCAGCCGCCGTCGACGCTGCCCACCAGTTTGGTTTTGCCGGTCAGCGCCGCCTTCCATGCGCCAATTACGTTAGGGCCGAAAAAGGCGTCGGCTCGCCCGGTCTGCAGCGCCAGCGTCTGGGCGGCATCATCCTTGGTGTAAACCGGGGTAAACGGCTTCAGCCCCTTCTTGACGTTCTCCGCGTTCCACGCCAGCAGGATCGCCTCCTGGTTAGTACCGGAGCCGACGATAATCTTCAGCCCGGCGATGTCCTCCGCCTTGTCAATTTTGTTCAGCGGACTGGTGCTTTTGACGTAGAAGCCCAGCGAATCTTTGCGGTAGGTGGCGAAATCGAACTTCTCTTTTCGCTCTTTGGTGACGGTAATATTGCTGATCGCGGCATCATATTTGCCGGAGGTGACTCCCAGCGGCCAGTCTTCCCAGGAAGTGGGAACTACGTTCACCTCCAGCCCGAGACTCTCCGCCACCAGCCGGGCGATATCCGCCTCGCTGCCGAGCAGGGTTTTGTTGTCATCGGCGAAGACCGTCAGCGGCGGTGAGTTCAGGGCCGCCACCGCGACGGTGAATTTCCCCGGCACCGCCAGATGCAGATCTTTCGGCAACAGGGCAATGGCCTGCGGGTTTTTCGCTGTGTGAATCGGCGTTTTGTTGGCCTCCAGGCTTACCCCGGTGCCATTGATCTTGACGTCCTGTGCCCACGACGAGGCGCTAAATGCCAACGCGACGGCCAGCAAGAGTGTTGTTTTCTGCATAGCGTGATTCTCTTTTCTTATTTTTGGAATTGATTAGCGGGTAGCGCCAGGCCCAGACTTTCCCGCAGGGTGGTGCCCGGATAGTCGCGACGGAACAGACCGCGCGCCTGTAACAGAGGCACCACCTCGTCAACAAAGCGCGGGAAGGTTTCCGGCGTGCCGCCCTGAATGATGAAACCGTCCGCCGCGCGCTGTTCGAACCACAGCTGCAGGCCATCGGCGACATCGCTGGCGGTGCCGGTAAAGCGCGGACGTGGGCTCGCGGCCTCCAGGGCCACCTGGCGCAGGGTTAATCCCCGCTCGCGGGCGTGACGTTTAATCTCGTCGGTGGTGCTGCGGAAGCTGTTTTGTCCCAGGTCGCCAATATCCGGGAACGGTTCATCAAGCGGGTACTGCGAAAAATCATGGTGTTCGAAATAGCGCCCAAGATAGTTCAGCGCATCCTCGATGGAAACCAGCGCCGCGGTAGTCTGGTACTGACGTTCCGCATCCTCGGCGTCATCCCCGACGATGACGCTGACGCCCTGGAAGATATGCAGTTGGTCCGGGGTGCGCTGATATGCGCTGAGTTGGCTTTTGACATCCTGATAAAATGCCTGCGCCTCGGCCAGCGATTCCTGATGGGTAAAAATGGCATCGGCGTGGCGTGCGGCTAATTTCTTGCCGTCGTCCGACGCGCCAGCCTGGAAAATAATCGGCCGTCCCTGTGGCGTGCGGGCAATATTTAGCGGCCCGGCCACTTTAAAGAAATCGCCATGGTGATCGAGCGTATGCAGTTTATTTTTATCAAAGAACTGGCCAGTCTCCTTATTGCGCACAAAGGCGTCCTCTTCCCATGAATCCCATAAGCCTTTCACCACCTGCAGATATTCATCGGCAATGCGATAGCGCAGCGCATGATCCGGATGCTGGGCCCGGGAGAAGTTTTTCGCCGACCCTTCCAGCGGCGAAGTGACCACGTTCCAGCCCGCCCGCCCCTGGCTTAAATGGTCAAGGCTGGCGAACTGTCGGGCGGAGGTAAACGGCTCGCTGTACGAAGTGGATAAGGTCCCCACCAGCCCCAGCCGCCGGGTAACCGCGGCCAGCGCGGAAAGCACCGTTAAGGGCTCGAAGCGATTTAAAAAATGGGGAATCGATTTTTCATTAATATATAAACCGTCGGCGACAAAAATAAAATCCAGCTTACCCGCTTCCGCTTTTAACGCCGTCTCTGTAACAAAATCAAAATTAATACTGGCGTCGGCCTGGGCCGCCGGATGACGCCATGCGGACATATTTCCCGATGCACCATGTAATATGGTTCCCAGACGCAATTGTCGATTTTCAGACATAGCTACCCCTTCCCCTGCCATCCGTTAAATGTGTTGTAACGCTTCTTCCGCGAGCCGGGCGAAATAATGCGCCGCGGGCGCAATCAGCCGTTCATCCGGATTAAATGCCGGATGGTGCAGACCATATTCGCTGGCGCTGCCGATGCTGACGAACGCCCCGGGAATATGCTGAAGATAGACCGCAAAATCTTCGCCACCGAGATGCAGATCGGCGTGATGGGTGCGGTACCCGGCCTGGGCCGCCACGTCGCTGGCGAAGTCGGCCCAGCGGGCGTCATTGACCAGCGCCGTCGGGCCGGCGTACCAGAAGACGTCAATCTGTGCGCCAAAGGCGCTGGCGAAACCGGCCGCGATCTCGCTGACCCGGGCCTTGACCCGCTGCTGCACTTCACTGCTGTGGGTGCGCAGCGTCCCCTCCAGTTCGACGCTCTCCGGCAGCACGTTCCAGGTATTGCCTCCCTGGACCCGCGTCACGCTGAGCACCACTGAGTCGAGGGTGTTCACTTCCCGGCTGGCCACGCTCTGCAGCACCGTCACCAGCTGGCTGGCCAGCAGGATCGCATCCTTTCCTTCATGTGGGCGGGCGGCATGCGCCCCCTTCCCGGTCACTTTGAAGACGAAGCGGTCGACGTTGGCGTAGAACGCGCCGCCGCGGGTGGCAAATTCGCCCACCGGCAGGCCGGGCTCATTGTGCATACCAAAGATCGCCGACACGTCCTCCAGCGCCCCGGCGCGGATCAGGGTTTTCGCGCCGCCAAAATTTTCCTCCGCCGGCTGAAACAGGATCCGTACCCGCCCCGGGAGTTCCGCTTCCCGCTCCTTCAGCAGCAGCGCCGCCCCCAGCATCACGCTGGTGTGAATATCATGGCCGCAGGCATGCATCACCCCTTCATTTTGCGAGCGGTAAGGCAGACCGGTCGCCTCCTCGATGGGCAACGCGTCGATGTCCGCCCGCAGGGCAATCACCTTGTCGCCGCTGCCGACTTCGGCGACCAGCCCGGTTTTCAGATCGAAGGGCAGCAGAGTCAGCCCGCCGCTCTGCAGCCAGTCGCGGATCCGCGCGGTGGTGGCTACTTCCTGTAGGGAGAGCTCCGGGTTCTGGTGCAGCTCGCGCCGCCAGCTAATCAGTTGTTGTTCAAAGGACATTCAGCACCTCCTTGCCGTAGTGAGCCTGCGCCAGCAGGCGCAGGGAGTGCAGGCGCGCTGGCCCGTCGCTAATGGGGGTATCAATGATTAATTCATCCAGCCGATCTTCCGCCTGCAGCGCGTCAAGCCGGGCTTTAACCTGTTCGGGAGTACCGGAGATCAGTGAAGATTCGCGGCGGTGGATGCGTGTCGGCCGGCTGCCAGCCTGGCGGGCAAAGGCGACGGCCTGAGCCTCACTGCCGACGGTCACCCGCTGGCCGTTCTCCAGCTCGACGCCCCACACCTCGACCTGCTGCGCCAGCGCAGCGGCGGTGGCCGGATCGTCAGCCACCACCACCTGCACGGCGACGATCGCCTCACGCGGGCTGAGCTCGCGCCAGCGGTTGATCACCGTGCGGCGCAGCGCGCTGTCGCCATTGAGATGGGCCGCAAACACGAAGTTCCAGTCAAGACGGGCGGCCAGTTCCGCACTCTCCAGGCTGGCGCCGAGCAGAAATCCGTCGGCCCGGCGCGGCGGGATCGGCGTGGCGCGCAGGCTCTCCTCTCCCCCTGGCTCAGTCAGTGACAGCCAGTTATCCAGCTGCGCCAGCTGATCGGCAAAGGTCCCTTTCTCCTCCTGATGCAGGCCCTGCTGCAGGGCGCGGGTGGAGAGCGGCAGGCCGCCAGGCGCCTTGCCCACCCCGAGATCGATGCGACCCGGCGCGAGGGCGGCCAGCAGGTTAAAGTTTTCCGCGACTTTATAGGGGCTGTAGTGCTGGAGCATGACGCCGCCGGACCCAAGACGAATGCGCCGGGTGTGGCCCAGCAGCCAGGCGATAACCAGCTCCGGAGAGGGGCTCGCCAGCTGATCGGTATTGTGGTGTTCGGCGACCCAGAAGCGGTGATAGCCCCAGGCTTCGGCGTGTTGCGCCAGCGTTAATGTGCGCGCCAGCGCCTGCGCGGCGGTTTCCCCGGCGGCAAGCGGACTTTTATCCAGGATACTGATTCGATAAGACATTT
This sequence comes from Klebsiella sp. 2-CIP_Kleb., assembly GCF_050378715.1. NCBI lineage: Bacteria > Pseudomonadati > Pseudomonadota > Gammaproteobacteria > Enterobacterales > Enterobacteriaceae > Klebsiella > Klebsiella sp. 2-CIP_Kleb. The sequence continues at coordinate 547,187 of NZ_JBNRLG010000001.1, forward strand.
CGCAGGCTCATATGAAAGTACGTGCCTGCATTATTAAAATCTCTGCTAACTATTGAGAAACAATTAATTCACATGTGTACTGCTGAAAATTAGATATGCCCGCCTGACCGCTGCGCTTCCAGCTCGCGGAGCAGCGCCTCGGCCTGCCGCGGACTGCGCAGCCGGACGAAGCGAATATGCCGATATTGCGGATCCTGCATATCGGCCAGATAGCGTCGACGATTCTGCCGCCAGGTCTTCAGCGTCCAGAGGATGATGGATTCCCGGCTGCAGAACGAACGGCGGAAACTCTCGCGGTTGCCGGTGCCCGGCCATAGCTCCTGTTGTCGCCACGCCCGGCTCGCGGCCCGCCACACCGCCTGGCGCAGCGTGCGCCAGAGGCCATAATCCAGCCAGATCACCAGATCCACCTCGCGCCATTTGACCCCGCGGCTGCGATTGTAATTGCCATCCAGCACCCAGCCCGGCGAGGCCGTAGCGGCGGCAATGGCGGCGAAAAACGCCTCATCCGGCGTGCCCTGCCAGTTCGGCCGCCAGTACAGGCGATCGAGCTCGATCCAGGGTAGTCCCAGCCGGTGCGCCAGGCGCCGGGCCAGAGTGGATTTGCCTGAGCCGCTGGTGCCGACCACGTTGATGTTCATCTCTGTTTCTCCCTGGTAGCCATTCCCGTTGTTCGCCGCCTTTGCCCGGATGAGAAAAGGCAATGTGTAACAGCCGCTGACGACAGCAAGCGCAATGAAAAAAGTGGTGAGATTCCCCGGCAACCACGGTCAGCCACGCACACGCGGTGTCGCCAGGCTTTTCCAGCCGGCAAAAGCCGACCAGACAGTCAATTTAACCCTGGATATCAAAGCCGGACTGCTGAAAATCCCGGAAGACATCGGGGTTGTTAAAAGGCGGGAACGTGGCCTTCCTGGCAGCAGCGGCTAACTCGTCACAATAGGCTTTGTTACCGTTGCTGGTCGAGACATGTAAAACCGTGCCATCCTGCGCAAAGGCTAAATGCAACCTGCATTTCTTACCCTGCCAGCGCTCGGGGGTATCCATCTGGGCTAGTATCGCGGCCCTGATGGCCCGCGCCTGGGCGCCCCACTCATCCCGATCGTCCCAGCGGCCAGAGCCACAGCTTCCCGTCGCGGTCGTTTTATGACAGCCGGAGGGCTGTAACGGTGCGCAGCCCGCGCCCAAGGCAGAGATAAGGGTTAATAAACACAATTTCTTCAACATACCGGCTTTCCTGCCCGTAACGAATTGGAAAGGTTGCCATTATGCGCTACTCGCAGGCAAGGCACCAGAGAGCGGAGCCAGGCTCTGACGGGGCGAGAAGATTACTTCATCCCGCTGGCCGGCTGGTGATCGGCTCGATGTGCGGGCTTCCTCGTTATGCTGAAGACCTCGCCACTTACGATCCTGTCAAGCATCATCTCCTGAAAGAGTGGCAGCCCTGGCGTACGCTTAAACCCCTCCCGGCTTTACTGAATGAGATACAGCAGGCGCAGTTTAGCGTCCTTGCCACCAACGTTAAGCACAATGCCTGGTGGGATCATGCCACCATCGTTTGTTCGGCAAACGGGCCGTCGGCTGATCCTCAGGAGAGTTAATTTCAGGCTGACCGCCCCATCTGTTATGCAGCGCCAGTGAAGATGGCGCTGCCGCCAACAAAGCAGTCTTTATCCAGCGTCAGGCTGGCGATTTTATGCACCGGGCCACGCATACGGACCTGAAAATCTGCGTCGAAGGTGATGTGCAGCTGACCACCAGGCATGTTGACATCCACCCGATCGTCCACCTTCCCTAACCGGCGCATGGCGCTGGCCGCCGCGCAGCTGCTGCTCCCGGAGGCCATCGTAAACCCGGCGCCCCGCTCCCAGATACCAATCTTCAGGGTATGGCGATCGACAATTTCCACGAACTGCACATTGCAGCGTTTGGGGAATAAGGCATGATGTTCAATTTGCGGTCCTAAACGATGAACCTGTTCCAGGTCGAGCTTATCCACGAGGACAACGCAGTGGGGATTGCCCATGGAGACCAGCACGACGGACAGGGTTTCATCCGCCAGCGTCAACGGATAATTCACCGCCTCGGGCAAATTCACTAAGGCGGGTAACGCCGCCGGATTGAAATTCGCCCGCCCCATATCCACGCTAATCTGATGAAAATCACTCTCCACGGTGCAATAGACATCTCCGCCCGCCGTGTGCACTAAAAAAGGCTCATGGCCGACGCGACCGCTATCAAACAGATAGCGCGCATAGATCCGTAGCCCATTACCGCTTTTCTCCGCCTCGGAGCCGTCCGGATTGATTATACGCAGCGTGGGATGGGTTTGATCGCCGCTGTCGATCAGCAGACCATCGGAACCAACGCCATAGTGGCGATGGCACAGAATTCGAATATGCTCGTTGCTCAGCTGGTCGGCAACGGCGCGATGGCATACCAGGTAATCATTACCCAGTCCGTGATATTTATGAAAGTGTAAGGGGGTCATTGTGTGGGGTCGCCTGGCGCTATGGGTATGGTTTTACATCTTACAATACCTGCCCCGGCAGAATGAATTAAACACTAAGGCTTAACCGCTCTGTTCATTCTGCTCCCCTGCAGGCATCACGCTTCCTCCGCCTGCGCGGCGCCGTGACCGACGCGGAAGCCATTTATGCTGGAATAACCGGATATTAACATCAAAACCACTGATGATAATGGCTAAAAAATGGTCGTGGATGACCGGTTAAACGCCGGGCTGCGACCCGGCGAGCAGGTGGCCATCGCCCGTGGATAACGGATGCAAAAGCAGCGAACTGCCCCCCCGCCGTCCTCTGACAACCTCGCGCTTACCCCAGTCGACGCCAGCATACCAGCGCTTTCATTCTGTTGCGGGAAACTCTGCGACGCTGATCTCATTGATAAATCTGTCAAATGCTATCGGTAAATGTTTTAGGTGCGTAACTATTAGGTTACGTGTAGGATTCAGCGCCATGTCTGAGCTTATCTCCTACGTCAGAATGATGAGAAAGCCAGCATAATGTGCCAGCCGTCCTCCACGCCGGCTGCAAACATGGGCATTGACAGGAAACTGATACATCAATGAATACGAAACACGACACTGCAGCGGAGCACCATGCTGCAAAACGCCACTGGCTCAACTCACATGAAGCGGGTTATCACAAAGCGATGGGCAACCGTCAGGTACAGATGATCGCCATCGGCGGCGCCATCGGTACTGGTTTGTTCCTCGGCGCCGGGGCACGTTTACAAATGGCAGGGCCAGCGCTCGCACTGGTCTATCTGGTCTGCGGCATCTTCTCTTTCTTTATTCTTCGCGCGCTCGGCGAACTGGTTCTCCACCGCCCCTCGAGCGGCAGCTTCGTCTCTTATGCCAGGGAATTCCTCGGCGAAAAAGCCGCCTACGTGGCCGGCTGGATGTACTTCGTTAACTGGGCAATGACCGGGATCGTCGATATCACCGCCGTGGCGCTGTATATGCACTATTGGGGCGCCTTTGGCGATGTGCCGCAGTGGGTCTTCGCCCTTGGCGCGCTAGCCATCGTTGGCACCATGAACATGATCGGCGTGAAGTGGTTCGCCGAGATGGAGTTCTGGTTCGCACTGGTCAAAGTACTGGCGATCGTCGCGTTTCTCGTGGTCGGTACCATTTTCCTCGGCTCCGGTAAGCCGCTGGACGGTAATGCCACAGGCTTCCACCTGATCACCGATAACGGCGGCTTCTTCCCGCACGGCCTCCTGCCGGCGCTGGTGCTGGTGCAGGGCGTGGTCTTCGCCTTCGCCTCCATTGAGCTGGTGGGCACCGCGGCCGGTGAGTGTAAAGATCCGGAGACGATGGTGCCGAAGGCCATCAACAGCGTGATCTGGCGTATCGGCCTGTTCTACGTCGGGTCGGTGGTGCTGCTGGTGCTGCTGCTGCCGTGGAACGCCTACCAGGCGGGACAGAGCCCGTTTGTTACCTTCTTCTCAAAACTGGGCGTGCCGTACATCGGCAGCGTGATGAACATCGTGGTATTAACCGCCGCCCTCTCCAGCCTTAACTCCGGCCTCTACAGCACCGGACGTATTCTGCGCTCCATGTCGATGGGGGGCTCCGCGCCGAAGTTCATGTCGAAGATGAGCCGTCACCACGTCCCTTACGCCGGGATCCTGGCGACGCTGGCGGTGTACGTGGTCGGGGTGTTCCTCAACTATCTGGTGCCGTCGCAGGTGTTTGAGATCGTCCTCAACGTCGCTTCGCTGGGGATCATTGCTTCCTGGGGCTTTATCGTGGTGTGTCAGATGCGTCTGCGCAAAGCGATTAAGGAAGGGAAAGCGGCTCAGGTGAGCTTCAGAATGCCGGGGGCGCCGTTCACCTCGTGGCTGACGCTGCTGTTCCTGTTTAGCGTGCTGGTGCTGATGGCCTTCGATTATCCGAACGGCACCTATACCATTGGCTCCATCCCGTTGCTGGCGGTGCTGTTGGTGGCGGGCTGGTTTGGCGTGCGTAAGCGCGTGCATGCGATTCACAGCACAGCGCCGACGCTCAAGCAGTAAATGGCAAGACTCCCGGTTTGTCCATCGCGGGCAAACCGGGAGGTCAGGACTTAGTTATCCTCAACCAACTGCGACACGTCGCTGCTGTTAATTTCTCGCTTATTACCAGACTCATCGATATAGCTGGTCATCCCCGTTTCTTTATCCAGCTGCGGCTTGCCGTGAGTCACGATCGTCTGACCGCTTTTGGTGGTCATAACGTAGTTGGACGAACAGCCTGCCAGCAAGGCCAGCATCGCGCCGGCGCAAATCACCATAAATGGCTTTTTCATTTTATCTCCACTGATTACCACTGCCCGCGCGAGGCGGGAAAGGGGTAAGTGTATAACCATCTGGTTTATCAGGCCAATACGCGTTTGTAACAGAGGGTGAGATGCCGGGCGCGACCACCGGTGGCAGTGGTCGTCGCGCCCGGGGACCTTACAGCGCGATGCGGATCACATCGTCCGGGGCGGTGGCCTCTTTCTCACGGCTGGAAGCTTGTTTCACGCTGACGTACAGCGTTTTGCCGTCATCAGAGAGCGCCAGGCTGTTGGGATGGGTCGGCGTTTTAAAGGTCTTCACCACCTTATAACTCTTGCCGTCGATAACGCTCACCTCCCCCGCTTTACGATGCGTCACATAGGCTTCGTTGCGGGTGGGGTTGAACAGCACCTCCAGCGATTCCGGCGCGGCGATTTTCTCCAGCACCTTACCGTCGCGGGTATCGACCACCAGCACTTCCGGCTGCTTGCTGTCGGTAATAAAGGCGCGGTGGCCGGCGGTATCGAGGCTCAGGTTAAGGTAGAAATGCGCCTTGCCGTCATCCAGCAATTTTTTGCGCGACACAATGGTGTTGTTCTCGCTGTCGATGGTCAGCAGTTCGCCGTCGGCGTTGGTGGTATAGAGACGCTTATCCTGCGGGTCGATCGCCAGGCCGGTGGCCATCGCCCCGGTGCCGGTAATGGTCGTTTTCAGCTTCAGGGTAGCGCCGTCCACCACCCAAATCACGCTCTCTTTGCCCAGACCGGTAATGTAGACGGTGTTGGTTTGCTCATTGACCGCCAGCTCGCGCGGCTGCAGCGGGCGCACGGTTTCACTGCGCTGACGCTCGTCCAGCACCAGTCGCCCCTTCACGGCGCCGGTTTTGGCGTCAATGGCGGTGATGGTGCTGTCAACGGTATTGCCAAACCACAGCGTACCGGTGGCATGGTTGATAGCGGCGCCGAACGGCTTCAGATCGTTGTGAATAATCTGCGTCACGTCGAGGGTGGTGGGGTCAAGACGATACACAATCCCGCCCTTGTCCAGCGAACGACTCTGCGAAGTGGCAACCCATAGCGCGTTCTCCTGCTGGCTGTAGGCCATTTCGTAGGCCCCTTTTCCGACGGCCTTGCGCAGCATCTCTTCCGCGGCGTGGGCGCTAAAGCTGCCTGCCAGCAGCAGAGAAGTGAATAACAGTGAATGGCGCAGACGCGGCGCGGCAAACTGACGTAATGACATGACGACTCCCTTTGATAAACCTGTATGTGCTGACCCGACATCGCTTCCGGCGGCAAAGTCATGGCTCTACCTTGTTTTGAATGAGAATAGTAATCATTATTCTTATTAAAGTGGAGCGCTAATTGTTGTTGTTCGGTAAATTCGTCAGCCTTGAGCACTATCCGTTAACCAACGGCAGTTAATAATTTTCAAATATTTTACAAACGGGGTAACATATATACATATGTTCCATTTGGTTCGTCTCCCGAGTACTATCGATGAAAATCCTATCCGTGCGACATGCGGCCTTGCCGGCCCTGCTGCTGCCGCTCATCGCCGCCGCCCAGGCCGCCGATGAACAAACCATGGTGGTGACCGCTGCGCCAACCACCGTTTCTGAACTGGATACCCCCGCCGCCGTCAGCGTGGTCAATGGGGATGAGATGCGCCAGGCCGCGCCGCGCGTCAACCTTTCTGAATCGCTAGGCGCCGTGCCGGGCCTGCAGGTGCAGAACCGGCAAAACTATGCCCAGGATCTGCAGCTGTCGATTCGCGGCTTTGGCTCCCGCTCCACCTACGGCGTGCGCGGGCTGCGCATCTATGTGGACGGCATTCCGGCGACCATGCCCGACGGCCAGGGGCAGACGTCCAATATCGATATCGGCAGCGTCGACACCATTGAGGTGCTGCGCGGCCCCTTCTCTGCCCTCTACGGTAACTCGTCCGGCGGGGTGATCAACGTCACCAGCCAGACCGGCACCCAGCCGCCCACCGTGGAAGCCAGCAGCTACTATGGCAGCTTTGGCACCTGGCACTATGGAATGAAAGCCACCGGCGCCGTTGGCGACGGCAGCCACGCGGGCGATGTGGATTACACGGTGTCGACTAACCGCTTCACCACCCACGGCTATCGCGATCACAGCGGCGCGCGCAAAAATCTGGCCAACGCCCGGCTGGGGGTGCGTATCAACGACGTCAGTAAGCTGACTCTGCTGCTGAATAGTGTCGATATCAAAGCCAATGACGCCGGCGGATTAACCGCCGATGAATGGCGCGATAACCCGCGCCAGTCGCCGCGCGGCGACCAGTATAATACCCGCAAAAATACCCGGCAGACCCAGGCAGGTCTGCGCTATGAGCGCCAGCTGAGCGCCCAGGACGATCTCAGCGTCATGATGTACGCCGGGGAACGCGAAACCACCCAGTTCCAGTCGATCCCGCGCGCGCCACAGCTGAAGCCGAGCCACGCCGGCGGGGTGATTGACCTCACCCGCCACTACCAGGGGATCGATACCCGGCTGACCCATCGCGGGGAGCTGCTGGTGCCGGTCACCCTGACCGCCGGTCTTGACTACGAGAACATGAGCGAGCGCCGCAAAGGCTATGAAAACTTTGTGATGGTCAACGGCGCGCCGCAGTATGGCGAACAGGGCGCGCTGCGTCGTAACGAACGCAACCTGATGTGGAACGTCGACCCTTACCTGCAGACCCAGTGGCAGCTCACCGACAAACTTTCGCTCGATGCCGGGGTGCGCTACAGCTCGGTATGGTTCGATTCGAATGACTACTACATCACGCCGGGCAATGGCGATGACAGCGGCGATGCCAGCTATCACAAATGGCTGCCCGCAGGCTCGCTGAAGTATGCCCTGACCGACGCGTGGAACGTCTACCTCTCCGCCGGCCGCGGCTTCGAGACGCCGACCATCAACGAACTGTCATACCGCTCCGATAACCAGAGCGGCCTTAATTTCGGCCTGAAGCCCTCCACCAACGACACGGTGGAGATCGGCAGCAAGACGCGGATCGGCAATGGGCTGCTCACCGCCGCCCTGTTCCAGACTGATACCGATAATGAGATCGTGGTCGACAGCAGCAGCGGCGGGCGCACCAGCTATAAAAACGCCGGCAAGACCCGTCGTCAGGGCATGGAGCTGGGACTGGATCAGCAGTTTGGCGAGAGCTGGCGCCTGAAGGCGGCCTGGACCTGGCTGGACGCGACCTATCGCACCAACGTCTGCGGCGACGCCAGCTGCAACGGTAACCGTATTCCGGGGATCGCGCGCAATATGGGCTACGCCTCCTTCGGCTATCAGCCGGAGCAGGGCTGGTACGCCGGAAGCGATATTCGCTACATGAGCGACATCATGGCGAATGACGAAAACACCGCCAAAGCCCCGTCCTGGACGGTGGTCGGCCTGACGACCGGCTATAAGTGGAGCTATGGCAGGATGGATATGGATCTGTTCGGCCGGGTCGACAACCTGTTCGACCGCGAGTACGTCGGGTCCGTCATCGTTAACGAGTCCAACGGACGCTACTACGAGCCCGCGCCCGGACGCAACTACGGTATCGGGCTAAACCTCGCCTGGCGCTTCGAATAATGCTCGCCTTCGCCCGCGGATTCGCGGGCGAAGGCGTTATTCTCAGGCGCTGGCGCCCAGGACGCTGATTAAAGCAGGTTTCTCAGGGACAATTCGAAAATGATCTTTTCCGCCTGGCAGGAGAAGGCGATGGACAGATCGAGCTTCACCTCGTCGCCGGCGGCGGCGAGGGTGTAGTCAACCTGCGGCGGTTCACTGGCGGGCGCCGCCGCGGCGGCACGCTCGCGAACGGCGGCTACGGTTGACTCCGCTTCCTCGCGGCTCGGGAATAATTTCTCAGCCCGGTAGACGCAGTCCTCGTTATCAATGATCGTCCCGACATCAATGGCGCAGCCTTTGGTGCTGCATTTATCTACTACATCTTTCATCGTCATAACCTCTTGAGTTTTCTTAAGGATAAGAATCCGCTCGCCGAAAAGCAAACCATTAATATCCGTAAGGATTAGCGATTTTTATTCTATCGCGCCGCGCCGGACGCTAGCTTGCGCCATCGCAAGGCGAGGCCTGATGACGCAGGACCGCCGCGACTAACCGCGCGATTGCCCCTGCAACCGTGCTAGCCATCACACTATTCTGCACACTTTCTCGTCTGCCTCGCGCCGCAGCGTTAGTCTGGTCACAGAACAACGCCAACAAGGAGCTGCTATGGCACTGCCGATAATGATTGATTGCGATCCGGGACATGATGACGCGATCGCCCTGGTCCTCGCCCTCGCCTCGCCGGAGCTGGAGGTGAAAGCCGTCACCGCCTCCGCAGGCAACCAGACGCCGGAGAAGACCCTGCGCAACGTGCTGCGTATGCTGACCCTGCTGAACCGAGCGGATATTCCGGTCGCCGGCGGCGCGTGGAAGCCATTGATGCGCGACCTGATCATCGCCGATAACGTGCACGGGGAAAGCGGACTGGATGGCCCGAACCTGCCGGAGCCGGCCTTTGCCCCGCAGAACTGCACCGCCGTCGAGCTGATGGCCAGGGTGCTGCGGGAAAGCCGGGAGCCAGTGACACTGGTGGCCACCGGGCCGCAGACTAACGTGGCGTTGCTGCTCGCCAGCCATCCGGAGCTGCACGTGAAGATCGCCCGCATCGTGATCATGGGGGGCGCCATGGGGCTGGGCAACTGGCAGCCGGCGGCGGAGTTTAATATCTACGTTGATCCGCAGGCTGCGGAGATGGTCTTTCAGTCGGGGATCCCGGTGGTAATGGCGGGCCTGGATGTCACCCACCGGGCGCAGATCCTTCCTGCGGATATTGAGCGATTCCGCAAGATTGGCAATCCGGTATCAACCATCGTCGCCGAATTGCTCGACTTCTTTATGGCCTACCACAAGGACGAAAAGTGGGGCTTCGACGGCGCGCCGCTCCACGACCCCTGCACCATCGCCTGGCTCCTCAAGCCGGAGCTCTTTACCACTATCGAGCGCTGGGTCGGCGTGGAAACGGAAGGAAAATATACCCAGGGGATGACGGTGGTCGATTACTACCATCTGACCGGCAATCTGCCCAATACCACCCTGCTGCTGGATGTGGACCGCGAAGCCTTTGTCGATCTGCTCGCCCAGCGGTTAGCCTTTTACGCCTGATATTCATGCAGCGCCTCTCTTCCCGGCCGGGAGAGAGGCGCATTCAGGCTAAACCCGGCGTATTAGTCGTCCGCCGACACGCGGATCACCACCTTACCAAAGTTTTCGCCTTTCAACAGGCCGATCAGCGCCTGCGGCGCCTGCTCCAGACCGTCAATCAGCTGTTCGCGATATTTAATTTTCCCCTCCTGCACCCAGCGCCCCATCTGCTGCTGGAATTCCGCGATCCGATGCCCGTAATCCTGGCCGATAATAAAGCCCTGCATCCGGATGCGTTTCTTGAGGATGGTCGCCATCAGCAACGGCAGACGATCCGGCCCATCCGGCAGACCGGTGGCGTTATAGCCGCTCACCAGCCCGCAGACCGGAACCCGGGCCGCGGTATTCAGCAGCGGCAGCACCGCGTCAAACACCTTGCCGCCGACGTTTTCGTAGTAGACGTCAATGCCCTGCGGGCAGGCCTGGGCCAGCTGTTCGGCAAAGTCCGCTGCGCGATGGTCAAGGCAGACATCAAAGCCTAAGGTGTCAACCGCATAGCGACACTTCTCCGCGCCGCCGGCGATGCCGACGGTACGGCAGCCCTTAATGTTGCCGATCTGTCCGACCGTGGCGCCCACCGGCCCGGTGGCCGCAGCGACCACGAGCGTGTCACCCGCCTTCGGCTGGCCAATGTCCAGCAACCCCATGTAGGCGGTGAAGCCCGGCATCCCCAGAACCCCCAGCGACCAGGACGGGTGCTGCGGGTTGTCCCCCAGCTTCACCAGTCCGCTGCCGTCGGAAAGCTCATAATCCTGCCAGCCGCTGTAGCCAAGCACCCAGTCGCCTGGTTGAAAATCATCATGCTGCGAGGTCACGACGCGACTCACGGTCCCGCCCACCATCACCGCGCCAATGGCCACCGGCGGTGAATAGGACGGCGCGTCGCTCATCCGCCCGCGCATATAGGGATCCAGCGATAAATAAACGGTACGCAGCAGAACCTGACCCGGCCCTGGCGTCGGTACCTCGCTCTCTTCCAGGCGGAAATGCTCTGCCGTCGGTTCATCATGGGGACGGGAAGCCAGTACCCAGCGGCGATGGCGTTGCGGTTGTTCTGTCATAGCAAACTCCTCTTGTTAGCAGACTGTACTGAGGCTAGCTGCTTTATGCGCAATGCGCTTTAACATTAAGAGCCGGATGGCGATTGATTAAGGCGCACCACCAGATAGACGCAGGTCTCTGCGGACTCATTGATAAAGCGGCAGTCGTTCGGCGGGCCGAGCTCCAGACAGTCCCCTGTCTGCATCTCGTGGCGGGTATTCCCTTCCATGAACACCAGTTCGCCCTGCTGCAGCCAGATCAGCTGGCGGGCCAGCGCGTAGGACGAGGCCGGCATCGGCACATCGCTGCCGGGCGGCAGCTCGATCTGCACCATATCAATGGGCAGATCGCTGCGCGGCGAGACGTGGCGACGGAGATAGTGGCTTTGCGGGTCGTGCCATACCGGCTGGCTGGCAAAACGCAGCAGCTTGCCCTCCTGCATTTCCGCCCGGGCGATCAGCGTCGACATACTGATCCCGAAGGCGCCGGAAAGGCGGCCCAGCATTGAGGCCGTCGGACTGCTTTCACCGCGCTCGATCTTATGGATCATCGCCCGCGAGGCGCCGGCCCGTTCGGCGAGGTCGTTCAGCGACCAGCCGCGGGATTCGCGCTCGATGCGGATGCGCGCGCTGATGCGCTGATTGAGGTTGTCTTCTATAGTATTCATAACGTAACACTATAGTGCGCGCGCCCGCATTACACAATCGCCCGTTGGGCCGCGCCCCCCCTGGCCCATCAGCAATATTTCGCTGAAAATGGATGACAGCGTGACGTTCATTATTGTAATAATAACGTACTACTATAGTGTACGAGAACTGAGGTTTGCTATGTCCATCCGCCCTGCCATTAAAGACGATTGCGCGGCGATCGCCGAGATCTATAACCACGCCGTCGTGCATACCGCCGCTATCTGGAATGATAAAACCGTGGATACCGACAACCGCATCGCGTGGTTTGAAGCCCGCCAGCTGGCCGGCTTTCCGGTGCTGGTGAGCGAGGAAAACGGCGTCATCACCGGCTATTCCTCTTTTGGCGACTGGCGCGCGTTTGACGGCTTTCGCCACACCGTGGAGCATTCGGTGTACGTTCACCCCGACCATCAGGGGAAAGGCCTGGGCCGCAAACTGCTGGTTGCGCTGATCGCCGAAGCGCGGCGGCTGAATAAACATGTGATGGTCGCCGGGATCGAGTCGCAGAACCACGCCTCGCTGCACCTGCATGAAACGCTGGGCTTTATCACCACCGGGCAGATGCCGCAGGTGGGAACCAAATTTGGCCGCTGGCTGGATCTCACCTTTATGCAGCTGCAGCTGGATGCGCGCCAGGAACCGGACGGTAAGGCATGAATGCGTCGCTCACCCTCGCCTGTCTGGTGGCCGCCGGCGTAGGCCTGGTACTACAGAACACCCTGATGGTGCGCATCACCCAGTCAGCGTCGACGATCCTCATCGCCATGCTGCTCAATTCGCTGGTGGGTATCGTTATTTTCGTGACCCTGTTGCTCCTGCGCCAGGGCGCCGCTGGCTTTCAGGAGCTGGCCCTGAGCGTGAAGTGGTGGACGCTGATCCCTGGCCTGCTGGGGTCCTTTTTCGTTTTTGCCAGCATCAGCGGCTATCAAAACGTCGGCGCGGCCACTACCATTGCGGTACTGGTGGCCAGCCAGCTGGTCGGCGGGTTGATCATGGATTTAATTCGCGCCCACGGCGTACCGCTGCGGGCGCTGATCGGGCCATTATGCGGCGCGGTGATGCTGGTAGTGGGCGCCTGGCTGGTGGCCAGACGCCAGTTCTGAGCGCCTCTTCAGAGGATCGCGCCGCCTTTGGTCAACTGCTCGCGGCGCGCGTCCTGCTCTTCCTGATGCTGTCGGCCATGGTGGGCGATAGCGGTGCGCAGACGCTGCTGCTGGGTATAGCGCTCCTCACGACTGAGTTGCGCGTCATCGCTCAGGGCGATCAGCAGCTCATTCATATGAGCGATAACCCCCTCGGCAATAGTGTCATCGACTTTGACGATAACCTCATCCAGATGTGCCATCCTGTTCTCCTTTCGCTTAATTCAGCTTCGCTTTGGAAAAATCGCTGCCCATCATGCTCACGCGGTAGCCGCTGACGTTACTGCGGGTGGCATAGAAGGTCTTGCCGGTCGCCAGGGTGATCCACGGCGCCTGCTGGTAGAAGATCTCTTGCGCCTGTTCATAGAGTGTGGCGCGCGCCTGCGGATCGCTCACCAGCAGCGCTTTCTTCACCAGCGCGTCATACGACTTATCGCACCAGCGGGCGGCGTTAGAGCCGGTCTGGATATTATCACAGCTGAGCAGCGTGCCGGCAAAGTTGTCCGGGTCGCCATTGTCCGACATCCAGCCGTACAGCGCGCTATCGTGTTCACCTTTACGCATGCCGGCGAGGTATTCGCCCCACTCATAGCTGACGATCTTCGCTTTCACCCCGACTTTCGCCCAGTCATTTTGGATCATTTCAGCAATGCGTTTTGAGTTCGGGTTGTACGGACGTTGAACCGGCATCGACCACAGGGTCACTTCCGCCCCTTGCTCCAGACCCGCCTGCTTGAGCAGCGCTTTCGCTTTCTGCGGATCGTAGTCGTAGTCCGGGAGGTCTTTTTTATACCCGAGCATGGTGGACGGGATCGGTGACTTCGCCACCGTACCGGAATCGAGGAACACCGCCTTAACGATTGCCTGCTTGTCGGTGGCATAGTTTAACGCCTGGCGCACCAGCACATTATCAAACGGTTTTTTCTCCGTGTTAAACGCCAGGTAGCCGACGTTCAGCGCCTCGACGGCGTGCAGCGCCAGATCTTTATTGCCCTTAATTACCGGGAACTGAACCGGCGAAGGCGCAGGAATAATCTGGCACTCGTTAGTCTGCAGTTTCGCCAGGCGTGTCTCGACGTTTGGCGTGATGGAAAAGATTAAGTGCTTAGTCGGCACCTCGCCTTCCCAGTAGTGGGGATTGGCGATATAGCGGATTTGCGAATCCACTTTATACTGCTGCAGGGCATAGGGTCCGGTACCGACAGGCCAGTTATCAACGTTTTCCGGCGTCCCTTTCTTCAGCATCGCCTCGCCATACTCCGCCGACAGAATAGAGGCGAAGTCCATTCCCCAGTCGGCAAGAAACGCCGCGTTCGGCTCGTTAAGTACGAACTGGACGTGATAGTCATCGACCTTTTTCACCGACTTAATCAGCTTATCGAGGCCCACGTCGTGGAAGTACTCATAGTTCCCCTGCGACACCTTGTGATAAGGATGCTGAGGATCCATCTGGCGCAGCACGGAAAACAGGACGTCGTCGGCGTTAAAATCGCGGGTCGGTTTGAAGAATTTATTGCTGTTGAACTTCACCCCCTGACGCAGCGTGAAGGTCCAGGTCTTGCCATCCTCAGAGACGTGCCACTCGGTGGCCAGCGACGGGATCGGCGTGTTCTTCACCGGGTCAAAAGTGACCAGGCGGTTATACAGCACCTGCGAGCTGGCGACGAACGACGGGCCGGAGCTGGCGATCTGCGGGTTGAAAGACTCCGGGGAGGCCTCTGAGCAATAGACCAGCGTATCATTGCCCGCGGCCCATGCGGCGCTGACCGGCAACAGCGCGCTCAGCAGCAGCGCCAGCGTGGTTTTCCCTGTAGACATGGTTATAAATCCTGATTATTGATTATAAGAACAGTAATAACAGCACAGCCCCTCGCCACCGGCAAATAATCAATGGCTATCACCTTATGCCAATCGCGCTGAATTTGCTGGTTTAATCGGCGTCGCGCTGCTTTTTGCGTCAGGCACGATTGGGATGTTGTGAGCTACGCACAATTCCGGCAAAAAAATGTGCGATAACCGCCCCGCTCACGCTCGCCATCAGCGGCGACCGGTACACTGGAGGGACCGCAGAACAAGAGGTTACTACCCCCATGACAATCACCTGCAATCTGTACATTGATGGCCAGTGGCATGATGCCGAAGACCGTCGGACCTTCACCCGGCGCCACCCGGCCCAAGACGATGTCGCTTCGGTTGCCGCTGCCGCCAGTCTCGCCGACGGCAAACGCTGCGTCGAGGCCGCGGCCAGCGCCTTCCCACAGTGGCGCGATACGCTCCCGGCGGAACGGCGTCGCTTACTGCTCGACGCGGCGGAACATATGCTGTTGCGGGAGGCTAAATTTATCGCCGCCATGGCGGCGGAAACCGGCGCGACCGCGCACTGGGCCGGATTTAACGTCCATCTGGCGGCTGATATCCTGCGCGAAGCGGCGGCGCTGACCACCCAGATTGAAGGACAGATCATTCCATCCAACGTGCCGGGCAATCTGGCGATGGGCGTCCGCCAGGGGGCTGGCGTGGTGCTGGGCATGGCGCCGTGGAACGCGCCGCTGATCCTTGCCACACGGGCGCTGGCGACGCCGCTGGCCTGCGGCAACACGGTGATCCTCAAGGGCGCTGAGCTCTCCCCGGCGACACAAGGATTGATTATCGACGCCCTCGACGCGGCGGGCTTCCCGCCGGGTGTGGTGAACTATCTTACCTGCGCGCCGCAAGACGCGCCGGCGCTGGTGGAGTCGCTGATCGCCCATCCGGCGGTGCGGCGTGTCAACTTTACCGGCTCCACGCCGGTGGGGCGGATTATCGCCCGCACCTGCGGGCAGTATCTGAAACCAGCGGTGCTGGAGCTCGGTGGCAAAGCGCCGCTGCTGGTCCTCGACGATGCCGATATCGAACAGGCGGCGGCGGGCGCCATTTTTGGCGCCTTCGCCAACGCCGGACAGATCTGCATGTCCACCGAGCGCATTATTGTCGACAACGCCGTGGCGGAGCGCTTTATCCCTCTGCTGGCGAGGCGCGCCGCCTCTCTCCCCGCCAGCCTGACCGGCCCGGTGGTCGACATGAATACCGTCACCCGCTGCAACGCGTTAATCGACGATGCCTTAGCCAAGGGCGCCCGCCTGCTGACCGGCGGTAAAGCCAGTGATACCCACATGGCGCCGACCTTACTGGACGGCGTCACCCGCGAGATGCGGCTGTGGAACGAAGAGTCCTTCGGCCCGGTAAAAGCGATTATTCGGGTTAATAATGACGAAGAGGCGCTGGCGGTAGCCAACGACAGCGAATATGGCCTTTCCGCGGCGGTCTACAGCCGCGACAGCGCCAGAGCGTGGAACCTGGCGCAACGTCTGCAAACCGGCATTTGCCATATCAATGGTCCAACCGTTCATGATGAAGCGCAAATGCCGTTTGGCGGCTGCAAAGCCTCCGGCTATGGCCGGTTCGGCGGCCGGGCCGGAATTGCAGAATTCACTGAGCTGCGCTGGATAACGCTCCAGACCCAGCCCCGCGAACTGCCTTTCTGACGCCGTCTCCCCTTAGCCGTGGCTGGCGATGAGTTGCGCCAGCCCTTCCGGGTTTTCCCACGCCATCGAGTGCCCCGCGTGGGGCACAATCCCGACTGGGATCCCGTGCGCCTCTACCCGTTCGATATCCGCATAAGGGAGCGACTGCTCGCCGACGATCAGCATCTTCTGACAGCGCAGCTGGCA
This sequence comes from Klebsiella sp. 2-CIP_Kleb., assembly GCF_050378715.1. Taxonomy (NCBI): domain Bacteria; kingdom Pseudomonadati; phylum Pseudomonadota; class Gammaproteobacteria; order Enterobacterales; family Enterobacteriaceae; genus Klebsiella; species Klebsiella sp. 2-CIP_Kleb. The sequence goes on from NZ_JBNRLG010000001.1 coordinate 563,773, forward strand.
GAGCTGGGTAAACCAGGGCGTGTCGCTGCCGTTTATCAGGCTGCTGGCGGCTCGCCAGACGGCCCAGGGGGCGCTGTTTTGCAAACAGCCGGCCCACGGCGAGCGCTCTTCCGCCAGCATCCTGGCGTAACCTTCAGCGATAAAGGCCCCCTCTGCCTGCGCCGCAATGCGTCTACTGTACTCACCGCCTCCGGCGAACAGGTTGGGTTCAGACACCAGCAGCGTCGTCACTCGCTCCGCCAGCAGCCCTGCCGCTTCGATGGCGATGCTTCCACCCATGCTATGCCCATACAGCGCGAAGCGCTGCAGGCGCAGGTGGTTGAGGACCTGCTCCACAGCTTGCGCTTGCTTATGTATGTTGTAACTAAAGTCGTGCGGTTTATCGCTGTAGCCGAAGCCCGGGAGGTCGATAAGTATTTTGCGCCGCCCGTTGAGCGCGGGGTCGCTGGCGACGCGGGGGTAGTCGTAAGAGGACGCGCAGCCGAGGCCGTGGATAAACACCAGCGGAAGCTCCTCTCCCGGGAGATCGAGCCAGCGCAATGTGGCGCCTGCGACGGACGAAAAGAAACCGTTCACCTGTTTGCCTCCATGATAAGGTTACTGTGTTTTTATACAGTAACCTTACCTTTGCCGCCACCCTTTTCTGTCGTCCGCCGCCGGAAGGTTAAAACAGCGAGACGAGCAGCGCCATGGGGAAGCTGAACGGCCAGGTGGCACCGATCAACAGGGCCGCCAGCAGGCGGATCACCCAACTCTCTTTGGTTAAAAACCAGCTAATTACGGCACAGATCACGCCCATAATGGCGTAAAACACCAACATTTTTTGATATAACGTCATTCTTAGTTTTCCTTCCCTGAGGAGCGTTCCATGGTGGGATAATTATCTGCCATGACGTCGTGATTCAGAGATACCTGTATAACAAATTCAGAATCGGGCTCAATATTCAGAACAAAGCCTGATTCGTCTTAATCCGATAGCGCAACCGCGCCCGCCGTACTATACCTTTAGGGACTTACTCATTAAGGTGGCGTTATGGATGTCTCCAGCAAGACCGTCGTTATGATTAATGTCTGCGCCGCGTTCGCGCTTATCAGCCTGCTGTCGGTGAGATTTGGCTGGTTTTAATCATTTTACTCAGCAACGAAACCTAAAAAAGCAGCCCACTGGGCTGCTTTTTTACGTGCGGAGGCTGGCGCCATTATCAGGGTCATAAACGCTACGGGCTGAATGGCCTGCGATAATAACCTTGTTCAGCTCAGGGTTATAATGAGGCAGAACATTCACTTTCTCATTATCCCATTCGGCAGCGGCGCAGACGGCCTGCCCCACTCCCGCGTTCTCACAGTCCTGAATACGTTTTGCCGGCGCGTTACCATAGCTCAGCGCCACGGTGCCGACAGCCAGCAGAATAAAAGCAAAAATTTTCACAGCGACATCAACGTTAAAACCGAATATGCATGAAATGATCGCATGAGCGGCGGCGGAAAGTCAAACCCGGGAGCGTGCGCCACCGCGCTGGCGCGTATGGTGGATTGATTCGTCGGTGATTAAATATTGCGAATAAATATCACCCGCTGACTGCAAATATAAAATCCTTATTTATAGTCGTGAAATAGTTTCTGTTCAGCGCAATTTGATTCATCTGATAAAGATAATATTTCGCCAATCGCAAATGAAAAGATTAGCGCGCGTTGACCGAAAATGCGATATACCACACTGGCGCTGGATCTGAATAAGATAACAGGCGACTACAAGCTATTGTAACCAAACCTTTTCCTGTCTGGCCTCGCTGGCCAGGGCCCAAAATAGCGCTAAATGACAACAAATATCATTTGCCTTCTCTGCAGAGAATACTTACATTCATAACTATTGGTAATGTTTTTAGCGCAGTGCGCTTTTATATTTCGAGGTGGATATGTCCGGAATCATCACGCTGGTCATCGCGCTGATCCTGCTGGTCGCGGCGGTGTATAATCTTATTTCCTATATACGTGACCGTCGCAGCGCCAGCTTGCCGAGCAAAAAAACCAAACGCTGAACACGGTTAAAACAAATTCCTCCCTGCTCCAGCGTCGCTGGCATCCTCCTCTTCCTGGCTTACTGTGGACATAAAAAAGCCCCTGCCATCAGGCAGGGGCCGGTATCCGGTCGCAAACCGCGACGTTGCCGCCTCACCCGCCGGGCGCGATGCGCCCAGGGTGGCTGGCGAACCCCATCCGGCGCTTATCTCCGGCACTCACGATGGCTTAGCTCTTGAAGGGGTATCAGAATAATCTCACATCCCCCGCCGCGAGTTTTAACCATTTTTGCCATCGTGACTATTAGCGCACTAACACACCCATTGCGTAATAATCTTTTGCCGCTTAAGGGTCAATCCGTTAGCCATGTTTAACCATCACATGGCGAACCACGGTGTAATCCTCAAGGCCATACATTGACATGTCTTTCCCGTAGCCCGACAGCTTCTGGCCGCCATGCGGCATTTCACTCACCAGCATAAAGTGGGTGTTTACCCAGGTGCAGCCGTACTGCAGCCTGGCGCTGAGCCGGTGGGCGCGGCCAACATCTTTCGTCCACACCGAAGAGGCCAGCCCATACTGGGAGTCATTTGCCCAGCTCAGGGCCTGCGCTTCATCGCTGAAAGGCGTCACGCTGACCACCGGGCCAAACACTTCGCGCTGCACGATAGCGTCCTCCTGCCGGGCGCCGGCGAGCAGCGTCGGCTGGAAATAATAGCCGGCGCCGTCAGCCCGATTGCCACCGGTAACCACTTTAATATGCGGTAGCGCCTTTGCGGCTTCCACCGCGGCGCTGACCCGCTCAAGATGGGCCAGCGAGCTCAGCGGCCCCAGCTCGGTGGCGGCATCCTCCGGCGCCCCCATTTTCAGGCTGGCCACCGCCGCCCCGAGCTTCTCCACCAGCTGCTCATAAATACCCTGCTGGGCGTAGATCCGGCAGGCGGCCGTACAGTCCTGGCCGGCGTTGTAAAACCCGAAGGTCCGAACGCCATCCACTACCGCGTCGATATCCGCGTCGTCAAAGACGATGACCGGCGCCTTACCGCCCAGCTCCATATGGGTACGTTTAATCGACGAGGCGGTATGGCCGATGATATGGGCGCCGGTGGCAATCGACCCGGTCAGGGAAACCATCCGCACTTTCGCGTGGGCGGTCAGCGGATCGCCCACCGTTTTGCCGCGGCCGAACAGTACGTTGATCACCCCTTCCGGGAAAATATCTTTTGCCAGCTCTGCCAGCTTCAGCGCCGTCAGCGGCGTGATCTCGGAGGGTTTTATCACCACACAGTTGCCTGCCGCCAGCGCCGGGGCCAGCTTCCAGGCCGCCATCATCAGGGGATAGTTCCAGGGCGCGATGGAGGCTACCACGCCCACCGGGTCGCGACGGATCATCGAGGTATGCCCTTCCAGATACTCTCCGGCCGCCATCCCCGGCAGGCAACGGGCGGCGCCGGCGAAGAAGCGGAAAACGTCCGCAATGGCCGGCATCTCATCGTTAAGCACGCAGTGCAGCGGCTTGCCGCAGTTCAGCGACTCCAGCTGCGCCAGGGGCTCCGCCTGCGCCGCGATGGCATCCGCCAGCTTCAGCAGACATTCCGCGCGCGTTTTCGGCGTCGTCTGGCTCCAGGCATCAAACGCCCGATCCGCCGCCTCAACGGCGGCATCCACCTGGGCCGCTGTCGCTTCGGCAATCTCCAGGATCACTTCGCCGGTCGCAGGGTTGTATACCGGCACCTTTTCGCCTTCACCTGCCACTAACTTACCGTTTATTAAGAGGTTGTGTTGCATAGCATTATCCTGTTTCATGGTTTTATTTCCCGTTTCCGGCGACGTTATCGCCGTCGCGGGTGAGCCACCAGGCCCCTAAGATTGGTATCGTTGTTACCAGCATCACCAACAGCGCGACAACGTTGGTAACGGGCACATCTCGCGGCCGCCCCAGCTGATTCAGTAACCACAGCGGCAAGGTTCGCTCATGCCCCGCGGTAAAAGTCGTGACGATGATTTCATCAAATGACAGGGCGAATGCCAGCATCCCGCCCGCCAGCAGCGCCGAACCCAGATTGGGTAGCACCACGTAGCGAAAGGTCTGCCAGCCAGTCGCCCCCAAATCCATCGAGGCCTCCACCAGGCTCCAGGAGGTCCTGCGGAAGCGAGCGATGACGTTGTTAAACACCACCACCACGCAGAAGGTCGCGTGCCCCACCACGATGGTCAGCAGACCAGGCTCCAGGCCGACCGCTTTAAAGGCTGTCAGGAGCGCCAGGCCGGTTATAATCCCCGGCAGGGCGATGGGCAGGAGCAGCAGTAGCGACACCGCGTTCTTACCAAAAAAGGTGCTCCGCCATAGGGCGCCTGCAGCAAGCGTGCCAAGCACTAAGGCAATGGCCGTCGACAGGGCGGCGATCTTAAGTGACAACGTCACTGCTTCCAGAATATCGCTGCGCCCTGCCGCCTCACTGAACCAGCGCAGCGTCAGCCCCTGCGGCGGAAAGCTGAAGGCAGCATCTTCGGTATTAAAAGCATAGATGGCGATGATCAGCAGCGGAAAGTGGAGGAACACCACCCCGCCCCATGTCGCCAGTTTCAGGTACCAGGGTGCGCGTTCAGAGTGCATCGAAGGCTCCCAGACGTTTCACGAACGCCAGATAAAGGGCAATCAGCACGATCGGCACGAGGGTAAACGCCGCCGCCATCGGCATATTGCCGATCGCCCCCTGCTGCGAGTAGACCATATTGCCGATAAAGTACCCCGGTGGGCCGACCAGTTGCGGCACGATAAAATCGCCCAGCGTCAGAGAAAAGGTGAAGATCGACCCGGCGGCAATTCCGGGAATAGCCAGCGGCAGGACCACGTAGCGAAAGGTCTGCCGTGGGGCAGCGCCAAGATCGGCCGAGGCCTGCAGCAGAGAGCCCGGAATACGCTCCAGCGCCGCCTGCACCGGCAGGATCATAAAAGGCAGCCAGATGTAGACGAAGACCAGAAAGCGTCCGAGGCCGGAAGTGGATAAGGTGTTGCCGCCCACCGCCGGGACGGTCAACAGAGCGTTCAGCGCCCCTTCCAGCCCGAGATGGCCGAGGAACCACTGCGCTACGCCATCTTTGGCCAGCAGCAGCACCCACGCGTAGGCCTTGACGATATAGCTGGCCCACATCGGCAGCATGACCGTGATATAAAAGAAGGCCTTCATTTTGCCGCTGGTGTAGCGCGCCATATACCAGGCCATCGGCAGCGCCAGCAGGGCGCTGGCCAAGGTCACGCACAGCGCCATCACCAGGGTGCGGACGATAATGTCGTAGTTGGCGGGGTTGAACAATGCCTGCAGGTTGGCCAGCGTAAAGTCGCTGGTCACCGACATGGTGAAGTCGTCAAAAGTGTAGATACTCTGCCACAGCAGGGTCAGCAGCGAGCCCAGATAGACGATGCCAAACCACATCAACGGCCCAAGCAGCAGCAAAAACAGGCCCAGCGCCGGCCGGCGCCAGAAGATCCCCGATACGCGTCCGGCCTGCGCAGGAACAATCGCCATGGTCATCTCAGCCTCCGCTTTCCAGCGGGGTCATCGCCGCCCGCGACCATGACGCCTGCACCGTTTGCCCGGTTCGAGGAACGCTCGCCGCCGCGCCGTCGATATTGGCCTGGCTGACCAGCAGCTTGTCGCCATCCGCCAGCCGGAGCTCGATCCGCGTCGCCGCCCCCTGATACTGTACCGCCTGAACCACGCCCTGCACCTGCACCTCCCCGCCGCCCTGCAGGCGAACATGCTCCGGGCGCAGCGACCAGCAGCCCGCCAGGCCGCATAACCGCCGGGCCGCCTCGGCCTCAAAGACGTTGGCGGTGCCGACAAAACCGGCGACAAAGGCGGTCTTCGGATGCAGATAAAGATCCTGCGGGGCGTCCACCTGCTCAATGCGCCCGTTGTTAAACACCGCCACGCGATCGGACATCGACAGCGCTTCGCTCTGGTCGTGGGTAACGAAGATGAAGGTGATCCCCAGCGACTGCTGTAGCTTTTTCAGCTCCACCTGCATCTGCTCGCGCAGCTTTAAATCCAGAGCGCCCAGCGGCTCGTCGAGCAGCAGCACCCGCGGCTGGTTCACCAGTGCCCGGGCGATGGCGACCCGCTGCCGCTGACCACCGGAGAGCTGGGAGGGCTTGCGATGGTGCGCAAAACCGAGGGCCACTTTCTCCAGCGCTTCCTGGGCGCGGGCATGGCGCGCTTTCTTCGCCACGCCTTTGACCATCAGGCCGTAAGCAACATTGTCGAGGATCGACATATGGGGAAACAGCGCATAGTCCTGGAACACGGTATTGACGTCCCGCTGCCAGGGCGGCAGCTCGCTGGCCGGCTGACCGAAGATCCGAATGGTGCCGCCGGAGAGCTGCTCAAAACCAGCAATCAGCCGCAGGCAGGTGGTTTTCCCCGAGCCCGAAGGACCCAGCATCGAGAAAAACTCGCCGTCACGGATGCCAATGCTGACCCCGTCCACTGCCCGTACATCGCCATACAGGCGCGATACATTCTGAAACTCGACCGCGTACGTCATTGTTTACCTCCGATCCTTAGCGGCCGCCCATTATCGCAATGTAGTCCTGCGTCCAGCGGCTGTAGGGAACGTATTTCCCCCCCTCGGCAATCGGCGTTTTCCAGAAGTGGATGCGGGTAAACTGGTCATAGCCGTTGGTCTCACAGCCTTTCTCTCCGAGCAGCGCGCTGGCTTTACAGCCCTCAGGCACCACCGGCAACGAGCCGAACCAGGCCGCCACATCGCCCTGCACCTTCGGCGTGAGCGACCAGTTCATCCATTTATAGGCGCAGACCGGGTGCTTCGCCTCGCTGTGCAGCATGGTGGTATCCGCCCAGCCGGTCACCCCCTCCTTCGGAAATACGGTGGCGACAGGCTGGCCTTCCGCCTTCAGGCCGTTGGCCTGATAGGGCCACGAGCTGGAGGCGGCCACCCCTTCGTTTTTGAAGTCGTTCATCTGCACGGTGGCGTCATGCCAGTAGCGGTGGATCAGCGGTTGCTGGTCACGCAGCACCTTCAGCACCGCGTTGTACTGGGTTTCGGTCAGTTGATAGGGATCTTCGATCCCCAGCTGCGGTTGGGTGGCTTTGACAAACAGCGCAGCGTCGGCGATATAGATCGGGCCATCATAGGCCTGCACCCGCCCCTGATTGGTTTTGCCATCCGGAAGATCCTGCTTCACGAAGACCACGCTCCAGCTGTCCGGCGGCGTCGGGAATACGCGGGTGTTGTACATCAGCAGATTCGGTCCCCACTGATACGGCGTGCCGTAAACTTTGCCCCCGACGTTAAACCATGCCCCTTGCGCAATGCGCGGGTCGAGAGTGTGCCACCCGGCAATCAGCGCTGTGTTAATCGGTTGAACGCGTTTGCCCATGATCAGACGCAGCGAAGCATCGCCCGAGGCAGTCACCAGATCGTAGCCGCCCTTGGCCATCAGGCTAACCATTTCGTCAGAGGTGGCGGCAGTTTTCACATTAACCTGACAGCCGGTCTCTTTTTCAAACTGGCTGACCCAGTCGTACTGCTTGTCGGTCTGACCGCGTTCGATATACCCCGGCCAGGCAATAATATCCAGCCGCCCTTCCGGTTTATCCAGCGAGGTGAGTGGCTCAGCCGCCTGGACGGTCAGGCAGGCCATCCCCAGCACATAAAGGCTGCAACGGGCCAATTTTTTGCTCATCAGGTGTTACTCCTGTCACAAGGGAATTAGCGGCAGCCGTGCCGTAAAAATATCTCCTGAAATAAGGGTAGTCAGCGGATTAACGCCCTCGGGGGAATTTATTCAGGTTGTGACCCGGGACGCATTACGCAAAAATCGCCAACACAAGACTGACTTTATGGATTATAGACAACGAGTTAGAGAAAAAGGAGGGGTATGCGTATTTCCTATGGTGAGCGCCGGTAAAATAATGACCGGCCTCGATAAAAATCCATCTTCGTTTATTTTTAGCGATTGGTTATCGCGGCGAATAATAGCCAAAGCGATCAGGAAAGCTGCTCACGAATTAGCTCGCCCAGGCGCTTCACCCCCTGCTCTTCGCGTTCTCCCCAGCCCCAGGCGGTATTAAAGCGGAAAAACGAGGTCCAGCTGGCGGAGGTGGAGAACATTTTTCCCGGGGCGATGCTGATGTGCGACGCCAGCGCCCGGGCGCTCAGCACGCTGGCGTCGGCCCCTTCCGGTAGTTCGATCCACAGAAAATAGCCGCTGTCGCTGTGATGGATAGTGACTTCCGGCGGCAGATGGCGCAGCAGCGCCTGCCAGGCCTGCTGTTTACGTTCCGCCAGCTGGCGACGGAGACGGCGCAGATGGGCGTCATAACGTTTGGTCGACAGGTAATCCACCAGGGCTAACTGCATCGGCGAGCTGGTGGAGAGCGTACTCATCAGCTGCAGCTGCTGGATCCGCCGCGCCTGTTTCCCGGCCGCCACCCAGCCGATGCGAAAGCCGGGCACCAGACATTTTGAAAACGAACTGCAGTGCAGCGTCATATCCTGTTGATCCCAGAACTTCGCCGGCAACGGCTTCTCGCGGCCAAAGTAGAGCTCGCTGTAAACATCATCTTCAATCAGCATCACGTCATAGCGCGCCAGCAGCGCCACCAGCGCTGCTTTTTTTTCGGCGCTGAGGGTGAAGCCGAGCGGGTTCTGGCCGTTGGTCATCAGCCAGCAGGCCTTGACCGGATAGTTTTGCAGGGCCGCCTCCAGCGCCGTCAGGTCAATGCCCTCTTTGACGTCGGTGGCCACCGACAGCGCCTTCAGACGCAGCCTCTCCAGCGCCTGCAGGGCTCCGTAGAAACAGGGATTTTCCACCACCACCCAGTCCCCCGGCTCGGTCACCGCCTGCAGGCTGAGGTTTAGCGCCTCCAGCGCTCCGGCGGTAATGACGATCTCGTCGGGCGAGACGTTCATCCCCTGCAGGGCATAGCGCCGGGCAATGGCGTGCCGTAGCTCCGCGTTGCCCGGCGGCAGGTTCTCAATCACGCTCATGGCGGTGGCGGTTTTACTCACCTGCGCCAGCGAACGGTTAAGCTGCTGGAGTGGAAAGAGACGCGGGTCCGGGAAGGCCGAGGCAAAGGGCAGCATTGACGCCTGGCGGCTGGCCTGGAGCACCTCAAAGATGTAAGTATTGATATCGACCGCTTCATCGCGGGTCACCTGAGCAGGCGGCGCCGGCTGACGAAGCTTCACCGGCTGGGGGGCGACGTAATATCCCGACTGCGGTCGGGCGACGATGCGCCCCTGGCTTTCCAGTAGCTGATAGGCATGGCTGACGGTCATAAAGCTCATGCCGCTGCTGACCACCTGCTCGCGCAGCGAGGGGAGCCGATCGCCCGGCAACCAGACGCCAAGCGCGATCTGGTCGGTCAGCTGCTGCGCCAGCTGTTGATACTTTTTCATTGTCACCCTTTCCTTGCTGCAACCTCCCTTTATCATATATCAGTTGTTATAAATTAACACTTTTAAGTAACTGTTATGTAAAACAGCGCAACCCGGTCACACAGAACGCCCGCAGGAAAGGTTCACGAGAAAATTGTCCAAAAAAACGATATGATGCATAACCAAAAAATGAACATGATACTGATGGTAATACATAAGCTATGTAATCCTTTTTCTGACATGACCATTCCCTTTTATTGATATCCTGAGAATAAAATACAAAGCACGGCTAAATACGACAATTTAAAATTATTTAATTCATAATTAACTGACTCATCCTTTTTACTGATTCTCATACTAGCAAACGTGTGCAGACGTTAAATTCATTAATAAAGAACAGATAATAAAATGCTATATCTGTCGTAATCAGAGGATATTGCTCACAAAAATTAAACGACCGCGCTTTCCCGGGCAGCTATAGGTCTAAGCTGATCCGTAAGACTACGATAATACAGTGAAATAGATTATTAATATTTTCCTGGCCAACAATCTGGCTTTGCTTTCAGCGTTAAAAATGACGCTGTTCACCCGAGGGATCTCCATGTTGGCGGTCCCCGGAGACCGGCAAAAAGATCATAACAGCCGCCAACTGTTATGATAAAAAATGAACCGACTGCCTCTGCCCCCTTGCCGCCACCCTGCCTAAAATTGCGCTGAATCAATTTTGTTGTGGAGTCCTGCATGTTCGGTCTTGATGCATTCCATCTGGCGCGAATTCAATTCGCCTTTACGGTCTCGTTTCATATTATCTTTCCCGCCATCACCATTGGCCTGGCAAGCTACCTGGCGGTTCTCGAAGGCCTGTGGCTGAAAAGCAAAAATCCCACCTGGCGCTCGCTGTACCATTTCTGGTCGAAGATCTTCGCCGTCAACTTCGGTATGGGAGTGGTGTCCGGGCTGGTGATGGCCTATCAGTTCGGCACTAACTGGAGCGGTTTTTCGCAGTTCGCGGGCAGCATCACCGGCCCCCTGCTGACCTATGAAGTCCTGACGGCGTTCTTTCTGGAAGCCGGTTTTCTCGGGGTCATGCTCTTCGGCTGGAACCGCGTGGGGCCGGGGCTGCACTTTTTCGCCACCTGCATGGTGGCGCTGGGGACTATCATCTCGACCTTCTGGATCCTCGCCTCCAACAGCTGGATGCAGACCCCGCAGGGGTTTGAGATCGTCGATGGCCAGGTGGTGCCCGTCGACTGGCTGGCGGTGATATTTAACCCGTCGTTCCCCTACCGCTTACTGCACATGACGGTGGCGGCATTTCTCAGCAGCGCGCTGTTCGTCGGCGCCTCGGCGGCCTGGCATCTGCTGCGCGGCAATCAGTCGCCAGCGATCCGCAAGATGTTCTCCATGGCGCTATGGATGACGCTGCTGGTCGCGCCGGTCCAGGCGCTGATCGGCGATATGCATGGCCTGAACACCCTGAAACACCAGCCGGCAAAAATCGCCGCCATTGAGGGACACTGGGAAAACCCGCCAGGCGAGCCGACGCCATTATTGCTGTTTGGCTGGCCAGATATGGAGCAGGAGCGCACCCGCTACGGGCTTGAGATCCCGGCGCTAGGCAGCCTGATCCTCACCCATAGCCTGGATAAACAGGTGCCGGCGCTGAAGGAGTTCGCCCCTGAGGATCGCCCAAACTCCACCGTGGTGTTCTGGTCATTTCGCCTGATGGCCGGTCTGGGTATGCTGATGCTGCTGCTCGGGGTGCTGGCCCTGTGGCTGCGCCGCGGCGACCGGCTGTACCACTCGCGGCCGTTTCTGCGCTTCGCCCTGTGGATGGGCCCCTCAGGACTGATTGCCATTCTCGCCGGCTGGGTGACCACCGAAGTGGGCCGCCAGCCATGGGTAGTGTATGGCGTTCAGCGCACCGCCGAGGCCGTTTCCGCCCACGGCGATCTGCATATGTCGGTCAGTTTGTTGACCTTTATTGTGGTTTATAGCGCCGTCTTCGGCGTCGGCTACAGCTATATGCTGCGCCTGATCCGCAAGGGGCCGCAGGCGGTGCAACCCGCGACAACCGGTACGCCAGCCCGCCCGCTGTCCGCCGCTACTGAAGGTTATCTGCAGAAGGAGTCCCGCTAATGGGTATCGAATTATCGGTGATCTGGTTCGTGATTATCGTCTTTGCCACGCTGATGTACATCGTCATGGACGGCTTTGATCTGGGCATTGGCATACTGTTCGGCACGGTCCAGGGCAGCACAGAGCGCGACGTGATGGTGAACAGCGTCGCCCCGGTTTGGGATGGCAATGAGACCTGGCTGGTGCTGGGCGGCGCCGGTCTGTTTGGCGCCTTTCCTCTTGCCTACGCGGTGATTATCGACGCCCTGTCGATCCCCCTGACCCTGATGCTGATCGGCCTGATCTTTCGCGGCGTGGCCTTTGAATTTCGCTTCCAGGCCACGCCGTCGCACCGGCCGTTCTGGGATCGCGCCTTTTTCGGCGGTTCCCTGCTGGCAACCTTCAGCCAGGGCGTGGTGGTCGGAGCGGTGATTAATGGTTTTACCGTCAGCGGTCGCGCCTTCAGCGGCGGCATGTTTGACTGGCTGACCCCGTTCAACCTCTTTTGCGGACTCGGGCTGTGCGTGGCCTATGCGCTCCTCGGCGCCACCTGGCTGGTAATGAAGAGCGAAGGCGCGCTGCAGCAGCGGATGCGCAGGGCTTCGCGGCAGATGCTGGTCGCGCTGCTGGGGGTATTTGCCGTCATCAGCCTGTGGACGCCGCTGGCGCACCCGGCGATCGCCGCCCGCTGGTTCAGCCTGCCGAATCTCTATTTCCTGCTGCCGGTGCCGCTGCTGGTGCTCCTGATTAGCGCCTGGCTATGGCGCACGCTGCCTCTGCATGACCGCCATGTCTCGCCTTTCACCCTGACGCTGGGCCTGGTGTTTCTCGGCTTTAGCGGACTGGGGATCAGCATCTGGCCGCATATTATTCCGCCGTCGATCACCCTGTGGCAGGCCGCCGCCCCGCCGCAAAGCCAGGGCTTTATGCTGGTGGGCGCGCTGCTGATTATTCCGGTTATTCTTGGCTATACCTGCTGGAGCTATTACGTGTTCCGCGGCAAAGTCCAGCCCGGGGAGGGTTATCATTGATGAAAACCGTCTGGTCCAAACGTCTGCTGTGGCTGATCGCGCTGTGGGGAGGCAGCGTGCTGACGCTGGCCGCCATCAGCCTGCTATTTCGCCTGCTGATGACCGCCGCAGGTCTTAAAGTTTGAACCGGGATGCAGAGTATTCCGGATCTGGACTTCTCCATCTTGTCTTCACTTTTACCTGCTGAAATACGCGGACACATCAGAATAAAGGATATTGCTATGAAGAAGTTAGCTTTACTCTCCGCCGCGTTGACGCTGGGAATATCGTCATGGGCTTTCGCTGCCGACAACCCGCCGCCGCCAGAAAAAGGCGCGCACCATCAGGGTAAATTGCCGGCGAAAAAGGGCCAACACGACGGTAAGCAAGTGCAACACAACGGCAAGCAGCCGCAGCATGATGGCAAGCAGCCGCAACGAGACGGCAAACAACCGCAGCATGGTGGTAAGCAGCCGCCAAAAGGCGGCGAGCACAGCGGGAAACCACTGCCGCCAAAAGCGTAATCCCTCAGGCCTGGCCTTCTACGCCAGGCTTTTTTCACCCTCTTTCAGCAGACATTGACAAACCCTTGCCCTTCTTTGATAAACCGGGAAAAAAACCTGCACAGCCCCTGGCATAGTAAGCCCACGCCATTGATTCGCAGAGAAAAGGTATGTTGAGAAGAAGCACGAGTGCCCTGCTGTTGTTGTGCGCGCTATTTTCCGGGCATCTGCTGGCCCACCGTCAGGGGCACGATTACTTTCCGGTACAGGGTCTCGAACAGCAGCTGCTGCATGAGGCGGATAGCGATGAGCTTCGCAGCCGGTGCGAAGAGAACGCCGCCGACCTGCGCGAGCATCACCGCTGGCAGGACGCCCGCAAACCGCGGGCATCACACAGCCAGTAGCGTCGCCGCAGATCAGGCCCCTTTGCGCTTCGGCAGGGTCTTCATCAGCTCGTCAGGGCTAACGGAGGCCACGATGCTCCCCGGATGCGGCATTTTGAGGATATGGTTTTTGATCTTGCCGACCACGTGCATTTCGCACGGACGGCAGTCAAACTTCAGGGTCAACACTTCATCGCCATGGATCAGCTGCATCGGCGTGGCTTTCCAGCTCTTGATGGAGCCTTTCGCCTGTTTCGGACAGAGATTGAAGGCAAAGCGCAGGCAGTGTTTGGTGATCATCACCGGCACATCGCCCTTCTCTTCGTGCGCTTCATAGGCGGCATCAATCAGCTGCACGCCATAGCGCTGGTAGAACGCCCGCGCCTTATGGTTATAGACGTTGGCGAGGAAGGAGAGATGGGTCTCCGGGTAAACCGGGGGCGGCACGGAGACCGGCTTGCGGGTACCGCGCTGCCAGGCGTTGAGACGCGCGTCATCCAGCATTTCGGCGGTTTCACGACGCAGCTGGTTGAGCAGGCTGTTGGGAACAAACAGCGGCGGCAGGTTGACCTGCACATCGCGCGCATAATAAATGGTTTGCCCCAGTTTTGTGACACCGTCACGCAGGTTGGTTAGCGCTTTCTCTGCCTGGTTAGCTTCGGCAAACACCCCGTCAAGGGTATGGGTCACGCTGACGCCATCTTCACAGGTCATGGTGAGAACCAGCTGCTCCTGCCAGCCGCTTAGGGTGACGTCTACGGCGATGCGGCGTTCGCTGGAGGTCTTCAGCAGCGCCTGCTGCCAGTTGTGGTCGAGGTTGCGGTTAAGCGCCTGATGCGGACGCACTTTATGCAGATCCGCAGGCATCTCGTTCGGCCACACTCGATAGCGATTTTCGCCAGTTTTTTCCACGGTATTGGCGCGGAAACCCACCACTTCGCGCTTAATCATCACGTTAAGGCCGTCGCCGTTGGTTAACGGTTCGCTAACCTCGACGTCGAGATGGTCTTTACCCACCTTCAGCACTTCGCCCACCGGCAGTCCGATAAATTTTGGCGAATCAAAGGCGCCGATATCGCCTTTACGGGCATTAACGAAGTAGTCGGTGCTGCCGCGGTGGAAGGTTTTATCGGTGGACGGGATAAAGAAATGCTCAGTGCGGCCGGCTGAAGCGCGCGCGAGGTCGCCGCGGTCTTCGATTATGGCGTCCAGCATCTGGCGGTAGTGAGCGGTGATGTTTTTCACGTAGCTCATGTCTTTGTAACGGCCTTCAATTTTGAAGGAGCGTACCCCGGCGTCGATCAGCGCCGCCAGGTTGGCGGTCTGGTCGTTGTCTTTCATCGACAGGAGATGCTTTTCATAGGCCACCACGCGCCCCTGATCGTCCTTCAGGGTATACGGCAGGCGACAGGCCTGCGAGCAGTCGCCGCGGTTGGCGCTGCGTCCGGTCTGAGCGTGGGAAATGTAGCACTGGCCGGAATAGGCCACGCACAGCGCGCCATGGATAAAGAATTCAATGGTGGCGTCAGTATTATCGTAAATGGCTTTGATTTGACTGAGGTTCAGCTCGCGCGCCAGCACGATCTGGCTGAAGCCGGCGTCTGAGAGAAACTTTGCTTTCTCCACGCTACGGATATCGCACTGGGTGCTGGCGTGCAGCTCGATTGGCGGCAGATCCAGCTCCATGATCCCCATATCCTGAACAATCAGTGCATCGACGCCCGCGTCATAGAGATCGGTGATCAGCCGCTGCGCCGGCTCCAGCTCATCGTCATGCAGAATGGTGTTCAGCGTCACAAAGACCTTGGCGCCAAAGCGATGGGCGAAAGGCACCAGCCCGGCGATGTCACTCAGGCTGTTGCTGGCGTTGTGGCGGGCGCCAAAGCCAGGTCCACCGATATAAACGGCGTCAGCGCCGTGAAGGATCGCTTCGCGAGCGATACCGGCGTCGCGGGCAGGACTAAGAAGTTCAAGACGATGATTGTGCAGGCGCATACGCGTGTTGTTATCCAGTATAAGGGGGTCGAAATGGCGGCTATTGTAGTCAGAACCGGGCGCAGACGAAAACCTTTTCCGCCGTCGCGGGACGACGAATTTTCAGTTTTCAGCAAAGTATTGAAGGAAAAGATATTTCCTTCAAATCACCGTACAGAGTACTGTCATTACGTATTCCGGATTTTCCTCGTCACGTTGTGAGTGGTTATCATCAGTCATCTTGTCTGGCCGCGGGTTCGCCCGCGGTTTTTTCTTTTGGATAATGGATAAGCGAATGGAAATGAGCCGCCAGGACGCCCCTGTTCCGATAGGCATGCGCCGCATCGCCGGCGAAGCGCCGCCCCTCACCCGCCTGCAGCGAGTGCCACTCCCCCTGTAAGCAGAGCTCCAGAGTACCGCTAATCACCACCACATGCTCAATCACCCCTTGTTCATGCGGCGTCGATTCACTCAGCGCCCCGGGAGCGAGGGTTATCGAGAAATGATCAAAGCGCAGCTCCGGGTCCCACGGAAAGACCGGGGTTACCACCATCGCCTGCTGCTGCGGGTCAAACGCGGAGGGCGCCACGCTGTCATCCGGAACGATAAATGCCGAAAACGGCACGTTCAGCCCGGTGGCAATCTTCCACAGCGTCGCTACCGTCGGACTCGATTCATTCCGCTCTATCTGCCCGAGCATGGCTTTCGACACCCCGGTCTCTTCCGCCAGACGCGACAGGCTCCAGCCGCGCTGCTGACGCAGATGTTTGAGGGTGGCCGCCAGATGTTGCGCAATATTCATCCTACCTCCTGATTTTTCAGCCCAGAGTATACCCCCATTTGCCTCATTCTACAGGGCGATTAGCGGCATCGCGGGCCGTTTGCGACGAGCGCCTCGGTGGCGCTACCCTCACGCCGCGGATAGCTTGTGCGCTATAACGTACAATGATAGAGTAAACGGACGTTATAACGCACAAGAGAAAACTATGCGCTCGTTTACCGTTCCGCTTCCCACCCTGTTCGCCGGCTTCGTCGCCGTGCTGGTGGGCTACGCCAGTTCTGCCGCCATCATCTGGCAGGCCGCCGCGGCCGCCGGCGCCACGCCCGGGCAGATCGCCGGCTGGATGACGGCCCTGGGCCTCGCCATGGGCGTCAGCACCCTCGCGTTGAGCGGCTGGCGAAAAGTGCCGGTGCTCACCGCCTGGTCAACGCCGGGCGCCGCCCTGCTGGTCAGCGGCCTGCAGGGGGTGACCCTCCCCGAGGCGGTGGGGGTATTTATCTTCGCCAATGCGCTGATCGTCCTCTGCGGCGTCACCGGCCTGTTTGCCTGGCTGATGAAAATCATTCCCCATTCGCTGGCCGCCGCAATGCTGGCCGGCATTCTGCTGCGTTTCGGTTTGCAAGCCTTCGCCGGCTTACAGGATCATCTGCTGCTGTGCGGCGGCATGCTCGCCGCCTGGCTTCTGTGTAAGGCGCTGTGGCCCCGCTTCGCCGTGGTGGCCGCGCTGGCTGCGGGGGCGCTGATAGCCGCGATCTCCGGGGAAGTAGCCAGCGCCGCTGTGCCGCTGGCGTTTGTCGCACCGGAATGGATCGCCCCGCAGTTTACCCCGGCGCTGCTTCTCAGCGTCGGCCTGCCGTTCTTCCTCGTCACCATGGCTTCACAGAACGCGCCCGGGTTCGCTACCCTGCAGGCAGCAGGCTATGTCGTACCGGTCTCCGCGCTGATCGTTGTCTGCGGGGGGCTGGCGCTGCTGCTGGCGCCGTTTGGGGTCTACTCCATCTGTATTGCGGCGATCACTGCCGCCATCTGCCAGAGCCCGGAAGCGCACCCGGATCCTCAGCAGCGCTGGCTGGCGGCCATGGCTGCCGGCGGTTTTTATCTGCTGGCCGGTCTGTTCGGGGGATCGATCACTGCGCTGATGTCGGCCCTGCCGACAGCGTGGATCCAGATGCTGGCCGGCCTGGCGCTGCTCGGCACCATCGGCGGTAGCCTGTTTCAGGCGGTACACCAGGCCAGTGAGCGCGACGCGGCGGTGCTGACCTTTCTGATCACCGCCAGCGGGGTGACGCTGGCGGGAATTGGTTCGGCGTTCTGGGGCGTGATGCTCGGCGGAGTGAGCTACGGCGTGTTATCCGCGCTGCGCCGCCCGTAGCTGGGAGGGCGTCAGGCCGGTGGCGGCTTTGACCCGATGGCTGAAATGGCTGGCGGAGCTGAAACCGCAGGCCAGAGCGATCTCGGTGAGCGGCAGCGCGCTGTGGCAGATCAGGTTTTGCGCCTTCGCCATTCGCTGCTGCATCACATATTGATGCGGAGCCATATTCAGCGACTGGCGGAACATACGGGCAAAATGAAATTCACTCAGTCCCGCCTGCTGCGCCAGGTCGGCCAGGGTCAACGGCTGATCGAGATGAGCGTCGATCCAGGCCAGCACGTGACGCTTCACCCCTGGCGCCAGTCCTCCTGTGACCGAGGGCAAGCGCCACTGCACTGTGGAATAGTGCTGGATCAGATGGGTGAGCAACAAACTGCTGGCGGCGCTAAGTGTCAGCTGGTTCGCCGGCTGTCGCCAGTCATTAGCCAGCAAAAACTGACGATACACGCTGGTGATTTTGTCATCGCTGGCGAAGGTTTTTTCCTGAAGGGTGAAGTTAGCCGGGCTGCGATCCCACACTTCCTCCCCAACGCGGCGCAGATGCGCATCGGTACAATAGAGATGGACAAACGACAGATCGCCGCGGATATCCCAGACGCTTTCATCGCCTTTCGGCATCAGGCAAAAGCGATCCGGGCCGCCGCCATTCTTCCAGCCGTGCGGCGTCTTTTGATAGCTTTCATAACCATCGGCGATGTACAGGCTTAAGGTATGATGATCGCTGCGCACCGTCACGGTATCGCAGTTGTTATACCACGCGGCCAGTTGAATACCGGAATTCAGCTCCACGGTGCCCTTCAGCACCGCATTCTGTCGCCGTAATGTTTCAAACGTCCCGTAACCCATCGCCTTCACACATCTGTTCTGTCAAGAAAACTCTAGTCTAGGGAGACTGCGATGCGGTTTCCAGTCCTCACCGCCGGCAAAAGACAAATAAGCGCAAGAATTTGCAAGCCGACAACAAGCGGATGAAAGCCGCAGGTTGCGGCAGGCGGCATACTCCTCCGTTCAACAAGCAGAGGAGAACCAGGGTGAACGCATTACTTTATGCACTCGTTGTCGTTATCTGGGGGACGACGTGGATTGCTATTTTTTTACAGCAGGGGCCGGTGGCGGCGCCGGTATCGATATTCTGGCGTTTCGCCGTGGCCAGCGTCACAATGCTGACGATTCTGCTCGTCACACGACGTCTGCGGCCGCTGGGCGCGAAGGACCATTTCTGCTGCCTGCTGCAGGGCTGCTGCGTCTTCTGCTTCAATTTCTGGTGCTTTTATACCGCCGCCGCCTGGATCAACACCGGTCTGGAGTCGGTGATCTTTTCCATGGCGGTACTGTTTAACGCCATCAACAGCTTTCTTTTCTTCCGCCAGCAGCCGCCGGGACGCTTCTGGGCTGCCGCCGCGCTCGGTCTGGCCGGTATCGTCACCCTGTTCTGGGATGACCTGCTGGCCAACGGGCTAAACGCTACGCTACTGTGGGGGATCGGTCTGAGCGCGCTGGGCACCTATGGCTTTTCGCTGGGCAATATGTTCAGTATTCGTCACCAGCGGCGGGGGCTGGAGACGCTGACCACCAACAGCTGGGCGATGCTGTACGGCACGCTGGTGATGGTGGCTATCGCTCTGCTCCGCGGGGATAATTTCATGCCGGAGTGGACCGTCAGCTATCTTGGCGCCCTGCTTTACCTGGCGCTGTTCGGCTCAGTTGTCGCCTTCGGCGCCTATTTCACCCTTGTAGGGCGCATCGGCGCCAGCAAAGCCGCCTACAGTACGCTGCTGTTTCCGCTGGTCGCCCTGTCCATCTCCACCGTCTATGAAGGGTATGTATGGCACAGCAACGCCGTTATCGGACTGGCGCTGATCCTGTTGGGTAATCTGGTGATGTTTGCCAAACCGGAACAGCTGCTGCTGCGCCGAAAGCTGGCCTGAAACGGCGGAAGATAAATCAGCGCCGTCGGCAGACGGCGCTGACGAGATTACCGCTGGGAAGGGTCGAATTTGACGGCGTCTACCGCCATATCATCGATCACCTGCTTCATGGTTTCGATAGTCAGCGGCGTGTTTTCATTGGCCAGGGTTTTGCCCTCACCTTTACGAACCACTTTGATCACTGGCTTGTTGGTGCTGGCGTCAATCAGTTCGGCTTCAAAATAGAGGTCGGTGTCCATCGTACGATGGCCGGTGGCGGCTTGAGTACCGGCAACAATCATCGCTACCGGAACCACTTCATAGAACTGCAGCCCTTCTTTGCTGGAGTCCACTCCGGTAATCGCCCCGCGGAAAATAAGGCTACGCTTGCCGGCGGTGGTTGCCAGCGGTTTACGCTCGGAAATGGCCTGTTTGAGCTGTTTGTTGGTGTAATTCAAAATATCCTGCAGCGCCTTTTCACCCACCTGGGTCGTCGGCTTCGGTACTGGATAGTACGTTACCGGATGGTAGACGACATTATCGTAGTTGGCCGGATTGTAGTTTGGATCGATCCAACGCAGCTCCGACTTACCGGAGGCAGTGGTGGCTTCTTTCAGGTTGGAATAGTCTTTTAAAAAGCCCGAATACTGATTCGGTTGCGCCAGTTTGGACGCACAGCCCGTCAACGCTAACATCCCCGCCAGAGCGGCGACTTTAAATAACACGCGAGTACGCATAAAGAGATCCCTGTAAATGCAGTTTTTTCGGCAGACGTTATAGCAGATAAGACCCACTAGTTTTGTGACAAAATGAGGGCTTCGTCAAGGAAGATATACAAATATTGATGGGATCAACATTACGTTATTAAATAATTACTTAAAACGTTAACAGGTCGGCTTTAACCTTTCTTTTCAGCGAGGATTTTCGCGCTTCTTGATCCGAGGTGTATTCGTGAGAGGCGGCGCGGTCAATCTCAGTAATTACACGCGCCGCTGAGGATTATGCGGGCTTGCGCGCCAGCAGCGTGGCGAAGCGCAATTTGATCAGGTTGCCGCTGGCGTCGGTCCGATGCAGCTCACCGACGTCCTCATTATATTTCAGTAATTCCCAGTCCCGGTAGTACTCCCGAAGCTCATCGGGTTTAAAAGCAAACGGGAAGCCGACGGTGCAGGGATAGTCCTCGGTGTCCATCGCCGCGACAATCAGGTTATAGCCCCCGGCGGCGGTGCAGCGCTGCATATTGCCGATGAGTCCAGGGATGGTGTCAGGCTCGAGGAACATCATCACTACGGTGGAGAGGATCAGATCATACTCGCCGTCAAAGGCCAGGCTGTTGAGGTCTTTCACCGCGGTCTGCAGATTATCCAGCCCTTCGGCGGCGCGAATAGTCTCCAGATTGTTGATGCTCATCGCATTTTTATCCCACGCCGTCACCGTGAAGCCATTCGCCGCCAGATAAAGACTGTTACGTCCGTTGCCGCAGCCCAGATCCAGCGCCCTTCCCGGCGGCACAATCGTCGCGGCATGCAGCACCTCAGAGTGGGTGCGGGTCAGGCCATATTTTTCACTAAAATAATCCGCGTCTCGCGTTGTCATGATCCTTCCTTCTTATTCAGGAGTGTTTCCCGGTCGACCTGTAGCAACAGTTTCCCGCTGACCAACAGCAGCCCTGTGCGCAGCAGCAGCAGGCCGATGACCAGATTGCTAAAAATAAAGAGAGGCAGCGCCAGATGATGAAAAAAGCCGTCCGCCTTCGCCTGGCCCAGATGCAGGCCGGTGGTGGCCAGGGCGGAGATACCGAACGAGAAGCTCCAGAAAGAAGCATTGAACGGCTGGCGAAGATACCAGGGCATCAGACGCAGCATAAACAGCAGCTGTAACAGACCGTAGCCGAACAGCAGCTTAGCGAAGGTATCGGCCTCACCGCCGTTAACGCTGAGCCAGGCGCTGCAGGCCACCAGCGCAGGCGCCAGCTGGATCCCCAGCGACGTGCGCAGCGCGGTCGGCAGTTCGCCTGCGCTGCGCAGACGATGGAGGATAGCCGGCTCGAGGCTCAGCCAGGAGAAGACCCCGGCGCCAAGGAACACCAGTCCGGCGTCGGTAAACCCCAGCGCGCCGCAGGCCATCGCGCTGATAAAATTATTCGCCACCGTGGGCAGATACAGCCCCGGCGTAGTGGCCTCGCGAGGATGGTTTCCCCGCCACAGGCCGCCGCTTTGCCAGGCGGCATAGGCCAGCTGCAGCGCCACGCCCGGCACAAACAGCCCGATGGCCAGCGGTCGGCACCAGGGCGCCAGACCAATCGATACCAGCAACGTGGTGGCGGGAAACAGGCTGACGAAGCTGCTGCTGACCGGATGTCGCATCTCCTGCAGCACACTCGCCGGAAAGCGGATCGCCCGGCTGATAAACGCCATACTGAGCAGGACCCATATCGCTATCGCCAGCGTCACCAGCCCATCACCAATACTGCGGCTGACCGGCCAGAGGGTGCTGGCGTAACGCCAGGCAAAGCCCAACCCGATGGTGCCAAGCACCATGCCAAAATATCCCGCCGGCAGGTTAAGCACCTGCTGCGACCTATACGTTTTGTTCATTTTATTGATGTTATCAATTAAATTTGAAGTTGCATTCTAAAGGAACCTTATACCACGCGCTACGGCGATCTTTGCTATGTTTATGTTAACCATAAGTAATGAGGATCGGGAATGCGTAAATACCGTCTCAGCGAACAGACCCGGCAGTATTGTTACCAGGAAGAGGATGGTAAACAGTGCGTCACCCTGCGCCAGATCGTGGCGCTTATCGATTTCGCTGACGTCAAAGCGGGCAGCGAAGGCGGCTGGGTGGATGAAGAAAGCGCCCTCAGCCAGCAGGGAGAGTGCTGGATCTACGATGCCAATAGCGTGGTCTTCGCCGGGGCGCGCATCCTCGACGATGCCCGACTCAATGGCCCCTGCGTGGTCAGCCATGGGGCTATCATCAGCGGACGGGCATCCATTCACGCCTCGCAGGTCAGCCATCACGCGCAGATTGGTGACAACGTCACGATTAGCCAGAGTCTGGTGCGCGGCTACTGTCGCCTCGCCGATGAGGCTCGTCTTCTGCCCCACTGTCAAGTCATTGCCGCCCGTGGGCTGACCGCCGATCGCGACAAAGTGCTGCAGATTTATCAGCGAGCCACCGTCAGCGCGTCGCGCATTCTCCACCAAGCGCAGATCTATGGCGAGGCCTTCGTCGAACACGCTTTTGTCGAACATCGGGCGGAAGTCTTTGACCATGCCAGGCTCGAGGGAAACGAGGAGAACGACGTCTGGGTGTGCGATAACGCGCGGATTTACGGGCATGCCCGTCTGATCGCGGGACGCGGTGAGGACGCCATTCCCACCGTGCGCTACAGCTCGCAGGTCGCGGAGAATGCGGTGATTGAAGGCAACTGTCTGCTAAAGCATCGGGCGATGGTGGGCGGCGAGGCGCAGCTGCGCGGTGGACCGATTCTGCTTGATGATGACGTGCTGATCCAGGGGCGGGCTGTCATCGTCGGCGATGTGATCGTTGAGCACCAGGTCACTCTTGGGGACGAGGTGCAAATCGCCGCACGGGAAGGAGAAGCCATTCACCTGCGCGGCCCGAAGACCCTCGGCGGCCAACAGCAGATCACCCGAACGCCGCTGTTAGGCGCCCTGTAGCGCCTCGTCGCGGTCAATAATACGGGCGTAGATATTCTGATCGTCATAGCTGCCGTTCAGATACTCGGCCTGTCGGAGACAGCCTTCCAGAACAAACCCGTTACGCAACGCCACCTGGTTGCTGCGGGTATTCGCCACCCGACATTTGATCACAAACCGGCGCACCAGCCCGCTGCGGGCATAGTGGTGGATAAAGGCCTGCAGGGAACGGGACAGATACCCCTGCCCCTGGTGATCCTCATCGATCCAGTAGCCAATATAGGCCGTCTTATTCTGCGGCTCGATCTGGTTGAACGACAGAACGCCAATCGGCCGCTTTTCGAGAAACAGCAAAAACATTTTGGCGTAATCCCGCTGATGCAGCATCACGTTACCCTGCACATGGCGGCGGGTCTCCTCTTCGCTGCGCACCTCGCCGGCCCAGCTGAGCGACTGCTGTAGCCAGCGCTGGTTTTTCACCACCAGCTGGTGCAGGTCGCTGACGTAGCGTTCATCAATGGCGATAAGCGTCAGCGCCTCGGTCACCGGGATCGACTCCGGTACTGCTGGAATGTCTGTGGTCATGGGGCTCTCTACGGGCCCGCAGGGGGTGCCTGGGGCCACGGCTGTCACGGGGTTATTTCATGATCCGGTCGTCAATGTAGTTACGTTTATCCGGCGCCGGCGGGAAGTACTGATAGAGCCAGGTTTCGCTGATGGCTTCTCCCTGACAGCGCAGGAACAGACGCATCTCCACCGGGTCGGTCGAGTTGGAAGTCGGATACCAGTCGAAGAGGATCCGGTAGCCATCGAACGGCTCGACGTAGAGGATTTCAATCTGCTTCGCTTCGCCGCTGGAGAGGGTGATCACCGGTTCAATACCGCGCGGCGCGGCCGCTTTCAGATCGCCGCCAACAAAGTCGATGGCAAAACGACGCGCCCACTTGTCCGGGTAGTGTTCGCCCGGCGCCCATCCCTCCGGGAAGCCCCCCATCCCGGTGCGGGTGGCGAGCACACGCGCCAGCGGTGTGCTGACCGGCGGCTGTGCGCTCCAGTAGAGACGGTAGCGGAAGTCGAGTTCGTCGCCCGCCTTCACTGCCTTTTCCGGCTGCCAGAAGCAGACGATATTATCCAGCGTTTCACCGGTGGTCGGGATCTCCATCAGGCTGACCGCCCCTTTGCCCCACTGGTTACGCGGCTCAACCCACAGGCTGGGACGCTTGTTATACCAGCCCATCACGTCCTGGTAGTGGGAAAAATCACGGTCCAGCTGCAGCAGACCAAAGCCGCGCGGGTTCTTGTCCTGGAAGGCGTTGAACTGCAGCTTCTGCGGGTTGTTCAGCGGCCGGCAGACCCATTCGCCGTTGCCCAGCCACATCGACAGCCGATCGGAGTCGTGGATCTGCGGGTGGATGGTATCGCACATCCGACGCTCGTTGTTGCCGCAGCTGAACATGCTGGTCATCGGCGCGATCCCCAGCTGTTTGATATCCTTGCGGGCGTAGAGATGGTTCTCGACGTCCATAATGACCTGGGTATCCTGGCAGTGGATGGTGAACTTGTAGGCGCCAGTGATGCTCGGGCTGTCGAGCAGGGCGTAAACGGTAAAGACCGTGGCGTCCCCTTTGACCGTTTCGAACCAGAAAGAGGTGAAATCGGGGAACTCTTCCGGGGTATCGGTAAAGGTATCCACCGCCAGCCCACGGGCCGACAGGCCATACTGGTAGGTGCTGTCTACCGCGCGAAAATAGCTGGCGCCGAGAAACGCCACGATATCCCGGCGCGCCAGCTCAGGTGCTTTAAATACCCGGAACCCGGCGAAGCCGAGGTCGGACTGTCCTTCCAGCTGGCGGGTATCTACCCCGGCGTCATTGTACTTGAACAGCTCCGGACGGAAGTGGATCTCGCGCGCCTGCTGGGTGGCGGCGTCTAAAGAGAACATGCGCACGCGGCGACGGAACCCCATCCCGACGTGGAAAAACTGGATATCCAGTTTGCGTTCTTCAATGTTGTTCCATAGCGAGTGGTTAGCGTCATACTGAATGCTGTTATAAGCCTGCGGGGTGAGATTGGCCAGCGTCGGCGGCAGATCGCGCGGTGCCCCGCCCCACGGCTGGCGCGCCAGATCGTGGGCCATCGCCTGCAGCACGGCATAATCGAACCGACGCGTCTGCCCGTCGGCAATGCCCGCGTCTTCAGCAAACGCGGCCTGACTGAATAAGGAAGCGACTCCTGACGTTCCGCATACGGCGGCAACAGCCATGGAAGATTTAAGAAAACGTCTGCGGTTCATGCCTGAGAAAGCGTCCTTCTGCACGGGTGAAATGATTCGCAACGCGTCATCACGCTGCGTGATAATTTCCGCCCACTCTAGACAAAAACGATTAATAATCCAATTGTTGCCAGCAGAAAAACGGTAAAAAAGCCCTGTCTACCAGAACAGGCTGTTTTTTCATCGCCGGCGGAGGGAGAGCGCAATTTCTAACGCAAACCCGCCTTAAACAAAGCGGACAGCACTCTCCCGGCGCCCTGTCTCATCGCCGGGCCGTTTCTTAGCCACCCGCGGCCTGCAGCAGGGGCGTGCCCCGCTGAGCCGCCCCCATCCCCTTTATTCGAGGGTCACGTGGTGCTTCATCACCCGGCGAAACAGCGCCAGCCGGGCGCGCATAAAGCGATTCTCCACTTTAAACCCGGCACGCTTATGCAGGCCAATGCGCAGCAAACGATCCCGTCCGCGCAGGCACGCCGGCCAGCGCACCGCGCCGGCAAGCACCTGCTCGCCGCTGGCGACGCGGGCAAACTGGACCCAGTAGTCAGCGACCTGAGCGGCGAAGGCCAGATCCGCTTCACTGGCATACTGCCGCACCGGGTCGGTGAGCCGCAGGTTATCAAACACGTAGGGCACCTCGTTGCCATGCCAGGCGCCGTGCGGATAGGCGTCATGTTCCGCTTCCGCGACATAATCGAACCAGTACCGCCAGCACGGCTGGCCCACGCGCTGCTGGGCCTGCATCACAACATAGCCGAGGGTGGTAAACGCCATATCCCGACAGACTTCCCGCCCCAGCGCTTCATCGCCTTTTACGCCGGGATAGAGGAGTTTGATCAGTCCCAGACCCAGACGGCGCTCACGGCGCAGTTTCTGGATCTGCCCGGCGATGTCGACGCCAAACACCGCCATCACGCTGGCTTCATCGCTGTTGGAGCCGATGATCACCGGCATCGGATGCTGGCGCCCGGCAAAAAAGGTCTCCAGCATCGGCTGCGGGAGCACGATATCGCCTGCAATGGGCGCTGGCCCGATATTCAGCGGGGCGGAAAGCGACCAGAAGGCCTCCGCCGGGATTGCCCGCAGTTGCTCAGCGCTGGCCTGTGGTAAGGCGAAATGCTCCGCCAGCAGACGGCCTTTCTCCAGCGCCTTTTCCCGCGGCAGATCGGGTAAGGTATACCCGCTCTGAATAATCGCTTTATGGAACAACCCTTTCGCTTTCGGCGAGGCCATCAGCGACAGCACGCTGCGCGCCCCGGCGGATTCGCCAAACAGCGTGACGTTGGCGGCGTCGCCGCCGAAGGCGTGAATGTTTTCCTGGACCCACTGCAGGGCGGCGATCTGGTCGAGCAGCGCGAAGTTATACAGCCGCTCGCCCGCCTCTTCTTCCAGCGCCGGGTGGGCGAAAAAGCCGAGGTGGCCCAGACGGTAGTTGACCGTCACCACCACCACGTCGCGGCTGGCCAGCGCCAGGCCATCGTAAGGCGGCAGGCTACCGGCGCCGATGGTAAACCCGCCACCGTGCAGCCAGACCATCACCGGCAGCGGCTGCGCTGCGCTGGCGGGGGCCCAGACGTTGAGATAGAGACAGTCTTCGCTGAAGCGACCGGGATCCCCGCCGCCAAGTTCGCGGCAGTAGTCAATGTCCTGCCAGCTGGCGGCGGAAAAAGCGTCGGCCTGACGCACGCCCGGCCAGCGGGCGGGAGGCTGCGGCGCGCGCCAGCGCAGCGGCCCCACGGGCGGCGCGGCGTACGGAATGCCGCGCCAGATATGGATCCCCTGCTCTGCACTCCCGGCCAGCGTGCCCTGCCGGGTTTTCGCCAGCGGTTTCGACGGATGTTGCATAACCTGCTCCCTGTAAGGCTGATGCCAGCAGGTTACTGATTTTACAGCAGACCGCAACGTCGTTTGCTGCGCTCCTCCGCCTGCTGGTACAGTTCAAATTCATCCTGCACCGGACAACCCAGCGCCGCTTCAAAGGCTTCGCGGCTGGCATTCCCGTGGCTGCGGGCCTGGGTTTCGTTACCCAGATTGGACTGAAAAATGCCCGCCGCGCTGACCGGTAAAAAATCCTCATAGACGATAGGCTGGGCCACTATCCACCCGCGCTCGATCAGCGGCTGGGGATCGTCGCCCGGGCGAAACGCGTGGCGATGGGCCTCGCCAGCCGGCGTCAGGCGGTAGCGAAACCAGGCCAGCCCCTGCTGACGCAGCAGAAATTCGCTGTCGGGAAATTCGCGGAATACCTCCTGCAGATGCAGCTGGTGGCTGAGATTGTCTTTGCCGGTCCCTGCTGCCTGCAGCAATCGGTCGTATAGCGCGCGTCCTTTTGGCGTCAGCGCCACGCCGCGCTGCTCAATTTCGCCGAAGCGGGCGCTGTGAGTGCCGCGGTGTTCGCCGGCGAACATTACTGGCTCCTCAAGCGCCTTGAAGCTGGTCTGTCGCAGGAGGATCGGTACCTCCCGGCGCGGCGGACCTTCGATCAGGGCCTTTGGCTCAATGCCGCACTCCGGCATCAGGGCCTGCGCGCGGTCAATATCCAGCGTCCGCGGCGTGAGGTGGTTGATATGACATCCCGGGAAGCAGACCACATCGGCAATCAAGCGATGCTCGCGATGCAGCGCGTGGTAGGTCTCCTCATCGACGGTGGCATGCCGGTGCCAGCGGAAGGTCTCCAGCGCCTCCTGCACGAACTCGCGGGCTTCCGCAGGGGTGAACGCCCCTTCGGCCTCGTGCCGGGCGATCAGCGCCAGACAGCGGGGAGTGAATATGTTGCGCCGGGCGAGGATCGCCTCGGCTCGCTCACGCAGAGCGCGGTTTTCGATCAGCTCCAGACGCAGCAGCGAGGTAAAAACCCGAAACGGATTGCGCGCCAGCGCGGCATCGTCGACAGGACGAAACGCCGTGGAATGAACCGGCACGCCGGCCTGTGAAAGATCATAATAGCTGACGGGATACATCCCCATGATGGCAAACATGCGACGTAGCGTCGCCAGTTCCTCCGCTGTGCCCACGCGGATCGCCCCGTGGCGCTCAACGTTCAGGCGAGCCAGCTCGTCGGCGTTGGCCAGTTGTTCATGCAGCTTCGGATTATTTTCCAGTACCGCCAGGTTGACGTCAGCCACCAGCTCCAGCAGCGTCCCGTACTGCGGAACTTCCTGCTGGTACATGGCCGACATGGCCTGCGAAAACTGCTCCCGAATCTCATCAGCCGTGATGGTGTTCGCCATGATGTGTTACCTCCAGTGAATACTTCCTGGAGTGTAGGAAAGCTGCCTCCCGGCGGGGGGAAGAATTTACAAACTGTGATGGCGATAACCTGCTTACGGTAATGGGCATGGCGCAGGGCATAACCGACGGTTATGAAAAACACCCGGTAATTTCACTTTAAATTAACAATATATTTACACACACTGTTTCTGGCGACATTACAACAACATGCCTCTCTACCCTCTATACGGAGTACCCGATGAACGATAAATGGTCCCCGCGCGAGGTTATCCATCGCGATTACAGTAGTCACCCGCCCGCTTACGCCCCGGGCTATAAAACCAGCGTCCTGCGCTCCCCGAAAAACGCCCTAATCTCCCTGCAGAACTCGCTGTCAGAGATCACCGGCCCGGTGTTTAGCCGCGACGACCTGGGACCACTGGATAATGACCTTATCCTTAACTATGCCAAAGAAGGCCTGCCGATTGGCGAGCGGATCATTGTGCACGGCTATGTGCGGGATGGTTTCGGCCGACCAATGAAAAACACCCTGGTGGAAGTGTGGCAGGCCAATGCCGGCGGCCGCTATCGACATAAAAAAGATCAGTATCTGGCGCCGATTGACCCGAACTTCGGCGGCTGCGGTCGGGTGCTGACCGACGAGAACGGTTATTACTGTTTTCGCACCATCAAGCCCGGCCCCTACCCCTGGCGCAACCAGGCCAGCGACTGGCGTCCGGCGCATATTCATTTCTCGCTTTCAGGCGACGCCTGGGCCCAGCGCCTGATCACCCAAATGTATTTCGAAGGCGACCCGTTGATCAAGCAGTGCCCGATCGTCAGGACCATTAATAATGACGACGCCGTGCGCACCCTGATCGCCGAGCTGGACATGCACGCCGCCGTGCCGCTGGATTGTCTGGCCTACCGCTTCGACCTTGTTCTGCGCGGCCATCGCGCCACGCTGTTTGAAAATCGCACTCAGGGGGCCGCCCGATGAAAGAGTATCTGCCTGAAACCGCCTCGCAGACTGCGGGACCCTATGTTCATATCGGTCTGGCACCGGACGCGGCGGGTTTTCATATTTTTGAAAAAAATTTTGGTTCGGTTCTCACCACCGCCGATACGGTCGGGGAACGGATCACCATTGAAGGCCGGGTTATCGACGGCTCCGGGACCCCGGTCCGCGACGTGCTGCTGGAGATCTGGCAGGCTAACGCCGCGGGACGCTATAACCATCCTGAGGACCGTCAGCAGCAGAAAGCGGTCGACCCAGGCTTTCGCGGCTGGGGGCGCACCTGCTCTGACTTCACCTCCGGCGTCTGGCGCTTTGAAACCATCAAGCCCGGCGCGGTGGTTGGCCGCGACGGCCGTCTGATGGCGCCGCACGTCAATCTGTGGGTGGTGGCGCGGGGGATCAACATTGGCCTGAATACGCGGATGTATTTCGCCGATGAGCACGAGGCCAATGCCAGCGACCCGGTGCTGAATCTCATCGAATGGGAGGTGAGACGCAAAACCTTAATCGCCGAGCGCGAGGTTCGCGGTGCGGAAGTGGTCTATCGTTTCGACATTTATCTGCAGGGCGAGAACGAAACCGTCTTTTTCGATATCTAGCGGCCATGCTGACCACCGCCGTCGCCCCGCACAGCCGGGGCGACGGCGTGTTAAACCATAGGGAAAGATCTTGTAATGTAATCAGCTCAAATGTTAATAATATTTTGCTATCTGGTTATCAAATTTAAACAAGGCCGCTTGTCTCTTTCACCGCTGTGTTTTTAACATCATCTTACTATGGAAAAAAATGGTCTCTTCAGTCAGCGCATTCGCTTGCGCCATCTACACACCTTCGTGGCCGTCGCTCAACAGGGAACGCTGGGGCGCGCGGCTGAAACTTTAAATCTGAGCCAGCCAGCACTTTCAAAAACGCTTAACGAGCTTGAACAGCTGACCGGTACCCGTCTGTTTGAGCGGGGACGTCTGGGGGCGCAATTGACCCTGGTCGGGGAACAGTTTCTGACTCATGCCGTGAAAGTGCTTGATGCCCTTAACTCGGCGGGCCAGGCGCTGAACCGTAAAGAGGGCCTGAATAACGATATCGTGCGCATCGGCGCGCTGCCTACCGCCGCGCTGGGGATCCTACCGACGGTGATCGGCCAGTTCCATAAGCAGCAAAAAGATATCACGCTGCAGGTCGCCACCATGAACAACACCATGCTGCTCGCCGGGTTAAAATCCGGGGAGATCGACATCGGCATCGGACGGATGTCCGATCCGGAGCTGATGAGCGGGCTGCATTACGAACTGCTGTTCCTGGAATCCCTTAAGCTGGTGGTACGCCCGGGACATCCTCTGCTGCAGGAGACCGTGACCCTCAGTCGGGTGATGGAGTGGCCGGTGGTGGTCTCGCCAAAGGGCACCGTGCCGCGGCAAAACGCCGAAGCGCTGCTCCAGAGCCAGGGCTGTAAAATGCCCGCCGGCTGCATCGAGACCCTCTCCGCTTCACTGTCGCGCCAGCTGACGGTCGATTTTGACTATGTCTGGTTCGTCCCTTCCGGGGCGGTGAAAGACGATCTTCGCCGTGGCGTACTGACCGCCCTGCCGATTGCCACCCAGGGCGCCGGGGAGCCCATCGGCATTCTAACCCGCGTCGATGCGACGCTGACCCCCGGGACACAAACCCTGCTCAGCGCTATTCGTAAATCAATGCCTGCCTGATCCGCTGATCCCCCGGCCCGTAGCGGCCGGGGAGCCAACGCTGACTGCGTCACATTCAGCAAAATAATCATTTAGTGCGAAATTATTTATTAACATTTGCGCAAATTTCTTTAACAGATCTATCATATCGCGATTTCACCAAATGGTTCATACGAAATCAAAACAGGCAATAAATTTGGCTTTATGAAGATACAAACCACTTCATTCAAAAATAAAACAAAATAACTTTGTTTCATTTGGTTCGCACTGAGGTGGCTGGTGTGGTTAAGGAGATTTCATGACAACTGGCAACGCGCCGCGCGGATTCCCCCGGATCCTGCAGTGGCTTCTCGCCGGACTGATGCTCATCATCGGTCTGGCTATCGGTATTCTGGGGGCAAAACTGGCTCTCGTCGGCGGCACGCTGTACTTCGCGCTGATGGGCGTGGTGATGGTTATCGCGGCGGTGCTGATTTTCCGTCGCCGCCGCGGGGGTATTCTGCTGTACGCCGTGGCGTTTATCGCTTCGGTGATCTGGGCGATCGGCGACGCTGGCTGGAACTTCTGGCCGCTCTTCTCGCGTCTGTTCGCCCTTGGCGTGCTGGCCTTCCTCGCCGCCCTGGTCTGGCCTTTCCTTGCCAGCTCGCCGACGAAAAAAGGCCCGGCTTTTGCCATCGCCGCCGTGCTCGCCGTGGCGCTGGCGGGAAGCTTTGGCTGGATGTTTAAATCCGAACCGCTGGTCAGCGCCACGGAAGCGGTGCCGGTGAAACCCGTCGCGCCGGGCGAAGAGCAGAAAAACTGGGCGCACTGGGGCAACACCACCCACGGCGACCGCTTCGCCGCCCTGGATCAAATCAACAAGCAAAACGTCAACCAGCTGCAGGTAGCCTGGGTGGCGCATACTGGCGATATCCCACAGAGCAATGGCTCCGGCGCGGAAGATCAGAATACCCCGCTGCAGATTGGCGATACCCTCTACGTCTGTACCCCTTACAGCAAAGTGCTGGCGCTGGATGTCGACAGCGGCAAAGAGAAATGGCGCTATGACTCCAAATCCTCTTCGCCTAACTGGCAGCGCTGCCGCGGCTTAGGCTATTACGAAGATAGCCAGGCGCAGACGACGCCAGCGTCAGGCGCTCAGCCTGCCGCTTGCTCCCGTCGTCTGTTCCTGCCGACGATCGATGCCCGCCTGATCGCCATTGATGCCGACACCGGCAAGCTGTGCGAGAGCTTCGGCGATCGCGGTATTGTCGACCTTAGCGTCGGGATGGGCGAAGTCAAAGCAGGCTACTATCAGCAGACCTCCACCCCGCTGGTCGCGGGTAATGTGGTGGTGGTCGGCGGCCGCGTCGCGGATAACTACTCTACCGGCGAACCGCCGGGGGTGGTCCGTGCGTTTGACGTCCACACCGGTAAACTGGCCTGGGCGTGGGATCCGGGTAATCCGGCGCTGACCGGCGTACCGCCGGAGGGCCAGACCTATACGCGCGGCACGCCGAACGTCTGGTCGGCGATGTCTTACGACGCGAAGCTGAACCTGATCTATCTGCCGACCGGTAACGCTACGCCTGACTTCTTTGGCGGCGAACGAACCGCGCTGGACGATAAATACAGCTCCTCCATCGTCGCCGTGGATGCCGCTACCGGCCAGGTACGCTGGCACTTCCAGACCACCCACCACGACCTGTGGGACTTTGACCTGCCGTCTCAGCCGCTGCTGTACGATCTGCCTGACGGCAAGGGCGGCACCACCCCGGTGCTGGTGCAGACCAGCAAGCAGGGCATGATCTTTATGCTCAACCGCGAAACCGGCGAGCCGGTGGCGAAAGTGGAAGAGCGGCCGGTGCCGGTGGGCAATGTCAAAGGCGAGCGCTACTCGCCGACGCAGCCTTACTCGGTGGGAATGCCGATGATCGGTAACCAGACGCTGACCGAGTCCGATATGTGGGGAGCGACGCCGATCGACCTGCTGCTGTGCCGTATCCAGTTCAAAGAGATGCGCCATCAGGGCGTCTTTACCCCGCCGGGGGAAGACCGCTCCCTGCAGTTCCCGGGCTCGCTTGGCGGCATGAACTGGGGCAGCGTCTCGGTGGATCCCAACAACAGCCTGATGTTCGTTAACGATATGCGTCTGGGTCTCGCCAACTATATGGTGCCGCGCGAGAAGGTGGCGAAAGACGCCAGCGGCATCGAGATGGGCATCGTGCCGATGGAAGGCACGCCGTTTGGCGCCATGCGCGAACGTTTCCTGTCGCCGCTGGGCATTCCGTGCCAGAAGCCGCCGTTCGGCACCATGTCCGCGGTGGATCTGAAAACCGGGAAACTGGTGTGGCAGGTGCCGGTAGGTACCGTAGAAGATACCGGGCCGCTGGGGATCCGCATGCACATGCCGATTCCGATCGGTATGCCGACCCTTGGCGCGTCGCTGGCGACGCAGTCCGGGCTGCTGTTCTTCGCCGGCACTCAGGATTTCTACCTGCGCGCCTTTGATACCGCTAACGGCAAGGAGATCTGGAAATCCCGTCTGCCGGTTGGCAGCCAGTCAGGCCCGATGACCTACGTGTCGCCGAAAACCGGTAAACAGTACATCATTATCAATGCGGGCGGCGCCCGTCAGTCTCCGGATCGCGGCGATTACATTATCGCCTACGCGCTCCCTGACCATCACTGATTGACTTAAGCAAAAGGGCCCATCCGGGCCCTTTTATGCTGTTGCCGAAACGCCTTGCGCGTTAGCGATTACTGGTCGCCAAAGTGGATCACGGTGCGAATCGATTTGCCTTCATGCATCAGGTCAAAGGCCTCGTTAATCTGCTCCAGCGGCAGGCGATGAGTAATAAACGGGTCGAGGCGAATTTTACCCGCCATCGCGTCTTCCACCATTCCCGGCAGCTGGCTACGGCCTTTCACGCCGCCAAAGGCGGAGCCGCGCCACACGCGGCCTGTCACCAGCTGGAACGGACGGGTCTTGATCTCCTGCCCGGCGCCGGCCACGCCGATAATGACGCTCTCGCCCCAACCCTTATGGCAGCATTCCAGCGCCGCGCGCATCACATTGACATTACCGATGCACTCGAAGCTGAAATCCACCCCGCCGTCGGTCAGCTCAACAATCACATCCTGAATCGGCTTATCGTAGTCGTTGGGGTTGATAAAGTCGGTAGCCCCCATCTCTTTAGCGAGAGTGAACTTATCCGGGTTGGTATCGACTGCCAGAATGCGCCCGGCTTGCGCCTGCACAGCGCCCTGGATCACCGCCAGGCCGATGCCGCCCAGACCAAAGACCGCGACGGTATCCCCGGCCTTAACCTTCGCCGTGTTGTGCACCGCGCCGATACCGGTGGTCACGCCGCAGCCCAGCAGACACACTTTATCCAGCGGCGCCTGCGGATTGACTTTCGCCAGCGAGATCTCAGCGCAGACCGTGTATTCGCTGAAGGTGCTGGTGCCCATGTAGTGATAAATCGGTTCGCCGTTATACGAGAAACGGGTGGTGCCGTCCGGCATCAGCCCTTTGCCCTGGGTAGCGCGCACCGCCTGACAGAGATTGGTTTTACCCGACTTACAGAATTTGCACTCGCCGCATTCGGCGGTATACAGCGGGATGACATGATCGCCCGGCTTAAGGCTGGTGACGCCCTCGCCCACTTCCACGACCACGCCGCCGCCTTCATGGCCCAGCACCGCCGGGAAGACCCCTTCCGGATCGTCGCCGGAAAGGGTGAAAGCATCGGTATGGCACACGCCGGTATGGGTGATTTTCACCAGAACTTCGCCTTTTTTCGGCGGCGCGACGTCAATCTCTACGATTTTTAACGGCTGACCGGGGCCAAAGGCCACTGCTGCGCGTGATTTCATAACTGTCTCTTCCTCGTCGTGATGTTATTTTAAATAGGATCGTAGCAGATGACCGACCTCTGCCATTCTCGCGGCCCGCTGGTCCGGGGTGGTGTCGCCGCTGACCAGCTCGTCCTGCAGGTGGATCTCCACCATTTCGCCCATCAGACCGTTTGCCGCCCCGCGAATCGAGGCGATCTGCTGCAGGATGGTCATACAGGGCTCGCCGGACTCCAGCGCGCGTTCAAGGGCTTCAACCTGGCCGCGGATGCGTCGTACGCGGCTGAGCGCCCGTTTTTTATCTTCAGGTGAATGTGGCACGATAACGCCTCCGTATCATATAGGGGAGTATACTATATTTTATTCACCACAAAGGCAAAAAAAACCCCGTCTCGGGACGGGGTCTGAATGTTGAAGCAAACCCTTCAGCGCTTACGGGGCATCATTCGCAGCAGGGTATTATCTTTCCACCAGTAATGATGGAGCAGCGCAGCAAAGGCATGCAGGCCAATCACGAAGTAACCGGCGTTCGCTAACCATTCATGGATCGCTTTCAGGGTGTCCACCCGCTCAAAATCGCTCTGCGGAGCATACGGCATCGTCAGGCCAAAGGCGTACCAGGGATTCCCGCGCCAGTACATCATTACCATGCCAATCAGCGGCAGGCCGATAAACAGCAGATAGATAATCAGATGGCCGAGATGGGCGAAACCAGTCATCATCGGTGAGGGCTTTGGCACGATCGGCGGCGTCGGCATTTTCAGCCGCACCAGCAGACGCGCCACCATCAGCACGCAAATGGTGATTCCGCAGGAAACATGAACCATATTGATCAGCGGCCGATCGCTGCGGGGGAAAAATCCGCGCAGCTCCATCGCCGCATAGGCCACCACCACCAGCAGAAAGACCAGCCAGTGGATGCCGATCTGCAGGCCGGAATATTTATCGCGCATGGAATATCCTTAATGGAAAGTGTGATTGTGCCAACATAGCGGCCTTCTCTTAAATTTTCATTAACCTTTACGTTGAATTAACAATTGATTACCGCATTGTGCTGAGCCACTGCACCCGGACCACGCAAACGGGCGCCGGATACCATCCGCTATTACAAAATTAAACATTTTTGTTACCTGCCGCCGCGCTCTCCCCTCTATAGTTGAGAACATCTGTCGGCCACGCTGCGTATGGAGATGAAAATGAAGAAAATCAGCTTACCGCTATTGCTGCTGACCGCGCTGGCCAGCCCGACTTTCGCCGCGGACTGTCAGCCTAACGGCATCGGCGGCTCATTTTGCATTAACGATGACGGGACCACTACCGACACGGTGCCGAATGAAGTCAACGGTATGGATACGTATTCGAATAATGGCGGGTATAGCAGTTCTCTGCCCGACCAGTCGGGGGCAGAGGAAGCGCTTGAAGGGTCAACGCTGTCGACGCAGCAGGACAGCGTCGCCAGTAGTGGTCAGGGAGACAGCGCCCTGGCGGGTCGCGACTGGCATTCGCCGTCCAATCTGAATGATGGCGCCGCCACCTCCAGTATGAGCCTGCTGGATAAACCCTGAGGCCTGGCGTCAGGCAAAGCTCCAGCCTGCGGCGCCGATGGCGACGGCGAACAGCAGGCAGGCCAGCGCCGTTTTGCGTAACAGCATGGTATAGAAGGAGATCGCGACGCCAACGAATACCACCAGCAGAATGGGCCACATGCTTAATAACAACAGCAGAAAACCCTCAATATTATTATGGATTACGCTTTCCACATCCGCATCCCTGCCTCATCGTCGATAAAGTAAGCAGAATTTAATATGTAACATGAATACATTCAAATAAAATATAAATGTAAATGATTATGCGGCTGGCGGCGGGTCACTGTTACGCGTCCGGGGAGTTAGCATCAGAAGCAGTGCGCAAAAAATAGGTCAGGATTGTTCCACAACCCTTTAGCGGTACGATCGTATTCTCACTAGAATCCCGCAAACCCTTCACGACATTATTCGGCGCTGGTATCTGATACAACGCGCCGGCGATGACAGTCGCCTGGTTGCAATTTATCTCCCTGAGCGGAACGCACATCCAGATATTGAAGCGGCTGGCCGTGTTCGTTATCCAGCAGGACAGAGTAGGTTTCTCCCTGCTCAAACATATAACGTTCTCCCCATTGACGCATCGCCACAACAATGGGAAACACGGAGCGCCCCTTTTCAGTCAGGACGTATTCCTTATATGCGCTGCCATCCGATGCCGGTAAAATCTCGAAAATACCGATCTCGACCAGGTGCTTCAGGCGCGCGGCAAGGATATTTTTGGCCAGCCCTAAATTTTTTTGAAACTCGCT
This sequence comes from Klebsiella sp. 2-CIP_Kleb., assembly GCF_050378715.1. NCBI lineage: Bacteria > Pseudomonadati > Pseudomonadota > Gammaproteobacteria > Enterobacterales > Enterobacteriaceae > Klebsiella > Klebsiella sp. 2-CIP_Kleb. Next base: position 601,263 of record NZ_JBNRLG010000001.1, read on the forward strand.
GAATCTCCGTACATCGTCAAATGCTTCGCGGATAATCATCAGGCACCAGCGTTCACCAATTGATTCCAACGTTCTCGCCACCGGACATTCACTGGTTCTGAGTGATTCCTGTTTTGCCATCTGCGCGCTCCTCATCAATCTGTCTACTAATGCTAGCTTAATCTTCCGTTTTACCAGTTGCAAAAAAAAACCACTATGGCTACTTCTATAGGTAAACGAGTTTTAAAAAGCAACCAGATAGAAGGTCTCTTATGAAAGATAAGACAAGCAGGTGTACCGGCCACGGAATTCAAACCGCGTCAGCCCCTGACGCGATGCTCACCGCAGGGATAACGACGTTGTTTTCACTGACCTGCGCGCTGGCGGTAGCCAACGTTTATTCAGCTCAACCTTTACTCGACTCGATGGCGGTCAGCCTCAAGGTGGCGCCAGGCATGATTGGCGGCGTCATCACCGCTACGCAGTTGGGCTATGCCATTGGCTTACTGTTCCTGGTTCCGCTCGGGGACTGGCTGAACCGTAAATACGTGGTGATGACTCAGCTGTTGCTTTCAGCGGCGGCGTTAGTTGTAGCAGGGTTATCCCCCAATATAGCCACTCTGCTTGGCGCCATGCTGATCGTTGGCCTGATGGCCGTTGTGGTGCAGTTGATGGTGGCGTGGGTGGCAATACTGGCGACACCGCAGAAACGAGGCCAGGCGGTGGGTACCCTGACCAGCGGAATTGTTTCAGGCATCCTGTTGTCTCGGTTTATCTCAGGCGCGATAGCCGATATTGCCGGCTGGCGAGCCGTTTATCTCACGGCTGCCTGTATGATGCTGTTGATGGCCGGTGTCGTCTGGAAGGTCATGCCTTCGCCCTCAAAGCAATCGCAGCCACAAAAGTCCACCTACCTTTCCTTATTGAAGTCAGTGTTTCAGCTATATATCACTGAACCGCAACTGAGAAAGCGCGGCATCCTGGCGCTTCTTATCTTCACCGCCTTCAGCATGCTATGGACAACTATGGTCATGCCGCTTACCGCCCTTTCCCTCTCGCACACCCAGGCGGGGATGTTTGGCTTAGCCGGCCTCGCTGGCGTGCTGGCCGCCTCAAGAGCGGGAAAGTGGGCTGACCAGGGATGGGCTCAGCGTACTACCGGCTTGGCGCTGGCGCTGCTGGCTCTCTCATGGCTGCCTATCGCCTATGTTGAAACCTCTTTGCTCTGGCTGTTAGCTGGCGTCATTGCGCTGGACTTTGCGGTACAGGCCGTACATGTCTCTAACCAGAGCCTGATCATTGCCGCCAGGCCTGCAGCAGCAAGCCGCCTGGTTGGGGCTTACATGTGTTTTTATTCGCTGGGTAGCGCGGCAGGGGCTATCGTTGCCACACAGCTTTATTCCCACTGGGGATGGCAGGCGGTCTGCCTTGCGGGTGCCGCGGTCAGCGCGTGTGCTTTTCTTGTCTGGTCAGGATCGCGTCGATCATGACATTCGGCCCCTGTTTTGAAGGGGCCAGTCAAAAAGCGCGTAAAAATGACCTGATTGCCCCCAGCTGTTTGTATCGCATAGATTTTTTCAATGCTTTTAAACAGTTATGCCCATGTTGTATAATGACGTGCACTTTAACTAAAAAAAGAGTGCGACCATGATTGATTCCTCATTGCCATTAACCGACATTCACCGCCACCTTGACGGTAACATCCGGGCCCAAACCATCCTCGATCTTGGCCGCGAGTTTAATATCACCCTTCCCGCTACCACCCTTGACACGCTGCGTCCCCACGTCCAGGTCACCAGCCTGGAGCCCGATCTGGTCAGTTTTCTCGCCAAGCTCGACTGGGGGGTGAAAGTCCTGGCCTCGCTGGAAGCCTGCCGTCGCGTGGCGTATGAGAACGTCGAAGACGCGGCGCGCAATGGCCTGCACTACGTGGAGCTGCGCTTCTCCCCACGCTATATGGCGATGACCCACCAGTTGCCGGTTGACGGCGTGGTAGAGGCAGTGATCGCCGGGGTACGTGAGGGGTGCCGCGATTTTCAGGTCGACGCCCGCCTGATCGGCATTTTGAGCCGCACCTTTGGCGAAGCGGCCTGTCAGGAAGAGCTCGCGGCGCTGCTCGCCCACCGCGATGGCATCACCGCCCTCGACCTCGCTGGCGATGAGCTGGGCTTCCCGGGGGCGCTGTTCCTTAGTCATTTTAACCAGGCCCGCGATGCCGGGTGGCATATCACCGTTCACGCTGGCGAAGCGGCCGGCCCGGAAAGTATCTGGCAGGCCATTCGTGAGCTGGGCGCCGAGCGTATCGGCCACGGGGTAAAAGCGGTACAGGATCCCGCCCTGATGGACTATCTGGCCGAGCACCGCATCGGGATTGAATCCTGTCTCACCTCGAACGTGCAAACCAGTACCGTACCCTCTCTGGCCCAGCATCCGCTGAAGCAGTTCCTTGAGCACGGCGTACTGGCGAGCCTCAACACTGACGATCCGGCGGTCCAGGGGGTCGATATTATCCACGAATACACCGTGGCGGCGCCGGCGGCGGGCCTGAGCCGGGAGCAGATCCGCCAGGCCCAGATCAATGGTCTGACCCAGGCGTTTCTGAGCGAACAGGAAAAAGCCGCGCTCATTCAGCGGGTGGCTAAAGGCTGATAGCCGGCCCGGCAGCCGCGCTGCCGGGCTATCTCTCACACAAGGCTGAGCGTGGCGCGATGCCGGGCCGACTCGATACCGAGCTCAAGCAGGGTCATGATTTGAATCGCCTCGCTGGCCGGAACCGGGTTTTCTCCCACCCCATTGAGCGCATCGCGGATAGCGGCATAGTAAGCGGGATAATTGCCCGGTAGCGTCAGCCATGTCTCCTCGCTACGTTCGTCGCCTTCGGCGCGGGTCAGGGTACCGTCACGCATATCATACCCCCAGTCCTCCTGCGGCAAACGCTCGCCATTTTTCAGCCGCTCCTCCTGCGGGTCGAGACCGTACTTGATAAAGCTGGCCCGCGAGCCGTGGACGATAAAGCGCGCGCTCTCCGCGGCGGCGAGCAATGTGCCGTGCAGCACCACCCGCCGCTGTGGATAGGCCAGCACCGCGTGAAAATAGTCGGTGGATTGCGCGCCGGGCCGAAGTTGAGCGAGATCCACCGTGATGCTCACCGGCAGACCAAACAGCACCACCGCCTGGTCGAGCAGATGCGGTCCGAGATCATACCAAATTCCACTCCCGGGCCCCGCCTGTTCCCGCCAGCGCTGGCGTACCTGCGGGCGGAAGCGGTCGAAATGGGATTCGAAGTAACACACCTCTCCCAGCAGGCCTTCGTCGATTAACGTTCTGACCGTTAAGAAATCACTGTCCCAGCGCCGATTGTGAAATACCGACAGCACCCGGCCACAGTGCTTCGCCAGGCTCTCCAGCTCACGAGCCTGTGACAGTGTCACGGTAAAGGGTTTATCCACCACCACGTGCTTACCGGCCTCCAGCGCCGCTTTCGCCAGTGGGAAGTGGGTGTCGTTCGGCGTGGCGATGACCACCAGATCGATCTCCGGGTCGTTCAGCAATTCACCCGCCGCATTGACCACCTTCGCGCCAGGCCAGTCGGCATGAACTTTGGCCGCGTCGCTGCTGGAGACCGTCGTCAGCGCCAGGCCCGGCGTGCCGCTGATTAATGGCGCGTGAAACGTTTTGCTGGCATAGCCATAGCCCACCAGCCCCACCCGGATCGCATCACTCATTTAACCGCCTCTCTTATTCAGCTGATGTCAATATCTGACTAATGAGAATATTCTTACAAAACGTGAATAAAACTTATCATTTTTTCACTTAAGGTTTTAACGCATGCGTGCAAAATCAGACAGATACCCCTTGTGATCTGCTGACCATAGAGTAACATTTCCCACTGTGTTCAAAGGATATTGAAGTGTTATGACGACTGTTTTTACTCGTATTGTAGAACTTATTGGCTGGATTGTTTTTGGGATTTCCGCACTGCTTTTGGTTATCGCGCACCATATTGATAACTACCAGTCGCCACCGCCAGCGGATGTGGTGCAGACAAAGTAGCGCCGCCGTGAAACAGTGACCCGCTTCGCAACTGTGCAACCGGTTTCAGAAACCGGTTGCACAGTTATCCTTGCTTTGATTACACTCCCTCTATCATCAGACTGGGAGTTTTTTCATGGCCGCTTTTCCGCAACATTTTCTATGGGGTGCCGCTACCGCAGCGTATCAGGTTGAAGGTGGGCACGACGCTGACGGTAAGGGACCGTCAATCTGGGATATCTACTCTCACCTGCCGGGAACCACCTTTGAAGGGACCACCGGCGATATCGCCGTCGATCACTATCACCGTTTTCGCGAAGACGTGGCGTTGATGGCCGAGATGGGCCTGCAGAGCTATCGCTTTTCCATCTCCTGGCCGCGCCTGCTGCCCACCGGGCGCGGCGAGATTAATGAAGCAGGCGTGCAGTTTTATAGCGATCTGATCGATGAACTGCTGGCGCATAATATTGAGCCGATGATTACCCTCTATCACTGGGACCTGCCGCAGGCCCTGCAGGATGAGGGTGGCTGGGAAGCACGCAGCACCGCCGAAGCCTTCGCCGAGTACGCCCGCCTGTGCTACGCCCGCTTTGGTTCGCGGGTGAAGCTGTGGGCTACCTTTAACGAGACCATCGTCTTTATCGGCCACGGCTACATTAACGGCCTGCATCCGCCGGCCGTTCGCGATCCGGCGCGCGCCATCCAGGCCTGTCATCACGTGTTTATCGCCCATGCGCTGGCGGTGAAGGCGTTTCGCGAGATGGCCGTGGCGGGCGAGATTGGTTTCGTCAATGTGCTGCAGCCGCATACCCCGCTCACCGACAGCGAGGCGGACAGGCAGGCTACCGACCTGGCTGACGCCATCCATACCCACTGGCTGTACGATCCGGTGCTAAAAGGCACCTATCCTGCTGCCCTGCTGGCGCAGACTCAAGCCCTGTGGGGAGTACCGCGCTTTGCTCCAGGCGACGACGCGCTGCTGCGAGACAACCGCTGTGACTTTATCGGTCTGAATTACTATCGTCGGGAAACGGTATCCGCCCAGCCGCCCGAAATCCCCACCGGCGGCGAGCCTGGCGTGGAGGGGTTATTCTATTTCGTGCGTAATCCGCAGAGCACTTATACCGAATGGGGCTGGGAGATCTGGCCGCAGGGGCTAACCGACGGCATTATGATGATCAAGGCGCGCTATGGCGATATCCCGATCTATATCACCGAGAATGGGCTGGGAGCGAAAGACCCGATTATTGCCGGTGAGGTGGTCGACGATCCGCGAATCGACTACCTGAGCAGCCATATTGGCGCTCTGGAAAAGGCGCTGGCGCAGGGAGCTGACGTTCGCGGCTATTATCCCTGGTCGTTTATCGATCTGCTTAGCTGGCTCAACGGATATCAAAAGCAATATGGCTTTGTCTATGTGGACCACCAGCAAAATCTGGCACGGAAACGAAAGAAGAGTTTTTATTGGTACAAATCTGTTATTGCCAGTCGCGGCGAACAGCGTTAATCTTCTCCTGCGGGCGCCATTCGGCGCCCGGTCTGATTTAGAATATTCTTAAACATCTCCCTGCTCTTCAAGGCTGGCTTTGCCCCTTGTCATGGGTTTATATAACCTGAAACATTCCACGCGGCCCCGGCAGAAGGCGCCGTTGGTTGAGAGTAGGTTTAGTGAATGCTGATAATATTCAACGTAATTATTCCGATTATAAAATGGATACGAAAATGACCGTTCTGGACTATTTATTAAAATTCCGCAAAATCAGTTCGCTGGAAAGTCTTGAAAAACTATTTGATCACCTTAACTACTCCCTGACTGACACCGAAGAGATCGTTAATATGTATCGCGCCGCCGATCACCGCCGGGCAGAGCTGGTTTCCGGCGGTAAATTGTTCGATGTGGGCCAGGTGCCTAAATCCGTTTGGCGATTCGTGCAGTAAGACTGTCATCCTTCACGCCAGTTGCTTATACTTCCCGGCCTGCTTTTATATACTGGCGTTAAATAGGGGAGAACCATGACGTCTCAATCTGCGGAACGCATCGGCGGATGGCTGCTGGCACCGCTGGCCTGGTTGCTGGTGGCGCTGCTGAGCGCCTCGTTATCGCTGCTGTTTTTTGCCAATGCCCTCATGTCGCCGCAAACCTGGGCCCTGCTGCGCGCCATGAGCACCGGACACATGGCGCTGTGGGTCGCCTCGTTGCTGTTTGCCCTCGCCATGTGGTTTTATACGCTCTGGCTGACCATCGCCTTTTTCAAGCGGCGCTCGCTGGTGCCGAAACACTATATTATCTGGCTGCTCATTACGCTGCTGCTGGCGATAAAGGCGTTTGCCTTCTCCCCCGTTTCGGATGTCCTTGCACTGCGTCAGCTACTGTTTCCGCTGCTGGCCGCCGCGCTGCTGGCGCCCTATTTTCGCCGTTCACAGCGGGTAAAACGGACCTTTGTTAATCCGTAATAACCCCACACTTAACCTGTTGTCGCCGGTATCGTTTTATTCGATAATAAGCGGCTTTTTTTCGTTTCAGGTCGCATGATGGCTGATTATTTACTGCTCTTTATCGGTACTGTCCTTGTCAATAACTTCGTTTTGGTGAAGTTCCTTGGCCTGTGTCCGTTTATGGGGGTTTCCAAAAAGCTGGAAACCGCAATGGGGATGGGGCTCGCCACCACCTTCGTGATGACCCTGGCCTCTATTTGCGCCTGGCTGATTGATACCTGGATCCTTATCCCGCTAAATCTGGTTTATTTACGTACCCTGGCCTTTATTCTGGTTATCGCCGTGGTGGTCCAGTTCACTGAGATGGTGGTGCGTAAAACCAGCCCGGCGCTCTATCGCCTGCTGGGCATCTTTTTGCCCCTTATCACCACCAACTGCGCGGTGCTCGGGGTGGCGCTGCTGAACATCAACCTGGGCCACAATTTCCTGCAGTCGGCGCTGTACGGCTTTGCCGCCGCCGTCGGCTTCTCGCTGGTGATGGTGCTGTTCGCGGCGATCCGCGAACGTCTGGTGGTGGCCGATGTCCCCGCGCCGTTCCGCGGTAATGCCATCGCGCTGATTACCGCCGGTTTAATGTCTCTGGCCTTTATGGGCTTTAGTGGTTTGGTGAAGTTGTAATGAGCGCAGTCTGGATAGCCGTGATCGCCATCAGCCTGTTAGGGCTGATTTTCGGCTTAATACTGGGGTATGCGTCGCGCCGTTTCGCGGTGCAGGACGACCCGGTGGTGGAAAAAATTGATGAACTGTTACCACAGAGCCAATGTGGGCAGTGCGGCTACCCTGGCTGCCGCCCCTATGCGGAAGCGGTGGGCGTGCAGGGTGAGAAAATTAATCGCTGCGCGCCGGGTGGTGAAGCGGTGATGTTAAAAATCGCCGCCTTGCTCAACGTCGACCCGCAGCCTGTCGATGGCGACGAGCAGGCAGCCGAGCCGGCCCGCATGCTCGCCGTGATTGACGAGCCGAACTGCATCGGCTGCACCAAATGTATTCAGGCGTGTCCCGTGGATGCCATTGTCGGGGCGACCCGCGCCATGCATACCGTGATGAGCGACCTATGCACCGGCTGCAACCTGTGCGTTGCCCCCTGCCCGACCCAGTGCATTTCACTCGTTCCGGTGGCGACCACCCCGGAGACCTGGAAATGGGATCTGCACACGATCCCGGTGCGAAATATTCCTGTGGAACAACATGTTTAAGCTATTTTCCGCTTTCCGAAAAGACAAAGTCTGGGATTTTAACGGCGGTATTCACCCGCCGGAGATGAAAACCCAGTCAAACGGCACCCCGCTGCGCCAGGTTTCCCTGCCGCAGCGCTTTGTGATCCCGCTGAAGCAGCACATCGGCGCCGAAGGCGAACTGTGCGTCAAAGTAGGCGACCGGGTGCTGCGCGGCCAGCCGCTAACCCGCGGTTGGGGAAGAATGCTGCCGGTTCACGCCCCCACCTCCGGCACCGTTGCCGCTATCGCCCCGCACACCACCGCCCATCCATCCGCGCTGGCGGAGATGAGCGTGATCATTGACGCCGACGGCGAAGACCGCTGGATCGAACGCGACGGCTGGAGCGACTACCAGACCCGCACACGTGAAGCGCTGATTGAGCGCATCCACCAGTTTGGCGTTGCCGGCCTCGGCGGCGCCGGCTTCCCCACCGGCACTAAACTGCGCGGCGGCGGCGATAAAATTAAAACGCTGATCATTAACGCCGCCGAGTGCGAACCCTATATCACGGCGGACGACCGCCTGATGCAGGACTGCGCGGCGCAGATTGTCGAAGGGATCCGCATCCTCGCCCACATTCTGCAGCCTGACGAGGTGCTGATCGGCATTGAAGACAATAAGCCGCAGGCCATCTCCATGCTGCGGGCGGTACTCTGCGACGCCCATGGCATTTCGCTGCGCGTGATCCCCACCAAATACCCCTCCGGTGGCGCCAAGCAGCTCACCCAGATTCTCACCGGGAAACAGGTGCCGCACGGCGGTCGTTCTTCGGACATTGGCGTGCTAATGCAGAACGTCGGTACAGCCTACGCGGTGAAACGCGCGGTAATTGACGGCGAACCGTTAACCGAGCGCGTGGTCACCCTCACCGGCGAGGCGGTAACCCGGCCGGGCAATGTCTGGGCGCGCCTTGGCACGCCGGTGCGCCATCTGTTGAACGACGCCGGATTCTGCGCCAGCGCTGAGCCGATGGTGATCATGGGCGGCCCGCTGATGGGCTTTACTCTGCCGGGGCTCGACGTCCCGGTAGTGAAGATCACCAACTGTCTGTTAGCGCCCTCCGCCAGCGAAATGGGCGAGCCGCAGGAAGAAAAAGGCTGCATTCGCTGTAGCGCCTGCGCCGACGCCTGCCCGGCCGATCTGCTGCCGCAGCAGCTGTACTGGTTCAGCAAAGGCCAGCAGCACGATAAAGCCACCGCTCACAATCTGGCGGACTGCATCGAATGCGGCGCGTGCGCGTGGGTATGCCCAAGCAATATTCCGCTGGTGCAGTACTTCCGCCAGGAGAAAGCCGAGATCGCGGCGATTCGTCTGGAAGAGCAGCGCGCTGCGGAAGCCAAGGCGCGATTCGAGGCCCGACAGGCGCGCCTGGAGCGTGAGAAAGCGGCCCGCGCCGAGCGGCATAAAAAAGCCGCCGTCCAGCCAGCCGCCAAAGATCAGGATGCGATTAACGCCGCCCTGGCCCGGGTACGTGATAAACAGCGCGACGCCGCGCAGCCTATCGTGATTCAGGCCGGCGCCAAACCGGACAACAGCGAGGCGATTGCCGCCCGCGAAGCGCGGAAGGCCGAAGCCCGGGCGCGTAAAGCACAGCAGCAGTCCGCGCCGGCGGAAACTCCGTCGACCGACGCAGCCGATCCCCGCAAGGCGGCGGTGGAAGCCGCCATCGCCCGCGCCAAAGCGCGCAAAGCCGAACAGCAGGCCGCGCCGGCGGAAACCCCGGCGGCCGAGCCGGTCGACCCGCGCAAGGCGGCGGTGGAAGCCGCTATCGCCCGCGCCAAAGCGCGCAAAGCCGAACAGCAGGCCGCGCCGGCGGAAACCCCGCCAGCCGAGTCGGTCGACCCGCGCAAGGCGGCGGTTGAAGCCGCTATCGCCCGCGCCAAAGCGCGCAAAGCCGAACAGCAGGCTGCCCAGGCGGAAGCCCCGGCAGCCGATCCGGTCGACCCGCGCAAGGCCGCGGTGGAAGCCGCTATCGCCCGCGCCAAAGCGCGCAAAGCCGAACAGCAGGCCGCGCCGGCGGAAACCCCGCCAGCCGAGCCGGTCGACCCGCGCAAGGCCGCGGTGGAGGCCGCTATCGCCCGCGCCAAAGCGCGCAAAGCCGAACAGCAGGCTGCCCAGGCGGATATTGCGTCAACCGCAGCCAATGACGACCCACGCAAAGCGGCCGTCGCCGCGGCGATCGCTCGCGTTCAGGCGCGCAAAGCAACACAGCAGGCAGTTAACGAGGAATAAATGGTTTTCAGAATCGCAAGCTCCCCCTATACCCATAACCAGCGGCAGACCTCGCGCATTATGCTGCTGGTGCTGCTCGCCGCCGTGCCTGGTATTGTGATCCAGACGTGGTTTTTCGGCTGGGGCACCGTCCTGCAGATTGTCCTCGCCGCCCTGACGGCCTGGGCAACGGAAGCCGCTATTCTCAAACTGCGCAAACAGCCTGTTGCGGCCACCCTGAGGGATAACTCCGCCCTGCTCACCGGCCTGCTGCTGGCGGTGAGTATTCCGCCGCTGGCCCCCTGGTGGATGGTGGCGCTCGGCACCGCCTTTGCCGTAGTGATCGCCAAGCAGTTGTACGGTGGACTCGGCCATAACCCTTTCAACCCGGCGATGATCGGCTACGTCGTGCTGCTGATTTCGTTCCCGGTGCAGATGACCTCCTGGCTGCCTTCTTACGAGATTGCCGCCCATATCCCGACGTTCAGCGATACGCTGCAGATGATCTTCACCGGTCGTACCGCCGTCGGAGACGACATGGCCACCCTGCGGCTGGGTATCGACGGCATCAGTCAGGCCACCCCGCTGGATACTTTCAAAACCTCCCTGCATGCCGGGCATAGCGTCCAGCAGGTACTGCAGTTGCCGGTTTACGGCGGCGTTCTGGCGGGGCTGGGCTGGCAGTGGGTGAACATCGCCTGGCTGGCGGGCGGTCTGTTCCTGCTGTGGCAGAAGGCGATCCGCTGGCATATCCCGGTCAGCTTCCTCGTCAGCCTTGGCCTGTGCGCAACCCTCGGCTGGATCTTCTCGCCGCAGAGTCTGGCCTCGCCGCAGATGCATTTATTCTCCGGGGCCACCATGCTTGGCGCCTTCTTTATTCTGACCGACCCGGTGACGGCCTCGACAACCAACCGCGGACGTCTGATCTACGGCGCCCTCGCCGGCCTGCTGGTGTGGCTTATTCGCAGCTTCGGCGGTTACCCGGACGGTGTGGCGTTTGCCGTTCTGCTGGCGAATATTACCGTGCCGCTGATCGATTACTACACGCGCCCGCGCGTGTATGGCCACCGTTGAGAGAACGATGATGTTAAAAACGATGCGAAAACACGGCGTCACGTTGGCGCTTTTTGCCGCCGGCTCCACCGGGCTAACGGCGGCGATCAATGAGCTGACCAAAAGCACCATCGACCAGCAGGCGGCCCTGCAGCAGAAAGCGTTATTCGACCAGGTTTTACCTGCCGACCGCTATAATAACGATCTGCTCAAGAGCTGCTATCTGGTCAGCGCCCCGGCGCTGGGCAAAGGCCAGCATAAAGTGTGGATTGCCAAAAATAACGATCAGCCGATTGGCGCGGTCATGGAAGCCACCGCGCCGGACGGCTATTCCGGAGCGATCCAGCTGCTGGTGGCCGCCGATTTTAGCGGCACGGTCCTCGGCACCCGCGTGACCGAGCATCATGAGACCCCGGGTCTGGGGGATAAAATCGAGCTTCGCCTGTCGGACTGGATCACCCATTTTGCCGGGAAAGTCATCCACGGTCAGGGCGACAGCCATTGGGCGGTCAAAAAAGACGGCGGCGATTTTGACCAGTTCACCGGCGCCACCATCACCCCCCGGGCGGTGGTCAATGCCGTTAAGCGCGCAGGCCTGTATGCACAAACGCTGCCTGCGCAACTTCCTGAATTCAGCGCCTGTGGAGAGTAACCATGAGCGAAGTTAAAGACGTCATCGTCCAGGGCCTGTGGAAAAACAACTCCGCTCTGGTTCAGCTGTTAGGGATGTGTCCCCTGCTGGCAGTCACCTCGACCGCCACCAACGCCCTTGGGCTGGGTCTGGCGACCACCCTGGTGCTGACCCTGACCAACCTGACCATCTCCAGCCTGCGCCGCTGGACCCCGGCGGAGATCCGCATCCCGATTTACGTGATGATCATCGCCTCGGTAGTGAGCGTGGTGCAGATGCTGATCAACGCCTATGCGTTCGGTCTGTATCAGTCGCTGGGGATATTTATCCCGCTTATCGTCACCAACTGCATCGTGGTGGGCCGTGCCGAAGCCTTTGCCGCCAAAAAAGGGCCGGCGCTGTCGGCGCTGGACGGTTTCTCTATCGGTATGGGGGCCACCTGCGCGATGTTCGTGCTGGGCTCCCTGCGCGAAATCCTCGGCAATGGCACGCTGTTTGACGGCGCCGACAGCCTGCTTGGCAGCTGGGCAAAGGTGCTGCGCATCGAGGTTTTCCATACGGACACCCCTTTCCTGCTGGCTATGCTGCCGCCAGGCGCCTTTATTGGCCTCGGCATGATGCTGGCGGTAAAATACCTTATCGATGAACGTAGCAAGCAGCGGAAGGCGCAGGCGGCCCGGGCCGACGCTGTCGCCCCGTCTGACGCGACAGGGAAAGCGTAACATGAACAAAGCCAAACGCCTGGCGATCCTGACCAGGCTGCGGGACAATGATCCCCACCCCACCACCGAGCTGCACTTCAGCTCGCCGTTTGAGCTGCTGATTGCCGTCCTGCTCTCGGCGCAGGCAACCGACGTGAGCGTCAATAAAGCGACAGCCAAACTCTACCCAGTGGCCAACACGCCCGCGGCGATGCTGGCGCTGGGGGTGGAGGGCGTGAAATCCTATATCAAGACCATCGGCCTGTTTAACAGCAAAGCGGAAAACGTCATCAAAACCTGCCGTATCCTGCTGGAGCAGCACAACGGCGAGGTACCAGAGGACAGAGCCGCGCTGGAGGCATTGCCCGGCGTGGGCCGCAAAACCGCCAACGTGGTGCTGAATACCGCCTTTGGCTGGCCGACGATCGCCGTGGATACCCATATCTTCCGTGTTTGCAACCGGACGCAATTCGCTCCCGGGAAAAACGTCGAACAGGTTGAAGAGAAGCTTCTGAAAGTCGTTCCCGCCGAGTTTAAGGTCGACTGCCATCACTGGCTTATTCTGCACGGCCGTTACACCTGTATCGCTCGCAAGCCGCGCTGCGGCTCCTGCCTGATTGAAGACCTTTGCGAATTCAAAGATAAAGTTTACGCCTGAGCGCCTTTCTCATGACCATAGCCTCACTCTGGGTTATGGTCTGTATTTATCTATTTAACCCGCCGTTAACACCGCTTAAACCGCATTTTGGTGGGCAATTATCCGGTTATATAACAAACAACTAGCTCATTCATTTTTTATCAATGCAAAATTTCTATATATTTGTGATCCAGATCATGCTCGCAACTCAATGTTGAACGAATGTTATGAAAATGGAAATTAAAGTCAGGTAATACAACGGCTAAGCAAAGATTACCAGGATAATAGCCCATGAATTTTTAGGATAATGGACCATATCACTACCTCACTGCGCGATCAGCAGAATATATCGCCATTTTGGCGAAAAGCGGGCAATCAAAAAGATAAAAATATCAACGATAACGTAACGGTGAAATTTAACTCTGGATAACATTCATATGTCCGGAGCATTATGCCATCCTGATTATGTGTAACAGATTATTACAAAAGCCTTGCCTGATACGCCAGGATAGTGAACATTACCTGCCGTTTTCCCTCCAAGAATAACTATAAAGGCGGCGGTCCAACGAGATTGCGCCCCGAACACCCCCCAGTAAATATGGGATGTAAAAAAAGAGGTATATGTGTCTACTGCAAACAATAAACCAGCAGAAAGCGTGAGTCTGAACGCTTTCAAACAACCACGCGCGTTCTATCTCATTTTCTCGATCGAGTTGTGGGAGCGTTTTGGTTACTACGGCCTGCAAGGGATCATGGCCGTTTACCTGGTAAAACAGCTGGGTATGTCGGAAGCGGATTCCATTACTCTGTTCTCCTCCTTTAGCGCGCTGGTTTATGGCCTGGTCGCCATTGGCGGCTGGCTGGGCGATAAAGTGCTGGGTACCAAACGCGTCATTATGCTGGGCGCTATCGTGTTGGCCATCGGCTATGCGCTGGTCGCCTGGTCTGGCCATGACGCCGCTATCGTCTATATGGGTATGGCGACAATCGCCGTCGGTAACGGCCTGTTTAAAGCCAACCCGTCTTCCCTGCTCTCTACCTGCTATGACAAAAACGACCCGCGTCTGGACGGTGCATTTACCATGTACTACATGTCCATCAACATCGGTTCGTTCTTCTCGATGCTGGCAACTCCGTGGCTGGCCGCGCGTTTCGGCTGGAGCGTCGCCTTCGCCCTGAGCGTGGTGGGGATGGTGATCACCATCATCAACTTCGCCTTCTGCCAGAAATGGGTAAAACAGTACGGTTCGAAACCGGACTTTGCCCCGGTGCATATGGGTAAACTGCTGGCGACCATCGCTGGCGTGGTGGTGCTGGTCGCTATCGCGACCTGGCTGCTGCACAACCAGGGTATCGCACGCATGGCGCTGGGCGTCATCGCGCTGGGTATCGTGGTGATTTTCGCCAAAGAAGCGATGGGCCTGAAAGGCGCCGCGCGTCGGAAAATGATCGTCGCCTTCCTGCTGATGGTAGAAGCGATCGTCTTCTTCGTACTGTACAGCCAGATGCCGACCTCTCTGAACTTCTTCGCTATCCGCAACGTGGAGCACTCGATCCTCGGCATCGCCTTCGAGCCGGAACAGTATCAGGCGCTGAACCCGTTCTGGATCATGATTGGTAGCCCTATTCTGGCCGCCATCTATAACAAGATGGGCGACCGCCTGCCGATGCCGCACAAGTTCGCTATCGGTATGGTGCTGTGCTCCGGCGCGTTTCTCGTCCTGCCTTTAGGGGCGAAGTTCGCCAGCGACGCTGGTATCGTCTCGGTTAACTGGCTGATCCTGAGCTATGCGCTGCAGTCTATCGGTGAGCTGATGATTTCCGGCCTCGGCCTGGCGATGGTCGCTCAGCTGGTTCCTCAGCGTCTGATGGGCTTCATTATGGGCAGCTGGTTCCTCACCACCGCCGGTGCGGCAATCATCGCCGGGAAAATCGCCAACCTGATGGCGGTACCGGAAAACGTCACCGATCCGCTGGTGTCGCTGGAAGTGTACGGCCACGTGTTCCTGCAGATCGGTATCGTCACCGCAGTCATCGCCGCCCTGATGCTGCTGACCGCGCCGAAGCTGAACCGAATGACTCAGGACGACAGCGCGGACGTAAAAGCACGCGAAACCGCGGCAGCCTGACGCCGCAGGGAAAACCAATTATTTTTAAGCCGCTAACGTTAGGTTAGCGGCTTTTTTTTTACCCCTGGCGGGACTAACATACAGAAAACTGCAGCCACGAGGAGTAACGCATGAAACTGTTCTACAAACCCGGCGCCTGTTCCCTCGCCTCACACATCGCCCTGCGCGAAAGCGGCCTGGATTTCACTTTGCAGAGCGTGGATCTGGCAAGGAAACAGCTGGAAAACGGGGAAGATTATCTGCTGATCAACCCGAAAGGTCAGGTGCCGGCGCTGCTGCTGGATGATGACATCCTGCTCACCGAGGGCGTGGCTATTATGCAGTACATCGCCGATCAGGTGCCGGACCGCCATCTGCTGGCGCCCGTGGGCTCCGTTGCCCGTTACCAGACCCTGGAATGGCTGAACTACGTGGCTACCGAACTGCATAAAGGCTTTACGCCGCTGTTCCGCCCGGACACACCGGAAGACTATAAGCCCGTTGCCCGCGCGTTGCTCGAGAAAAAACTGCAGTACGTGGATGCCTCGCTGGCGGATAAACAGTGGCTGACCGGCCATCGCTTCACCATCGCCGATGGTTATCTGTTCACGGTGCTGCGCTGGGGCTATGCGATTAAACTGGATATGGCCGCCTGCGGTCATATCGGCAGCTGGATGGCGCAGGTGGCGGCGCGTCCGGCAGTGGCTGACGCACTGGCGGCGGAAGGCTTAAAGTAAGACCAGACTCTGCCCGGCGGTCTGCCGGGCAGAGTCAGAAAGTTACAGCCGGGTAGCGCTGAAGCAGTGCTCCGGCACGGCAATACGATCCTGCGCCGCCACCACCTGCAGTTCATACTCCTGCATGTTTTTGGTGGTCAACATGATCTCGTACACCGCGGCGGTGACGTGCTCAAGCGCGTCGCGCAGGCTGGCGCCCTGCAGCAGTTTCACCAACAGCAGACCGCTGGTCACATCGCCAACGCCCACCGGCTGACGCAGGCCAAAATCCACCAGCGGCCGGCTGATATGCCAGGCTTCCTCTGCGGTCACCAGCAGCATCTCAAAGCGGTCCATGCTCATGCCGGCGCGGGAAAGATGCTTAACCAGCACCACCTCCGGCCCCTGGGCAATCAGCTCCCGCGCGGCGGCCACCGCCTCGCTCACGCTGGCGACCGGATGACCGCAGAGGATCTCCAGCTCCACCAGATTAGGCGCAATGATATCGCTGGCCGGCAGCGCATAGCGCACGTGGAATTCCGCCACGCCCGGGGCGACGATGCAGCCCTTCTCCGGATGGCCCATCACCGGGTCACAAAAATACTTCGTCGCCGGATTGGCCGCTTTTACCTGACGCACGATGCCCAGGATATGCTCGCCCTGTTCAGCAGATCCGAGATAGCCGCTCAGTACCGCATCGCAGGTCTGCAGCTTGTCAATGTCGGCGATGCCCTGGACGATCTCCGTCAGGTGCGAAGGCGGCATCACACAGCCGGTCCATTTGCCGTACTGCGTATGGTTAGAGAACTGTACAGTATTGAGGGGCCAGACATTGGCGCCCAGGCGGCGCATCGGGAACTCGGCGGCACTGTTGCCGGCGTGGCCAAACACTACGTGAGACTGAATGGCGAGGATGTTCTTCATTTTCTTACCACAACCCTAAAAAGAAAAAGGGCGTGGTTTCCCACGCCCTGGTAGTATTTTTTTATTTCCAGCAGACCAGGCAGTAATTCTTCTTACCGCGGCGCAGCAAGGTGTAGCGGCCAAACAGGCGATCGCTGTCAGCAAAAACATATTCCGGATCGGCCTGTTTTTCACCGTTGATGGTCACCGCGTTAGAGGCGACGGTTTTACGCGCCTGGCCGCGGGACGGCTGCAGCTCGGAATCCACCAGCGCCTGCAGCAGATCGGCGCCTTTTTCCATCTCGATCATCGGCACGCCGTCCTGAGCCAGCTGTTCGAAGTCAGCTTCGCTGAGGTCGCTCAGGTTGCCGTTGAACAGGCTCTCGGTAATGCGTTTCGCCGCTTCCAGACCCTCTTCGCCATGCACCAGACGCGTCACCTGCTCTGCCAGCACGTACTGGGCGCGCGGCGCTTTACCGCTGTTTTTATCTTCTTCTTCCAGGGCATTGATCTCTGCAATGTCCATGAAGGTGAAGAACTTGAGGAAGCGATAGACGTCAGCATCCGCGGTGTTGATCCAGAACTGATAGAATTTATACGGACTGGTCTTTTTCGGATCCAGCCACACGGCGCCGCCCTCGGTTTTACCGAACTTGGTGCCGTCCGCTTTGGTAATCAGCGGCACGGTGAGGCCAAACACCTGGTTCTGGTGCAGACGACGGGTCAGATCGATACCGGAGGTAATGTTGCCCCACTGGTCGGAGCCGCCAATCTGCAGCGCCACGCCGTGCAGTTTGTTCAGACAGGCGAAGTCGTAACCCTGCAGCAGATTGTAGGAGAACTCGGTAAAGGAGATGCCCTGATCGTCACGATTCAGGCGCTGCTTCACCGCTTCTTTATTGATCATCTGGTTAACAGAGAAGTGTTTACCGATATCGCGCAGGAAGGTCAGCACGTTCATGCTGCCAAACCAGTCATAGTTGTTCGCCGCGATCGCCGAGTTGTCGCCGCAGTCAAAATCAAGGAACGGGGCTACCTGTTTGCGGATTTTATCCACCCACTCCTGCACGGTATCCTCGGTATTCAGCTTACGCTCAGCGGCTTTAAAGCTTGGGTCGCCAATCAGACCGGTAGCGCCGCCCACCAGCGCCACAGGTTTATGACCTGCCTGCTGGAAGCGTTTCAGGCATAACAATGGAACAAGATGCCCCAAATGCAAGCTGTCAGCGGTAGGATCGAAGCCGCAATAGAGCGCGATCGGGCCTTGCGCCAGTCGCTCTGCTAACGCTTCCTCGTCCGTCACCTGGGCTACCAGCCCCCGCTCTTGCAATTGTTTAATCAAGTTACTGCTTGCCATCAAATTCTCCATGTATAAACGACTGCACCTCTGCCGGTACACGACTTTTCGCCAGATGCGAAAAGTACATAGAATAAAGCGCCGGCCCTTTCAGCGCCAGCGCTTCGATAACTAATTTCGGCAATTACGGTGCCAGGCGGTCTATTTTCCAGGCGCCGTTATCGCGCTGGTATAAAAAGCGATCGTGCAGGCGATGTTCGCCCCCCTGCCAGAACTCCATCTGCTCAATGCTGACGCGGAATCCGCCCCAGAAACTCGGCAGCGGTACTTCACCCTGCTGGAATTTCTGCTTCAGCTCGAGGAATTTGCTCTCCAGGATACCCCGAGCAGAGATCCGACTCGACTGCTTCGAGACCCAGGCGCCGATCTGGCTGTCGCGCGGGCGACTGTGGAAATATTTGACCACCTCCAGCGTGGACAGGCGTTCCGCTTTGCCGATCACCATCACCTGGCGCTCCAGCATATGCCACGGAAACAGCAGACTGACCTGCGGGTTATTTTCAATCTGATGGGCTTTGCGGCTGCCAAGGTTGGTATAAAACACCAGCCCTTTTTCGTCGTAATGCTTTAGCAGCACAATACGCTGATAAGGTTGGCCGCTTTCATCAACGGTGGCAACCACCATGGCCGTCGGGTCGGCGAGTTTCGCGTCGCAGGCCTGACGCAGCCAGCGCTCAAACAGCGGCAGAGGTTCAGCTGGAAGATCGTGGCGACGCAAACCGCCACGGGTGTATTCACGGCGCAAGTGCGCGATTTGCTGGAGTTCGTCGTTATCAGACATGGCCATTGAGGATATAGTCATAAGGTGGCGTTATTGTGCGCCCCCCGGACAGAAATCTCAACGTTTGGCGGTCTGCAGCCGGCAGTTATCGAGAACGATGCGGTCGCGCTTATAGACGGTGGCGGTATCGCCTTTCGACCAGAAGACATAGACGCCGTCGGTGTAGCGCGCTCCGGAAGCCGACAGCCCCTCTGACAGATTCAGCTGCTGGTTGTCATAAATAAAACTCACCTGCTGGCGTGAGTTATTGCGATGGACCGTCAACGGTTTCTGGTCGCATTGATACTCCAGCGTGTCCGTCTGCATCCGCTCGACAAACTGGTTGTAGTAGCTACAGCCCGCCAGCATAAAAGGTACAACTGCGATAAGAATTTTTTTCATTCGTTTGCCTTCGACTTTCCCGGTCACGGAGGGCACTCCGCCCTCCGCTTAACTTGTCCAGTTTACCGGTCGCGTCGTATTTAAGATTTCAGTTAACTCCGATTCTGCGGCGGGTTAGCAGGGAAAATGGCGCCCAGCACCGTGGCTTCGCTGGCGCCAGTCACGGAGGGCAGATTCCCCGGCAGGCCAGCGATGGTTCGCCAGGCCAGCCAGGCAAAGGCCAGCGCTTCCATATCATCGCCGCTGATCCCCGCTTCATCGGTGGTGGAGACTTCGGTTCCCGGCAGCAGGGCCGCCAGGCGCGCCATTAACAATGGGTTACGCGCGCCGCCGCCGCACACTAACAAACGCTCGCAGCCGCCGCTTAACAATACCTGCTCACTGATGGTCACGGCGGTTAATTCCGCGAGGGTTGCCTGCACATCCTGTGCGCGCAGCCCCGGGTAACGAGCCAGATGCTGCTCCAGCCAGCCGTAATTGAAATATTCCCGACCGGTGCTTTTCGGCGCCGGCAAGGCAAACCACGGATCGCTCAGCATATCCTGCAGCAGCGGCAGGAGCACTTTGCCTTCACTGGCCCATTGGGCGTCTTTATCGTAAGGTTTACCTTGCTTACGCCAGATCCAGGCGTCCAGCAACATATTGCCCGGCCCGGTATCATAGCCGCGCACCGGCTGGCCCGGCACCAGAAGCGACACATTAGCGATCCCGCCAATATTCAGCACCATCCGCCGCTCAACGGGGTGCGCCAGCAGCGCATGATGAAAAGCCGGCACCAGCGGCGCCCCCTGCCCGCCAAGCGCCATATCACGCCGACGGAAATCCCCCACCACAGTGACGCCGGTATGGGCGGCGATCTGGTTGTTATCGCCAATTTGCAGCGTGTGCGGGGCATCGCCCTGCGGCTCGTGCCATACAGTCTGCCCATGACAGCCGATGGCGATGACGTCCGCGGGTTTGAGACTTTCCTGACGCATCAGCGCCAGCACGGCCTCGGCAAACAGCCTTCCGAGGCGGGTATCCAAACGCCCCAGCTGCGAGAGGGTCAGCGACTGGCCCTGACAAATCGCCAGGATCTCTTCTTTTATCGCGTGTGGGATGGGCCAGGTGAGACTGGCCTGCTGCGCCACCATGTTTTCGTTGATAGCGGCTAAAACGACATCAATACCATCAAGGCTGGTACCCGACATAACGCCAATAAAGCGACCCGATCTCATACGTTTTTCCTTCATTCCATGACCCTCGTATGCGTCTCACTCCATCATAAAGTGTCTGCTAATGCTATGTTGTAATAATACTTTTTAACAATAGAGAGACATTTCGGAGAACATCGTAAAGAACCGGCGTTTAGTTTAGGTTGAAGCACCATTAATTATTATTTTTTGTATATCCCGGGGGGAAGCTATGCCCGCCGACGACTAAATGCCATATAATTAACCGCATGGACGTTCAATTGAACACCTTCGGTGAACAGGAGATTCATAAATGATTTTACGTGTTTTGGCTGTATCGATGATTGGTTTTACGCTCGCGGGCTGTGTGAGCAGCAGCGGCCTGTCCGGCGACGTTTATTCCGCATCTGAAGCCAAACAGGTGCAGAGCGTGACATACGGTACCATCGTGCATACCCGCGCCGTACAGATCCAGAGCGGCGACGACAGCAATGCCATCGGGGCGATTGGCGGCGCGGTTCTGGGCGGCTTCCTCGGGAATACCATCGGCGGCGGCACCGGACGTTCTCTGGCCACTGCGGCTGGCGCGGTCGCGGGCGGCGTAGCCGGTCAGGGCGTACAGGGCGCCATGAATAAAACCCAGGGCGTGGAACTGGAAATTCGTAAAGATGATGGCAACACCATCATGGTGGTACAGAAACAGGGCAGCACCCCGTTCTCTGTTGGACAGCGCGTAGCCATTGCCGGCAGCGGCAGCCAGGTCACCGTCTCTCCTCGCTAACACCTGTCACGATGCGGCCAGTTGCGCCGCATCGTACTTATCACCCACATTTATCTCGCCGTAAAAGTTTTGTATTAGCGATAACACATATTAATTTTAATATTTCATCAATCATTGCGCCTGCGCAATATCTTTGCCCACAGCCCCCACTACTCTTATAACCGTTAATATTATTAAGCCAACCCAATCTCGTTGCTGTTGTTTATTATTCTGGAATATTGCCTATGACCAAACATGTGAATCATGTTGTTAGACGTCTTATCATTTATTTTTTTATTTGTTTGCTGGCCGGAGTCGGCATTACCGGATTAACCAGCTCTTTTGAGACCAGATTCAACAGCACCTCATCAATACTATTTCCCCTGCTGACCAGTTTTCTGATGGTTTTTCATATCACTATTGCCTGTTTTATGGGCATGAAATACTGGAGCAGCAAGCGTCGCCTGTATCTGACGCCTGTCGCTTTCGGTTTTGCCTGTTCGGCGTTACTGATGCTGGGCACCCTCAGTAGCTATCCGGACTGGCTCAGCTGTAATCCCGCGCCGGTGGTGAAACAAAATGACGCTGTGATATATTATTTCTTTCGCAATATAATGATGGCCGTCTTATTCACGTCGTCAATTATTTTGTATTACTTTCGCCGACGGATCATGCACTCCTTTAAAGCCCATGTAATGACTTTCGCGGCATGTATTGTTTTTACGTTAATGATAATTTTTTTGTCATGGATCTACTCCAGCCACTCGCCATGGTTGAGCATTAGGTTTATTGACGATCTGAGCCATACTTTTACGCCGCTGTGGCGAAGTATTATTGGCTGGCTGCTGATGGCAGTCTGGTTTATCGCGCTGATTTTAATAATTTGGTTTAGCAAACTGCGCAATATTTTCTGGTACAGCGGCGCTTTTTTTTGCAGCGCATATTTGTTCACCATTTTCCAGCTGCTCTCTGCCGTTGGGGAGCTCGATCAGGCCTGGTATCAGGCGCGTTTTTTTGAAACGCTGTGCACCCTGTTCCTGATCCTGGTGCTGCTGGTAGACGTCTTTATCCTCTATCGCGAGTCTAACCACAAGTATGTCAACTCATACCAGAATTCGATCCGCGACCCGCTGACCCGGCTTTACAACCGCAGCTTCTTCTACGATACCCTCAACCAGCAGCTGGCAAAGGTGAAGGCCCAGCATCCGCTGTCGGTGATCATCTGCGACCTCGACCATTTTAAACGCATCAACGATAACTATGGCCACATCGCCGGCGACAAGGTGATCCAGTTTGCCGCCTCGGTGCTGGACAGCCATTCGCGTAAGGATGACGCGGCCGCCCGCATTGGCGGTGAGGAGTTTGCCCTGCTGCTGGTCAACACCGCAGAGGACGAGGCGCAGGCGATCGCCGAGCGCATCCGCCTGGCGGTCAGCGCCGAGCAAACCCCTCTGCCAGAGCGGATGACCATCAGCATGGGCGTGTATACGACCCATGACGGCAGTGTGACAGCCGAAGAGTGCGTCCAGCGCGCGGACGAAGCCATGTATGAAGCAAAAAACAGCGGACGTAACCGGGTGGTAATCTGGCGACGCCAGGGCAGGTAAAAAAAGGCCCGGGATAAACCGGGCCGCAAAACGATTAATCTTTTGCCTGGAGATCGAGGATATTTTGTTCAAGTTTACGAATTAAGTGAAGCAACGTTTCCACTTCCTGCTTCGAGACCCCTGCGAGGATTTCATCGCGGGTTTTGCCTATCACCTCTTCCATCTCGTTGATCAGCGGTTCGGCTTTTTCCGTCAGCTTGATGCGTTTGGCTCGCCGATCGCTTGCGCAGGTCTGGCGAGAAATAAGCCCTTTCTCCTCCAGCTGATCGAGCGTGCGCACCAGGGACGGTTGTTCAATACCGATGGCTTTCGCCAGCTGGATCTGCGACTGCTCAGGCGGCAGCTGGTGGATGTTATGCAGCGTAACCCAGTGGGTCTGCGTTAACTCCAGAGGTTTCAGGCGATGGTCGATTAGCGCGCGCCAGACGCGAACTAAACGTGCCAGATCAGAACCAAGTGGCGATTCCAATTTCATCTCCTTATAATTAGCTTGCTAAGTTATTATACTGATTTTAGAATAGTGTGCAGCATTTGAATAATCAAAACAAATGAATTACTTGATTCAACAAAAACCAAAACAATGATTTACACTGTTAAAGAGTAGCACGTCCTGAGGTTATCCCTGTTATGGCAAAGGATTTTTGCTTGTGAAACTGAGTCTTAATTCATCCGGATTGCCGCTGCAGGACCTGGTGTTCGGCGCATCCGTCTATTTCCCTCCGTTGTTCAAAGCCGTCCTGCTGGGCTTCTTTATCTGGCTGTTTTTACATCGCCAGCTGCGTGACTGGATGTATGCGGGCGACATCTGGCATCCACTGCTGATGGATCTCTCCCTGTTCGCGCTCTCGGTCTGTCTGGCCCTGGTGTTACTGATTGCCTGGTGATCTTCCTGTTATGAAAAAATTAAAATATCTTTCAACGCTGTTGGTGGCGGCCATCGCTCTGGTTGCCGCGTGGTTGTTATGGAATTTCTACACTCAGTCCCCCTGGACCCGCGACGGTAAAGTGCGCGCCGAGCAGGTCGGGATCACCCCTCAGGTTTCCGGCAGTATATTGCAGCTGAACGTGGCCGATAACCAGCAGGTCAAGGCCGGTGAGGTATTGTTTACCCTCGACGACACCCCCTACCGCATCGCGGTGCTGAACGCCCAGGCGCAGCTGGCGAAAGCGCAAGCTGAGGTGGCGAAAGCGCAGGCGGAGCAAAGCAAAGCCGCCAGCGAAGCCCGCCGTCGCAGAAACCTGTCGCAAAATGCCATCTCAGCTGAAGACCTTGAAAACGCCAATACCGCCCTGAATACCGCTACCACTACCCTGGCGGCCGCCAGAGCGGGAGTCGGTGTCAGCGAGGCGGCGCTGAAACATGCGCAGTGGCAGCTCAGCCAGACGGTCGTCAAAGCGCCGGTAGACGGCTGGGTGACTAACCTCTCCACCCGGGTCGGCGATTACGCCACCACCGGCCATCCGGTCTTTGCCCTGGTGGACAGCCATTCGTTCTACGTGCTGGGCTACTTTGAAGAGACCAAACTGCGCCATATTCGCATCGGCGATCCGGCGCAAATCATTCTCTACAGCAATCAGCAGACGCTGCAGGGGCATGTCGCCAGCATCGGTCGCGCGATTGTCGACCAGAGCGTGGAACAGGGAACCGGGCTGGTGGCCAATATCAAACCGAATATCCCCTGGGTCCGCCTCGCCCAGCGCGTGCCGGTGCGGATTGCCTTTGATACGTTGCCGGCCGATGTCACTCTGGTCTCCGGCACTACCTGCACCGTCTCGATCGGCGGACAGTGATGAATCTGCAGACCCTGTCATGGCGCACGCTGCCCTGGGTTAAAGCCACCCGACCGCAGTGGCGATACGCGCTACGCAACGGCATCGCCATGTGTCTCGCGTTAAGCATCGCCTACGCACTGGATCTGGATGAGCCCTACTGGGCGATGACCTCCGCGGCGGTGGTCAGCTTTCCCACCGTCGGCGGGGTGATCAGTAAAAGTTTTGGCCGCATTGCCGGCAGCCTTCTCGGCGCCTGCGCCGCCCTGCTGCTGGCGGGCCATACGCTCAACGATCCCTGGCTGTTCCTGTTCAGTATCTCCGGCTGGCTGGCGCTGTGCACGTGGGCCTGCGCCTTGTTCACCAATAACGTGGCCTACGCCTTTCAGCTGGCGGGCTATACCTGCGCCATCATCGCCTTTCCGGTGATTAATATCAGCGACAGCTACGAGCTATGGGTGATTGCCCAGTCGCGCGTCTGCGAAGTCATCGTTGGGATCTTATGCGGCGGGTTGATGATGATGATCCTGCCCAGCACCTCCGATGGCAGCAACCTGCTGACGGCCCTGAAAACCATGCACGCCCGCCTGCTGGAGCACGCCAGTCTGCTGTGGGTCCCGGAAACGACGGATGCCATCCGCACCGCCCATGAAAGCGTAATTGGCCAGATCCTGACCATGAACCTGCTGCGCATCCAGGCCTTCTGGAGCCACTACCGCTTCCGTCGGCAAAATCCCCTGCTGAACTACCTGCTGCACCAGCAGCTCCGCATGACCAGCGTCATTTCCAGTCTGCGGCGTATGCTGCTGAACTGGCCTGACGCCCCGGCCAATACCCGCCAGGTGCTGGAATCGTTGCTCGCGGAGCTCGCCACCTCCAGTGCTGACAGCTATCACGTCGCCCGCATTCTGGCGCCGCTGGCGCCGCCGCCGGACGCGGATTACCGCCACCTCGCCTTTTGGGCGCGGTTACGCTATTTCTGCCGCATTTATCTGGAAAGCAGCCGCTGGATCCGCCGGGTTGAAAATGCCTCGGCGATCGCCGAGTTCAATGTCCCTTCCGCGCCCGCGCTGGCCCGCCACACCGACCAGGCAGAGGCATTGCTCAACGGCATCCGTACCTTTTGCGCGCTGGTGGCGATTGGCGCGTGGGGGATCAGTACCCAGTGGACCAGCTGCGCGGCGGCCCTGACCCTGGCCTCCATTTGCTGCGTGCTCTATTCGGTTTCCGCCTCGCCGTTTCGTTCGTTGACGCTGCTGATGCAGACCCTGGTGCTGCTGTCGCTGTTCAGTTTTGTGGTGAAATTTGGCCTGATGGTGCAGATAACCGACCTGTGGCAGTTCTTGCTGTTTCTGTTCCCGTTGCTGACCACCATGCAGTTACTCAAGCTGCAGTGGCCAAAATTTGCCGGCCTGTGGGGGCAGCTTATCGTCTTTATGGGCTCGTTTATCTCCGTCACCAACCCACCGGTTTACGACTATGCGGCCTTTTTTAATGACAATTTAAGTAAGATTGTCGGCGTGGGCTTTGCATGGCTGGCCTTTGCGGTGCTCAGTCCCGGCTCGGACGCCCGTAAAGGTCGACGCCACATCAGAGCGTTACGGCGTCACTTTGTCGATCAGCTCAGCCGCCACCCCCAGCACAGCGAGCACGAATTTGAATCGCTGGTATATCACCATGTCAGCCAGCTCAGTCAGAGCCAGGATGCGCTGGCTCGCCGCTGGCTGCTGCGCTGGGGGGTGGTATTGCTGAACTGCTCCCACGTGGTCTGGCAGCTTCGCGAGTGGGAAACGCGCTCCGATCCTCTCGCCCAGGTGCGCGACCTGTGTATCAACCTGCTGCGCGATGTGATGAGCGAGCGTGGCGTGCAGCAGCGGCCGCTGGCCTCCACGCTGCAGGAGCTGCTGCGGATCTGCGAAGTTCTGAACCACCATCATCAGCCGGCGGCCCGGGAGCTGGCCGCCGCGATATGGCGACTGTATTGCGCGCTGTCGCAGCTGGAACAGGCTCCGGTCGCCGGAACGATTGGCGAAAAGATTACTTAATCACCCCGCAGGCAAACCGTTCGCCGCCGCCGCCCAGCGGCTGCGGACTGTCGGCCATGTTATCGCCGCCGACATGAACCATCAGCGCTTTGCCTTTCACTTCCGCCAGCGTTTTCAGACGCGGAGCGATAATCGGCTGGTCAGCCACACCCGCGTCGTTGACCACCAGCAGCGGTAGATCGCCAAGATGCCCGGTGCCCAACGGCCCTTCATGTTTACCGGTATGTTGCGGATCGTAATGTCCGCCCGCCGCTCCGGC
The DNA here is from genome assembly GCF_050378715.1 of Klebsiella sp. 2-CIP_Kleb. Classification (NCBI taxonomy): domain Bacteria; kingdom Pseudomonadati; phylum Pseudomonadota; class Gammaproteobacteria; order Enterobacterales; family Enterobacteriaceae; genus Klebsiella; species Klebsiella sp. 2-CIP_Kleb. The sequence continues at coordinate 628,080 of NZ_JBNRLG010000001.1, forward strand.
GGCTACGGCTTTGCCCTCTTTCATCGCCGGCTGGCAGCTGCCTTCAGCATGAATATGAAAGCCGTGCTTGCCCGGGGGTAACGCCCGCAGATTAGGAGCAAATTCGAGTCCGCGGTCGGTTTCGGTGATTTTTACACTGCCGATGGATTGACCAACGCCCTGGCTGGTCACGAGATTAAGTGGCACATCTTCACTGACGGCCTGCGCGCCAGCGCAAAATGCGAGGGAAAGGATAGCGAGAATACATCGTTGCATAACACCTCCGGATGGCTGTCTCTCTGTTAAGTGTAAACCAGGAACTGCTTTCCGGAGGCGAAATGCCCGTTACGGCACGTCGTAACCGAGCGCGGCTTTGCGGATACGGAACCACTGCTGGCGGGTCATACTCAGTTTTTCGGCCACAATCGCCGAGCGCACGCGCTCAATTTTACCCGAGCCGATAATCGGCAGCGGCTGCGACGGCAGGCGCATCACCCAGGCGTAAACCACCTGCTCGATGCTGTCGGCGTTGAGCTCGTGGGCCACCTGGGCCAGCTCGTCGCGCAGCGGCTGAAAGCCCTCTTCATTAAACAGGCGGCCGCCGCCGAGGCAGGACCAGGCCATCGGACGAATACGCAGTTGCTGCAGCTGGTCGAGGGTACCGTCAAGCAGCAACGGCTGATGCACCGGCGAGATCTCCACCTGGTTGGTGGCAAGTGTAAACGGCAAGCGCGACTGCAGAAGGGTGAACTGGGCAGGGGTAAAGTTCGAGACGCCGAAATGACGTACCTTGCCGCTGTGGTGCAACGCGAGGAAGGCTTCAGCCACCTCGTCGGCGTCCATCAGCGGATCCGGCCGGTGGATCAGCAGCAGATCGAGATGGTCCGTTGCCAGGTTGCGCAGCGATTGCTCAGCGCTGAGCACGATGTGGTCCCGGTCGGTAATGTAGTGACCGATGGTGTTTTCAGCGCGCGCCCGGGTGGCAATGCCGCATTTGCTGACAATCTCCATCCGGCTACGCAGATGCGGCGCCAGCTTCAGGGCTTCACCAAAGGCGGATTCACACTGGTAATCGCCATAGATATCGGCGTGATCGACGGTGGTAATGCCTAAATCGAGATGCTGTTCGATAAAGCCGACCAGCTCGCCTGGCGACATTTTCCAGTCCATCAGACGCCAGTAGCCCATCACAAAACGCGAAAATTCCGGCCCCTGGGGAGCCATAGCAATACGCTGAACCATAACCACTTCCTCAATAAAAAAGTGCTCTGAGTATACGTAATTTTTGGCTTAAAACAGTGAGGGTTGCTGCGGTTCTTCCGCCGCCTCTGGTCTGTTCGCGCGTATTTTGCGCAGCAGGCGTTGACGGCACAGACGCAATACCTCCTGTTTCTGCGCATCGCTCATCGTTTGCCAGTTAAAACGCTCCTCACGGCTACGGAAACAGCCGCGACAGTAGCCGCGCTCATCGGTCTGACAAATTCCCCGGCACGGGCTCTGCACCGGGAAAAACTCTAACTGCTCTGCCACCACACGCCTCCTGTCCCCTCATCTCCTTTCATTGAAGACGTTTCCCTGCGCCGACGCAAATTTTGTTCACTCCGTGCTGCGCCAGCTAACATTTTTGCGCTAAGTCTTGCATTAGACCAATCGGTCTACTACAGTGTGCGCCATGAACAGACACAGCGATTGCGATACCCGAGAACATATCCTGGCCACCGGCGAGCAGCTATGCATGCATCGCGGCTTTACCGGCATGGGCTTGAGCGAACTCCTGAAGACGGCGGAAGTGCCCAAGGGCTCTTTCTATCATTACTTTCGCTCTAAAGAAGCCTTCGGCGTCGCCTTGCTTGAAAACCATTACGCCGGATATCTGCAGCGCCTTGTCGATCACTTCGCCCATGGCGAGGGCAACTATCGCGATCGGCTGCTGGCCTACTATCAGCACACGCTGAATCAGTTTTACCAGCAGGGGATTATTAGCGGGTGTCTCACCGTCAAGCTGTCGGCAGAGGTTTGCGATCTGTCGGAAGACATGCGCACCGCCATGGACCACGGCGCCAGCCAGATCATCGCCCTGCTGGGCGACGCGCTGGAGAAAGGGCGTCAGGAAGGCAGTCTGACCTTTGACGGCGAGGCCAGGACGCTGTCGCAGGTACTCTATTCCCTGTGGCTCGGCGCCAACCTGCAGGCCAAAATAACGCGTAGCGCAACGCCGCTGGAGAGCGCCCTTGCCCACGCGAAACAGATTATTGCGGCGCCTGCTGTATAACAGGCGTTTTTATTTCATCAGTTCCTAGACGACCGGTCTACTCAGGAGTCATTATGTCGGAATCAAAATTATTCACCCCGTTGAAAGTCGGTGCTGTCACCGTCCCTAATCGCGTATTTATGGCTCCACTGACGCGTCTGCGCAGCATCGAGCCGGGCGATATCCCTACCCCGCTGATGGGCGAATACTACCGTCAGCGCGCCAGCGCCGGGCTGATCATCACCGAAGCGACGCAGATTTCCGCCCAGGCCAAAGGCTATGCCGGCGCGCCAGGGCTGCACAGCCCGGAGCAAATTGCCGCCTGGCAGAAAATCACCGCCGGCGTTCACGCGGAAAACGGCCATATCGCCGTGCAGCTGTGGCACACCGGACGAATTTCCCATAGCAGCCTGCAGCCCGGCGGCGCTGCACCGGTAGCGCCGTCTGCGCTGAGCGCCGGCACCCGCACCTCGCTGCGCGACGAAAACGGCCACGCCATCCGCGTCGACACCTCGATGCCTCGCGCTCTGGAAACCGAAGAGATCCCGGGGATCGTCGATGATTTCCGTCAGGCGGTGGGCAATGCCCGTGACGCCGGTTTCGATCTGGTTGAACTGCACTCGGCCCACGGCTATCTGCTGCACCAGTTCCTCTCGCCATCGGCGAACCAGCGTACCGACCAGTATGGCGGCAGCGTGGAAAACCGCGCCCGTCTGGTGCTGGAAGTGGTCGACGCCGTGAGCAAAGAGTGGAGCGCTGACCGGATTGGCATTCGCGTGTCGCCGATTGGCAGCTTCCAGAATGTGGATAATGGCCCGAATGAAGAAGAAGACGCGCTGTATCTGATTAGCGAGCTGGCGAAACGCGGTATCGCCTATCTGCACATGTCCGAGCCGGACTGGGCGGGCGGCAAGCCGTATAGCGAAGCTTTCCGTCAGAAAGTTCGCGACCGCTTCCCTGGCGTGATCATTGGCGCTGGCGCCTACACCGTTGAAAAAGCCAACGACCTGATCAACAAAGGGCTGATTGATGCCGTGGCCTTTGGCCGCGATTACATCGCCAACCCGGATCTGGTGGCCCGCCTGCAGAAAAAAGCGGCGCTTAACCCGCAGCGCCCGGAATCCTTCTATGGCGGCGGCGCGGAAGGCTACACCGATTATCCTACGCTGTAATCCCTCCATTGATAGCGGCGACGTATCGCCGCTATACTCAACGCTCTGATCTAGCAAATAAACTGCATAGGGGACATTATGCGCTTACTCCACACCATGCTGCGCGTTGGCGACCTGCAACGTTCTATCGACTTCTATACCAACGTGTTGGGCATGAAGCTGCTGCGCACCAGCGAAAACCCGGAGTACAAATACTCCCTCGCCTTCGTCGGCTACGGCGAAGAGAGCGATACCGCGGTGATCGAACTGACCTACAACTGGGGCGTGGACAGCTATGAGCTGGGCACCGCCTACGGTCACATCGCGCTGAGCGTCGACAACGCCGCCGAAGCCTGCGAGCGGATCCGCCAGAACGGGGGCAACGTCACCCGTGAAGCCGGGCCGGTAAAAGGCGGCACCACCGTTATCGCCTTCGTGGAAGATCCTGACGGTTACAAAATTGAGCTGATTGAAGAGAAAGACGCCGGCAAAGGGCTGGGCAACTAACCCCTCCCGACCATAGCGTCTTTATTTTCATCGCTCGCCCGGGCGCTGCGGCGCCCGTTGTTTTCACCCCTGCCTGCTGCAAGCCGTGGCAAAATTTGCCATAATGCGCGCTACTTTTTACCAGCTAAGAGAATCTGATGTCCGAGAACGCTCAACTGAATGGTCTGTGCGACCGTTTCCGCGGTTTTTATCCAGTGGTGATTGATGTTGAAACCGCAGGATTTAATGCCAAAACCGACGCCCTGCTGGAGATCGCCGCCATTACGTTGAAGATGGATGAGCAAGGCTGGCTGATGCCCGATGAAACGCTGCATTTCCATGTTGAACCTTTCGAGGGCGCCAATCTCCAGCCCGAAGCGCTGGCCTTTAACGGGATTAACCCGCACGATCCAGAGCGCGGCGCCGTTAGCGAATACGATGCCCTGCATGCCATCTTCAAAATGGTACGCAAAGGGATGAAAGAGAGCGACTGCAGTCGGGCTATCATGGTGGCGCACAACGCCACATTTGACCACAGCTTCACCATGACCGCCGCCGAACGGGCGGGGCTAAAACGCAACCCGTTCCATCCGTTTGTCACCTTCGACACCGCCGCGCTGAGCGGGCTGGCGCTGGGCCAGACGGTGCTGTCGAAAGCCTGTATTGCCGCGGGGATGCCGTTCGACGGCGCGCAGGCCCATTCCGCCCTCTACGATACCGAGCAGACGGCGCAGCTGTTTTGCGAGATAGTGAACCGCTGGAAGCGTCTGGGCGGCTGGCCGCTGCCGGTAGCGACGCCGGAGTGATAAAAAAAGCGACTTCCAGGAAGTCGCTTTTTTACTGACAGCGGGAATTATTCCGCTTTCGGCTCGTCAGTGTGATATTTCGCCGCGGTCTCTTTGATCAGCTGCTGCAGTTCACCGCGCTGGTACATTTCGATGACGATATCGCAGCCGCCCACCAGTTCACCGTCCACCCACAGCTGCGGGAAGGTCGGCCAGTTGGCATATTTTGGCAGCTCAGCGCGGATATCCGGGTTCTGCAGAATATCAACGTAAGCGAAACGTTCGCCACAGGCGGACAGCGCCTGAACGGCCTGAGCGGAGAAACCGCAGCTTGGCAGCTTCGGCGAACCTTTCATGTACAGCAGGATCGGGTTTTCAGCGATTTGGCGTTGGATCTTTTCTAAAGTCGAGCTCATTGTCGTGCTTCCTTAAACTTCTTTCTACGGCAGTAACTTGTCATTGTAGCGTCCCGAGGGCAGGACCGATAATAACATTTTTTTCACTATTCATATTTTATCTTCTGTTGCGCGAAGTTGCCTTAAAAATATCATTTTGACGCCGCGGGCAGGCGCGCGTTGCGCATTTTCTGTGCGAGGCGGTCAATGTCTGACGCGTTTTCTTGCAATCGTTAACCAATCGACATTTTTGATACAAAAGAATATTAACTTTCCGGGTTTTTATGCTTTAGAATCGTTCCGGTTTGTCATTCATCGTCAGGCATTTGTACATGTCTGTAATTAATCAGGGGATTGCTCAGTGGCGCGGCTAAACAAAATCGCGATATCGCTCTGTGCATTACTGTTCACATCTATCTCATTCACACCTCTGGCTCAGGCTTCAGGGCATACGCACGCCTCCGCCTCGCCAAAGGCGTTGCCCGCGAAAAGCGGCTCAGAGCGCAAGAAAAAAGCAACCAGTCAAAAAAGTAAAACCACCGCTAAAACCACCAGTAAAAAGTCCTCGAGCACCCGGCTCCCTACCCGTACTACCGCAGCAAGCCAAACCGCGCTTCATCGTCAGGCCGTCGGCGCCACGAAAAAATGCGTGCTGCGTAAAGGGTATAAAAAGCAGTGCGCGAAAACGGTGGCCGCCAGCGCCGAGCCTACCCTGGCGTTGAACAGCGTCAAAAGCAAATGCGTGGTGCGTAAGGGCTATAAAAAGCGCTGTAAACCCGAGGCCAGCGAAGCGAATCTGACGATCGCCGATGCGCATAAAGTCCGGGTGCAAAAAGCGCAGAGTACCGCCATGAACAAACTGATGGGCCAGCTGGGTAAACCATATCGCTGGGGCGGCACCTCCCCGCGCACCGGGTTCGACTGCAGCGGGCTGGTCTATTACGCCTACAAAGACCTGGTCAAGATTCATATCCCGCGTACCGCCAACGAAATGTACCACCTGCGCGATGCGCGTCCGGTCGATCGTGACGAACTGCAGAGCGGCGACCTCGTCTTCTTCCGCACCCGCGGACGCGGCACTGCCGACCACGTAGGCGTTTACGTCGGCAACGGGAAATTCATTCAGTCACCGCGCACAGGTCGCGATATACAAATCACCTCCCTGAGCGAAGATTACTGGGTTCGCCATTACGTCGGTGCCCGGCGCGTCATGACCCCGAAAACCATTCGCTGATCCCGGTCTGCCGCTACGGCGGCAGCCCTCTTCACCTGCCCGTTCTCCGCCCCTACCGTCAGGGGAAACTGCATATTCGCCTCTGTGACCGGCGCTTCCCGACGATAGCGGGTGGGCGACATGCCAAAGTGACGGTGAAAGGTGCGGCAGAATGCCGCCTGCCCGTCGTACCCCAGACGTTGAGAAATACTCTGCATCGAGGCCTCGGTCTGCGTTAAGTAGATTGTCGCGATGGTCATCTTCCGTCGGCTGACGTAGCTCGCCAGCGTACAGCCGGTCACCATGGCGAATTGCCGCTGGAAATACCAGTGCGAGTAGCCGGACTTTTTCGCTATCGCGCTCACCGGCAGGGTGTCAAAAATATGTGCTTCAATCCAGTCAACGATCCCCTGCACTACCGGGATCATTTTCGGGCTTACCACTTCATCTGTTTTTGCCATCGTAGCCATCCTGTGGAAATTGCTGCCGGCGGCTATATTTGTCATACAAATATGAAAATAGACAATGAATTATTGGCATAGTGGCGATTACCTGAAAGCATAGCATCATTAATTAATTGATTTACAATGCTTATTTCCACTCAGGCGCTTGCGCTGCAAGGATCTTCGAATGACGAGCTGAGGAATGAACCATCGCGGCGAGAGACTGGTGACCCTGCCCCCTTTAACTTATACATTTTTGCAACATCTACGGGCGTCTTAACGCTCTGCTCCGCAGAAAACGGTTAAGCCTTCGGCAGTTGCGCCTGTGATAATAGCCTTTATCGTTGTAAGGCTTTTCACTGCCTGCGGCAAATGTTAACATTCTCAATACAATAACAGGCCCGGGACGCGAAAGCGTCGGGCGGTCAGCACTCGATTCAGGTGAAAACCTCATCTTGTCAATGTGAGATAAAACAAAAAAGTTATAAGGAGAGTAGCAATGTCGTTTGAATTACCTGCATTACCATATGCAAAAGACGCCCTGGCGCCGCACATTTCCGCAGAAACCCTGGAATACCACTACGGTAAACACCACCAGGCGTATGTCACTAACCTTAACAACCTGATCAAAGGCACCGCATTCGAAGGGAAGTCGCTCGAAGAGATCGTGCGCACCTCTGAAGGCGGTGTTTTCAATAACGCGGCGCAGGTCTGGAACCACACCTTCTACTGGAACTGCCTGGCACCGAACGCCGGCGGCGAACCGGAAGGCGAGCTGGCTGCCGCTATTGCCAAATCCTTCGGCAGCTTCGCTGAGTTTAAGGCCAAATTTACCGACGCCGCGGCGAAAAACTTTGGCGCTGGCTGGACCTGGCTGGTCAAAAATGCCGACGGCAGCCTGGCTATTGTCTCCACCAGCAACGCCGGTACCCCGCTGACCACCGACGCCAAGCCGCTGCTGACCGTTGACGTCTGGGAACACGCTTACTACATCGACTACCGCAACGCCCGTCCAAGCTATCTGGATCACTTCTGGGCGCTGGTTAACTGGAAGTTTGTTGCCGCTAACCTGGCCGCATAAACGACAAACCGCAGCTGGGTCCCCCCGGCTGCGGTTTTTTTTAGCGCTTTCCCACCCGTTTATGACTGACTGGCAAAGGCCTCTTCCGGCTGCGCTCGGCCGCTAAACCAGACCAGCAGCAGCGCCAGACCGGCAATGATCGCGCCCATCACCGGCACAAAAGCGTATCCCAGTCCGCCGGAGATCACCGCCCCGCCTGCGGCGGCGCCCAGCGCGTTGCCAAGGTTGAACGCCCCAATATTCACCGAAGATGAGAGCCCCGGCGCCTCATGCGCCACGCGCATCACTCGCATCTGCAGCGGCGGCACCACCGCAAAGGTGGCTGCGCCCCAGACGATCATACTGATGGCCGCACCCGCCTGGGATTGCGCCAGCAGCGGGATCGCCAGCATGATCGCCATCAGCAGCAGCAGAAAGCCTTTCAGCGTGCCGGAGACCGACCGGTCGGCGAATTTGCCACCCAGATAGTTGCCCAGCGAAAAACCAACCCCAATCAGCACCAGCATCGCGGTAATAAACAGCGATGAAGCATGGGTCAGCGTATTTAGGACCGGCGAAATGTAGGTATACAGCGTAAACATCGCCCCGGCGCCCAGCACGGTGGTCAGCAAGGCTGAGAGCACCTGCGGCCGTAACAGGACCGAAAGCTCTTGTTTGACATCCGGCCGCTCGCCCGCGCTGCCCTTCGGCAGGGAGAACCACAGGCTCACCATTGCCAGCAGGCCTAACCCCGCGGTGGCGAGGAAGGACATCCGCCAGCCGATGGTTTCCCCAAGCCAGGTCGCGGCAGGCACGCCGCCGATATTAGCGATGGTGAGGCCCATAAACATGGTGGCCACCGCGCTGGCCTGCTTGTGCCTGGGCACCACGCTGGCCGCCACCACCGACCCCAGGCCAAAAAAGGCGCCGTGGTTGAGGCTGGTAATAATGCGCGACAGCAGCAGCGTAGTGTAATCCGGCGCAATGGATGACAGCAGGTTGCCGACGGTGAAGATCCCCATCAGAAAAATCAGCGCATTGCGTCGGGCGCGATGCGACAGCAGCAGAGTCATCAGCGGCGCGCCGACCATGACGCCGATGGCATATGCACTGATCAGCATTCCCGCCACCGGTATTGAAACGTCCACGCCTTTGGCAATCACCGGCAGCAATCCCATTGGGGAGAACTCGGTGGTACCGATGCCAAAGGCGCCGATCGCCAGCGCGAGTAAAGGAAAGTTGATTTTCATTCAATGACTCCATCAGACCGTCGGGAGGGACGGCATAACATCAGAAGCCAAAAGCATGACATCAATCACAAAAAAACAAAAGTGAACGAAATGACAAAAGATTTTTGCAGAATTGATAATAATGGCGGGATACGGGGAGGAAGCCGCGCTCCTCCCTCATTGGAGCATTAGTGCAGAATGGCGGTCAGGCTGAATGCGACGATCACGCCGAGAGCAATAATCGTGGTGATCAGCGAAAACTTTAAATTGGTATCCATCATTTTTCCCTCTTGTTATCCCCACACCAAAAGTGAGCTTGCTCATTTTTGCACAAAAAATCGCAAAAATCTTCCGGGATTTAGGGCGATGCACATTTTTGCTCTTCCACTTTGCCCCAAGATCGGACAAAATCCCACGCTAATTTAAAAGCGTATCGGCCATTGACCCCTTCCTGTCGTTCTGTGTCGTTTTCCCGACGTGATGCAATGTTGAAAATTGTATTCAGGGTGTGTGTAGGCAAACGTTTACGTATCGATGATCAGGCGATCAGGTCAAGGCATGGAGTGAGATGTAATGGCAACTATTAAAGATGTAGCGAAGCGCGCAAACGTTTCCACTACAACTGTGTCACATGTAATTAACAAAACCCGTTTCGTTGCCGAAGAGACGCGTAATGCGGTATGGGCGGCGATTAAAGAGCTGCACTACTCGCCGAGCGCGGTGGCCCGCAGCCTGAAAGTCAATCATACAAAATCGATTGGCCTGCTGGCGACCAGTAGCGAAGCCGCCTATTTCGCTGAAATTATTGAGTCCGTGGAAAAGAGCTGTTTCCAGAAGGGCTATACTCTGATCCTCGGCAACGCCTGGAACGACCCGGAAAAACAGCGTGCCTATCTGTCGATGATGGCGCAAAAACGCGTCGACGGTCTGCTGGTGATGTGTTCGGAATATCCGGATTCCGTCCTGAGCATGCTGGAAGAGTACCGCCATATTCCGATGGTGGTGATGGACTGGGGCGAAGCCAAAGCCGACTTTACCGATGCGGTGATCGATAACGCCTTCCAGGGCGGGTATATCGCCGGACGTTACCTGATTGAACGCGGTCACCGCGAAATCGGCGTGATCCCGGGCCCGCTGGAGCGCAACACCGGCGCGGGGCGACTGGCCGGCTTCATGCAGGCGATGAAAGAGGCGCATATCAGCGTGCCGGAAAACTGGATTGTACAGGGCGACTTCGAGCCGGAGTCCGGCTACCGCGCCATGCAGCAGATCCTCAGCCAGCAGCACCGTCCAACGGCGGTCTTCTGCGGCGGCGACATTATGGCGATGGGCGCCATCTGCGCCGCGGATGAAATGGGGCTGCGCGTGCCACAGGACATTTCGCTGATCGGTTATGATAATGTGCGCAACGCCCGCTATTTCAGCCCGGCGTTAACCACCATTCATCAGCCGAAAGATTCGCTGGGCGAAGCCGCGTTCAATATGTTGTTGGATCGTATCGTCAACAAGCGCGAAGAGTCGCAGTCTATCGAGGTGCACCCTCGGCTTGTCGAACGCCGCTCAGTGGCGGATGGCCCGTTTGTCGACTATCGTCGCTAAAGCACTGGCGGGCGCGGATCACTCCGGCGCCCGCAGCCACTCCCGATTCAACGTGTCGCTGTCCCCCAGGTAGTCCAGCATCCAGTTTAACGCCGGTGAAGCATCATTCTGCTGCCAGGTCAGACAGCAGGCCGCATCCGGAAACGGATTTTCCAGCGCCAGCGCGGTCCACTCGCCGCGATCTACCCATGGCCGGGCGAAATGGCTTGGCACCATGCCGACGCAGAGCCCTGCCGACAGACAGGTGGCCGACGATTCCCAGTCGGGGACCACCACCCTCTTCTGGTTATCCAGCAGCCACGTTGTCCTTTTGGGCAATGAACGCGAGGTATCCTCCCGCACCAGCGACGGCCAGTTGCGCAGGACATCATCGCTCAGCGGACCCGCCATCTTCGCCAGCGGATGATCGCTCGCCACCACGCAGTCCCAGCTCAGCATCCCCATATCGCGGAACGCGTAGCGCCCCCCGACAGGAATAGAACGCGTTGCGCCAATCGCCAGCTCCACGCGGCCGTCGGCCAGTGCATCCCATACGCCGTTGAACACTTCCTGGAAAACGATCAGTTCGACGTCGGGAAAATGGCGATAGAAATCCACGATCATCTGGCGCATCCGCGCGGGTTTCACGATATCGTCCACCGCGATTGACAACTGCCCACGCCAGCCGTTAGCGATTTGCTGGCACTGCTGGCGGGTGATCTGCATTTTTTTGATAACAGAGCGCCCTTCCTGTAAAAACCAGACCCCGGCAGGGGTCAGCTCCACGTCACGATGACGGCGCTCAAACAAGGGGACGGCCAGCCACTCTTCCAGCTGACGCACGGTATAGCTGACGGCGGAAGGCACCCGGTGCAGCTCCTGCGCCGCCGCGCTGAAGCTGCCGTTACGGGCGACGGCATCAACCACTTCCAGAGAGTATTCAGACCACATTTTCTGCCTGCAAAATTTTTGAATGCATGTGACAAATATTAGCGTTTCACAAGCCACCATGCACTCCCTACACTCTGCGGCATCGTACCTGTACTCCAAAAATGAGAACGTTATGTCACAACCTGGGAAAGGATTTTTAGTCTGGCTGGCCGGCCTGAGCGTGCTGGGCTTTCTGGCCACCGATATGTATCTGCCGGCATTTGCCGCCATGCAGCAGGATCTCGACACCTCCGCCGCATCCATTAGCGCCAGCCTGAGCCTGTTCCTGGCCGGCTTCGCGCTGGGCCAGCTGTTCTGGGGGCCGCTATCGGACCGCTACGGGCGCAAACCGGTGCTGCTGAGCGGCCTGGCGATTTTCGCGGTCGGCTGCCTGGGGATGCTGTGGGTGCAGAACGCCACTCTGATGCTGGCGCTGCGCTTTCTGCAGGCGATTGGCGTCTGCGCCGCGGCGGTCACCTGGCAGGCGATGGTGACCGATTACTATCCCGCCCAGCGCACCAACCGCATCTTCGCCACCATTATGCCGCTGGTAGGGCTGTCCCCTGCGCTGGCCCCGCTGCTGGGCAGCTGGCTGCTGGTGCATTTCGAGTGGCAGGCCATCTTCGCCACCTTGTTTGCCATCACCCTGCTGCTGATGCTGCCTGCCCTGCGCCTGAAAGCCGCCGCTAAGTCGGCCACTGTGACTGAAAAGAAAATCACTTTTCTCGCGCTGCTGCGCTCCCGGGAATACAGCGGCAACGTCCTGATCTACGCCGCCTGTTCCGCCAGCTTCTTCGCCTGGCTTACCGGTTCGCCGTTTATCCTTCATGAGATGGGCTACGGCCCAACCGCTATCGGGTTGAGCTATATCCCGCAGACCATCGCTTTTCTGGTGGGCGGTTATGGCTGTCGCGCGCTGCTGCAAAAATGGTCCGGACAGCAGATGCTACCTTGGCTGCTGGTGATCTTCGCCGTCAGCGTCGCCGCCACCTGGCTGGTGGGTCTGCAAACGCATGCCTCGCTGGTGGCGTTAATGATCCCGTTCTGCCTGATGGCGGTAGTCAACGGTGGGATCTACCCTATTGTGGTCGCTCAGGCGCTGAAGCCTTTCCCGCAGGCAACCGGCCGCGCGGCGGCGCTGCAGAACACGCTCCAGCTTGGCCTGTGCTTCCTGACCAGCCTGTTAGTCTCCGCGCTGATCGCCACGCCGCTGCTGACCACCACCAGCGTGATGCTGGTCTCTATTTTGTTAGCCGGAGTGGGTTATCGACTGCAGCAGACGCCAGAGCTGGAGGCCCACTCTTCCCACGCCTGACGCCCGTCGCCAGAGCCCGGACCAGTGATTAGCACGCTAAGATATTTTTATTGAAAGCCAGTACTTAGCGTCCTATACTGGATCCGGGTTCACATAAATAAAAAATATTTAACAGATTAACGGATGCAGGATGCCTCCGTTTCACCATGGAAGGCCTTTCGGCAAGGGTTATCTCCCTTCCTCTGTTCTACGTCGGATAGCGACTTCACGGATTATCCGTGAGATTTCTCACAAAGCCAAAAAAGCGTCTACGCTGTTTTAAGGTTCTGATCACTTGGGCGTGATGGAGAAGCTATGAGTTCATCGTGTATAGAAGAAGTAAGTGTACCAAATGATGACTGGTACCGGATTGCAGCTGAATTGTTGGGCCGTGCGGGAATTGAAATCAACGGCTCCGCGCCGTCAGACCTGCGGATTAAAAACCCTCTTTTTTTTAAACGCGTATTGCAGGAGGGGTCGCTGGGTTTAGGCGAAAGCTATATGGACGGCTGGTGGGACTGCGAGCGTCTGGATATATTCTTCCATAAAGTGCTCCGCGCCGGGCTGGAAAAACAACTCCCTCATCATTTCAAAGACACACTCCGCATCGCAGGCGCTCGCCTGTTTAACCTGCAAAGTAAAAAACGCGCCTGGATTGTCGGCAAAGAGCACTATGACCTCGGCAACGATCTTTTCAGCCGGATGTTGGATCCCTACATGCAATATTCCTGCGGTTACTGGAAAGAGGCGCAGACCCTCGAAGCCGCGCAGCAGGATAAGCTGGATCTCATCTGCCGTAAGCTGGAGCTCGAGCCAGGCATGCGAGTGTTGGATATCGGCTGCGGCTGGGGCGGTCTTGCCGAATATATGGCGCGAAATTACCAGGTGAGCGTTGTCGGCGTGACCATCTCCGCCGAACAGCAAAAGATGGCCCAGGCGCGCTGCGATGGCCTTGACGTAGAGATTCGTCTTCAGGATTATCGCGATCTGCACGACAGCTTCGACCGCATTGTCTCCGTCGGCATGTTCGAGCATGTGGGTCCCAAAAATTACGCCACCTACTTTGAGGTCGCCGATCGTAATTTAAAACCCAACGGCCGCTTCTTACTGCACACCATCGGTTCCAAAGTCACCGACCATAACGTTGACCCGTGGATCAATAAATATATCTTCCCCAACGGCTGCCTGCCGTCGGTACGGCAGATCGCCGATGCCAGTGAGAAGCACTTTGTGATGGAAGACTGGCACAACTTCGGCGCCGATTACGACACCACCCTGATGGCCTGGTATGAGCGTTTCCTCGCCAGCTGGCCGGAAATTGCCGATAACTATTCAGAGCGTTTCAAACGCATGTTCAGTTATTACCTGAACGCCTGCGCCGGCGCCTTCCGCGCCCGCGACATTCAGCTCTGGCAGGTGGTGTTCTCGCGCGGGGTTGAACACGGACTGCGCGTCGCCCGTTAAAACACAGTCCCCCGCTCACCGGCGGGGGATTTTTTTTCAGGCTTCACTGACCTTTGCCGCCATCTCTTTCGCCGCCAGCACGCGTTCGACCGTATCGACAACCGCCTGGGTTTGCGGGTCGATCTCGATATTGACGCGGTCGCCCAGCTTTTTCGCCCCCAGCGTGGTCCGCTGCAGCGTCTCCGGAATAAGATGCACGCAGAATCGGGTTGCCGTCACCTCACCTACCGTCAGGCTGATGCCATCGATACCGATGAATCCTTTATAAAGGATATATTTCATCAGCGTCGGGTCCTGTACTTTAAACCAGATCTGACGGTTATTTTCGGAGGTGAGGATCTTCACGATTTCCGCGGTGGTCATAATATGGCCGGACATCAAATGCCCGCCGATTTCATCACTGAATTTCGCCGCCCGCTCGACGTTAACTTCATCCCCGACCTGAATATCGCCGAGATTGGTAATCCGCAGCGTCTCTTTCATGAGATCAAAGCTGATGCGCGCGCCGTTGATGTCGGTCACCGTCAGACAGCAACCGTTGTTGGCTACCGATGCCCCGGTTTCGAGCCCCTCCAGCATATGCGCCGGCAGCTCCACCACGTGGGTGCGAAAATTGGGTTTATCATCAATGGAGACCACTTTCGCGGTTCCCTGAACAATACCAGTAAACATGTTTGGCTCCTGTTGAAAATCATGACGGTATCATTACCGTTTTCGCTATCGGGAACAATAACAGGAGGGCTGAGCGGTTGCCAGCGCGCTTCGTGCCTCGACTCTTTTTTCACTGGCTTAATGGCTAATCCTCGCTACAATAGACTGGAATTTCCTCATTTTTATCCCCTTGCTGCCAGTTACGGCGGCTTTTTTAGTCTCAAAATAACAACAATACAAAGGTGTTCACGTGCAGAAGTATTTCATTGAAGCGCGTCAGTTATTAGCTCTGGCTATACCCGTCATTCTTGCGCAGGTAGCGCAGACGGCGATGGGTTTTGTCGATACCGTGATGGCGGGCGGCTACAGCGCCACCGATATGGCCGCGGTGGCCATCGGAACCTCCATCTGGCTGCCGGCCATTCTCTTCGGCCATGGGCTGCTGCTGGCGCTGACCCCGGTGGTGGCGCAGCTTAATGGCTCCGGGCGTCGGGAGCGTATCGCGCCGCAGGTACGTCAGGGCTTCTGGCTGGCGGGGCTGGTCTCGGTGCTGATCATGGTCGTGCTGTGGAATGCCGGGTATATCATCAGCTCCATGCATAACATCGATCCGCTGCTGGCGGAGAAAGCGGTTGGCTATCTGCGCGCGCTGCTGTGGGGGGCGCCGGGCTATCTGTTCTTCCAGGTCGCCCGTAACCAGTGTGAAGGGCTGGCAAAAACCAAGCCCGGAATGGTCATGGGCTTTATCGGTTTACTGGTCAACATTCCGGTGAACTACATCTTTATCTATGGCCATTTCGGCATGCCAGAGCTGGGCGGCGTCGGCTGCGGCGTGGCGACCGCCTCCGTTTACTGGGTGATGTTTGCCAGCATGCTGTGGTGGGTGCGCCGGTCGCGTTCGATGCGCGATATCCGCTGCGCCGAGGGCTTCAGCGGCCCCGATTTCGCCGTCCTGCTGCGGCTGGTGCAGCTGGGGCTGCCCATCGCCCTGGCGCTATTCTTCGAAGTGACCCTGTTTGCCGTCGTCGCGCTGCTGGTCTCCCCGCTCGGGATCATTGACGTCGCCGGCCACCAGATTGCGCTGAACTTCAGCTCGCTGATGTTCGTTCTGCCGCTGTCGCTGGCGGCCGCGGTCACCATTCGCGTCGGCTTCCGCCTCGGCCAGGGCTCAACGATCGATGCCCAGGTTTCCGCCCGTACGGGTGTGGGCGTGGGCGTCTGCCTGGCGGTGTTTACCGCTATCTTTACCGTGCTGATGCGTAAGCAAATTGCCCTGCTGTACAACGATAACCCGGAGGTGGTGATGCTGGCCTCGCATCTGATGCTGCTGGCGGCGGTCTACCAGATCTCGGACTCTATTCAGGTGATCGGCAGCGGTATCCTGCGCGGCTATAAAGATACGCGGTCTATCTTTTTTATCACCTTTACCGCGTACTGGGTGCTGGGTTTACCCAGCGGCTACCTGCTGGCGCTGACCGACGTGATTGTCCCCCGCATGGGGCCCGCCGGCTTCTGGTGCGGATTTATCATCGGCCTGACCTCCGCCGCTATTATGATGATGCTGCGGATGCGTTTTCTGCAGCGCCAGCCCTCCAGCATCATCTTACAGCGCGCCGCGCGCTAATCCTGCCAAAGCCCGCCACCCTGGCGGGCTTTTTCTTTCTTCAGTTATGTTCCGACGTTGTACATTCCGTTACTCCCCGACACCAAAGACTCACTGATGAGCGCCCCGGAGATGCATATAGTGTGGCCAACAGCCCCGCAGTGGGGTTACTCAGGAAACCAATTCGAGGATTTCAGCATGAAAAAAGTATTAGCTCTGGTTGTTGCCGCTGCTATGGGTCTGTCATCTGTTGCTTTCGCAGCCGACGCCGCGACCACCACCCCGGCTACCGCAGCCAGCCACACCACCGTTCACCACAAGAAACATCACAAAGCGGCGGCGAAACCGGCAGCCGAACAGAAAGCCCAGGCAGCGAAGAAGCACCACAAAGCCGCGGCGAAACCGGAAGCAGCGCAGAAAGCCCAGGCAGCTAAAAAGCACCATAAAGCCGCGGCGAAACCGGCCGTAGCGCAGAAAGCGCAGGCAGCAAAGAAACACCATAAAGCGGCGCACCACGCAGCCAAACCGGCGGTACAACCGGCGGCATAACGGTCAGGCGTTAAGGTAATAAACCGGCGCTGAATAGCGCCGGTTTTTTTTCAGGAGGACATCATGCTGCAACGCTATCGCTTCGAATTGCTGTTGGTTATGCTCATCGTCTGCGCGCTGTTTACCCTTCGCTTGATGTTTAAATAGCGGGCTGCTGAACCCATTTACGGGCCGGCGGCGTATAGTCGCGGAAACCGGCGATAATCTCCTCTGGTGAAGCAGCAAACGGCAGCATCTCCGCGTAGCGCGGGTGCATAAATCCTTCCCGTAACATGTTATTGACCATCGCCTGCAGCGGATCGTAATACCCCTTGATATTCAGGAATGCGCACGGTTTTTCATGGATGCCCAACTGCGCCCAGGTCCACTGTTCGAAAATCTCTTCAAGCGTCCCCGCTCCGCCCGGCAGAGCAATAAAGCCGTCGGCCAGCGCCGCCATTTTGGTTTTCCGTTCGTGCATATCCTCCACCACATGCAGCTCCGTCAACCCGCGGTGGGCAATTTCCCGCTCCACCAGGCCGCGCGGCATTACGCCGATGACCGTGCCCCCGGCCTCCAGCGCCGCATCGGCAACCGCCCCCATCAAGCCAACTTTGCCGCCGCCATAGACAACAGCCAGTCCCTGCTGCGCAAGCATGTGGCCAACCCGTCGGGCGGTTTCGAGATACAGCGGATGTTCGCCAGCTGAAGAACCGCAGAAAATACCAATCGATTTCATCTTCCTTATTACTCCTCTCTTCTGGTGGGCGATAATTTAACACAACGGCAACCCTTACGCGCAGGGTGAGACCGGCAAAGAAAAGAGAGGCGAGGCGCCTGCTGGCGAAGAAATATCCTTGTGGTTCAGTAAAATATCGCCGGAGTGGGTAAAAGATCCGCAATCGCATACAATGTACAAGAAAAGTGACGTTTACCTCTTGCCACATCCCCTGCCTGCCGCTAATATGCGTCCCCGTTGTCACCACAACATTGCGTTCGTAGCTCAGTTGGTTAGAGCACCACCTTGACATGGTGGGGGTCGTTGGTTCGAGTCCAATCGAACGCACCATTATGCGTTTATAGCTCAGTTGGTTAGAGCACCACCTTGACATGGTGGGGGTCGTTGGTTCGAGTCCAATTAAACGCACCATAATGCGTCTGTAGCTCAGTTGGTTAGAGCACCACCTTGACATGGTGGGGGTCGATGGTTCGAGTCCATTCAGACGCACCAATCTCGTTTCGTATCATTCCCTCTCAACATTAGCCTGCTGCATCGTGACCGGAAAACGCACGCCTTCTGCGCTTCCAGCCTGAACGTCATCGAACCCTGCCAGCGACAAAGCGAAACCCGATTATTCGCGACTATGAATAGCCTGCGCCATCGCCAGGGCATCCTCCCCTGCCGGCAACCGCGAAGGGGCTTGAGGATCCTTCACCATCCGCCAGACGGCCTGAGCCACATCGGCAGCCTGCGTCACGCTGGCGTTATCCTGGATGCTGTCGAGGATCTGCTGGCCGAGCGGCGCATAGCTCTCCGGGAGCTGGCCCATCGTTCGACGAGCGTTTTCCCCGAAGCGGGTCTGGGGAGCGCGTCCCGGCAGGATCACACCGACGCGAATATTAAAGGGCCGCAGCTCCAGCGCCAGCGACTCCGTGAAGGCATTCACCGCCGCTTTACTCGCGGTATAGACCGCCAGCAGGGGCATCGGCTGCAGGGTGACCGCCGAGGTGATATTAACGATCGTCCCGCTACGGCGCGCTCTGAACCGGGGAAGTACCGCCTGGGTCATGGCGATAGTCCCAAGCGTGTTGGTGGCAAACAGGTTCGCTATCGCCTCGTGCGACGCCCCCTCCAGGGCGTTGAGCATCCCCACTCCGGCGTTATTGACCAGAACGTCAATCTCTCCGGCCTCGGCAATCGCCTCGGCGATACTCTGCGCTGAGGTGACGTCAAGACGCACCAGCCGCAGACGGTCGCTGGCCGGCAACAGATCCTCGCGCGGAACCCGCATCGTGGCGATAACCTTCCAGCCCTGTTCAAGAAAATAACGTGCCGTCTCCAGACCAAAACCCGATGAACAGCCGGTGATCATAATCGTTTGCATCTCTCTGTCTCCGTTGGTTTCTTCCTTTTCATCATAGACAGCCCGCTCCGGACGATATAGGGTCAATAATCCATTATTCTTTAGCAGGAGTCCGGAAATGAGCGACCCGCTGGCGGAAATCATAGCGATGCTCAATCTCAGAGCGGTGCTGACCAAAACCATTGAGGGGGCGGGAGAATGGCGCGTTAAACGTTCAGACCAGGGAATGTCGTTCTACGGCGTGGTACTGGAAGGCGGCTGTCGGCTGGAAATAGACCAGCATGCGCCGCAGATCCTGCGCGCCGGGGATTTTATGTTGATCCCGGCGGCGTACCGCTTCGCGTTAACCAGCCTGACCCCGCCGCCTTCACCGGCGCTGGAGACCACCCCGGTGAAGCTTGCGGCGGAACACTTTCGCCTGGGAGCTCTCGACCAGCCAGCGGAGATGCAGGCGCTGATTGGCCACTGCGCTGCCGATTCGGATAACGCCAGCCTGCTAACCTCCCTGCTGCCCGCCTTAGTGGTGGTTCGCAACCAGCCGCGGCTGGCCACCTTTGTCGGGCTGCTGAAAGAGGAAGCCCAGGCGGATCGCGCAGGCAAATCTTTCGTTCTGGCGCGGATGGTTGAGCTGCTGTTCATCGAGGCCATCCGATCCTGCGGAACGCTCGCCACCCCCGGACTGATGCGCGGCCTGAGCGACCCGCGGGTCGCTCAGGCAATCCGCCTGCTGCATCAGGCCCCCGCCAGACGCTGGACCGTCAACGCCCTGGCCGCCGACTGCGCGCTGTCTCGCTCGACGTTATTTGAACGCTTTACCGGCCTGACCGGAATGACCCCGATGGGCTATTTGTTGAGCTGGCGCATGACCCTGGCCATGCAGTGGCTGGGCGAGACGGGCATCAGCATAACGGATATCGCCGAGCGCCTCGGCTATGGCTCGACCAGCGCGTTCAGCGTGGCCTTTACCCGATATGCCGGGATATCGCCGGGCAAATATGCCCGCCAGCGGGCGGCGCAGTGCCCCCCAGGCCCGCCATAAGTTAACCTGCCGCAATCGTCGTCTGCAGCCAGCGCTCAAACACCTGCAGCGCCGGCTCCCCCTCGCCGCCGCCGGGTTTGATCAGGCAAAAGCGCTTGGCCAGCGTCGGCAAGCCCGGCCATGGGGCGACCAGCGTCCCGCTGCGCAGTTCGCTCTCCACATACATCTTCGGCACCAGGGCCACGCCCTGCTGGCTGAGTACCGCAGCGATTGCCATCTCATGCAGATCATAGCGCGGCCCCTGCGCCGGGTTATCCAGCGCCAGACCGCACTCGCGGGCATAGTGCAGCCAGGCGTCCGGGTTTTGCCGCCGATGAATGCGCGGCAGCCGGTTCAGCAGCCCCGGGAGATCGTCATCCGTCAGCAGCGCGGCATGACAGACCGGCAGCAGATACTCCGCAAATAAAAACGTCACATCCATTCCGGTCCACGCCGGGTGATCAAAATGGATCGCCGCATCAAATCCGCTGCCCGGCAGAATAAAGGGGTCGCTGCGGGCGGCGATATTGACCACGATATGCGGATGCTGCGCCGTGAACTGCCCGAGCCGGGGGATGAGCCAGCGGCTGGCGAAGGTGGGGAGCACGGCGATCTCGAGACTGCGGCCATCGGCGGGCATCCCGCTGACGTCGTGGGTTTCCCGCTCCAGCCTGCTGAGGATCTCGCGGACCTGTCTGGCATAGCGGGCGCCAGCCGGATTGAGCCGTACCCGGCTCCCGATCCTGTCAAAGAGTTTGCTGTCGAGGAGCGCTTCCAGACGGGCGATCTGCCGGCTGATGGCCCCTTCCGTTAACGCGAGCTCCGCCGCCGCGCGGGCAAAGTTGCCGTGGCGGGCGGCGGCCTCAAAGGCCAGTAGCGCAGCGCTGCTGGGGATTTTACGACGCATAGCCAATGCTCCTTGTGCGGGCCCATTGAAAGTCAGTGACATAATATCACTGAGTGATGAATAAACATCGTTTTTCAGCGCCATTATTGCCGGATATGATGAAGAAAACTCACTAAAACGCGTTATGCGCTGAATCATCTGTCTCTCGAGGTCACTATGCTCTATGTCGTCGAATGCGCCTACACCGACCCGCAAAGCGAAGCGGCGTGGAATACCTTTTACAATCGGGAAAAATTGCCGGCGCTGGTCTCGGTGCCCGGTTTTCATGCCTCCCAGCGCTTCTGCACGTTCAGCGAGGGCTGCCCTCGCTACCTGGCCCTACACGATATCCGCGATGCCGCCGTCCTCGACAGCGACGCCTATCGCCGCAATGGTGGGGGTCATTTTGCCCGCTGGCAATCGGCGATCGCCGACTGGCATCGCCACCTCTATCTCACGACTCACGCGCTGCGGGAGGTGGCTCCTGACGAGGTGCTGCTGCTGAGCGATACCGCGGAAGCCCTGCCCGTCGCTGCGCCGATCGTCCTGCAGCCCGGGGGTCTGGCCACCCGGCATACCCGCTATGCCGCCATCGTCCCGCGTGACGACCTGCATCACCGGGTCACCTCTGCCGCGGTCTTTATCTATCAGCCCATTACCGCCAGGTTGCGTCACCCGGCGGAGCAAGCGTGAGGTCAACATGACACCAGCTCCCTTTTATACCCTGACAGCAGGCGACCTGACGATAAGCGCCATCAGTGATGGTCAGATGACAGCGCCGCTGACGCTACTCGCGGGGATCGCCCCTGAAGAGGCGGCGCGTCTGCAGCGCCAGGCCGGGTTAACCTCGCCGGAGGCCATCGAGATCGGCGCTTACCTGATCCGCGGACGCGGGCACACGGTGCTAGTGGATACCGGCACCGGCGGGGCCAACGGCGTCGGCGGCGCGCTTATTGCCAATCTGGCGCTGCTCGGCGTGCGCCCTGAGGAAATTGACACCATCCTTCTCACTCACGCGCACCCGGACCATATCGGCGGCCTGCTGACCGCCGCCGGTACACCGGCTTATCCCAACGCCATGGTGTTCCTACCCTCGCGGGAAAGCGCTTACTGGCTGGCGCCATCGACACTGGACAACGCCAGCGATCGTGGACAACGTAACGTGCTGCTCGTCCGCCGCATAATGGCGATCTGTGCGACGCAAATTCGTGATATTGATGAAGACGAGCCGGTAGCCGGGATCCGGCCATGTCCCCTGCCCGGCCATACGCCAGGGCATACCGGATATCGCCTTGAGGCGGGCGGAACGTCGCTGCTAATCTGGGGGGATATCGTCCACTTTCCCTCGATCCAGAGCGCCCGGCCAGAGGTGTCGGTGGCATTTGACGTCGATCCTGACCAGGCCCGGCATACACGGGAAAGTCTGCTGCGCCAGGCCGCCAGCGAACGGTGGCTCATCGCCGGTATGCATCTTGGCCTGCCGGGTTTCGCCCGCGTGGAGAATACCGCCTCAGGCTACTGCCTGCGCCCGGTGTGACCTTCGCGGCAAACACCGATCACAGCGAAACCCCGGTCGTGACATTAACGCGACCGGGGCGTGGTGTCTGGGGAAGTGGACTAGCCGTTAACCGCGGCTCTTCCAGCCTTTTTTACTTTTGCAGCTGGCTTTGGTGGCGACCCATGGGTGACGCAGCTGGGTCAACTGAAGATCCTGAGAGGCCGGGCTGGCGGACCAGCGTTTGTTGCACAGAGGCTTACGAGTTGCAATGACCATAAAAACGCTCCTGAAAGTAATGAACAGTTCCCTGGGTAATTCCATAAGTTCAGAATCAGCTTATCATCGCGTAACGGAAGTTATTTCAATCTTTGTTTTACTATGTAAATGGTGAAAGCCTCCTGAAAGGTATTAAATTGATCTAGATCAATGTAAGTGCGATTTTTTGATTTCGCCACCTATATTTTCAACCGTTTAACTTCGGCCACCGCTTGATTAAGACTTTTCCTATACCACATAATCCAACAGAAGAGGGCAAGATTATCAGATTTTTATTCTAGTTATGTATGCTAATGTGGTTAATTGTTTTGATTATTCTAGCTAATAAAATTCACTTGGTCAGACCGCCGCAGGCGGTTACTCTGCACCGGCAATACGGGGATTTGTCAGGGAGTGGTGGATGACTACAGGCTATAAACTACTTGGCTATAAGTTAGCGGATAATATTTTCTACTGCCTGCATCATCGGGAAATTATCGCGTTACGTGGGACGCGAACGCAGGTTCAGCTGCGCAGCACCATGGCTTGTTTACTGGAGTATTTGCTGGCGCATGGCAGAGAACGTCTGGTCAGCGATGAAGAGTTAATGATTAACGTCTGGGAAAAAAATAATCTCCGTCCGTCCGCGCAGCGATTATGGCAGGTTATCCAGACCCTAAAATCTCGCTTAAACCAGGCGGGGGTCGAAAGCACGTTAATTGTCCGCGTTAAATGCGCAGGGTATTATATTAATCCTGCTTGCGTAGCCGAAATTTATTCCTTCAAACCGCCGGGCATGATGAATTATATAAATAACTCGCCTGCTGATATGAATAAGCTCCTGGTTCGCAACTAATCTCCTCTCCACGCCGTTTAGATCGCTTGCAACAGGATTTATTCTTTGAATATTTTAATTCACAGCAATAATATTTATTTTAATATCGGCCTCGCCCAGTGTTTCAGAGATATTCAGGAAACCCTGCCCGGTCTGAATATTATTCATTCACTGCCGCTCAGCCATCTGCCCGATCTGGCCGGGATGGATGTAATTATTTTAGCGCTGGAAAACTATCACGATTATCAGGCCGCTGCTGAATTAGCCCAGCGCTATCCCGGTCTGGTGGTCGGATTTACCTCCGCCAACAATGTGAGACGCGGACGCGCCTTTTACGCGGATACCCTCCTGTGGGTCAGCCAGCGGGAAAGCGTTCACGAGATCGGCCGCCTTCTGCGCCGGCTGGCAGACCGTAGCCGCCCTTTCGCGCCGCGCCATCAGCGTCAGAGTCACTCCTCCCGGCTGCGAGCCCCACTTAATGACCTGGAGATGCAGATGATTCGTGGCGTGGTCGACGGACAGTCAATTAATCAGATGGCGGACGCGCTGGGGGTTAATCGCAAGCGGGTTTATAACGGACTGGAGCGGATCAAAATGAATTTTCGCCTCGTCAGCCATACTCATTTTCATCATTTTATGACCGCGGAGGCCACGTTTAGCCACCTCTGCGCCGATCTCAGCTGCTATAGACCAGGAGTACGGCCAGCCCGGCAACGACGTGCCGCATCGCGACCGGCCGAAAATTATTCATATAATTTGAATGAGTTTCGCAAATTGTTTTGATTTTAACCTCCAGGTATTGCGCGTATTCTTTATCACATCAGGGCGACAAGCCCTATATCAGACACCAGATTAAGGAATACGACCATGAAATCCATCAAAACTTTCGTTGCTGTTGCTGCACTGTCACTGTTCTCTTCCGTTAGCTTCGCCCAGAGCGTCAGCGCCACCGCCTCCACCCTGGACCGTGCTGAAGCCAAAATCGCCGCCCAGGCCGCTGAGCAGGGTGCGTCCTATAAAATCACCAGCGCCCAGTTTAATAATCGCGTCCATATGACGGCTGAGCTGAGCAAATAATCTCTTCGTTCTTTCGCAATGAAAAAAGCGCCGTCAAAAACGGCGCTTTTTTTTCGCCTCTTTCTCCGGGCAGTGATTTCCTGAGCGGCGCGCTGTGGCGTTCAGCCAATTCCGGGCCAATACTTACCATATCCCCCGGAAAAGAGAACCCGATGATGAAAGCCTGGATCGTCAACAAACCCGGTTCACTGGACAATCTGCAGCTTGTCGATCTTGCCGACCCTGGCGCGCCGGCGGCAGGCGAGATCCGCGTAGCGCTCCACGCCACCTCCCTGAATTATCACGATTTGCTGGTAGCGACGGGGGTGATTCCTACCGCCGATCGGCGGATCCTGATGGCGGACGGCGCGGGGGTGGTCGAAGCGGTTGGCGCCGGAGTCAGCGAGTTTCAGCCAGGCGACCGGGTGGTGGCTGGCTTTTTCCCGCAGTGGCTGGATGGCCGTCCTGGCCCGCAGGTGAAGGACTTCAGCCAGACCCCGGGCGACGGCGCCGAGGGGTTTGCCTGCCAGTATGTGGTCAGACCGGCCAGCCATTTTACCCATGCGCCTGACGGATGGAGCTTCAGGGAAGCGGCGACTATCACCACCTCCGGCCTCACCGCCTGGCGCGCGCTGGTGGTGGAGGGGCGGCTAAAAGCGGGCGATACGGTGCTGACGCTCGGCACCGGCGGCGTGTCGATAACCGCCCTGCAGCTGGCGAAAAGCATGGGCGCGCAGGTCATCGTCACCTCCTCATCAGATGAAAAGCTCGCCCGCGCGCGCGCCCTGGGGGCTGACCATCTCATCAATTACCGCACCACCCCGGCGTGGGGTGCTACGGTGCAGGACATCACCGGTCATCGCGGGGCCGATATTATCCTCGAGCTCGGCGGACCGGGCACCCTGAGCCAGTCGTTCGAAGCCGTCCGTGTTGGCGGACACATCGCCCTCATCGGCGTCCTGACTGGCTTCGAAGGTCATGTGCCCACCCATCTGCTGATGAGTAAACAGGCCCGGCTGCAGGGGCTGGTGGTGGGTCATCGCCGGCAACAACAGGACTACGTCAACGCGCTGAACCTGCAGGCGTCGCGGCCGGTCATCGATAAAGTGTTTGATTTTGCGGCCTTACCAGACGCCTTCCGCTATCTGCAAAGCGGCGCCCATTTCGGCAAAATTTGCGTGGAGTGGTAGGGGTGAGGAGATGAGATGAACAGGGCCTCCGTGCCCTGGGAACGGCTTTATTCGAAAAAGACGTCCGGATTGTCCGACAGCGAAACAAAGGATTTCGTGTTTTTATCCAGCGCCTGAATCTCGCCGCTTTCAATGTCGTAGAACCAGCCGTGCAGGCGCAGGGTATGGTCGCGCAGGCCGACGGCCACCGATGGGTGGGTTTTGATGTTGTTCAGCTGAGCGATGACGTTTTCCTGCACCATGCCGTTGACCTTATCGGTTTCGCTGGCCCAGGTTTTCTTTTCCACCACCGCTTTCGCAGCATCAGCGTAGCGCAGCCAGTGAGACACCGCCGGCATCGGCTCCAGGCACTGGCAGGTGGCGATCGCTTTCATCGCCCCGCAGTTTGAGTGGCCGCAGATCACGATATCAGTCACGCCCAGCGCAACCACGGCATACTCAATGGTCGCGGATACACCGCCCGGCTCCGGCCCGAAAGACGGCACGATATTCCCGGCATTACGAATAACAAAGAGCTGTCCCGGCTCCTGCTGGGTAACCAGTTCCGGCACCAGACGGCTGTCAGAGCAGGAGATGAAAAGCGCTTTGGGATTCTGGCTGGAAGCCAGGCTGCGGAAGAGCTCTTTACGCTGGGGGAAGATCTCTTTCTGGAAGTTGAGGAAGCCCTCAATGATATGTTGCATAGCAGTGTCTCTTCTCTGTAGTTATTACGGTATGACAAAGATCACAGTTATTCAGTTTACCATTGCTGACAAGAATGGGAATCGTTATTCAAACAGTTGCGCAGAAAACGCGCGCCGCGGATGCCCATTCAGCCTCGCCTATTCCACAGGGTTTTCACGTGCTTTCCTGAGCCAGTTTGCTACTCTGTCTGCTCGTACCGTCCCCACGTTGCCGACCGCCTGACGGCGGCGAACACACCAGGAGTTGCTATGTTCTTATCCAGCCTGATGGCCATTGCCGCGGTGCTGATCATGGGCGTGATCAGTCCCGGCCCGAGCTTTATTTTTGTCGCGCGCAATGCGGTCGCCCGCTCGCGCCTGCACGGTCTGGTGACCGCCCTCGGCACCGGCGCCGGCGCCGCCATTTTTTCTATTATGGCGATGCTGGGCCTGCAGAAGGTGCTCACCGCGGTGCCGGAGCTGTTTATTGGCTTGAAAGTAGCGGGCGGGCTCTACCTGTTGTGGCTGGGCTATAAGATTTTCCGCGGTTCGGCGCAGCCGATGGATTTTTCCGCCAGCGGCATGGCCGGCAACCATTCGTTGCTGAAGACCTTCCGCGACGGGCTGTATACCCAGCTGAGCAATCCCAAAACCGCGCTGGTGTTTGCCTCGATTTTTACCGCCCTGCTGCCGACGCAGATCCCCACCGCGTTCTATTACATCGTGCCGCTGATGAGTTTTCTGATTGACGTTAGCTGGTATTCACTGGTGGCGCTGGTGCTCTCCGCCGATCGCCCGCGTCGGGTCTACCTGCGGTTGAAGCGGCGAATCGATATCGCCACCGCGACGGTGCTGGGGGCGCTGGGCCTGCGGCTTATCGCGACCTCTCTCACCCGCTAGCGGCTACACGGTATGGATACGGATATCGTGTTGCTGAAAGGCAACGCGATATTCGCGACTAATATTCTCCTCCACCACCAGCACATCGATATCGCTGCTCGCGGCCACCACGAACCGCGCCACCGCCGGAATTTTATCCGAGGTCAGGCCGATGATAATTTCGCTGCACTGCTTAATCACCGCTTTCTTAAACTCACAGTCGGCATAGTCAAAACCGGTCAGGCCTGACTCTGGCGCCATGGCGCAGCCGCCGATAAACCCCTGGTCGAATAACATCCCCTGCACCTGAGCCACCGCCGCGGCCCCAACGCAGCCCCCGCTCGCCCGCTGCACCTGACCGCCGAGCATCACCACGTCGTAGAGCGGCTTTTTCACCAGCACCGCGGCGATCTCCGGAGAGTTCGTCACCACCGTCAGCGCCAGCTCGGCGGGCAGCGCCTCGGCCATCGCCAGATTGGTGGTGCCGGTATCAATGAAAATAGTGCCGCCGGGTTTCACCAGCCGGGCGCACTGCTGCGCGATCCTGAGTTTTGTTGCTCGGTTTTTATCTTTCCGTTCACTGTAGTCTCCCGCTTCCGGCAGGCTCAACACCGCCCCGCCGTAGACTTTTTTACAGACGCCTTCGCGGCTAAGCTCATGCAGATCGCGGCGGATAGTATGCTCAGACACCTGAAGACGCGCCGCCAGATCCGCACACACCACTCTGCCGTTTTCCTGCAGGATCTGGCAAATCAGCGCTTGTCGCTGTTGGGGAAAAGCAGCATAATCGAGCAAAGCAACTCCTTAAACAATCATAAACGAGCAACAGTAAGCATGATCGTCTGCCCTGCTGTGATTGTCAATGTTCCAGCCCGGAGGTTTACCATGAAAATTGCCCATTTCGCTCTGTGGACCCAACAGCTTGAGGCTCAGGCCCGCTTCTGGGTCGAGTTCTTTGCCGCCAGTATTAATGAAAAATACCTCAGCCAGACCAACCCCGGATTTGCCTCCTATTTTGTCACCATCGACGACGAAGTAGTGATCGAGCTGATGACCAAGCCTGGCCTGCAGCAGGCCAGCGCGGATAATAACCATACCGGCTGGGCGCATCTGGCCCTCTCGGTGGGCGGCGCAGAACAGGTCGATGCCCTTGCCCAACGCGCCGGAGCGGCGGGAATACTGGTTTCACCCCCGCGCACCACCGGCGACGGCTATTATGAGGCGGTGCTCGCCGATCCCGATGGCAACCTGATTGAAATCGTCGCATAGTCAGTAGACCGCCAGCTATAAGGAGGCATCCATGGCACGTTACCGGATCATCGACACCGCGGCCTGGCCCCGCCGGGACCATTTCACCTTTTACCGACAATTTGCCAACCCCAGCTTTAATCTCTGCGTTCCGATAGAGGCGCAGCGCCTGTACGAATGTGCGAAGGACCGGCGGGTCTCATTTTTTCAGCTCGCGCTCTATGCCCTGCTGCGCGCGGCCAACGGGGTGCCGCAGCTCCGGCAGCGCGTGCGCGATGGCGAGGTGATTGAATATGACAGCCTGGCGGTCATGACGCCGGTGATGACCGTCGAGGAGGGCTTCCGCCAGGTATGGTGCGACAACGCTGCCGAGTTCACCGCCTTCAGCGCCGCGGCAACGCCGAAGATCGTCGCGGCAAGAGAGACATCGCCGGCGCCGCTCATCGTCGATGGCGAACATTTTATCTGCGCCAGCTGTCTGCCGTGGCTCCACTTTACTTCGATGACCCATGCGGAATACGCGGTGGGCGCCGCGATTCCGGCGCTCACCTGGGGGAAACTGCAGAACGGCGTGATCCCGGTGGCCGGGCGATTTAACCATGCCTTCGTCGATGGTCTCCATGCCAGCCGCTTTTACGCCCTCGTCGAAGCGGGGTTTCGCGACCCCGAGCGGCTCTGGCAGCCGCTAACCGCGACCGCCCCCTCACTGCTTCCCCCTACGGCGAAGGATCGCTGAGAACTCGCCACACTCACCGCCGGGCAGCCTTCCCTCTGTCCGGAGGTCGCTTTTCCCTAACTGTCGCCTTTGCAACAGGCAGCGCAAAAGTGCGCTGCATTTGCAGCAGTCCGCTCCGTCAGCAGACATAGCCAGCCCGCTAAATATCGCCAACCGGCCTTCCTCTCTCGCTGGCACGTGTTTTGCTTACTCATACATATAACACATGGGCATTATGAATAATTTATTTATCCAATTTACGCATAAGCTATTCACTGAATAAGAGAGAAGATGATGTCAGCCAGTTCACCCGCTCTGCCTTACACCCAGTCCTCGCCGCAGGCGCATATTATTGCCAGCGATGCGGAAGCCCTCGCCATCGCCGATGAGATCGCCGCCGTGCTCAAACCCGGCGCCGCCGAGCGCGACCGCACGGGTATCGTCCCGGTGGAGATCGTCAATACCTACTCCAACAGCGGGCTGTGGGGTATTACGGTGCCGCGCCGCTTTGGCGGCGCCGAGGTCTCGGCCGCGACCCTGGCGCAGGTCATTGCCATTCTTTCCGCGGCCGATCCATCGTTAGGTCAGATTCCCCAGAACCACTATTGCCTGCTGGAAGATATTCGTCTGCAGGGCAGCGACGACCAGCAGGCGTTCTTTTTCGCCCAGGTACTGCAAGGCTATCGCTTCGCCAATGCCCTGTCGGAAACCGGGGGGAAAACGGTCCTCGATATTCGTACCCGTATCGTGCAAGGCGCCGAGGGGCTGCGGATCACTGGCCGTAAAGGCTATTGCACCGGATCACTGTATGCCCACTGGATTGGCATTCTGGCGCTGGATGCTGACGATCGCGCCCAGCTCGCCTTTGTGCCACAGAACAGCCCGGGGCTGACGGTGGTCGATGACTGGGCGTGCCTCGGTCAGCGAACTACCGCCAGCGGCACCGTACTGGCCGATAATCTTCCGGTCAATCCCTTCCACCTTTTCCCAACGTGGAAGTCCTACGCCAGCCCGACCCTTGCCGGCCCCTTTGCCCAGTTGACCACCGCGGCGATAGACGCCGGTATCGCCCGCGCGGCGCTGGACGATACCGTGGCGTTCGTGCGCAACAGCGCCCGACCGTGGATCGACGCCGGTGTGGCGCGGGCCAGTGACGACCCGCTGACTATCTACCATATCGGTCAGCTGGATAGCCGTCTTGCCGCTGCCGACGCGCTGCTGGAGCGGGCCGGACGGGTGCTCGACCGCTATAAAAATGACCTCAGTGAGGAACATGTCGCAGAGGCATCGCTGGCCGTCGCCCGCGCCAAAATCTGGACCACTGAAGTAGCGCTGGAGGCCGCCAGCCGCCTGTTTGAGCTGGGGGGCACGCGGGCTACCGGTGAGTCGCTCAACCTCGACCGCCACTGGCGCAATGCCCGGGTGCACACCCTGCACGACCCGGTACGCTGGAAGTATCAGCTGCTCGGAAACTGGGTGCTGAACGGTATTCGTCCGCAACGACACGACTGGAACTGATATGACGAGTCTGCTGGCATTTTTCGCACAAATCGACTGGAGCGATGTGGCCCAGGCCGCCCTCGATACCCTCACCATGCTGGCCTGGTCGCTGGGCTGGACCGTGCTGCTGGGCCTTCCGCTGGGGATCGTACTCTATCTCACCGGCGAGCCGCGTTTGCTGTACGCCCCGCGTCTTTACCGCCTGTTGTCATTGTGCGTCAACGTGCTGCGCTCCCTGCCGTTCATCATTTTACTCATTGTCATGATCCCGTTGACCACGTTGCTGACCGGCACCTCGCTGGGGGTGGAAGGAACCATTCCGCCGCTGGTCGCCGGCTGCGCCCCGTTCTTCGCCAGGCTGGTGGAAACCGCTCTGCGCGAGGTGGAGCACGGCCTGGTGGAGGCCAGCTGGTCGATGGGCGGCAGCACCTGGCAGCTTATCTGGCACACGCTGTTGCCGGAGTCGCGGGCCGGGCTGATCGCCGCTGTGACCGTGACGGCCATTTTGCTGGTCGACTACACCTCGATGGCGGGGGTGATTGGCGGCGGTGGGCTGGGCGATCTGGCCATTCGTTTTGGTTATCAGCGCTTTCAGACTGACGTGATGGTGGTCACCGTCCTGATGCTGATTGCGCTGGTACAGCTTCTGCAAATGAGCGGCGACCGCCTGGTGCGCTACGTCAGCCGCAAATAACTTACCCTTCCAGGTTTCAGGAATCACTATCATGAAAAAATCCATTATCGCCGCCGGACTTCTGGCCCTCTTATCCACCACAGCAATGGCTAACGAGACGCTGATCGTCGGCGCCACGCCGGTACCGCATGCGGAAATCCTGGAGTTTGTGAAGCCCGTGTTGGCAAAGGAAGGCGTCGATTTACAGATCAAAGTATTTAACGATTTTATACAGCCCAATCAGCAGCTGGCGGAGAAACACCTCGACGCTAACTACTACCAGTACCGTCCGTTTCTCGATAACTACAACCAGACCCGGCATACCAACCTTATTCCGGTGGTCGGGGTGCATATCGAACCTTTCGGCGCCTACTCCAGCAAATACACGAGTCTCACCGCGGTGCCTGACGGGGCGACGATCGCCATTCCTAACGATCCGGTGAACACCGGACGCGCGCTGGTGATGTTAAGCAACGCCGGGCTGATTACCCTCAAGGATCCGCACAATCCGCAATCGGCAACGAAGGACATCACCAGCAACCCGCATCACTTTAAAATCCGCGAACTGGAGGGCGCCATGCTGGCGCGGGCGGTGAAGCAGGTCGACCTCGCCTTTATCTTTGCCAACTATGCGCTGGAGGCCGGTATCGACACCGATAAAGCGTTGCTGGTGGAAAAAGGCAGCGATCTGTACGTCGAATATCTGGTGGCGCGTCCGGACAATATTCAGGACCCGGGCATTCAGAAACTGGCGCAAGCGCTGCATTCGGACGCCGTTCGTCAGTTCATTCTGACGCGTTATCAGGGCAAAATTTTACCCGGATTTTAATCACCGCGGGCAGCGGCGACAGCCGCTGCCCGGGCAAACGGAGCGCATCATCGTGACGCATATCCCCGCCCCACCGATCCATATTGAGTTTGCTGGTATCAGCAAAGCCTATCCTAACGGCGTGCAGGCGCTACAGGACATTGACCTGACCATCCGTCAGGGCGAAATTTTCGGCATCATCGGCCGCAGCGGCGCCGGAAAATCCACCCTGCTGCGCCTGTTTAATCGCCTGGAAAGTGCCGATAGCGGCGAGATGTTCATCCACGGCGAGTCGACCGTTCGCTACTCCCCGCGCCAGCTGCGCGACCTGCGTCGGCGGGTGGCGATGATTTTTCAGCACTTTAACCTGATGGCCACCAAAACCGTGGCGCAGAATATTGCGCTGCCGCTGAAGATGGCTGGCATCCCGGCCGGCGAACGTCAGCGGCGGGTTACGGAAATGCTTGAGCTGGTGGGCCTCAGCGCCCTGCGCGACAGCTACCCTGCCCGCCTTTCCGGCGGCCAGAAACAGCGAACCGGCATCGCCCGGGCGCTGGTCACTCAACCGGAAATTCTGCTGTGCGATGAGGCAACTTCGGCGCTGGATCCGGAAAACACCTTGTCGGTGTTAACCCTGCTGAAGGAGATTAACCAGCGCCTGGGGCTGACTATCGTGCTGATCACTCACGAAATGGAGGTTATTCGCACCCTCTGCGATCGGGTCAGCGTGCTCGAAGGCGGACGCATTGTCGAACAGGGGGAGGTCTGGCGCGTGTTTGGCAACCCGCAGCATCCGGTGACGCGCGCTATGCTCGGCCTGCAGCACCCCGACCGCCCGCAGGCCAGGCCATCGCTGCGCGACGGCGAACAGATCGTGACCTTACGGTTTGACGGCAGCAGCGGTCGCGAACCCAATCTGCAGCATATCGCCAGCCTGCTGGGGGGCGACGCCCGCCTGCTGTACAGCAACTGCGAGCGTATCCAGGGCCGGGTCATCGGCCAGCTGCAGGTCCGGCTGAGCGGGCCGCTGGCCGCCAGCGCGCTGGTGCAGGATGGCTGGGTCGCGGACAGCATTTTGACCCACCCTCTTCAGGCAGCGGAAACCACTGCGCCATAGCCATAGAATGGAATTATATTTCCGATCCTTTGCTAAGGATAATTGGTTATAAATCATAGCGTTTCAGTGTTAGACAGGGCGAAGTGCGCCTCTTATCTTTCGTCATGAATTGTAAATCACCACGCAATCACTTGATGAGGTAGCACTTTTGTCCAGATTACAACAAGGATTAAAAACCCAAAAAACCCGCTTCGCCCTGGCGCTAAAAGTGGCCCTGCTCGGCGGCGTGGTAGCATTTTCTTCTGCTGTCTTTGCTGAGGGTCTCCTGAAAGAAGGCATCACCCCGGCCACTGACGCCAGTCAGATCCCGGCCAGCGCCAAGCTGCGCAAAGACACGGTGGTGGCCGGGATCTCCGAGCCGCAGGGGATCTTTAACCCCTACTTTTTCGTCAACGGCTGGGATGAGAACGTCACGAACGTCATTTTTTCACGCCTGATCGACTGGGACAGCCAGGGCAAGCTGGTCCCGGGGCTGGCGGAGAGCTGGACGGTCAGCCCGGACAGTAAAGTCTATACCATTAAATTGCGCCCTGGTCTGACCTTCAGCGATGGTTCACCGCTGACGGCGGAAGATGTCGCCTTTACCCTGACGGTCCTGCTCGACCCCAAATATGATGGCGATACCGACATCACCCTGGCCAATATCGCTGGCGGCGCAGAATACAAAGCCGGCAAGGCTGACAGCGTCAGCGGCCTGAAGGTCATCGACCCGCTCACTCTTCAGGTGACCACCACCCAGCCAGGCGCCACCACGCTGGCCAAAATTGGCGGGCCAGTGCTGTCGAAAGCCTGGTACGGCAAAGGATATCAACGGGGACATCTCGACTATCTGCGCTCACTGCACGGCAAGCCGCTGGGCAACGGCCCTTACGTGTACGATACCTATATTCCCGGTCAGGAAATTCGTTTCCATGCCAATAGCCATTTTTACCGTGGGACGCCGCCAACGCCGCGCTTTATCTATCGCGTGACCAATCCGTCGACCAACTTCCAGTTGTTCCAGACCGGGGAGACCGACTACGACGCCTTTACCTCGCGTCCTGACGATATAGAACAGCTGAAGATGCTCGGCTTCGCCAACATTAATCTTTACGGCTCCAGCGACTACAGCCAGGTGGAATTCAACGTTCATCGTCCGGCGCTGCAGGATAAGCGGGTGCGCCAGGCGCTGATTTACGGCCTGGACCGGCAGAAGCTGATCGACGTGGTCTATCAGGGGTACGGCAAAGTCGCCATCGAGCCGATCGCCCCGATCTCCTGGGCCTTTAACGCAGAAGGCGTCAATCCTTACCATTACGATCCGGCGCAGGCGAAAAAGCTGCTGGATGAGGCCGGCTGGAAAGCTGGCGCCGACGGTATCCGCGTCAAAGAGGGCCAACGCCTGGAGCTAACCCTGCTGGTGAGCAAGAAGGTGCTCAACGATGCGTTGATCCCCATCGCC
Source organism: Klebsiella sp. 2-CIP_Kleb. (assembly GCF_050378715.1). NCBI lineage: Bacteria > Pseudomonadati > Pseudomonadota > Gammaproteobacteria > Enterobacterales > Enterobacteriaceae > Klebsiella > Klebsiella sp. 2-CIP_Kleb. Next base: position 662,985 of record NZ_JBNRLG010000001.1, read on the forward strand.
AAAGAGAACTGGCGGCAGATCGGCGTGCTGCTTAAGCCGCAGGTGGTGGATTTCAACGCTCTGATGGCGCAGCGCAAAGCCGGAAATTACGATCTCGCCTCGTTCAGCACCAGCACTCTCAACGACCCGCACGACGGGGTATGGGATTTCTACAGCAGCGAAGCTAAAGAGTCCGGCTACCACAACGCGGAGGTCGATAAGCTGATTAACGCTGGCAACGCGGTGCTCGACATCGAAAAGCGCAAGCCGATCTATCACCAGCTGTATAAAGTGCTGGCCGACGATCCGCCGGTGATCCTGCTCGGCTATCGCAACATCCTTTCCGCCAGCAGCGCCCGCGTCACCGGCTTTAAACCGGATATCTACAACGGCCTGACCGGCAGCCTGCCGGATGTGAAAATCGTTAAGTAAATCCCCTGGCCGCCGGGTTAACCGGCGGCTGATGCGAGATCGTCATGAAAAATTTCATCCTGAGGCGCCTGCTGCAAACGCTGCCGATGCTACTGCTGGCCTCGTTCATTATTTTTATGCTGTTTGCCAAAACCCCCGGCGACTTTATCGATGGCAATATTACCCTGACCGCCGCCCGCGCTGCGGAGCTGAAGGCGATCTATGGCCTCGACCAGCCGCTGTTCACCCGCTATCTCCACTGGCTGGGACAGCTTCTGCGAGGCGATTTAGGCTTTTCGCTGCAGTATCAGATCCCGGTCAGCCAGCTGCTCAATCAGTACATCTGGAACTCTTTTCTGCTGGCCAGCGTCGCGCTGGTCTTTTACTGGGGCATTGGCCTGGCGGTCGGCGTGGTGTCGGCCCTGCGACCTGGCTCCTGGTTTGATCATCTGGTGAGCGTTGCGGTGTTTGCCGCCATGTCATTCCCCACCTTTTTCCTCTGCCTGTTGCTGATTAAATGGTTTGCCGTCGATCTCCACTGGCTGCCGGTAGGCGGGATGACCAATACCGGCAGCGACGAAAGCGGCTGGCAGTATGTGCTGCAAGTGGCTGCCCACCTGGCGCTGCCGGTGCTGGCGCTGGTGATGCTGCAGGCGGGCAGCCTGACGCGCTATGTGCGCGCCAGTATGCTCGACGTGGTGAAAATGGATTTTATCCGTACCGCCCGCGCCAAGGGGTTGCATGAGCGCACGGTGATCCTTAAACATGCGTTGCGCAACGCCCTGCTGCCGATCATCACCCTGCTGGGCTTTGAGCTGCCGGGGCTGTTCTCCGGGGCGATCATTACCGAAAAGGTATTCAACTGGCCGGGGGCAGGCCACATCCATATCGACTCGCTGGCCGCCCGCGACTATCCGGTGCTGATGGGGTTTACTCTGTTTCTGGCGGTGCTGACGATAGTCGGTAATTTGCTCGCCGACGTGCTGTACGCCTGGGCCGATCCGCGTATTCGGGTGAGGTCATGATGATCCTGTCTTACTTTGCTTCCCGTCGCCGCCAGCGGCAGGCGGCTATCCCGGCGCTGGCGCACATTACCCCCTCTCCCTGGCGCCAGGGATGGCGACAGCTGCGCCGTAACCGGCTGGCCATGTTCTGCCTGATCCTGCTGGCCGTAATGGCGGTGTGGTGCGTGCTGGGGCCCGTCTGGTCGCCGTGGAAAGATGATGCCACCGACGCCCTGAGCATCAACCAACCGCCCGGGGCGGAACACTGGCTGGGGACCGATTTCCTTGGTCGCGATGTCTACACCCGCCTGCTGCTGGCCGGGCGCATCTCGCTGATTATCGGCCTGCTGACCATGGTGATGTCGGTATTCCTCGGCTATCTGCTCGGCGCCCTCTCGGGTTATGTCGGTGGGTTAACCGACAGAGTGATCATGCGCGTGGCCGACCTGGTGATGACCATCCCTGGATTGCCGCTGTTGATTGTTGCCGGGGCGATGCTTTCCGAGCTCGATTTTTCCCCGGACTCGCGCATCTATATGGTGGTGGTAATGCTCAGCCTGCTGGAGTGGCCCCGACTGGCGCGGCTGGTGCGCGGGCAATGTCTCTCCCTGCGCGAACGCGATTTTATGCTGGCCACCCAAGTACTGGGCCTGTCGGCGCGTCGCCGGCTGTTCGGCCATCTGCTGCCGAATACCATTCCGATTCTGGTGGTGATGGCGACCATGGCTGTCGCCAACGCCATTCTCAGCGAATCCGCGCTGAGCTATCTCGGCCTCGGCGTGGTGCCGCCAACGCCGTCGTGGGGCAATATGATGGATGCCGCCAATAGCCTGATCGATTTCCAGCGCCGTCCCTGGCTGTGGATGCCGCCTGGGATCGCCATCTTTCTCACCGTGATCGCCATTAACGTGCTGGGCGATGGCCTGCGCGACGCCATGGATCCCAATATGAAACCGAGGCTGAAATGACCCTACCGTTAGTCTCTTTTAATCATCTCTCCGTCTCTTTCGCTGGCGAACGTCATCGCGTGCGCGCGGTGCAGGACGTCTCTTTCACGATTCAGGCCGGGCAAACCGTTGGCGTGGTGGGCGAGTCCGGCTGCGGCAAAAGCGTCACCGCCATGGCGCTGATGGGCCTCCTGCCGTCGCAGGCCGCACGCATCGACGGCGGCGAAATTCGTTTCGCGGACCGCGATCTGCTGCGGCTGAACCCCAGACAGATGGCCGACCTGCGCGGCCACCAGCTGGCCATGATCTTTCAGGAACCGATGTCGGCCCTGAACCCGGTGTTGACCATCGGCGAACAGCTGTGCGAACCAGCGATCCGCCACCTCGGCGCCACGCCGAAAGCCGCCTGGCAGCTGGCTATCCGGCTGCTAAGCGAGGTCGGCCTGGCGCGCGGCGACAGCCTGATGGCCAGCTACCCCCACCAGCTATCCGGCGGCATGCTGCAGCGGGTGATGATCGCCATGGCACTGAGCTGTCAGCCCAAACTGCTGATTGCCGACGAACCGACCACCGCGCTGGACGTCACCGTGCAGGCGCAAATCCTGCGCCTGCTGCGGGACCGGGCGCGGGCCAGCCAGATGGCGATGATGCTGATTACCCACGACCTGGGGGTGATCGCGCAGATGGCCGAACAGGTGGTGGTGATGTATGCCGGGAGGATCGTGGAACAGGGCGCCACGGCGGAGGTGCTACGCCATCCGCAGCACCCTTATACGCGTGGGCTCATCGCCTCCCGCCCGGTACCGGGCGAGCGGCGTCGGCGACTGTACTCGATTCCCGGTCAGGTACCGGATCTGGCCGCCCTGCCGGCGGGCTGCGCTTTTGCCGGGCGCTGCGAACGGGCGACGCCGCGCTGCCGGGAGGCGATTCCGCCGCTGCTCGGCGAGCGCCAGCGGGCCGCCTGCTTTTATAGCGAATTTGCGGAGGCGACAGCATGAGCGATCGCTATGTTATTGAAGTGGATGGATTGAAGAAGTATTTTCCGCTGCGCGATGGCCTCTTTGGCCAGCAGACCGGCGAGCTTCGCGCGGTGGACGGCGTCAGCTTTAACATCCGTCCGGGCACTATTTTTGGCCTGGTGGGCGAGTCCGGCAGCGGCAAAACCACCGTCGGCCGAACCCTGCTTGGCCTGTACGAGAAGAGCGCCGGCAGCGTGAAATTTCACGGTCAGGAGCTGGCCGACCTGACCGGGCCCGCCCTGCGCGCCATTCGGCCGAGGATGCAGCTGGTATTTCAGGATCCCTACAGCTCGCTGAACCCGCGGCTGCGTATTGGCGAGGCGATAGGCGAAGCCATGCTGCAGCACAAGCTCTGCACCCGCGATGAGCTCTATGACCGGGTGATCGACGTGATGAAGATCTGCGGCCTGGCGCCGGAACACTACGCCCGCTTTCCGCATCAGTTTTCCGGCGGCCAGCGCCAGCGGATCGGTATTGCCCGGGCGCTGATCCTCAACCCGGATTTTATCGTCGCCGATGAGCCCATCTCGGCCCTCGATGTGTCGATTCAGGCGCAGATCATCAATTTGTTTTCCGACCTGCGCGACGACCGCGGCGTCACGTTTCTGTTTATCTCCCACGACCTCGGGGTGGTGGAGCATTTATGTGACGATGTGGCGGTAATGTATCTCGGGCAACTGGTGGAAAGCGCCAGCCGCGATGCGCTGTTCAGCCGCCCCCTCCATCCCTACACCCGCGCTCTGCTAGCCGCGGTGCCGACCCTCGACCCGCACAGCGAACCGCAGGCGCTGGTGCAAGGCGAGATCCCGGATCCGACCAATCCTCCCGCCGGCTGCCGCTTTTCATCTCGCTGCCCGCAGGCCGGCGATCGGTGCCGCAGAGAAGCGCCGGCGCTGCGCGAGGTGGCCCCTGGCCATCGGGTGGCCTGCCATTGGGTCGCGTCCTGAGCGCGGCCGACGGGGGTTATTTATTTCTAAACAACCGGTCGATTGTGCGCAGCGGCGCCAGGATTTACTATCCGCTCCGTCTTGTGAGACGCGTTATGAATGAAGCGTAATATTTTTGTTCATTTTTGCCCGATGGCTTCGGGCATTTTTTTGCGACACGCCCGGGAGCGATCCTGCCGGCGACAAATTTAGCGGGGCGCGGTCGCCCGTCTGTCAAAACGCAGCAAAGGAATTGCTTGTCCGCGCCCCGCTATCCTTTCATCACCTTCCCGTGAAACCCCGGCAAAAAATAAGACTATATGAGATTGCCTGAGGCATAGCGTTATCTTATTTTTTATGCGTGTACTCCACATTAAGGAATCAAGATCATGCTTAAGCGTCGCACTATTAAAACAGCACTGGCGGCGGTTATTTCTCTCGCCGTCATGGCGGCACCGGCCTATGCCAACCCGGGTAACGGCAATGGCAACGGCGGCGGCGGTGGTAATCACGGGAACAGTGGTAACCATGGCAATAGCGGCAATCATGGTAACAGCGGTAACAGCGGCGACCATGGTAATAAAGGACAAAATAAAGGTCAGTCCACTGACGATCATGGCAACCGCAAAAACTACGGCAAGCCCGACCACGTTGACAGCGATATTAGCTTCTCACGGGCGCGCTCCCTGGCCGTGAACTACGGTCTGGTCGGCTATCAGGCGCTGCCTCCGGGTATCGCCAAAAATGTCGCCCGCGGCAAACCGCTCCCTCCGGGTATCGCGAAAAAGACCCTGCCAGCTTCTATGATTAACGATCTGCCCTATTATCCGGGCTATGAATGGCGGGCGGTCGGCGATGACCTGGTGCTGGTAGCGCTGAGCACTGCCATTGTCACCGCCGTGATTAACGGTGTGTTTGACTAACTCACCTGCTTATTAAAAAGCCTCGCTCCGGCGAGGCTTTTTTTGTGCCTGGCGCTGGAGAGTGACAACTCGCTGGCATCATCGCTAAGATAATGGCTCAACCAACCCGGGACCGACTATGGACAAAGATACTGTAGTGACGCTGTTGAAGTACAAGCGCTGGATTGACCTTGCCACCTTGCAGGCGATCCGCGCGATAGACGGAACAATACATGGCGAAAAGCGTCACCTGACCCTCAGGCTGATGAACCATATCCATGTCGTTGACATGATTTTCCGGGCGAATCTGCGCGGCATGACGCACGGTTACACCGCGCTGAATACCCCCGAGACGCCAACCATTGATGCGCTGGAAACGGCAATGACCGCCTGTACGGACGAATACATTCACTACGTCAGCGCCATGACCCCCGCCGATTTCCACGAACGTATCGCCTTCAAATTTGTCGACGGCGGCGACGGCAATATGACCGCGATGGAGATGTTGAACCACATGCTCTTTCACGGCGCCTATCACCGCGGCGCGGTAGGCTGGATGATTGGCGAATGCGGCGGCGTGCCGCCGAAAGATGTGCTGACCGTTTTCCTGCGCGACCATCATTCCTGAGGATGCGAGTGCATCAGCCGTGAATCGCGCGAATGATCAGCAGCAGTTCTGCCTGATTACGGGTGTGGGTTTTCCGGTACAGGGCGCTAAGGTGGGTTCTGATGGTGGCGATAGATACGCCCAGATGTAAGGCGCATTCATCCGGCGTCATGCCCCGCACCAGCAGCTCCGCCACCGCATTTTCGGCAGGCTTGACGTTAAACAGTTCCATCAAGGCGCTGCCGGTGAGAAACGGCTCGGGAATAATCACGCAGGCGACCCCGGCAAGACGGGCCGCCGGGATCACGAGGATTGGTTTCGGCTGACGCCCGGCGGTATAGCACACGCCTGCCCTCGGCGGCTCTGCCGTCCGGGTGGCCTGCTCGATAGTCCGTTTCAGTTTTTTGCTGTCGGTATCAAGGCACAGCGTATCGCCCCCGCTATACCAGGAGAGGCGGGTGTTAGCGCGCAGGTAGCGTTCGGCATGCGCGCTGGCGTAGAGAATTTTACCGCCATGATCCACCAGCCATACCGGGTAGATCCCGTTGTCCATCACCGCGCTCTGGTATTTTATGGTGTCTCGTAGCTGTTCAAATCGGGCGTGAAGCTGGCAGGCGGTTTTTAGCGCCGGGATCAAACGCCTGAACAGCTCAAACTGCGCCGGCTGCGGATAAGCCGCCGTATTCGCCGTCATCAGTGACAGATAGGTGGCATAGCCATTGAGGGTGCACAGCTTGACGCTGGTAAGATTATTCAGATCGTTGGGGTGATGAAACTCATTGTAATAGACGCTGCCGGCAATAAATTTATCGCCTAAATACTCGCGGTCCCGGTACATTTGCCCGACCGGTAACGCGGTCAATATTTTTTCGGCGGGATCGATGGCCAGAAACACGTCGCGATAGGCGGCAAAGACTTTTTCCTCGAGCAGGAGTGAATCGGTCAACAGGTGCGCATTGCCTTTATCGTAGAACAGAAATGCCGCGTACTGATGGCCGGTGAGGAACGCCAGTTTCTGCAATGCCGATTTCCACAAATCGGGATCCAGGGTGGCCATCAGCACCGTTTCCAGGATCTCGATATAAATCAGTTCAGGATCACTCGCCATACCGCCACCTGTGAGTCACTGTTTCCGCGGCCGGAGCGGCGCATGTGGCCGCCCTGATCAGCATAGTTCCGCCAGCGAAACAATGACAGTCCCGGTTCGCTGAGCGGACCGGGAAAGACGGTTGCCGGGAGCGTGACGCCAGTGCGTTATCAAGGGGGCTCAGGATCCGCTGTTGCGGGTTTGGAAATCGCTCCCCTTCCGGCATAGCGTCCGCCAGACCATCAGGGCGCACACCAGGGTGACAACCGCCAGCCCGCTAAACAGTAGCGTATAAGCAGAGTCATAGCTCTCGCGCAGCGCCCGGAGGGAAAAGTCAGGCAAAAGCGCAGCCGCCTGCGGCATATTGCCGGCCCCCAGCCAGCCTGCGGCGCGGTGAATCACCTCGGGGGCATACCCGTGAACGCGACTGTGCAGGGTCAGGGTATTGCTTGCCGTTAATACCGCGGAGACTATCGCCAGGGCGATCCCCTCGCCGGCAACGCGAACGGTGTTGAACAGGCCTGCCGCCATGCCGGTTTTCGCCACCGGCACAGCGGATATCGCCAGGCCGTCCATCAGTCCCCAGGGAAGCGCCGCCCCCGCCCCACAGAGGATCAGCGCCAGCACCAGTTGCGGAAGATGGTTACTGTGAAAAGCATCGCCCAGCAACAGCAACCCGACGGAGGCCATCATCAGCCCTCCCGTGGACACCCGCCCCGGTGAAAACCAGCGGGTGAGCAGGGCCGCAACGGATGGGAAAATCAGCATCGGCGCGGTCAGCGCCATCAGATACAGCGCGCTCTGCGACTCACTCATCCCCTCTCCGCCCATAAAATGCAGTGGAACAACAATCAGCAGGACCACGTAGCAACAGCAGGTGGCGACAGGCAGCAACAGTACGCCGACAAAACGCGGATGGCGCAGCAGGGAGAGTTCCAGCACCGGGTTGCTCACCCTCCGGCAGCGCACGGCAAACGCCACGAACAGTCCCGCCGACGCGATGAACAAGGCCAGCGTGGTCAGCGATAAAAAGCCGCGGGCCGGAATGACCATAAGCGATGCAGTAAACAGCATCAGGGCCAGCGTAAACAGGGTTAAGCCGAGGTTGTCGGGTGTCCGCGGCTGGCTTTGTTCTGCCGCCGGCAGATACGCCAGACCGATAAGCAGAACCATCGCCGAGAGCAGTGCAAACAGGGCGTATACCCCGCGCCAACCCACCGCGTCGGTCATGAAGCCGATCAGCAGCGGGCCGAACGCCAGGCCGGCGCCGAACACCGTGCCCAGGATGCTGAATGCCCGCGTCCGCTGAGTGCCGTCATACAGCTGGGCCAGCGCCGCACTGCCGCTGGCTAAAATCATCGCCGCGGCCAGGCCCTGCAGAGCCCTCAACACGCCTGACAGGAAGAGATTGTGCGTCAGACAAAACAGCAGGCTGCTCAGGCAAAACAGCGCGGCGCCGGCGATAAAAATACGTTTTCTGTCGATGGCATCCGCCATCACCCCTGCGGCCAGCAAAAAGCTGCCGAAAGTCAGCATAAAGCCGTTGGTCAGCCACGACAGCGCAGCGGGAGAGCCGCCCAGCGACTGCTGTATCGCCGGGGTGGTCATGACGCCGCCGGTAAAACATAACGGCAGCAGCAAGGCCGCCATAAAGACAGAAAGCGCGGCCAGGGCGCTGGCGTATCGGGAAGGTGTTCTGGCGGTGAGTAACATCGGGCGGCCCTCATCAGTCGGCAAGGAATGAATAAACTATCGCCATCCTATTGCGGATGTTCTTGCCGATAAATAGACTGAAAATATCTTCTTAAGAGACAAAAGGTTTATAATCGATGGACAGCCTCACTTCGCTGACGTCCTTTGTCCGCACCGCCGAAACGCTAAGCTTTGTTCAGGCCGCCAGGCTGCTGGGGATATCTGCCTCGGCGGTGGGTAAGAATGTCGCCCGGCTTGAGCATAAGCTGGGGGTCCGGCTGTTCAACCGCAGCACCAGAAACGTCAGCCTGACGGCGGAGGGGGCCGCGTTTCTGACCCGCTGCCAGAGTATCCTGGAGCAGATCCAGGAGGCCGAGTCTGAGCTGACCAGCAGTCTTTCACAGCCCACCGGTAAACTGAGGATTTCACTGCCTGTCATCGGCTACCGCCTGCTGCTCCCCGCCCTCACCGCCTTTAGCCGTCTTTATCCGCAGGTTGAACTGGATCTCGACTTTAGTGACCGGCTGGTCAATCTGATCGATGAAGGATTTGATGTCGCTATCCGCAGCGGCGAACTAGCGGATTCCCGCTTGATCGCCAGAAAGCTGGGGGGCTTTCATTTTGTGCTCTGCGCCAGTCCGGCCTATCTGGCGGAATACGGCGTTCCCGGCTCGCCAGCGGAATTAGCGGCGCACAAGTGTATTTTTTTTCGCTTCCCCGCGACAGGGCTGATCCAGCCCTGGGAACTGCGCGATATGCGGCTGACGGGAGATTTCAGGGCCGCTGCCATTATGACAGTCAATAACATTGAGGCCGCCATTCGCTTAAGCGCGGCGGGGATGGGCATCGCTTATGTGCCTGATTTTGTCGTGCGCGAGGCCATCAACGAGGGACAACTGCAGGAGGTGTTGCCCGGCTGTTGCGTCAAGGATGGGCATTTCTCGGTCCTGTGGCCCGCCAGCCGCTACCTGTCACCGCGAATACGCTGTTTTATCGATTTTATGGCTGCGGCAGAGATACCCTTGTCACCCGTATCGGCAAGCCCTACCCCCTGAAAAGCTCAGCGCCGGATGTCCTGCCGCGCGGCCAGCGAAAGCCGGCGGCAGGTATACCATTCAAGAGCGCATCTTACCCTTTGGCAAAATTGGCCTGGATCCGCTGCTGCAGATAATCCTCGGCGCTGATGGGCGGGTACTTTCTCTGCGGCCCGAGGATCTCGACATCTTTATTGGCCTGGCAGAAAAACGCCAGGCTGTAGCGCGGCCCCTGATATTCGTGGGGCAGCGGGTTTCTCACCCGGTGGAAGTTAGACGGCAGCTGGTCGTCGCTCCAGCGCATCAGCATATCGCCGATATTACAGGTGATCACCTCCTCGCGCGGCTCAATGCTGGTCCACTGCTGGCTTTCGCGGTCTTTACCGGGACAAACCTGCAGGCCGCCCTGACCGGGGCGCTGGAACAGCAGCGTCAGACAGTCAAAATCGCTATGCGCGCCGGCCCGCCACATCCCCTGCTGCGACTGCTCGGTTGCATAGTAGTGCAGCATGCGCAAGGTGCTCTGATAGGTGTCACGCTGCGGATCGTGCGCGGTGGTGAAAAACGATTCCGGAAAACCGAGCTTTAACGCAAAGCAGGAGAGGATCTTCATCCCCAGCTGCCAGCACTGCGATTCAAACCCGAGCATCGTCTGCCGGAAGCCTGGCAGCTCCCGATCGCTGGGCCAGCGTCCATCCATCAGCGGACGGGTTATCTGATAGGACTCTTTTTGATCCGGCGTGCGGGTCGATGGCCGAACCTGCGCCTTGCTCTCCCAGCCGGCGTTGCCGGCCAGCGGATACTGGCGCTTCACCTCGTCGGGCAGGTTGAAAAACGCCTCGGTCGTGCTGAACGCCTGGCGGATCTCCGCCAGCGGAATACCATGGTGGCTGACCTGGAAGAAGCCGATCTCCACCGCCGCCTCCCACAGTTGTTCGGCAATATCATGTTTTCTTTCGGCAAAGTTCGACAGGTCGATACAGCGCACTTCGCGGGCGAAGGTCTCTTCGCCCTCGGCGCCCATCAGCGCCTCTTTTTCCAGTTCCTGTAAGGCATAGCGTTGATTCTGGGTGGTTGCGTTCATCGTCATTATCCTGTTATCAGTTAAACAGCGGCGCGCTGTTGGAGGGTACGGACGGCCGCCAGCGCGTCGTGGCGCATCGCGTCAAGGTCGAGACCGGGAATGGCGTCATCTTCCACGATGGGTCGGCCATTGAGCAGCAGCGCCTTCAGCGCGGCGCGCCCGCCGCAGGCCACCGGCCCAATGGCCATATCGTGCAGGCCGAAGTAGCGCGGATCGTCCAGCCGGTAAATGGCGAGGTCCGCCTGCATGCCGACCTGCAGAGTGCCGCTCTGCGCTAAGCCGAGGATCTGCGCCCCGCCGGCGCTGCCCCAGCGCACCACATCCTCCACCGTGGCCGCATCGGCCCCGCCCTCGAAGGTGCCTCCGGCGTAGCGCGGCTGCGCCAGCATCCCCTTGCGCGCGCGCTGCAGCAGCCATGCGGCATGGGCTTCGCTTTGCATATCCGCCGCCTCATTGGAGGCAGCGCCATCCACCCCCAGCGAGACCGGGACCCGGGCCTGCTCCAGCGCCAGCAGATCGGCGATGCCGCTGCCCAGCCGACCGTTGCTTTGCGGGCAATGGGCGATGCCGGTTCCGGTGCGGCCCAGCAGGGCAATCTCCTCCGGCAGCAGCTTCACCAAATGGGCAAACCACACGTCATTTCCCAGCCAGTCGTGCTCCGCGCAGAACTGCACCGGCGTCATGGCGAATTTCTGCCGCGCGGCGTCAAGATAATCGACGGTTTCCGATAAATGGCTGTGCAGCCGGATCCCCAGCTGGCGGGCCAGCTTCGCCATCTCCCGCAGCTGGGCGCCCGGCGCGGAGTGCAGGACGGTTGTGGGCGCCATCACCACCCGGCGCAGAGAATCGGGCCGGGGGTCGTGATAGCGGCTGACCAGCCGTTCGATATCCGCCATATAGCCGTCGAAGGTTTCCGGACGCAGCGCCACCGGCAGATCCTGTTCCACCGCCCGCCCCTGGGTCGCCCCACCCCGGCACAGAACGATGCGCATCCCCAGCGCTTCCCCTTCGCTGAAGACAATCTCCGAGGTATCGAAAGGCATATCCGGCCAGTACAGGTAGTTGTGATCCGCCACGCTGGCGCAGCCCGAGCGCAGAAGCTCCACCAGGCCAATGCGCACCGCCAGACGAAAAGTATGCTCATCGAAAGCCGCGCGAAAGCGGTACGGCGTGGCGCTCAGCCAGGCCGTCAGGCTCTGGTTCAGCCCCTGCGGCTCGCCCTTCAGCAGCGACTGAAAAAGATGGTGGTGCGTGTTCACCCATGCCGGATAGATCACACAGTCGCGGGCATCGATCTGTCGCTCTTCCGGCAGCGGCGTCAGGCTGCCGATGGCCGCAATCTTGCCGTCGCGGATGCGAATATCTGGCCCGGCCAGCCGCGCCGCCTCTCCGGGCAGACCGCTGAGGATGGCATGGGCATTTTTAATCATTAATGACATGGCGTCGCTCCTCAGGGTTTAACCTGCATGGCCTGAACAAATTCGGTAGTGTAGGCCTGTTTCCAGTCGGTGGCCGCCGCCAGCAGACCGGCGCTGACCATAAAATCGCGCGTCTTTTGCCAGCGCGCGTCGGTCATCGTCCCCCAGCCCTGACTGGCGGCATCCCCGCCGTCGATCAGATGATGCTCACGGATCTGGGTCACGCCCCAGGCGAGCAGATCGTCGGTCATTTTCGGATTGTCCTGCTTAATCAGCGCATTGCCCGGCGCCGGATCCTTGAGATAGCTCACCCAGCCCTCCATTGAGGCGCGGACAAACTTCGCCATCGCCGCTTTACGCTCGGCGATGGTGTCCGGGCGGGCGATAAGAATGCCGCCATAGGGAGGGTAACCATGCTCAGAAAAGAGGAAGAAGTTCGCCTTCACCCCGGCCTTCTGCACCTGGAACACCTCGGAGCTGACATAGGCCTGCTGGGCGACAGCGTCGTCGACGACAAAGGGTTGAATATTGAAGGTATAGGGGCGAACCTGAGCGTCGCTCAGCTGGTATTGCGCCTTCAGCCACGGCCACCATGTCGCCTGACCGGAGCTGGAGACCAGAATGGTTTTATCTTTCAGCCCCTGCAGGGAGGTGACATCGGCATGGGTCAGCAGCCCCTGGGGATCGTACTGAAAGGGCGCGGCAATGGCTTTCGCCTGGAAGCCGCGCTGAATGCCTTCCAGTAGCTGCAGATCGTAACCGATGATCACATCGGCCCGCTTCGACAACAGCAACTGCATGCCGTTGACCTGGGGGCCACCGGAGCGGATCTCGACGTCGAGACCATATTTTTTATACAGCCCAGTGGCCTGAGCCTGATAATACCCCCCCTGCTCCGCCTGAGCGTACCAGGAGGTCAGCAGAACGATTTTCTCCTCGGCCTGAACGGCCAGCGAGACACCGCCGAGGGCCATCAGGCCCAGCCAGCGTAAACCCCGGGGAAGGCGTGCGCCTGTTTTCATTATCCCTCTCCTCTTTACGCCGGGAGGGGGAGCGAGCGAATGTGGCTCAGCCTCCCATCCCGGTCAACATTGAACCGCGACATGGTGACTGAGCAATGTCCCGTATGGATAACCCGTACTGACCGCTTCTACTCACACTTAGCTATACAAAAACAATGCCAGATTTTATCGCCCGCGCGCGGCCGCGCAAAATCGCCTGCGCCGCCGCCCTGGGGCATGCAACCTTTGATTCATGCACACAAAAAACGCACCATTATGGTGCGCTAATGAATGATTTTAGTGCCTGTCGGTCTCTCACAGCTGGCTGAAGAGCATCTCCAGCTGGTTCAACATCATCGAGGCGGCAAGTGAAAGCTGGCGGGCGGGCGAGACGCACAGCGCCAGCGTGAAAGGCTTAAGCTGCGGATCGGTAAGCGGCACAAACGCCAGCTGGCCGGACTCGATCTCATCGAGAATATCCAGCCGGCACAGTATGCCGATACCCATCTGTTCTTTAATCAGGGTGCGGATCATGTGGATGTTATTCGACACCGCCACCTCCTTCACCTCGTTGCCGCTGATGTTCACCAGCGCCTCTACCGGTTCGCTGATCATCAATGGGGCGGAGGGCAGGATAAACGGGTAGTCGATGCACTGGCTAAAGCGCACAGCGCTGCGGCTGGCCAGCGGATGGCCGGTCGGCACCACGATCCCCATATTCATTTCGGCAAACGCCCTCACCTGCAGTTCACGGGAGGTCTGCGGATTGAGCATGATGCCGAAATCCGCCTCGCCGGAGATCAGCGCCTGCTGGATGTGGATATTGTTGATGGTGGTCAATGTAAAAGAGATGTTGGGATAATGTTTATGCACCTCTTTGAGCATCGTCGAAAAGAAATGCCGGTTAATGGCATCGATGGTGGCGATGCGCACATGCCCGCGCCGCAGTCCGCGCAGGTCATCCAGCTGCTCACAGACCCGGGTAAAGTCCTTTTTCCAGTTATTGGCCGCATGCAGCAGCAGCTCCCCGGCGGCGGTCAGCCGCAGCCCGGTCGGATGGCGCTCGAAGAGCGGCATCGCCAGCTCCTGTTCCACGCGCAAAATCTGACGGTCGATAGAGGACGCAGAGACATGCAGCGCCTCTGACGCTTTACGAAACGACCCCTGACGGGCCACTTCAGTGAAATAGAGCAGAAATCGGGAGAAGGCAAACATCGTTTGGGTGCTCTCTTTTTTGCAACGGGTTGTGCGAATCAAAGCTCTGGACGCAACAGTTTTATCACAATACCGTAGCATTCATAGCGGAGAAACGATCGTTTCACCCATTTTCTTGCACGCCGGACAGTTCACCGCGAAGGGGAGTTATCTCTTCGCCGACCCTGGCCGCCCTGCAGACAGCGGAATGAGGGAGAGTAAACGGTAATGCACAGCCACGATTTTATTTCGGTCTCGGTCGGGGAAATACGGCCTAACGGAGAGGGAAATCTGTCTTTAATATTGCAGGCAGCGGCCGGAGAAATATTACCGGCCTACTCCGCCGGGGCGCATATCGATATTATTATTCCCGGCGTTGGCCCGCGGCAATATTCCCTGTGCGGCATGCCTGACCGCGGAAATCGCTATGAAGTTTGCGTCAGGCTGGCGGACGCTTCCACCGGCGGCTCACGCTATTTGCACCAGCAGCTCAAAGCCGGCGATCGGCTCTCCATTTCGCAGCCGCGCAACCATTTCCCCCTGCCGCAAGCCGGGCGCTACCTGCTGTTTGCCGGCGGTATCGGCATCACGCCGTTGCTGGCGATGGCTGACGCGATTGCCGCCAGAAAGGGAGAGCTGGAGCTGCATTATTATGTCGCCAGCTCGCGCCAGACCGCCTTCTCCCCGCGCCTGGCTCAGCTGGCCGCGAGCGGCACGGTGGCGATTCACTGCAGCGAGGAAGGCGAGTCGTTTCGCCAGCAGATCCCCCCATGCTTAACCGCGCCCGATCCTGATACCGCGGTGGTGGCCTGCGGCCCGGAGGGCTTTATTCAGCGACTGCGGTCGGTCATGGATGAATATCGCTGGTCGCCGTCGCAATTTGTATTCGAGCGCTTCACTCCCGCGGCGGAAAATAATACTGCGGCGAAAAACGCTTTTTATATTGAGCTGGCCTCCAGCGGGCAGCGTCTGCAGGTCGCCGCGGATCAAACCATTGCTCAGGTATTACAGCACGCCGGGGTCGAGGTCATGCTCTCCTGCGAACAGGGAATGTGCGGCTCCTGTATTACCGGGGTCCTCGACGGGATCCCCGAGCACCGGGACAGCGTGCTGACGGCGGAAGAGAAAGCCGGCAACGACCAGATCACGCTCTGCTGTTCGCGGGCGAAATCGCCGGGTCTGGTTTTGGATCTGTGAGGAGACTGACGATGACGTTCCCCTCCTCTTGCGCGCCGCTCGTCGGGATCAGCCGCGCCCGACTCCCGGCCTGGGCGCTGCCCGACGGCTGGCCGACGCGGGCCAACGGTGAGCCGCTGCTGGCGGACCTGGCCTTTCGCGACGGCCGGATCGCCGCACTGACCCCAACCGACCAGCCGACTCCCGGCCTGTGGGACCTGGCGGGAGCCCTGACGCTCCCCGGCCTGGTGGAACCCCATGCCCATCTGGACAAGACATTCACCATTGAACGCTGCCGTCCAGCGCAGGCCGGGCTGCTGCCGGCGATCCACGCCATGCATGAGGATCGCCGACACTGGTCCAGGGCGGATATTCAACGCCGAGCGTCCACCGCGCTGGCCCGGGCGGCAGCGAATGGCGTGACCCATTTGCGCAGCCATATCGACTGGTTTAACGCCGACGCGCCGGACGCCTGGCAGGAGATCGCCCGCCTCGATACCGGCGGCATCACCCTGGAGCGGGTGGCGCTGGTCCCGCTGCCCCTGTTTCAGGATCCGGTGGAAGCCGAGGCCATTGCCCGCGCGGTCGCCAACAGCGGGGAGCGCTGCCTGCTGGGCGGCTTCATCCACTCCTCCAACTGGGACGCCGCCGCCATGGAAAATCTGCTGTGCAGCGCGGCCCGCTGGGATCTGGATCTGGATTTGCATATTGATGAGGAGCTCAGCGAAGTGTCTCAGGGGCTGACCTGGCTGGCGGATCATCTCTCCCGCCACCCTTTTCCCGGACATATCTGCTGCAGCCACGGCTGCGCGCTGGCCGCCGGCAGCGACGAACAGGCGGCGCCGATCCTGCGCCAGCTGGCGGCGCACGGCGTCACCCTTATCGCTCTGCCGATGACCAACCTGCTGCTGCAGGATGCGACGTTCGGCCGCACGCCGCGCCAGCGGGGGATCACCCTGCTGCACGAGGCGCAGGCCGCCGGCGTGGCCACCCTGCTCGGCTGCGACAACGTGCAGGATGCTTTTTGTCCGGCGGGAAGCTACGACCCGCTGGACACCCTGGCCTGCGGCCTGTTCAGCGCCCAGCTCAGCGACCCGTTCGACCGGCAGTCGCGGCTGATCTGCGATCGCGCGGCGCTAACCGGTTCGCCGGCAGACGCGGCGCCCTTTGCCGTCGGGGCGGCGGCCAGCGTGGTGATTTTCCCGGGTAGCGACCGTTATACCTGGCCTTTAAACAGCGCCGCCCGTCTGGTGGTTAACCACGGCAGGTTAACCCACCGGCGCGTGTGGCAGGAGGAGATGGCACATGAGTCTTGAAGCAGGCGCGGGGGCGCCGCTGGCGCGGTATGCCGCCTGGCGCAGAGCCGGCGATTTTATCTTTCTCTCCGGCATTATTCCGGTCAATCCCCTGACCGGCACCATCGTCAACGGCTTTCAGGATGTGCCTGAGCCGGTGCGGGAGCTTCTGGGGGCGACCGGCGAATTTTCAACCGATGCGAAACAGGGGCCGATCCTCGCCCAGAGCTGGTACGTACTGGAAAGCATCCGCCGCACCGTGGAGTCCGCGGGAGGGCAGATGAGCGACGTTATCAAGCTGGTGCAGTACTTTCGCAACCTTGACCATTTTCCCTATTACAGCAGGGTCAGGAAGCTGTTTTATCCCGGCCAGCCGCCCGTTTCCACCGTGGTGCAGGTCAGCGAAATGCTGCCCGACGCCACGGTATTGATTGAAGTCGAAGCAACCGTCTGGTTACCCCAGCCAATTCACTCCGGGGCACCGCGATGATTAACGGTTACATTCCTGCAGCGCGCTTTCTCCCTTTTCTGAGCTGGACGGACGTGGCCGCCCTGCCGGATAAAAGCAATACGGTTATCGTCCTCCCTACCGGGGCGATCGAACAGCACGGCCCGCATCTGCCCTGCTCGGTGGACAGCGTGATATCTTCCGGCGTGGCGGGCCATGCCCTCGCCCGGCTGCCGGCGGCGATCCCGGCCTATGCCATCCCGCCGATCGTCTACGGTAAGTCAGAGGAGCATCTGCATTTTCCCGGCACCCTGACCCTCAGCGGCGATACGCTGCTGCATACGCTGCTGGAGATCGCCGAATCTCTCTATCGAGCCGGTTTTCGCAAGCTGCTAATGATCAACGGCCACGGCGGCCAGCCGCAGATCCTGCAGATCGCCTGCCGGGAAATGCGCCTGCGCCACGGGGATTTTATCGCCATCCCGCACGATGTGTTCAACGTGCCCAACTGCGAAAAACAGTTTCTCAGCCCGCATGAACAGCGGATGGCGATGCACGCCGGCCATAGCGAAACGGCGCTGATGCTGGCGCTGGCGCCGGAGTGCGTTCATATGGAGCGGGCGGTCGCCAACTTCCCGCCGGAATTCCCCTGCCCGACCCTGTCGAAAGGCCGCCCGGCGGCGGCATGGGCAGCGTATGACTTTGGCCCCAGCGGGGTGATTGGCGACCCGACCCCGGCGACGCGGGAGCAAGGCGAAGGGCTGCTCGACTCCCTCGCCGCCAGCTGGGCGCAGGCAATCATCGAGATCCACCGCATGGCCTGGGTCGAACGTCGCGAACCGACCTGGGGCAAACAGCACTGGCACGGCTTTGTCCAGTCCCTCCCTCCCTCTATCGCTGCTGATTCCAAGGAGCCCTGATGAATACCAGATCGACGCCAGTTTTTACCCTGCTGACCGTGGCCGCCCTCGCGGCCTCAGCCTCCTCCTTCGCGGCGGAGAAGTTTACGTTTCTCACCAACTGGTATGCCCAGGCGGAGCACGGCGGGTTTTACCAGGCCCAGGCCACCGGGCTGTACCAACACGCCGGTCTCGATGTCGAAATTAAAATGGGCGGCCCGCAGATCAACGTTATGCAGCTGATGGCGGCCGGTCAGGCGGACTGCACCCTTGGCGACAACGGCCAGGCGCTGGAGACCTGGCAGGCGGGGGTGCATGCGGTAACCGTCGCCACCGTGTTCCAGCACTCGCCGACGGTGTTTATCACCCATGACAAAGTAAGCAACCCGGCTGAGCTTAAAGACAAAACCTTCCTGCTCGCCACCGAGGCCTATACCTCCTTCTGGCCGTGGGCGAAGAGCGAGCTGGGTCTGGCTGGCAGCAAAGTGCGCCCCTATACCTTTAACGTCCAGCCGTTCCTCGCCGATAAAAATCTGGTGCAGCAGGGCTACGTCACCTCCGAGCCGTTCTCCGTCGCCAAAGGCGGGCTGCCGTTCTATGTCTATCCGCTCAGCGACTGGGGCTACCCGCCCTACGGCAACTCGATCATCTGTATGGCGGACACCATCCGCAAACGTCCGGCGGCGGTGGCGGCCTTCGTCAAAGCCTCCATGGAGGGCTGGAAAAGCTACCTGCAGAATCCCACCCCCGGCAACAATCTGATCGGCAAAGCGAATCCGCAAATGGGCGCCGAGCAGATCGCCTTTGGCATTGCCCAGATGAAGCACTACCAGCTGGTGACCGGCGGCGATGCTAAGACCGGCGGTATCGGCATCATCACCGAGCCGCGGCTGAAGAAAACCTGGGACATGCTGGTGAAAAACAAACTGATCGACGCCAGCAAGGTGCCGTTTGAGCAGACTTACACCCTGGATATGGTCAAAGACGCCGGAGTGATGCCATGAATACCGCCCCGAAACTGACCGTGATGAGCGACACCCGCTTTACGCCCGCCTCCGCCACGCCGGCCATTGAGGTGCTGTCGGCGGAGAAGATCTACAGCAACGGCACCCGGGCGCTGCTGCCCGTCAACCTGACCATCAATCAGGGGGAGTTCATTACCCTGCTCGGTCCGTCCGGCTGCGGTAAAAGTACGCTGCTGAAGATGGTCGCCGGCCTGGTGGAGCCCAGCGACGGCAAGCTGATGCTGTGGCGGCGCGACAGCCGGGAAAAGGCCCAGCATCCGCTCTCGTTCGTCTTCCAGGAAGCCACCCTGATGCCGTGGAGCAGCGTGCGCAATAACGTCAGGCTGCCGCTGGATCTGGCCGGCGTGCCGCGGGCGGAAGGTAATACCCGGGTAAGTGAAGTCCTTGAGCTGGTGGGGCTGGGCAAGTTCGCCGACGTCCTGCCGCGCGAACTCTCCGGCGGCATGCAAATGCGCGTCTCCATCGCCCGCGGCCTGGTCACCCGACCAAAGCTGCTGCTGATGGATGAGCCCTTCGGCGCGCTGGATGAAATTACGCGCAACAAGCTCGACAGCGATCTGCTGCGTCTGTGGCAGGAGCAGAACCTGACGGTGGTCTTCGTCACCCACTCGATCCACGAAGCGGTGTTTCTCTCGCAGCGGGTGATCATGATGGCGGCCCGCCCCGGACGGGTGGTGGAAGATATTGCCATCCGGGAGCCGTTCCCGCGCAGCGAGGCGTTCCGCGTCAGTCCGGCCTTTTCCCTGTATGCCCGTCAGCTGCAGGACAGTCTGTTGCAGGCCAGCCAGTCTGGTATGGAGCCATAATATGAAAACCACAACCGCAACGCCGTGGATCCAGCATCCGCGTTTTCTCAAAATTCTCTATCCGACCCTCGTCGCGGTGGCGGTGGTGCTCCTGTGGCAGGGCGCGGTAAGCTATTTCCGCATCCCGGCCTTTCTGGTGCCGTCGCCGCTGGTGATGCTGGACAGCCTGTGGACGCATCTCACGCCGCTGCTGCTGGCGCTGCTGTTTACCCTTAAGATCACCCTGATCTCGTTTCTGCTGTCGATTGTCATCGGCGCCGCCGTGGCGTTTATCCTGGTGCAGAACCGGTTTGTGGAAACCGCCCTGTTTCCCTACATCGTGTTTTTGCAGGTGACGCCGATCGTCGCCATCGCCCCGCTGATCATCATCTGGGTGAAGGACGCCACCCTCTCGCTGGTGGTGTGCGCCACCCTGATGGCGGTCTTCCCCATCATCTCCAATACCACCCAGGGACTGCGCAGCGTCTCTCCCGGCCTGCTGAGCTATTTCCGCCTCAATCACGCCAGCCGCTGGCAAACGCTGGTGCGACTGCGTATCCCCTCGGCGCTGCCCTATTTCTTCGGCGCGCTGCGTATTTCCAGCGGGCTGTCGCTGATTGGCGCGGTGGTGGCGGAGTTTGTCGCCGGGACCGGCGGGACCAATACCGGTCTGGCCTATCAGATCCTGCAGGCTGGCTACCAGCTGGATATTCCGCTGATGTTTGCCGCGCTGCTGCTGATCTCTCTCGCCGGGATCGCGCTGTTTGGCGTGATGTCCTGGGTTTCGCGCCGGGCGCTCAGCGCCTGGCATGAAAGCGAAGCCGTGCAATCTCATTAATATTTTGCTGACGAACAGGAAGAAAAATGATGACTGATGAGCAGCGTCAACACGCGGTCGCGGCGATCCAGCAGGCACTCCCAACGCTGGAGTGGACCTTACAGCCGGCGAAGATCAAACGGCTTTCCCGCGATTTTCACTGGTTCAGTCCGGTACTCACTGAGCAACTGGCGGGGAAACAGGCGGACGCGGTGGTTCGCCCACGCGACGAAGAGGAGCTGCGCCAGCTGGTCGCCGCCTGCGCGCAGCACCAGCTGCCGCTGACGCTGCGCGGCAGCGCCACCGGCAACTATGGCCAACTGGTCCCCCTCGAAGGCGGGCTGCTGGTCGATATGACCGGACTCAACCAGATCGTCGCCCTCGGCAACGGCACGGTGCGCGCCCAGGCCGGCATTCGTCTGGCAGACATCGAAACCGCCGCCCGCCCAACGGGATGGGAGCTGCGCTGCATGCCGTCGACCTATCGCCTGGCGAGCCTGGGCGGCCTCTACGGCGGCGGGTTCGGCGGCATCGGCTCCATCAACTATGGGCCGCTGGCGGCGCCCGGCAATGTGCTCAGCGTCAAAGTGATGACCGTCGAGCCGGTCCCTCGCGTACTGACCGTCCCGGCTCCCGAAGCGCTGCTGCTGCATCACGCCTACGGCACCAACGGCATCATTCTCGAGGTTGAGCTGGCTCTGGCTCCCGCGCACCAGTGGATAGAACGCCTGGACGTGTTTGACGATTTCGCCGATGCGCTGAACTATGCCAACGCCTGCGTCCGCTCCCCGGGACTGGTGAAGCGCCAGGTGGCGCTGCTGGCCACGCCTATCGCCGATTATTTTAGCCACCTGAACGATCGTTACCGCGCCGGCCAGCATGCGGTTATCAGCCTGATCGCCGAGGAGAGCGAAGGACTCTGCGCCAGCCTGTTACCGCGCCATCGCGGGAGTAACGCCATCCGTCAGACCAGCGACGAGGCCCGGGCGCAAAACGCCTCGTTAATGGAATACTGCTGGAACCACACCACCCTGCATGCGCTCAAGGTGGACAATACGCTGACCTATCTACAGACGGCGTTTGATCCGCTGCGCTATCCGCAGCAAATTTTACAGATGGAGCAGCATTTCGCCGGGGAGGTGATCTCCCATATTGAATTTCTGCGCGATATCGAAGGCAACCTCACCGCCAGCGGTCTGCAGCTGGTGCGCTATACCACGCCCGAACGTCTCAACGCGATCATGCAGATATTTCGCGATAACGACGTCAAAATTAACAATCCCCACGTGCTGCAGGTTGAGGACGGCAAACAGGGGGTTATTCGCCCTGACGTGGTGGCGGTTAAACAATCTCTCGACCCGGCGGGATTGCTTAACCCCGGCAAGCTGCGCGGCTGGGCGCTGCGCGACCAGCTGGAACTGGACAGCAACCCGCTGGCGCGGGCCACCCGCGAAAGCCCCGCGATCTGATCGCCCCCGCTCCGCGTGCGGGCTAACGCGGAGCGGGCCCGTCTCTCTTCCCCCTGCCCGCACGGCGAGTTTTTTTACGTCACTCATTCATATGAATGAGTGGTGTCTCTGTTTCCTCCGTTATACTTTTCTGTAGTTGACGAGACGGCCGTTAAAAATTGTTCACAGCATTTTCTCAATTTTCTCTTTGAGCAAAAAAGAGGTCTTCTGATAACGGCCAATAAATTCCCTTGTATGATCAACAATGATCAGATCCGTTGCTAAGGAAATTAAAATGTCATTATCCGTGAATAGCTACCTAAAAGAAGTTGAAGAAATAAAAAATAAAGCCACCGCCCTGTCCAATAAAGAATTCAGTGACACTATTGATGAAAATGGCCATCAATACGTTGATCTGGTAATGGAGGGTGGCGGCGTCCTCGGATTAGCCCTTGTAGGTTACATATATATTTTAGAGCAAGCAGGGATAAGATTCATTGGTATCGCAGGCACGTCAGCCGGTTCAATTGCCGCCTTGTTATTATCTGCCATAGATGTACCTGAAAAAGAAAAAAGCGAACGCCTAATAGATATGATCGCCAACATGCCAATAAATACATTTATTGATGGGAAAAAGGACGGAGATTATGACCCAAAGAAATTTATGGATACCGCCACAGGCTTAATGAACTCTAAAAACAAGTCAGGGTTTAAATATTTTAGTGCATTTTTAAGGTTTCTTACGACAACGGACAACTTAAAAATAATGCAAGGACTTAATAGAGGCGATGAATTTGAGTCCTGGCTTAAAAAACAGCTATCATCTTTTAATATTTATACAGTAAACGATCTTAGAAAAAGAATGGCGACGACTCCATACGGATGGAAGCTTAGAAGCACCAGCATTGATAAATCATCCCAACTTGAAGGTAAACAATCCCTTGATGAACTGGATGTAAATCATGACTATTTATGCCTGATAACAGCAGATTTAGCCACCGAATATAAAGTTGAACTTCCTGTCATGGCAGAACTATACTGGGAAAAAACGAACGATGTAAATCCCGCGGTGTTCTGCCGCTGCTCTATGTCTATCCCTTTTGTTTTTCAGCCCTACACGGTAAAAATACCTCATATGGATAATAATCTACAATTGAAATGGCAAAAATATACCGGCATTAGTTTTCAAAGCAGATTAGCGACTCGATTTCCGCCACCTATCGCTTGTCTTGTTGATGGCGGCATCATGTCAAACTTTCCGATTGATGTTTTTCACAACCCCACAAAAATTCCAGCAAGACCCACATTTGGTGTCAAACTGCAACTTGACGATCACAGTCATGAAATTAATAGCATCCTTGATATATTTGCTCAATCGTTCAACACCGCCAGACATGCCATGAATTACGATTTCATTAAAAAAAACCCTGATTACAATAAGCTAGTATCATTCATAGACACTGGAGACATTGGCTGGTTAGACTTCAGTATGTGCGATGCCAACAAACTTAAACTGTTTAGACTTGGCGCAGAAACCGCTTATCAATTTCTTATTAATTTTGATTGGCATAATTACAAAAAAATCAGGCGAGATATTACTTCCGCTTATCAGACAAGCCTTCCCCTTACAAAATTAAATAGATACTTCAAGAACAAATAAATACTTCAAAGATAAAAACAGAAAAGTTCAGCCAGATAAGGAGCGAAACTCGAAAAAATCATTCTCTGCCATCCACAATTTAACAATCTACCTGATGAGGATAAGAACATGCCTAATGGTAATGACTTAATAAACGCAGCAAGAAGTCAGCTTAATGTTAAAGAGGAACCACTTAACAGCAACTCTGGCCCGATGGTAAATACCTATCTCGACTACGTGGGTAGCCCCTCCGGCTCGCCATGGTGTATGGCTTTCGTCTATTGGTGTAGCTGTCAGGCTGGTATTCCCGGCCTGCCTAAAACCGCCAGCGTAGCGAAATTCTATCAGGAGTCATTAGCGCACGGAAAAATAATAAATATTTCCGACATTGCCGTTGGCGATATTGTTTTAAGAGTAGATTATCCCGCCCAGTCTAACGGCAAAAAGCCAGGAGATCACGCTGGGATTTACACAGGTAAAAATAAGGCAGGCATCCCGTTATATATCTCAGGTAACACCGTCTCCACAAATCCTGTAGTCACCGATGAAACTAGCTCATATGTTGATGAACATCAGATGAAGCATTTTAATTACGCAGCTCGCTTTTGGTAACGCGAAGTCTTATAGATGCTTTGAGAAATAGAGACATTGCTATTACCACACCTTCCGGCCGACGACTGTTTCAGCAGGCATCGGCCCCTTTCCCCATACCGTCCCTGCCTCCCGCCTTTTCAGCCCGAAGCCGACCTCACCCTGCGCCGGACAGTCCCGCCATATGGACGATAAGCCCCACCGCGGCGGCGGCGGCCAGTACCCAGGTCAGCTTCCACTTATAGCGAAACAGCAGCCCGGCGGCGGCGAGAGCAATGGCCGCAGACCATGGGTCGAAACCGGATGGTCCCCAGACGCTATGCCAGATAAAAAACAGCGCCAGATTCAGGATAACGCCCACCACCGCGGCGGTAATGGCGGTCAACGGCGCGGTAAATCCCACTTTATTATGCGTGGTTTCAATAAACGGCCCGCCGGCGAGAATAAAGATAAACGAGGGTAAAAAGGTAAACCATGTCACCAGGCACGCCGCCGCGATGCCCCCCAGCAGCACATCATCCACGCCCAACACCGCTTTGGTGTAGCCGCCGACAAACCCGACAAAGGTCACCACCATGATCAACGGTCCGGGGGTGGATTCCCCCAGGGCGAGGCCGTCCATCATCTGCCCTGCGGTCAGCCAGCCATAGTGGGTCACCGCCCCCTGGTAAACGTAAGGCAAGACGGCATACGCCCCGCCGAAAGTCATCAACGCGGCTTTGGTAAAGAACCAGCTCATCTGGGTCAGCGGGTGCGCCCAGCCCAGCATTAGCGCCAGGGTGGCCATCGGCACCAGCCACAGCAGTATCCCGGCGATCAGCACCCGGGCAGTGCGCCGCCAGCTGAACAGGGCGTGGGCTGGGATCGGCGTCGCGTCATCAATGATGGCGGCCCCGCCAGGCTGACTCTGCGCGCGATGGGCGTCGGCTTTGCCGAAGGTCGCCGGCGCCACCCGTCCGCCGATAAACCCGACGATCGCCGCGGTCAGGACGATCAGCGGAAAAGGTACGTTCAGCGCAAAAATAGCGACAAAGGCTGCGGCGGCAATGGCCCAGTAGGCGCCATTTTTCAGCGCCCGCGAGCCGATGCGGTGCGCCGCCTGCAGCACGATCGCCGCCACGGCGGGTTTGATGCCATAAAAAATTCCCGCCACCACCGCGACATCTCCCCAGACGAGGTAGATCCACGCCAGCGCGATGAGCAACACCAGCGAGGGCAAAATAAACAGCACCCCGGCGATGATGCCTCCCCAGGTTTTATGCATCAGCCAGCCGATATAGGTCGCCAGCTGCTGGGCCTCCGGGCCCGGCAGGACCATACAAAAGTTGAGCGCGTGCAGGAATCGCCCTTCCGAGATCCAGCGTCGGTTATCCACCAGCTCCTGGTGCATCATGGCGATCTGCCCGGCAGGCCCGCCGAAGCTGATGAAGCCGAGCTTCAGCCAGAAGCGAAATGCCTGCCAGAAGGATACGGAAGCGACGACGGAAGGGCTGTCAGTCTGCGGAAGAACCACCGTTTTGCTCATGATTACCAGACCTCATTTCACAGGACTTCAGTAAGCCGTCGAACAGCGAGCAGGCTGCCGCCAGCAGTTGGTCATCGTCCGTAATGGTTTCCCGCAGCCCTGCAAGAATGCTTTCCACCCCCGCCGCCTCCGGGGTGGATACCCCACCGACGTCCAGGAAGTGGATCAGCCGGCCCAGAGCGTCGGGGATCGCGGCCTCCAGAGCAAAGCGCCGGACCAGAACCTCGAAGGTCACCCGCGTGCCAACATGGCTGAACGGCGCCCCGTCATAATCAAAACCAACCGCCGTCGCCGGACAGTCCTCAGGCGCGGCCAGCCACAGGAATCGCGCCTCAGGGTCGATAAAGCGCTGAATTAGCCAGGCGCTGGCCAGACGATCGACCCACGGGCGTCGGCGGGTGGCCCACAAACGGCCGCGAAAGGCCTTTCTATCCAGCAGGCTCAGTTCGCCCGCAACCGCCTGCGGCTCGTCCGGCGATAGCCGCTGATTAATCGCCTGCTCGAGGGTGGCCAGTCGCTCAGCGGCCTGCTCCCGGGCGGCCCCCGGGAAAAAATCGATAGCCGCGATCCGCTGGTAGTCGCGCTGAATTTTACGCAGCTGTTTGAGCTGAGCCGCCAGTCCGTCGGCGGATAACGTCTCCTGCAGCGCCAGCAGATCCTGCAACAGCGCATCATACTGTTCGCGACGATCGAATAGCGGCCTGAGCGCCTCCTCTTCCGCCGACTCAATCGTAAACACATACCCGGCCCCGCCCTCCGCGCGGATCGCCTGGCAGGTGCTGAGGAAAATGTCATAGCCCTGGCGCACGTCGGGCAGCAGATAGACCCCGTCGCGCAGGACCGCCGCCCCGCTCTGCTTCAGGGTTCGCCAGACACGCATGCGCAGCGTGGCTTGAGACGTCGTCAGGTTAAGGATCAAGAGATGCATTGTCATGATGTAGAGATTACTACAGCATGTAGCGTGTGTGACGTTTATTCGCGCGCAGGTTAAGATGAATTTCAGCAATGCATAGCTAAAAAGCACAAAACGAGGGCCCGCGCAGCGGCAGGCCAGGCGCTAAGCGCGGGGCGGCGATAAAGGGCGCAGCAGCAGGGTGAACAGCGCCAGCCCCACCGGCGCCAGGGAGCCCCACAGCACCGCGTTCCAGCCGAAGGCGTTGAGCAGAACGCCGGACGAAAACGAACCCACGATCATCACGCCGAAGACCAGAAAATCGTTGAGCGACTGAACCTGGGTCTTCTCTTCCGGGCGGTGGAAATCGATGATTTTCGCCGAGGCGCCGGTGAAGCCAAAGTTCCAGCCGATGCCGAGCAAAATCAGCGACAGCCAGTAATGATACACCCCGACGCCGCTGAGACCGACCGCCACCGACGCGCCGGTGATCAGCAATCCCGCCGCCGCCATGCGCGCTGCGCCGAAGCGCTGGATCAGCCGGCCGGTGACAAATCCCGGACCGTACATCGCCATCACATGCCACTGGATCCCGAGGTTGGCGGCCTGCTGGGAAAGGCCGTGCATATGCATGGAGAGCGGCGCGGCGGTCATCAGAAAATTCATTACCATATAGGCCACCGCGCCGCTGAACACCGTGGTGGCAAAGCCCGGCTGGCAGACAATCTCGCGCAGCGGCCGCCCTCCGCGAACGCTGGCCGCCGCGGGCTCTGCTGGCGTCACGCCTGCCAGCAGAATGGCGGCGAGCGCCGCCACCAGCGCCTGAGCGAGGAAGGTGAAGGCGAAGGTATGAGTCGGCCAGAGGTGCATGGTGCCGGTGACCAACATCGGGCCAATGATCCCGGCGGCCACGCCGCCGCCCATCACCAGCGACAGCGCGCGGGCGCGACGTTCCGGAGCGACGCCGTCGGTGGCGGCAAAGCGAAAACTGAGCGCAACCGCGGCATAGGCGCCGCCAAGCATCGCGGCGAAACAAAACAGCAGAAAAGAGCCCAGCACCACCGCCAGAGCGGCCGCCAGACCGGTAACCACCCCGGCGCCGGTACCGGCCATAAACGCGGCTTTGCGGCCCCGCTTACGCGCCAGCGCGCCGAAAGGCAGAATCGAGGCCGCCATCCCCAGCACAAACAGCGTGATAGGCAGCGTGGCCAGCGACGGGCTGGGGGCGATAGTATTGCCGACGATAGCGCCGGTGGCGTAGAACACCACCGAGTTGGCGCCGGCCAGCGCCTGAGCGACGGCCAGGCGGATGATATTGTTGTTCTGCGCCGCCAGCGGCAGCATCTGTTCGCTAGACATCCGTTGTTTTCACCAGTTTGAGAGTGGCGCCAGGCGGGTCGTCTGGCATCGCGCCCTGTTTGTTGGGTTCCCTGACCGTTACCTTAGCCGCAAAATACGCTTTTGCACCATAGCGAATAGCAATATTCCCCGGCGACCTGGCCCTCTTCTGCGCCAGATAGCCGGGCCGGGCTTCGCCGCCCGCTTTTTTCAGGGAATCAGTCGCGCCGCGCCGCGGCGAATTTAGCCGCAATCATCGCGGCCGTCGGCTGGACGCCCCCCAGGCTCCACTGCTCCGGGTCATGTTCATCAATGCGGATCCACACCGACTGGCGGAACTGCGGATCGCCCTGCCCCTCAATCTCCACCAGCAGATCGGTCATCCGCCGCAGCAGCTCACTTTTCTGTTCCGCGGTCATGATCCCTTTAATGGTTTGCACGTTAACAAATGGCACGCTATGCTCCTTAGCATCTAAGTCTAAATTTCAAACTCAGAGTAAAAGGCCAATCTCACGATGTCAAAAAATAAATCATTGCCCTACCTCGATCCTGAGCTGTGCGGCTTGGCGGAAGGAGCCAAAATACTGGGCGACCGCTGGGTGCTGCTGATCCTCCGCGAGGCGTTTTACGGCGTGACGCGCTTTGAAACGATGCAGGCGCATACCCATATTACCCGCCAGACGCTCACCATCCGGTTGAAAACCATGACCGAAATGGGCTTGCTTCGCAAAGTCCCCTATCGGGAAGCGGGGGCTCGCGAGCGCTATGAATATGTTCTCACCGAAAAAAGCCGTAGCCTGGCGCTGGTGCTGTTCGCCCTGATGGAATGGGGCCACCAGCAGGTGCTGCACAGCACGCCGCATATTGCGCTGGTGGACAGCGCCAGCGGCGAGGCCGTCCATCCCGGGTTCGTCACCGCCAGCGGCAGCGTGGCGAATCCCGCCGTGCTGCAGATCGTTAAGGCAGACGAACGCTGAGAGCGGCGCGGTTGCCCTGATACAGAACTTTCGTAGGCCTCTGGCGGAAGCCGCGACGAGCAGGTATGTTGCATTGCCACGTTACCCGACGACTGGGTGACATTTTGGTTTCATCGAACGGTGCGATAAAGAATGAGGCTCTCTGCCGGGTCCGATCCCGGCTATTATTCGTGGCGCACGCCATGACCGCCCTGGTCCGCCGCTGATCCGCGGATCGTTCATGCTAAAGGAAGAAAATGTCGCTTCGTTCACTGCGGGCTTTATGTTTGACCAGCTTCTTTATCGCCGACGTTCGCGACGGCCTCGGCCCGTTTCTGGGGATCTTTCTCACCCAGCGTCACTGGCAGGCGGAGGACATCGGCCTGTTGATGACCGTCGGCGGCGTGGCCGGCCTGCTGGCGACCCTGCCCGCGGGCTTCATCACCGACACCTCGCGGCATAAGCGCGTGCTGTTGGCCGGGGTCTGCCTGGCGATCACCCTGACCACCCTCCTGCTCTGGTTCAGTCAGAAGACCAGCGTGGTGGCCCTTTCACAGGTTGCCAGCGGGATCTGCGCGGCCTTTGTCGGACCGTTAATCGCCGGGATCACCCTTGGGCTGACCCGACAGCGCGGCTTTAGCGCTCAGATGGGAAAAAACGAAGCCTTCAACCATGCGGGGAATTTCTTCACTGCGCTGATTGCCGGGGCCATCGCCTGGTACTGGGGCATCGGCGGCATTTTCATCCTGATGGCCTGTACCACCCTGTTTACCCTGATCGCCCTGCTGGCAATCCGCAGCAGCGATATTGACGATGACGCCGCCCGCGGCCTCGAGTCGGCAATCACGCCCGCTGTGCCTGGGTTTGCCATCCTGTTCCGCCATTCGCCGCTGCTGATCGCCGGCGTGACCCTGATGCTGTTCCATCTCGCCAACGCCGCGCTGTTGCCGATGCTCAGCATGCGGATCGCCGCCGCGCCGGGACACCTCAATCCGGGGCTGTTTGCCGCCGCCACGGTGATTATTTCGCAGGTGGTGATGATCCCGGTGGCCATCCGGGTCGCCGGCAGCATCGACAAATATGGTTACTGGCGATGCATTCTGCTGGCGCTGCTGATCATGCCCATCCGCGCGGCGCTGGCGGCCTCCAGCGACGCCCCGGCGATGATGGTCCCGGTGCAAATTCTTGATGGTCTGGCGGCAGGGATTTTGGGGGTGGCGGTGCCCAGCTTTATCGTCTCGCTGCTGCGCGGCAGCGGGCACGTCAACGCCGGACAGAGCGTGGTGATGCTAATGCAGGGCGCCGGGGCGGCGATGAGTCCGGCGTTAACCGGCGCTATCGCCGGGCGCTACTCTTTTGCTACCGCCTTCGGCGTGCTGAGCGTTATCGCGCTGGTCGCGCTGATAGTGTGGTGGCGCAGCGCCCCGCTGCTCACCAACTCGGTGTCGCCGCCGATCGGCGAGAGCGGCCAGTAAAGAAAGGATATCGTCAGGCGGACAACAGCCCCCTGCTGCCTGCCTGACGTGGGAAAGGCGTTAATTCATCTGCGGATTCAAGGTTATTTGCCGCAGAGCGTTCGCCATTTCGAGCTGAATCAGCTCTTTGACACCTTCGCGCTTAATAAACTGGCTGCGGTGTTTACTTTTTACCTCTTCAAGACTTTTTTTGATCTCCTGCGCCGGCAGTTTATACCAGCCGCGAGCCTGTTTCTCTCCGCCCATTTCCAGCCACAGCGATGAATAACTGGCTTTCACCAGATCGCTTTTCACGTGGTAATCGGAATCGATCGCGTAGACCGTAGTGATGCCGAAATAACGCAGGAAACCATACAGCACGCTCATGATGATATTTTTCGGCCGCGCGCCATGCAGCTCTTTGGTCAGCACCTTCACCTCATCATTGGTGATATCTTTCCCGCCCTGTATTCCGCCGATATAAGCGCGGCCATCGTCGGTACAGGAAAAACAGACGCTATAAACGCGCCGGTCGCCGAGAAACAGCTGCAGCATCAGCTCACCCTCCTCCTGAAACGGCGATGCCAGCAGCTTAACGTCAAGCTTTTCGCCATTTTTCAGAGGAATAGCAAACATCGTCCGGCCAAAATCCGCCACGTTATAGAGCTGCGGCAGCACATCGGGCTGAAACGTTTTCTCGATAAAATTCAGCGAACCGTGGGCAATATCCAGCTTGCGCCGTTTTGACATCCGTTTATTAAGATAGGCCTTAAAGGGTTTATCCTCGAAAGGCACCAGTCCCTGGGTCACGGCGGTCAATCGTGCGCACTGATATTTGGCGCAAAGTCCTTGATATTCTCTGTATTTACCTCCTGCGAGCGAGAGCTCTCTGCATTTTCGTAAGAATTTTTTATAGCTTATTTTGACCTGACCGATCACTTTATTATGTTTACGCCATTCTTTGATGGCGCCTGTAACAGTATGTTCCATTGATTAAGATCCATAGATTCATCCATAATCGCGGCCATATTAACATAAAAGCCATTCGTCAATGCTTAATTACACCTTCGTTGTCCTTTCATTTAATATTTAGGCAGGAAATTATTCTGGTGGAGATATTTAAAGCTAACGCCATCCTGTCAACGGTTATTTATGGTGGGTTTTATCTGCTGCCGGCGGACTTAACGCTCTGTGCGTTCGGCGCGAAGAGCGGTTACCTCCGCAGGCGGTTATGCCCTATACTTGACGCTGATTCAAAACCAGCAACGATAGGTAACTTATGGAAATTGATCTCGACAACCTGGTCTTCAGCGGCCTGGATGAAGCGGAAGAGCGCAACGCGGAGCGTCTGGAAGAAGCGGACAAAAAAGCCCAGGCGATCGTTGCCGATGACGATTGCGGCGACGCCTGCAAAATTTGATTATCAAACCGGCCTGCGGGCCGTTTTTTTTCCCCACGCCCCCTCAGGTGGGTAAATACCCTTTCAACGTATCCAGCAGCGCCTGCGCCGCCTTCGACAGCGGCAGATGTCCGGCATGGATCGCCCCAACGCACTTTTCAATCGGCGGATCGCTGAGCGGAATGCACACTGCCCCCAGCGAGGTCATCTGCGTTTTGCATAGCGCCGGCACCGCGCTGCCTCCCAGACCGCTGGCTACCATCCTCCCCACCGTCACCAGTTGGTGGCTCTCCAGCGCCACTTCCAGCTGACGCCCGCTGCGCGCCAGCGCCTCCTCCAGCATCAGGCGCACCGCCGAGGGACGCTGGAGGGTGATAAAGTCGAGAGTTAACAGCTCCTGCCAGGTGAGCTTTTTTTTCTTCGCCAGCGGCGATTGCCGGGGAACGATCGCCACGAAGCGGTCCACCGCCAGCGGGGTAAACAGCAGGTTGTGGTTGGGCGATGGCTCGAAAGCGATGCCCATCTCTACCCGCCCCTCACGCACCATCTCGATTACCTGCTCATTGATCACATCATGCACCGTGACGTTCACCCCGGCATAGCGGTCGCGGAAGGCTTTCAGCGCCTCCGGCAGAACGTTGGCGGCGAACGACGGCATCGCGGCGACCGAGATTTTGCCGCGCTGCAGGGTAAAGCTCTGGCGCATCGCCTCCTCAACGTTATCCCAGTCGGCCAGCAGTTGACGGGCCATCGGCAGAAAGAGTTCCCCCTCCTGGGTGAGGGTCACTTTGCGGGTGCTGCGCTGCAGCAGCGCGCCCCCCAGCGCCTCCTCCAACCCTTTGATGGTCAGGCTGAGCGCTGGCTGCGACAGATTCAGCCTTTCGCTGGCGTGGGCGAAATTGAGAGTGTGAGCTACCGCTAAAAACGCGCGTAACTGTTTGACACTCATTCTCATTTTTCATCCTGTTAACTAATTGAAAGAAATTAGTTAACAGGAAATTAATTAAATTTCCAAATGAGTGAGTCACAAATTCAAAATTATCAAATCAGTCGCCCGCGCCAATGATAAGGGTATCGCAAGGCAGGAGAGACAAGATGGCAGGACTGGATAAACGCGTCGCCAGCTACGAAGCGGCGCTGGAAGGGTTAACGGACGGCATGACGCTGCTCGCCGGCGGCTTCGGCCTGTGCGGTATACCCGAGAATTTGATCGCCGAGGTGAAGCGTCGCCAGGTGAAGGGGCTGACGGTGGTTTCCAACAACTGCGGCGTCGATGGCTTCGGTCTCGGCATGCTGTTGGAGTCGCGCCAGGTCAGCAAGGTAGTGGCCTCTTACGTCGGGGAAAACGCGCTGTTTGAACAGCTGGTGCTGAGCGGCGAGCTGGCGGTAGAGCTCACCCCGCAGGGAACGCTGGCGGAAAAAATCCGCGCCGGCGGCGCCGGGATCCCCGGCTTTTACACCGCCACCGGCTATGGCACGCCGGTCGCCGAAGGCAAAGAGGTGCGCCAGTTCGACGGTAAAAATTACATTCTTGAACAAGCTATTCGCGGCGATTTCGCCCTCGTGAAGGGCTGGAAGGCTGACTGGTATGGCAATGTGGTTTATCGCCATACCGCACAGAATTTCAACCCGCTGATGGCCACCGCCGGGCGCATTACGGTGGTGGAGGTGGAAGAGATTGTGCCGCCGGGCGAACTGCCGCCCTCCGCCATTCACACCCCGGGGATCTATGTCGACCGGCTGATCGTCGGGCAATTCGAAAAACGCATTGAACAGCGCACCCTGCGCGCCGGAGGGCACTGAGATGTTAACCCGCGAACAAATGGCGATGCGCGTCGCCCAGGAGCTGCGCGACGGCGACTACGTCAACCTCGGGATCGGTATCCCGACGCTGGTGGCCAATTACATTCCCGCCGGCATTGAAGTGATGCTCCAGTCGGAGAACGGCCTGCTGGGGATGGGCGAGTTTCCCGATGAGCAAACTCTCGACGCCGACATGATCAACGCCGGCAAACAGACCGTCACCGCGCAAACCGGGGCGGCGATCTTCGATTCGGCCCAGTCGTTCGCCATGATCCGCGGCGGCCACGTCGATCTTACGGTTCTTGGCGCCTTTGAGGTCGACGTCGCAGGGAATATCGCCTCGTGGATGATCCCTGGAAAAATGGTCAAGGGGATGGGCGGCGCCATGGACCTGGTGGCCGGCGCGCAGAACATCATCGTGGTGATGACCCACGCCTCAAAGAACGGCGAATCCAAACTGCTGCCGCAGTGCACCCTGCCGCTCACCGGCGTGGGCTGCATTCGCCGGGTGCTCACCGACCTGGCCCTGCTGGACATTGTCGACGGGGCGTTTGTCCTGCGCGAAGTGGCCCCGGGGGTCAGCCCCGACGAAGTGATGCGTAAAACGGCGGGACGGCTGATCGTCGCCGAAGACGTGCGCGAAATGCGCTTCAGCTAAGGAGAGACCATGACCGATATTGCCATAGTTGCTGCCGTACGCACCCCGGTCGGCAGCTTTCGCGGCGCCTTCGCCCCGCTTTCCGCCGTCGACCTCGGCGCGGCAGTGGTGCGCAGCCTGCTTGAACGCTGCCAGCTGCCCGCCGCAGCGGTCGATGAACTGATTTTCGGCCAGGTGCTCACCGCCGGCTGCGGGCAGAACCCGGCGCGCCAGACCGCGCTGCGGGCCGGCCTGCCGGTGGACACTCCAGCGGTCACCGTCAATCTGGTGTGCGGCTCAGGGCTGAAAGCGGTTCAGCAGGCGGTGCAGGCGATCCGCTGCGGCGACGCCGAGATCGTTATCGCCGGCGGCCAGGAGAGCATGAGCAATGCTCCCTATCTGATGAATGGCGCCCGCGACGGCCTGCGTTTCGGCCATGCCAGCCTGCAGGACAGCATGATCCAGGACGGCCTATGGGACGCTTTTAACGACTACCACATGGGCATTACCGCCGAGAACCTTGCCGACGCCTTCGACATCAGCCGCGAGCGCCAGGACGCCTTCGCCGCCAGCTCCCAGCGCAAAGCGGCGGCCGCTATCGCCGCCGGACGCTTTCGCGAGGAGATCGTCCCGGTCAGCGTCCCGCAGGGCAAAAAGCCGCCGCGTGTCGTGACCGACGATGAGCAACCGCGCCCGGAGACCAGCGAGCAGCAGCTGGCCCAGCTGCGCCCGGCGTTTCGCCCGGCTGACGGCAGCGTCACCGCCGGGAATGCCTCATCGCTGAACGACGGCGCTGCGGCGGTCCTGCTGATGAGCGTCGATAAAGCGCACGAGCTTGGGCTGCCGGTGCTGGCGCGCATTGTCAGCGCGGCGGTCGCCGGGGTCGACCCGTCGGTGATGGGCATCGGCCCGGTGAGCGCCTGCCGCCAGGCGCTGCAGCGCGCCGGCTGGACGCTGGACGAGGTGGATCTGATCGAAGCCAACGAGGCCTTTGCCGTCCAGGCGCTGGCCGTCGGCCAGCTGCTCGAATGGGACAGCGAGAAGGTCAACGTTAACGGCGGCGCCATCGCCCTGGGCCATCCCATCGGCGCCTCCGGCTGCCGGATCCTCGTCAGCCTGGTGCATGAGATGCAGCGCCGGGGCGCCAGCAAAGGGCTGGCCACCCTGTGCGTCGGCGGCGGACAGGGCATCGCCATGACCCTTCAACGTTAACAGGAGCCACTATGTTTACACCACGCCTGGCGGTACTCGGCGCCGGACTGATGGGCGTCGGCATTGCCTGCCATTTCGCCCGTCACGGTCACGCCGTCCGCCTGTATGACACCGATCCGCAACGTCTCGCCGAGGTACCCACAGTAGCAGGGGCGATCCTGCGCGAGCTGGAGGCGAGCGGTCAGCAGCTGGAGGCGAGCGGTCAGCAGGCTCCCGCCGACCGTGACGCCGTGCTGAGCCGTTTAACCCCTACCCCGGCGCTGCAAGCGCTGGCGGACGCCACGCTGCTGATTGAAGCGATCCCCGAACGGCTGGGGCTGAAGCACGCCCTGTATGCCGAACTGGAAACGCTGATCGCCGACGAGGCGATTATCGCCAGCAACACCAGCGGCCTGCCGCCGGATCGGCTGGCGCAGGGCATGCGCCTCCCGGAACGGCTACTGATCGCCCATTTCTGGCATCCGCCGCACCTGATCCCGCTGGTGGAAGTGGTGCCCGGGAGCGCCACCCTGCCTCATCTGGCGCACCAGGTGAGCGACTTTTGCGCCGCCTGCGCGCTGGAAGCGGTGGTGCTCAACCGCGCCGCGCCGGGCTTTGTCGGCAACCGGCTGCAGTTCGCCCTGCTGCGCGAAGCGCTGCATATCGTCCACAGCGGCATCGCGTCCCCGGAGGTGGTGGACCAGGTGATGCGCGCCTCGCTGGGCCGCCGCTATGCGATGGTCGGCCCGCTGGAGGCAGCGGACATGACCGGCCTGGCGACGGTCCAGGATATCTGCCAGCACTTGCTGCCGGAGCTGGCCAGCGGCACCGAGATGATGTCGCTGGTGGAGGAGAAAGTAGCGCGAGGCGACACCGGCGCCCGCAGCGGGCAAGGCTTTTACCGCTGGGACGAGGCCCGGCGCCAGCGCATCCAGTCGCGCCGGGAACACCAGCTGCGCTTCGCCCTGAAACCCTAGTATCTCGTTCTGTACCCCTACAATAACAATGAGAGTGAGACGTCGTGATGAGTGTGATAATAGCCCTGGCCGCGCTGGCATTACTGATGCTGGCAGCCTACCGTGGATACAGCGTGATCCTCTTTGCGCCGATCGCCGCCCTCGGCGCGGTGCTGCTCACCGACCCGGGCGCGGTCGGCCCGGCCTTTACCGGCCTGTTTATGGAAAAAATGGTCGGCTTTGTGAAGCTCTATTTCCCGGTGTTTCTGCTGGGCGCGGTATTCGGCAAGCTGATTGAGCTGTCGGGATTCTCGCGGTCGATTGTCGCCGCCGCCATCCGCATCCTTGGACGCCGCCATGCGATCCCGGTGATCGTGCTGGTGTGCGCCCTGCTGACCTACGGCGGGGTGTCGCTGTTTGTGGTGGCCTTTGCCGTCTACCCTTTCGCCGCCGAGCTGTTTCGCCAGAGCGGGATCCCCAAACGGCTGATCCCGGCCACCGTCGCCCTCGGGGCCTTCTCGTTTACCATGGACGCCCTGCCCGGCACGCCGCAGATCCAGAATATTATTCCCACCAGCTTCTTCGGCACCAACGCCTGGGCGGCCCCGTGGCTGGGGCTTATCGGCTCGCTGTTCATTATCCTCTTCGGTTTGCTGTGGCTGGAGCGCCAGCGCCGCAAAGCGCAGGCCAGCGGCGAAGGCTATGGGACCGACCTGCAAAATGAGCCGGAGACCCCGGATGATATCAACCTGCCGCATCCGCTGATCGCTATCGCCCCGCTGCTGCTGGTGGGGGTGCTGAATCTGCTGTTTACCCACTGGATCCCGCAGTGGTACGGCGCCAGCCATGAGCTCACCCTCCCGGGTCTGGCGAAGCCTGTGGTCACCGAGGTGGGGAAAATCACCGCCATCTGGGCGGTACAGGCGGCGCTGCTCTCCGGCATTGTGCTGGTACTGGTCTGCGGCTACCGCAATATTCGCGGCCGGCTGGCAGAAGGAAGCCGGACGGCGGTGGGCGGGGCTATTCTCGCGGCGATGAACACCGCCTCTGAGTATGGCTTCGGCGCGGTTATCGCCGCCCTGCCGGGTTTCCTGGTGCTGTCGAAAGCCCTCGCGGCTATTCCCAATCCGCTGTTAAACGAGGCGATCAGCGTCACGGTGCTGGCCGGGATCACCGGCTCGGCCTCCGGGGGAATGAGCATTGCCCTGGCGGCGATGTCCGAGACCTTTGTCGCCGCCGCCCACGCCGCCAATATTCCGCTGGAGGTCCTGCACCGCGTCGCCGCCATGGCCAGCGGCGGCATGGATACCCTGCCGCATAACGGGGCGGTGATCACCCTGCTGGCGATCACCGGCCTGAGCCATCGCCAGGCCTACGGCGGCATTTTCGCCATCACGGTGATCAAAAGCCTTGCGGTACTGTTTGTCATTGCCACGTTCTATGTGACCGGCATTGTCTGAGACCCGACTGAAGGAGAAATATGATGAATTTAAACGGTAAAACAGCGCTGGTCACCGGCTCCACCAGCGGCATCGGCTTAGGGATCGCCAAAGTGCTGGCGCAGGCAGGCGCCCAGCTGGTGCTCAATGGCTTCGGCGACAGCAGCCACGCCCGGGCTGAAGTCGCCGCGCTGGGCAAGATCCCCGGCTATCACGACGCCGACCTCCGCGACGTCGGGCAGATCGAGGCGATGATGCGCTATGCCGAAAGCACCTTCGGCGGCGTCGATATCGTGATCAATAACGCCGGCATCCAGCACGTGGCCCCGGTGGAGCAGTTCCCGGTGGACAAATGGAACGACATCATCGCGATCAATCTCTCCAGTGTCTTCCATACCACCCGCCTGGCGCTGCCGGGCATGCGCCAGCGCAACTGG
The DNA here is from genome assembly GCF_050378715.1 of Klebsiella sp. 2-CIP_Kleb. Taxonomy (NCBI): domain Bacteria; kingdom Pseudomonadati; phylum Pseudomonadota; class Gammaproteobacteria; order Enterobacterales; family Enterobacteriaceae; genus Klebsiella; species Klebsiella sp. 2-CIP_Kleb. The sequence goes on from NZ_JBNRLG010000001.1 coordinate 701,440, forward strand.
GGGCGCATCATCAACATTGCCTCAGTGCATGGCCTGGTGGCGTCGAAAGAGAAATCGGCCTATGTCGCCGCCAAGCACGCGGTGGTCGGCCTGACCAAAACCGTGGCCCTGGAAACCGCGCGCAGCGGCATCACCTGCAACGCCATCTGCCCCGGCTGGGTGCTGACCCCGCTGGTGCAGCAGCAGATCGATAAGCGCATCGCCGAGGGGGTCGACCCGGAGCAGGCCAGCGCCCAGCTGCTGGCGGAAAAGCAGCCCTCCGGGGAGTTTGTCACCCCGCAGCAACTGGGCGAAATGGCGCTGTTTCTGTGCAGCGACGCCGCCGCCCAGGTGCGCGGCGCGGCGTGGAACATGGACGGCGGCTGGGTGGCGCAGTAAGCCGCAGGCGTCGCGAAGATCAGAACATCGCCAGAAAGCGTTTCACCGTGCGCGAGCGCTCGAAGCGCCGCCAGGCGATGGCGATATCGGTCTTCAGCGGCGCCCCGCTGAGCGGGTGATAGCTGACGTTCGGCTGCTGGATGCAGGTCATTGACTGCGGGACCAGCGCGAAGCCGAACCCGGCATTGACCATGCTCAGCGACGACGAAATCTGCGACGACTGCCAGGCGCGCTCCATATCGATGCCGGCGCGCAGGCAGCTGTTGTACACCAGCTCATACAGCCCCGGAGCCACTTCCCGCGGGAAGAGGATCGGCGCCACGTCGCGCAGCTGCTCCAGGGCCAGGGTCGGCTGCGTCGCCAGCGGGTTATCGCGCGGCAGCGCGATAACCATCGGCTCCTCATCGATAATCCGCAGATTAAAGGCCTTACTGCTCTCGCACGGCAGACGGACGAAGGCAATATCCAGCTCGGCCTCGCTCAGGGCGGTCATCAGATTGGCCATGTTGTCTTCCATCTGGTGCAGGGTCACCCCGGGGTGGTCGAGCTGAAAACGGTGCAGCAGCGTGAAGATTTGCGGGTGGAAAGCATCAGAACTGGTAATGCCTAGCGACAGGCTGCCGTTCATCCCGCGGGCAATGCCCTTGGCCTTCTCCAGCGCCGCATCGCTCATGGCGAGGATCTGACGGGCATCCTCATAGAACGACTCACCGGCCTCGGTGAGCTCCACCCCGCGGGTCAAACGCCGAAACAGCGGGGTCCCCACCTCGCGCTCAAGCCGCTGAATTTGCTGACTTAACGGAGGCTGTGAAATACCCAGCTCCTTGGCGGCCTGGGTGAAGTGCCGCGTCCTGGCGACGGCGACAAAATAGCGAAGATAACGAAGTTCCATATCGAAAACGTCTCAAACCAGCATGGTTTCTATATTGGAACTGTGAGCTGAATCGGGTCAACATTTATTTAACCTTTCTTATATTTGTTGAACGAGGAAGTGGTATATGAATCATTCTGCTGAATGCACCTGCGAAGAGAGTCTATGCGAAACCCTGCGGGCGTTTTCCGCGCAGCATCCCGAGAGCGTGCTCTATCAGACATCGCTTATGAGCGCCCTGCTGAGCGGGGTTTACGAAGGGAGCACCACCATCGCCGACCTGCTGAAGCACGGCGATTTCGGTCTCGGCACCTTTAATGAGCTGGACGGGGAGCTGATCGCCTTCAGCAGTCAGGTCTATCAGCTGCGGGCCGACGGCAGCGCGCGCAAAGCGCAGCCGGAGCAGAAAACGCCGTTCGCGGTGATGACCTGGTTTCAGCCGCAGTACCGGAAAACTTTCGACCACCCGGTGAGCCGCCAGCAGCTGCACGAGGTGATCGACCAGCAAATTCCCTCTGACAACCTGTTCTGCGCCCTGCGCATCGATGGCCATTTCCGCCATGCCCATACCCGCACCGTACCGCGCCAGACGCCGCCGTACCGGGCGATGACCGACGTCCTCGACGATCAGCCGGTGTTCCGCTTTAACCAGCGCGAAGGGGTACTGGTCGGCTTCCGTACCCCGCAGCATATGCAGGGGATCAACGTCGCCGGGTATCACGAGCACTTTATTACCGATGACCGCAAAGGCGGCGGTCACCTGCTGGATTACCAGCTCGACCACGGAGTGTTGACCTTCGGCGAAATTCACAAGCTGATGATCGACCTGCCCGCCGACAGCGCGTTCCTGCAGGCCAATCTGCATCCCGATAATCTCGATGCCGCCATCCGTTCCGTAGAAAGTTAAGGGGGTCACATGGACAAACAGTATCCGGTACGCCAGTGGGCGCACGGCGCCGATCTCGTCGTCAGCCAGCTGGAAGCCCAGGGGGTACGTCAGGTGTTCGGCATCCCTGGCGCCAAAATCGACAAGGTATTCGACTCACTGCTGGATTCCTCCATTCGCATTATTCCGGTACGCCACGAAGCCAACGCCGCGTTTATGGCCGCCGCCGTCGGGCGCATTACCGGTAAAGCCGGCGTGGCGCTGGTCACCTCCGGCCCGGGCTGCTCCAACCTGATCACCGGTATGGCCACCGCCAACAGCGAAGGCGACCCGGTGGTGGCCCTGGGCGGCGCGGTGAAACGCGCCGATAAAGCCAAACAGGTCCACCAGAGTATGGATACGGTGGCGATGTTCAGCCCGGTGACGAAATACGCCGTCGAGGTGACCGCGCCGGACGCGCTGGCGGAAGTGGTCTCCAACGCCTTCCGCGCCGCCGAGCAGGGCCGCCCGGGCAGCGCGTTCGTCAGCCTGCCGCAGGATGTGGTCGATGGCCCGGTCAGCGGCAAAGTACTGCCGGCCAGCGGGGCCCCGCAGATGGGCGCCGCGCCGGATGCCGCCATCGACCAGGTGGCGAAGCTTATCGCTCAGGCGAAAAACCCGATCTTCCTGCTCGGCCTGATGGCCAGCCAGCCGGAGAACAGCGCGGCGCTGCGCCGTTTGCTGGAGGCCAGCCATATTCCGGTCACCAGCACCTATCAGGCCGCCGGGGCGGTGAATCAGGATAACTTCTCTCGCTTCGCCGGCCGGGTCGGGCTGTTTAACAACCAGGCCGGGGACCGTCTGCTGCAGCTCGCCGACCTGGTGATCTGCATCGGCTACAGCCCGGTGGAATATGAACCGGCGATGTGGAACAGCGGCAACGCGACGCTGGTGCATATCGACGTCCTGCCCGCCTATGAAGAGCGCAACTACACCCCGGACGTCGAGCTGGTGGGCGATATCGCCGGCACCCTCAACAAGCTGGCGCAAAATATCGATCGCCGGCTGGTGCTCTCCCCGCAGGCGGCGGAGATCCTCCGCGACCGCCAGCACCAGCGCGAACTGCTGGACCGCCGCGGCGCGCAGCTGAATCAGTTTGCTCTGCATCCGCTGCGCATCGTTCGCGCCATGCAGGATATCGTCAACAGCGACGTCACGCTGACCGTGGACATGGGCAGCTTCCATATCTGGATTGCCCGCTACCTGTACAGCTTCCGCGCCCGTCAGGTGATGATCTCCAACGGCCAGCAGACCATGGGCGTCGCCCTGCCCTGGGCCATCGGCGCATGGCTGGTCAATCCTGAGCGCAAAGTGGTCTCCGTCTCCGGCGACGGCGGCTTCCTGCAGTCGAGCATGGAGCTGGAGACCGCCGTCCGCCTGAAAGCCAACGTGCTGCACCTGATCTGGGTCGATAACGGCTACAACATGGTGGCCATCCAGGAAGAGAAAAAATATCAGCGCCTGTCCGGCGTCGAGTTCGGGCCGATGGATTTTAAAGCCTATGCCGAGTCCTTCGGCGCCAAAGGGTTTGCCGTGGAAAGCGCCGAGGCGCTGGAGCCGACCCTGCGCGCGGCGATGGACGTCGACGGCCCGGCGGTAGTGGCCATCCCGGTAGATTATCGCGATAACCCGCTGCTGATGGGCCAGCTGCATCTGAGTCAGATTCTGTAAGTCATCACAATAAGGAAAGGAAAATGAAAAAAGTCGCACTTGTTACCGGCGCCGGCCAGGGGATTGGTAAAGCTATCGCCCTTCGTCTGGTGAAGGATGGATTTGCCGTGGCCATTGCCGATTATAACGACGCCACCGCCAAAGCGGTCGCCTCGGAAATCAACCAGGCCGGCGGCCGCGCCATGGCGGTGAAAGTGGATGTCTCCGACCGCGATCAGGTGTTCGCCGCCGTCGAACAGGCGCGCAAAACGCTGGGCGGCTTCGACGTCATCGTCAACAACGCCGGCGTGGCGCCGTCCACGCCGATCGAGTCCATTACCCCGGAAATTGTCGATAAAGTCTACAACATCAACGTCAAAGGGGTGATCTGGGGCATTCAGGCGGCGGTCGAAGCCTTTAAGAAAGAGGGGCACGGCGGGAAAATCATCAACGCCTGTTCCCAGGCCGGCCACGTCGGCAACCCGGAGCTGGCGGTGTATAGCTCCAGTAAATTCGCGGTGCGCGGCTTAACCCAGACCGCCGCTCGCGACCTCGCGCCGCTGGGCATCACGGTCAACGGCTACTGCCCGGGGATTGTCAAAACGCCGATGTGGGCCGAAATTGACCGCCAGGTGTCAGAAGCCGCCGGTAAACCGCTGGGCTACGGTACCGCCGAGTTCGCCAAACGCATCACTCTCGGTCGGCTGTCCGAGCCGGAAGATGTCGCCGCCTGCGTCTCCTATCTTGCCAGCCCGGATTCTGATTATATGACCGGTCAGTCATTGCTGATCGACGGCGGGATGGTGTTTAACTAATAAATAATAAGCTCTGACATGGCTTGCCCCTGCTTTCGCGCGGGGGCTTTTTTGGGTTTGAGTGTAAGCATTCCGGTGAAACGAACCCTCTATTGATAGATAGAGTCCGCTCCTGGCGCTCAGGGGACTTTAACGACGTAGACGATGCGTCAGGGAACTTGTCGTTATAAGTTCTTACTGCTTATTAGCGGGACCGCCGTCTGATTTGGGTTGGATCTTGACGACTAATCTTTGCGCTTTTCCTGGTTTCCCCTTTTCAAAACGCCATTTTTTCATCATTTTTTCAATGATTTGATGTTCCAACTCCGGAGTCGTTGTCGATTCAAGTATCTTTACATTCTGAACTCTGCCATCTGAATCCACATCGTACTGAAGCCGCAGGAAACTCGGCAGTAGGTTTCCGTTCTTATCACGAGTGGTAATTGATGTGTTGGCAGAGGAAATGCTGCCTGAAGGTGTGCTGGCGCTGACCTGTGTGCCGGCGCAGAGTGCCAGGAACAATGGCAGAATCAGAGTGAATAGTCTGATAGCTTTCATAAATCGTCCGAATTCAAAAATTAACCATGAATCTTCACGTTACCAACGGCGCGAGTGACAGGTTACCAGATGAGATGATCAGTGAATACCGCGTCTTCAGTAGCAATCACGTTGACCTCCTGACCAGGCGCTTCGTACTACATCCATTCCCGATGACGTTTCCCTATCAGGACAAGGGGGCGCTGAGCGACTATATCAACGATTCTTATGCCAGCTGTCAGCAGCACTATCCGGTTCGCCAGGGAACATGGCCGAGCTAACACCCCCAAGTGATTAGCATTTATTCGCGTCCCGCGCTGAAGACCATTAGCTAATCCTTTTTAACTTCGGTGCTCGGGATCTCCAGCGCTTGCAACGTTATGAGGGTGTTCTCCGCGGGCTTGCTGCTGATGCTAAGGGGGAGATTCTTCAGTCATTCCTGCGACACCTGGGAGCTAAACACGGAAGCGGCTGAGCATAGCGCCAGTAGAGAATCCCGGAGAGCGATGCGTGAGAACTTATCCCGGCTACGCTGTTGTGCCTCTCTTGTGCCGTATTTTTGCCGGGTGGCGGCTGCGCCTTACCCGGCCTACATAAACTCGCTAACTGACTGGCTTGCGCCGCGTTGAGTGGTACCTTGTGATGTCAGCGCTTTCCGCTCCTGGCATAGAGCGAACAAACCAGCTGAGCTAAAGGTCCGCATTGAGTGAGGAGCGGAAGTTTGCAACTCTCACAACTACGTTACTAATATTGAGGTGTCGTAATCAACGGAGAGCAGGTCAAAGTCATTTTAGCTGCTTCAAGGGATAAGAGTTCGTGGTACTGGAACCGTCACTATAGAGCTCGGTAATAATTATTTTTTTACCATCAATAGAATATTTGACTGTACTGTCCGCAGGATCATCCCGCCAGCGACCGGTGCTGTCAGGGTTATCAGATGCCCACATAACCTGATCACCTATAAGTTTGCACTTTATTGCCCAACGGGTGCCATCGTTCTGTCGGATATAATGTACGTAGGCAATACCTGATTCAACTTTATCCAGTTGCATGATCTTATGGTCACGGCCAAACATCGCAGCAGAAGTAGCCTTGCAAATCTGACCTACCGTGACTTCAGAAGCCTGTACCGGCGCAGTAAACACCAGCGGAAAAAGAAGTAAAAGTTTTTTCATACGGCTCAATCCATTTTGTTTATTTTCAGGGATAACGTTAAATGTATATGTCGGCAATCTAAAGCGTTTCTTGACGCTAATTTAGTGTTGCGATTGCAGGACTGATTTTAGTCCCTAGCGTAATCTCAAGCTCTACCTGATTGCCAGCTTGACTACTTTGACGCGCTCCCCGTTGCACCACACAGAATGTTGTTAACTACTTCCGCACTTGGGCACGGAAGAAATTCATGCTAAGCAAGGTCCGGACGGTGCAAAGAGCGGACGTTAATTTTGAAGCTTTTAAGATCTATCTGCAGTGGTTACTGGGTATAGTGATCATTGCGATTAGACAGCGAACTACTATCCCAGGAGATTTATAGACATTTCCATGCAGCGCAGTTCAGCCTGCGCCAAGGCAGAGGGATACATGCTTTCCTGCATAAGTTTGAAACCATGCTTCTCATAAAAAGTCTGGGCATTAGGTGTTGAGGACAAAGTCAATTGCTCAAATCCACGTTCACGAGCTTCACCTTTGATGGCTTCAATAATCTGACTACCTAACCCTTTACCTGTATAACGAGGTAACGTAAATACAGCCTCAATACTTCCTGTAGATAGATCAAGATAGCCTGTAGCTAATAGTCTGCCATCAGCAGCAATAACGAAAAAAGGATTCGCTACAATGACATTCCTGTAGCTTTCAGGCATTTTTTCCGGTGTCCAGGCTGCAATAACCGCATCATCATAACTATTCTTACAGCCGTAACGTATAGCCTGATTTCGAATGTTCCAGCATTCTTCTGCCTCTACAGGCACAGCAAGTCTGATCTTCATAGCTTTTCCTTGTACGTTTTATTCTGCGAGCTATTTACATCTACCATAAAAGTTCTAAAGCATACCCATCAAATTTGAGTGAGGCGACAATGTCCGCTCTTGGCACACAGCAGACGTGAAATTCTGCAATAGCATTCGTACCATACAACATCGAGTAGCTTCAGAATGCCGCGTCAGCGGCATGACAGCGCCAGATGATGTGCATGTGGCAGTCCAGCCAAATGGCGCCGAAGGCCCGGCGCAGCCGGTTGTCGGATTATAAATGCTGCCGGTTCCCCTGCCCTGATTAGCCTTAACTCGCGTTCCGCGCTGAAGCCCCTTTTAACCTCGTTGATCGAGTTCTACCGCGCTTGCAACCTTAAGGGAGTGATCTCCGGGGCCTAAGCGACAGCCTGCTGCTGATGCTTAGGGGGAGATTCTTTAGTCATTCCTGCGACACCTGAAACTTAACACGGAAGCAGCTGATCATAGCGCCAGCAGGGAGAATCCCGGATAGCGATGCGTGACGCCTTATCCCGGCTACGCTGTTAGGCGGTATTTGTGCCGCTCTTGTGCCGTATTTTTGCCGGGTGACAGCTACACCTTACCCGGCCCGCGATTTGGTGCTCTATTCGCGCCCTTCGTAGGCCCGCGCAAGCGTAGCGCCGCCGGGCAAGGACAGCGGGCACGGAGCCGATTTTGTGCCGGGTGGCGGCTGCGCCTTACCCGGCCTACAGGGTTCGTGCGACCTGTCGTTAATATATTCACCATGGTTGCTGAAACTGCCGGTGTTGGCGGCCTCAAAATCGCTGAGACGTTCCCGGAAGGCCGGGGCAGCCCGCATGGATGCGGGCTGAGGGCCGTGTTTTGCACGGACGCTGCCTCGGCCCGACCCGAAGCCTGCAGGGATAAGTCGAAGGGACCGCGTAGCGGCGATTTTGCTGGCCGGAGCCCGGGGGTACAGGGGGCGGCGGCGACTGGCCGCCCCCTGTGCGCTCCCTGCGCCATGATTGACATAACGCAGAAGACTAACCGGGAGCGCAAACTACGCTGAAGTCACGCGTGATAAACGCTTTCCCCGGGCTGAGAACCTGTAAAACCGATAACAGTCTCCCCCGCCGCCGGGCAAGATATCGCACCGTGCCCCCCATGTTGCCGGGTGGCGGCTGCGCCTTACCCGGCCTACAAAGGCCTCCCGTCAGCTCATATCCCCAGGCCCACGCTAACGCAGCACCGCCGGGCAGTTACTGCGCCAGCTGCTGCGCCTGCGCCAGCTGGCGGACGATCGCCTCGCGCCGCGCATCCCCTTCCGGCAGCCGGGCCAGCAGCGCCTGCAGGGCGGCCACGGCTTCGGGGTAATCTTCATTACGCACCGCGCTCAGGGCCAGCATCTCTAGCACCGGCAGGCTGTTCGGCTGTCGCTGATGCAGGTCACGCAGCAGCAGCTCGCCCATCCGAACCTGACCGCTATCTCCCGCCCGCACCAGCGCGCTGGCGTAATCGAAAGCCGCCGCCGGGTCATCCGCCGCCAGAGCATGCGCCCGGCCAAAGGCGCCGATCGCCGTCTCGCCATCGTTTAACAACAGGCCCAGCCGTCCAAGCAGCTGCCAGCCGGGGAGGTCATTCGGGGTATCCTGCAGGTGGCTGCGCAGGCCAAGCCGCAGCTCCGCCAGCTCATCCATTCGCAGCGGCGCCGCCGTCGGGTCCTTAACCTGCTGCAACAGCGCAGGATAATGCCGTTCAGCCTGCTGCCAGAGCAGCACCTGCCCAATATCGCTGGTTTTCAGATACAGGCCCAGACTCAGGACCACCAGCAGCAGCGCCCCCGGAAGCAGCGCCCAGCGGCGTAGCGGCCGTTCGCCAGGCTGTGCCTGGGGCGGGATATCGGTCAGCAGCGTGCGCTGCAGCTCGACGACCAGCGCCGGGTTGTCCTCGCCGCGCTCCTGCGTCAGCTCCTGCAGGCGCGACTGATACAGGGCGCGGTTGAGGGTATCGCGGTCCACCGCCCCGTTGCCCGTCCATGGGTAATAAAGCAGTCCCAGCGCGCCAGCCAGCAACAGCCCGGCGATAACCACCAACAGGCTCATCGTTCTTTTCCTTCTTTTAATAATTCCGCCAGCCGCTGGCGCTCTTCAGCGCTGAGCGCCGCGTCAGGGATGTCGCGACGACGCGCGCGGGCGATAATCATCCCGGCGCCCGCCAGCACGAACAGCCCCGGCCCCAGCCACAGCAGCACCGTGCCCGCGGTCAGCGGCGGCTCGTAGCTGACAAAATTGCCGTAGCGGGCCACCATATAGTCAACGATCTGCCCTTTCGTTTTCCCCTGCTGCATCAGTTCGTACACCTTCTGCCGCATATCGGCAGCAATCATCGCATTCGAGTCGGCGATGCTGTTGTTCTGGCATTTCGGGCAGCGCAGCTGGGAGGTGATCTCGCGAAAGGCCTGCTCCTGGGCCTCATCCTTAAACTGCCAGGTATCGATGGCGGCCCACGCCTGGCCGGTCAGCATCAGCGCCAGCAGGATGCCCATTACCCCTCTCATCAGCCCGCCCCCCGGTTGTATTGATTCCACAGCGGCTGGAGCTCCTCGCGCCACACCCGTTCGTTCAGGTCGCCGGCGTGCCGCCAGCGGATGATGCCCTGACCGTCGATAAGAAACGTCTCCGGCGCGCCATAAACCCCCAGATCCAGGCCGAGCATGCCGTTGCCGTCGTACAGGCTCAGCCTGTACGGATTACCCAGGCGCTGCAGCCAGCTCATCGCCTTCTGGCGATCGTCTTTGTAGTTCATCCCCACCACCCGCACGCCCTGCTGCGCCAGACCGTTGAGAAACTGATGCTCGGCGCGACAGGTTGGGCACCAGGTGGCCCAGACGTTGAGCAGCAGCGGCTTGCCGTCAATCAGCGTCCGCCGGTCCAGCGTCTGACCGGGGGTATTTAGCGCTTCAAGGCGAAACTCCGGCAGCGGTTTGCCAATCAGCGCCGACTCAAGGGTCGTCGGGTCGTCGCCATCGGCATTGCGCATCAGCTGCCAGAACAGCGCGGCGGCCAGCGCCAGAAACAGCGCCAGCGGGATAAACAGCAGCTTCCGGTTCATGAGGCCTCCTGCAGTTTCTTACGCATCCGATAGCGTGGGTCGAGCATGCAGCACAGACCGCCGAGGGCCATCAGCACCCCGCCGTACCAGATCCAGCGAACGAACGGTTTGTAGTACAGACGCACCGCCCAGCTGCCGTCGCTCAGCTCTTCCCCCAGCGCGGCGTAAAGATCGCGGGTCAGCCCGCCGCTGATCGCCGCCTCGGTCATCATCATCCGGCTGGCGGTGTAAAAGCGCTTCTCAGCATACAGCGTCGCTTCCGGGCGTCCGCTGCGGGTCACGGTGATAATTCCTTCGCCGCCGGTCCAGTTGGGGCCGACGATATTGCGCACGCCGTTAAACACAAAGTGATAGCGGTGGATATCGATACTGTCGCCGGGGCGCATCCGTACATCGCGCTCCACGCTGTAGTTCTGGCTAAAAGTGATGCCGATAACGGTCACCGCCACGCCGACGTGACCGAGCACCATCCCCCACTGGCTGCGGGTCAGCGTCCGCAGGCCGCGCCAGAAGCCGTGGCGATGAGTGGCCCGTTCGTGAACCTCCAGCAGGGCGAAGATCAGCACCCACAGGGCCATCATCAGGCCAATGACCGCCATGGCGGTGATACGATCCTGCAGCAGCCACGGCAGCGCCAGAGAAAGTGACAACGTCACAACCAGGGCGATAATCAGGCGCTTAATCTGCCTGGCGATGTCATCGCGCCGCCAGCGGATCAGCGGCCCCAGCCCCAGCAGCAGCGCAAACGGCGCCATCAGGGCGGTGAACATGGTGTTAAAGAACGGCTCGCCGATGGAGATGCTGCCGAGGCCCAGCTCCTTATGCACCAGCGGCAGCAGCGTTCCGAGGAGCACCACCAGCATCGCGGCCATCAGCAAAATATTGTTGCCAAGCAGGAACGACTCGCGCGACCACAGGGTATGTTCCACCCGCGCCCGCACCCGGCCGCCCTTCAGGGCGTACAGCAGCAGCGACCCGCCGATGGCGACAATCAGCAGCGCCAGAATAAACAGCCCGCGCGACGGATCCGAGGCGAAGGCATGCACCGAGACCAGCACCCCGGAGCGCACCAGGAAGGTGCCCAGCAGGCACAGGGAGAAGGCGGCGATGGCCAGCAGCACCGTCCAGGCGCGGAAGCTGCCACGCTTCTCGGTCACCGCCAGGGAGTGCAGCAGCGCGGTGCCCACCAGCCACGGCATAAACGAGGCGTTTTCCACCGGGTCCCAGAACCACCAGCCGCCCCAGCCCAGTTCGTAATAGGCCCACGCCGAGCCCAGCACGATGCCGAGAGTGAGGAACATCCATGCCGCCTGGGTCCAGGGACGCGACCAGCGCGCCCAGGCAGTATCCAGCCGGCCCGCCAGCAGCGAGGCGATGGCGAAGGCGAAAGCCACCGAGAAGCCGACGTACCCCATATAGAGGATCGGCGGATGGAAAATCATGCCGATATCCTGCAGCAGCGGATTAAGGTCGCGGCCGTCAATGGGGTACTGCGGCAGGCCGCGGCTGAACGGGTTGGAGGTAAAGAGGATGAACAGCAGGAACCCCAAGGCGATCATCCCCATCACAGCCAGCACCCGGGCGACGGCGTCGAGCGGCATCCGGCGGCTGAAGAGGGCGACGGCGAAGGTCCAGACGCTGAGCAGCAGAACCCACAGCAGCAGCGAGCCCTCATGCGCCCCCCAGGTCGCCGCCACCCGATACCACACCGGCAGCGCGCTGTTGGAGTTTTCCGCCACGTAGCGGACGGTAAAGTCGTTGACCACGAAGGCGTGCACCAGCAGCAGGAAGGCGCCCCCGATACAGGCGAACAGCCCGCAGGCCAGCGGCCGGGCCAGGACCATCAGCCGCCGGTCCTGCCGCGCCGCGCCCCACAGGGGATAGACGCTCAGGAGCAGCGCCAGCCCCGCCGCCAGACACAGTAAAAAGTTGCCCAGCTCCGGCATCATGGCTGCGCCCCCGTTTTCTCCGGCATCATGGCGTTTTTCACCTCCGGCGGGGTGTAATTTTCATCATGTTTGGCCAGCACCTGCTGGGCGGTAATATGCCGCTCGCCGTCCAGCACGCCCTGGGCCACCACGCCCTGCCCCTCACGGAACAGGTCCGGCAGAATGCCCTTATAGCTAACGTCCACCACCCCGCGGGCGTCATACAGCTTAAAGCGCACGTCGAGAGTTTGCGGGTCGCGCTGCAGGGAGCCCGGCTGAACGTAGCCTCCCACCCGAAGGCGCTGCCCGGTATGGGGTAGCGCCCGGGTTTCCGTTTTGCCGTAGATAATTTCCCCCGGGGTGTAGAACAGATCGATATTGCTGCTCAGGGCGTACAGCGCCAGGCTGACGGTGAGCCCAAGTCCGGCGAGCACCGCCAGCACGATATACAGCCGGGTTTTACGACGCGCTTGCATCCGCGGCCTCCTTGTCATGTTCGCGGGCAGCAGCGATCCGCCGCTCGCGCGCCTGCTGGCGTCGCACTTCATGGAATAGCGCCCGCCGCGCCCACAGGGTGTGCACCGTCAGCAGGCCAAAGGCGGCGACGGCCACCGCCACCGCCAGCCAGACGTACAGGGCATAGCCGCCCATATTCAGGAAGGCGGCGAACGAAGAAAAAGCGGGGCTCATCGGACGGCTCCTTTATTAGCCAGCGCCACCACCCACGGTCGACGACGCTCCAGCTGCAGGATCAGGTTACGCAGGCGCATCAGGGTCAGGGTGACCGACAGCGTGAGGAAGGCAAAGATGCAGATCCGCAGCGGCAGACGCATGCTCGGGTCGATGGTTTGCTGCAGGTTGGTCGAACCCTGGTGCAGGGTATTCCACCAGTAGACCGAGTAATGAATGATGGGCAGATTGACCACCCCGACCAGCACGAGGATCCCCGCCGCGCGCCCGGCCAGCCGCCGGTCGTCAAAGGCGTGCCACAGGGCGATGATCCCGGCATACAGAAACAGCAGCACCAGCTCCGAGGTCAGGCGGGCGTCCCAGATCCACCAGGTTCCCCACATTGGCTTGCCCCACGCCGCGCCGCTGACCAGCGCCACCAGGGTGCAGACCGCCCCCACCGGTGCCAGGGCGGCAATCGCCAGATCGGCCATTTTGATCTGCCAGACCACCCCGACGAAGGCCGCGACGGCCATCGCCAGGTACAGCCCCATCGACCACATCGCCGCCGGGACATGAAGATACATGATCCGGTAGCTCTCCCCCTGCTGATAGTCCGCCGGGGCGAAGCCAAAGCCCCATCCCAAGCCGATGACCAGCAACAGCGCGCTCAACGCCGCCAGCCAGGGGATCCAGCATCCGCACAGGCGGTACAGCCGCTCGGGGATCGCCAGTTGATGTAACGCTTTCCACATAGACGCTTACTCACACGGTTATGATGGCCGCGCCCGCAGGCGCAGCGAATTATTGCACGGTCAGCCGCAGCGCGGCGGCGGTGGCGAACGGACACAGGGTGGCGCTGGCGGTTAAGAACGCCGCCAGCATCGCCAGATAGCCGCCGACCGGGAGCCCGGCGGCGGCGGCCTGGCAGGCCGCGGTGGCGAAAATCAGCAGCGGCACCGCCAGCGGCAGCACCAGCAGGCTCAGCAGGACGCCGCCGCGCTTCAGGCCGACGGTCAGGCCAACCCCCACCGCGCCAAGAAAACTGAGCGTCGGGGTGCCGAGCAGCAAGGTCAGCGCCAGCACGCCGGCGTCATGCACGCTCATCCCCAGCAGCAGCGCCGCCAACGGAGAGACGATCAGCAGCGGCAGGCCGCTCATCATCCAGTGGGCGACCACCTTCACCAGCACCACCGCCACCAGCGGCGTCGGCAGAAGCAACAGCTGCTCCAGGGAGCCGTCCTGCCAGTCGTCACGAAACAACCGATCCATCACCAGCAGCGCCGCCAGCAGCGCGGCGACCCATACCACGCCCGGCGCAATCTGCGCCAGCAGCTGCGGCGCGGCGCCGACGCCGAACGGAAACAGGGTGATGACGATCAGAAAGAACCAGAGCGGATTGAGGATCTCCGCCCCGCTGCGCCATGCCAGGCGCAGTTCCCGGGCCAACAGCGCTCGCATCATTGCCCGCCTCCAGCGTCGCCGCCGAGGCGCAGGGTGCGCAACGGGCAGCGCAGCGGCCGCAGCGGCTGGTGGGTAGTGAGGATCGCGCTTCCCCCCTGCCGGGCGTGCTGCTCCAGGCGGCAGGTCAGGGTTTCCATCGCCGTGGCGTCGAGGGCGGTGAACGGCTCATCGAGGATCCACAGCGGCGCGTCGGTTAACCACAGGCGGGTCAGCGCCACCCGGCGCTGCTGCCCGGCAGAGAGCTGGTTCAAGGGGAGATCTTCATAGCCCGCCAGGCCGACGGCGGCGAGGGCGCGTTCCCGCTGCTGAAGGCGGCTGCCCGGAAAGAAGAAACGCAGATTTTCATCGGCGGTCAGCACCGCGTTGACGCCGGGCTTATGGCCCAGCCACAGCAGCTGACGATGAAATGACTCCCGGACCTTCGCCAGCGGCTGGCCCTGCCAGCTCACCCCGCCGCTTTCCGGGCGCGCCAGGCCGCAGAGGATCCGCAGCAGCGAGGTTTTCCCCGCGCCGTTATCACCGGCGACCTGCAGCAGCTCACCGGCAGCAAGGGACAGCGTCAGCTCCGCAAACAGCGGTCGATCGTCAACGATGCAGGTCAGTCGCTCTGCATGCAGCATGAAGGCAAACTCCTTGATTCAGACAGTATTTTACGTCCTGGCTAAGTATGGGTTGCGCCGCGTGGGCGACGCAACCCTGACGGTTACTGTCCGGCCCCCGGCAGCTTCGAGATATCAGCATTGCCTAACGCCTTCTCATCGTGCGCCGCGGTCTCCTTACGCACCTTCGCCACATCGCTGGCGCTGACCGCCGGCGCGTTGTTGCCCCAGCTGGTGCGGATGAAGTTGACCACATCCGCCACCTGCTGGTCGTCCAGACGCCAGCCGAACGACGGCATGGTCAGGTTGGAGACCGCGTCTTTCACCGCCGGCGTGGTGCTCCCGGTCAGAACGATATGGATAAGCGAAGTGGCATCTTCGGTCTGCACCACCGGATTGCCCTTCAGCGACGGGAAGGCGCGTTTATAGCCTACGCCGTCGGTGCGGTGGCAGGCGGCGCAGTTATCGACGTACAGCGCGGCGCCGGTTTTGCTGTCGTTACCCTTCCACAGATCTTTCGCCACGCTGTCTTCCACCGGGGCTGGGGTCTGTTTGCCGCCGCGCGGCGGGAGCGACTTCAGATAGCGGGCGATGGCGGTGATGTCGTCATCAGAAAGATACTGCAGACTGTGCTCCACCACATCGCTCATGCCGCCGAAGACCACCGATTTATCGTTACGTCCGGTTTTCAGGAACTCGGCCAGCTCGGCTTCGCTCCAGGTCCCCAGACCGTCGCGGTTTTCGCCGCGCAGGCTGGAGGCAACCCAGCCGTCAATCGGCGCATTGCTGCCCGCCAGGTAATCATCGCCTTCGCTTTCGCTGAGCGCTTTTTCCTGCATCGTCAGGCTACGCGGGGTATGACAGGCGCCGCAGTGGCCCAGGCCTTCCACCAGATAGCGGCCACGCTCCAACACCGGGTCAACCTGCGGGTTGGCGACAAAGTCGCTCGGCGTCGGCGCGAAGATGCCGCGCCAGAACGCCAGCGGCCAGCGCATCGACAGCGGCCACGGGATGTCGGTGTCCTTGTTGGCGACATTCACCGGCTCCACGCCGTGCATAAAGTAGGCGTACATGGCGCGCATGTCCGCTTCGCTGATCCGTGCGAACGAGGGATACGGCATCGCCGGATAGAGTGTGGAACCATCTTTCCGCACGCCCTTGCGCACCGCGTCGTCGAACTCTTCGAAGGTGTACCCGCCAATGCCGTGTTCTTTATCCGGCGTGATATTGGTGGAGTAGATGGTGCCGATCGGCGTCTCCATCGGCAGACCGCCGGCGAAAGGCTTGCCCGCTTTGCCGTTGGTGTGGCAGGCGACACAGTCCCCCGCCCGCGCCAGATACTCCCCTTGCTTAATCAGATTGCTGTCCGCAGGCGCCTCTTCGGCGAAGGCCGCGCAGCTCAATGCCCCAAGCACCAGGGCCGATAACCATTGCATTTTCATCATCTGCCTTCCTTTATGCCTGCACCAGGGGACCCGGATTTTTCAGATACTGCTCGCGGATCGCCTTCGCTGACCAGTAGGCCAGCGCGGCCACCGTGCCGGTTGGGTTATAGCCCAGCCCCTGCGGGAAAGCGGAGGCGCCGATGACGAAGACGTTATGCACGTCCCAGCTTTGCAGATAACGGTTAACGGCGCTGGTTTTCGGATCCTCCCCCATCACCGCCCCGCCGTTCATATGGGTGGTCTGGTAGGTGGTGGTATCAAAGTGGCTGTTGGCGTTTTTCGGGCTGCCGAGGATATATTTCGGCTTCATCGCTTTGGCGATCGGCGCCAACTTATCGAACATAAACTGCGCCATCTTGATGTCGTTTTCCTGCCAGTCAAAGGTCATGCGCAGCAGCGGCTGGCCAAAGACGTTTTTGTAGTTCGGATCAAGATCGAGGTAGTTCTGCCGATAGGACTGATGCGCGCCGTGGGCATCCATCGACAGGTGATGGGTGTAGGTATCGGCCACCGCCGCTTTCCACTTGCTGCCCCACGCCGGGGTGCCCGGCGGTACCGGGAAACCGGAGATGGGCTTGGTCCCGGCCTGGTTGACCCAGAACGGCGAACCGCCGACAAAGCCGGCCGCGCCGTGGTCGAAGTTGTCGGCGTTGAAGTCATCGACGCCGACGCCGTTGCCGCCCGCGCCGATAAACGGGTTGGTATAGGTGTCTTTGTCGAAAATGGCCTTGATGGTGGTCATGTTCTGGTAGGCGAAGTTACGCCCCACCACCCCTTCGCCGGTCTCCGGATTGTACGGTTTACCGATCCCGGAGAGCAGCATCAGGTGCACGTTATGGAACTGGAAGGCGCCGATGATCACCAGGTCCGCCGGCTGCTCCATTTCGCGCCCCTGGCCGTCGACGTAGGTCACGCCGGTAGCGCGGGATTTGTCGTCGGTCAGGTTGACCTTCAGCACGTTGGCGTTGGTCCGCAGCTCAAAGCGTTTTTCCTGGCGCAGCGCCGGCAGGATGTTCACGTTCGGCGAGGCTTTAGAGTACATGTAGCAGGCGTAGCCGCTGCAGAAACCGCAGAAGTTGCACGGACCCATCTGCGCGCCATAGGGGTTGGTATAGGAGTCGGAGGTGTTGGCCGACGGCAGGTTGTAGGGATGGTAACCCACCTCGAGCGCCGCTTTTTCAAACAGCTGCGCTGACCAGGTGTTTTTCTGCGCCGGCAGCGGGAAGTCGTCTGAGCGGTCCGGGGCGAAAGCGTTGCCGCCGCGGCCTTTACCGACGACCTTGCCCTTGATCGACCAGGCAGTCCCGGAGGTGCCGAACACTTTCTCCGCTTTATCGAAGAACGGTTCCAGCTCGTCGTAGGTGACGCCGAAATCCTGGATGATCATATCCTGGGGAATGAAGTTTTTGCCGTAGCGCTCTTCATAGTGGCTGCGCATCCGCAGTTCGATGGGATCGACGCGGAAATGGACGCCGGACCAGTGCAGCCCGGCCCCACCCACGCCGGTACCCGGCAGGAAAGCCGCCAGCTGGCGATACGGCACCGCCTGCTGGCTGGTGTTATGGCGGATGGTGACGGTGCTTTTCGACAGATCCTGGAACAGCTTGCGGCGGATGTTGTAGGTCAGCTCATCAATCACCTGCGGATAGGCGCCATCCGGCCAGGTGTCGCGCATCGGGCCACGCTCCAGCGCCACGACGTTGAGCCCGGCTTCGGTCAGCTCTTTGGCCATGATCGCCCCAACCCAGCCGAAGCCGACGATCGCGACATCGGTTTTTTTCAATACGGTGGCCATGATTACGCCCTCTCCCCATTAATTGATACCGGCGGGAAGGGGTAGCGTTCGCCCCGTTCAACCCAGTCCATAAAGTCGGCGCGCGCGCCGGGAAAATTAATCAGCGTCCAGCCGACCATGCCTTTATTACCGCCATGGATCGGGTCGCTGAAGAAGCCTTCTCGGGTGTTCTGCAGCAGATAGGTGAAGAACAGCGAGGCCGGAAGCTGTTTGAACTCGGCTTTGCCGGATTCCCACAGGCCGAGCGCCTCGTCCTGTTGCTCGTTGCTCAGTTCAGCGAAGGTCTTGTGATACTTGTCCTGACACCAGGCCTCGGCGTCGGCGATCCCGAGGTTATAGATCTGTTTGGGCACCAGCGGCAGCTGATAGCCCATCTCTTTCGGCACGTCGGGGTTGAAGGGCCCCTGCATATACCAGATGGAGCCGGTGGCGTAAGGGGTATTAAGCTGGCGGTCGATAAACTCCGGCACGCCGGCCTCTTTAGCGCCGGGGCCAAGTTCATCCGCTGGGATCAGGCGCGCGACGGCGGCGTTGATAAACGCCCACTCACGATCGTTGAAGAACTGCGGCTTCCAGTCGCTGGCCGCCGCCGTGTTCCCGGAGGCTGGCTCTGAAGCGGGGGCCGCCTGCGCGGTCGCGCTGGTGGCCACGCCAATGGCCCCTGCTCCCGCGCCGCCGATCACCACCGTGGGGATCAGCGCCATCGACTTCACCAGGAAATCACGCCTGGAATTGTTAGTTTTCTCGCTCGACATCATCACATTCCTGTCATTGAAAATTACTGTTTTTGTCGCTGACAAAACCAGTGAATGTCGTGCTGGAACCGATACCATTGCGCTTTTAAACCGCTTAGCGTCTGGCCCGGCCCGGCAAGTCGGATAAAACATCGCCAGAGGCGATATCATTTATAGGGTTATCGTTTGGATAGTAGACGATTCTCAACGAAACGCGGGAAATCGGAGAGAAATTCACCGGAATGTCATCGTGAGAAGGGTGCTGCCATAACCTTGAGGCGGTAAACCGGCGGCGTTCACACCGCGCTGAGCTTACCCATGCGCCAAAAAAGAGTGACTTGTATCACAAATGTTATTTTTTGTTTATGGTACATGGCAGATTAAACGTCTGTAAATACTCGTATTAGGAATAATTAAACATTTTGAGCTGTTAAAAAAGTTAATAACCGTTGTTAACTATTTTGCATCTATTTCTCGGCTAACGCGTTCGGCTGGCGATATCCCATCCGCAGGAGAAGAGAAGATATGTTCGATCATGTGAAATTCGGCGTCAGTGATTATGCCGCGAGCAAAGCGTTCTTTTTACAAGCCCTTGCCCCGCTTGGCGTAACGCTGGTCGGCGAAGGCGAGCCGACCTACGGCGCAGAGCTGGCCGGCAGCGGCGATGTCTCTCTATGCCTCTATCAAAGTACGGAAAAACCGGCGCCGCTGCACATTGCCTTTCGCGCCGACAGCCGCGAGCAGGTCGATGCCTTCTGGCAGGCGGCGCTGGCCGCCGGAGGAAAGGACAACGGCGCGCCGGGGTTACGGCCAAACTACCACGCCAGTTACTACGCCGCCTTTGTGATTGCGCCAGACGGGCACAATATTGAAGCCGTGTGCCATCTGGCGTCTTAACCAGCGGTTACCGCTGCGGAAAAACCCACACATCCTCCGCCGGGAGCGTCAGATGACAGTGTTCGGCATCGCGCAGCGCCGTTCCGTAGGCGCGCAGCGGGAAGTCGTCGCCTTCGGTGCGGAACAGGTACTCCCAGCGGTCGCCGAGGTACATGCTGGTCAGCAGCGGTAGCTGGAGACTGTTATCCTGCGCCGCGCCGTCCAGACGCAGGCGCTCGACGCGGATCACCGCCGTCGCTGGCTCGCCGACGCTAACCCCCTCGCCCGCTCGCCCCCACAGGCTCCAGCTGGCGCCTTCGATCCGCGCCCTGCCGTTCTCCAGCGCCATTACCTTGCCGTGCAGGCGGTTATTGCTGCCCATAAACTCGGCGGCGAACAGCGTCGCCGGGCTGCCGTACATCTCCTGCGGCGTCCCCTGCTGCTCGATGACGCCATTGTTCAGCAGCAGAATACGATCCGAGATGGCCATCGCCTCATTCTGATCGTGGGTGACCATCAGCGCCGACAGGCCCAGCTTGACGATCAGCTCGCGCAGAAACACCCGCGCCTCTTCGCGCAGCTTGGCGTCAAGGTTGGAGAGCGGCTCATCCAGCAGGATCACCGGCGGGTTGTAGACCAACGCCCGGCCGATGGCCACCCGCTGCTGCTGGCCGCCGGAGAGCTGGTGCGGATGGCGGTTGCCAAGGTGCCCGAGCCCCAGCTGATCCAGCACGCGCTGCACCCGCTCTTTTATCTCCCCGGCGGCCACTTTACGCAGCTTCAGCGGATAGGCCACGTTGTCGAACACCGTTTTGTGCGGCCACAGGGCATAGGACTGGAACACCAGCCCGAGGTTACGCTCTTCGGCCGGGATTTCGCTGCGCGGCGTGCCGTCGTACACCGTGCGGTTGCCGATGGCGATCCGTCCGCTCGTCGGCTTCTCCAGCCCGGCCACCGCCCGCAGCAGCGTGGTTTTGCCGCTTCCCGACGGCCCCAGCAGCGACACCACCTCTCCCCGGCCGAGCGTCATCGACACCCCTTTCAGCACCGGGTTGTCGCCATAGGTGAGATGCAGATTTTCTACCGATAACTCAATCATGTAATTTCACTCCAAAGCGCAGGGCGATGCCAAGGCCAATCACCACCAGCAGAATATTGATAAAGGAGAGCGCCGCGACGATATCGATGGCCCCCGCCGCCCACAGCGACACCAGCATCGAGCCGATGGTTTCGGTACCCGGCGACAGCAGATAGACGCCAGTGGAATATTCGCGCTCAAAGATCAGGAACATCAGCAGCCAGGAGCCAATCAGCCCATAGCGCGACAGCGGGACGGTGACGTGGCGGGTGATCTGCCCCCGCGAGGCGCCGGTGCTGCGCGCCGCCTCCTCCAGCTCCGGGCCCACCTGCAGCAGCGTCGAAGAGATGAGCCGCAGGCCATAAGCCATCCATACCACGGTGTAGGCCAACCAGACGCTGAAGATGGTGTTGCGCAGCGCGCGCAGCTGCACGATAAGGTGCTCCCGCAGCCAGTCGGCCACCGGCAGCGCCGAGAGCCAGCCGTGCTTCAGCGACTGATCGAGCCACATCGGCACAAACAGGAACACCCACAGAAAGGCCAGACCGGCCAGCAGCCCCGGGACCGCGCGCGGGACCAGCACGCTGTAGTCAAGAAAGCGGGTGACGTTGTCCGCTTTGCGGTGCATGGCGATACCGACAAACAGATAGCAGATCACCGCCAGCGCGCCGCCGACGATGCCGATAGCCATCGAGTTGACGATCGCCCGCAGCAGGTTGGGCTGCTGCCAGATATTGTGGAACGTCGCCAGCGACAGCTCATCCCACAGCGACACCCCGACGCCCCAGTTGGAGATAAAGGCGCGCAGCGCCACGCCGAGCAGCGGCACGCCGATGGTCACCGTCAGCCAGGCCACCACCACCGCCCCGGCCACCCAGCGCCATTTGCCCAGCGGCAGCGCCCGCGCCTGCGACGCCTTGCCCTTCATGGTGACAAAGCGGTTGGCGGTGCGCATCAGCCGCCGCTGGAGCATCACCAGCGGGATGGTGATGCAGATCAGCACCACCGCCACCGCCGCCATCAGATGGTAGGAGGGGGTGCCGAGCTTATTGGTCAGCTTGTAGAGATAGGTCGCCAGCACCATGTTGCCCTCGGGGTCGCCCAGCACCAGCATCAGACCGAAGACTTCCAGACCGAGGAAAAAGAGCAGCACGCAGGCGTAAAGGATGGACGGCCGCACCATCGGCAGACTCACCGAGGTCATCACCTGCAGCGGCGTGGCGCCGACGGTGCGCGCCGCCTCTTCCACGTCCGAGCCGACGCTGCGCAGCGCCGAGGAGATATAGAGATAGGCGTGCGGCACGTGGGTTAAGCCGGCGATGACCACAATACTGAACATCGAGTAGATATTCCACGGCACAAAGCCGATCAGCTGCTGCGCCCACTGGGAAAAGAAGCCTACCGGCCCGGCGGCCACCACGTAGCCAAAGCCCAGCACCATCGGCGAGACGAAGATCGGCACCAGGATCAGCGGCTCAATGAAACGCCGGCCGGGTAAATCGGTGCGTACCATCAGAAAGGCCAAAATACCGCCCAGTGGAATGGCGATAATCACCAGGCCAAAGGCCAGAATAAAGCCTGACCTTAACGCCAGATAAAAATCCGGGTCGGTAAAAATAAAGGTGAACGCTTCCAGGCTCCAGGATTTGGAGCGGGAAAAGAACGGCGCGGAGAGAAAACTCTGCACCACAATAAATAACAGCGGGACATAAATCACCAGCGCCGTGATGCACACCACCACGCCGCGCGGCAGCCCCTGCCACTTTCTGCGTAATACATTCATGGTTCATCCCTTTGGTCAGGTGAATAAACCCGCCGGGTGTGAATAAGGGGCATCGGCGATGCCCCGGGGGAGGATTATTTCGCGGCGGCGCTGCGCCATTGTTTAATAAACTGCAGACGTTTTTGCGGCTGTAAATAATCCAGCAGCGTTTCGTTGACCGGGATCGGTTTTAACGCTTTGCCCAGCAGCGCGGTCATGCCGTCGATATCATTTTTGCCTTCAATATCGCGACGAATAGAGGGAATATCCGCCTGGCTGGCGAGGATCTGCTGGCCTTTTTCCGACAGGACATAGTCCAGCCACAATTTTGCCGCATTGGGATGTTCGCTCTCCTGGCTAATAAACGAGACGCGGGAGAGCACCAGCACGTAATCTTTCGGATAGGCAATGCCTAAAGAGGGATCGTTTTTCGCCCGCGCTTCCGCATAGGAGCCAAGGATGTTATAGCCGATCAGGTTTTCGCCAGAGGAGACGCGCTCCATCATCGTTCCGGTGGAAGACTGCACCGTCAGGCCGCCTTTGGCGATATTCGCCAGGTCGGTAAAATAGTTCGCGTCGGCCTGGCTGTCCTGCACCGCCAGCATAAAGCCGAGGCCCGATTTTTCGATATCGTAGGTGGTGACTTTGCCTTTAAATTTATCGGCCTGGCTGGCGATCAATTTTGCCAGCGCGGTATGCGAATCCGGAACCTCATTCTGCGGGATCAGCCGTTTGTTATAGATAAATACCACCGGCTCGTAGGTGGTGCCATAGGCTTTCTGCTGCCACACCGCCCAGTCGGGCAATTGCTTCACCTCCGGCGAGGCATATTGTTCCGCGTATTCGGTGGCTAATTTCAGCGCCGTATCCATCGATGAGCTCCACACCACGTCCCCGCTGCCGCCCCCGGCGGCCTGCTCGCTGATATAGCGGTTATACAGCTCGGTGCTGTTCATGTCGTTATATTCGACTTTGACGCCCGGATATTGCGCTTCGAATCCTTTAATTAACGGCCCGGCGGCTTTGGTATCGGTTGTGGAATAGATCACCACCTTGCCCTCTTTGACGGCGGCATCAACCGTTTTTTGATAATCCGCCGGATAGCCCGCAGGCACCTCCGCCCAGGCGGCACAGGCGAAAACGGCCGTCAGTGAAACCACTAAACCACTTATTTTCTTATACATGATACCAACCTTTAATCATCAATTAATAAACACAAATTTAACATATAGTGGTATCAGCTGCCCTTGCAACGCCGGGGCTGGCTTTTTTCTGGCTTTTGTGACAGTGGCAGAATTTAAAAATGTGGTGTTTATGACGTTAATTAAAACGCGATCGCGGACCGGTTTTTTATCGTCTGGCGTATAACGCAGACGCTGGCGCAGTGGCGTGACGCCCGGAGCCCCCGCCCTTGACCTTCTGCGCCGGGCGGCGCAGCATAAAACGGCAAACATAACAAAATAACAACAGACTACAGGAGAGAATCAGTGCCAACAGGACACCGCTTTCTGGCGACGGATCTGCATCAGTTTGTCGTCTCACTGTTTACCCATCTCGGCAGCCGCTCAGAAGAAGCGACGCTGGTCGCCGACCACCTGATCGCCGCCAACCTGGCCGGGCATGACTCCCATGGCGTCGGGATGATCCCAAGCTATGTAAAATCCCATGCCGGCGGTTTTCTGCAGCTCAACCGCCACGCCACGGTCACCAAAGATGCCGGCGCCGTGGTCACCCTCGACGGCAACGCCGGCTTCGGCCAGGTAGTCGCCCACGAAGCGATGCAGTTAGGTATCGAAAAGGCGAAGCAGCACGGCATGGCGGCTATCGCCCTGCGCAATGCGCATCACGTCGGGCGCATCGGCTACTGGGCCGAGCAGTGCGCCGCCGCCGGACTGATCTCCATTCACTTCGTCAGCGTAATCGGCGACCCGATGGTCGCTCCGTTCCGCGGAAAAGACAGTCGCTTCGGCACCAACCCCCTGTGCGTGGTGTTTCCGCGAGAGGGCCATCCGCCGCTGCTGCTGGACTACGCCACCAGCGCCATCGCCTTTGGAAAAACCCGCGTCGCCTGGCACAAAGGGGAAGCCGTGGCCCCCGGCTGCCTGATCGACGCCGAGGGGTTGCCCACCACCGATCCGGCGGTGATGCAAACCTCGCCGCTGGGCGCCCTGCTCACCTTCGCCCAGCACAAAGGCTATGCCCTGGCGACGCTGTGCGAAGTGCTCGGCGGCGCGCTCTCCGGGGGGCAAACCACCCATCAGGAAAGCCTGCAGACCAGCGTCGACGCCATCTTTAACTGCATGACCACCGTGATCCTGCGCCCGGACGCGTTCGATGCCCCGGACAGCCAGGCGCAGACGGAGGCCTTTATCGCATGGTGTAAACAGTCGCCGCACGATCCCGATGCCCCGGTGCTGGCCCCCGGCGAATGGGAAGCCGCCAACCGCGAAGCGCGCCTGGCCGAGGGGATCCCGCTGGATGCGGGCAGCTGGCAGGCAATCTGCGCCGCCGCACGCGACGTCGGCCTGAGCGAGTCGCATATCACCCGCTGCCGCCCTCTCGCGTAGCGGCGTTTTCCCCCGCAGAGCGTCTGACGTCGGCGCTCTGCGTCATCGTCATTAGTGACGAGGTCACGCTCCCGTCATCATCCATCTGAAGTTTTTCATTATAAATCAACACATTAAAATCTGGCACGAGACCTGCATAGCGCAGCGGGCCTGCGTCCGCATCACCACCAGGCGATACCGCGATCGTTGCCCGTCGGGCCCGGCGCGACAGCGATCCTCTGTTCACTGTTAACAGGTCTGTTACTGATGAAAAAAATCACGAGCGTGTGCCCCTACTGCGGGGCGGGTTGCAAACTTAAACTGGTTGTCGACAACAATAAAATCATTCGCGCGGAAGCCGCCGACGGCGTCACCAACCAGAACCAGCTGTGCCTGAAAGGCTATTACGGCTGGGATTTTCTGAACGACACGCAGCTCCTGACGCCCCGTCTTAAACAACCAATGATCCGCTACCAGAAAGGCGGCGCCTTTACGCCGGTCAGCTGGCAGGAGGCGATTCGCTATACCGCCAGCAAGCTCAGGGAGATCAAAGAGAAGCATGGCCCGCGCGCCATCATGACCACCGGCTCCTCGCGCGGCACCGGCAACGAAACCAACTATGTGATGCAAAAGTTCGCTCGCGCGGTGCTGAACACCAATAACGTCGACTGCTGCGCCCGCGTCTGCCACGGCCCTTCCGTCGCCGGGCTACAGCAGGCGCTGGGCAACGGGGCGATGAGCAACTCGATAAGCGACATCGAAAACTCGAAGTGCCTGCTGGTCTTTGGCTACAACTGCGCCGACTCCCATCCCATCGTCGCCCGCCGGGTGATCAAAGCCCGGGAAAACGGCGCTAAGATCATCGTCTGCGATCCGCGACGCATTGAAACCGCACGCATAGCCGACCGTCATCTGCAGCTCAACAACGGCAGCAATATGGCGCTGGTGAACGCCTTCGGCTATGTGCTGCTGGAGGAGGAGCTGTACAACAAAGCCTATGTCGAACGCTACACCGAAGGGCTGGACGCCTACCGCGAGGCGGTGAAGGATTACGCCCCGGAAGCGGTGGAAGCGATTGTCGGGGTCAGCGCGCAGGCGATCCGTGAGGCGATGCGCATCTTCGCCGCCGCCCCTTCCGCCACTATTATGTGGGGCATGGGCGTCACCCAGTTTGGCCAGGCGGTGGACGTGGTGCGCGGCCTGGCAAGCCTGGCGCTGCTCACCGGCAACCTGGGGCGGGCGAACGTCGGCGTGGGCCCGGTTCGTGGACAAAACAATGTGCAGGGCGCCTGCGATATGGGCGTGCTGCCGAACCTGTTCCCCGGCTATCAGGAGGTCACCGACCCCGCCGTGCGGGCCAAATTCGCCGCCGCCTGGGGGATCGACCCGACGCAGATGGATGACCAGGTCGGCACCCGCATCACCGAAGTGCCGCATAAAGCGCTGACCGGCGAGATCAAAGCCTACTACATCATGGGCGAAGATCCGCTGCAGACCGAAGCCGACCTCGGCCTGGTGCGCAAAGGCATCGAGGCGCTGGACTTCGTGGTGGTGCAGGACATCTTCATGACCAAAACGGCGGAGATTGCCGATGTCCTGCTGCCGGCCACCTCCTGGGGCGAGCACGGCGGCGTCTTCACCTGCGCCGATCGCGGGTTTCAGCGGTTTGAACAGGCAATCCCTCCGGCGGGGAATGTGAAGCGCGACTGGGAGATCATCAGTCTGCTGGCCAGCGAAATGGGCTATCCGATGCACTATGAGAACAACCAGCAGATCTGGGACGAGATGCGCGAGCTCTGCCCGCTTTTCTACGGCGTGACCTGGGAGAAAATGGGCGATATGGGCCATGTTCAGTGGCCGTGCCCGACCCTCGACCACCCCGGCACGCCGTGGCTGTATAAAGACAACCGCTTCGACACCCCATCGGGTAAAGGGCAGCTGTTCGCCACCGCCTGGCGCGCGCCGGCGGAGCGTCCGGATGATGAATGGCCGCTGGTGCTCTGCACGGTGCGGGAGGTGGGGCACTACTCCTGCCGCTCGATGACCGGCAACTGCGCCGCGCTGCAGTCGCTGGCCGACGAGCCGGGACGGGTGCAGATGAATCCGGTGGATGCGCAACGGCTGGGGATCGCTGACAAACAGCTGGTGTGGGTCAGCTCCCGACGCGGGAAAGTCATCACCCGCGCCGACCTCAGCGATCGCATCAACCCGGGCGCGGTCTATATGACCTATCAGTGGTGGGTGGGCGCCTGCAATGAGCTGACCCAGGATAACCTCGATCCGATCTCCAAAACGCCGGAAACCAAATACTGTGCGGTGAAAGTGGAAGCGATAGCCGACCAGCAGTGGGCGGAGCGCTATGCCTGGACGGCCTACAGCGACATGAAGGCGCGACTGAAAGCCGCCGCCGACGTCTGACCTCAGGGAGCGCGCGCGCTCCCTGCTGCCGCTGCCGGTGGGTTACGCCGCCGGCAGCTGTTTCTCCACCAGCGCCACCCACATCGCCACCCCGTGGCTAATCAGCGCATCGTTAAAGTCATAGCTAGCGTTATGCAGCGGCTTCGACGGCGTTTCGCCATCGGTGCCGATCCAGAAATAGGCCCCCGGACAGGCCTCCAGCATGCAGGCAAAATCCTCAGAGGCCATCGACGGCGCCTGGTTCCAGCGCACCGCCTCCGCGCCAAGGGTGGCGACCGCCACCTCGCGCAGCAGCTGCGCCTGCGGCGCATGGTTTTTGGTCACCGGATACCCCGGAAACCAGCTAATCTCGCCCTGCACATCGGACACCTGCGGCTGGGTCGCCACATAGCTTTCGATAAGCTCCCGCACGCGGGCGCGAACGCGATTGCTCAGGCAGCGGAAGGTGCCGCGCAGCACCACGGTATCCGGCAGGACGTTGATCGCCTCGCCGCCGTTTATCTGGGTGATGCTGACCACCGCCGAATCCTGTGGCGACAGGCGGCGGGAGGGAATGGTCTGCAGCGCCATAATCAGCTGCGCCGCAGCGACGATGGGATCGGCCCCGCTCTCCGGCATCGCCGCATGGCAGCTTTTGCCGCGCAGGGTGATCTCGAAGGCGTCGAGGGAGGCCATCATCGCGCCATCGCTGAGCGCCACTTCGCCAAGCGGGATCCCCGGCCAGTTATGTAGCGCGTAAATCGCATCCATCGGGAAGCGTTCGAATAATCCCTCCTCCACCATTTTGCGCGCGCCGCCGAGGTTCTCTTCCGCTGGCTGGAAAACAAAGTGGACGGTGCCGCTGAACTGACGGGTCTGCGCCAGATGGGCGGCGGCCGCCAGCAGCATCGCGGTGTGGCCATCGTGGCCGCAGGCGTGCATGACCCCGGCGCGGCGCGAACGGTAGCTGACGCTCCCCAGCTCGGTGATCGGCAGGGCGTCCATATCGGCGCGCAGGCCGATGACCGGCCCGGGGCCGTTTTCCAGCGTCGCCACGACGCCGGTGCCGGCCAGCCCGCGATGAACCTGCAGGCCAAACGAGGCCAGCAGCTCGGCGACGCGGCGCGAGGTCTCCTGCTCCTGATATCCGAGCTCAGGCGCGGCGTGAAACTCACGTCGCCAGCCTGTGGCTTCGGCGATCAGTGACGGCGATACGGCCATGTATTACTCCTTTCCTGCATAGCGTAATGCTGAATAATTTGGTCATGCGTTGCGTTTTTACCCGTCGCTCACCGGCGTCGGGTCGCTGCCGCTCCCTCCGTTATATCCTGTCGCTAACACGCTGACAACGTCACGAAATGCGGCGGCGGCGCGGCGTACAGGCCTGCCGTCGCCCGGCGGCCCTTTTTTGGTAGTGATTTCAACGGTGACAACGGCCAGGCGATTAATTATTATGCAGCTCAGGACGGCAATTTGCCGAAGGATCCACTACTGACCTCTCCGTCATCGGAAATAAAATGTTTAACCCAGACCAGAATCGTCTTGCTCCCACGCTGGCGATGATCATGGCCGCGTCGCTCGTGGGATTTATCACCGGCTATACGGTGCCGTTAATCAGTCTTGAGCTGGCGCAGCAGCAGATCGCGCCGCTGTATGTCGGCCTGCTGGCCGCCCTGCCGCCCGCCGGCATGATGATCTCCTCTTTCCTCTCTCCTGCGCTGTGCCGGCGCGTTGAGATGGGCGTGCTGCTGAGCGGCAGTTTGATCCTGCTGGCGCTGGCGACCATCGCCTCATGCATGACCACCGATATGACGCTGCTTCTGCTGCCGCGCCTGCTGACCGGCCTGGCCTCCGGGGTCATTATCGTCCTCGGTGAAAGCTGGATCACCGGCGGCGCGGCAGGCAACCAGCGCGCCACCCTCACCGGTATCTACGCCTCGGCCTTTACCGGCTGCCAGCTGGCCGGGCCGCTGCTGATCTCCGTCGGCCCTGCCTGGCAGGCCTCGGCGCTGATGGCGATCGTCGCGGTCACCGCCGTCTGCCTGCTGATGCTGCGCCATCTGCCCACCGGCACCCGCGAAAGCCTTGGGGAGCGCGCCAGCTGGCGCAGCCTCGGCGCCTTCCTGCCGGTACTGGCCTCCGGGGTCTTCTGCTTCGCCTTCTTCGACGCCAGCATCCTCGCCCTGCTGCCGCTGTACGGTATGGATAAAGGGCTTAATGAAGGAATGGCGGTGCTGCTGGTGACCGTGGTGCTTACCGGGGATGCGATGTTCCAGACCCCGCTCGGCTGGCTGGCCGACCGGGTCGGCATTCGCCGCGTGCATCTGGCCTGCGCGGTGGTTTTCAGCCTGTCGCTGCTGGCCCTGCCGCTGATGCTCGGTTCGCGCATTCAGCTGATGGCCATTTGCCTGCTGCTGGGCGCCGCGGCGGGGGCGCTTTATACCCTGTCGCTGGTGCGGGCGGGGAAAACCTTCAGCGGACAGAAGCTGATTATGATTAACGCCCTGTTCGGCTTTTTCTGGTCCGCCGGCAGCGTCGCCGGGCCGGTAGTCAGCGGCATGCTGATCGGCATCACCGGCTACGATGGCCTGATCGCCACCCTGGTGGCCAGCGGCGTGCTGTTCCTGCTGATTCAGTGTCTGTGCAAAAACGAGAAAATCCTGCTCGCCAGCGAGCAGGAAGACGACATGGACGAAGCGACGGAGTCCGCGCAGTAGTCCTGACGGGCTGGCCTGGCGCCAGCCCTTTTTTTATGGCCCTTACCTGAGGGAATCCTGTTCTTGCTGGCTCACTGCTATAACCATTGCCGGCCCCCTGCCGAGAGGAAATTCCATGGAAAGCATGACGTTACATCGTGGCAGATTGATCGATCATATCCTGCTGGTTGTCGAAGACTTTGAGGCAAGCAAAGACTTCTATACTGCCGTACTGTCGGCGCTGGAGATCCCGGTTATTACCACTGCTAATGACTACTTGCTGGCCGACGAACTGGTGGTGGCCTCACGCCACAGCCCGGAGGCTGCCGGGAAACTGACAGGACGCCACCACCTGGCGTTCCAGGCCAGAGATCGTGACAGGGTGGACGCTTTTTACCATGCGGCGCTGACCCATGGCGGCCGCGATAACGGCGCGCCTGGCGAACGACACTATCATCCTGGTTACTATGCCGCTTTTGTGCTGGATCCGCAGGGGAATAATATTGAGGCGGTCTACCATGGCGAGGCTGAGCGCAGCGCCGGGTCTGTTGCGATCAGCTTCACGCAGTAAGCGGGCGAAAGTCACATTTTCTTACCTACGCGATTCCCATAATAAATGTGGGTGTTATCATTTCCTTAATGAATAATTCATACCCATAGCTGAGGCGTCGATGCTGGAAAACCTAATCATCTGATAATCAGACTTCCGACCATGACTGGCCGGACTGATTATCACTGCGCTGAAATCGAATGCGGACACTGGCGAATGTTCGCCTATTTTGCCCATGATGATACAGGTTTCCCGGTATGAATGTTTTCCCTCAGGAGCAAGCGACTTTATTCATTCTCGTCCCCTGCGGACAAACGCTCCACATCCACGCGATGGCAGCGAGCCCCCTCCCTCGCATAAGAAACGTCACCCCCAGCCAGTTCACCCGGTGCGTTATCCCTCTGCCATGCTCGATCACTCCCTCTGCATGCCGTTGCGTTGCCGTACCCAATGACCGTCGCCAGGCGAATTTTATCTTTCGGTTTGTCATTCCCCGGCCAGCCTGTGACGACAGCCGCAAGGGATCCACATCAACCAGGCCCCGATACCAGGGAAACCGTCACCGACCAGGGAGTCTTCGCGTATGAAATTAGCGTTGGAACCGCATATCCGTTTTAGCAGAATCTTGTTGTTTCCGCTGGCGATGGTTATCTATGATTTTTCTGCTTATCTGACTACCGATCTCATTCAACCTGGTATTATCCACATCATCCGGGAATTTGAGGCTGATGTTGCGTTAGCCCCGGCTTCTGTCAGTCTCTATTTAGCCGGGGGGCTGGCATTACAGTGGCTGCTGGGGCCGCTCTCCGACCGCATCGGTCGCCGCCCCGTACTACTGACCGGAGCCATCATCTTTGCTTTGGCCTGCTTCAGCATGATCTTTGTCACTTCGATTGATCAATATCTTATCGCCCGCTTTATCCAGGGAACCAGTATCTGCTTCATTTCGACAGTCGGCTATGTCTCCATCCAGGAGGCTTTTGATGAAAAAGAGTCTATCCGCATTATGGCGGCGCTGACATCCATCGTTTTGCTGGCGCCGGTAATCGGGCCCCTGGCGGGCGCTGGCCTGATGAATTTCCTGCACTGGAAGTTATTGTTTGCGATCATCGGCGCAATGAGCTTACTGGCCTGGGCGTTACTGATTTTTAACATGCCAGAGACGGTCACCCCTCAGGGCCGGGGGTTTCGTCCGGAAGAGGTATTTTCCGATTTTGTCCGCGCCTTTAAACAGCCGGTAGTGCTGACTGGCGCGCTGGCGTTGTCATTCAGTAACCTGCCGATAATCACCTGGGTAGCACTCTCTCCGGTGATCCTGATCGATGACGGCGGGATGTCGCGCGGCGCCTATGCCTGGACCCAGGTGCCTGTCTTTAGCGGCGTTATTATTGCCAGTATCATCGTGGCCCGTTTTATCAAGGATCCGACTTCTCCCCGCTTTATCTGGCGCACTATCCCGATACAGCTGACCGGGTTGTTGGTATTACTGGTGGGAAATATTGCGTGGCCCCATACCTGGTGGTGGTCCGTTTCAGGGACAAGTCTCTATGCCCTCGGAACAGGCCTGTTGTTCCCCGTATTATTCCGTTTTGCGCTTTTTTCGCACTCCCTGCCGAAAGGGACGGTTTCAGCCACCATCAACATTGTGGCGCTCAGTTTTATGGCAGCCTCGGTGGAAGTAGCGCGCTGGGTTTACTTCCAGGCTGGCGGCAGAATAGCTTTTCACTGCCTGGCGCTGATAGCGGGAATCGTCGTCATCATGCTGGTCTCGCGCTTGTTAAAACTCCGTCAACAACATCTCCTTCAGCCAGCCTGAAGGTTTACGCCTTTTTGCCCACAACAGGAGAACACTATGTTTTCATACATGATGCTGGGAACGAACGATCTACCACGCGCCATCGAGTTCTATGACCCGTTAATGGCATTGCTGGGGCACCCCAAAGCCGGCCGTAACGAACAGGGAGCATCATGGGGCACCTTCAATGGCAACCACACCTGTGGGCTGTGCGTGGGCGTTCCTTTTGACCAGCAGCCTGCCGGGGTGGGTAATGGAACGATGGTGGCGCTTAACGCCCGCTCCGTCGAACATATTGCGGAACTGCATGCCCTCGCCCTGCAACTCGGCGGACGTGACGAAGGCGCTCCCGGTCACCGCCCACAATATGGCAACGGCTTTCACAGCGCCTACGTCCGCGATCCCGACGGCAATAAGCTGGCGTTTGTTTATTATGCGTCTGCAGTTTGAATGGCTGCAGCGGAAGTGCCTTTTTCAGGCAGTAATGCGTCATTCAGGACGGCCGACTTCGCCGTCCTGATTTCATTGAGAATAACGAAAAACCGCGGTTAAAGCGCTACGACTTCTCTCCCCGACGAGTTATCTACCGCGAAGTGATAACGTAATCCGGCGTCGCGCATACAGCGTTTCCGCCGCCAGTTGAAAATGATATTCCATCGCCTTCAGCTTTTTCGTCTTGAAATGTTTGAATGGAATACCCTCGATATGCCCTGTCGCGACCAACCACCGGATTTCAGCCGTACTCAGCTTGAGCTGTTTTTTCAGTATTGATAGCAGGCTGATGCGAAACGGCTGACTGACTCTGACGCGCACCGTTATCCGCGGGCACGCCATCAGCGTCACCGACCATTGCTCATGAATACGAAATCCGCGATGCCCCGACGGCTCGGCGCCGTTGCGCTTCAGGGTCGCGAGGTCAGCGGCGTAATAGTGGACCATAGCTGCATCGTTCTGCATCAAGCGCTGAAGCAGTTTACGGTTTATCTTGCTGACATGCAGCCTGGAAAACAGGGCGATATTCCACGTGTAATCGCAGTGCGTGCATTTATAGATGCTCCAGATATTCAGCAGCTTTTTTTGCGAATTCACCCGGATGGCGCCGGAAGGTGCGAAGTCGCGTTTTACATTGCAGGCGGGGCAGCGTTTGGCAATGTGCTGATACCCCACGGGCGTGACCGTCCATGTAACTGTCATAACGTACCTTTTTTAACCCATACGAAACCGAGTCCGTGATTAACGGACCATGATTTTTGGCGTATGAAAAATAGTTAATCGCTATTTTTCAGTGGGTTAAAAAAAGATTTCCAACGTTATTTTCCTGGAGAAGTCCTAATCGACACCCTGAGATTAACAAAGGGGTTATCGCGGGATATATGAGCCCTGTCAATGTTTGCGTGGATGATTAAAAGCTTCGTCAATACACCCGGAATGCTCAGCGGGCTGGCATCGCGCCAGCCCGCTCGGTTTACAGCACCTTGCTGAGAAACGCGGCGGTGCGTGGGTTGCTCGGCGCGCTAAAGATCTGCCCCGGCTTGCCCTCTTCCTGAATCACGCCCTGGTCGATGAAGATCACCCGGTCGGCCACTTCGCGGGCAAAGCCCATTTCGTGTGTCACGATCACCATGGTCATCCCCTCGCTGGCGAGGTTTTTCATTACCTCCAGCACGTCGCCCACCAGCTCCGGATCCAGCGCCGAAGTGGGCTCATCAAACAGCATAATCGACGGCTTCATCGCCAGCGCGCGGGCGATGGCTACCCGCTGCTGCTGGCCGCCGGACAGGCTCGAGGGCCAGGCGTCGCGCTTATCGCTTAAGCCCACCTTCGCCAGCAAGGCTTCCGCCAGGTCGACCGCCTGCTGGCGCGGCATATTGCGCAGATTCATCGGCGCCATAATCAGGTTTTCCAGCACCGTCATATGCGGGAACAGGTTAAAGCGCTGGAACACCATGCCAACGCTTTCGCGCATCTTGTTGAGGTCGGTAGTGCGGTCGTGAGCGGCAAAGCCGTTGACCACCACCTCGCCTTCGCTGACCGTCTCCAGGGCGTTCATACAGCGCAGGAAGGTACTTTTCCCCGAGCCGGACGGGCCGATGATGCACACCACTTCCTGCGGTTTAATATCGCAGCTGATGCCGCGCAGCACGTGGCTGTCGCCGAAGCGCTTATGTAAATTATTAATGTGAATCACTTTTGCCAAACCTCTTTTCCAGACGGTTAACCAGCTGCGCCAGCAGGAAGGTGATCACCCAGTAGACCAGGGAGATGGTCAGGTAGGGTTCCCAGTAGGTGGCGTAGGCGCCGGAGACGGTGCGCGCGGCGTAGGCCAGATCGGCCAGGCCAATCGCCGAGGCCAGCGACGAGTCCTTAACAATGGCGATGGCGTTGTTGCCCAGCGGCGGCAGAATGCGGCGAAACGCCTGGGGCAGGATAACCTTGCGCATGGTTTTCCACCACGGCATGCCCAGCGCGCGGGAGGCCTCCATCTGCCCTTTGTCGATCGACTGGATGCCGGCGCGGAAAATCTCCGACACATAGGCCCCGGCGTTAAGGGTGATCGCCACGATGCAGGAGAGGAACGCCCCGTAGCTGGCGCGCAGCTCGCGGGCAAAGTCGGCGCTCATCAGGCCGCTGGTCACCAGCAGGCCGTCGCGCGGGTTGATAAATAGCGGCACCAGCGCAAAGTGCACCACCATGATCTGCACGAACAGCGGCGTACCGCGGAAGGCGCTAACGTAAAAGCGCACCGGAAACTGCACCAGGTAGCGGAGAATATATTTCCACGGCCCGTGCTCGGCCTTCGCCATCCGTCCGAGACCGAGGGTTAACCCCCACAGCGTCCCGAGGATCACGCAGATAATGGTACATTTAATCGTCATCAGGGCGCCGTCCACAAACAGCGGGCCGTACTCCTCGATGATCTCCCAACGGAATCCCGTCATAGTCCTTCCCTAAAAAATACGGCTATCGCCTGGGCGATAGCCGTGGTCACAGAAAAAGGTGGCTTATTGCGCTGGCAGCGTCGGCACGTTGTCGTCGAACCAGGTTTTATAGATTTTGGCGTAAGTCCCGTCGGCAACGATCTTCTGCAGACCGGCGTTGATTTTGCCCAGCAGTTCGCTGTTGCCTTTCGCCACCGCGATACCGAAATACTGACGTTCGAATTTGGCATCCGGCACCAGCTTGAACTGCTTCTCCGGGTGCTGTTTGATGTAGTACTTCACCACCCCGACGTCACCCACCGCGGCGCTGACGCCGTCCTCGAACAGTTCCTGGAGCATCAGCGGGGTATTGTCGAAGCGCTTGATCGCCGTGCTGTTCTTGCCCAGCACCTCAGAAACCACGATATCGCCGGTGCTGGAGTTCACCACCCCGACCTTCTCGTTTTTCAGGGCCGCCAGCGAATCCACCTTCGAGTCCTGGGCGACGACGATAGACTGCTCAGCCGGGAAGTACGGCGCGGAGAAATCGACCATCTGTTTGCGTTTATCGGTGATGGTGATCCCGGAGATGATGATGTCGCGGTCGCCGGTGTTCAGCGTGGCGAAGATGCCTTCCCAGGGGGTATTGACCAGCTTGACGTCAAAGCCTTCGGCTTTGGCGATGGCCTTGATGATGTCGATGTCAAAACCTTCCAGCTGTTTCTGGCTGTTTTCAAATTCAAACGGCCGGTAGGTGCCGCCGGAGCCGACGGTATAGGTTTCCGCAGCCGCCTGTCCGGCTGCCGTCAGCGCGGCCATCATGAAACACGCTTTGAGCAAATTCTTGACCATGAGATTTCCTTTTTATGCATTTATTTTGCATAAAAATACACACACTGACTTTTATATGCAACCGGAAACCTTCCCGCTGGTGAATTATCTTATCAACTGCCGCGTTTACCGCCGGATTTACCAATGGCCCGGTGCAGGTCGTTGATTCGCTTCAGGGATTTCACCGTTTTTTGTGGCGTGGTGGAGGCCACCGACAGAACAATCATCTCCAGACAGACCAGCACCGTGCCGTGCAGCGGCATCCGGCTACTGTCCCCGCCGCGCGGGACGTCAATCACCACCTGCGCCTCCTGGCTGAAGCGCGAGTCCACCGCCTGGGTCAGCAGGATGGTCGGAATACCCAAGCGCTTCGCCTCGCGCAGGGTGGTCATCCCCTCACGATGGGGCGATTTTTGCCCCATCATGATCAGCACATCGCCGCGCTGCAGGCCGATGAGCTGCTCGGCGAGGCTGAAACCCGTGCGGTTCATCACATACGCCGGCAGGCCAATGCGGCTGAACAGCCGGGCGGTGTACTCGGCGAGGATCCCCGAGGCGCCGATACCGAAGATCCCCACCTGGCGTGCGTCGCTGAGCAATGCCACCGCCTGAGCCACCGCCGCGCGGTTGTCAGCCCGCGACAGGACCTCGCAAACCCGTTGATGGCCTTCCAGCACAAAATCAATACTGGAATTGACGTCGCTGGAGAGCGCGGTGACCGTGGAGCGCATCTTTTCCGCCGAGGTGACCGAGGTGCCGAACCAGCGCTCCATGGTCTGCTTAAGCTCGCGCAGCCCGGCGAAGCCCAGCGCCTGGATGGCGCGCACCACCGTGGCGTCGGAGGTCTGGGTCGCAGCGGCGATCTCCATTGCCGTCTGCTCCAGCACCACCTCGCGGTTGTCGTTGATATAGCTGACCACGGCCCGTAGCCGGGGGGAAAGCTGGTGCGCCCGGGCGCGATAGCGTTCGCCGAACAGGTCGACTTTGCCCTTCTCTTTTTTTATCGCGCTTTTCATTTGGCCTCCGCCGGGAGCGGCCTGCCGGCAATATGCGACTGCACCTGGGCCACCATCAGGGAGAGCGCGGCGTAGGAGTTGGAGATCACCTCCTCCCGCGGCAGTAAAATATAGTGCCCGGTGCGGCAGGCGCGCATAAAATCGCACCAGCCGGGCATCACCGCTTCCATCGCCTGCAGCTCATCCTGTGGCTTGCCGCCGGTATCCGACCGCCAGGTGGCGAAGACAAAATCGGCGTCCAGCTCCGGCAGCTGTTCCGCGCTGACGTCAATACGCTGGCCATCGGGGATCCGCTCAATCAGCGGCGGAAAGCGGAACCCGGCGTCGCGCAGCACCCGGCCCAGGGCATGATACGAATGATGCACCGTGACCTTGCCATTGTTCGCCTGGATCACCGAGACGGTGTACTGAGAAGGGTTGACCATCGCTTTCAGCTGCTTGATTTGTTCCTGATAACGGCGCTCAAGGATCGCCAGCCGCGGCTGGGTGCTGGTCAGCTGGGCCAGCTTGCGGTAAATATCCGGGGCGCTGCCCTGCAGATGGTCGATACTCACCGTCGGGGCAATCTTCTCCAGCTGCTCCACCGACACGTGGCGACTGGGCTCGGTGATGATCAGATCCGGCCTGACGGCAGCCACCGCTTCCAGATCGATATCGGCGGTGCCAATAAAGCGGATATCGCTGTTATCGAAATCGACACCGGTGAGCTGGGCGCTGGAGCGCAGATAGTGGCTGCCGTCCGGGCGCGTGCGGCCGTGGCTGGCGATCGGTGGTACCCCGAGCTCAATCAGCGGAATAGTAATATCGAGATCGTGCATCGAAACAATGCGCTGCGGATGCAGCGGGACGGTGACCGTGCGGCCTAAATCATCGGTAAAAGTTTGAGTATGTGGGTCGGCGGCGCTGACGGCCCCCGTCAGCAACAGCAGCAATGAGACGAACCAACGCATAATACCTTCCTGATTAAAGGGCATCACGGCGACGCCAGAGCAAGACAACAAAGAACGGGCAGCCCACCAGGGCAATCACAATCCCCGCCGGGATCTGCAGCGGCGCAAACGCCAACCGGCCAAGGGTATCGGTCGCCAGCACCAGCAAGGCGCCAATCAGGGCGCTGCCGCTCAGCAGCGAGACCTGGCCGCCGCGCAGCACGAAACGCGCCATATGCGGCGCCATCAGGCCCACAAAGCCCAGGCTGCCGACGCAGGAGACGCTGGCCGAGGTCAGCAGCACCGGGGCGAAAAAGCGCAGCAGAGTCAACTGCTGCAGACGCACCCCGAGGCCGATGGCGGTTCGGTCGCCCAGCAGCGCCGCGTCCGCCGCCCGGGCGGTACAGAACAGGATGATGGCCCCGGGCAGCGCCCAGCAAAAGGCCACCGCCAGCAGCGGCCAGGTGGCGGCCTGCAGGCTGCCCGCCAGCCAGATCATCGCCGTCTGCACGTCGCGTACGTCGGCGGTGGTCATAAAGATGCCGACCGCCGCCGCCAGGGTCCAGGAGACGCCGATGCCAATTAAAATAAAGCGCGGCCGCGAGCAGTCGCGGGCCAGCGTCAGGACCAGCAGGGCCACCGCCACGCCACCGACCATCCCCGCCAGCGGCCGCCAGACCAGGCCTACCGCCGGGAAAAACAGCACCAGCGCCAGGACCACGATGCTGGCCCCCTCTTTAACGCCGATCAGCCCCGGGTCGGCCAGCCCGTTGCGGGTGATACTCTGCATCGCCGCGCCGGCCAGCCCCAGCATGGCCCCGCACAGTAGCGCCATCAGGATCCGCGGCAGGCGGATATCAAACAGAATAAAGCGCGGCTGCTCGCCCATCTCCTGTGGCGCCAGCAGGGCCTGCGCCAGCGTCGATGCGGGCAGCGGATAGCTGCCGCGGCTGAGGCTGTACAGCCCGAGCGCCAGCAGCATCAGCAGCATGAAGGCGGCAATTTTCAGCGCCGCCGGGCGCAGCAGCAGCTGGCGGGAAGCGAAAAGCAGCGGCCGAAAACCGGCCCGGTGAACGGCGCGCGTCATTTAAAAAACCTCGCGGCGATAAAGATAAACAGCGGTGCGCCCACCAGGGCGGTCATCGCCCCGGTGGCCAGCTCCTGCGGCGCGACCAGCGTCCGGGCGGCGATATCTGCCAGGAGCAGCACCAGCGCCCCTACCGGCGCCGCCAGGGGCAGCGCCAGGCGGATATCTTCCGTCACCAGACGGCGCACCACGTGCGGCACCACCAGCCCGACGAAGCCGATCGGTCCGGCCACCGCCACCGCCGCGCCGCAGAGCAGCGCAATCGCCAGCAGGCCCAGCAGCCGCGTCTGGACGAGGTTCACGCCGAGGCCCAGCGCCACCTTATCCCCCAGAGCCAGCACGTTAAGGCGCGGGGCAAGGAACAGCGCGACGCCAAGGCCGATCAGCGCCGGGACCAGCGCCGTCCACAGCGTGCTCCAGTTCAGCCCGGCCAGATCGCCCGCCAGCCAGGTGCGCATCGCCAGCAGCGTTTGTTCATCGAGAATTAATATCGCCGCCGTCACCGCCGACGCAAACGCCGACAGCGCTACCCCGCACAGCGTGATGCGCAGCGGCGTCGCTCCGCCGCGACCGGCAGAGGCCAGCACCATCACCCCGCCGAACAGCAGTGCCGCGCCGCAGGCGGCGGTCAGCGGCCGCGCGGCGGGGAAAGCGCCGAGAGAGAGCCCCAGCGCGGAGGTCGCCACCACTGCCAGCGACGCGCCGGCGTTAAGGCCGAGGATATGCGGCTCGCCCAGCGGGTTGCGGATCACCGTCTGTAGCAGCAGCCCGGCGACGCCGAGCACCGCGCCGGTCAGCAGCGCCGCCGCCAGCCGCACCAGGCGCAGTTCGACGATAATCCGCTGCTCGAAATTGCGCGGATTGTACTCCAGCAGCGCCTGCAGCACCGTCTGCGGGGCGATCCAGCGGGCGCCCAGGCCAAGATGCACCAGCGAA
Organism: Klebsiella sp. 2-CIP_Kleb.; assembly: GCF_050378715.1. Taxonomy (NCBI): domain Bacteria; kingdom Pseudomonadati; phylum Pseudomonadota; class Gammaproteobacteria; order Enterobacterales; family Enterobacteriaceae; genus Klebsiella; species Klebsiella sp. 2-CIP_Kleb. The sequence goes on from NZ_JBNRLG010000001.1 coordinate 741,709, forward strand.
CCGGCGATAAGCAGCAGCGTAAGCAGGAGCAGCGCCAGTCGGGGACGGGCGCGCCGCCGCGCGGAAAGCAGGATAGTCACGCTCATTGCGCCGCCGCCTGGCGGGCGCGAAACGGCATAAAGAAGGGTTTGCCGGTTTGCGGGTTAATCGACATCTGCACGTCAACGTCAAACACGCGTTTAATCAGCTCAGGGCTACAGGCTTCGTTGTCGCTAATCGTACCGGCGATGCGCCCCTGTTTGAGAAACACCAGCAGATCGGCGTAGTTCACGGCAAAGTTGAGGTCATGGAGCACCGTCACCACCGTGCGGCCATGTTCGCGGGTCAGGGTCTGGAGCAGCTCGAGAATATCGACCTGATAGCGCAGGTCGAGCCAGGTGGTCGGCTCATCGAGCAGAATGGTGGCCGTTTGCTGGGCCAGCGCCATGGCGATCCAGCAGCGCTGACGCTGGCCGCCGGAGAGGCTGTCCACCGGCAGATGAGCGAACTCGCGCGTGCCCGTTAAGCGCAGCGCCTCCTCCACCGCCAGCTCATCGGCGTCTGACCACTGGCGCATCAGACCCTGCCACGGATAGCGCCCACGCGAGACCAGCTCGAAAACCGTTAACCCTTCCGGGGTCAGCGGCGATTGCGGCAGGATGCCGAGCTGGCGCGAGACGGCCTTCGTCGGCATCTGATGAATGGCTTGCCCGTCCAGACGCACGCAGCCGCCGAGCGGCTTCAGCATCCTGGCGATAGTCGACAACAGCGTGGATTTGCCGGAGCCGTTCGCCCCTGCCAGCACCGTCATTTTGCCGCTGGGGATGGTCAGGTTGATGTCGTCAACGATCAGGGTCTGGCCGTAGCCGGCTGACAGGGCATCCAGTACGATCCCCTGCTCTGCAGGTGTCACCCGCTGTGGCATAACTCGCTCCTGCGCCGCAGCGTTCCAGGCGATGGCTGGACATTCTGCAGTCAAATCAAAATAAATCTCATTCTCTTTTGATCATGACGGGGATGAATGTAGTAGTCAATAGTCGCCATCGTCTTCCTGCGGGGACGCTGACTACAGCGAGGCTGCGCCAACGCAAAATAATTTAAATAAAATAATATCAAATAGATAACTACATAATGCTCCCTACTGGAGGCGTTTAAAACGTCCTGTTCCTCGCCGCTGAAATTTTATCTTGCATAACGTTTACTACTACATTCCTTCATGGTTGAATGATTCTCAATTACACATATAAAGGCGCGTTCAGACGCTAAACCACGTGTTTTTATTATTCAGGGCAATGATTTTATTGGCTTTATCTGACCGCAAAGGCAGATTCGTTCACGAGAAAAAGATAATGACTCAACCCCATGTCGCCTTCACCTCGTTGCAAGGGCGGGCGCTTTTTTCGCTTCTTTTTTTGGCCTCACCGGGATTAATGGCCGCAGAAAATCACGCGGCGAAAGATAACAACGATGCGGAAGAGACCATCACCGTGGTGGCCAACGACGCCCGGCAGAGCGCCACCAGCGGCTATCAACCGCTCAGCTCCTCTACCGCGACGTTGACCTCAATGCCGCTGCTGGATATTCCGCAGGTGGTGAATACCGTCAGCGATCGGGTTCTCGAAGATCAGCACGCCACCTCGCTCGATGAGGCGCTGTATAACGTGGCCAACGTGGTGCAGACCAACACCCTTGGCGGCACCCAGGACGCCTTTACCCGCCGCGGCTTCGGCGCCAACCGCGACGGCTCGATCATGACCAACGGTCTGCGCACCGTGCTGCCGCGCAGTTTTAACGCCGCCACCGAACGGGTGGAAGTCCTGAAGGGGCCAGCTTCGACGCTGTACGGTATCCTCGACCCCGGCGGGCTGATCAACGTCATCACCAATCGGCCTGAGCGGCAGTTCTCTGGTTCGGTTTCCGCGACGTCCACCAGCTTTGGCGGCGGCACCGGCAGCGTCGACGTCACCGGCCCCATCGAAGGCACGAATCTGGCGTACCGGCTGATCGGCGAATATCAGAATGAGGATTACTGGCGCAACTTTGGTAAAAACAAAAGCCGCTTTATCGCCCCTTCCCTGACCTGGTTTGGCGACCGGGCGACGGTGACCGCGTCCTATTCGCACCGCGACTACAGCGCCCCCTTCGACCGCGGCACTATCTTCGATCTCAATACCGGGCATGCGGTGAACGTCGATCGCAAAACCCGCTTCGATGAAGCCTTTAATATTACCGATGGCTATTCCGACCTCGCCCAGCTCAACGCCGAGTATCGCCTTAACGACGCCTGGACCGCGCGCTTCGATTACAGCTACAGCCAGGATCACTACAACGATAACCAGGCGCGAGTGGTGGCCTATGATTCGGCGACCGGCAACCTCACCCGCCGGGTTGACGGTACCCATGGCTCCACGCAGAAGATGCACTCGACCCGCGCCGACCTGCAGGGCAACGTGGTGGTGGGTGGCTTTTATAACGAACTGCTGACCGGCGTCGCCTATGAGAATTACGATCTGCTGCGCACCGATATGCTGCGCTGCAAGAACGTGAAAGGCTTTAACATCTATCATCCGGTCTACGGCACCCTGGACACCTGCAATACCGTCTCCGCGTCCGACAGCGATCAGCGGATCCAGCAGGAGAGCTATGCCGCTTACGTGCAGGACGCGCTGTACCTCACCGACAACTGGATCGCCGTCGCCGGCGTGCGCTACCAGTATTACACCCAGTACGCCGGTAAAGGCCGACCGTTTAACGTCAATACCGACAGCCGCGATGAGAAATGGACGCCGAAAGCCGGCCTGGTCTACAAAGTGACGCCGAACGTGTCGCTGTTCGCCAACGTCGCCCAGTCGTTTATGCCGCAGTCGTCGATCGCCAGCTATATCGGCGAGCTGCCGCCGGAAGAGTCCACCGCCTACGAAGTGGGCGCCAAATTCGACCTGCTGGAGGGCATTACCGCCAATATCGCGCTGTTTGATATCCATAAGCGCAACGTGCTGTACACCGAGAGTATTGGTGATGAGACGGTGGCGAAAACCGCGGGCAAGGTGCGTTCCCAGGGCGTGGAAGTGGACCTGGCCGGGTCCATCACCGATAACCTCAGCGTGATCGCCAGCTACGGCTACACCGACGCCAAAGTGCTGGAAGATCCGGATTACGCCGGGAAACCGCTGCCAAACGTACCGAAACATACCGGCTCGCTGTTCCTGACCTATGACATTCATAACGTCTATAACAGCAATACCCTGACCGTCGGCGGCGGCGGTCATGCGGTCAGCAAGCGCTCCGGCACCAACGGCGCGGATTATTATCTGCAGGGCTATGCGGTGGCGGATGTGTTCGCCGCCTATAAGATGAAGCTGCAGTATCCGGTGACGCTGCAGGTGAACGTGAAGAACCTGTTTGATAAGACCTATTACACCTCTTCCATCGGCACCAATAACCTCGGTAACCAGATTGGCGATCCACGTGAGGTGCAGTTCACGGTGAAGATGGATTTTTAACCCTTACCCTGGCAACGGATGTCGATTGCCGGGCGGCGCTGCGCTTGCACCGGCCTACGGTCCTTCCCCTCGAGTTCGTAGGCCCGGTAAGGCGCAGCCGCCACCGGGCAATGCGTTCACCTTACCAGTCCTCCTCCTGGCCGAGGATGCGCAATATATCCTGACGATGCTGCAGCAGCTGCGGGTTATCGCGATGGCGGGGAAAGGCCAGCGGCAAGGCGAACTCGGCGATAATCCGCCCCGGACGCGGCGACATCACCAGCACCCGCTCGCACAGCAGCAGCGCCTCTTCGATATCGTGGGTCACCAGCAGGCTGGTATAACCCTGCTGCTGCCAGAGGGCGATCAGCTCCCGCTGCATACTGATGCGGGTCAGCGAGTCCAGCTTGCCCAGCGGTTCGTCGAGCAGCAGCAGGCGCGGCTCGTTCAACAACGCGCGCGCCAGCGCGGCGCGCTGCGCCATCCCCCCTGACAGCTGCCGCGGCCACGCCTCGCTGAAGGCCTGCAGCCCGATGCGGTCAATCAGCGCGTCGGCCTTGGCTTCCAGCCCCCTTTTGCCCTGCGCCTGCGGGCCCAGCAGTACGTTCTGCCGCACCGTCAGCCACGGATAGAGCGTCGGATCCTGAAACACCAGTATGCGTTCCGGCCCCGGAGCGCCGAGCGGCGCGCCGTCGAACTGCATCTGTCCGCTCTGCGGCGCTTCCAGCCCGGCCAGCAGCCGCAGCAGGGTGGATTTACCGCAGCCGGAAGGACCCAGCAGCGCCACGCTTTCCCCCGGCCGCAGCTGCAGGCTGATATTCTCCAGCACCGGCACCGCCTGTTTGCCGAGCGTAAACGCGTGATGAAGATGGCTTATCGATACCGCCGCGCCGCGCGCTATCGTCTGCGAACCTGACGTCGCGGTTACCATTGCATCCCTCCCCGCTGCCAGCTCAGCAGCTTATCGCGCAGCATAAATAATCCGCTAATCAGGCCGGAGCACAGCAAGGCCATCACCAGCAGCGCGGCGTACATATTGGGATAGGCCGCCCAGCCCTGGGCCCACTGGAGGTAAAAGCCGATCCCCGACTTCACCCCGACCATTTCAGCCACAATCAGCACCGAAAACGACGCGCCAAGCCCCATAAACAGGCCGACAAAGACGTTCGGCAGCGCGGCGGGGATCGCCACCCGCAGGATCAGGAAACGCTGGCTGGCGCCGAGGGTCCGCGCCACGTCGTACCATGCCTTGTCAATGCCAATGACCCCGGACCAGGTCAGCACCGTGACCGGGAACCAGGTGCTCAGCGCAATCAAAAACACACTGGCGCCGAAGCTTGACGGAAAAATAAACAGGCACAGCGGCAGCAGCGCGGTAGACGGCACCGGCCCCAGCAGGCGTAACACCGGATGGACCCAGTAGCCAATCCGTTGCGACCAGCCAATGGCCAGACCGGTGATGAACCCGCTGCTGGTGCCGAGCAGCACGCCGAGCCCCAGCAGCCCCAGGGAGTGCAACAGGCTGTCGAGCAGACGCGGCCAGTCATCATGCAGCACCTCGATCAGCGCCTGCGGCGGCGCGAAAAACGGCACCGGCAGCACGCCGCTCTTGGCGGTCAGCCCTTCCCAGGCAGCGAACAGCACCGGCAGCAGCGCCAGCCACTTGCCGGCATGCCGCACGCGCGCGCCGCGCGCTCGCCAGTAGCGATAGCTCAGCGCCAGCAGCAGCAAGCCGCCGCCGAAGGTGAACTGCGCCAGCGCCCAGCCCTCGCTAAACGGCCAGCGCCGCCCGGCATCGGGCCAGGTCAGAGTAAACAGACCGCCCAGCAGCCACAGCGCGGCGGCCAGCAGCCCTTCTCCCCACAGCGGCGCGCGGCCGGTGGGGCGCGCCAGAGCCTGCTCAAGCGAAGACGTTGGCATAGATACTCTCCGCAAACTGATGGGGATCGGTGCCCGGTTTGATCACCTGCACCCGCTGCAGGTCGACCGCGTACTGCGTCAGCTCTTTCACGAACGCCTCACCCACCGCGTGGTGGCCGTGCCCCTGCCCGTGCAGAATGCCGCTCACCTCCGCTTCATTGGTATTGAGCGCATGGGCAAGGAAGGATTGCGCCACGCTTTCCGGGTGTTCTGCGGCATAGCTGTGCGCTTCAAGGATCGCCTGAGTGAGCGCCGCGGCGGCCGGTTTATGGTCCCGCGCCAGGCTCCCGCTCACCCCCAGCACGCAGCAGCTGAGGTTGGCATAATCTCCGGTCATATTGCTGGCGACAAGCTGATACTTGCCGGTCTCCAGCAGCCGATAGCTGAACGGCTCGCTGCCGCTGATGGCGGCGATTTCGCGCTTGTCCAGCGCCACGCTGAGCAGATCCGCCGGGTAGACTTTCCACTGCACGTCGCTGATCGGGTCGATACCGTGGCGCTTAAGCAGAATGGCGAAGAAGTTTTTATCCGGCCCGGCCATGTCGGTGACGCCGATGGTTTGTCCCTTCAGGCTCTCGAGGCCGCCGAACGGCGAGTCTTTGGCCGTCAGCAGGTTCAGACAGCCGCCGTGGGTCCCGGCGGTGAGCTTGACGTCAAAACCCTGCTCCAGCGCCTTCAGCCAGCGCAGCGCCATCCCCACCCCGGCGTCGGCCTTGCCGGTGGCGATCGCCTCCAGCAGCACATCGGTGGAGTTACCGAAGTTAACAAACTCAACGTCGAGGTTATATTTACTGAAAATCTTCTGCTGCTCGGCGACGGCGACCGGCGCGAGGCATACCGCGCTTTTATTGATCGCCAGCTTGATCTTGTACGGCTCTGGCAGGCGCAGCGCCGGATGGGCATCGCCGCTGGCCATCTCCGCCATATCGTGAGCCCACAGCGGCAGAGAAACCCCGGCCAGCGCCAGGCCGCCGCTAAGCTGTAAAAAACGGCGGCGGGAAAAAGCGGATCGGCTCATGGCGTCACCTCCGCGTGGGCCGGCGCGGCGGGCACGCTAAAGCTGGGGTCAAAGGTCGGCTTCACGTCCAGCCGGGTGCGGATCAGGCCGTTGGCGAGATAAAAGTCCGCCGTCGCCTGCTGCTGGGTCACGGTTTCCTCTGCCAGCGGCTGCCACTGCGACTGGCGGTTGGCAAACTGTGCGCGGGCGATCTCCGCCGGGAAGCGGATGATCTCCCCCAGCGTTTTGCCGTAGCTGTCGAGATTGGCGTAGGCCCAGCGCTCGGCGCCGGCCAGGCGCTGGAGATAATCCTGCAGCGCGGCGCGCTTTTGCGGATCGTTAAGCGCGGAATCCGTTGCCGCAAGGAAGGTATTCCCCGGCAGCAGCCCTTTGCCGCTCACCAGGATCTGCCCCTCGTTGGTCTTCACCATCTGGGTGGTGTAGGGCTCCCAGGTCGCCCAGGCGTCCACCGAACCGTTAAGCAGCGCCACTTTGGCGTCCACCGGGCCGAGGAACACCCACTGCACCTCCTTCGGCGAGATGCCCGCCTGCTCGAGCGCTTTCAGCGCCACGAAATGACCAATCGACCCTTTGCCGGTGGCAATGCGCTTGCCTTTTAACCCGGCGGCGGTTTTTATCGCGCTGCCGGGGGAAACCAGCACTGCGGTCCCCGCCGGGTTGCTTTTGTCCACGGCAATCGCTTTCACCGGCGCGCCGTTAGCCAGGGCGAAGAGCAGCGGCGCATCGCCGATGATCCCCGCGTCCACCGCGCCCGCGTTAAGGGCTTCCGCCAGCGGTGCGGCGGCCGGGAACTCGGCCCACTTAATGTCGTAAGGGAGATTTTGCAGGGCGTTGGCCGCCTCCAGCTGCGAACGCATGCCGCCTTTTTGATCGGCGATGCGCAGGGTAAGCCGCTCCTGCGCCGTCGCGTAACCGCCCAGCGCCAGCAGCATCAGCGCTGCCGCCACCCGGCCTGAGAATGATAGACGCATCGTGATTATCCTTGTGATTGAAAGACGAAGTGGCCGGCTGCCAGCCAGGCGCTGTCGCTCTGCGGGGTATGCACCCGGCCGCAGAGCACATTACGGTAGTGGCGTTCCAGCGGGTTCTGTCGGCTGAGGCCATGATTACCGGTCAACTCGAGCGCGATATTCACCGCCTGAATGGCGTTGTCGGTAATGGTGACTTTCGCCAGATTGGCCTCGATGGCGGAAAAGCGCAGCGCGGCGGCCTGCTCCAGCAGGCTGCGGTTCACCAGCAGCAGCCCGGCGATCTGTCCGACCTTCTCCTGCACCCGCGGCAGGCGGGAAAGCGGATGGCCGAGGCCCGCAGGCACCCGCCCCGTCAGCCACCTCACCAGCCAGTGGTGAGCGGCGCGGGCGATGCCGTCATAGATCGCCGCCAGCAGCGCCGTCTGCCGGTTGGCGAACAGGCGCAACGGTTCCGCCTGGGCAGCGGGTGGCGCATCGACCGGCCAGACATCCACCGCGTTCTCTGCCGCCACCCGCACGTGGCGAAAAATCACCTCATGGCTGCCGGTGGCCCGCATCCCGGCGTGATCCCAGCTTTTCACCACGCTAATCCCGGCGCTGTCGCCAGGCACCAGCCAGGTGCCCACCCGCGGCGGGTTATCATCGCTTCTCGCCCATACCGCCAGCCAGCGTAGCCCTTCAATGCCGGTGGTATAGATTTTATGACCGTTGATGTCCCAGCCGTCCGCGCAGCGGCTCGCCACGGTGTCCGGCAGGCCGCCGCGCGCCGGGGAACCCAGCTCCGGCTCAACGCGCAGGCTGTTGATCAGGCCACCGCGTTCGACGGCGTCGTGAAAAACCTGCTGGCGCAGCGGCGCGTGCCAGGCGTCGTTTTCCGCCAGCCGCAAATGGTGCAGATACTGCATGCAGACGATCAGCGCCGTCGCCGGCTCACCCCAGGCGATGGCGGCGATGGCCTGCTGCAGCTGGGCCAGGCTGGCGCCCGCGCCGCCGTAAGCACGCGGCACGGCGAGGCTTAACCAGCCCCCCGCGCGCAGGTGGTCGATATTGCGCCAGGGAAAGTCGCCGCTGGCGTCGAGGCTGGCCGCCTGCTCCGCCATCTGTTGGCGTACCGCCGTCAGCTGCTGCGCCCAGTCGTCGCGCTCAGGATGGATCACGATGCGCGCTCCGCCACCGCACGCCGCGCGGCTTTTTCCCGAGCGATCGGCAACAGCGCCCGGCCGTAGTCTGCCGCATCGTTCAGCGGGTCGAATCCGCGGATCAGGAAGTTGCGCACCCCGAGGTCGTAGTAATCGAGCAGCGCATCGGCCACCTGCTCCGGAGTACCCACCAGGGCGGTTGAGTTATGCCCGCCGCCCACCAGCTGGGCGATGCCGGTCCACAGGCGTTTGTCCACCACTCTGCCCTGCGCGGCGGTGGCCCGCAGCCGCTGGGCGCCGATGCTGTCCGGTTTGGCCTTGAAACCGCCCCCGCGCTGCGCCGCCTGCTCGGTGGCGACATGCAGGATATGCTCAGCTTTCTCCCAGGCCTCGGCTTCGCTGTCGGCGATAATCGGCCGGAACGAGACGCTGAAACCGATGTCACGCTGGTGTTTCGCCGCTTCGGCGCGCACGCGCTGGATGGTCTCGCCGGTTTGCGCCAGCGACTCGCCCCACAGGGCGAAGACGTCGGCGTGTTTGCCGGCGACGGCGATGGCCGCTGCCGACGAACCGCCGAAGTAGATGGGAAGATGCGGCTTTTGCAGCGGATGAATAGCTGACCAGGCCTGTTCGGCCTGATAAAACTCGTTGTGAATATCGACAGGCTGCTCGCTGGTCCACACCTGGCGCACCACGTCGAGGAAGGCGTCGGTGCGGGCATAGCGCTGGTCGTGGTCGAGGTAATCGCCGTCCCGGCGCTGCTCGGCGTCATTGCCGCCGCTGATGATATGCACTGCCAGCCGGCCCCCCAGCAGATGCTCAAGGGTGGCGAATTTGCGCGCGGCGAGGGTCGGCGATACAAAACCGGGGCGATGGGCCAGCAGGTACTGAATTTTCTGCGTCGACAGTCCGGCCAGGGCGGTTACCAGAAAGCCGTCGGGTTGATCGGACCAGTGACCCACCAGCAGGCGATCGAACCCGGCGGCTTCATGGGTTTGCGCGAAGCGAACAATATAGTCGCGGTCAAAGATCGGCCCCACCGGGGCAATCGTTTCGGAAGAAAGGCGGTGGCCAATCATGCCAAGAAACTGAATGCTCATGAACAACTCCTTGCGTCAGGGTAATGGAGTGGCCGCGACGGCGGCGCTGGTCATTACCCTATACAGAGTGTGTTAATGAACAAAATGCATTTTTAGCATATCTTAATATGCAAGGCTTGCATTAATAGAAAATGAATAGTTTTTTCAGTCGGATACTGTCAGCTGCTGCACCACTTTGCTGGCGAAAAAGATCAGCGGCGACTGCAGGTTGGCCAGATACTGAGCGTGGATCAGCCACAGCGACACCGCAGGCTGAAAATCGCTGAGGTTGACGACCTCGATCTCGTCCCGCCACGGGCTGGCCGCCAGCGCCGCCCGCGGCACCAGACCCAGCCCCAGTCCCTGCGCCACCAGCGCCATCTGCAGCTGGGCGCCCGCGCTCTCGACGTTAAGCTTCAGGCGCAGGCCCTGGCTTTGCAGCTCGCGGATGAGCCCGGCGCGCAGGCCACAGCCATCGGGGTTAAGGATCCAGCCCTGTTCGACGCACTCCCGCAGCGACGACGCCCGCAGATTCAGCCGCCGGGCGGCAATCGGCACCACCTCCAGGGGGCACAGCAGACGCCCGCTGTAGCCCTCGGCGAGGGTCTGCTGGGCGGGGCCCATCGCCAGCATCCCGTCCAGTTCGCCGTTTTCCAGCCGGCGCTGCAGCTCTCCGCTCCAGCCGCAGGTGACCTGCGGGGACAGTGCGGAAAACTGCTGGCTCAGCGCCGCCAGCGCCGCCGGCAGCGCGATCTCGCTGATACTCTGCGGTACGCCGAGACGCAGCGCGCCGCGCGGCTCGCCTTGCGGATCCAACAGGCTGTAGAGCTTTTTCGTCTCGCGCTTAATGCTCAGGCACTGCTCGTACACCCGCTGACCGGCGGCGGTCAGGGTCAGCGGGCGGGTCTGACGCGCTAACAGCGTGACGTTCAGCTCCTGCTCCAGACGCTGCAGGCGCCGGGTGATCGCCGACTGGGTGATCCCCAGATAGTCCGCCGCCTGATTGAGGGAAGAAAACTGCACTGTGGCCAGCAGAGCGTCAATATCGTCGATGCGCATAGGATCCTTATGTGAAATTTGCATATTAATATATGCGTAAATTGCATTTAAATAATATTAACGCCTCTGTTAGCGTTTTGACCAGTCCCTCTGACAGGAAGCGCACATGACTGCACCACGACTGGAAAAATTACGCCATTTTATTCATGAGGTTGACCGTCTGCACCGGGAACACCACTCGACCGCGCCGCTGCTTGACGCCGTGGCGCAGCGGCTGGCGGCGCTGGTGCGTCACGACGACTGGCTGCCGGAAGAGTACACCCTGCCGCACCCACACCATTACCAGCAGTATCTGCTGCATGCCGACTCCGGCGAGCACTTCTCGATCGTCAGCTTCGTCTGGGGGCCGGGACAGGCGACGCCGATCCATGACCACCGGGTGTGGGGGGCCATTGGGATGCTGCGCGGCGCGGAGGAAAATCAACGCTACCAGCTGGATGCCGATGGCATACCGCGCGCGCTGGGCGCCGCCACGCTTCTGCAGGCAGGTCAGGTGGAGAAAGTCTCCGCTGACGATGGCGACATTCATCGCGTCAGCAATGCGCTGGCGGATCGCGTCTCCATCAGCATACATGTTTACGGCGGCAACATCGGCGCGGTGAAGCGCGCAGTGTATACCCCGGAAGGCCAGCAAAAACCGTTTATATCCGGCTACTCCAACCGCCATTTACCCAATATCTGGGATTCCTCCCGCGAACACCAAGGATAACCATTATGTCCACTTACGCTTATCGCCAGGCCGCCGGGATCCGTCAGGCGCTGCTCGACCGTCGTGAACTGGCGCTGATCGACGTCCGTGAAGAGGCCGATTTCGCCACCGCTCATCCACTGTTTGCCGTCAATCTGCCGCTCAGCAAACTGGAGCTGGAGGTCCGCCGGCGGATACCGCACTTCACCACCCCGATCACCGTCTACGACAACGGCGAAGGGCTGGCGGAGATCGCCGTCGAACGGCTGCGGACCTGGGGCTATCAGGATGTGGCCCTGCTGGCCGAGGGTCTCGCCGGCTGGCGCCGCAGCGGCGGCGAGCTGTTTCAGGACGTCAACTCTGCTAGTAAAGCTTTTGGCGAGCTGGTGGAAAGCGTGCGTCACACGCCGTCGCTCAGCGCCCAGGAGGTTCAGGCGCTCATCGACAGACGACAGGAGGTGGTGATCGTCGACGCCCGGCGCTTCGATGAGTACCAGACCATGAGCATCCCCGGCAGCATCAGCGTGCCCGGCGGCGAGCTGGTCCTGCGGGTGGAGAGCCTGACGCCCTCCCCGCAGACGCCGATCATCGTCAACTGCGCCGGACGCACCCGCAGCATCATCGGCACCCAGTCGCTGATCAACGCCGGGGTGCCGAACCCGGTCCATGCCCTGCGCAATGGTACTATCGGCTGGACGCTGGCTGGTCAGACGCTGGCGCACCAGCAGCAGCGGCAATACGACCCCTCCGCCCGCGCCTCTGGCGTCCGGGCCGCCGAGGCGGCGCATCTCGCCGAACGGGCCGGGGTGGCAGTCATCGATGAAGCGACGCTACAACGCTGGCGGCAGCAGAGCGACCGCACCACCTTCCTGTTTGATGTCCGCAGCCCCGAGGAGTACGCGGCGGGCCACTATCCTGGCAGCCTGAGCGCGCCAGGCGGCCAGCTGGTGCAGGAGACCGATCACTTCGCCAGCGTGCGGGGAGCGCGGATAGTGTTACTGGATGACGATGGCGTCCGGGCGGCGATGACCGGCTCGTGGCTGGCGCAGATGGGCTGGGAGACGGCGCGGCTGAGCGCGCTGTCGGCCAGCCAGCTGAGCGAGCGCGGGGTGCCGGCCGCCGAAGTGCCCCCCGCCCCGCCGGCGGAGGAGATAAGCCCGGCGCAGCTGGCGCAACAGCTGGAGGAGCCCGGTACGGTGGTGCTCGATTTTACCACCAGCGCCAACTTTGTCGCCCGCCATATCCCCGGCGCGTGGTGGCTGACGCGCTCGCAGCTGCACCAGGCCCTGGAAGCGATCCCTCCCGCGCAACGTTACGTGGTGACCTGCGGCAGCAGCCTGCTGGCCCGCTACGCGGTGCCCGAGGTGGCGGCCTTAACCGGTAAGCCGGTACAGGTATTGCGCGGCGGGACGCTGGCGTGGATCGCCGCCGGTCTGCCGCTGGCCCATGGCGACGACGGCCTCGCCGTCGAGCGCCGGGACCGCTATCGCCGTCCCTATGAAGGGACCGATAATTCCGCAGAGGCCATGCAGGCCTATCTGGAGTGGGAGTACGGCCTGGTGGATCAGCTGGCCCGCGACGGCACCCACGGTTTTCGGGTTATCTAACGCCAGCGCGCCTCAGGCCTGACGCATGATCCACGAGTACTGAAAGCTCTTCGGCGCCGGAAAATGGGTCCGGCGCCGGTAGGAGCCCAGCGATTGCGGCGTGCAATAGGTGCAGCTCCCCAGCCATTCAACGTTCGCCGGCGCCACCCCCGCCTCTGCGAAGATCGCTTCAGCGAAAGCGCGCAGATCAAACCACAGATTATCGCTGCCGCGCGCTGCGGCTTTAAGCGGATCGCTGACCGGGCCCGAACGGGAATGGAACAGCCGCTGGCGGTGCCGGGCCACCCGATCACCGCCGGGCTGGTCCAGCAGTTGCTGATAAAATCCGGCGGAGACTTCGTAACAGCAAGGGTGAATATGCGGCCCCACGGCGATGACCAGATCGGTCAGCGCCACCCCCCGCTGGCGAAAAGTCGCCAGACTGTTGTCGACAATGCCGCTGGCCAGCCCCTGCCAGCCGGCATGGACGCTGCAGACGAAGCGACCGTCGCGCGAGGCGATCAGTATCGGCAGGCAGTCGGCGGTCACCACCCCCACCTTTTGCCCGGCCACGGCGGTAAACACCGCGTCGGCGTGCGGCCGCGTCGGCAGCGGCTGCTGATAGTGATGCACCTCATTGCCATGGACCAGCTTCACCGGGGCCAATTCGGCATAGGGAAAAGCGGCGGTTTCGTGGACATCGAGAAACGCGTGGCGGATGCCAGGGATAGCGTCGAGCAAGCGGGAGCGGTAAGCCATAGAGACAATAAACGACAGGGAATGATGTCTTACCTTAGGCCAGGACACGCGGAGAGGCAAGGCGGCGGCCCGGCATTTTTCCGCCAGACCGCCGGACAGCATCAGACCATGGCCGCGCGCTGCTGGCGATGCATCAGCCAGAACACCGCCACGCCGGCCAGCACGATGCCCGGCGCTGAGGCTGCCATCACCCCGACGGTGCCGGTGCCGAGGGCCAGCATCTTGCCGGCCAGCAAAGGGCCGCTCATCGCCCCGAGGCGGCCCACCGCCACGGCGGTGCCGACCCCGGTGGCGCGGATCGCCGCGGGATAGAAGAGCGGCGCCAGCGCGTAGAGCACGCACTGGCCGCCGGTGGCGAACAGCCCGGCCACAAACCCCGCCAGCAGCATCCCGCTCAGCGTCGACGCACTGCCCAGCGCCAGCAGCGATGCCAGAATGCCGCTGTATATCAGCAGCGACATGCGCAGCGGAGTAAGCTTATCCATCAGCGCGCCCAGAAGCAAAGTACCGCAGGCGGCGCCGATCTGCAGAGAGAACATCACCCCCGCTGCCTGGCTGGCGCTGAACCCCTGGCCCACCAGCAGCATCGGCAGCCAGTTGATGAGCATATAGACCACCAGCAGGGTGAAGAAATAGCCCAGCCACAGCAGCAGCGTGGCGGCAGCATGTCCCGGGGCAAACAGGGTGCGCAGCGGTACGCTGGTCTCCACGCGCTGAAACGCCTGCGACTCCGGCAGCCAGCGCATCAACAGCGGGATCAGCAGCAGCGGGACCACGCCGCCAATCCAGAAGATGGTCTGCCAGGCCGCGGCGAGGCCAGAGAACCCCAGCGCCGCCGCCAGCGCGGCGCCAATGGGCACGCCGCAGTACATCAGGCTCACCGCCCGGCCGCGAAAGCGTGGGCCAGCGGCTTCCGAGGTTAAGGCAATCAGGTTCGGCAATGCCGCCCCCAGCCCGACGCCGGTGAGCAGGCGCGCCAGCAGCAGCGTCGGGAAGCTCCAGGCCACCGCGGTGGCCAGCGAGAACAGGCCAAACAACAGCACCGAGCTCAGCAGGATGCGTTTGCGCCCGTGGCGGTCCGCCAGCATGCCGCCCACCAGCGCGCCGGGCAGCAAGCCGAGGATCCCGGCGCTGAAGATCCAGCCCATCTGCATTTTATCCAGCGCAAAGGCCTGCGCCATGCCGACGGCGGCGATCCCCGCCGCCTGCAGATCCAGCCCCTCCATCAGGGCCACCATAAAACAGAGCCCGATGGTGACCATCAGGCGCGAGGAGTTTGCGGTCGTTATCTTGGTCATAGGGTACCTTGGCGATAGCCGGACAAGCGGATCAGGTGATGGGCGGCTGATGCGTGGTCAGCCGCGCGTTGTTATTTTTGGCGGTTAAGCAGATCCAGCGCGACGTCGACGATCATATCCTCCTGGCCGCCGACCATCCGCCGTTTGCCCAGCTCGACGAGAATATCCACCGCGCTGAGGCCATAGCGCGCCGCCGCCGCTTCGCTGTGGCGCAGGAAGCTGGAGTAGACCCCGGCGTAGCCCAGCGCCAGCGTTTCGCGGTCGACGCGCACCGGGCGGTCCTGCAGCGGCCGCACCAGCTCGTCGGCGGCGTTCATCAGCGCATAGAGATCGGTGCCATGTTGCCAGCCGAGCTTGTCGGCGGCGGCAATAAACACCTCCAGCGGCGCATTGCCCGCCCCCGCCCCCATCCCGGCCAGGCTGGCGTCTATGCGATCGCAGCCCTCTTCCACCGCGGCGATAGAGTTGGCCACCCCGAGGCTCAGGTTATGGTGGGCATGCATCCCGGTGGCGGTCTCCGGCTTCAGCACCGCCTTCAGCGCGCGGAAGCGGTCGCGAATGTCGTTCATGTTCATCGCCCCGCCGGAATCCACCACGTAGATGCAGGTCGCCCCATAGGATTCCATCTTCAGCGCCTGCTGCGCCAGCGCCTGCGGGGAGATCATATGGCTCATCATCAGAAAACCGACGGTGTCCATCCCCAGCTCGCGGGCAAAGGCAATATGCTGCGCCGCGACGTCCGCTTCGCTGCAGTGGGTGGCGACCCGCACCACCCGCGCCCCGGCCTGATACGCGGCTTTCAGGTCGTGCAGCGTGCCGATGCCCGGCAGCAGCAAGGTGGCGATTTTCGCCTGGCTGACCACCGCCGCCGCCGCTT
Organism: Klebsiella sp. 2-CIP_Kleb.; assembly: GCF_050378715.1. Lineage (NCBI taxonomy): Bacteria > Pseudomonadati > Pseudomonadota > Gammaproteobacteria > Enterobacterales > Enterobacteriaceae > Klebsiella > Klebsiella sp. 2-CIP_Kleb. Next base: position 757,564 of record NZ_JBNRLG010000001.1, read on the forward strand.
CAATCCAGGCGATATCACTGTGGGCGCCAAAGCCGTAGTTGAAGCTGGATCCCTGTAGCCCATCGCCGTGGGCCACTTCGATGGAGTCGACCCCCGCCTTATCCAGCGCGCCGGCGATCTGCTGCACCTGCGCCAGGGAATACTGGTGACGAATGGCGTGCATGCCATCGCGCAGCGTCACGTCCGAGATATAAAGTTTTTTACCGTTCATACTGTCGCTCCCGCCGCGCTGTTCATTGCCCCGGCCATTTGCTCCGCCGTCGCCAGCGCCGCCGAGGTCATAATATCGAGGTTGCCGGCGTACGCCGGCAGATAGTGCGCCGCCCCTTCCACTTCGAGGTAAACCGCGGTTTTCAGGCCGGAAAAACGGCCCACGCCGGGGAGGTTGACCGGATTATCCTCGGGGATAACCTCAAACTGCACCTGCTGCTTCAGCCGGTAGCCAGGCACGTAAGCCTGCACCGCCGCCGCCATCTCGGCGATCGAGGCGGCAATCGCCTCCTGGGACGCCATCTCGCTCAGCACATACACGGTATCGCGCATCATCAGCGGCGGCTCCGCCGGGTTGAGCACGATAATCGCCTTGCCCTTGCCCGCGCCGCCGACTTTTTCAATCGCCTGCGAGGTGGTTTCGGTGAATTCGTCGATATTCGCCCGCGTGCCCGGCCCGGCGGATTGGCTGGCGATGGAGGCCACGATCTCTGCATAATGCACTTTCGCCACCCGCGAAACCGCGGCGACCATCGGGATGGTCGCCTGGCCGCCGCAGGTCACCATATTGACGTTGCCCTGGTGGAGGTTGGCCGCGAGGTTGACCACCGGCACGCAGTATGGGCCAATCGCCGCCGGCGTCAGGTCGATGACGCGGATCCCCGGCTTCGCTTCGCGCAGCGCGGCATCGTTTTTGACGTGCGCCCCGGCGCTGGTGGCGTCGAAGACGAAGTCGATATCGGCAAACTCCGCCATCTGCATCAGGCCGCCCACCCCTTCGTGGGTGGTCGCGACGCCCATGCGCCGGGCGCGGGCCAGGCCATCCGACTGCGGGTCGATGCCGACCATCACCGCCATCTCCAGATGCTGGCCGTGGCGCAGGATTTTAATCATTAAATCGGTGCCGATATTCCCGGAGCCGATAATGGCGACTTTACGTTTACGCATCACGATGTCCTTCTCCGGCGGCGACGAAGCGTGCCGCGACTGAGCCAATACCTTCAATATGGGCGACAAAGCTGTCCCCCTCGTTAATCGCCACCATCGGGCCTAGCGCCCCGGTGAGCACGATATCCCCCGCCCGCAGCGGTTCGCCGAGGCTGGCCATCTTGCGCGCCAGCCAGACCGCGGCGTTCAGCGGATGCCCCAGGCACTCGCTGCCCCGGCCGCTGGAGACCAGCTCCTGATTGCGGGTCATCCGCATGGCGCACTGCTTCAGATCCAGCCCCGCCGGGCGCTGCGCCGGGCCGCCGATGACGTACAGGCCGCAGGAGGCGTTATCGGCGACAGTGTCGACAAAGCCGATTGACCAGTCGCGAATCCGGCTGCCCACCACCTCCAGCGCCGGCAGCACCCATTCGATGGCGTGATACAGTTCATCAAAAGTGGTATCGGCATGGGGCAGATCATGTTTCAGCACCAGGGCGATCTCGGCCTCCACCTTCGGCTGCAGCACGCGGCCAAACGGCACGTCGGCGTTGTCGCCGTAGCACATGTCGGCAAACAGGGTGCCGAAATCCGGCTGGTTGACCCCCAGTTGCTGCTGCACTTTGGGATGGGTCAGGCCCACCTTGCGGCCCACTACCCGCCGGCCATGGGCCACGTGGTGCTGAACGTTCAGGCGCTGGATGGCGTAGGCGGCGTCGGCGTTGTCGACGCCGAGGATATTGCGCAGCGGGGCGATCGCCTGGCCGGTCCGTTCGGCGTCGCGCAGCTGCTGCGCCAGCGCGTCAAGAGAAAAAGTCATCATCACTCCTTAGGCCCGTGCGAGGAAATTGAGCACCAGCTGATTAAAACTGTCGGCATGTTCCCACTGCGCCCAGTGGCCGCAGTCGCGGTAAATATGCAGCTCAGAGCCGGCGATCCCGGCGAGCAGGCGCAGCCCGGCGTCCATCGGCACGAAGCGGTCGTTGCGTCCCCAGACGATCAGAGTTGGCGCAGCGATCTCGCCGAGCCGCGGGCCAAAGTCAGGGAACTGCTTCGGGTTGGCTTCGAGGCTCTTGACGAGGTTGTCCAGATGGTCGCGGCGCGACAGCATATTGTTCAGCCGCGCCTCGAACAGCGCGTCAGTGAGGTCGCGGGTGTCAAAGACGAAAATGCTCATCATCTTCTTCAGGTTTTCAATGGTCGGCTCGCGGTACAGGGCGTTCAGCAGCTTGATGCCCTCCGTCGGCATCGGCGTGAACAGGCTCATGCCGCCGGTCCCCCCGCCCATCAGCACCAGCTTATCCACCCGCTCCGGCCAGCTCAGGGTGAAGGCCACTGCGCTGTGGCCGCCCATCGAGTTGCCCAGCAGATGGACTTTATCGATCCCCAGCTGATCGACCACGCTTTTCAAAATGCGGGCGTTGAGATCCGAACGCGAGCCGCTGTTGATGATCGAATCGCTCTTCCCCCACCCCGGACAGTCGAGGAGCAGCACGCGATAGCCCGCCTCGACCAGCGGGTCAATATTGCGGCTGAAGTTGGCCCAGCCGGTAGCCCCCGGCCCGGAGCCGTGGAGCATCACCACGGTCTCTTTCCCGTCGCCGCAGTCATTGATATGGATACGCAGCGTGCGGCCCCCTTCGTCGACGTTGAGGAATCGGCTGGTGGCGGCTTCGGTTTGCGGTTGATAGCTCATGTTAGTCTCCCGGTTAATCAAATCTCGGTGGTGGCGCTCAGCGAGCCGAATCCGGCGATCCACTCGGGGATCGGCCGGTAATAGCGGCCTTCGCTACGCCAGCGGCCAAAAGCGGATAGCGCGGCAAAGGCGGCCACCCAGGTCTTAATTTCGTGCGTCGATTTGCCGGCCATCGCCGACAGCTCGTCGTTGCCGATCGCGTCCAGTTCGCTCAGCCGCCCCTGCTCCAGCAGGCTCATAAAGCGGTTGTCCCACACCGGATTAAGGGGATGGAGCGAGCGCGGGTCCTCGGTAAACCGGCGGGCGGCGCTGATCACCCGCTGCTGGCGCAGCTCGCGTTCGTCCGGCGGCAGCTGTTTGCCGCTGCCGAGCAGGCGGTCGCGCAGATGGGCGTCGGCCTTCGCCAGCTCCGGCACAGGCGGCTGGTGCGACAGCCCGCCAGAGCCGAGGATCAGCACCCGCTTATTGAGGGTGTTGAGGAAGCGGCCCATCGCCTCGCCAAGCTGCCGGGTGCGTTGAAAACCCGGTAGCGGCGCGGCGACGCCGTTAATAAACACCGGCAGCACCGGCAGGCGATCCAGCCCACCCAGCAAAAACTCCAGCGGCTGGGCGAAGCCATGGTCCACCTGCATGTTGTACGACACCGCCAGGTCGATACCGCTGTTGAGCACGGCGTGAGCGCAGGCTTCCGCCAGCTCGGTGGGCACCGGCAGGTCGCCGGCGGCGCTGGCGAAGTCGCCGATGGCGGTGGCGCCGACGCCGAGGCAGAACGGCGGCATCACGTCATAGAAAAAACCGTTGTAGTGATCGGGGGCGAAGAGCACCACCAGTTCGGGATCGAATTCAGCGATCCGCCGCCGGGCGTCGGCAATCACCCCGTTGACCTCATCAAGGACCGCCTGTTCAGGGTCAACGAATCCCACCAGCGGGGTGTGCGACAGACAGTGCAGATAGGCATGCATATCAGGCCACCTTCTCTTCAGCGTGGGCGGTATCCCCGGCTGCGAGGGTCATTTTTTCCGCCAGGGCGGTCAGCTGCGCGCCGAGGGTTTGCGGGATAGCGAGGGCGGCGACAAAGCGGTCCGGCCTGACCACAGCGATGGCGGTGTGATGTTGCGCAAACCAGCTCTTCAGTCGGTTTTGCTTATCCCCCACCCGCAGCGTGCCCGGAGCGTTATCCTGCTCGCGGTGGATCTGCACCTCCGGCACCACCTGAATAAAGCGCACCCCTATCGCGCGCCAGCGAGCGATCTGCCCGGCGTCGAGCCCCCACTGCGGGTTGCAGCCCCAGCCGATAATGGCGAAATTCGCCCCGATAACCTCGTCGAGCAGGAGGCTCTCGCCATTCTCCAGCGTCACCTGCGGTTGAATAAACATTTTGCCCACCGGCGAGGATTTATCTGCGCCATCGGTCAGCAGCGCCCCCTCGCGATACTGCGGCATCGGCTTAAAGCGCATTTCGAGGAAGTAACGTTTCACCGGCGGCAGGTAGTTCAGCAGCCACGAGAGGCCATCGCGCACGGCCCCCTGCCAGCGCTTCGGCGGCGCCAGCACGTGGCCGGCGGTCACCGACAGGTCAATCATCGCCTTCGCGTGGTCGCGACGCTCCTGCTGGTAGCTGTCAAGCAGCGCCTCTCCCGCTTTGCCGTTGACCACCAGCGCCAGCTTCCACGCCAGGTTGAAGGCGTCGCGCATGCCGCTGTTGTATCCCTGGCCCTGCCAGACCGGCATGATGTGCGCGGCGTCGCCGGCCAGCAGCACCCGGTCAATGCGAAAGCGCTCGGCAAGGCGCGCGTTATGGGTGTAGACCCGCTGGCGGATCAGTTCGACGCGATCCGGGTCCGGTAGCACTTTGCTCAGCAGGCGGCGCATATTGTGCGGCTCGCTGAGCTGGGCTTCGGTTTCCCCGGGCATCACCATAAATTCAAAGCGGCGCACGCCGTGTGGCAGCGCAGCGGAAACATAGGGCCGCACCGGGTCGCAGCACAGATAGACGTGCGGGGTGGCCAGCGGGTCGTTGGCAATATCGATGACGATCCACTGATTCGGCGCGGTCTTGCCTTCAAAGGGGACGTTCAGCGTACGGCGAATAAAGCTGGCGCCGCCGTCGCAGGCCACCAGCCAGTCCGCGCGCACCGTCTCCCGCTCGCCGTCCGGCCCTTTGATATTTAACGTGACACTGTCACTGCTCTGACTAAAGGCTTCCACCTCGCGGGAGAAGAGGCAACGGACCTGTGGGAAACGCTGCAGGCCGTGATACATCACCGCATCCACCTGCGGCTGGATAAAGGCGTTGCGCCGCGACCAGCCAAACTCATCGGTCATCGGCTGGATGTCGGCAAAGCAGCGGCCCTTCGGGGTCAGAAAGCGCATGGCGTGCCACGGCGTGGTGTGCGGCAGCACGTCATCCACCAGCCCCACCGCCTGCATCGCCCGCAGCGATTCATCGTCAATACCGATGGCCCGCGGGTAATCGATCAGTTTGTCGAGTTTTTCCACCAGCAGCACGCTGATGCCCATCTGGCCAAGGTAGTTGGCCATCATCAGGCCTACCGGACCGGCGCCGGCGATGGCGACCTGGGCGGTATGCTGCACGGCGGGTTGAATATCGGGTGTAGATGTTGTCATTCTCAGCGACCTCACGACTCGGAAACGGCCAGACCGGCAGGCCATTTGTTAATCATGTGTAAACGTATTTTTATAATGGGCTGAGTATAGGGCGGGGGTTTTCGGCTACAATGAAAACATCATCGAATGTGCACCAGGTGCACAGCGCTGTTTATAAAGCGTTTTCAGGAGGGTTTGATGCATGACGATGGGTCCACAGCGTACAAAACGGTGCGCGGATTAAGCCGGGGTTTATTGTTATTAAAATTGTTAAATAAATTCGACGGCGGCGCGACGCCGGGCCTGCTGGCGGAGTTTAGCGGCCTGCATCGCACCACCGTGCGCCGGCTGCTGGAGACGCTACAGGAGGAGGGTTTTGTCCGCCGCAGCCGCTCCGATGACAGCTTTCGTCTGACCATTAACGTCCGCCAGCTGAGCGACGGATTTCGTGACGAACATTGGATTTCTGCCCTCGCCACGCCGCTGCTCGGCGAGCTGCTGCGCGAAGTACAGTGGCCGACGGACATCACCACCCTCGACGTCGACGCCATGGTGGTGCGCGAAACCACCCACCGTTTCAGTCGGCTGTCGTTTCACCGGGCGATGGTCGGACGGCGACTGCCGCTGCTGCTCACCGCCTCCGGTCTGACGTGGCTGGCCTTTGCTCCCGACGCGGAGCGCGACGCCATTCTCAGCATGCTGGCAGCCCGTCCGGAAGCGGAGTATCAGCTGGCCCGTGAGCCGGAGCGGTTGGCGGCGATCCTCGCCCGCACCCGCCAGAACGGCTATGGAGAAAACTTCCGCGGCTGGCGGCAGGAGGAGAAAATCGCCTCTATCGCCGTGCCGGTCTGCAGCCAGCAGCGGGTCATCGGCTGCCTCAACCTGGTCTATATCGCCAGCGCCATGACCATTGAGCAGGCGGCGCAAAAGCATCTCTCTACGCTGCAGAGGGTGGCGGGCCAGATAGAGGCGCGCATGGAGGATCAAGAAGTGTGGTACGAAATGCCTTGATCGTAGTGAGGGTAAACGCGATCAACCATTGCGCCCGGCGTCGTTATATAATTTAATACACAACGAATTTTTCACGCCATTCGGGCCAGATCATGCCAAAACACCCCTTACTGCTGGGCCTGACGCTGCTCAGCGCCAGCCTGTTCACCGGTCAGGCCTTCGCCGACCGCACTGTCACCGACCAGCTGGGTCGCCAGGTCACCCTCCCCAACCACGTCACCCGCGTCGTGGTTCTGCAGCATCAGACGCTCAACCTGCTGGTGCAACTGCATGCCGCTGAGGATATCGTCGGCGTCTTAAGCAGCTGGAAGAAACAGCTCGGGCCGCAGTTCGCCCGCTTTATGCCCGAGATCGGGCAACTGGCGACCCCGGGCGATCTCACTCAGGTCAATATTGAAAGCCTGCTGGCGCTGCGTCCGCAGGTGGTTTTCGTCGCCAACTATGCGCCGCCGGCGATGATCGCGCAGATCCAACAGGCCGGGATCCCGGTGGTGGCCATTTCGCTGCGCCAGGATGCCGCTGGGGAAAAAAGTAAAATGAACCCCACCATGGCTGACGAGGAGCAGGCCTATAACGCCGGACTGGTAGAGGGGATCCGCCTTATCGGCGAGGTCGTCGAACGCCAGCCCGAGGCCGAGGCGCTGATTCACTACACCTTTGAGGCGCGTAAGCAAGCCAATGCGCCGGTGGCCGATATTCCCCAGAACCAGCGGGTGCGGGTGTATATGGCCAACCCCGATCTGAATACCTACGGCGCCGGCAAATACACCGGTCTGATGATGGCGCACGCCGGGGCGCTGAACGTGGCGGCCGCCAGCGTAACAGGCGCCCGTCAGGTGTCGCTGGAGCAGGTGCTGGCGTGGAACCCGCAGGTGATCTTCGTCCAGGACCGTTATCCGCAGGTGGTCAAACAGATAGAGAACGACCCGCAGTGGCAGGCGATCGATGCGGTGAAACATCACCGCGTATGGCTGATGCCGGAGTACGCCAAAGCCTGGGGTTACCCGATGCCGGAGGCCCTGGCGCTGGGCGAGCTGTGGATGGCGAAAAAACTCTACCCTTCGCGTTACCAGAACATCGATGTGGACAGTAAAGCCAGGGATTACTATCAACGCTTTTACCGCGTAGCGTGGACGCCAGATGCCCGCTAACCACCGTCCCTGGCTGTTGCAGGGCAGCCTGGCGCTGGCGACGCTGGCGATCGCAGTCGCCTCGCTCTGTTTCGGCCAGTTCCCGTTAAGCCTGAGCGCCGTTGGCCACACCCTGATCCATCTCCCACCAGGCGAAGGGGTGATCGGACAGATCGTCTGGTCGGTTCGCCTGCCGCGCGTGGTCATAGCTTTGCTGGCCGGGGGCGCGCTGGGGCTGTGCGGCGCTACCTTACAGGGCGTGTTCCAGAACCCGCTGGTCGACCCGCACATCATCGGAGTGACCTCTGGCTCCGCCTTCGGCGGCACGCTGGCGATCCTGTTGGGCGTCGGCGGCCTGCTGATGATGGCCTCGACCTTTTTCTTTGGCCTCGTCGCGCTGGGGCTGATTTACGCCCTCGCCGCCCTGCAGGGGCGGGACAGCACGCTGGGGCTGATTCTGTCCGGGATCATCCTCAGCGGCTTCTTCGCCGCGCTGGTCAGCCTGATGCAGTACCTCGCCGACAGCGAAGAGACGTTACCGAACATTGTCTTCTGGCTGCTCGGCAGCTTCGCAACCGCCAGCTGGCATAAGGTACTGCTCATGATCCTGCCCATGGCGTTGGCCGCCGGGGTGTTGTGGAAGCTGCGCTGGCGAATCAATCTGTTGGCGCTGGAGGAGCGCGATGCCCGCAGTCTTGGCGTTCCGGTGGCCGCGCTGCGTCGCGCCGTGCTGGTCTGCTGCGCGGTGCTGGTGGCAGCGCAAGTGGCGGTCAGCGGCAGCATCGCCTGGATGGGACTGGTGGTCCCGCACCTCGCCCGTCTGCTGGTGGGCGCCGACCATCGTCGCCTGCTGCCCGCCGCCTTCTGGCTCGGCGCCGCCCTGATGCTGGTGGTGGACGATATGGCGCGCACGCTGACGCAGGCGGAGATCCCGATCGGGATCATCACAGCCCTGCTCGGCGCGCCGCTGTTTACCTTGTTGCTGGTGCAATCCCGACGCAGGAATACGCTCCAATGAACCGCTCATTGTCGCTGGAAGCGCTACGTTACGGCCACCGTCAGCCGCTCTTCGCCCCGCTCACGCTGGCCTGCCGTCCCGGCGAGATCTGGGCGGTGCTGGGCGCCAATGGCCGGGGAAAAAGTACTCTGCTGGATACCCTGACCGGCGTGCTGCCACCGCTGAGCGGCCGGGCGCAGTGCGAGGGCGGCGTCGCCCTGGTTCCGCAGTCGTTTCGTCCCGCTTTCCGCTGGCGAGTGAGCGATGTGGTGCTGATGGGCCGCGCCCGGCACGTGGATCTCTTTGCCCAGCCGGACGAGGAGGATGCCCGGCGGGTTGAGCAGGCGCTGGCGCAGCTGGGGATTGCCGCCCTGGCCGGGGATGACTTCGACGCGCTCTCCGGCGGCCAGCAGCAGCTGGTGCTGATTGCCCGCGCGCTGGTCAGCGCCAGTCAGAATATCCTGCTGGATGAGCCCTGCTCGGCGCTGGATCTCGGTAACCAGCAGGTGGTGCTCCAGCTGATCGACGACCTCGCTCACCGCCAGACGCGCACCGTCCTGTTCACCACTCATGATCCGAATCATGCGCTACAGGTGGCCAGCCATACGCTGCTGCTTCTGCCGGAGGGCCAGTGGCTGGCGGGCGAGACTGCCGAAGTGCTGAGCGAAACGCACCTCCGGCAAGCGTACGGCCTGCCGGTACGTCTGATCTACCATCCCGCGTCCGCGTCCCCTCTGCTGGCGCCGGGGTTTACTCTGCGTCGCTGAACGGCATAAAACCCGCCTGCCGGAGATACCCCTGGCCAACGTCGCCGAGGATAAAGCGATACAGGGCCAGCGCGGCGGGATCGGCACTGAGGCGCGCCAACTGGTAATCGCAGCGAATATTCCACGCTGCCGGGATGGTCAGGGTACGCAGATCGTCGCAGGCGGCCAGCGCGGGGGCATAGTGCGCGTAGCCGATAAACAGATCCGCCAGATTCTGGCGAATGAGCCACGCGCCGGCTATCTCTCCCGGCGGCACGCTCAGTGAGTCTCTGCCGCCGACCAGCGGCTGCGCCCGCCCGGCCATCGCGTTGCCCAACCCTGGACAGCGCGCCTCGATTCGGGCAAACAGTTGCCAGGTGTAATCTCCTGACGGATCGCATCCCGGCGTGGAGGTCGCCAGCCGCAGGCGGGGCGTGCTGAGCAGCGCCAGCCAGTCCAGGCCATCGTTGTCTCGCGACCGCCTGGCGGTCAGCATCAGCTGATTGCCGGCAAATCCCTGGCATTCCTGCGCCAGACCCGCCTGGAGCAGCGCCTGCGGGTGCGCCGCGTTGGCGGAAGCAAAAACCGCGCACGGGGTCCCGGCCTCGATCCGCTCGCGCAGCAGGCCGGCAGGGCCAAACTGCGCATCGACCGCCAGGCCAGTCTGCTGCTGAAAGTACGCCACCAGCGGCAGAAAAGCGCTTTTCAGGCTTCCCGCCGCCAGCAGCGTGAGAGGAGTGGACATTATAGATCGTCGCTATAAACCGGATAATATAGCGCTATATTACCCGGTTTGCCGCCACGTCAGTAGCGAATTTCCGCCAGCGCCCGGAGCTGTTCAGGGGTGGCTACCGGCAGGTCGAAAAAGCGCAGATAGGCGGGGATCATTTCAAACAGCATGTCGGTCCCGCGCTGGATGGGGCACTGTCGCGCCTGGGCGGCCCTCAGCAGCGGGGTATACTCCTGGGTCATCACCACCTCCCCCACCCAGGTGCCAGGCGCCAGACGGTCCACGTCCAGCGGCAGCGGATCGCTGACCTTCATCCCCAGCGGCGTGGCGTTAACCACCAGCTCGTGTCCGGCCGGATCGCGCTGCATCAGGGTGATATCGAGCTGCGGATAGTGCTGATGCAGCCGTCCGGCGAGAGCGTGCGCCACCTCCGGTCGGGTATCGTACAGGGTCAGAGCGCTAACCCCTGCCGCCGCGAGAGAGGCGGCGATAGCCGACCCCACTCCGCCGTTGCCGACCACCAGCGCCCGCGTCCCCTCAGGATGAAATCCTTTGCGGCGCAGGCCCAGCACAAAGCCGTCGCCATCGAACATGTCCCCGGAGAGGCTGCCGTCCGCCTCGCGACGGATGGCGTTACAGGCGCCGGCGATAGCCGCCGTCGGGCTCAGGCGCTGCACCAGCTCGCAGGTGGCGATTTTATGCGGCATCGTCACCAGCGCGCCGATGATATTGGTCATCGTAAACAGCGGCGGAATAAACGCGGCATAGTCCTCCGGTTTGACCCCCATCGGCACCACCTTCACGTCCACCTGCTGGTCGACAAACCACGGGTTGTAGATCATCGGCGCCTTAAAACTGGCGGTCGGATAGCCAAGATGCGCTATCAGCCGCGTATTCCCACTAATCACCATGCCTTGCTCCTTTGTTTACTGCGATAACTCGATACGTTTGACGTCGCCGAGGATAAACAGATAGGCCACCACACCCAGCAGCGCGGCGCCGCCGATGTAGATCAACGCGTAGAAGAAATTGCCGAACCCGGCGACGATAAAGCCGATCACCAGCGGGGTGAGGATCCCCGCGAGGTTGGCGCAAAAGTTGAACAGGCCACCGGTAAGTCCGCCCAGCCCCTTCGGGGCGATGTCGGAGATCAGCGTCCAGCCGAGGCCCACCATCCCCTGGCCAAAAAAGGCAAACGACATCACCAGGATCACCGCCAGGTCACTCTGCAGCCAGTTGGCGGAGATGATACAGCTGGCCATCAGCAGGCCAGCGACGATCGGCAGCTTACGCCCCAGGTTGGCCGACCCGGTGGCTTTGAGCAGCTTGTCGGAGATCCAGCCGCCAAACATCACCCCACCGGCGGCGGCGACAAACGGCAGGATGGAAAAGAAACCAACCTTCAGCCACGGCATATGGCGTTCGGTGGCCAGCCAGGTCGGGAACCAGGTGAGAAAGAACACCAGCACGGTATTGCCGGCAAACTGACCGATGCTGGCGCCGATGATCTGGCGTTTGCTCAGCAGCTGGCGGACCAGCGGCCAGCTGAACGCCACCTGCTGGTCCGTCGGGGCGCTCAGGCCGCCGCCGTTTTCGATATGCTCACGCTCCTGCTGGCTGAGACGAGGATCTTCATGCGGTTCGCGGTAGCAGCGCCACCACACCAGGGCAAACAGAATGCCAACCGCGCCGACGCTGACGAACAGCACCCGCCAGCCGAAGCCATCCATGATCCAGAACAGCAGCGGGGCAAAGCAGGCCAGCCCAAGATACTCCCCCACGGTGTACACCGCCGTGGCCTTCGCGCGCTCCTGCTGCGGGAACCAGGCGCTGACCACCCGGCTATTGACCGGAAAGCACGGCGCTTCGCTGACGCCAAGCCCGAAACGGCACAGCAGCAGCGTTTTCAGCCCCACCGCCATGCCGTGGAACAGGGTAAACAGCGACCACAGGGTCAGCGACAGAAAATAGGTGACTTTGTTGCCAAAGCGGTCAAGAAACAGCCCGCCGGGGATTTGCGCCAGGGCGTAGGTCCAGGCGAAAGCGGAGAAAAGTATCCCCATGATCGCTGGATCGATCCCCAGCTCAGCGGTGAGCTTTGGGGCGGCGATCCCCAGCACGGTGCGGTCGAGGTAGTTGATCATGGTGCCGATGGCCAGCAGCGCAAGAATGCCGATGCGCCGCCGGGAGCGGCGCGCGGTGACGGCCGGCTGGGCGGCAGCCGTCGGGTTAGGGCTATATGAGCTCATAGTCAGTTCCTGTCTCGGGTACAGAGGGTGTTGTTATTGTGTTTCAGGCATAATGAACCATTTGATTCAGGCTAACAATACTGCATCGCCGCCAGGCGGACGGCCGCATTCGTCGCGCCATAGAGCGCGTAGCCTGCCCGTCGTTCGGTTAATTCAAAGAAGAAGCGCCCGGCGGTGAAGGGCCGGGTATACAGGTGCAGGAACGCCCCGCCCTGCGGATCGCGGTCGTAGAGAAGCTGCCGCCGCTGGAGCTGCCCGACGTCCAACTCGCCGCCAAAACGCGCCAGCAGATCGTCATAGTAATTGGCCGGGATCGGCAGCGCATGGCCGGCAACCGCGGCGAGCTGGTCGCAGGTGGCCGGCAGATCGCGGCAGGCAAAGGCGGCATGCTGCAGCCCCGCCCCCTGGTAGCAGGCGACCGATCGGGCGATCTGCGTCGCCCGGCTCTGGGAGATATTCAGCGCCAGGCGGATATCGCCCTGCGGGCTGCGCACCGCCAGACTGCGCACCAGTCCATAGGGGTCCGGCAGCGTCTGCTCATGTTCAAGGGTAAAGCCAAACACCGTGCGGAAGAACATCACCCAGTTGTCGCGGCTGTCTGCCTCCATGCCCAGCGCCAGATGGTCGATACCGAGGTAATCTTCGCGCACCGTCAAACCGTCGCGCAGGAGAAAATCGCGCTCGTAGATCGCCTCTCCGGCGTCGATCAGATAGACCAGGCTGCCGTCAGGGGCGCAGATCGCCGGGATAGGCGTCTCGTTCGGCCCGGCGTCGCCCTGCCAGGTGGCATACCCCAGCGCGCGGGCGCGAGCGACAATCGGCGCACTGCTGTCGACCCGCAGCGCCATCGCACAGAGCGATACCCCATGGCGTTGATAAAAGTGATCGGCCCAGCTGTGGGGCTGATGGTTAATCACGATCCGCGCCCCGCCGTTGCGCCACAGCGTGACCTGTTTGGAGCGGTGGCTTCCCTCGTGCTGAAAACCCAAAGCCTGCAGATGCTGCCCCAGGCGCTGCGCCTCGGCGACGCTGGCGGCGAATTCAATAAACTCCAGCCCGTGATAGTTCGGCAACGGCGGCGGTGAAAACAGATCGGCATCGCACGCCGGGAGCCGGCGTCGAGTCTGCTCCTCCAGCCACAGCAGCGAACGATAACCATCTTTGGCCGTCGCGCCGTTTGGCGAGGCGCGAAAACCGTCATTAAAAATCTCCAGCGACCAGGGACCGCGATAGCCGCAGCGGGTGATCTGCTCGGCAAACGCCTCCAGCGGCAGCTCCCCCTGCCCGGGGAAGCAGCGGAAATGGCGACTCCACTCCAGGAGATCCATTTTCATATACGGCGCATCGGCGAGCTGAACGAAGGTGATTTTCTCCACCGGCACCGATGGCAGCGCGTCGAGGGTGTCGCCCCGGGCCAGGATATGGAAGCTGTCGAGCACCAGGCCCAGCGCCGGGCTGTCCACCTGCTGCACCCGCTCCCAGGCCTGATGCCAGCGGTTCACATGGGTTCCCCAGGCCAGCGCCTCATAGCCGATTACGATCCCCTCCTCTTCCGCCAACGTGGCCAGCGCCCGCAGGTCCGCCACCTGCAGTTCGCTATCCGCCGAGCAGTCCGGCTGCACATTGCTGCACAACAGCAGCGTGTCGCAGCCCAGCTCCCGCATCAGCGCAAATTTGCGTCTGGCGCGGGTCATATTGGCCGCAAACTGCGCCCGGCTGGCGCCTTCAAAATCGCGAAAGGGTTGAAAAAGCGTGATTTTTAACCCTAAATCGGCGGCCAGCTGGCGGATTTCCGCCGGCGTCCCCGTATAATAGAGCAGATCGTTCTCGAAAATTTCCACACCCTGATAGCCCGCCGCCGCAATAGCGTGCAGCTTCTCTGGCAGGGTGCCGGAAATCGAAACGGTGGCGATAGAGCGCAGCATAAGGTCCTCGGGTCAATAGCTGACGTGAGTCTTGAATATGTATCATTTGGTTCATTTGCGCCATACCAGGTTGCTAAATTGTGATCATTATGTGTATTTTTTGTCACCCAAGAAAAAGGAGTTGCCATGACCGTCGTTGCTCATGATGAAGCACAATCTCTGAAGGAGCGGATCTTCAGCGCCGCTATCGCCGTCTTTGCCGAACACGGGCTGTCAGGCGCCCGCATGGAGCAGATCGCCACCGAGGCGCAGACCACCAAGCGCATGGTGGTCTACTACTTCAAAAGCAAAGAGCAGCTCTATCAGGAGGTGCTGCAGCATGTGTATGCGCGGATCCGCGAAACCGAGCAGCAGTTGGGGCTGGAGAATGTGCCGCCGGTAGAGGCGCTGGTGCGGCTGGTGCGCTGGAGCGTGCGCTATCACGCCACCCATGCGGACTATATGCGGGTGATTTGCATGGAGAACATGCAGCGCGGCAAGTGGCTGAAGGCCTCAGGGGATCTGAAGCCGCTGAATCGAACCGCCCTGTCGATTCTGGAAGACATTTTGCAACGCGGCCAACAGCAGGGCGTCTTTCAGGCGGGGCTGGAAGCGCGCGATGTCCACCGGTTGATCAGCAGCTTCAGCTTTTATCAGGTGTCGAATTTCTACACCTTCAGCAGTCTGTACCTTGACGATCCGCTGCCCGCCATTGACGATGAAGCGATGGTGGCCCACCACTGCGACATTGCCGTCCGGGCGGTGGTCCGCTTTGTGATTTCCTGACCCGCCGGCGAAAGGCGTCAGTGTCCGGAGAGGGCGTGAATGACCTTCGCCATCGCCTCCTCGGTGAGCGGTGAACGCTGGATTTTGCTGTTCGCCAGCGAGGTGCGCAACACGCCGGCGATGACAATGTGTTTTGGCTCCTGACCAAGGTCACGCATCTCCAGCACCACTTTGCCCACCACGCGGCACATTTCCTGGTACAGCTCGTCGTCTTTCGCTTTATTTCCCATTGAGTCTGGCTCGCATTTTCTCATTATCAATCAAATCATTATTGATAGATTTTTCCGGCAACGCAAATCATCCCACCGTTAACGGCTCAATGGGGTATTTTAGCGCCTCATGATGTCAGTAAAATCCCTTTCTTACACCCCTTTTCATGCCGCCTGATGAAATATTGTGTTGCGTAGTTTTATGCATAACGTGCCGGTTTTGTTACGCGTTTTGTCCATAATTTGAAACGAGGTTTTTATTTTCCTTTTTGATTTCGGCAGCGTATAATGCGCTTCGATTCTTTCTTGAATGGTTTCAGCGCATTGGACTGCATGATAAAACGCATAACACCTTGCCACATTTCATGGGCTGAACCGCCAGCACACATTCTTCTGCACGCTTCAGGGTTGTCACCTATCCTTAGGGCGTGGCTTAGCAACTTTCGTAATACAGGTTTGGCTCCCCGGCAGTGCGCCCGCGGAGCGAGAATTCCATATCCTTCACAACTTAAAGACTAAAACTGTCATGAAAAAGACCAAAATTGTTTGCACCATCGGTCCGAAAACCGAATCTGAAGAGATGCTGACCAAAATGCTGGAAGCCGGCATGAACGTGATGCGTCTGAACTTCTCTCACGGTGACTATGCGGAACACGGTCAGCGCATCCAGAACCTGCGCAATGTGATGAGCAAAACCGGTAAGAAAGCCGCTATTCTGCTGGACACCAAAGGACCGGAAATTCGTACCATCAAGCTGGAAGGCGGCAACGACGTCTCCCTGAAAGCGGGCCAGACTTTCACCTTCACCACCGATAAATCCGTTATCGGCAACAGCGAAATCGTAGCGGTAACCTATGAAGGCTTCACCTCTGACCTGAGCGTCGGCAACACCGTTCTGGTGGACGATGGCCTGATCGGCATGGAAGTGACCGCTATCGAAGGCAACAAAGTTATCTGTAAAGTGCTGAACAACGGCGACCTTGGCGAGAACAAAGGCGTGAACCTGCCGGGCGTCTCTATCGCCCTGCCGGCGCTGGCGGAAAAAGACAAACAGGATCTGATCTTCGGTTGCGAACAGGGCGTGGACTTCGTCGCGGCCTCCTTCATCCGTAAGCGTTCCGACGTCGTCGAGATCCGTGAGCACCTGAAAGCCCACGGCGGCGAAAACATCCAGATCATCTCCAAAATCGAAAACCAGGAAGGCCTGAACAACTTCGACGAAATCCTCGAAGCCTCTGACGGCATCATGGTTGCTCGTGGCGACATGGGCGTTGAGATCCCGGTTGAAGAAGTTATCTTCGCGCAGAAAATGATCATCGAAAAATGTATCCGCGCGCGCAAAGTGGTTATCACCGCCACCCAGATGCTGGACTCCATGATCAAGAACCCGCGTCCGACCCGTGCTGAAGCCGGCGATGTGGCCAACGCCATCCTCGACGGCACCGATGCGGTGATGCTGTCCGGCGAATCCGCGAAAGGTAAATACCCGCTGGAAGCGGTCACCATCATGGCGACTATCTGCGAACGTACCGACCGCGTCATGACCAGCCGTCTGGATTTCAACAACGACAACCGTAAACTGCGCATCACCGAAGCGGTGTGCCGCGGCGCGGTAGAAACCGCTGAGAAACTGGAAGCGCCGCTGATCGTCGTCGCCACCCAGGGCGGTAAATCCGCACGCGCTGTGCGCAAATACTTCCCGGATGCCACCATCCTGGCGCTGACCACCAACGAAACCACCGCTCGCCAGCTGGTGCTGAGCAAAGGCGTTGTGCCGCAGCTGGTGACAGAGATTGCCTCTACTGATGACTTCTATCACCTGGGCAAAGATCTGGCGCTGAAGAGCGGCCTCGCGCGCAAAGGCGACGTGGTGGTGATGGTCTCTGGCGCATTAGTCCCGAGCGGCACCACTAATACCGCTTCCGTGCACGTGCTGTAATAATTTACAGGTTAATTGGTTTTTTTTAATAAAGCGCCTCTCGGGGCGCTTTTTTTTTATTCATCGGCTAGCTCTTCCTATTAAAAATGCAAATCGGAATTTACTATTTAATAAGAGATTATCTAAGATGAATCCGATGGAAGCGCGCTGTTTTCACTCGCCTTTTTCAGCGATTTTGACCAATTCGATGCTTCTTTGAGCGAACGATCAAAAATAAGTGCGTTCAGGTAAAAAAAATATTCTCATCCCAAAAAAGTTTGTGTAATACTTGTAACGCTACATGGAGATTAACTCAATCTAGAGGGTATTAATAATGAATCGTACTAAACTGGTACTGGGCGCGGTAATCCTGGGTTCTACTCTGCTGGCTGGTTGCTCCAGCAATGCTAAAATCGATCAGCTGTCTTCTGACGTTCAGACTCTGAACGCTAAAGTTGACCAGCTGAGCAACGACGTGAACGCAATGCGTTCCGACGTTCAGGCTGCTAAAGACGACGCAGCTCGCGCTAACCAGCGTCTGGACAACCAGGCTCACTCTTACCGTAAGTAAGAGTTCTGGTAATAAAAATGGCGCACTCAGTGCGCCATTTTTTTTGCCCTCGCGCTGAGGGCTACTGGGTGAGCAGGCCGTTATCAGACGAACTGTTCTGCGCCGACAGCGACGTCGCCGCGCTCCCCGCCCCCGTCGATACCACCACCGGATAGCCCGCCCTTCTCGACATCGCTTTTTTCAACTGCTGGTCATCCACCGCTTTATCCTCTGCGAAGGCGTGAAACGCCGCTGGCAGCGTGTAAGCGATGGTCCGGGTGTTTTCCCCTTCCGTCTGCGACAGCGGCCTGTGGACCTCTACGTAGCGTTTACCATCCGGTTCGACGGCAAACTTCACCGGCTGATTGATGATCCGCACTGGCGTCCCGGTTTTCACCTGACTGAACAGCGCCTTGATGTCATCAGCGTTCATCCGCATACAGCCCGAGCTGACGCGCAGCCCAACGCTGTCCGGGGCGTTAGTCCCGTGGATGAGATATTCGCCGTTACCGTAGGCCAGACGCAGCGCATAGCGACCCAGCGGGTTATTCGGCCCGGCCGGCACCACCGCCGGCAGCGTCACCCCTTTCTCCAGCGAGCGCGCACGGATGCCGGCGGTGGGTGTCCAGGTCGGGTTAGGGATCTTCTGCCCGACGCGGGTGGTCATCTCCGGGGTTTCCAGTCCTAACTGGCCGATGCCCAGGGGATAAACCTGGACCTGATTCTCTCCCGGCGGGAAGTAGTACAGCCGCAGCTCCGCGAGGTTGACGACAATCCCCTCCCGCGGCGCGTCAGGCAGCAGCATCTGCGAAGGGATCAGCACCTGGGTCCCGGGCTTCGGCTGCACCGGCGCAATGGTATCGTTGGCTTCGAGGATCAGCATCGCCGCGGTATCGAAATGGCGGGCAATCGCCTGCAGGTTGCGATCGCTCTCCTGAACCGTCCAGTACTGGTTCTGGCCAATCAGCCGGCTGTTAGCCGGAGGCAGCGGGTAGTCGACGGCCCAGGCGGCCGGGGAGGCGCCAAGGGCGCTGAGAAGGGCTAAGGTGATCATCGTTTTGCGTTTCATACTGAGATTCCTTCTTTCGCTGATAAAACGCCAGGAGACTGAACGGCGGCAGGGTCAGCGCCCTGCCGGACGTAACAGAATGAAATCTACCTGTTTATTCTAGCTAATATTTGCGGCTTTCGCGCGTATCGCGCGGATCATGGCTTCGAGGCCCTGCGAGCGGGAGGGGGTAAGATGCTGGGTGAGAGCCATTTTTTCAAACCACGGGCGGACGTCGAACTCGACGATGTCCTGGGCGGTCATCCGGTCATAAAGGATAAACACCACCGCAATCAGCCCTTTGACAATCGCCGCATCGCTGTCGCCGCGCAGGGTGACAACGCCGGAAGGATCCTGCGCCATCACGATCCATACCTGGCTTTGACAGCCCTGAATAATATTCTGCGGGCTGTGCTCCGCGTCGCTCAGCGGCGCCAGCCGCTGGCCCAGCTCAATAATATAGAGATACTTCTCTTCCCAGTTGGCGCAACGGCTAAAATTGCGCAACAGTTTATCTTTGTCCGGTAATGCCGTCATCGTCACGTCCTTTACCCTAATAGTTTGTGGATCCGCTGGAGGCCGGCCACCAGGCGGTCCACCTCTTCCGTGGTATTGTACATGGCCAGCGACGCCCGACACATGGCCGGTACCTGATAGCGGGCCATCAACGGCATGGCGCAGTGGTGCCCGGTCCGCACGGCGATCCCGTAGTTATCGAGGAAGCTGCCGACGTCATAGGCGTGATGCTGGCCGAGGTTAAAGGCAATCACCCCTTTGCGCTGCGCCGGACCGTAGAGGATCAGGTCCGGCACCGCGCGCAGGGCCTCCAGCGCGTAGCGCATCAGCGTCTGTTCGTATTCGGCGATCTGCGTCAGTCCCAGTTGGCTGACGTAGCTCAGCGCGGCGCCGAAGCCAATGATCCCGCCGGTATTCGGCGTGCCGGCCTCAAAGCGCCACGGCGCCTGGTTCCAGGTGGTGCCCTCCGTCAGGCTGACGGTGGCGATCATCGACCCGCCCCCTTCCCAAGGCGCCATGGTCTGCAGCAGCTCGGCCCGGGCGTAGAGCACGCCGATCCCGGTCGGACCATACAATTTGTGGGCGGAGAAGACATAAAAATCACAACCCAGCGCCTGAACGTCCACCGGGTGGTGCATCACCGCCTGAGCGCCGTCCACCAGTACTTTCGCGCCATGCTGATGCGCAAGGGCAATCAGCGCCGACAGCGGGTTTTCGGTGCCCAGCACGTTGGAGACTTCGGTGATCGCCAGCAGGCGGGTACGCTGGTCAAACAGCCCGGGAACCACGTCCAGCTGCAGGGTGCCGTCCGGGTTGAGGGGGATCACCCGCAGCTCTGCCCCCACCCTGGCGCAGAGCATCTGCCACGGTACGATGTTGGCGTGGTGCTCCATCTCGCTGATGATGATGTTATCCCCGGCGCCGACGTTGGCATTTCCCCAGCTGTTGGCCACCAGGTTGATGCCCTCGGTGGTGCCGCGCACGAATACCAGCTCCTCCGCCGATCCGGCGTTAAGGAAAGTGGCCGCCTGCTGGCGCACCGCTTCCATCCGCGCGGTGGCTTCCGCGCTGAGGGTATGGATCCCACGATGCACCGCCGCGTAGCCGTGACGATAGAATTCCGCTTCGGCGCCGATCACCGCCTCCGGTTTCTGGGCGCTGGCGGCGCTGTCAAGATAGACCAGCGGCTGGCCGTTGACCTCCCGGCTCAGTACCGGAAAATCGGCGCGAACCCGTTCTACTGAAAATGTCATGCTGTGCCTCCCGGCAAACGCTCTCCAATTCGCGCCAGCACCTGCTCTCTGAGCGCGTCGCTGCGGATAGCTTCGGTAAGCTCGGCGGCGAAGGCGTAGAGGATCATCTGCTGCGCCGCCTGCTGTTCAATCCCGCGCGAGCGCAGATAGAACAGCTGTTCTTCGTCTATGCGCCCGACCGTCGCCCCGTGGCTGCATTTCACGTCATCGGCGTAAATCTCCAGCTGCGGTTTGGTGTCGACTTCCGCCAGCCGCCCGAGCAGCAGATTGTTGTTGGTCATCTGGCCGTCGGTTTTCAGCGCGTGCGGCGCGACGTTGATCAGCCCGTTAAACACCGCCCGGCCCTTATCGCTGACGATGGTTTTGTGCAGCTGGCGGCTGGTGCAGTACCCCACCTGGTGATCCAGCCAGGTGCGGCTGTCGCAGACCTCATTTTTTACCGGCATCGCCAGCGAATTAAGGCGCAGGTCGCTATTTTCGCCGCCCAGACGCGTGCTGGTGTGGTGACGCAGCACCTGGCCGCCGAGCAGGAAACTGCTGCTGAAGGCCGAGGCGTCGCGGCCCAGCTGCAGGTCGTTATGGGCGAAGTGGTAGCTATGCGCGTTCTCGAACGCCAGCTTGATGTGCTGCAGGCGTGCGTTGTCCGCCACCGTCATGGTCAGCCGCCCGCCGGTGAAGTGCGGTTGCTCATCGAAACTGAGGTAATGCTCGACAATCGTCGCCTCCGCCCCGCTCTCCAGCGTCAGATGGTGACGATAGTGGGCGGTATTCAGCGCATCGCCGGCCAGGCCGCGGGTGATATGCATCAGCAGCAGCGGCTTATCCAGGCGACGGTTGCGCGGCACGCGAAGGCGGGTCACCGACTGCGCCAGGCTTTCGGTCAGATGGAGAAACACTTCCGGCTGCAGGGCATCCGGCAGATGCTGGCGCTGGTTATCAACGCTAACCTCCACGCCGCTGGCGGCGAGATCGTCGCTCAGCTCAGGATGATAGCGGCCGTCGATAAACACCAGACGCCAGGCGTCCAGCGGCAGCGCCAGCGCGTCACGCTGTTCGGCGCTGAGCGACGCCCCCTCCTCGGCGACGAAGCGGCCGTTAAGTAGCGCGTCCAGCGGGGTGTATTTCCAGTCCTCCTGCTTGCGCGTCGGCAGCCCCAGGCGCAACAACTGCTGCAGATGCTGGCTGGCCTCCGGCGTACGCTGGTCGCCCTGCGCTTCAAACAGATGGTGCCACTGCTGCAGCGCGTTACTGCTGTTCGGTAAGCCAGCCATAGCCCTGCTCCTCCAGCTGTTTGACGAGGGTGAAATCCCCCGACTTCACAATCCGCCCCTGATAGAGCACATGGACATAGTCCGGCTTGATATAGTCAAGGATGCGCTGATAGTGGGTGACGATGATGAAGGCGCGTTTGCCGTCGCGCAGCGCGTTCACGCCCTGGGAGACGATTTTCAGAGCATCGATGTCCAGCCCGGAATCCGATTCATCGAGAATGCACAGCTCCGGCTCAAGCACCGCCATCTGCAGAATGTCGTTGCGCTTTTTCTCGCCGCCGGAGAAACCCACGTTCACCGAACGGGTCAGCAGATCTTCCGGCATCTGCAGCAGCTTAATTTTCTCTTCCATCAGGTCCTGGAAATCGAAGCGATCCAGCGGCTCCTGGCCGCGATAGCTGCGTACGGCATTCAGCGCAGTCTGCAGGAAGAACTGGTTGCTGACGCCGGGGATCTCCACCGGATACTGGAAGGCCATAAAGATGCCTTCCCCGGCGCGATCTTCCGGGGCGAGCTCCAGCAGGTTTTTGCCCTTAAATTCGACGCTGCCGCCGGTGACCTCGTAATCTTCGCGCCCGGCCAGAGTGGCCGAAAGCGTACTTTTCCCCGAGCCGTTTGGCCCCATAATGGCGTGGACCTCCCCCGGACGCACCTCAAGGTTCAGCCCGCGCAGGATCGCTTTATCTTCGACGGCGACATGTAAATCTTGAATACTTAACATCTTTTTTCCTTAATTATCAGCCGACGCTATGCTCAAGGCTAATGGCCAGCAATTTTTGCGCCTCTACGGCGAACTCCAGCGGCAGTTCGGAGAAGACGTCTTTACAGAAGCCGTTGACGATCATCGAGATGGCATCGTCTTCGCTGATCCCGCGCTGCAGGCAGTAGAACAGCTGGTCCTCACCGATCCGCGAGGTGGTCGCTTCGTGTTCCAGCTGAGCGCTGTTGTTGCGACATTCGACATAGGGGAAGGTATGCGCCCCACAGTCCGGGCCGATCAGCATTGAATCGCACTGGGTATAGTTGCGGGCATTGGTGGCGGTCGGCATGATTTTGACCAGCCCGCGATAGCTATTCTGGCTGTGTCCGGCGGAGATCCCTTTCGAGATGATGGTCGAGCGGGTGTTCTTGCCGATATGGATCATTTTCGTGCCGGTGTCCGCCTGCTGATGGCCGCTGGTCAGCGCCACCGAAAAGAATTCGCCGATCGAGTTATCGCCGCGCAGGATGCAGCTGGGGTATTTCCAGGTGATGGCCGAGCCGGTTTCCGACTGGGTCCATGACATTTTGCTGTTCTCCCCTTCGCACAGGGCGCGCTTGGTGACAAAGTTGAGGATCCCTCCGGTGTTGTTGTCCCCCGGGAACCAGTTCTGCACCGTGGAGTATTTCACTTCCGCGTCTTTATGGATGATGACCTCCACCACCGCGGCGTGCAGTTGATAGCTGTCGCGCACTGGCGCCGAGCAGCCCTCGATGTAGCTGACGTAGCTGCCTTCATCGGCCACCAGAATGGTGCGTTCAAACTGGCCGGTCTTTTCGGCGTTGATGCGGAAATAGGTCGATAGCTCCATCGGACAGCGGACGCCCTTCGGCACATAGATAAAGGTGCCATCCGAAGCCACCGCGGCGTTCAGCGCGGCAAAGAAGTTGTCATTGCCCGGCACCACGGTCCCCAGATACTTTTTCACCAGTTCCGGATGGTCGTGGATCGCCTCGCCGAAAGAGCAGAAGATGATCCCCTGCTCCGCCAGCTTTTCACGGTAGGTGGTCGCCACCGACACCGAGTCGAATATCGCGTCCACCGCCACCTCGCGCCCTTCGCGCACCGGTACGCCCAGCTGGTTAAAGGCTTCTTCCACCTCGCTGGTCAGAAAGGTGTTGGCCCCGGTCTGCTGCACCGCGCCGGGCTCGGAGGCGCAGGTCTCATCGCAGTTGCCGCAGGAGGGGGCGGAATAGTAGCTGTAATCCTGATAATTCAGCTTATCGTAATGCGCCTTCAGCCAGTGCGGCTCTTCCATCTCCAGCCACGCCCGGTAGGCATTGAGCCGGAACTCCAGCATCCACTGCGGCTCATTGCGGCGGGCGGAGATGGCGCGAACCACTTCTTCATTAATGCCTTTGGCCAGCTCATCGGTCTGCAGGCGAGTGAAAAAGCCCTCTTTATAATTGAGCGGGCCGCCGGTCCAGGTTTTGACATCGTCTGTTGCTTCAGTATTACGCGACATAGTTACTCCGCCTGCACCCCAAAACTTTCGCCGCAGCCGCATTCGTGCTGCGCTTTCGGGTTATGAAATTTAAAGATTTCATTTAATCCTTCCCGGACGTAATCCAGCTCCGTACCATCAATGAACGGCATCGCCTGCAGCGGCGCGTACAGCTTCGCCCCTTCAGATTCAAAGAGCAGATCGTCGGGCGCCGGCTCGGCAATCATTTCGAGCACATAGCCAAAACCGGCGCAGCCGCTGGTTTTAATACCCAGCCGTAGCCCCTTTTTATCCGGTTGCTTGCGCATCAGATCGCGAATATGCGCGGCAGCGGCCGGCGTCATGGTCAGTCCCTGCCAGCTGAAATCGGCGGGATTAAAGGTTCCTGCTTGTACTTCCATCGATAGACCTCCAGGTTGGCGCCATCAAGGCATACCGCCATGTTAGTGATAATGATTATCACTTCAACCCTTCTCCAGCAGGGGTATTGCCCCAATTAGCGCTTTTTATAAGCATAGACCCTTGCCCGGGGATTATCAGGGTGCGCAAGTTGAACCTAATCATATGATTTATAATATTTAATTCTGATATCGTTCTATCACCGCACGCAATGGCAAAGATGTATCGAAAATACCGATTTATGCGATAGCAGCAGACCACCTTCCTGATTAACCTTGTCGTAGAAACCAAAAAAGTGACGGCGTCACTGAGCAGCCATGCGCGCTGAACAGGCGCTGGCCTGCGGAATGAGAAAGCGTAAACAGAAAGCGTCAAGGCGCAACGCTTTCGGCAGGGGCGGTCGCGGCCTGGCGGGGGACGTGGCCGCGATCGGGGGAGATAAACCGCGATAAAGCGGGTAGCCAGGAAGGCTATCGGTTGGCTAAGTTCCTTTTCTCACCAGGCGGGCGGCCTGGACAAAAACTTCATCCTCCACCCCATCCCCCTTCTGTCTGCCCAGCCGCACCAGCTCATCCACGATACTCCCCTGATTAATCTGCTTTTGGGTCGCCACTAAGCTAATGACCGCCGCGCCGATAGCCATGCCAATCAATGCCGTTTGTTCATCTTTATCTTTCATGGTGTCGCTCCGTCTGTCCTCCTCAGAAAGGCTAGCAAAAGATAGCATCTGCTCAATTTCAAAATCACCATCTTTACACCTCCCGGAAAACGCAGGCGCCGAGCTGACCACGCTTCCTTGCTATGGCGATAGCGCAAAACGCTGTCGCACCACATCGGGTCTTTTATTTGGCCCGAATTCACGCTTCGCGGAAATAAATAAAAATAACGCGCGTGCCCAAGGCAAAAAAAAGAAATAACCATTTAAGCGACAAATCCAGTTTATTCCGTTAGGGAATGGCTTGGATGCTAATATTTCATTTCCCCACCGCCTTTTAGAAGCCTATAGTTTTTTTGCCTGCAGAACATCCACTTAGGTTAAAAGACATAAGGATATAATCATGATTGTTTCAGCCCCCAGCGATTATCGCGAAGCCGCTCGTCGCCGTCTGCCACGTTTCCTTTTTGACTATATTGACGGTGGCGCGGTGGCGGAAAATACCATGAACGCTAATGCCGCCGAGCTCGCCTCGGTAGCCCTTCGCCAGCGCGTGCTGTGCGGAGCGGGTGAGCCGACGCTGGCCACCACCATCCTTGATGCCCCATGGGCGATGCCCGTGGCGCTGGGGCCGGTCGGGGCCACCGGAATGTACGCCCGCCGCGGCGAAGTCCAGGCGGCCCGCGCCGCCTCCCGCGCCGGGATCCCTTACACTCTGTCCACCGTGTCGGTCTGCTCCATTGAGGAGGTAGCGAGCCACGCCAGCGGCGCGCTCTGGTCCCAGCTGTACGTACTGAAAGATCGCGGCTATATGCGTAATGCCCTGGAACGCGCCTGGGCTGCCGGCATGAAAACCCTGGTATTCACTGTCGATATGCCGATCCCCGGCTCACGGTATCGCGATAACCGTTCAGGAATGTCCGGGCCGCACGCCACCTTGCGACAGTATCTTCAGGCCTGCACCCACCCGCGCTGGGCAATGAACGTCGGCCTGGCGGGCAGACCCCTGTCGTTCGGTAACATCGAAGCTTATACCGGCCACAAAATGACCATGGATGACTATATGGGGTTCATCAGCAACAACTTCGACCCGTCCATCGCCTGGCACGATCTGGAGTGGATCCGCGACAGCTGGCCAGGAAAGCTGATCATCAAAGGGATCCTCGATGCCGACGATGCGCGCAATGCCGTGCGGCTGGGCGCCGATGGCATTGTGGTCTCCAATCACGGCGGCAGACAGCTCGATGGCGCCATCCCCACCGCCCGGGCGCTGCCGCGGGTGGCGGATGCGGTCGGCGACGATCTGACGGTCCTTGCCGACTCCGGAGTGCGATCCGGCGTGGACGTTATTCGCCTGCTCGCCCTCGGCGCGAAGGGAGTCCTGCTTGGTCGGGCCTATATTTATGCCCTCGCCGCCGCAGGCGAAGCGGGGGTGGCGCACCTGCTGCGCTTATTTGCCGAGGATATGAAGGTCACCATGACCCTCACCGGCGCCACCTCGCCCTCCGCCATCAGCCTCGATTGCCTCGACCGGCTGGAAAAAGATCAACAGCGCAGCCGTGCGGTCCCGGTATCCTTATCTGCCTGACGCAGCCCGGGGCCGGGCCTGACCGCGTGTCCTGGCCCGGTCCGGCAAGGGGGAATTACCCCTGAGGGTCCAGCGCCGGACGTTGCGCTGCGTCAGCCGGTCGCTCGGGGCGGATGCGGAACCCGATCGCATACATGGCCGGCAGGAAGATAAGGGTCATGATGGTTCCCCCCAGCGTCCCGCCAATCAGCGTATAGGCGAGCGTCCCCCAGAAAACCGAATGCGTCAGCGGAATGAACGCCAGGATCGCCGCCAGCGCGGTCAGCAGAACCGGACGGGCTCGCTGCACCGTCGCCTCCACCACCGCGTGGAACGGATCGAGCCCCGCCTGCTGGTTATGGTGGATTTGACCAATCAGGATCAGCGTATTTCGCATCAGGATCCCTGACAGGGCGATCAGGCCCACAAGGGCATTGATGCCAAACGGCTGATTGAACAACAGCAGCGTCGGCACCACGCCAATCAGCCCCAGCGGCGCGGTCAGGAAAACCATGACCATCGCCGACAGGGAACGTACCTGTAGGATAATGATCAGCAGCGTGAGGGCGATCATGATCGGAAATAACGGCACCATTGCCCGGGTGGCTTTGCCTGACTCCTCGATCGACCCCGCCGTCTCGATGCGATACCCCGGCGGCAGGGAGTCGATAATGGGCTGCAGCGGCTTCATCAGCGCGCTGGAGACATCCGGCGGCTGCAGGTTATCTGCGACATCTCCCCGGACGGTAATGGTCGGCGTGCGGTCGCGACGACGGAGCAGGGGTTCTTCCATTCTGACGTCGACTTCACCGATCTGCGACAAAGGAACCCGCTGCCCGCCGCTGCCTACGAGAGTGAAGTCGGCGATTTTCGCCGGGTCCAGACGGATATCGCCCGCCGCGCGGCCGATGACCTGCACCGCGCGAATATCCTCCCGGACGGTGGTAATGGGGATCCCTGACAGCAGGAACTGCAGCTGCTGGGCGACGGCCTGGGAGCTGAGCCCACTCGCCTGCAGCCGGTCCTGATTGAGGCTGAAATGCATCACCGGTACCCGCGACCCCCAGTCGCTATTGACGGTGCGCATCAGCGGACTGGCCTGCAGCACCGCTTTCACCCGATCGGCGATGTCGCGCAGGGTGTGCGGATCGGGCCCCATCACCCGCCAGGCGACTGGATAAGGCGAATAAGGGCCAAAGACCAACTGCGTGACGCGCACCCGCGCCTGCGGCGCAAGGCCATTGGCCACCGCCTCCCGCAGCCGCAGCTTAAGCGCCTCGCGCGAGGCCGGACCGTCGGTCAATACCACCAGCTTGGCAAATGAGGGATCGGGCAATTCCGGAGCCATCGCCAGGTAAAAGCGCGGCGCGCCCTGGCCGATATAGCTGGTGACAATCTTCGCCTCCGGCTGCTGCTGCAGCCAGCGCTCAATATTCGCCGTCGCGGCGCTGGTCTGAATAATCGACGACCCGTAAGGCATCTGCACCTCAACCAGCACTTCCGGGCGATCGGAGGTGGGGAAAAACTGCTTTTTCACCACGCTCATTCCCAGTAACGCCGCCATAAACAGCACCACCACCCCGGCGGTCACGCGCCATTTGCCGGCGATAACCCGGGTCAGCAGCCGGCGGAAGCGCTGATAGCGCGGAGTGTCATACAGCGCGGCGTGGCCTGCCGCCGCGGACTTCCTCTCCGGTAACAGGTGTACGCCCAGCCAGGGGGTAAAAATCACCGCCACGATCCAGGAGGCAATCAGCGCGATACCGACGATCCAGAACACGTTGCTGGCATACTCCCCGGCGGTGGATTGCGCAAACCCGTTGGGCATAAAGCCCACGGCCGTCACCAGGGTACCGGCCAGCATGGGCGCCGCGGTGTGGCTCCAGGCATAGGCGGAGGCTTTGAGGCGGTCATACCCCTCCTCCATTTTGACCACCATCATTTCGATGGCGATAATGGCATCATCCACCAGCAGCCCCAGGGCGAGGATCAGCGAGCCGAGGGTGATGCGGTCGAAGTTTTTGCCGGTGGCGGCCATCACCACAAACACCACGGCCAGGGTGAGCGGCACCGCCGCCGCGACCACCACCCCCACGCGCCAGCCCATGCTGACAAAGCACACCGCCATCACCACCAACAGAGCGACAAAAAATTTGATCATGAACTCATCGACCGCCGCGCTGATATTCACCGACTGATCGGTCACTTTGGCCAACGACATGCCGAGCGGCAGGCTCTGATTGATGCTGTCCGTTTCGGCGTCCAGCGCTTTCCCCAGCGCCAGACCATTCCAGCCCTCGCGCATCACCACCCCCAGCAGCAGCGCCGGTTCGCCCTGATTGCGGATCAGGAAGGTAGCAGGATCTTCATACCCCCGCTCAACCGTAGCGACATCGGCGAGTTTCAGCGTTCTGCCCCCGGCAATAATCGGCGTGTCGCGGATCTGCTGCAGGCGGTCGAACGCCCCGTCGAGGCGGATAAAGATCTGCCCGCCACGGGTCTCAATGGCCCCGGCGGCGGTCAGCACATTCTGATTGTTCAGCGCGGCAAAAATCGCCTCCGGCGAGAGCCCCAGGGTAGCGAGACGGTCATGAGAAAAGGAGAGATAAATGCGCTCCGCCTGTTCGCCGAGAATATTCACTTTTTTCACCCCGGGTACATGCAGCAGCTGCTGGCGCAGGGCTTCAGCGTCACGCACCAGCTGCCGCGGCGGCTCTCCCCGCGCTTTCAGGGCAAAGAGGGCAAAGGTGACATCGGCGAATTCGTCATTCATCATCGGGCCGGAGACGCCGGCAGGCAGGTTATTCGCCTCATCCCCGAGCTTTTTGCGCGCCTGATAAAACTGCTCCGGCACCTCGGAAGGCGGCGTCTGATCCTGCAGCGATAAGGTGATTAACGCCATCCCGGGACGGGTATAGGTCTCGGTGCGATCGTACCACTTCAGCTCCTGGAGCCGTTTTTCCAGCGGCTCGGCGACCTGATCCTGCATCTCCTGCGCGGTGGCGCCCGGCCAGACGGTGATGACCGTCATTTGCTTGACCGTGAAGGGCGGATCTTCCGCCCGCCCGAGCCCGAAGAAGGCCACCAGACCGGCGACCGAGATAAGGATAATTAAAAACAGGGTTACCGACCGCTCGCGGACGGCCAGCGCGGAGAGATTAAAACGCCCGCCGCTCATGGCTGACTCCCGTCGGCATCATGCTCGCGTCGTTCCGCCAGCCGCACCGTCTCGCCCTGGTGCAGAAGATGGGCGCCCAGGGCGACGATGGGCTCCCCGGGCTTCAGCGGGCCGGTCACCCGCGCCGTTTCATCATTCAGGCCGATCACCGTCACCGGTTGCCAGGAGACGGTGGCCAGGCGCGATGCAATGCGCCAGACGCCAGGGCCGTTGCCCGGATCGTAGACCGACGCCAGGGGCACCTCCAGCACCTCGCCTGGCCCCTGGTCGCTGCTGATACGCAGGGTCACGGTTGACCCCAGCGGCGCATTCGCCAGCGCGCCGTTCAGCACATAGCGCGCTTCAAAGGTGCGGGTGGCGGCGTCAGCCGCGTCCGAAAGCAGCCGCAGGGTCGCGGTGACCGGCTGAGATTCGCTGCCATAGCGTGTCGCCAGCGCCTCGCTGCCGACCGCTGGGCGCAGCGTCTCCGGAAGCTGCACCCGCGCTTCGCGCTGCCCTGCCCGCGCCAGGCGGATCACCACCTGCCCGGCGCTGACCACCTGTCCCGGCTCGGCGAGCGTTTCCACCACCACGCCGTCGGCATCCGCCAGCAGTCCGGCATAGTTGGTGGCGTTTTGCGCCACGTTTGCCTGCGCCTTGGCCGCGCTGAGGTCGGCTCTCGCCGCCTCTGCCGTCGCGTTGATCTGGTCGAACTCCGCCGCCGAGACGGCGCCGCTGGCCACCAGGCCGCGATAGCGGGCCAGATCGTTGGCCGCTTTTTTGGCTCGCGCCCGCGCGGCGTCGACCGCCCGCTGTTGGGACTGCGCCTGCAAGGTTAGATCAGCCGGATCCAGGCGCAGCAGCAGTTGACCGCGCCGGACGCTCTGCCCGGTCTCAACCAGCCGGGCAAGGATTTTTCCCGATACCCGGAAGCCGAGATCGCTTTGGGTACGAGCGACCACCACGCCGGTAAAGGCCCGCGAGCTGGCCTCCGCGCGCTCGACGGTCGCCACCCGCACCAGCGGCGGCCGGGTGCGGGGATCGTCATGATCGGCAGGTTCGCCGCAGCCCGCGAGGGCCAGCGGCAGGAGGCAGACGGCAAGATGGACGGCGTTGGGCCTGAGCATGGGTCACCTTAATGAAAAGACCGGTTGGTGACTGCATTCTCAGACTAGTGACCAATAAAGTCAATGGTCACAAATCAGGGGGAGAGACTTCTCAGGATCAGGGAGGCAAGCAGCACCGCCGCGGTGGGCGCGGTGTCGAGATTGTATTGCAGCTGCACCGGGTTGATGAAAGGACACATCACCATATAGACCGCCAGGGTCGCCTCATCCAGCGGGGTTTTGCGCTCGAACTCACCCGCCTGGCGGCCTTCGACCAGGATTTGACCAATCAGCTGCTGCAGATGACCGGCATACTGCTCCGTTGAGGGCCATTTATCGCGCGCCGCGACGGCGGCGATATCGTACAGTTTGCGATCCTCGAAAAACAGTTCACTGCCGGCCTCGGTCAGCGCCCGGAACAGGCGGCGCAGCTTCTCGCTGGCGGAGGGTGCATCGGCGATGGCCTCGCTGACGGCCACCATGATCTTCTCCAGCCGGCTGGCGCAGATTGCCTCGCCAATCGCCTGCTTGGAGTCAAAAAACTTGTAGATATAGGCTTTGGAAAAGCCTATTGCTTTGGCGAGATCGGTGACCGTGGTCTTTTCATAGCCATAGCGACTGAAGTGCGCCATGGCCGCGTCAAGAATCTGGTCCCGAACGCTGTGGTCAACGGGGCCACGGCTTGCTGGGGTGGGGGTATTTTTCGTCATCCATTTAGCTTAATGCGATCGCTATCGTTTGACAACGAGTGACGTTATTATGATTTGGTCACAATAACGCCCCACCCTGCTCACCTCTCTCGCCGCGTTATGCCTCACGCGCCTCATGGTTAATCGCGCCGGCGGGCAGACAGCCCAGGCCTTGCAGCGTCAGATGCACGGCACGATCGAGCGGGGTATGCGGCTCCGCGCCTAAAAAAGCCACCAGCTTATCGTTGCGCAGGCGTACCGGTAGACGCCAGAGATAGTGCATCTCGACCATTTCGCGCAGGGTGGCGTTGAAGGGCGCCGCCAGCTTCACCAGCCACCAGGGAAAGGACTTCACTACCGCCCTGCCGCCATAGCGGGCGACCACCCGCTGGATCGCCTGGCTCATTTCGCTGCCGTCCGGGTCCCAGTGACCCTGCATATGAAAGCGGGCAAACGGCTCAAGCTCATGCCTGCGGGCCAGCAGCGCGGCGATGGTGGCGGCAACGTCGGGCAGCCAGGCCCACTGATGCCCCACGCCGATCGCCCCTGGTAGGCTGATAGTCCGGGGAAGCTGACCTGGCTTGACCAGCCCCTGGGAAAACCAGTTATTTCCGGCGCGCGGACCAAAATAATCGCCCGCCCGGACAATCAACGCCCTGCCGCCGCGCTGCACGTAATCCTCCAGCGCCTGCTCCATTTCCACCCGGATGGCGCCTTTGCGGGTCACCGGCCGTTGCGCGGCCGCTTCGTCAATCAGCGGAAAGGCATCCGGTCCATAGTTGTAGACCGTGCCGGGCAGGACAACTAATGCCCGCTGCTGGGCGGCGGCCTGCAGGGTGTTGCGCAGCATAGGTAATACCTGCTGCCGCCAGTGACGGTAGCCCGGCGGATTGACCGCATGGACGATCACGTCGCAACCGGCAGCCGCCGCCGCCACCTGCCCGGCATCCAGCGCGTCCCCGGCAATCCACTGCATGCCCTCTTCGGGCGCACGAAGCTGAACGCCGCGCTTCAGCGCCCGAACCTGCCAGTTGTCCGCCGCCAGCCGACGCGCCACTTCCCCGCCTATGCCCCCGCTTGCTCCCAAAATCAGGACTTTGCCGCTGCTGTTCATCGTCTTTCCCCGTTCGCTAATGGATGCTTGACAGCCTACCTGCGGCTCATATCAAATGAAATTGCATACCATCATCGAGCGGCTATACATTTTTGTATGAACACCTCTATTCCCTGGGAGTGGTACCGAACCTTTCTCGCCGTCCTGCAGGAAGGCTCTTTATCGGGCGCATCGCGCACCCTGAACATCACTCAGCCGACGGCGGGACGCCATATCGCCGGCCTGGAGGCCGCCCTCGGCCAGGCCTTATTTACCCGCTCGCAAACCGGCCTGCTGGCGACCGACGCGGCGCTGGCGCTGCAGGCGCACGCCGAGACAATGGCCAACACCGCCCGGGCGCTGGAACGCACGGCGGCTAACTTTAGTCGCGACAGCACCGATCTGCGTGGCGTGGTGCGGGTGGCCGCCAGCGAGGTGGTCGGCGCCGAGGTGCTGCCGCCGCTGATTGCCCGGCTCAGGCAAGCGTGCCCGAGTATCGTCATCGAACTGATGCTCTCCAATCGGTTTCAGGATCTGCTTCACCGGGAGGCGGATATCGCGGTGCGGATGGTCGCTCCGCAGCAGGAGCAGCTTATCGCGCGGCGTCTCGGCAGGATCGAGCTTGGGCTGCATGCTACCGATGCCTATCTGACCCGCCAGGGTCGGCCCGCTACGCCTGAGGAGCTTGACGGCCACGCGCTGATTGGTTTCGACAGCGCCACGCCCCTCGTTCGCCGGGCTCTTGAGCGCTATCCCCGTTTTCAGCGCGAGGCCTTCGCGATGCGCACCGATAGCGACCTCGCCCAGCTGAACCTGATCCGCGCCGGGGCAGGGATCGGCATCTGCCAGGCGCCCCTCGCCGACGGCATTATTCCCCTGCAGCGAGTGCTGGCGGCAGACTTTTCTCTGTATCTCGATACCTGGCTGGTGATGCATGAGGACCTGCGCCATAGCCCCGCCTGTAAGCGGGTATTTAATTTCCTCGCCGAGGGGTTGCAGACGTATATTCGCGGCCCTCTGGCGCGCTGACCCACCCGCCTCGCGGGTAATCCCTTCCCTGCTGAAATAGTCACTCATTGACACTGTAAATACGGCATTGTATAAAACCCCGCCCCAATAATGAGTTTCATTTGCATTCCTCCCATTTGCTGGTCATTTACTCGCCTGTTTACAAGGATAGCGTTTAATGAAGAAGGTCCTCTGCGCGTTAGGCTTGATGTTCACCGCCGTCAGTTCCGGGCTGGCAACAACCTACCCCCTGACGATTAAAAACTGTGGCTATCAGGAGACCTTTACCCGGCCGCCGGAGCGCGTGGTCGCGCTGGGGCAAAATACGGTCGAAATCCTGCTGCTGCTTGGGCTGCAAAAGCAGGTGGTGGCCAGCGCCTTCTGGCCGACTACGGTATTACCGCAGCTGGCTGAGCAAAACGCGAAGATTAAAACCCTGACGGTGGAAATCCCGAGTCTGGAATCCGTGCTGGCGCAAAATCCCGATTTCGTTCCCGCCCAGTTGCCGCTGCTGCTGGGGCCGGAAAGCAAAGTCGCCAGGCGTGAAGATCTTGCCACCGTTGGCGTGAACAGCTACGTGTCGCCGGGGATGTGCGCCACCAAAAAGGCTACCGGCGATATGTACGGCAGCCGGCAGAAGCTGTGGGACATGACCTGGCTGTATCAGGAAATTAGCGATTTCGCCCGCATTTTCAACGTTGAAGATCGTGGCCAGGCGCTGATCGCCGATTTCAAAAAACGTGAAGCCGACCTGCGTCAGGAGTTCGGTAAAAGCAAAAAAGATCTCTCCTTCGTCTTCTGGTTCTCCAGCGCCTCGCCATCGGCCGATGCCTATGTCGGCGGTAAAAACAGCGCCTCCGGCTTTATCGCCAACGTGCTGGGCGGTCATAATGCGATAACCTCCGAGACCGAGTGGCCCACGGTGAGCTGGGAGAGCATCATTGCCGCCAACCCGGATGTGATCGTGGTCTCGAGCCTGGATCGTAACCGCTGGGCGCTGGATAAGGCCGAGGAGAAGATTAAATTCCTCAAAAGCGATCCCGCCGTCAGCCAGCTGGAGGCGGTGAAAAAAGGCCATATCGTGGTGATGGACGGCCAGGCGATGAATCCGACCATCCGCACCCTTTACGGCGCGGAGCAGGTGGGCGAACAGCTGAGAAAAATGGGGCTTAACTGATGAGCGCCGCCGTATTGCAGACGCGCCGCAGCATGCTGCTCACCGGCTGGTGTGTCGTCGCCGTGTGCGTGCTGGCGCTGGTGATTGCGGTGGGCGTCAGCGTCGGCGAACTGCCCATCCCGCTGCAGAACGTCTTTTACGCTATCAGCAATAAAACCGGCTTAACCGCGGTGCCTCTCAATCGTATCTCCGAGAGCGTTATCTGGGATTTCCGCCTCAGCCGCGCGCTGGTCGCCGCCTGCTGCGGCGCCGGCCTCGCTATCTGCGGCGCCGTGCTGCAAAGCCTGCTCAAGAACGCCCTCGCGGAACCTTACGTCCTCGGCGTCTCCGCCGGGGCCTCCACCGGCGCGGTATCGATTGTGGTGCTGGGCCTTGGCGCCGGAGCGATCTCCCTCTCCGCCGGGGCGTTTGCCGGAGCCTTCGCCGCCTTCGCCTTTGTTGCCTTTCTGACCAACGGCGCGCGCGGCGGCAATGAGCGCACCATCCTGGCGGGCGTCGCCGCCTCGCAATTATTTAACGCCCTCACGGCCTACACCATCAGCACCTCCGCCAGCGCGCAGCAGGCGCGCGATGTGATGTTCTGGCTGCTGGGCAGCTTCAGCGGCGTCCGCTGGCCCGAATTCCAGCTGGTTCTGGTGGTGGTCCTCGCGGGCCTGGCGGTCTGCCTGTGGTATGCCCGGGCGCTGGACGCGTTCACCTTCGGCGACGATGCCGCCGCTTCGCTGGGCATTGCCGTGCCGCGCGTGCGCCTGATCCTCTTCACCACCGCGGCGGTGATCACTGCCACCATCGTCAGCATGGCCGGCTCGATCGGCTTTGTCGGCCTGGTGGTGCCGCACGTGATGCGCTTCTTCTTTGGCCCGCTGCACCGGACGTTGCTGATCGCCAGCGCGCTGGCGGGGGCGATCCTGATGGTGCTGGCGGACATTGCCTCGCGCCTGCTGATTGCCCCGCAGAGTCTGCCGGTCGGAGTGGTGACCGCCCTGGTTGGGGTGCCTTTCTTTGCCGTGATTATCTACCGCTCAAGGAATAAGTGATGAGTATTTGCGCTGAAAATATCACCTGGAAGGCAGGCAAAAAGATCATCGTCAATAATGTCTCGCTGCGGGTCTCGCGCGGCGAAACGGTGGGTCTGCTGGGCCCCAACGGCTGCGGCAAATCCTCGCTGCTGCGGGTTCTGGCGGGCCTGCGCCGCCCGGATGCGGGTCGCGTCACCCTCGACGGCCACGACATCGCCCGGATGGCGAAAAAGCAGCTCGCCCGCCGGGTGGCGTTCGTCGAGCAACACGGCATGACCGAGGCCAATATGCGGGTGCGCGACGTCGTGCGGCTGGGACGTATTCCGCACCACTCGCCGTTCTCCAACTGGAGCGTTCAGGATGACGAGGCGGTCACCGCCGCGCTGCAGCGGGTGGCGATGCTGGAGAAAAGCGACCAGGGGTGGCTGAGCCTCTCCGGCGGCGAGCGGCAGCGGGTGCATATCGCCCGCGCGCTGGCGCAGAACCCGAGTGAGATCCTGCTGGATGAACCTACCAACCATCTGGATATTCACCATCAGATGCAGCTGATGCAGTTGATCAGCGAGCTGCCGGTGACCAGCATTGTGGCCATTCACGATCTTAACCATGCCGCGATGTTCTGCGATTCGCTGATCGTGATGCAGCAGGGGCAGATCCTCGCCAACGGGACGCCGGAGGAGATTTTGTCCGAAGCGCTGCTGTGGGACGTTTTCCGGGTGAAAACCAAAATCGAGATCTCCCCGTACCACGGTAAAAAGCACATTCATTTCATCGTTTAGGTTGGGCGAGTATGCCTCTCTTCCCCCTGCGCCCTGCCGCGACCCTCTGGCCTCCCGTTTTACTGGGAAGCCAGTTCGTTTTTAATATTGGCTTTTATGCGGTCGTCCCTTTCCTTGCCCTCTTCCTGCGCGACGAGATGCTGCTTTCCGGCGGGCTTATCGGCCTGATCCTCGGGCTGCGCACCTTCTCTCAGCAGGGCATGTTTATCATCGGCGGGACGCTGGCCGACCGCTACGGCGCTAAGGCGATCATCCTCGCCGGCTGCGTGGTCCGCGTTGCCGGCTATCTGCTGCTGGCGTGCGGCACAACGCTGGAGCCGATTATCCTCGGCGCCTGCCTGACGGGCGTCGGCGGGGCGCTGTTTTCCCCGTCGATCGAGGCCCTGCTGGCGCGAACCGGGACCCACAGCCAGGCCAACGGAAAACGCAGCCGCGCAGAGTGGTTTGCGCTGTTTGCGGTGTGCGGTGAGCTGGGGGCGGTTATCGGCCCGGTGGCCGGAGGGTTACTGAGCGGGATCGGCTTTCGGCATATCGCCCTCGCCGGCGCGGGGATATTTCTTCTGGCGCTGCTGGTGCTCTTTTTCTGTCTGCCCGCCGACGGGCAGAGGCCCCAAACGCGCAGCCGGGTTCCGTGGTGGACCCCTTTGCGCCAGCCGCGCTTTGTCGCGTTTATTATTGCTTACAGTTCATGGCTGTTGAGCTACAACCAGCTGTATCTCGCCCTGCCGGTGGAGATCCAACGCGCAGGCGGCCGTGAGCAGGATCTGGCGCCGCTTTTTATGCTGGCCTCGCTGTTGATTATTACCCTACAGCTTCCTCTCGCCCGCTTCGCCCGTCGTATTGGCGCCGTGCGCATTCTGCCGGTGGGCTTTCTGCTGCTGTCGGCTTCCTTCGTCAGCGTGGCGTTATTCGCCGCCTCGCAGCCCGCCGCCGGCTGGCTGCGATTTTTGCCGTCGGCCTGCTTTGTCACACTGCTCACCCTCGGCCAGATGCTGCTGGTGCCCTCAGCCAAGGATCTGATCCCGCTGTTTGCCGAGGAGTCGACGCTGGGCGCCCACTACGGGGCGCTCGCCACTGCGGGTGGGTGCGCGGTGTTAGCCGGGAATTTGCTGCTCGGCCATTTGCTTGACCAGGCGCTCACCCCCTCGCCGCAGGCGGTCTATCCCTGGCTTCTGCTGGCGCTGTTTCCGTTGTCCAGTGCCGTCGCCCTGCGGGCGATCTGCCGCCCGCTGGCGGCAACCTGACGCTGAGCGGGTAACGGCCCGCTCAGGAGGTTAACCGGGAGAAGCGCACGAAAGCCAGTCCGCCTTATTTTACCGCCAGCTCGCGGCGAACGATCTCGGCACCGGCGCTTAAGGCGTGCAGTTTGCCGGTCGCGACCTGGCGCGGCAGCGGCGCCATACCGCAGTTGGTGGAGGGGTAGAGCTTGTCGGCATCGACGAACGCCAGCGCCTTGCGCAGGGTATCAGCCACCTCTTCCGGAGTTTCAATCGCATGGCTGGCGACATCGATCGCCCCGACCATCACCTTTTTACCGCGGATCAATTCCAGCAGATCCATCGGCACCCGCGAGTTGTGGCACTCGAGAGAGATAATATCGAGGGACGATTTCTGCAGCTGCGGGAAGGCCTCCTCATACTGACGCCACTCTGAGCCCAGCGTTTTTTTCCAGTCGGTATTGGCCTTGATGCCGTAGCCGTAGCAGATATGCACCGCCGTCTCGCACTTCAGCCCTTCAGTAGCTCGTTCCAGCGCGGCGATCCCCCAGTCGTTCACCTCATCGAAGAAGACGTTGAAGGCCGGCTCATCGAACTGAATAATATCGACCCCGGCGGCCTCTAACTCTTTCGCTTCCTGATTGAGGATTTTGGCGAACTCCCAGGCCAGCTTTTCCCGGCTTTTATAGTGGTTGTCATACAGTGTGTCGATCATGGTCATGGGGCCCGGCAGCGCCCATTTTATCGGCTGACTGGTGAGCTGACGCAGATAGCGCGCGTCCTCAACGAAGACCGGTTTCTGGCGCTCTACGGCGCCCACCACGGTTGGAACACTGGCCTCATAGCGGTTACGAATTTTCACGATCTCGCGTTTGGCAAAATCAACGCCGCTGAGGTGTTCAATAAAGGTGGTGACAAAGTGCTGCCGCGTTTGCTCGCCGTCGCTGACAATATCGATCCCGGCCCGCAGCTGGTCGTCGAGGGACAAACGCAGGGCGTCGCGCTTGCCGGCCAGTAATTCTTCGCTGGACAGTTTCCAGGGCGACCACAAGGTCTCTGGCTGCGCCAGCCAGGAAGGTTTCGGTAAACTGCCAGCGGTGGAGGTCGGAAGCCATGTTTTCATAATAAGTAGCCTTTTATATTGGTTTAGCAACGCGCGAAGTTAGCAGACCATTGCTCAAGCAACGTCTTGTGCGGGTCGATAAAATGTTGTTGTGTAAATTTACCCTGCTCTATCGCCAACAGGCTGCGCTCTTCCCGGTCATACACAATTTTGGTGACAGAATGATCCAGGTGATTGAGATTGGGCTGATAGTATTGCCCCGCCGCGGAATTCGCGTTGTAAATCTCCGGGCGATATATTTTTTGAAACGTCTCCATCGTGCTGATGGTCGCGATCAGCTCCAGGCTGGTGTAATCGCTGAGCAGATCGCCGGAAAAATAGAAGGCCAACGGCGCGACGCTGTGTTTCGGCATAAAATAGCGCACCTGCAGCCCCATTTTGCTGAAATAGCGCTCGGTCAGCGAGACGCCTTCCTGGGCATATTCAATACCGAGAACCGGATGTTCGTTACCGGTGCGACGATAAACATCTTTGCTGGATACGCTCAGACAAATCACCGGCGCCTTGCTGAAACTGGTCTTATAGGCGCTGGATTGCACGAAATCCTTAAAGATATTGCCGTGCAGCTCGCCAAAGTTTTCGGGCACGCTGAAGCGGCTCTGGTCTTTATTATGCTCCAGCAGCAGCACGCTAAAATCATAATCCCGTACCCACGAAGAGAAGTTATTGCCGACGATACCGGCATGGCGCTCACCGGTTTTTTTATCGACAATATGCGTTTGCAGGATCTCTATCACCGGAAAACTGGCGGCATCAGCAATATTCATCTCGACAGAAATAATATCCAGTTCCACCGCATAGCGATCGTTGTAGGGATTATCCCAGTGCGCCAGGGTATTAAACCGGTTATTCATCATGATTAACGTATTGCGCAGATTGTCCTGACGGCTCTCCCCTCTCGCCAAATTGGCAAAATTGGTGGTAATACGCGTATTTTCCGCAGGGTTATAATTTTCATCAAACCGGCTGCGCTTAATCGTATAGGTAAATTCGTTATTCATGGCGATTGTCCATCCTGGTGTCGGGCATAAAGCGGAATAAGCGGAGTACTCTCCACTGGCGACGCAGAGTCAGACCTGGCGCGCTTCAACCGGTAAATGTTGTTGATTCGTTAATGGGTCTATTTTTGCCAGAGTCGGTGATGGAGGGAAAGCGACTTAAATTCATTGCAACATGAGCTATCCTCATGTTGCTC
The DNA here is from genome assembly GCF_050378715.1 of Klebsiella sp. 2-CIP_Kleb. NCBI lineage: Bacteria > Pseudomonadati > Pseudomonadota > Gammaproteobacteria > Enterobacterales > Enterobacteriaceae > Klebsiella > Klebsiella sp. 2-CIP_Kleb. The sequence continues at coordinate 797,710 of NZ_JBNRLG010000001.1, forward strand.
CGCTAAGCGCAAGGTGCGGTTCGGGGTATCATCATGACGCCATGGTCAGGGGCGGCAGTTCAGGCAACGCCAGGCTAATAATCGTTTGTCCAGGGAATGCATGCAGGGTACAATCTTTAACCACTATAATACGTGCTGTGACCTGGCCGCCGTACCCGTTTGCTGGAGCTTTTGTCGTAAAGAATGATTGTTGATATCAGTATTATGTCGATGTGCATGGCCGTGCTGCTGATTATGAGCGTACTGCTGAATTAAGAGGCTCCCGAACACAATGACACCCGCTCTCATCTGACCTTCACATTCGCGAGGAATAAAGGAGATTCAGAGGATTCGCGCCGCACGGCATTGTCCCGCCTGCCGCCGCCCTCTACTCTTTATGCACTTGCTTATCGAGGATAACCAGATGAAAAAAGCTCTCTTTGCGCTGTTCGCTATTGCTGCCGTGGCCGCCGCCAGCGCTTTTGCGGCTGATAAAACCGACGCTCCGACGCCCGCTGTCGACAACGGCGGCCGTCCTCCGCTGGAGATGGGTCATGGTCCCCTGCCGCCGTTCCCGCCACCGTTTCCGCCGCACAAGCCGGTGCTGTTTTCAGCAACGGTCGCGACCGATACGCCGGCGGAAACCATTAACAAACTAACCGCCCTGATCCCGACCGGTCAGGCGAAGCACTACGAAGTTCACGTGGAGGTGGTGCCGGTTGCGGAGGATGCCGACGGGCAATAGCCCTGGCGTGGGCACGCTGCCTGAGTCCTGCGATAATAAAAAAGCTGCCGCGATAAGCGGCAGCTTTTGTTAACTTGAATAAAACAGAATGCAGAGAATTAGCTGCGCACTTTACGGTAGATAAACAGCACAACCAGCGCACCGATTACCGCCACCACGAAGCTGCCGAAATTAAACCCGTCGACTTTGCCAAAACCAAAGAAGGTACTGATCCAGCCGCCGACCACGGCGCCGATGATCCCCAGAATAATGGTTACAATAAACCCGCCGCCGTCTTTCCCCGGCATAATCCACTTGGCTAAAATACCGGCAATAAGTCCAAAAATGATCCAGGAAAGAATACCCATGGTTAACCGTCCTCTTGTTACCTTTATGCATTTCGTATTGAAAAGAGTAGCATATATAACGAGATTGGATCGGTAATAATCTATTTATTAGATAATTTCTTGCCGCTGCGCGGTAGTGTTCTCACGCCATCTCTCGCGCTGCCAGGCCCTTTGCCGCTTATTACCTTGAAAAAAGGGAGGCTATTCGCCTCCCCCTTACGGTTTATATTACCGCGGTGGTTAGCCGCGATGAACAGCACAATCGCGACTGTTCGTCGAAGATTTCAATTTGCCAGACCTGATGGCGAGTCCCGACGTGCAGCGCTTTGCACACGCCCCGCACCCGGCCCCCACGCGCTGAACGGATGTGGTTGGCGTTAACCTCCAGCCCCACCACCTTCTGTTCGCCTTCGCTGCACAGATAACCCGCTACCGACCCCAGCGTCTCCGCCAGCACCACCGACGCCCCGCCGTGCAGCAGACCAAACGGCTGCTGGGTGCGGCCATCCACCGGCATGGTGGCCTCCAGCGTATCGTCGGTAAACGTCTCAAAGCGAATATCCAACAGCCCTACCATGTTTCCCTCACCGAGCCGGTTGAGCTGCTCCAGCGTGGTCTGACGTTTCCAAATCATCCGATTATCTCCAGTAACGCCTGCAGCGGGTGGCGAACGCCGCTGCCTTCAATGCGCTTCACCTGGCTGCGGCAGGAGTAGCCCGTCACCAGACAGCGGTTACGCGGCAGCCGCTGCATCGCCTGCTGCCAGGAGAGCGCGTAAATGGCCAGCGAGTTGGCATGGTTTTTCACTTCATGACCATAGGTGCCTGCCATCCCGCAGCACCCAACGCTGACGTTTTCCAGCTTCGCGCCGAAGTGGGCAAAAATCTCTGCCCACTGCTTTGTCGCCGCCGGCAGCGCGGTCACTTCCGTACAATGACCGAACAGGTACCAGGGCTCGCCGCCGAGATCGGGACGGGCGTCGGTCGGCAGGGCCTTCGGCAACCACTCATGCACCAGCATGACCTGGAAATCGCCGCGCTTGTCGCCGAGCGTTTGCTTATATTCATCGCGGTAGCAAAGCACCAGCGCCGGATCGACGCCGACCAGCGGCATACCCAGCTGCGCCACGCGGTTAAGGAAGTCTGCCGTTTTCTGCGCGGTGCGCGCGAAGCGGGTCAGGAATCCTTTAATATGCTGCGCCTTGCCGTTCGGCGAGAACGGCAGGAGCACCGGCTGATAGCCTAAGGCCTCGACCAGACGGATAAAGTCAGCCACCACCTGAGCGTCGTAATAGCTGGTGAAGGGATCCTGCACCACCAGCACCATCTTCGCCTTCTGCTCGTCGCTCAGCGCTTCGAGCTGCTCAAGGGTCATATTGGCGGAGCGGTGGCCGGCCATCTGCTGCTTCAGCGACGGCGCCGAGAGCAGCGGCAGATCGACCATCCCGATATGCTTCTCCGACAGCTTTTTCAGCCACGGCTGGTTAATGAAGAAGTTAAAGGTCTTCGGCGCCTGGGCCATCAGCGGCGCATAGGACTCCACCGACGCCACCAGATGATCCCGCACCGGACGCAGATAGCGGCTGTGATACAGCTGCAGGAAGCGCGAGCGGAACTCCGGGACATCGATTTTGATCGGGCACTGGGTCGAACAGGCTTTGCAGGCCAGACAGCCGGACATCGCCTCTTTGACCTCGTGCGAGAAGTCATATTCCCCTTTGCGCGCATGCCAGCTGTTACGGGTGCGCGCCACCAGCGAGCGCAGGCTAACGCCCTGCTCCGGCAGCGCCTTCTCCAGCTGATTGGGATCGACGCCGCGATCCGCCAGCAGACGCAGCCATTCGCGGACCAGCGTCGCCCGCCCTTTCGGCGAGTGGATGCGCTGGTTGCTGACTTTCATCGACGGACACATCGGACTTTTTACGTCAAAGTTGAAGCACAACCCGTTGCCATTACACTCCATCGCCCCGCGCCAGCTGCTGCGCACCGCGATGGGGATCTGCCGATCCCAGGTGCCACGCTTCACCGCGTCGACTTTCATCATCGGCGCGTCGACCCCTTCCGGAGGGCAGATTTTCCCTGGGTTCAGGCGGTTATCGGGATCGAAGACCGCTTTGATCTTCCTAAGTTCGCCGTACAGCGCCTCGCCAAAGAAGGCCGGGCTGTACTCCGCGCGAAAGCCTTTGCCATGTTCCCCCCACAGCAGGCCGCCATACTTCGCCGTCAGCGCCACCACATCGTCGGAGATCTGCTTCATCAGCACCTCCTGCTGCGGATCGCACATGTCCAGCGCCGGGCGCACATGCAGCACCCCGGCGTCGACGTGGCCAAACATGCCGTAGCTCAGGCCGTGGCTGTCGAGCAGCGCGCGGAACTCGACGATATAATCCGCCAGGTGTTCGGGCGGGACGCAGGTATCCTCGGCAAAGGGGATCGGCTTGGCGGCACCTTTGGCATTACCCAACAGGCCTACCGCCTTCTTGCGCATGGCATAGATGCGCTCCACGCCATCAAGATCGTGACAAACCTGCCAGCCGATGACTCCCGCCTCGCTGCGGGCCATCAGCTCGTCCAGCCGCTGGCACAGGGTGGTGACCTGCTGGTCAATCAGCGCCGCGTCATCCCCGGCGAATTCGACGATATTCAGCCCGAGCATCTCTTTATCAGGTACGTCGGTGATCAGTTCGTTCACCGAGTGCCAGACGATATCCTCGCGCGCCAGATTGAGGACTTTAGAGTCGACGGTCTCCACCGACAGGGCCTTGGCTTCCACCATAAAGGGTGCATTACGCAGCGCAGAGTCAAAGGAGTCATATTTGACGTTGACCAGCCGGCGCACCTTCGGCAGGCGGGTAATATCCAGCCGCGCTTCGGTGATAAACGCCAGCGTCCCTTCCGAACCGGTTAAAATCCGGGTCAGGTCGAACTCGCTCATCTCATCGTTAAAGACGTGGCGCAGATCGTATCCGGTGAGGAAGCGGTTGAGTTTGGGAAACTTATCCATGATCAGCTCGCGCTGCGCCTTGCAGCGCTGGTAGACCGTGTTGTAGATCCGGCCGATCGTCGAGGGCGTATTGCCCAGCGTCTCCGCCAGCGCCACCGGCACCGCCTGGGTATCGAGGATATCACCGCCCATCAGCACCGCCCGCAGGCCAAGCACGTGATCCGACGTCTTACCGTACACCAGCGATCCCTGTCCGGACGCGTCGGTGTTAATCATCCCGCCCAGGGTAGCGCGGTTGCTGGTGGAGAGCTCCGGGGAAAAGAAATAGCCATAGGGCTTGAGAAACTGATTCAGCTGATCTTTGATGACTCCGGCTTCAACGCGCACCCAACCCTCTTCGGGGTTGATTTCGATAATGCGGTTCATATAGCGGGACATATCGACGATAATTCCGCCGTTCAGCGCCTGGCCGTTAGTGCCGGTGCCGCCGCCGCGCGGGGTGAAGATCAGCGATTTAAAGCGTGGTTCGGCGGCGACGCGCGCCAGTAGCGCGACGTCTGCCGTGGAACGTGGAAAAAGGACCGCATCCGGCAGCAGCTGATAGACGCTGTTGTCGGTGGCCATCGTCAGCCTGTCGGCATAGCTGGTGGCGGTATCGCCGGTAAAACCCTGTTGCTCCAGTACCTGCAAAAAATTCAGCACCAGCTGAACTACCCCTGGCGCCTGAGAAATTTGTGGGATCATCACACTTGACCCTGCCTGACTATGTTGTGTTTGAAAATATTGTGTTGGTGCTAACTAAACGTTTGCGTAGCGCATTCAACTTTTTATCACATTTTTTTCATATGCGCCCACGTGTTTTCTGTGCAAAATCAGCCCGGCAAAATTATTGATATTATTATCAGTACATGGATTTACGCGGCGCCAGCTTTTTGGCGCGACTGGAAAGGTAAAATTTATCTATGATTAACCCCCATCAGCCTCGGGACATACCGCAAATACTGCTGTCGGTGCTGTTCCTGGCCCTGATTATCATATCCTGCCTGTGGGTTGTGCAGCCGTTTATTCTGTCCTTCGCCTGGGCCGGCACCGTGGTGATCGCCACCTGGCCGGTGCTGCTGCGTCTGCAGCGTGTGCTGTTCGGCAAACGGATGCTGGCGGTGCTGGCGATGACCCTGCTGCTGTTTTTGCTATTCGTTATTCCTATCGCTCTGCTGGTCAACAGCCTGGTGGATAACAGCGTTCCGCTGATCAAACTCATCAGCAGCGGAAATGTGACGCTGCCGGATTTCGCCTGGCTCAACAGCGTGCCGCTGGTGGGCGATAAGCTCTACTCCGCCTGGCATGGCCTGCTGGATATGGGCGGCTCGGCGATTATGGCCAAGGTTCGCCCCTATATTGGCACCACTACCAGCTGGTTTGTCGGTCAGGCGGCGCACATCGGCAAGCTTCTGGTCTACTGCGGTTTGATGCTGCTGTTCAGCGCGTTGCTCTACTGGCGCGGTGAGCAGGTGGCCTACGGTTTCCGCTATTTCGCCACGCGCCTGGCGGCTAAACGCGGTGACGCCGCCGTGCTGCTGGCCGGCCAGGCCGTGCGCGCCGTGGCGCTGGGCGTGGTGGTGACAGCCCTCACCCAGGCGGTGCTGGGCGGTATCGGCCTTGCCATCTCCGGCGTGCCCTACGCCGCTCTGCTGACCGTGGTGATGATCTTTACCTGTCTGGTCCAGCTCGGGCCTTTGCTGGTTCTGGTGCCGTCGATTATCTGGCTTTACTGGAGCGGGGACACCACCTGGGGCACCGTGCTGCTGGTGTGGAGCTGCGTGGTCGGCACCATGGACAACGTTATCCGCCCGGTGCTTATCCGCATGGGCGCCGACCTGCCGATGATCCTCATTCTTACCGGCGTCATTGGCGGCCTGATCGCCTTCGGCATGATCGGTCTGTTTATCGGTCCGGTGCTGCTGGCCGTCTCCTGGCGCCTGTATGACGCCTGGGTGCACGAAGTGCCGCCGCCGCCGAAAGATCCCGACGTCGTGCTCGAAGAGCTCAGCGAGCTGGAGGCCGGGCGCAAGTAATGCATTGTCAGGCGGGGAGACCCGCCTGTTTCCCCGCCTGCACAATTGTTAAGCAAAATTTATTGATCGCCGGCTCAACGCCAGACTTGTAGGCCCCTCACCCGCGTTTCACCTTCCGGACCTTCACAACAATTTAACTATTGAGAGGAATCTGATCGACGGCAAAGGCCCCGCTGCCTACTATTAGCTCACGGTTATAAATCAACACCTTGATTTATAAGCATGGAAATCCCCTGAGTGAAACAACGAATTGCTGTGTGTAGTCTTTGCCCATCTCCCACGATGGGCTTTTTTTTGTCCTGCGCTCACGTCGCCTGGCGCTCTGACACAGGCAAAAAAAATCCCCGGCATCGCTGCCGGGGATCGGTGTTGTCAGGGCGAACTTATTTATTCAGTTCCGCCAGACCTAACCAGGTTTGCACCACGGTGTCCGGGTTGAGGGACAGGCTATCGATCCCCTCCTCCATCAGCCAGGCGGCAAAATCTTCATGGTCAGACGGCCCCTGGCCGCAGATGCCGACGTATTTACCCTGCTGCTTCGCGGCGCGGATCGCCATCGACAGCAGGGCTTTCACCGCGTCGTTGCGTTCATCAAACAGCTCAGAGACCACGCCGGAGTCGCGGTCCAGACCGAGCGCCAGCTGGGTCATGTCGTTCGAGCCGATGGAGAAGCCGTCGAAGTATTCGAGGAACTGCTCCGCCAGCAATGCGTTCGACGGGATCTCGCACATCATGATGATCTTCAGCCCGTTCTCGCCGCGCTTCAGCCCCTGACGCTCCAGCTCTTCGACCACCGCTTTCGCCTGGGCAACGGTACGGACGAACGGCACCATCACTTCAACGTTGGTCAGCCCCATGTCGTTACGCACGCGCTTCATGGCTTCACATTCCAGCGCGAAGCAGTCGCGGAAGCTTTCGGAAACGTAGCGTCCGGCACCGCGGAAGCCGAGCATCGGGTTCTCTTCTTCCGGCTCATAGCGCTCGCCGCCTACCAGGTTAGCGTATTCGTTCGACTTGAAGTCCGACAGACGCACGATCACCCGTTTCGGATAGAAAGCGGCACCGAGGGTGGCGATCCCTTCGGTCAGGCGGCCAACGTAGAACTCTCTCGGCGAATCGTAGCCTTTCATCAGCTCGCGGATTTCGTTCTGCAGGCCCGGCTCCTGATCGTCAAACTCCAGCAGCGCGCGCGGGTGCACGCCAATCATGCGGTTGATGATAAACTCCAGCCGCGCCAGACCCACGCCTTCGTTCGGCAGGCAGGCGAAGTCGAAGGCGCGATCCGGGTTGCCGACGTTCATCATCACCTTCAGCGGCAGATCCGGCATGTCGCCGACGCTGGAGCTCTTGACGCTGAAGTCGAGCAGCTCGGCGTAGACATAGCCGGTATCGCCTTCGGCGCAGGAGACGGTCACGTTCTGGTTTTCCTGAATGCGATCGGTGGCATCGCCGCAGCCGACCACCGCCGGAATACCCAGCTCACGGGCGATGATCGCCGCGTGACAGGTACGGCCGCCGCGGTTGGTGACGATCGCCGAGGCTTTCTTCATGATCGGTTCCCAGTCCGGGTCGGTCATATCGGTAACCAGCACGTCGCCCGGCTCAATGCGGTTCATCTCGCTGATATCGTGGATCACCTTCACCGGACCGGCGCCAATGCGATGGCCGATGGCGCGCCCTTCGGCGATGATCTGCCCCTGAGCGTGGAGGGTATAACGCTCCATCACCTGGCCGCGGGAACGCACGGTTTCCGGACGCGCCTGGACGATAAACAGCTTACCGGTGTGGCCATCTTTCGCCCACTCGATATCCATCGGACGGTCGTAGTGCTTCTCGATCTGCACCGCCTGCTTCGCCAGCTCCTGCACCTCCTCGTTGGTTAACGAGAAGATATCGCGCTGCGCCTGCGGCACATCTTCGATACGCACCTGCTTGCCGTGCTCCTGGGTCGGCGCGTAAACCATGCGGATCTTTTTCGAGCCCATGGTGCGGCGCACGATCGCCGGGCGGCCAGCGGCCAGCGTCGGTTTGTGGACGTAGAATTCGTCCGGGTTCACCGCGCCCTGCACCACCATCTCGCCCAGACCCCACGCCGAGGTGATAAACACCACCTGGTCAAAGCCGGATTCGGTATCGATGGAGAACATGACGCCGGAGGAGGCCAGATCGGAGCGGACCATCCTCTGCACCCCGGCGGAGAGCGCCACGCCGCGATGATCGTAACCCTGATGCACGCGATAGGAGATCGCGCGATCGTTAAACAGTGAAGCAAATACGTGCTTCACGGCAACGAGCACGGCGTCAAAGCCCTGCACGTTGAGGAATGTCTCTTGCTGCCCGGCGAAGGAGGCGTCCGGCATATCTTCCGCGGTGGCGGAAGAGCGCACGGCGAATGAGGCCTCGGCGTCATCGGCGGACAGCAGGTCATAAGCATCGCGAATCGCGTTTTCCAGTTCGCTCTGGAAGGGGGTATCGATGATCCACTGTCGGATCTGCGCGCCCGCTTTCGCTAATGCGGAAACGTCGTCAATGTCGGTTTCATCCAGCAGCGCATAGATGCGCTGGTTAACACCGCTTTGGTCCAGGAACTGGTTGAAAGCATCAGCGGTGGTGGCAAACCCGTTAGGTACGGAAACACCCATACCGGACAGATTCGTAATCATTTCACCAAGGGAGGCATTTTTGCCCCCAACTCTGTCTACATCATTCATGCCGAGTTGGTTATACCAAAGCACCAGCGGTGACGAGCCATTGTTGGACATCGAGACAATCCTTTTGTGATTTAATACCAGTGAAAAAAATTTCACGATCGACTGCAAGATTATCCTGACATATTTATGGTGCTGAAAAAAACGGTGAATCGTTCAAGCAAATTATTTTTTCTTTTTTCGGACTGTTCCTCTGATATAGATAACTTGATGATTTTTAGGAAGTATGACGAGAAACGCTGGAAATAACGGCAAAAAAAAGAAAATGAACCACCCTTTTCATAAAAAACAAAAATAGTGTTTCAATTTTAACAAGAGACAAATCAAACAGGGATATGCTTAAATTTAATATCCGCTTTCAGGCAATTAAACTCATTATACCGGATGGTCAAAATGGAAAGTGCTGTAGATCGCCACGTATTTTATATTTCTGACGGTACCGCCATTACGGCGGAGGTGCTGGGGCATGCCGTCATGTCGCAATTCCCGGTCGCCATCAGCAGCGTGACCCTGCCGTTTGTGGAAAATATCAGCCGCGCGCGGGCGGTGAAAGAGCAGATCGACGCCATTTATCAGCAAACGGGCATCCGCCCGCTGGTGTTCTATTCCATCGTCATTCCGGAGATCCGCGATATCATTCTGCAAAGCGAGGGCTTTTGTCAGGATATCGTTCAGGCGCTGGTGGCCCCGCTGCAGCAGGAGCTCAACCTCGACCCGACCCCGGTGGCGCACCGCACCCACGGCCTGAACCCCGGGAACCTGATCAAATACGATGCGCGTATCGCCGCCATCGATTACACCCTCGCCCATGACGATGGCATCTCGCTGCGCAACCTTGACCAGGCGCAGGTGATCCTCCTCGGCGTGTCGCGCTGCGGCAAGACGCCCACCAGTCTGTACCTCGCCATGCAGTACGGCATTCGCGCCGCCAACTATCCGTTTATCGCCGACGATATGGACAATCTGGTTCTGCCGGCCTCGCTGAAACCCCTGCAGCATAAGATGTTCGGCCTGACCATCAATCCGGAACGTCTGGCGGCGATCCGCGAGGAGCGCCGGGAGAACAGCCGCTACGCCTCGCTGCGCCAGTGTCGGATGGAAGTGACCGAAGTGGAGGCGCTGTATCGCAAGAATAAAATCCCCTGCCTGAACAGCACCAACTATTCCGTTGAGGAAATAGCGACAAAAATCATGGACATCATGGGGCTGAATCGCAGGATGTACTAATACACTAGTACATTATTAAAAATTTGTTTATGCTATCACCCGTGGCCTATACAGGATCATGCCCTGCTCTTGCAATAAGCAGGGATTGGTTTATCGTGATGCGCATCACTTCCCGGCATTTTCGCTGGCGAAGAAACAGATTTTTGAGACCCCAATGAATAAAACAGACGAATTGCGTACCGCGCGCATTGAAAGCCTGGTAACGCCCGCGGAGCTGGCCCAGCGCCATCCCGTTACGGCCGACGTGGCCGCCCACGTCTCGGCCTCCCGTCGCCGAATTGAAAAAATCCTCAACGGCGAAGACCGCCGCCTGCTGGTGATTATCGGCCCCTGCTCCATTCACGACACCGACGCGGCGATGGAGTATGCCCGCCGCCTGCAGACCATGCGCGAGCGCTACCAGCCGCAGCTGGAGATCGTGATGCGCACCTACTTTGAAAAACCCCGTACTGTGGTGGGCTGGAAAGGCTTAATCTCCGATCCGGACCTCAACGGCAGCTACCGGGTCAACCACGGGATTGAGCTGGCACGGCGCCTGCTGCTGCAGGTCAATGAGCTGGGGGTGCCGACGGCCACCGAGTTTCTCGATATGGTGACCGGTCAGTTTATCGCCGATCTCATCAGCTGGGGAGCCATCGGGGCGCGCACCACTGAAAGTCAGATTCACCGTGAAATGGCTTCGGCGCTCTCCTGCCCGGTCGGGTTTAAAAACGGCACCGACGGCAATACGCGCATCGCCGTGGACGCCATCCGCGCCTCCCGCGCCAGCCATATGTTCCTCTCCCCGGACAAGCAGGGGCAGATGACGATTTACCAGACCAGCGGCAACCCGTTCGGGCATATCATTATGCGCGGCGGCAAACGGCCGAACTATCACGCCGAGGACATCGCCGCCGCCGGCGAGGCGCTGCGGGAATTCGATCTGCCGGAGCAGCTGGTGGTCGACTTCAGCCATGGCAACTGCCAGAAGCAGCATCGCCGTCAGCTGGAGGTGTGCGCCGATATCTGTCAGCAAATTCGCGCGGGCTCTACCGCCATCGCCGGCATTATGGCGGAGAGCTTCCTGCAGGAAGGGACCCAGAAAGTGGTTCCCGGCCAGCCGCTGGCCTGGGGCCAGTCGATCACCGATCCCTGCCTGAGCTGGGAAGACAGCGAACGTTTATTGAGTGAGCTGGCGGCCGCCACGGCCACCCGTCTGTGACCGCTCCGCCCGCCGCGCATGCGGTGGGCGAACCCCTTCTGACATTCCCTACCAAATTCGGTAACACGATAAATAACGCTTGCCGTCAAAAACAACATTATTGATAATGATTATCATTGTTGCTTTGATTTTTATTTTGAGAGCTATGACGCGTATGGATAACACTGCCACAGCTGAAAAACCAAAAGACAATGCCCCCTATCCCGTGGCGACGGACAGACAGATCAGCAGTCGGGTTCTGTTAGGCAGCGAAGGACGGGTAGTCATTGAGCATGGCGGCCAGCGCTATCTGCTGCGCCAGACCCACGCCGGGAAGTTGATCCTGACCAAATAGTCGCCCCGCGGTGCGCGGGGCGAGGCGAGTTAGCTCGAGCAGCTGACTTCCAGACGTTTCCCCCAGTCCGGCGGCCGGCGGACGTAGTCGTCCTCGCGATCGGTGAAGGGATCGGCCAGCGCGGCATGCAGACGCTCCAGCTCCCCCATATCGCCAGCCTCAGCCTGCTCGATCGCCCGCTGCGCCAGCCAGTTACGTAATACCAGCGCCGGGTTGACGCCCTGCATCCGCTGCTGGCGCTGGGCATCCCCCACCTGTTCATCACGCAGCCGCGCGCGATATCCGGCGAACCAGCTGTCGAAAGCCGCACGGTCGATAAACTCGTCGCGCAGCGGCGAGGCGGCGCTGAGCTGTTCGCTGTGGCTCAGCAGGCGGAACGTTCGGGTATAGTCGCTTCTTTCGCGGATCATCAGGGCAAACAGACCGTCGAGCAGGTCGTTATCCCCTTTCTGCTGGCTGAACAGGCCAAGCTTGTCGCGCATCCGCTGGCCATAGGCGGTCAGCAAGGCGTGCTGATACTCATCCAGCGTCGCATTCAGCGCTTCGGCGCTGATAAACGGCGACAGCGACTGGGCCAGACGCTGCAGATTCCACAGCCCCACCGCCGGCTGGTTTTCAAAACTGTAGCGCCCCTGATAGTCGGAGTGGTTGCAGATGAAGTCCGGCTGAAAATCGTCAAGGAAGCCATACGGGCCGTAGTCGATGGTCAAACCGAGAATCGACATGTTGTCGGTATTCATCACCCCATGGGCAAAGCCCACGGTTTGCCAGCTGGCGATGGTCTGCGCGGTACGCGTGACAACGTCACGGAACCATAACAGGTACTTGTCCGCCTCATCCTGCAGTTGCGGCCAGTGGTGGCGAATGACATAGTCGGCCAGCTGCTGGACCTTCTGCGGCTCGCGACGATAGTAAAAATGTTCGAAATGGCCAAAGCGGACATGGCTCTCGGCCACGCGCATCAGCATCGCGCCAGGCTCCACGCGCTCGCGGTAGACCGGCGTATCGCTGGTCACCATCGCCAGGGCGCGCGTCGTCGGGATCCCCAGGGCGTGCATCGCCTCTGACGCCAGACTTTCCCGGATCGTCGAGCGCAGCACGGCGCGGCCGTCTCCCATCCGCGAATAGGGGGTCAGGCCGGCGCCTTTCAGATGCCAGTCGTAACGACGGCCATCCGCCAGCTGCTGCTCGCCGAGCAGGATCCCACGGCCGTCGCCCAGCTGGCCGGCCCAGGCGCCAAACTGATGGCCGCTGTATACCTGCGCCAGCGGGGACATGCCCGGGAGCAGCGCTTCCCCGCCCCAGACGCCGGCCCCGCTTTCAGGCGCAAACAGCGCGTCAGGGACGCCCAGCTGTTGCGCCAGCGGGGCGTTGCGCCAGATAAGTCGGGCGTTATCCAGCGGCGTTGGCGACAGGGAAGTGTAAAAGTCCGGCAGTTCATCCCGCCAGTGGGTGGTAAAAGAAAGGGTCATGGTTCCTCCTCTCTCCAGTGTAGTGCCTGGAACAGCGGATTAACACGGGCGGAGTGCAGGGTTATCGGCATAAAAAAGGGAAGCGCTCGCTTCCCTCAGGCCGCTGAATGACGTCAGATACGCCGCGCCTGCCAGAACTTTTTGTTCCAGTAGACGTTATCCAGCGAGGAACGGGTGACGCCCTGACTGGTGGAGGCATGTATAAACTGGTTATCGGTATCGTAGATGCCGACGTGCAGGCCGCTTTCGCCTGAGCCGGTTTTGAAGAACACCAGATCGCCAGGCAGCAGATCGCGCTTATCAATCCGGGTACCGATTTCCGCCTGCTCGCGGGTTTCGCGCGGCAGCTGGAGGGCAAATTTATCGCGAAACGTGCGCACCACAAAGCCGGAGCAGTCGACGCCGCGCGGCGTCATGCCGCCGTAGCGATACGGTGCGCCGCGCCAGCTGCGCAGCTGCTCGTTCAGATTCGCCACCACCGTAATGGAGTCAGCCAGCCGAGGATTCGGCGGCGGTGCCCGATGGCTGCTGCAGCCGGCTAAAATTAACGCCGCCGCCAACATGAACCAGAAGCGCATTTCAGATGATCCCTCTGTCCCTAGTCTCTTTATCGCAATAATTTAGCTTGTTTATCAATATAGTGACAAGATAACTGCGTGCTACTGTGACGCGATGAGCATAATATGACCGGCCACCTCCACGCGCTGGAACGGGATCGCATAGGCGGCGGTTAAATTTTCCTCATTCAGCACCTCGGCGGTCTCCCCGCAGGCGATGGCTTCCCCCTGGCAGAGCAGCCAGCTCTGTCCGGCATGGCGCAAAGTGTGGTTGAGATCGTGACTGCTCATCACCACCGCAATTCCCGCCGCGCTTAGCTCGCGTAACAGCCGATCCAGCGCCGCCTGCTGGGCCACATCCAGACTGTTCATCGGCTCATCCAGCAGCAGCAGTTGACCCATGGGATTGCTTAAGGGATCGATCTGCAGGATCACTGCCGCCAGCCGCACGCGCTGCCACTCGCCGCCCGACAGCTGATTGACCGGACGGCCCAGCTTATTGTCCAGACCAAGCCGGGCCGCGATATCGCTCAGACGGGCGCTATCACCCTGCTGCTGCATATGCAGCGCCAGGTAGTGCCACACCGGCATGGCGAACGGCGGGGTCTGGTGTTGACACAGATATCCGCGACGGCGCGCCAGCTCCGTCGCCGGCCACTCGTCAAGCCGTCGTCCGTTAAAATGAATCGTACCGGGGCCGTCGGACAGTCCCGCCATGCGGGCCAGCAGCGTGCTCTTCCCTGCGCCGTTAGGCCCCACCAGGTGGACGATCTCCCCGGCGCGAAAGGCCGCAGAAAACGGGGCCAAACGCCCCGCCGCTTCTACATCCTGTAGCTGCATCAGAAACGACATTATTTCGCCAGCGCTCCTTTAATCGCCGCCACCAGCTGCGGATCGTCCGGCGTCATGTCCGGAGAGAAGCGCTGAATGACGTTGCCCTGGCGATCGACGAGGAATTTTTCGAAATTCCACAGAATGTCGTCCACGTACAGCGGCGCCCGGCCCTTGCTGGCCATCCGCTCATAAAAACCGCTGCCTTCCGGGGCCACCGCCTTCGGCGCGGCGGCAACCAGCTTTTGATAGAGCGGCGCGCGATGTTCGCCGTTGACGTCAATCTTGCTGAACAGCGGGAAGGTGACGCCGTAGGTGGTGCTGCAGAAGGTCTTAATCTCTTCTTCACTGCCCGGCTCCTGGCCGAGGAACTGGTTGCAGGGGAAGCCCAGGACGCTGAAGCCCTCGCCGGCAAACTGCTTTTGCAGGTCCTCCAGTTGCTCGTACTGCGGCGTCAGGCCGCATTTGGAGGCCACATTGACGATCAGCAGCACCTTGCCGGCAAAGGATGCCAGGGTGGTTTTCTCGCCATCAATGGTCGTCACTTCGGTATTCAGAATGTCATGTTGCATAGCCTGTCCTCAATGGATAAACCGGTTTCCGGTGAAGGTGATCCCTATCTACTGTAGCGGATTCAGCGCCCGCCATTCTACTGCCAATCCCCGCGAGTTGTCGCATGATGTAACAGCGCTTCGCTGCCCGTCGGCAACATGAAATCCTCTCAATTGGGCAGGCAACCATTTCCGTGTACAGTGTTCCATGAATGTAATATGGTTTTGTTACTTGTTAATTTAAGAGAGTTTTATTGATGAAGAAGTTGTTTAGCCTGGCGTTAATCGCCGCCTCTGTCGCCCTGCTGAGCGCCTGCTCTCCGGATGAAGATAATAAAGTGAAAGTCGCTATCAATACCGGGCCGGACGAAGCCATCTGGAAAGTAGTGGAGCAGGTAGCGAAGGATAAATATCACCTCGACGTCGAAGTGGTCTCCTTCAATGATTACGTGCTGCCTAACGAAGCGCTGAACAACAAAGATGTGGATGCCAACGCCTTCCAGACCCTGCCTTACCTTGAGGCGCAGTCGAAGGAGCGCGGCTATAAATTCGCGGTGGTGGGTAAAACCTTTGTCTTCCCTATCGCCGCCTATTCACATCGCATCAAAAA
This sequence comes from Klebsiella sp. 2-CIP_Kleb., assembly GCF_050378715.1. Taxonomy (NCBI): domain Bacteria; kingdom Pseudomonadati; phylum Pseudomonadota; class Gammaproteobacteria; order Enterobacterales; family Enterobacteriaceae; genus Klebsiella; species Klebsiella sp. 2-CIP_Kleb. The sequence goes on from NZ_JBNRLG010000001.1 coordinate 813,269, forward strand.
TATCAGCGAGCTCCCTGAGGGGGCGACAGTGACCATCTCTAATGAAACCACCACCCTGGGCCGCAGCCTGCTGCTGCTGCAGGCGCAGGGACTGCTCAAGCTGAAACCGGGCGTCGGCTATTTACCCACCACGCTGGATATCATCGACAACCCAAAACAGCTGAAAATTGTGGAGGTGGATACCCCGCAGCTGACTCGTACTCTGGATGACCCGAACGTCAGCCTGTCAATCATTAACACCAACTTCTCCGCCCAGGCTGGCCTGTCGGCCGCCCGCGACGGCCTGTTCATGGAGGGACCGGATTCCCCTTACGTGAATGCGATCGTCGCCCGCGAGGATAACAAGGACAGCAAGAAAATTCAGGAACTGAAAGCCGCCTTCCAGACCAGTGAAGTCGCGGAAAAAGCGAAGGAAGTCTACAAAGGCGACGCGATCAAAGGCTGGTAAGCCCGAGCCGGCGCCGTCCCTGCAGACGGCGTCGCGCTATCCCCGTCACCGCGAGCGCAGCAGCAACCAGATAAAGACCGGCGCGCCCAGCGTCGCCGTCACCACGCCAATCGGCAGCTCAGCGGCGGAAAGCGCCAGCCGGGCGATAATATCCGCCCCCAGCAAAGCGCTTGCCCCCGCCAGCATGCAGGCCGGGAGCAACACCCGGTGATCGCTCAAGCCGCACAGCCGCAGAATGTGCGGGATCACCAGGCCGATAAAGCCAATCGCCCCCGCCAGCGCCACGCTCACGCCGACCATCCAGCCGGTCGCCACCACCAGCAGCTTGCGCCACAGCCACAGCGGCAGCCCGAGCTGACGGGCGGAGACTTCGCCCAGCGCCAGTAAATTCAGGGGTTGTGACTGCAGACAGACCCAGCAGAGCACCGGCAGGAGGGCTATCATCAGCCACAGCTGCTGCCAGTCGACGCCGCCAAACCCGCCCATCATCCAGTACATCAGCTGCCGCAGGTCAAAAGAGGTGGAGAAGTACACCGCCCAGGTCATCAGGGCGCTGCAGATGATGCCCAGCGCCACCCCCGCCAGCAGCAGACGGCTGGTGGAAAGATGGCGGCGGGCGAAACGCAGCAGAATAAAGGTGATCAGCAGCGCGCCGAGGATCGCGCACAGCCCAAGCGCCCAGCCTGGTAACAGGCCTTTGCCCAACAGGACGGCGGCAATCAGCCCGACGCCCGCGCCGTTGGAGACGCCCAGCAGACCCGGTTCCGCCAGCGGATTTTCAAACAGCGCCTGCATTATCGCCCCGGAGAGCGCCAGCGCCGCCCCCACCAGCAGCACCGCCAGGGTCCGCGGCAGGCGGATCTGCCAGATAAACAGATGCCCCTTGGCGCTGAACCACTCGCCGGGCGGGATCCATTGATCCCCCGCGCACAGACTGATCAGCAGGGTGACCAGCAGCAACAGCGTTAAACCAAAGAGCCAACGCCGGCTGCGGCGCTGTTGGAGATGGGCGAGAGTCAGCATAGATTCCATTACGCACTGGGAACAAGAGGCTGATTTTACGGTGGCTGTAGCGGTGAGAAAAGGAAAACCTCACAGCCAAACGTCGACGCGGAGGAGGCTCCCCCGCGTCGACCATCCCGCTTTACACCAGGATCTGAAACAGCAGCGCGAAGAGAATGATGTTCGCCACCACGATTGCCCAGCCGTTATAGAGCATGTATTTCAGATGAGTAGACTGTGCCAGCCCCATCTGGCCGAACATGTCAGATGAGGGGAACGGCCCGAACCAGTCCACCTGAGACGAGGCCAGCAGCACCGCGGTGGTCCCCTGCGGCGGCACGCCGGCGGCCATCAGCATTGGGCCAAAGATTTTATGAGTAAAGGTCATCTGGGCCACCGCCGCGCCAGGCACATGGCCGATAATATTGAACGCGAAGATGCTAAAGCACAGCCAGGCCGGGGAGATCCCCTCCAGCAACGGCTGGGTATACTCCAGCAGCCCCTGATAGGCGTGCAGGCCATCCATCAGCTCAAGGATCGGGTTGTACAGCCAGTAGAGAATAAACATCCACACCAGACGACCGCAGCCGTGATAGAGCGCCTGCAGGATCTGCGTCGGCCGCAGGCCGCCCACCAGCCCGGTCATCAGCGCCACCAGCAGCATGACGATAATTGCAAAGCTAAAGCCAGCTTTAATCACCACTCCAACCACCGCCATCACGATGATGGTCGCGGCGAAAGCCAGCGCGCTTAATTTACGCCGGCGCTGCTGCGCGGCGTTAAGTTCCTCTTGCGGCTTTTCCGAGAGATCGACCTCATAGCGCAGTTTGCCTTCGGTCATCTTCTGGATCCGTCCCGCCATGATCCAGCCGGCTAACAGGGTGACGGCGCTCATCGGCAGGCCGACATACAGCAGATAATCCGGATAGCTCAGTCCGCCAAGGCTGAGGATCGTCACGGTGCTGGGGGTGAAGGGCCCGGTAAAGAGTCCAACGGAACCGGCGGTCATCAACAGCGCGGCCACCGTCGGCGGCGTTAAGCGTACCGCCGCCGCTACGGGGATAATCACTGCGACAATAATCGCGTTGCCGCCGGCCATGGTGCCCAGCGAACCGCAAATTAAAATCGATGACACCACAATGCCGAACTTGACCCGCGTCTGGCTCGACAGCCCAATACGGTGGACCACGAATTTCACCAGCTCAACCGCCGCGCCGGTGCGGGTGGCTACCTCCCCCACGCCGGCGCCGAGCATAATGATAAGCCCGACGGTGGCAATAAATGACCCGGTGGATTTCGCCAACATCACGCCCATTTCCGGCAGACCGGTTGAGGTCATGATCATGGCGATAATAATCGAGGAGATGACCGCCAGCACAATATCGACGCCGATCAGCGATAATATCGCTAACGCCACCAGCGGCGTAAATCCCAGCAGGCCAAGCTCGCTGCCCGGTCGACCGTGGCACCACAGCGCAATCAACACGAACAGCAGCAATAACAGACCGGTAATAACGTTTTTTCGCGTGATATTTCGTCTGACAGGCGTATTGCCTGCGAGCGTTGAGTCACTCATAACACTCCTTAATGCCAATCAATCCGACCGTAAAGGTCAGGTGGTGTATTGGGGCCTGCTCAGAAAATATCCTCCCTCTTTTTCATTATTGGCCGCGGCCTGAGGGTCTGGTGGGGTACAAAGGAAACGATTCTGAGAGCGTTTTATTCCGCCATCAGGCGGGGCCAGCAGCACAATATGTAACCAATGCGCTGATTGGTGATTAAATTTATGTTAACTTAGTGTTAGTAGAAAATGACTTTTTATCGGTAGGCTATAACCCTGAGTTAACTGTTCATGAAACTGCGTCATCTGGAAATCTTCTATGCCGTCATGACCTGCGGCTCTCTGTCGCGGGCGGCGGAATCGCTCAATATCTCCCAGCCAGCGGCCAGCAAAGCGTTAAAAAGCGCCGAGCTGAAGCTGGGCTTTACCCTCTTTCAGCGGGTGCGCGGCAAGCTGCTGCCGACCAGCGAGGCGATCACACTTTTCGAAAAAGCGCAGACTATTTATCAGGACCTCGATAACCTGCGCCTGCTGGCCGATAACCTGGCCCGCGATCCGCGTGCCAAAATCACCTTAGGCTGCCTGCCGAGCCTGGGGTTAAGCCTGGTACCGGAGCTGGTGACCGATTTTTATCAACAAAACAGCAACCTGGTAATGACGCTCACCACAGAACACACCGAGACGCTGGTTAGAAAACTGGATTTACGCGAGATAGATTTAGCGCTGACGCTGCAGCCGGTGCAGCAGGGAGAGATCCTTACCACCCTGATTGCCGAAGTGCCGCTGGTATATATCGACCGTCATTATCGTCAGGGTGCGGTGGACATCAGCGAGATCGACCAGCAGCGGTGGATCTCGCCGGGGCCGCACTCGCTCTCCGCCGCCATCGCCACCCGTCGCGACTTTTCCACTACCCGGCTAAACGTCCAGACCTACTATATGGCCACCGAGTTCGTGAAGCGCGGCATGGGCTGCAGCATTACCGATATCTTTTCCGCCCAGCACAACCTTTCTCCCGAGATGATCCATCCCATTACGCCGCCGATCGCGATTAACCTCTGCCTGTTACGGCGGGCCGACGTTTCCCTGAGCCCGATGGCGCAAAAGTTCGTCGATTTTCTCTGCCAGCGCCTGCGCCAGCAGCTCAAGGAGATTAACCTGCGGTTATACCCTGACCATAAAAAGTCAATTGCGCCGCTGGGGTAAATGCTTTGACATAACCCGATAAATTGATCAGCGGTGGATATATCGGGTTATGAACAAACGCATTGTCATTATCGGCGGCGGCGTGGTCGGTCTGGCCACGGCCTGGGAACTGATTAAGCGCGGCCATCAGGTGCAATTACTGGAGCGCAATGGCGAACCGGCCAGCGCCACCAGTTTTGCCAACGGCGGACAATTAAGTTACCGCTACGTCGCTCCCCTTGCCGACAGCGGCGTTCCCCTGCAGGGGATGAAATGGATGGGTAAAGCCGATTCGCCGCTCAATATGCGTCTCAATATCTCTTTTCAGCAGTGGCGCTGGCTGCTGCAGTTCCTGCGCGCCTGTAATAGCCAGACCAATAAAATAAACGGCGACCATATATTGCGTCTGTCGCTGCTCAGCCGGCAGGTTATGCAGTCGTGGCGGGAAGAGGATAGGCTTGCCGATTTTCACTGGCGACGCAGCGGAAAATTAATTATCCATCGCCGGGAATACGATTTTACTAAAGCGGCAAAAGGGATAGATCCTCAATATCAGCAGGTGCTGAATGCTGAAGCCTGCCTGCGGCTGGAGCCGGCGCTAAAACATATCAGCCCTTCGCTACAGGGCGGCATTTATTCGCCGGGGGATGAAACGGCGGATTGCCATCAGTTTTGCCTTGCGCTGCTCGACAAGCTCACCGCCAGCAGCCGCTTCAGCCTGCTGACCCACTGTGAGGTGCTGCGGCTCACTAAGCGCGGCGGACGCGTCAGCGCCCTGGAGACCAGCCGCGGGAGCATCACCGGCGATGAGTATGTCGTCGCCGCCGGAAACGGCAGCGGCCCGCTGCTGGGACATCTGGGCGTTCGCGTGCCGCTCTGCGCCCTGAAGGGGTATAGCCTGACCCTTCCCTATCCCCAACAGACGGGCATTGCGCCGGACATCAGCGTTACCGACTATGGGCACAAAATTGTCTATGCCCGCCTTGGCCAGCAGTTGCGCATCGCAGCGATGGTGGACATCGGCTACGACGGCGACGAACTGCGCGAAAGCCGCATTCAGGCGCTGAAGAGCATCGTCGCCCGTAGCTTTCCCGAACTCGAGGGGTTGGACAAGGCCGAAGCCTGGACCGGCATGCGCCCCTCAACGCCAGCCGGCCCACCGCTGCTGGGACGCGCCGGCTACCCCAACCTGTGGATGAACCTCGGCCAGGGAAGCCTCGGCTTTACCCTCGCCGCCGGCAGCGCGGTGGTGCTGGGCGCGTTAATCGACAATCAGATGCCAGACATTTCTTTAGAAGGTCTCACATGGAAACAAACCGCATGACAATTATTCGCAATCATCCACAACCTCGTCTTTCCGCCAGCGTTGAGTATGGCAATCTGCTGTTCCTCTCCGGACAGACGCCGAAAAGCAACGAGGAGGAGATCACCTTGCAGACCCGCGAAGTGCTGGAGAAGATCGACGCCCTGCTGGCGGAGTCCGGGAGCGATAAGCGGCACATTCTCTCCGCGCAGATCTGGCTGAAAAATATCGAACGTGACTTTGCTGCGTTCAATGAGGCGTGGGTGGAGTGGATGCCGGACGGCCATAGCCCGGCGCGAGCGGCCGTGCAGGCGGAGATGGCGCGACCAGAAATCCTGGTGGAGATCATGCTCACTGCCGTTAAAGCGTAAGTTTCGACAGAAAAGAAAAAGGCCGCGATGCGGCCTTTTTAATTAGTTCAGATTATTTGTCTTTAGGCGACGCGTTTTCGACACGGCTTTTCAGCTTCTGACCGGGTCTGAAGGTCACCACGCGCCGGGCTGTAATGGGAATATCCTCCCCCGTCTTCGGGTTACGTCCCGGGCGTTGGTTTTTATCCCGCAAATCGAAGTTGCCGAACCCGGAGAGTTTGACCTGTTCTCCGTTTTCCAGAGCACGACGGATCTCTTCGAAAAACAACTCGACCAGTTCTTTGGCATCCCGCTTGCTAAGCCCAAGCTTATCAAACAGATATTCTGACATTTCAGCTTTTGTAAGCGCCATAGGTTCAATCCCTCAATGATGCCTGGAATCGCTCTTTTAATGCCTCTACACATCTGGCAACGGTAGCGGCAATCTCCTCTTCTTCGAGTGTACGGCTGGTATCCTGCAGGATCAGGCTAATCGCAAGGCTCTTATACCCTTCCGCCACACCTTTACCACGGTACACGTCAAATAAGTTTACGCCAACTACCTGATTTACGCCAACTTTCTTACATTCGGCTAAAACATCGGCGGCAGCCACGTTTTCCGCGACCAGCACCGCGATGTCGCGACGGTTCGCCGGGAAGCGGGAAATATCGCGCGCCTGAGGCACCACGCGGTCTGCGAGCTTGTTCCACTCCAGTTCAAACACCAGAGTGCGACCGTTCAGATCCAGTTTACGTTCCAGCTCAGGATGAACAACCCCAATGAAACCAATGCGTTCACCTTTAAGATAAATCGCTGCGGATTGCCCCGGATGCAGCGCGGTGGTCGCTTCAGCACGGAATTCGATATCCGCTAATTTTCCGGTTAAATCCAGAACGGCTTCCAGATCGCCTTTCAGATCATAGAAATCGACCGTCTCTTTCGCCAGTGTCCAGTGCTCTTCGTAGCGGTTGCCGCAGATGGCCCCGGCCAGCATCACATCCTGACGAATGCCCAGCGGCGCATTGGTGTCCGGCACAAAGCGCAGACCACTCTCAAAGATGCGTACCCGGCTCTGCTGACGGTTCTGGTTGTAGACCACGGTCCCCAGCAGGCCAGTCCACAGCGACAGGCGCATCGCCGACATTTCGCTGGAGATCGGGCTTGGCAGAATCAGCGCCTCTTCACCCGCGTGGATCAGCTGCTGGACTTTCGGGTCGACGAAGCTGTAGGTGATCACTTCCTGATAGCCTTTGTCATTCAGCAGCGTTTTCACGCGCTTCAGCGACAGATCGGCTTCACGGTGGGTACCCATGATCAGACCCGCCTGCACCGGCTCATCAGGAATGTTGTTGTAGCCATAAACGCGAGCCACTTCCTCGACCAGATCCTCTTCGATCTCCATGTCGAAACGCCAGCTCGGGGCCACCGCCTGCCATTCGCCTTCGCCCACCGTCACTTCGCAGCCGAGGCGCTGCAGAATGTCGGTGACCTGCGCGTCGTCGATATGGTGGCCAATCAGGCGATCCAGTTTGCTACGACGCAGAGTGATGGTGGCGCGTTTTGGCAGAGTCTCTTCGTTGGTCACGTCGATCACCGGGCCGGCTTCGCCGCCGCAGAGGTCGATCAGCAGACGCGTGGCGCGCTCCAGCGCTTTATACTGCAGGGCCGGATCGACGCCGCGCTCATAGCGATGAGAGGCATCGGTGTGCAGGCCGTGACGGCGCGCGCGGCCGGTGATAGACAGCGGGCTGAAGAAGGCACACTCCAGCAGCACGTTCTGGGTTTCGTCGTTAACGCCGGAGTGCTCCCCGCCGAAGATCCCGCCCATTGCCAGCGCTTTGTTGTGGTCAGCAATGACCAGGGTATCGCTGTCGAGCTTCGCTTCGGAGCCATCAAGCAGGACCAGGGTTTCGCCCTCTTTCGCCATACGCACCACGATCCCGCCTTCGATACGGTCGCGGTCAAAGGCGTGCATCGGCTGGCCCAGCTCAAGCAGCACATAGTTGGTCACGTCAACCACCGCGTCGATGGAGCGGATCCCGCAGCGGCGCAGTTTCTCTTTCATCCACAGCGGCGTCGGCGCTTTGACGTTGATGCCTTTCACCACGCGGCCCAGATAGCGCGGGCACGCCTGCGGGGCGTCAACCTGAATCGGCAGCACATCGTCAATGGTGGCGGCAACCGGGGTGATTTCCGGCGCGTTCAGCGGCGCCTTGTTCAGCACGGCCACGTCGCGCGCGACGCCGATGATGCCCAGGCAGTCGGCGCGGTTCGGGGTGACGCTGATCTCGATGGTGTTATCGTCTAGCTTAAGGTATTCGCGAATATCGGTACCGATCGGCGCATCCGCCGGCAGCTCGATAATTCCGCTATGATCGTCGGAAATGCCCAGCTCGGAGAAGGAGCACAGCATCCCCTCTGACGGTTCGCCGCGCAGCTTCGCAGCCTTGATTTTAAAATCGCCCGGCAGCACGGCGCCGATGGTCGCCACGGCGACTTTCAGCCCCTGACGGCAGTTTGGCGCGCCGCAGACGATGTCCAGTAGGCGTTCGCCGCCGACGTTGACTTTAGTGACGCGCAGTTTGTCAGCGTTCGGGTGCTGACCGCACTCCACGACTTCACCAACAACGACGCCGTTGAAGCTGCCGGCAACCGGCTCAACGCCGTCCACTTCAAGGCCCGCCATGGTGATCTGATCGGAAAGCGCTTCGCTGTCGATCGCCGGGTTAACCCACTCGCGTAACCACAGTTCACTGAATTTCATTGTTCTGTCCTGCCCTTATTTAAACTGTTTGAGGAAACGCAGATCGTTTTCGAAGAACGCGCGCAGATCGGTGACGCCATAGCGCAGCATGGTCAGACGCTCCATGCCCATGCCAAAGGCGAAGCCGGAATACACTTCCGGATCGATACCCACGTTGCGCAGCACGTTCGGGTGCACCATCCCGCAGCCCAGCACTTCCAGCCATTTGCCGTTTTTACCCATCACGTCGACTTCCGCGGACGGTTCGGTGAAGGGGAAGTAAGACGGACGGAAGCGTACCTGCAGATCTTCTTCAAAGAAGTTGTTCAGGAAATCGTGCAGGGTTCCTTTCAGGTTGGTGAAGCTGATGTTTTTATCAACGATCAGACCTTCCATCTGGTGGAACATCGGGGTGTGGGTCTGATCGTAGTCGTTACGATAGACACGTCCCGGCGCGATAATACGGATCGGCGGCTGCTGGTTTTCCATGGTGCGGATCTGCACGCCGGAGGTCTGGGTGCGCAGCAGGCGAGTGGCATCGAACCAGAAAGTGTCGTGGTCAGCGCGCGCCGGATGGTGACCCGGGATATTCAGCGCATCGAAGTTGTGGTAATCGTCTTCGATTTCCGGGCCCGTCGCCACGGTAAAGCCGAGCTCACCGAAGAAACTTTCAATACGGTCGATGGTGCGGGTGACCGGATGCAAGCCGCCATTTTCAATGCGGCGACCCGGCAGCGAGACGTCGATGGTCTCTGCAGCCAGACGAGCATTCAGCGCCGCCCCTTCCAGTTCGGCTTTGCGCGCATTCAGCGCCTGCTGTACCTGCTCTTTCGCTTCGTTGATGACCGCACCGGCTGCCGGACGCTCTTCCGGCGGCAACTCACGCAGGGTGGTCATTTGCAGGGTCAGATGCCCTTTCTTACCCAGGTATTCCACGCGGACGTTGTCCAGCGCAGCAACATCTGATGCCTCGTTAATGGCTGCCTTGGCACTGGCAACCAGCTCTGCGAGATGTGACATGGTTTTCCTCATTATGTCGGTGCAGACACCGGTTATAGTGAAATTAATATTCCGAATCCATATACGAAAAAAGCCTCCACAGGGGAGGCTTTCTGGCGCTGTTTTCCGTTTCTTCTTTCACGCGCTAGCCTCCTGAGTTCAGGTGCTAAAGTAAAAAAAGAAGCGGAAAATAGCAGCATTCATGCTTGCATTACCTTGTCTGGTAAGAAACGTCAGACCTGTATTGAAAAGCCTGCGCCGATAAAAGTCAATGTATTGATGGTGTTGAAACGAAAAGAGGGAGACAAGCTCCCTCTTTCAACTGGCTTATGCCAGAGCTGCTTTCGCTTTTTCGACCAGAGCGGTGAACGCTACTTTGTCGAATACGGCGATGTCAGCCAGGATCTTACGGTCGATTTCAACAGAGGCTTTTTTCAGGCCATTGATGAATTTGCTGTAAGAAATACCGTTCTGACGTGCTGCTGCGTTGATACGTGCAATCCACAGTTGACGGAACTGACGTTTACGTTGACGACGGTCACGGTAAGCGTACTGACCAGCTTTGATAACAGCCTGGAAGGCAACGCGGTATACGCGAGAACGCGCACCGTAGTAGCCTTTAGCTTGTTTCAAAATTTTCTTGTGACGTGCACGTGCAATTACACCACGTTTTACGCGAGCCATGTGTGCTCTCCTGTATCTATTCTAAGTTAAAAAAGTTAAACGTTAACGACTTATGCGTACGGCAGGCACGCGATAACCAGGCCCAGATCGCCTTTGGAAACCATGGCTTTCGGACGCAGGTGACGTTTACGCTTGGTAGCTTTTTTAGTCAGAATGTGACGCAGGTTAGCGTGCTTGTGCTTAAAACCACCTTTACCGGTTTTTTTGAAGCGCTTAGCAGCACCGCGTACGGTCTTAATTTTTGGCATTTTAATAACTTCCACTTCGCATTGTTAATAAACGAAACAAAGGCGAACAAAACCAGTGAGCCGAAGCCCACCGGAAATGTTTCTTGATGGCCTTACTGTTTCTTCTTAGGAGCGAGCACCATGATCATCTGGCGGCCTTCGATCTTCGTTGGGAAGGATTCGACTACTGCCAGTTCAACCAGATCGTCTTTCACGCGGTTAAGCACTTCCATACCGATCTGCTGGTGGGCCATCTCACGACCGCGGAAACGCAGCGTGATCTTGGCCTTATCGCCATCTTCGAGAAAGCGAATCAGGCTGCGGAGTTTTACCTGATAGTCACCTTCATCAGTACCAGGGCGGAATTTAATTTCCTTAACCTGGATAACTTTCTGCTTCTTCTTCTGTTCCTTAGAAGACTTACTCTTTTCATAAAGGAACTTGCCGTAGTCCATGATACGACAAACTGGCGGCTCGGCGTTAGGGCTGATTTCAACTAAATCTACTCCAGCCTCTTCAGCCTTTTCGATAGCTTCTCTCAGACTCACAATACCCAGCTGCTCACCTTCCAGACCTGTTAAGCGAACTTCCTGGGCGCGAATCTCGCCATTGATACGATTCGGACGTGCCGTTTGAACTCGTTTTCCGCCTTTAATACCTTATTCCTCCAGTTGTTGAAGACTGCGGCTGCGAATCTCTTGTTGCAGCTTCTCGATCACTTCATTTACGTCCATGCTGCCGAGGTCTTTCCCGCGACGGGTGCGCACGGCCACTTTGCCGGCTTCGACTTCTTTGTCGCCACAGACCAACATATACGGGACACGACGTAAAGTGTGCTCGCGGATTTTAAAGCCAATCTTCTCATTTCTCAAGTCTGCTTTTACACGAATGCCCGCATTTTGTAGTTTACGCGTCAATTCGTTAACGTATTCAGCCTGAGAATCGGTGATATTCATGACCACCACCTGCACTGGCGCAATCCAGGTTGGGAAGAAGCCAGCGAACTCTTCGGTCAGGATGCCAATGAAGCGCTCCAGAGAACCGAGAATCGCACGGTGGATCATGACCGGCACCTGACGCTCGTTGTTTTCGCCCACATAGGAGGCGCTTAAACGCTGCGGCAGAGAGAAGTCCAGCTGTACCGTACCGCACTGCCATGCACGATCGAGGCAGTCATACAGGGTAAATTCAATTTTCGGGCCGTAGAACGCCCCTTCACCCAGTTGATATTCAAATGGGATATTATTTTCTTCCAGCGCCACCGCCAGATCCGCTTCCGCGCGATCCCAGGTCTCGTCGCTGCCGATACGTTTTTCCGGGCGAGTCGACAGTTTGACAACGATCTTCTCGAAGCCAAAGGTGCTGTACATATCGTAGACCATACGAATACAGGCGTTCACTTCATCGCGAACCTGATCTTCAGTACAGAAGATATGCGCATCATCCTGGGTAAAGCCACGAACGCGCATCAGACCGTGCAGGGCACCTGACGGCTCGTTGCGGTGGCAGCTACCGAACTCCGCCATACGCAGCGGCAGGTCACGGTAGGATTTCAGCCCCTGGTTGAAGATCTGCACGTGGCCCGGACAGTTCATCGGCTTAATGCAGTATTCACGGTTCTCAGAAGAGGTGGTGAACATCGCATCTTTGTAGTTGTCCCAGTGGCCGGTTTTTTCCCACAGCACGCGGTCCATCATGAACGGCCCTTTGACTTCCTGGTACTGATACTCTTTCAGTTTCGAACGGACAAAGGTTTCCAGTTCACGGAAGATAGTCCAGCCGTCGTTGTGCCAGAAGACCATGCCCGGCGCTTCTTCCTGCATGTGATACAGGTCGAGCTGCTTACCGATTTTACGGTGGTCGCGCTTCGCGGCTTCTTCCAGACGCTGCAGATAAGCATTCAGCGCTTTTTTATCGGCCCACGCGGTACCGTAGATACGCTGCAGCATCTTGTTGTTGCTGTCGCCGCGCCAGTAGGCACCGGCGGTTTTCATCAGCTTGAAGTGATGGCAGAAGCGCATGTTCGGCACGTGCGGACCGCGGCACATATCGATATATTCTTCATGATGATACAGGCCAGGCTTGTCATCATGAGCAATGTTTTCGTCAAGAATAGAAACTTTATAGCTTTCGCCGCGCTTCACGAAGGTTTCACGCGCTTCGTGCCAGCTCACTTTCTTCTTGATGACATCGTAGTTTTTCTCGGCGAGCTCATGCATACGTTTTTCGAGCGCGTCGATATCTTCCTGAGTCAGGGTGTGGTCGAGGTCTACGTCATAGTAGAAGCCATTATCAACAACCGGACCGATAGCCATTTTGGTGTTGGGCCACAGCTGTTTGATAGCATGGCCTAACAGGTGCGCGCAGGAGTGACGAATGATCTCCAGCCCTTCTTCATCTTTAGCCGTGATAATAGAGAGGGTGGAATCGGTTTCGATCGGGTCGCAGGCGTCTACCAGTTCACCGTTTACCCGCCCGGCGATGGTGGCTTTCGCCAGGCCTGGGCCGATATCCAGCGCGACGTCCATCGGGCTGACGGCGTGATCAAAATGGCGTTGGCTGCCATCAGGAAGCGTAATTACAGGCATTTTATGTCCTTATTTGCAGTGGTGCCCCACACGAAAGAGCACATACAAAACAATATAATCATAATTATCACCAGGTTAAGGCGCAGTTCCCGCTTCACTCTGCGAAAAGAGGAGCACGACCGGAGCGATCGTTCCCGCCTGCTGCCGCCTGCTGATAACACCGGGGAGTAGTTTACACATCATTGGTACGTGATTAAAGCCGCAATAGCATAAATGATGGCGGAATGCGGAGAAAACAAGAGCGGCGCGGATAAAAGCAGAATATCCGCCAGGAAGGGGCGATAATAATCACCAGCGAAGCCGGACGATATTATGCGGACAAACTAAAAGAGACGCGTTGATATTGCCTGCGTGATGTTTAGCGCGGGTCGTTAAACCGGTACCACTTTACCCGGCTTAATAGACTGCCCGTGAAGCAGTAGCCTGCGATATTAAGACCACTCGCCTGCCACCAGCGTATGCACATTAAAGGCATCGCTCATGGATTGTCCGGTGCTACGGGAACCGGGGGCAATATTCGATCCGGCCTCAACGTCGGTAGCTTTGGCGATACCTACCTGCGTATGGTCCTGGTTACCCGACGGCGGAACTGGCGTGGCGGCCGATGCGCCAAAGGAAAGCACGCACAGCGCCAGGGCTGCGATGGTAAATTGGCTTTTTTTCATGATGTTTATTCTCTTATTACGGAAGACGGACCGAACAATGTCTCCATTCGGTCAGTGGCTGTTAGTATAGATCCAGATCACATATTTGTCCGTCGAATATTTAGCTTTTCGTGTCAAATAGAATGAATATTTGTCAGCAAATGGAGAATAATGGAGAAAAAATGGAGGCCAGTTTCTTTTTATAAAAACTAAAACGAATTGCCAGAAAAAATAATGTCACTTATTGCTAAATCTAAAACGATCAGGCCGGGAAACCCGGCCTGAAAATATTACATTTTATACCCGAGGGAGAGCGAGGTCCGGCGATCGGTATGCTCCGGCGCAGACGCCGGCGGCTCCGAGTTCCAGGTGACGTTGTACGCCACTTTCAACGCAAAGTGGGCGTTAATCGCCACGTTTAACGCACTCTCTGAGTTGACCGTGGTGTCCTCGGCGCCAAATACCGATACCCCTTGGGTAAATTTGGCGTTATCGGTCATCTGCCAGGCCCAGGTTCCGGAGGCGTAGCCCAGCGGTTGAGTGTCGGTATCCCCGTCGGTGTATTCGTCATAGCGGACGCCAGGACCAAATTCAAACCGCAGGCTGTGCACCGGTCCGTTGAGGATTTGACGACCATAGCCCGCCGTCAGGACATCGCGCTGCTGATAGCCGTTATAACGGTCGGTTAGCCAACTGCCCTGCCCAAAGACGTAGTTCATATCGGTCAGGTTATAGCGACTACGACCACCGACTGCATATTTCTCTGAGGAGCGCTCATCGTTGGACGAGGTGTTGCTGGCGTTGCCCCACAGGGACCAGGCGGTGGTGTTGCCATACCAGGTCAGGGTGGAATCAGCCGTCATTGAGGAGTTCTTGGTGTTGCCGGACTGCGCCAGGTAACCTGCGTTGACCACCCCTTCGAACGGTTTTTTGGCAGCGGAAGGGTCATCCATGACGGTAAATACAGAATCATCGGCCATTGCGCCAACAGACGCAAAAAGCCCCCCCGCCAGCATGACCGCTGCGGGTACTGTCTTTAAAAGCTTCATTATAACTCTCTAAAATACATTTTTTTAGGACAGTACAAATGATGAACAGGCCTAACCATGCCGGCTCATTGAATTTAGCGTCCGTACAACATAAAAGAGACCTGTGGGTCCCGGAAACTTTCGCGAGGATCGCGGAGTGCAGGTCCTAAGAAAGGTAGCAAATTATAAAAAAGCACGAATAACATAGCAATCACTTACTCTTTCGTTTTTTGAATAAGACAGCTCCGGAAACAATCTTTATTTCATAATGAAAATACAGGCTTCTTTGCAAATCCCTCAGGGACAGCACTTTCCCTCCCTGAATCATCGTGCCATGCTTAAATAAAGCACAGTCGCCGTATTAAGGAGGAGAAGGAATGACCAAAATTTATACGCTCACGCTGGCCCCCTCGCTGGATAGCGCCACCCAGACCCCGCAGATCTACCCGGAAGGGAAACTCCGCTGCAGCGCGCCGGTATTTGAACCCGGCGGCGGCGGGATCAACGTCGCCCGCGCCGTGACCTTTCTCGGCGGCAAAGCCACCGCCATTTTCCCGATTGGCGGCGCCACCGGCGAGCACCTTGCCGCCCTGCTGGCCGATGAGCAGGTGCCGATCGAGACCGTCGAAACCCGCGACTGGACGCGACAGAACCTGCACGTTCACGTGGCCGCCAGCGGCGAACAGTATCGCTTTGTGATGCCCGGCGCCGCGCTGACAGACGATGAATTCCGCCGCCTGGAAGAAAAAGTCCTGACCATCGACCCCGGCTCACTGCTGGTGATCAGCGGCAGCCTGCCGCCAGGTATCAGCGTCGAAAATCTGATGCAGCTGGTTAAAAATGCGCAACAGCAAGGCCTGCGTTGCATTATCGACAGCTCCGGCGATGCGCTGGCCGCCGCGCTGGACGTCGGCAATATTGAATTAGTGAAGCCAAACCAGAAAGAGCTCAGCGCCCTCGTGCAGCGCGATCTGAGCCAGCCTGATGACGTCCGCCTTGCCGCTCAGTCGTTGATCCAGTCCGGTAAAGTGCGCCGGGTGGTGGTCTCCCTCGGTCCGCAGGGGGCGTTAGGGGTTGACGCCAGCGGCAGCGTTCAGGTGGTGCCGCCGCCAATGAAAAGCCAGAGCACCGTCGGCGCCGGCGACAGCATGGTGGGCGCCATGACCTTGCGTCTGGCGGAAAACGCCAGCCTCGAAGACATGGTACGCTTTGGCGTCGCCGCCGGTAGTGCCGCGACCATCAACCAGGGTACCCGCCTCTGTTCGCAGGCCAATACGCAAAAAATCTACGATTATCTCTGCGGACGTTGATTTCCCCTGCCCCTCCGCGCCGGCGGAGGGGAGCCGCGAGATTTGCAGGATGGTCTATGCTGGAAAGGCCATACATAACAACGGGGTGTCGAGATGAGCAATGAAATTACCGCCTGGGTCGTCAGCGTAACCTTCCATGAGCAGGTGCTGACGGAGATCAATGAGGTCAGCAACCATTTTACCCGTGCCGGGTTTGTACTAACGCTCAATGATGAAGAGGGCACGCCCCATGAGCTGGGCACCAATACCTTTGGCCTGCTGAGCGCCCAAACAGCCGAGGAAGTGAAAGCTCTCAGCGCCGGCCTGGCGGAATCGGCCCTTGGCCGTCCGGCAGAAATCGCCGTCAGCACATTCGCCGAGTGGTTAAAAGCTCAATAAATGCGTTTAGCGCAACGGAAAGCGTCAGTTGTGCGTCAGTTCCAGGTTTACCCGGTAGTAATGCGCTAACCTTATGATATGGTGGAAAACATGGGGAGAGACAGCATGTGGCAAGCAATCAGTACTCTTTTACGCGATTGGCATACCGAAGACGCTGAAATCGAACTGAAAACCGAGCTGCCCGGCGGAGAGATCCATTCCGCCTGGCATTTGCGCTTCGGCGGCAAAGATTACTTCGTGAAATGCGACGAACGGGAACTCCTGCCTATCTTCACCGCCGAGGCCGATCAGCTGGAGCTGCTGTCGCGAAGCAAAACCGTTCGCGTACCGCAGGTCTTTGCCGTCGGCAGCGATCGCGACTACAGCTTCGTGGTCATGGAATACCTCCCTCCCCGTCCGCTGGATGCGCATAACGCTTTCCTGCTTGGCCAGCAGTTAGCCCACCTGCATCGGTGGAGCGATCAGCCGCAGTTCGGTCTGGATTTTGATAACGATCTTTCCACCACGCCGCAGCCCAACGCCTGGCAGCGTCGCTGGTCGGTGTTTTTTGCCGAGCAGCGTATCGGCTGGCAGCTGGAGCTGGCGGCGGAGAAAGGGTTGCACTTTGGCGATATCGATACCTTAGTCGATGTGGTACAGCAGCGGCTGGCCAACCATCAGCCGCAACCTTCGCTGCTGCACGGGGACCTGTGGTCCGGCAACTGCGCCTTAGGGCCGGATGGCCCCTACATCTTCGACCCGGCCTGCTACTGGGGCGACCGCGAGTGTGATTTAGCAATGCTGCCGATGCACCCGGAACAACCCCCGCAGATCTATGACGGCTATCAGTCCGTCTCGCCGCTACCGGCTGGTTTTCTCGAGCGTCAGCCGATTTACCAGCTTTATACCCTGCTGAACCGGGCGATATTGTTCGGTGGCCAGCACCTGGTGACAGTCCAGCAGGCGCTGGACGATGTCCTGATGGAAAAAACGCGTTAGACAAGGTTTACGGCGGACCTCACCGGTCCGCCGCCCTGCATTATCAGTTAATCTCGACGCCGTTGAGGCGGAATTTAATGGTCATCGTCACGCCGGTTCCCGGTCTTGCCTGCTCGTAACGCCATCTGCGCATCGCGCTTTTCACCTCGCGCTCGAACATATTCGCCGGCTGGGCGGAGAGGATCTGCAAATTATCAATTCGGCCATCTGGCGTAACGTCAAACTTCACCCGCACCGTCCCTTCAATGCGCAGCGCCTGAGCGCGCGCCGGATAGGTCGGCTGGACACGGCTGATGGCCCGCGGGCCGCTCGGGGCAGTGACGGTGGGTTTGGCCGCTGCGGTGGAGGTGCTCGGCGCGGTGCGCGCTGGCGTCGTATTGTTGTTTTCAAACGGTGAAGCCGGACGCGGCTCCGCTGCCGGCTTGACGTCCCGCTTAGGCTGCTCAACCTTTTTCTCCGGCTTGGGCTTCGGTTTAGGTTTGGGCTTCGGCTTAGGTTCTGGTTTATGGATCACCACCGGCGCCTCTTTCGGCGGCTCAGGGACCACCTCAGGTTCCGGCTCTGGTTCGGGTTCAACAACGGGCTGCACGACGGGTTGCGCCGCCGGGGGCGGCTCAAGATCGGCCGGCGCCACCATGGTGATCTCTATCGGCTGCGTCGGGGAAGGCTGTTCAATAACCTGATGTACCGAGGTATAAAGCAGCCCCGCCACAACGGCACCGTGGATAGCCACGGACAGCAGCGTTGGCCACGGGAAGCGGCGAGGTAAATCAAGGGTCATTGCGCTCATAGTCGTTTCTGTTGAAAAATGATGCTCCGATTTTAAATGCAAATAGCAATCATATTCAATAAGCCGTCTTAACCTGAGTCAATTTTTGCCAGCATTTGCGGAAAAAAGCCGCGTCGGCAGGGCATTCGGCGCCGGGGCGCATCTTTGCATTGCAGTCCATCGTCGTTTAACTTAACGTAATTCGCCTGTTTATTGATAAGGAGCTTTGCCGTGCTTTACGTTATCTACGCTGAAGATATCGCCGACTCTCTGGAAAAGCGGCTCTCGGTTCGCCCCGCGCATCTTGCGCGTCTACAACTTTTACATGATGAAGGTCGGTTGCTTACCGCCGGACCAATGCCGGCCGTTGACAGCAACGAACCGGGCGCAGCTGGATTCAGCGGCTCAACGGTAATCGCTGAGTTTGAATCGCTGGAAGCGGCTCAGGCCTGGGCCAATGACGATCCGTACATTGCAGCTGGCGTCTACCGCCAGGTCTCTGTTAAGCCGTACAAAAAAGTATTTTGAAAAAAATCCCCTGCTATTTTTCTGGTTAACCGCAAAAACACACCAGGCCATCAGATGAAAGGGCGCATTTTGCTACACAACATTAAAATGCCGCCCTTTTTAACCGCACGAAAGCGCTGGCTGTTATCCGCCTGAGATGCCTGGAAGATGAGCACATCTCTTCCCCAGCGAGGACATCATCGACCATCACCTCGCCTTTTGCGGCAACAGAAAATGCCGACCAAACGTCGACGCCGGGCATGATATTGAATGGCTAATATATTGAATAAGTCTGTGACAGAGATCTTGCATGGATCTATCGCTTGCTTTGCATGCCAGCGCATCCCGACATCGCCCGGTAAATCTTAAATACAGTTGAAAGAAGCTCGATAAAGAGAGAAGGATTCTCAGCAACAGATATTAACGCCTGGAGTAAATAAGCATGTATATCCGGTTCAGCTGGCATAGGACCAAATATCGCCTATCTTGCTGCATTCAGGATCGCGGTGTCTGGAAAGCAACCAGAAATAAATAAAATGCGCTGATCCAGGCACATCCCATAGGGATGAACGTATAAAGATCACGTGACCAGATTTACGTTGCAGAGGATTTTTTAATGCCTATTAATTTCGTTAGGTAAAATTCACGCGGAGTGATTGTAGGGTTATTATTGGTTGGTTAAAATATTTGAACGGGAATAACAAATGTTTTCAATAAGCCCTGCATTTTTTTGGGCTACCATTTATGCACCTGACGCTTATGAGGATTTTTGTATGAACACCCTGAAAAAAACCGCATTATTTTCTCTGCTTGCCTTATATATTCCTGTATCACAGGCCGCTGCCACAAAATATAGTCTGGATCCACAGCATACTTCGGTTGTTATTGCCTGGAACCATTTTGGTTTCTCTAACCCTACCGCCTATATCTCTGATGTTTCAGGTAAACTCTCTTTTGACAAAGACAACCCAGAGAAATCCTCTGTGCACGTCACGCTGCCAGTCAAAACCATTGATACGCATGTCAAAGCGTTAACGGATGAGTTTTTAGGCAAAGAGTACTTCGATGTCAAAACGTATCCTGAGGCAACCTTTCAGAGCACCCGGGTGGAAAGTAAAGGCGGCAATAAATATGATGTTGAAGGTAACCTGACCATTAAAGGCATCACCAAACCGGTAGTATTGCATGCCACCCTGAACAAGCAGGACATGCATCCGATGGTGAAAAAGGAGGCCATTGGTTTTGATGCCACTGGGGTAATAAAACGTTCAGACTTCAAGCTTGATAAATATGTTCCGGCGGTGAGTGATAACGTGACCATCACGTTATCTACGGAAGCCTATGCCAAATAAATTTACACCCACAAAAGCGGTGCATTTTAATCAGAGTGGTCACCCCGATAGTTAGCATGAAATTGAAAAACGATCGACAACCCCGCGCCCTGTTCAGGCTTCTGCAGGGCGGTTAATGTCTGTCGCAGAATAAGGAGTTCTGTCGGTAATTCCCCGTCATACCCTGACAGACATCGCATAGATATTTCATTAGGCCACCTGGCGATGTTAAAAGGGAGTTCGGCGCAGGGCTGAGAAAACGACAACGGCACCGCGCACGGTGCCGTTAGCCTGCTCGCTTAACAGTCGGGGAAAATAAACAGCAGTGCATGACGCTGCCGTTTCACCAGCCCCTTCCTGATGGCGAGGATCCGCATATTGCGGCGTGATTGGGCTTCCAGCCAGCGCGCTTTACGGCGATTCACCTGTCTCAGCATGCGCCAGCGCCCTACTTCCGTTCTACTACGCTTCATTGCAACGACTCTACGAGTGAAAACAGCCCCCATTATAAACCTCTGCCTGCGGCTGACCACCGCTTTCGCTGCGTTTTTATTTGCCAGAAAAATACTGATGCGTAAACTCATCACATAACGTCATTCAAAAGGATTTTACATCTATGACAACCTTTTACACGGTGGTGAACTGGCTGGTCATTCTGGGGTACTGGCTGTTGATCGCCGGTGTAACATTACGAATTCTAATGAAACGCCGCGCTGTGCCGTCCGCGATGGCATGGTTATTGATCATTTATATTCTGCCGCTGGTGGGGATCATCGCCTATCTCTCCTTTGGCGAGCTGCATCTTGGCAAGCGGCGGGCAGAACGCGCGAGGGCGATGTGGCCTTCCACGGCCAAATGGTTAAACGACCTCAAAGCCTGCAAACATATCTTCGCGGAAGATAACAGCCCGGTGGCCGAGTCCCTGTTCAAGCTGTGCGAACGGCGCCAGGGCATTGGCGGCGTAAAAGGCAACCAGCTGCAGCTGCTGACGGAATCTGACGACGTCATGCAGGCCCTGATCCGCGATATTCAACTGGCTCGCCATAATATTGAAATGGTCTTCTATATCTGGCAGCCAGGCGGCATGGCCGACAGCGTCGCCGAATCGCTGATGGCCGCCGCCCGTCGCGGGGTTCACTGCCGGTTGATGCTCGACTCCGCGGGCAGTGTGGCTTTTTTCCGCAGCCCATGGGCGGCAATGATGCGTAACGCCGGCATTGAAGTGGTCGAGGCTCTCAAGGTCAATCTGATGCGTGTGTTTCTGCGCCGGATGGACCTGCGTCAGCATCGCAAAATGGTGATGATCGATAACTATATCGCCTACACCGGCAGCATGAATATGGTTGATCCCCGCTACTTTAAACAGGACTCAGGGGTCGGACAGTGGATTGACCTGATGGCGCGCATGGAAGGCCCGGTGGCGACTTCGATGGGCATCGTCTACTCCTGTGACTGGGAGATCGAGACCGGAAAGCGTATTCTGCCACCGCCGCCGGACGTCAATATCATGCCGTTTGAAGAGGCCAGTGGACATACCATCCACACGATCGCCTCCGGACCGGGCTTTCCGGAAGATCTGATTCATCAGGCTCTCCTCACCGCCGCCTATGCGGCGAAAGAGCATTTGATCATGACCACACCCTACTTCGTACCCAGCGACGACCTGCTGCACGCGATCTGTACCGCTGCCCAGCGCGGCGTGGACGTGAGTATTATTTTACCGCGCAAGAACGATTCGCTGCTGGTGGGCTGGGCCAGCCGGGCCTTTTTCACCGAGCTGCTGGCAGCAGGGGTGAAGATTTACCAGTTCGAAGGCGGCCTGTTGCATACCAAGAGCGTGCTGGTCGATGGCGAACTGAGTCTGGTGGGTACCGTGAATCTGGATATGCGCAGCCTGTGGCTCAATTTTGAAATCACGCTGGTCATCGATGACGCCGGCTTCGGCAGCGATCTGGCGGCGGTCCAGGATGACTATATCTCGCGCTCGCGCCTGCTGGACGCCCGTCGCTGGTTAAAACGTCCGCTGTGGCAGCGGATCGCCGAGCGACTGTTTTACTTCTTCAGCCCGTTGCTGTAAAACGTGCCCATCAGATACCGAATGAGTAGCAATCATGGATATGGATTTAAACAACCGTCTGACCGAAGACGAAACGCTTGAGCAGGCATACGACATCTTCCTCGAACTGGCGGCCGATAACCTCGACCCGGCGGACATCATTCTGTTTAACCTGCAGTTTGAGGAGCGCGGCGGCGCCGAGCTGTTCGACCCGTCTGCAGACTGGGAAGAGCATGTGGATTACGATCTGAACCCGGATTTCTTCGCCGAAGTGGTGATTGGCCTGGCGGATACCGACGGCGGGGAAATCAATGATATCTTCGCCCGCGTACTGCTGTGCCGCGAGAAAGATCATAAGCTGTGTCATATTCTGTGGCGTGAATAACGCTGACTAGCCAGTGAAAAGCCTGCCGCGTTCCTCCCGGCAGGCTTTTTTTATGCCGAGGGTTTACTGCGGTAACGCATGGCCACAGGCGTGACAAAACCGGGCGTTATCGTCATGGTGGCCCTGCTGGCACTGCGGGCATACCCGCTGCTGACGCCGCCGGTTCAGGGCGCTGGTCATATGGGTGGTGATAAGCCCGGTCGGAATGGCAATAATGGAGTATCCGATCAGGATGAGAATGGAGGCCAGGATGCGGCCCAGCGGTGTATGCGGCGTGATATCCCCGTAGCCGACGGTAGTGATGGTTACAATGGCCCAATAGACCGAAGCGTTGAGCGTGGTAAAACCATACTCTGGCCCTTCTATCAGGTACATTAACGAGCCGAAAATCACCATCACAATGGCGATAAACGAATAGAACAGGATCAGCTGATGGCGCGCGCTGACAATCGCCCGCCAGAACACATTGAGCGAAGGCATAAAGCGCAACAGTTTGAGAATACGCAACGCGCGGATCGCCCTCATTGCCCGCCAGGCAAAGACATAATTGAGGCTAATTTCCGGCCATAGCCACATCACGTACAGCGGCAGGATGGTCGCTAAGTCAATAAATCCCCAGAAGCTGAAAATGTAGTGGAGCGGATTGGGCCATGTCGCAATACGCAGCAGATACTCCAGGGTAAAGACCGCGGTCACCAGCAGCTCCAGCCAGACGAAAATATGCCATTCATCTAATGTCAGATGATATTGCGTGCCCAGCCCCGACTCGACAAATATCACCACCACGCTGAGCAATGCGAAAAGTCCGCACAGACCTTCAAAGCGGCGGCCGGAACGTCGGTTCTGATCGAAAAGTAAATGATAAAGCCGCAGACGAGCGGCAGAAAGCATACCCACTTCGTTAACCTCGCATAAAAAAAGGGCTGACCTGCGTCAGCCCCTGAGATTATAACGGGTCTACCTTAAGGCAGGAAACCGCATGGCGGAAGCTGCCTTCCAGCACCGGACGGGTTTTGGCGCACTCCGGTCCGGCGAGCGGACAGCGGGTGCGGAAGACACAGCCCGAAGGCGGATTAATCGGCGAGGGTAATTCGCCCTCCAGCAGTTGGATGGTTTTCGTTTTTTCGAGGTCCGGATCGGGGATCGGCACCGCCGACATCAGCGCTTTGGTATAGGGATGCAGCGGATTATGGTACACCTCATCGTAGGTTCCCAGCTCCACCGCGTGGCCCAGATACATCACCAGTACGCGATCGGAGATGTGCTTAACTACCGCCAGATCGTGGGCGATAAATATCAGCGACAGTCCCATTTCACGCTGCAGCTGCTGCAGCAGGTTGACCACCTGGGCCTGGATGGACACGTCAAGTGCGGACACCGGCTCATCGCAGATAATCAGCTTCGGCTCGAGGATCAGCGCCCGCGCGATGCCGATGCGCTGACACTGACCGCCAGAGAACTCGTGCGGATAGCGGTTGATCAGGTTAGGCAACAGCCCGACTTTCATCATCATCGCCTTCACGCGATCGCGCACTTCCTGACGCGGCATCTTCGGATGATAGGTACGCAGCGGTTCAGCGATGATTTCTCCGATGGTCATACGCGGGTTCAGCGAGGCCAGCGGATCCTGGAAGATCATCTGGATATCGCTGCGCACGTCGCGCCACTCTTCCTGCTTCATGCCCAGCAGATCTTTACCCAACCAGGCCACTTTGCCATCGGTGGCCTTCACCAGGCCAATGATGGCGCGGGCGAAAGTCGATTTACCGCAGCCTGACTCCCCCACCACGCCGAGGGTCTCGCCTTCATAGAGACGCAGCGTCACGCCATCTACGGCTTTCAGCGTTTTCGACGGCTGCCAGAACCACTGTTTGCCATCTTTAATATCGAAATGCACCTTCAGGTCGGCAATTTCGAGCAGGACTTTTCGTTGTTCAGTTACGGCGTTCATAGCAGATCCCCCACCGGTTTAAAGCAGGCGCGCAGGCGACCTGGCGCGAAAGACTCCAGCGGCGGCGCGCTGCTGCACTGTTCCATTGCATGCGGACAGCGCGGCTGGAATGGGCAGCCTTTCGGCAAACGCAGCAGGTTCGGCGGGTTGCCCGGAATGGTCAATAACGCATCGCCTTCGGCATCCAGACGAGGAACCGCATTCAACAGCCCAATAGAGTATGGGTGCGACGGCTGATAAAAGACATCGCGCGCCTGACCGTACTCCATGGTGCGGCCCGCATACATCACCAGCACTTTATCGCAGATCCCCGCCACGACTCCGAGGTCATGGGTGATCATAATGATGGCCGTATTAAATTCGCGTTTCAGCTCATTCAGTAACGTCATGATCTGCGCCTGCACAGTGACGTCCAGGGCGGTGGTCGGCTCATCGGCAATCAGCAGCCGCGGCCGGCACAGTAGCGCCATGGCAATCATCACGCGCTGGCGCATCCCGCCGGAGAACTCGTGCGGGAACATCTTCATGCGCTTGCGCGCTTCCGGCATTTTCACCGCGTCGAGCATTTTGACCGACTCCTCAAATGCTTCGGCTTTGCTCAGCCCCTTATGCAGCATCAGGACTTCCATTAACTGCTCTCCCACCCGCATATATGGGTTCAGAGAGGTCATCGGATCCTGGAAAATCATCGAGATTTGCTCGGCGCGCAGTTTGTTCAGCTCACGCTCGGGCAAATTGAGGATTTGCCGACCGTTAAAGGTGGCGGAACCACCGATGCGACCGTTGGCCGCCAGCAGCCCCATCAGGGCGAAGGCGGTCTGCGATTTACCGGAGCCGGACTCCCCGACAATACCGAGCGTTTCGCCCGCCTGGAGGGTGAAGTTCAGATCATTGACGGCGGTGACATCGCCATCCGGCGTTTTAAAGGTGACGCGAAGATCTTTCACGTCCAGCAGCAGGCCGCTGTGACTCTGCGCTTGCGGCGCTTTTGCCGTTTCAATCATGGTCATGGCAGCGCTCCTTAGCGGTCTTTCGGGTCGAGGGCATCACGCAGACCATCGCCGATAAAGTTGAAACAGAACAGGGTCACCACCAGGAAACCCGCCGGGAACAGCAACAGCCAGGGCGAGACCTCCATTGAGTTGGCGCCATCGCTGAGCAATGCCCCCCAGCTGCTGAGCGGCTCCTGCGTCCCCAACCCCAGGAAGCTGAGGAAGGATTCAAAGAGGATCATACTGGGGACCAGCAGCGAGGCGTACACCACCACCACACCCAGCACATTAGGAACGATATGGCGCAGCACGATGCTCGCTGTGGAGACCCCGCCGACCTGCGCCGCCTCAATAAACTCTTTGCGCTTCAGGCTCAAGGTCTGTCCGCGTACGATACGGGCCATGTCCAGCCAGGAGACCATGCCGATAGCGACAAAAATCAACAGGATATTCTGACCAAAAAAGGTCACCAGCAGGATAACGAAGAACATAAACGGGAAGGAGTTGAGGATCTCCAGCAGACGCATCATCACCGAATCCACTTTGCCGCCGAGATACCCGGAAAGCGAACCATACAGCGTGCCGAGGATCACCGCCACCAGCGCCGCCGCCACCCCAACCATCAGCGAAATACGCCCGCCGATCGCCACGCGCACCAGCAGATCGCGACCGGAGGAGTCGGTCCCAAAGTAGTGGCCAGAGGCCATGTCCGGGGCATTGGACATCATGCCCCAGTCGGTATCGAAATAGGAGAATGACGACACCATCGGCGCGAAGGTCACGAACAGCGCAATGAGCACCAGCATAATCAAGCTGGTGACCGCGGCGCGGTTATGCATAAAGCGGCGACGCGCATCCTGCCAGAGGCTACGCCCCTCCACTTCCAGCTTCTCACTGAAGTTTTCCAGCGCCTCGCTATTTTTCTTACTTAACATCATGGCGAACTCCGGCTTCAGTAGCGAATCTTCGGATCGATAACGGCGTAAAGCACGTCAACGATGGCGTTGAACAGAATAGTCAGGGCACCCACGAGGATCGTCAGGCTGAGCACCAGCGAGTAGTCGCGGTTAAGCGCCCCGTTAACGAACAGCTGGCCAATCCCCGGCAGGCCGTAAATGGTTTCAATGACCATTGAGCCCGTAATGATGCCCACGAAAGCCGGCCCCATATAGGAGAGCACCGGCAGCAGCGCCGGCTTCAGCGCATGGCGCAAAATAATGCGGCGCATCGGCAGCCCCTTCGCCCGCGCGGTGCGGATAAAGTTAGAGTGCAGCACTTCAATCATTGAGCCGCGGGTAATTCGCGCGATGCTGGCGATATAGGCCAGGGAAAGCGCCACCATCGGCAGGATCATAAATTTCAACGCCCCGCCGTTCCAGCCGCCGCCCGGCAGCCAGTGCAGGGTAATAGCAAAGATCATCACCAGCAGAGGCGCCACCACAAAGCTCGGAATAACCACGCCGGTCATGGCTACCCCCATCACCGCATAGTCCCAGCGGGTATTCTGCTTCAAAGCGGCAATAACGCCCGCAGCGACGCCGATCACTACCGCCAGCAAAAAGGCAGCGAAGCCCAGTTTCGCCGAAACCGGGAAGCTGGCCGCCACCAGATCGTTGACCGAATAATCTTTGTATTTAAAGGAGGGACCAAAATCGCCATGCGCCAGCTGCTTCAGGTAATTGAAGTACTGCGTCATGATGGGGTCGTTTAAATGGTATTTTGCTTCAATATTCGCCATGACTTCCGGCGGTAGCGTGCGTTCCCCGGTAAAAGGACTTCCCGGAGCCAGACGCATCATGAAGAATGAAATGGTAATAAGAATGAATAGCGTCGGAATCGCTTCCAGACAGCGACGTAAGATAAATTTTAACATTGCCCGTACCTTCTGGCGTGTGCCTTTGCACTGCTCTCAAATAAGACACGATGGAGCGAGCACAGGCCCGCTCCACGTATTGCCATTAATGTTTGATAACGTAAAGGTCTTTGGTATAGACGTTATCCATCGGGTCTTTACCGGTGTAGCCACCGACCCACGGTTTCACCAGGCGGGCGTTAACGTAGTAATAGACCGGTACGATCGCGCTGTCTTTGTCCAGCTGCTGCTCTGCTTTCGCATAGGCTGCAGTGCGCTGCGCTTCATCGGATGCTTTCACGGATTCAGCCATAATCTTATCGAACGCCGGGCTCTTATAGTGCGCAGTGTTCATTGAGCTGTCTGAAAGCATGGTATTCAGGAATGAGGTTGGCTCGTTATAGTCGGCGCACCAGCCTGCACGCGCCACGTCATAGGTACCCTGATGACGGGTATCGAGGAACGTTTTCCACTCCTGGTTGACTAACTTCACGTCAATGCCCAGGTTTTTACGCCACAGCGAGGCGGCGGCAATCGCCAGCTTCTTGTGCAAATCAGAGGTGTTATACAGCAGGTTGAAGGTCAACGGTTTATCGGCGCTATAGCCGGCTTCGGCCAGCAGTTTTTTCGCTTCTTCATTCCGTTTTTCCTGCGACCAGGTAAACCATTCCGGCTCGGTCAGTTTCGCGCCATCGGTATACGGCGGGGTGTAGCCGTAGGCCGGCAGATCGCCCTGTCCTTTTACCTTATTGGCAATAATGTCGCGGTCCAGACCCAGCTTCAGCGCGGTACGTACGCGCACGTCGGTGAACGGTGCTTTCTGGTTGTTAATTTCGTAGTAATAAGTACACAGATACGGGTCAACGTGCAGCTCGTTCGGGATCTCTTTTTTCAGTTTCTGGAAGAGCTCGATCGGCAGCTGGTTATAGGTCATATCCAGCTCACCGCTGCGGTAACGGTTAACATAGGTCACTTCAGAAGAGGTCGGCAGCCAGGTGACAGTGTTAATAACGGTTTTGGCATTATCCCAGTAATGCGGGTTGCGCTCCATGACGATACGTTCGTTGACCACCCAGTCTTTCAGGGTGTACGCGCCATTGGTGACGATATTGCCAGGCTGCGTCCACTTCTCGCCAAATTTTTCAATCGCTGGTTTGTAGACAGGAGACATCGCCGGGTTAACCAGCAGTTTATAAAAATAGGGTACTGGCTCGCTGAGGGTGACTTCCAGCGTGTGGTCGTCAATGGCTTTTACGCCCAGTTCGCTCGGAGCTTTCTTGCCGTCAATGATTTCGTCGACGTTCACGATATGACCATACTGCGGATAGCTGGCATAAGGAGACGCGGTTTTCGGATCCACCAGACGCTGCCAGCTATAAACGAAGTCCTGGGCGGTCACCGGCTCGCCGTTAGACCATTTCGCATCTTTACGCAGATGGAAAGTCCAGACTTTGAAATCTTTATTATCCCAGCTCTCTGCCACGCCAGGGATCGGGTGGCCATCTTTCGGCGAGGTATTCAGCAAGCCTTCGAACAGGTCGCGGCTAATATTCGCCTCAGGCACCCCTTCGATTTTATTCGGGTCCAGCGATTGCGGTTCGGCGCCGCTATTTCGCACCAGCGTTTGCTTATCCGAAAGCTGCACACCGGCCGGGACATCCGCTGCCATAGCCATATTGCCGGCCATGAGTGCGGATAGCACTCCTGCGGCGATCAAACGTTTTTTAGTGATGATGGTCATTGTGTTGTAACTCCAGTCATTATAATTACTGGTTTTTTAACCAGCCTGTTTTTTTCCCGTTTAGGGGATCTGTCCAGCGCAGGAGTGTTTGCGATTGGCAGATTGCTATCACCGACTTATTTATTACGACCGCTCGAACGGCAGTCTTAACGTCGATTCGTTCCCCCTCGCTGGGGGGCAGTTCCGGCATAGCGAGATCATTAAAAATGATTCTCATTTACGCACATAATTCAGCAGACGATAACGGCGGAAAGTACCAAAAGGTAAACACCTCCGCCAATGCAATTTGCAAATATGTTACCGGATTCTCTTTTATTGCCGGCTTTGCCAGCGTTACTCGCGGTTGCCACAAAACGCCGATAGAAAAATATCATTATTAATCATTTAGTTATGACACTTTCACCAGCCAACATACTGATCAACGACCGCAAGATGATTTTTTGTACAAAAATTTAACAATAGATTACTTTTTAGCACATTCATCTACAGCCTTGTTAAAATTACTAATATCATTTCGATGATCCGACAGCAAGTACCAGAGAATGATGTGAAGAAAATAACATCACAGGATGGGGAGACGTGAGGGGAATGTTAAGAGAAATATTTCATATATTAATGAAAATTATGGAATTAATAGCGATATCGCAAAATGTTATTCCTACCGCCGGTTACGCGCTGGCTAATAGGTTTTGCTAATAATCGCGCAGGCGAGAAGGGAACCTACCCGCCTGCGTGGCAACCAGCTAACTCAGCAGCCCCGGAAAGAGCGCTTTAATCCCCGTCACAATAAACTCAATGCCAAGGGCCATCAGCAGCAGGCCCATAATACGGGTGATAACGTTGATCCCTGTCTGCCCTAGCAGACGCACCAGCCACGGCGCCATGCGGAAAATCCCCCAGCAGCAGAGGGCAAAGACGGCAATCGCCAGTGAAAAACCGACGAGGTGCACCCAGGAGTGATACCGCGTACCCCACACGATAGTGGAACTGATTGCCCCCGGTCCGGCCATTAGCGGTAGCGCGAGAGGAACCACGCCGATGCTCTCCCGCACCGCCGTCTCCGACTTCTCCTGCTTGTTCTGCTTATCTTCACCGAGCTTACCGCTGATCATCGACATCGCGATGGTCACCACCAGGATGCCGCCGGCGATACGGAACGAATCAATGGAGATACCAAAAATCTGCAGAATGCCATCGCCGAGAAACAATGACGTCAGGAGGATGATCGCCACCGACAGGTTGGCGGTCAGGTTGGTCTTATTGCGCACTGCTGCCGGTTGGTAGCTGGTCATACTAATGAACACCGGAATAATGCCCACCGGGTTAACCAGAGCAAATAAGCCGATGAAAAACTTGAAATATGCAGAAAAATCGAACAGTGATTGAGTCACAATGGGCTCCGCAGCATCATCAAAATTGGCGGTTGACTGTTAACAGCATAAAATAACTGCGCGAAACATACGCTTTTTGCATGCAATATTCATTATAAATATGCATAACCCGGTGATATGTATCGAATGTTAGCTATTTGTAGTTTTAATGCTAATCGTTTTTTTAATTTCAAAACCCTCCCATTACACTTGATCGAACCGGTCAAAAAGCAGCCAGCTGAAAGGTATCAGCAGTGCCAATACTTGATCTAAATCACGTAATTTGTACTCAGAAGTGAGTAATCTTGATGACACCAACAGAGTGGAAGGCAGCAGTACCTGAAAGTTAAAAAGATAAAGCTTTTTTAGTAAATCGGTAAAACAGCGTCCTGATTTTCCTACATAAACATTTACATGCAAGCTGTTTACAGCCTGTCTATAATGTCGAATCGAGCGACTGATTTACTAAAAAAGTTTAACATTATCAGGAGAGCATTATGGCTGTTACTAATATCGCTGAACTGAACGCGCTTGTTGAGCGTGTCAAGAAAGCCCAGCGTGAATATGCCAGTTTCACTCAAGAACAAGTCGACAAAATCTTCCGCGCCGCCGCGCTGGCCGCTGCAGATGCTCGAATCCCTCTCGCCAAAATGGCCGTTGCCGAATCCGGCATGGGCATCGTTGAAGACAAAGTGATCAAAAACCACTTCGCTTCCGAATACATCTACAACGCTTATAAAGACGAAAAAACCTGTGGCGTCCTGTCAGAAGACGACACTTTTGGTACCATCACTATCGCTGAACCTATCGGCATCATCTGCGGTATCGTTCCGACCACGAACCCGACTTCAACAGCCATCTTCAAATCGCTCATCAGCCTGAAGACGCGTAACGCCATCATTTTCTCTCCGCACCCGCGTGCTAAAGAAGCCACTAACAAAGCGGCTGACATTGTCCTGCAGGCTGCCATCGCTGCCGGCGCACCGAAAGACCTGATTGGTTGGATCGATCAGCCGTCTGTTGAGCTGTCTAACGCCCTGATGCACCACCCGGATATCAACCTGATCCTTGCAACCGGTGGTCCAGGCATGGTGAAAGCAGCATACAGCTCCGGTAAACCTGCTATCGGCGTAGGTGCCGGTAACACCCCGGTGGTGATTGATGAAACGGCTGACATCAAACGCGCCGTTGCTTCCGTTCTAATGTCTAAAACCTTCGATAACGGCGTTATCTGTGCTTCTGAGCAGTCCGTTGTGGTGGTTGATTCCGTTTATGACGCGGTTCGCGAACGTTTCGCCAGCCACGGCGGCTACCTGCTGCAGGGTAAAGAGCTGAAAGCCGTTCAGGACATTATCCTGAAAAATGGCGCGCTGAACGCCGCTATCGTTGGTCAGCCTGCAGCGAAAATCGCTGAACTGGCAGGCTTCACCGTACCGGCCACGACTAAAATCCTGATTGGCGAAGTCACCGACGTTGACGAAAGCGAGCCGTTTGCTCACGAAAAACTGTCTCCGACGCTGGCGATGTACCGTGCGAAAGATTTCGAAGACGCCGTGACCAAAGCAGAAAAACTGGTCGCCATGGGCGGTATCGGTCATACCTCTTGCCTGTACACCGACCAGGATAACCAGCCGGCTCGCGTGGCTTACTTCGGCCAGATGATGAAAACGGCGCGTATCCTGATCAACACCCCGGCTTCTCAGGGTGGTATCGGTGACCTGTACAACTTCAAACTCGCTCCTTCCCTGACTCTGGGTTGTGGTTCCTGGGGTGGTAACTCCATCTCTGAAAACGTTGGTCCGAAACACCTGATCAACAAGAAAACCGTTGCTAAGCGAGCTGAAAACATGTTGTGGCACAAACTTCCGAAATCTATCTACTTCCGTCGTGGCTCCCTGCCTATCGCACTGGATGAAGTGATTACTGATGGTCACAAACGCGCGCTGATCGTGACTGACCGCTTCCTGTTCAACAACGGTTATGCCGATCAGATCACCTCCGTACTGAAAGCTGCGGGTGTGGAAACTGAAGTCTTCTTCGAAGTTGAAGCTGACCCGACGCTGACCATCGTACGTAAAGGTGCTGAACTGGCGAACTCCTTCAAACCAGACGTGATCATCGCGCTGGGCGGCGGTTCCCCGATGGATGCGGCGAAAATCATGTGGGTCATGTACGAACATCCGGAAACCCACTTCGAAGAACTGGCCCTGCGCTTTATGGATATCCGTAAACGTATCTACAAGTTCCCGAAAATGGGCGTTAAAGCCAAGATGGTGGCGATCACTACCACCTCCGGTACCGGTTCTGAAGTTACGCCGTTCGCCGTTGTGACCGACGACGCGACAGGTCAGAAATATCCGCTGGCGGACTACGCGCTGACCCCGGATATGGCCATCGTCGATGCCAACCTGGTGATGGATATGCCGAAATCGCTGTGTGCGTTCGGTGGTCTGGATGCAGTGACCCACGCCCTGGAAGCTTACGTTTCCGTTCTGGCTTCTGAGTTCTCTGACGGCCAGGCTCTGCAGGCGCTGAAGCTGCTGAAAGAGTACCTGCCGGCGTCCTACCACGAAGGTTCCAAGAACCCGGTTGCCCGCGAGCGCGTACACAGTGCCGCTACCATCGCCGGTATTGCGTTTGCTAACGCCTTCCTCGGCGTGTGCCACTCCATGGCGCACAAACTGGGTTCCCAGTTCCATATCCCGCACGGTCTGGCCAACGCCCTGCTGATCTGCAACGTTATCCGCTACAACGCGAATGACAACCCGACCAAGCAGACCGCGTTCAGCCAGTACGACCGTCCGCAGGCTCGTCGTCGCTACGCTGAAATCGCCGATCACCTGGGTCTCTCCGCACCGGGCGACCGCACCGCAGCGAAAATCGAGAAACTGCTGGCATGGCTGGAAAGCGTGAAAGCTGAGCTGGGTATTCCGAAATCTATCCGCGAAGCTGGCGTTCAGGAAGCTGACTTCCTGGCCCACGTTGATAAGCTGTCTGAAGATGCATTCGATGACCAGTGCACCGGCGCTAACCCGCGCTACCCGCTGATCTCCGAACTGAAACAGATCCTGCTGGATACCTACTACGGTCGCGAGTTCGTCGAAGGTGAAGCAGCCGCGAAAGCCGAAGCAGCTCCGGTGAAAGCTGAGAAAAAAGCGAAAAAATCCGCTTAATCGACAAGCATAAACGTTCTGCAAGCCCCGTCATCTGACGGGGCTTTTTTTTGCCCACCGACAGCCAAGCTTTAACGCCTGCTGGCCCAACAGTGCGCAGGCAATAAAAAGGCGCCTACAGGCGCCTGGACGAGCTTCTGCGCGTATTAGCAGGGGCGGTGCAGGTTTTGTACCTGGGTTAACGAGCCGACGCTCAGCGCTTCTTTATAATGCTTACGACAGACTGAAACGTATCGTTCATTACCGCCGATGACGACCTGCTCGCCCTCATTATAAGGACGCCCCTCCTGATCGAGGCGCAGCACCATGCTAGCCTTTCGTCCGCAGAAACAGATGGTTTTTAGCTCCACCAGCTTATCTGACCAGGCCAGCAAATACTGGCTACCGGTGAAGAGCTCACCGCGAAAGTCTGTCCGCAGGCCATAGCAAAGCACCGGAATGTCCAGCGTATCGACAACTTCAGACAGCTCATGAACCTGCTCGCGCGTCAGAAACTGGCTTTCATCCACCAGCACGCAGTGAATCGGTTTTAACTTGTGCTCTGCGGCAATATCGTTATATAGCGACGTCTGTGGATTATACAAACGGGCCGGCGATGAGAGACCGATACGCGAGCTAACTTTTCCGGCGCCAAAGCGGTCATCAATCTCAGCGGTATAAACGACGGTACGCATCCCCCGCTCCTGGTAATTGTACGAAGATTGCAACAGAGCGGTCGACTTACCTGCATTCATTGCAGAGTAGTAGAAATAAAGTTGTGCCATCGGCTGCGTGACCCCAATCAAAGTGTTTTATCGCGGCGGCGATTATACCATATTTTATGCGTACAGCCGCCCATTTAGCAGGGGTATTGTATCGCAGCCGAAGAGCCTGCAAAGCCAAAGGATTAAGAGGATGAATTGAATTTACAGGGCCATTATTTGTGCGCCCCGTTACGCTACTGGCGGGGTAACCATTGTCTTTTCGTGCTTATAGGGCGGTTAACTATGGGGCTATAAGCTGGGCCGCACGTTGTTTTATATTAAGTCTCGTAACCAAAAATGCGCTAATACTGACGAGGGTTATTTACCCATGTAAAGGATAATTTTTCTCACCGTACCTCAGAAAAAGCATACCGTCTCAGGGTTTTAGCTTACCTTCTCCTCATCGCTATAAGGATGAAAGATGTGAAGCGGCACGGGAATTTTAACTTAAATTAATTAATTCTCGCGACAAATAACCAGTAATTTTGAATTCCTTACATTCCCCCCTATTGCACAACGCATTTTATCGCTCTATTATTAGTTCAACAAACCACCCCACAATATAAGTTTGAGATTACTACAATGAGCGAAGCACTTAAAATTTTGAACAACATCCGTACTCTTCGTGCGCAGGCAAGAGAATGCACCCTGGAAACGCTCGAAGAAATGCTGGAAAAATTAGAAGTCGTTGTTAACGAGCGCCGTGAAGAAGAAAACGCCGCCGCGGCAGAAATTGAAGAACGTACGCGTAAGCTGCAGCAATACCGTGAAATGCTGATCGCTGACGGTATTGATCCGAATGAACTGCTGAGCACCATGGCAGCCGTTAAAGCCGGTACCAAAACCAAGCGTGCTGCACGTCCGGCTAAATACAGCTATGTCGACGAAAACGGCGAAACCAAAACCTGGACCGGCCAGGGCCGTACCCCGGCGGTGATCAAAAAAGCAATGGATGAGCAAGGTAAATCACTGGACGATTTCCTGATCTAATCTCCGTTGTTACGATATAAAAATCCCGCTGCGGCGGGATTTTTTTTGCCCCCAGGGGCCGATATAAAAAACCGGGAGCGCATCTGCGGCTCCCGGTTTTGTGCTTTCAACAGCGCGGCAGATTACTTCGTGACCGCGGTTTCCAGCCAGGCTTTAAAATCGTCACCCAGCGTTTTGTGGCGAATACCATATTCGACGAACGCCTGCATGTAGCCAAGCTTATTACCGCAGTCATGGCTCTTGCCTTTCATGTGATAAGCTTCGACAGTCTCTTTTTCGATCAGCATATCAATCGCGTCAGTCAGCTGAATTTCATCACCGGCACCCGGAGGAGTCTTCGCCAGCAGCGGCCAGATATCGGCGCTGAGGACATAGCGCCCCACCACCGCCAGGTTGGACGGCGCGACGTCAGCTTTCGGCTTCTCTACCACACCCACCATCGGTACGCTTTCGCCCGGCTGCAGAGATTCACCTTTGCAGTCAACCACGCCATAGGCGGTCACGTCCTCGACAGGCTCAACCATAATCTGGCTGGCGCCGGTCTCATCGAAACGAGAAATCATCTCCGCGAGGTTATCGCGGCTCAGATCGGATTCATATTCATCCAGAATAACGTCTGGCAGAATAACCGCGACCGGCTCATCACCCACTACCGGATGGGCGCAAAGTACCGCGTGCCCCAGACCTTTCGCCAGGCCCTGACGAACTTGCATAATGGTTACGTGCGGCGGGCAAATAGACTGCACTTCTTCCAGCAGCTGGCGTTTTACGCGTTTTTCCAGCATCGCTTCCAGCTCAAAACTGGTATCGAAATGGTTTTCGATAGAGTTTTTGGACGAGTGCGTTACCAGAACAATTTCAGTAATTCCTGCAGCGATACATTCATTAACAACGTACTGAATTAACGGCTTATCTACCAGCGGCAGCATTTCTTTTGGAATCGCTTTGGTGGCCGGCAGCATCCTGGTGCCTAATCCCGCAACCGGGATAACCGCTTTTCTGACTTTAGAATTAAGGGCAGCCATTGAAATCTCCTGGACTGTTTGTTTTTTAAACTTCTCGTTACAAATAACGTGTCGAGTATATCAGTCAACCGCGTATTCACTGGTCTGAAAAGCTTCCGATAGCCTCGAATTAGGACTTTTACGCATAAAACTGCTCGATGTTACCACCGCTAAAGGGCAACGGGTAATCCCGTCTGCTTAGATATAACCGTAATTGCTCATTCCGCAGACAACATTAAGCGTAAACGCCCTCCAGCCCCCCAAATTTGGCACTGCCATGAGGTACAACGCTGGCTAATTTGGTTAAGGTAAGCATCACCCAACGTTCCCAAAGGAACGCCATTACTAATCTGAATTTGATGCTCACCGGTATTCAGCGTGCCATTGAGCCCCGCCGACACCAGAATTAAATTTTTCAGTCCGCTGTGGTAATACCCCACTAACAAAGGAAACTGACCGGGAAGGTTTGCCTGACGCAGCAGCTGATTCACCTGTTTTAGCAGACTCCCCATTTCTGGAAGCCGTTGTCCCTGATGCGCCAGTTGCTCCTGTAACAAGCCATTGAACAACGCGCGCAATAATAAAGCTGCCAGTACGCCATTATCTCCTGCTCGTGTGACATCCAGACAATAGAAGGCCAAATCATTGTCCGAGAGCGGCGCGATATCGAGTACCAGACCGGGTTTATCCGCCGACACCAGCTGGCGATAATGAATGCGGCAGTGCGACATTTCCTGTTGCACCGGCGGCTGTAATTCCTGCAGTAATCGTGAGGCGGCGGTAGGATTACTGACCAGCGCGTCCCAGTCCTCAAATAGACGCTCTTCCTCTTCCACACGTGAACTGAACATCGCAGGATAGAGGCACGCATAAACGGTTTCACGCAGGCGATTGAAATCTTTTACTGGCTTTAACAACACGTCCTGAACGCCAAGCCGCAACGCTTTGGCTATATCGGCCATGTTTTCGGTAGCGGAAATCATCAGGATCGGTAGCTGCTCGCCGCGATTACGCAACGTCTCCACCAGCTCCAGACCGTTCATTCTCGGCATCGAAATGTCGCAGATCATCAGGTCCGGATGCACCTCCGTCATTTTATGCAGGGCATCCTTGCCATCTTCCGCCTGGAAGGTCGTTGCTCCCAGCGAGGTCAGCCATCCATGCAAGAGTGAGCGGAAAACGGGTTCGTCTTCAACTATCAGAATCTGTTTTCCCGCCAATGGCTGCGTCATGATATCTCCCCTGGCTGACGATAATTCAATAGTGGCACGCTATTCTCACTATCGCCTGTCAGAATTTGCTTAAGTCAGGTACTCGTGCGTCAAATCGCGGTACGCACTAAGGGTAATAATTCATCCATTTTCTTTTCTACCGCCAGCTGCCCTGCGGTAATCGCCTCGCCGGCGCGATGGAAATCAAGCGTCGAGACTTGTGGACAGTACGGTTGCAACAGGATATCCGGCGGGTCGCCCGCCATACGATTGCGTTTAAGACGATTCTCCAGGACCTGGATAGAAGTGGTCATGATCTCCATCGCCGTCGGCGTCACGGCCGTCCGGCGGGAACTCATTTGCGTCAAGCGTGCGCGCAGACGAGTATGCCATGGCCCCTCCTTCGCTTCGGCCTCGCGCCGCGGCGTTTCGAGGGAGAATAAATCCTGCTGCATAAGGTGGGCATCATGTTGCAGATCCACGGCAATCACGATATCGGCCCCCATTGCCCGCGTAAGCGACACGGGAACCGGATTGACCACCGCGCCATCGACCAGCCAGTAACCATTATGCCTTACCGGCGACATTAACCCCGGCATACTGCAGGAGGCTCGAATCGCTAAATGCAGATCGCCTTCGGTAAACCACAGCTCCCTGCCAGTGCTTAAATTTGTCGCGACGGCGGCAAATCGCCGTTCGCAGTGTTCGATATCGGTCACGGGCATGATGCGGCGATAATGATTGAATACCTTTTCACCCCGCAACAGTCCACCGCGGCGCCAGGAGAGGTCCATCAGTTTCAGAACGTCCCAGTTGCTGAAAGAGCAGACCCAGGACTCAAGCGCCGGGAGCCGGTTACAGGCATACGCCGCCCCTACCAGCGAACCGATAGAGCAACCGGCCACGATATCAATCTCAATGCCGGCCTGCTGGAGGGCGTTGATGACGCCAATATGCGACCATCCGCGGGCGGCACCCGCACCTAACGCCAGACCAATTTTAAGCTTTCTCATTAGTACTGATAACTATCCTTCCACTCTGAGCGTGGCAACATTGTCACGGCTCAGTTAACATAAAGCCCTTTGGCGTAGAAGCGCCGTTACTCATTCTTCCATGGAGGCTGTTTTGTCGCAATTATGCCCCTGTGGCAGCGCACTGGAGTATAGCTCATGTTGCCAGCGATATCTGTCCGGCGCTGAGCTTGCGCCAGGCCCGTCACAGCTTATGCGCTCCCGTTACAGCGCGTTCGTCATGAAAGATGCCGACTATCTGATCAAAACCTGGCATCCGTCCTGTCAGGCGCGGCAGTTTCGCGCCGAACTGGAGAAAGGCTTTGCCCACACAGAATGGCTGGGCTTAACCCTGTTCGCCAGCGATGAAGGACGAGCCGCAAATGAAGGCTTTGTCAGCTTTATCGCCCGCTTTAATGACAATAACCGCCCGGGCGCCATTATTGAACGTTCCAGATTCTTAAAAGAAAATGGACAGTGGTACTATATCGACGGGACACGACCGCTGATTGGCCGTAACGACCCCTGCCCTTGCGGTTCAGGTAAAAAATTTAAAAAATGCTGCGGCCAGTAACGCTGCCGCAGCGCTTGCAAACACTACAGGATTTTCCTCGCGATGCATTCATTACAACGTAAAGTACTACGCACTATTTGCCCTGATCAGAAAGGCCTCATCGCGCGTATCACCAATATCTGCTACAAGCACGAACTTAACATTGTGCAGAACAACGAATTTGTTGACCACCGTACCGGTCGTTTCTTTATGCGCACCGAACTGGAAGGCATTTTCAACGACGCTATTCTGCTGGCCGATCTGGACAGCGCCCTGCCGGAAGGCTCGATTCGTGAACTCAATCCGGCAGGCCGCCGCCGGGTGGTGATTCTGGTGACGAAAGAGGCCCACTGCCTCGGCGATCTGCTGATGAAAGCCAATTACGGCGGGCTGGATGTCGATATTGCCGCGGTTATTGGTAACCATGACACCCTGCGCCCGCTGGTGGAACGTTTTGGCATCCCGTTTGAACTGGTCAGCCATGAAGGGCTGAGCCGCGAAGAGCACGACAAACAGATGGGCGACGCGATTGCCGCCCACGAGCCGGATTACGTGGTGCTGGCCAAGTATATGCGCGTGCTTACGCCGGAATTTGTCGCCCGTTTCCCGAACAAGATCATTAACATTCACCACTCGTTCCTGCCGGCGTTTATCGGCGCGCGTCCGTATCATCAGGCCTATGAGCGTGGCGTGAAGATCATCGGCGCCACCGCCCACTACGTGAATGATAATCTGGACGAAGGCCCCATCATTATGCAGGACGTCATTCACGTCGATCATACTTATACCGCAGAAGATATGATGCGTGCCGGGCGCGATGTCGAAAAAAACGTATTGAGCCGGGCGCTGTATCAGGTACTGGCGCAGCGC
The DNA here is from genome assembly GCF_050378715.1 of Klebsiella sp. 2-CIP_Kleb. NCBI lineage: Bacteria > Pseudomonadati > Pseudomonadota > Gammaproteobacteria > Enterobacterales > Enterobacteriaceae > Klebsiella > Klebsiella sp. 2-CIP_Kleb. The sequence continues at coordinate 853,206 of NZ_JBNRLG010000001.1, forward strand.
GTCTTCGTCTACGGCAACCGGACGATTATTCTTTAATCGACTGAGAAATGAATTGGTTAGCTTTACGGCGTTACGGGTAAAAATCAGGCAACCAGTTTATTTTTGTCAAAGGAATGCTTTACAGGGGCGCATCATTTGGTATGATGCGCCCCGCTTCCCGAGAAGGAAGCAGGCCAGTACTAAGCATTACCCCGTGGTGGGGTTCCCGAGCGGCCAAAGGGAGCAGACTGTAAATCTGCCGTCATCGACTTCGAAGGTTCGAATCCTTCCCCCACCACCATTCATTTTGCTGAATAGCCTACAATGTGATTTTCCCCTGGTGGGGTTCCCGAGCGGCCAAAGGGAGCAGACTGTAAATCTGCCGTCATCGACTTCGAAGGTTCGAATCCTTCCCCCACCACCATCCCTTCATGTATTACCCAGCTTACTCCACTTGCGATACTTTATATTCTGCCCTACGGGGAAGGATGAGAAGCTTCGACTAAGGTTCGACTCGAGCGTAGCGAGAGAACGTTGCCGCAGGCAACGGCCCGAAGGGCGAGGCGCTTTAGCGCCGAGTAATCCTTCCCCCACCACCATCCCTTCATGTATTACCCAGCTTACTCCACTTGCGATACTTTATATTCTGCCCTACGGGGAAGGATGAGAAGGTTCGACTCGAGCGTAGCGAGAGAACGTTGCCGCAGGCAACGGCCCGAAGGGCGAGGCGCTTTAGCGCCGAGTCATCCTTCCCCCACCGCTGTTGCACTCTCGTCAGCCACCTGTTCTGCTATCTCCTCGCTCGCGCTTCGCTTAGCGAGGCTACAGGTGTGCCGTCTGGTAGTCCGGTCAGGTGCGCCGCACCGCCTCCGGGAAAACTCACAGCGGGGGCAGTCGCCTCTTCACCGGCGAACTTTTCACCACCGAGGTATTGCACTGCGCAAATTCGGCCAGGCCGTCCAGTAGCGTATCCAGCTGGGCAATATCACGCACCACCAGTCGCATCACGAAACAATCCTCTCCGGTCACTTTGTCACTTTCGATGCACTCCGGCATCGCCTGGATATATTTATCCACCTTCTGCAGTAGACCAGGCAGCGGCCGGACCCGCACCAGCGCCTGCAGGCTGTAGCCCAGCGCGGCGAGATTCACCCGCGCCCCATAGCCCTGAATCACGCCCCGCTCCTCCAGGCGCTTCACCCGCTCGGCGGTGCTCGGCGAAGTCAGCCCCACCCGCGCGCTCAATACCTTCAACGAGACTCTGGCATCCTGAGTCAGGCAAGTGAGGATCGCCCGGTCAATTTCATCAAGTACGTCATTCATGTTTTTTACCTAATTATGAAAGGGATTTCCCCCTGTTTGCCTTAATTCAGCCATGTCAGGCTGTCAGGATTTTTCGCACAATACTGGAAAACTTCTGGAGGTGAAATATGCAAATTACCCGCGGCGTCTGGCAAATGAGCCTGGCGATGATAATTTCTGGCTCGATCGGCGCGTTCGTGCTGCTCTCTGGTTTGCCGGTAATTGATGTGGTGTTCTGGCGCTGCCTGATTGGCGCGCTCACCCTGCTGCTGTTCATCATTCTCAGCCGCCAGCCCTTCAGTCGTCTCACGCGCTTCACCCTCGCCCTCGCGGTACTTGGCGGCATCGCGCTGGTCATCAACTGGCTGCTGCTGTTTGCCGCCTACTCGCGTATTTCAATTGGCATGGCCACGGTGGTCTACAACACCCAGCCGTTTATGCTGGTGCTGATGGGCATGGTGTTGGGGGAACGGGTCAGCGCCGTAAAATGGGGATGGTTACTGCTGGCCTTCGGCGGCGTGGTGATCCTGCTGTCAAGCGAGCTTGCCCCGACGCACGGCGAAAGTCTCACGGCCGGCGTTTTGCTGGCATTAGGCGCGGCATTTTTCTATGCCCTGACCGCCATCATCGCCCGCAAACTGCATCCGCTCCCTGCTCAGCATATTGCCTTTATTCAGGTGCTCGTCGGCGTCGTGATGCTGCTGCCGCTGGTGCAAATGCCCGACTTTTCTGCCAGCTTCCCCTGGCGCTATCTGCTGATCCTCGGTGTCGTCCATACCGGGATCATGTATCAGCTTTTATATAGCGCGATACAGAAGCTGCCGACGCCCATTACCGGTTCGCTCTCCTTTATTTATCCGTTGATGGCGATGGGGGTCGACTATCTGGTCTTCCATCATGCGTTAACCCCTGTGCAGTTGCTCGGCGGGATGCTTATTCTATTTGCCGCCGCCGGGAATAACCTCGGCTGGGGCGAAAAAAAACCCCGCCAGGGCGGGGTCAGTCAGCGGTCGCGGGCCAGTTAGCGACGGGCGCGGACAATCTGGTATTTGCGCGTCAGGTACTCTACCGGCGCGCTCCAGATATGAACCAGGCGAGAGAATGGGAACAGCAGGAACAGGGTCATCCCCAGCACCAGGTGGACGCGGAAGATAAACGCCACGCCATCCAGGTGCTGCGACGCACCGCCGTGGAAGGTGACCACCGACTGCGCCCAGCCGACCAGCTTCATCATTTCGCTGCCGTCCATATGCTGGGCAGAGAATGGGATCGTCAGTAGACCCAGCGCACACTGCACCATCAGCAGGGAGAGGATCAGAATATCCGCGCCGGTGGTGGTGGCACGCACGCGTGGGCTGAGCAAACGACGCTTAAGCAGCAGTAAACCGCCCACCAGGGTCATCACGCCGCAGGCGCCGCCGGCGATCATCGCCATCTTCTGCTTGACGTCGATCGGCAGGAAGGATTCATACATCCAGTGCGGGGTCAGCATGCCGAGGAAGTGGCCGGCGAAAATGCCGAGGATGCCGATATGGAACAGGTTCGACGCCAGGTTCATTCCCTTACGGTCCAGCATCTGGCTGGAGGCGGCGCGCCAGGTGTACTGACCGTAGTCGTAGCGCAGCCAACTGCCGATCAGGAACACTGAACCCGCAATGTACGGATAAATGTCAAAGAAGAACATATTCAGGAAGTGCATTATTGCTGTCCTCCGTTAGAGATATTCAGATATTGCGGGGCCACGGCTCCGGCAAAACGACGCTGGTGAGCGGAAATCTCCGACTCGCCGCAGCCCTGGTCGGCAAAGAATTTCACCTGTTCTTCTTCCCAGACCGCGTCCAGCGCCTGCAGCGTATCGTCGCGGGCTTCGTCGGCAATCTTCTCCGCCACCTTCTGGCTGTCGACCTGAGTGTTTGCCAGCTTCAGCAGCAGTTCGAACAGCACCGCATAGCGGCTCTCGCGCTGCTGCAGCCGCGCGCTGAGCAGGCCGAGGATCGGCGCAACGTCCCGCAGGCCGCCAAGCGCTTCCTCTTCCGGCAGCTGCGCCAGATACTCCAGATACAACGGCAGATGATCCGGCAACTCATGGCTATCGAGCAGCAGACCGTGGCGCTCATACTGCGCCATCAGATCAACCATCGCCTGCCCGCGATCGCGGGATTCGCCGTGCACGTGTTCAAACAGCAGCAGCGAGGTGGCCCGGCCGCGGTCAAACAGTTCGCTATAGGCCGCCTGGGCATCCAGCGGATCCTGAGTCAGCAGATCGCGCAGAAAAACGCCCAGCGCGTGAGCATCCTCTTTGCTGAGTTTCTCTGATGACGCAAGCGCCTCGAACATCTCCTGCTGATGCTGCCATAAGGCAGCGTCAGGGTATTCGAGCAGGCGCGACACAATCACAAGTTCAATCATGCGTGCGGCTCCGTTTTGCTGGTCACGTCGATGGCGTCGATGCGACGGCTGTTGAACAGGTTGAACTGGCTGTCAGAGCCGTGGCAGCCGTCACCAAAGCTAAAGCCGCAGCCGTTTTTCTCCGGGAACGCTTCCCGCGCCTGTTCACGATGGCTGCTTGGCACCACGAAACGATCTTCGTAGTTAGCGATCGCCAGGTAGCGGTACATCTCCTGAGCCTGCGCTTCGCTTAAGCCCACCTCATCCAGCGCGCGGGTATCGACAACGCCGTCAACGGTTTCCGCCCGCTTATAGTGACGCATCGCCAGCATCCGCTTCAGGGCCAACAGGACCGGTTGGGTATCGCCGGCGGTCAGCAGGTTCGCCAGATACTGCACCGGAATACGCAGGCTTTCCACGTCCGGCAGGATCCCATTGCTGCCGAGTTCGCCGGCATCGGCGGCGGACTGAATCGGCGACAGCGGCGGCACGTACCAGACCATCGGCAGGGTGCGATATTCCGGGTGCAGCGGCAGGGCCAGCTTCCAGTCCATCGCCATTTTCCAGACAGGCGACTGCTGCGCGGCTTCAATCACCCCCTGCGGTACGCCATCTTTCAGCGCCTGCTCAATCACTTTCGGGTCGTTCGGATCGAGGAACACGTCCAGTTGACGCTGATAGAGATCTTTCTCGTTCTCGGTGCTGGCGGCATTTTCGATCGCATCCGCGTCATACAACAGGACGCCGAGATAGCGGATTCGGCCCACGCAGGTTTCGGAGCATACCGTCGGCATTCCGGATTCAATACGCGGGTAGCAGAAGATGCACTTTTCGGACTTTCCGCTCTTCCAGTTGAAGTAGATTTTCTTGTACGGGCAGCCGGTGATGCACATCCGCCAGCCGCGGCACTTGTCCTGGTCGATGAGCACGATGCCGTCTTCTTCACGCTTATAGATGGCGCCGCTCGGGCAGGTCGCGACGCACGCCGGGTTCAGGCAGTGCTCGCACAGGCGCGGCAGATACATCATGAAGGTGTTCTCGAACTGGCCGTACATCGCCTTCTGCATGTTGTCGAAGTTCTGGTCTTTGGCGCGCTTTTCAAACTCGCCGCCGAGGATCTCTTCCCAGTTCGGACCGCTGGTGATCTTGTCCATCCGTTGGCCGGTGATCAGCGAGCGCGGACGGGCGATCGGCTGGTGTTTACTCTCCGGGGCGTTATGCAGGTTCTGGTAGTCGTAATCGAACGGCTCGTAGTAATCATCGATGCCCGGCAGATGCGGGTTCGCGAAGATTTTACCTAACAGCATCGCGCGGTTGCCCATGCGCGGCTGCAGCTTGCCGTTGATTTTGCGGATCCAGCCGCCCTTCCATTTCTCCTGGTTTTCCCAGTCGTTCGGAAAACCGACGCCAGGCTTACTCTCCACGTTATTGAACCAGGCGTACTCCATCCCTTCCCGGCTGGTCCAGACGTTTTTACAGGTGACCGAGCAGGTGTGGCAGCCGATGCACTTATCGAGATTCAGCACCATGCCGACTTGTGAACGAATTTTCATTTTACGCTCTCCTGTACCTGGTCATTGCCTTCGCCGTCTAACCAGTTAATGTTCTTCATCTTACGTACCACCACAAACTCATCGCGGTTGGAGCCGACGGTGCCGTAGTAGTTAAAGCCATAGGCCAGATGGCCATAGCCGCCGATCATATGGGTCGGTTTCGGCGTAATACGGGTAACCGAGTTGTGGATCCCGCCGCGCTGGCCGGTAACTTCAGAGCCTGGCAGGTTTACGATGCGTTCCTGCGCGTGGTACATCATGGTCATCCCGGCCGGCACGCGCTGGCTCACCACGGCGCGCGCCGTCAGGGCGCCGTTGGCGTTGAACACTTCGATCCAGTCGTTATCTTCGATCCCCAGATCTTTCGCATCCGCCTCGCTCATCCAGACGATCGGTCCGCCGCGTGACAGGGTCAGCATCAGCAGGTTATCGCTGTAGGTCGAGTGGATACCCCATTTCTGGTGCGGGGTCAGGAAGTTCAGCGCCTTCTCAGGGTTGCCGTTGGACTTCTCGCCCATCACCGCTTTCACCGAGCGGGTGTCAATCGGCGGACGATAAACCAGCAGGCTTTCGCCAAAGTCGCGCATCCACTGGTGATCCTGATACAGCGACTGACGACCGGACAGGGTACGCCATGGGATCAGCTCGTGAACGTTGGTGTATCCGGCGTTATAGGAGACGTGTTCGTCTTCCAGACCTGACCAGGTCGGGCTGGAGATAATTTTCCGCGGCTGCGCCTGAATGTCGCGGAAACGGATCTTCTCGTCTTCTTTGTTCAGCGCCAGGTGCGCGTGCTCACGGCCGGTGATCTCGCTCAGCGCTTTCCACGCCTTCACCGCCACCTGACCGTTCGTTTCCGGTGCCAGGGTGAGGATCATCTCCGCGGCGTCAATGGCCGTCTCCAGCTTCGGCTGACCTTTCGCCGGGCCTTCCGCCTTGGTGTAGTTGAGCTTACGCAGCAGGTCCATTTCGCTCTGGGTATTCCAGGCGATGCCTTTCCCGCCGTTGCCGATGGTTTCCAGCAGCGGGCCAATAGAGGTGAAGCGCTCGTAAGTCGCCGGATAATCACGCTCGACCGGAATAATATGCGGTGCGGTTTTCCCCGGAATCAGGTCACATTCGCCCTTCTTCCAGTCTTTGACGTCCAGCGGCTGCGCCATTTCCGCGGCGGAATCATGCTGGATCGGCAGCGTAACGACGTCGGTTTCTTTACCGAGGTGACCCACGCACAGTTCAGAGAATTTCTTCGCGATACCTTTATAGATATCCCAGTCGCTCTTCGATTCCCAGGCCGGGTCAACGGCCGCCGACAGCGGATGAATAAACGGATGCATATCCGAGGTATTCATGTCGTCTTTTTCATACCAGGTGGCGGTCGGCAGCACGATGTCTGAGTAGAGACAGGTGCTCGACAGACGGAAGTCGAGAGTCACCACGAGATCCAGCTTGCCGTCGAGGCCGTTATCTCGCCATTCGACTTCTTCCGGCTTCACGCCGCCCTGCTTGCCAAGGTCTTTACCCTGAATGCCGTTCTCCGTACCCAGCAGGTACTTGAGCATGTACTCATGGCCTTTACCGGAGGAGCCCAGCAGGTTGGAACGCCAGATAAACAGGTTACGCGGATGGTTTTTACCGTTTTCCGGCTGCTCCGCCGCAAAGCGAATCGATCCCTCTTTCAGGGATTTGACGGTGTAATCCACCGGCGTCATGCCGGCTTTTTTCGCCTCATCGGCGATGCGCAGCGGGTTAACGCCCAGCTGCGGCGCCGACGGCAGCCAGCCCATCCGCTCGGCGCGGACGTTGAAGTCGATCAGATGGCCGCTGTAGCGGGATTTATCCGCCATCGGCGACAGCAGCTCCTGCGCGGTCACGGTTTCATAGCGCCACTGGCTGGAGTGGTTGTAAAAGTACGAGGTGCTGTTCATATGGCGTGCCGGACGCTGCCAGTCAAGGGCGAACGCCAGCGGCTGCCAGCCGGTCTGTGGACGCAGTTTTTCCTGGCCCACATAGTGCGCCCAACCGCCACCGCTCTGGCCGACGCAGCCGCAGAAGATCAGCATGTTGATCAGACCGCGGTAGTTCATGTCGAGGTGGAACCAGTGGTTGAGACCCGCCCCGACGATAATCATCGAGCGACCATGGGTTTTATCGGCGTTATCGGCAAACTCGCGGGCGGTACGGATGATATGCGCGCGGGAGACACCGGTAATTTTCTCCGCCCAGGCCGGGGTGTAGGCTTTCACTTCATCATAGCTGGCGGCGCAGTTGTCATCGTTCAGACCGCGCTCCAGGCCATAGTTGGCCATGGTCAGATCGTACACGGTGGTCACCAGCGCGCTGGAGCCGTCGGCCAGCTGCAGGCGTTTGACCGGCAGTTTGTGCAGTAGAATGTTTTCAAGAGCGACTTTGTTGAAGTGCTCAGAACCTTCGCCGCCAAAGTACGGGAAGCCAACGTCCGCCACCTCGTCATGGCTGCCGAGCAGACTCAGACGCAGCTCAATCTCTTCGCCGGTTTTGCCATCGCGCTGTTCGAGGTTCCATTTGCCTTTATCGCCCCAGCGGAATCCGAGGGAACCGTTCGGCACGGTGAGATCGCCTTTCTCGTCAAAGGCGACGGTCTTCCATTCCGGATTCTTTTCCTGACCAAGGGAATCCACGAGGTCGGACGCGCGCAGCGTGCGGCCGGCGGCGTAATAGCCGTCGCGCTCCTCAAGCATCACCAGCATCGGCATGTCGGTGTAGCGACGCACGTAATCGGTGAAATACTGGCTCGGCTTATCAAGATGGAACTCACGCAGCATCACGTGGCCCATCGCCAGCGCCATCGCGGCATCGGTACCCTGCTTCGGCGCCAGCCACAGATCGCAGAGCTTGGCGATTTCGGCGTAGTCCGGAGTGATAGCCACGGTTTTGGTCCCTTTATAGCGAACTTCAGTAAAGAAGTGCGCATCCGGGGTACGGGTCTGCGGCACGTTGGAGCCCCAGGCGATGATATAGCTGGAGTTGTACCAGTCGGCGGATTCCGGCACATCGGTCTGCTCGCCCCAGGTCATCGGCGAGGCCGGCGGCAGGTCGCAGTACCAGTCGTAGAAGCTCAGGCAAGTGCCGCCGATAAGCGACAGGTAACGGGCGCCGGAGGCGTAGGAGACCATCGACATCGCCGGGATCGGCGAGAAGCCGGCCACGCGGTCCGGACCGTAAGTTTTCACGGTATAGACGTTGGAGGCGGCAATCAGCTCGTTCACTTCCTGCCATGAGGAGCGGACAAACCCGCCGCGACCGCGAGCCTGTTTGAAGCTTTTGGCTTTGTCGGCGTCTTCGATAATCGAGGCCCATGCCGCGACCGGATCGCTATGCTGAACCTTCGCCTCCCGCCACATCTTCATCAGGCGTTTGCGCATCAGCGGGTATTTCAGGCGGTTCGCGCTGTACAGATACCAGGAGTAGCTGGCGCCGCGCGGGCAGCCGCGCGGTTCGTGGTTTGGCAGGTCCGGACGGGTGCGCGGATAGTCCGTTTGCTGGGTTTCCCAGGTCACCAGCCCGTTTTTGACATAAATCTTCCAGCTGCATGAACCGGTGCAGTTAACACCGTGAGTGGAACGCACAATTTTGTCATGCTGCCAACGTTGACGGTATCCATCCTCCCAGTCCCGGTTGGTGTTTAGAAGCTGGCCGTGCCCATCGGCAAAGGTTTCACCCTTCTGTTTGAAGTAGCGAAACCGGTCCAGGAATTTACTCATCGGGTTTCTCCTGATATGGAGCCTGACGGCTCTCTGATAAATCGACATTGCTGGATTTGCAGCGAAGGTAACGCTATGAAAGCGGGCGGGAATTGATAGCGATCAATACGGACTGGCTTGTTAACGTGGCGCAAATTGGCAATTACCACCAAGGTGGTACAAAACTCAGTTTTTTAATTTGCTGTTTTTTAAGGTTTTTTATCGGAAAATGGCTCACCGGGCGCGGAATTGTTCACCAGGGAGGTATTAAGGGGTAGAGCGGTGACGCTGGTAAGCCATCCCTTCCCGGCTCAGTGGCCAAAATGAATAAAAAAGCCCAATAGTATGTTGTAACTAATTAAGCCAGTAAAAAAGGCGCCTCCCTCAGGAGTGCGCCTGTATGAAGCGACATCGACTATGGCGAATTACTGACGCTTACGGCCGTATACCGCCCAGGTGATGATTACGCAGGCAATATAGAAGATCAGGAAGACTTTCATCGCGCCGGCCGGCGAGCCGGTCAGATCCAGCGAGATTCCGAACGCCTTCGGAATAAAGAAGCCGCCGATGGCGCCAATGGCGGAGATAAAGCCCAGCGCCGCCGCGGTATCGGTCGCCGCCTCGCGCATCGCCTGGGCTTCGCTGCCGCCCTGGGCCTTCACCCGGTCCATGGTCAGCTTACGGAAGATCACGGAGATCATCTGGAAGGTGGAGGCGCTGCCCAGCCCGGCGGTAAGGAACAGCACCATAAACACTGCAAAGAAGGCGATGAAGTTGCCGCCCTGGCCATTGGTCGGCAGCGTCAGGAACAGCAGCGCGCAGAAGACAGCCATCACCACGAAGTTCACCAGCGTCACGCGGGTACCGCCGAGACGGTCGGAGATCGCCCCGCCCATCGAACGCGCCAGCGCGCCAATAAACGGACCGAAGAAAGCGTAGTGCAGGATCTGCACGTCCGGGAACTGGGTTTTCGACAGCATGGCAAAACCGGCGGAGAAACCGATAAAGGAGCCGAAGGTCGCCAGATAGAGCAGCGCCATGATCCACAGATGCAGGCGTTTAAGCACCGGCAGCTGTTCGCTCAGCGAGGCTTTGGAAGCGGACAGGTCGTTCATAAAGAACCACGCCGCCAGGGTGAAGATAATCAGGAAAGGTACCCAGATCCACGCGGCGTTTTCCAGATACAGCATCGAGCCATCCGGCTGCTGGCTGCCCGTCCCGCCAAAAATGGCAAACACCGAGACCGACACCACCAGCGGTGCGACCAGCTGCATCACGCTGACGCCCATATTGCCGAGGCCGCCGTTGACGCCCAGCGCCCCGCCCTGCTTCGCTTTCGGGAAGAAAAAACTGATGTTGGCCATACTGGAGGCGAAGTTGGCCCCGGCGAAGCCGCACAGCAGAGAGATGATGACGAAGACGCTAAACGGCGTGGAAGTATCCTGGACCGCAAAGCCCAGCCACACGCACGGCACAATCATGATCCCGGTGCTGAACGCCGTCCAGCGACGGCCGCCGAACAGCGGCACCATAAAGGCGTAAGGCACGCGCAACAACGCGCCGGAGAGCGCCGGCAGCGCGGTCAGCATAAACAGCTGATCGGTCGTAAACTGAAAGCCCACTTTGTTGAGGTTAACGGCAACGGCGCTGAACAACATCCATACGCAGAACGCCAGTAACAGACAGGGAACGGAGATCCATAAATTGCGGCTCGCCACATGGTGGCCGCGCTGTTGCCAGAATTCAGGATCTTCAGGCCGCCAGTCGGTAATGACCGAGCGATTAGCCTTCTCCGGGAGGGAAGATTGACTCATAGATACCTCTGATTATTCATATTTCCTGCCGCTACCTTAGGGGTTGCCCGGGGCGGTAAGTTGATATAAATCAAAGGAAAAGCGCGGACTAATTTGTGCAAAAATAGACCATGCTCCGAAGTGAGTAGAGAATGGTGGGAAAAAAAGTGTGGTTTTTCACACGGCTGCCGGGATGCGTATAACCCCTCTCCCAACGGTGCCTACCACCGACAATTAAGGAGTAACTCTTTGGGGGTATGGGTATACTCCAGGGGATAGTCGAGAATAAGCGCCACTCCCGGAGACACGACCGGTCAGGAGCCACGCATTCCATGTTAAAACGTCTTTTTACCCCGCTGACGCTGGTCAATCAACTGGCGTTGATCGTCCTGCTTGCCACCCTTACAGGCGTCGCCGGCATGGCGATCTCCGCGCGCCTGGTCAACGGCGTACAGGGCAGCGCGCACGCCATTAACAAAGCCGGATCATTACGCATGCAGAGCTACCGGCTGCTGGCGGCGATCCCGCTGAATGAACACGATCAAAAGCTGGTCGATGATATGACCGCCACCGTCTTCAGTCCGGAGCTGCAAAACTCCGCCCGCCGCGACGGACAGGAGCGCCAGCTGCAGGCCCTGCAGCAGTACTGGCAGCTGTCGCTGGCTCCCGGCATGCAGCGCGCGGTCAACCAGGCGGAGGTCGCCCAGGATGTCGCCGACTTTGTCGATCGTATCGACCAGCTGGTGACCGCATTCGACCATACCACCGAGCAGCGTATCGAACGGGTAGTCTGGATCCATCGCCTCCTCGCCATCGGCATGGCGCTACTGCTGATCTTCACCATCATCTGGCTACGCGCGCGGCTGCTGCGGCCATGGAAACAGCTGCTGAGCATGGCGCGAGCGGTGAGCCAGCGTGATTTCACCCAGCGGGCGCACATCAGCGGGCGCAACGAAATGGCGACTCTCGGCATGGCGCTAAATAACATGTCGGAAGAGCTGGCGGAAAGCTACGCCGTGCTGGAGCGCCGGGTGCAGGAGAAGACCGCCGGGCTGGAACAGAAGAACGAGATCCTCGCCTTCTTATGGCAGGCCAACCGCCGGCTGCACGCCAACGCCCCGCTCTGCGAACGCATTTCGCCGGTGCTGAACGGTCTGCAGGGTCTGACGCTGCTGCGCGATATCGAGGTGCGGGTCTACGATCTGGAAGATGAAGACAACCATCAGGAGTTTACCTGCCACTCGGATAATGAATGTGATGACATGGGCTGCTACCTCTGCCCACGCAACCTGCCGCCGCTACCGGATGGCGGCACAACGCTGAAGTGGCGGCTGTCGGATGCGCATAATCAGTACGGCATCCTGCTGGCGACGCTGCCGGTTGGCCGTCATCTCAGCCACGATCAGCAGCAGCTGGTGGATACGTTGGTTGAACAACTGACCAGCACCCTGGCGCTGGACCGCCATCAGGAGAAACAGCAGCAGCTGATCGTCATGGAAGAGCGGGCCACTATCGCTCGCGAGCTGCATGACTCCATAGCCCAGTCGCTATCCTGTATGAAGATGCAGGTTAGCTGTCTGCAGATGCAAGGCGACGCCTTGCCGGCGGAGAGCCGCCAGCTGCTGGGGCAAATACGTAACGAGCTGAATACCTCGTGGGCCCAACTGCGGGAGCTGTTAACCACCTTCCGCCTGCAGTTGACCGAGCCGGGCCTGCGCCCGGCGCTGGAGGCCAGCTGTCAGGAGTACAGCGCCCACTTCGGCTTTACGGTGCAGCTTGATTATCAGCTTCCGCCGCGCTTTGTGCCGTCGCATCAGGCCATACACCTGCTGCAGATCGCCCGCGAAGCGTTAAGCAACGCCCTGAAGCATGCCAGCGCGACGGAAGTGACCGTGACGGTGTCACAACGCGATAACCAGGTCCGTCTGGTGGTGGCGGATAACGGCCGCGGCGTGCCGGACCACGCCGAGCGGAGTAACCATTACGGTTTAATTATTATGCGGGATCGCGCGCAAAGCCTGCGCGGCGACTGTCAGGTTCGGCGCCGGGAAACCGGCGGGACCGAAGTGATCGTCACGTTTATCCCGGAAAAAACGTTTTCCATCCAATAAGGAGACCCCCATGAGTCAACAGGAACGGGCAACCATCCTTCTCATTGACGACCATCCGATGCTGCGCACCGGCGTGAAACAATTGATTAGCATGGCGCCGGACATCCAGGTGATTGGCGAAGCCAGCAATGGCGCGCAAGGTATCGAGCTGGCGGAGTCGCTGGATCCGGATCTGATCCTGCTGGACCTCAATATGCCGGGCATGAATGGCCTGGAAACGCTGGACAAACTGCGTGAGAAATCGCTGTCTGGGCGGGTGGTGGTCTTCAGCGTCTCTAACCATGAAGAGGACGTTGTTACCGCCCTCAAGCGCGGCGCCGATGGCTATCTGCTGAAAGACATGGAGCCGGAAGATCTGCTGAAAGCGCTGCAGCAGGCGGCCGCCGGAGAAATGGTATTAAGCGAAGCGTTAACCCCGGTGCTGGCCGCCAGCCTGCGCGCCAACCGCGCCACCTCCGATCGCGACATCAGCCAGTTGACCCCGCGCGAGCGCGACATCCTCAAGCTTATCGCCCAGGGGCTGCCGAACAAAATGATCGCCCGCCGGCTGGATATCACCGAAAGCACCGTCAAAGTGCACGTCAAGCACATGCTGAAGAAAATGAAGCTCAAATCCCGGGTGGAAGCCGCGGTATGGGTCCACCAGGAGCGAATTTTTTAAGGCGAGTCCGTCCAGGAGACGCCTGGCGCGGTGAACTTGACCAGCGGCTCGGTCAGCGCCAGGGCGATCTCATTGGATGAGACGCGCTGCCCCTGTTTATCCTCTACCACCACCGACAGGCGCCAGCGGTTCGCGGCGCCCGGTTCACTGTTCCACACCGGCATAATCACGCTCCAGCCATCGGGGCTGCGGGCATCCACCGGCGGCGTCAGGCTGAGCGCCTGGGTGTCGCCCTGCCAGTGCAGCGACTTGATACCGTGCAGACTATGGATCTGCAGCTTCAGCTGCACCGTCTCCCCGGACTGTAGATCCCAGGGCGGCGTGGCCAGATAGACCGTCAGATTTTTGCGCTGCCGATACTCCACTACCGGCAGATTATCCCGCTCCGGGCTGTCGAAGCGGCTGCCGCGCAGCGAGTTGCTGAACGCCACCTCGTCCGCCGCCAGCTGCTGCTTGAGCGGCACACCAAAGCGGTAGTTGAGCTTCAGGCCAACGTTATTCTGGCTGACGCCATTTTCCCCTTGCTTATGTTTGGCGGTCACGGTGACCAGCGGGACCGGGGTGTAATTGAGCCCGACGGAGACGGCCACCGGGTTATGGTAGCCAGTGCCGGTGTGAAACAGATCGACGCTGTCGCCGAAGTATTGTTCGACGCTGACGCTGGTGTTGATGTGCTCATAAAACGGCAGTCGCGCCTGGGCGGTAACGTCATACCCTGCGGCCATCCGCTGCTCCTGGGTTTGATTCTCCCGCAGCTGCCAGTCGCCCAGCGGATGGTAGTAGTTCGCCGACAGGCGGAGATATTCTCCCCACGCCTCGGCGCCGACGCTGCCGCGAGCCAGGCTTTCGCTCAGCACCTTGTCATAAAACGAGTTATAGCCCAGCAGCCAGCCGCCGACCCGCCAGCGCTGGCCAAGCCCAATGTTGCCCACCAGATCGTTCTCGCGCCGGGTCACCGAATACTGGTTCCACGTCAGGTAGCGATCGTTATCCTGCAATGGCACGAACCAGCTCCCTTTACTGCCGGTGAACTTCCCCTCTTTATCGACCAGCAGGTCGACATTGGCGTTGCCCCATGGCGAGAGCCAGCTCTCCAGCTGGTGGCTCACTTCATTGCCGAGTTTGTTAATGGCGAACATCTGCGCCTGTTCGCCCGCCGTCAGTCCGTTATCGCTCATGCTGGCCTCGCCGAACTTCTTAGCCACTTCGGCAAAGTGTCTGGCGTCGTCATCGACCTGCGGGGCGATCCCCAAATCGGGCAAGGAAGGTTCTTCCTGGGGAGTAAGAGTGGTGTGACTGGCGGTCAGCGCCCAGACGGGAACGCCCGGCAGCAGCAGGAGAATGATCAGGGATGGCAGCAAACGGTACGACACAGGCATCAACTGGTTTTGCGCGGGCTCGCAGAAAAAATTGGAAGATGGTTTTAGTTTATCGTTTTTTCCCCTCTCCCGCAGCCCTGAGGACAATTCCAGGAATATGCTGAAACCGGTTGGGCAATCTGTCGCCCAACCACAGAAGATATCGCCCCGCCGTTAGGCCCCGGCGCGGGCCGGTTGCGTCGCCAGCAGCGCGTTGAGCTCCGGCACGCAGGAGCCGCAGTTGGTCCCGCACTTCAGCCTGGCGCCCAAAGCCCCGACGCTGGCGCAGCCGCTGGCGATGGCCTCGCCGATCGCCCGCTCGCCGACCCCAAAGCAGCTGCAGACAATCCGCCCCGGCGGCGCGGCGGCAGCGTCCGGTCGGCCGCTGAGCAGCGCATGGCGCCGGGCGGCATCGGACGGCGGCGTGGCGAAGGCGGCGCTTACTCCCGCGCTATCCACCGCCGGCTCGCGCGCATCGCTCCACCAGCCCAGCATCAGCCTCCCCTGATGCCACGCCAGTAGGTTCCACACTGCGCCGCCGTCTGCTATCTGCAGCTGCCAGCCGCGCTGCTCGCACCAGACCCTGAGCCACTGGCGGGCTGACGCCTCCCCGGCCAGCGAGTAGTGCAGCACTCCTGTCGCCGCCCGCCGCCGCCAGTGCCAGGCCGCAGGAAATAGCAGCGGTTCGCGACAAAACAGTTCGCTGTGCCAGGCTGGCTGCCAGGCGGCGATGGCCACCGCCGCCTGTTTACTCTCCGGCTGGGCGGAATGCGGGTCCGTGACGGCGGCCAGCAGGTTATTCACCCGCCCCTGGCGGGCGAACTGATTGTTCCAGTGCATGGGGACAAACAGCGAGCCGGGGCGCTGGCCTTCGCTGATCGCCACTTTCGCCACCATCACCCCATGGCGCGACCAGATCCGCGCCAGCCCATCGGCGACAAGCTGGTAGCGAACGGCGTCCTGCGGCGCCACCTCCACCACCGGCTCCGCGATATGCTGCATCAGCCGCGGCACAGCACCGGTGCGGGTCATGGTGTGCCACTGATCGCGGATCCGCCCGCTGTTGAGGATCAGCGGATAAAAGACATCGGTTGCCGCCCGGGTCGGCTGAGGCGTCACCGGCACCATTCGCAACCGGCCATCGCGATGCCAGCCGCGCGTGACATCCAGGTCGGCGCGGCGGCGGCTGACTGGCCAGCGGACCGGCGCCATGGCGTCCCACGCCTCGCGGCTGAGATCCGCCAGCGCGCCGATATCAAACGCCCGCTGGCCGTCGTTTTCGAAACCGGACAGCGCCGCATGCTCGCGGAAAACGTCATGCGGATGCTGCCAGGCAAACGCCTCGCGATATCCCAGCGCCTGCCCCACTCGGGCGATGATCCACCAGTCCGCTTTCGCCTCCCCCGGCGGCGGCAGAAAGCTGCGCTGACGGGAGATGCGCCGCTCCGAGTTGGTGACCGTGCCATTTTTCTCGCCCCAGGCCAGCGCCGGAAAACGGATGTGGGCGAAATGTCCGGTATCCGTCTCAGCGGCAACATCCGAGACGATCACCAGCGGACAGCCGGCCAGCGCCTGGCTCACCGCGTGGCTGTCGGGGAGGGACACCACCGGATTGGTGCCCATGATCCAGACCGCTTTCACCTCGCCGCGGCCGATGGCGGCAAACAGCTCCACGGCGGTCAACCCCGGGGTCTGCGCCAGCCGCTCGGTTCCCCAAAAGCGGGCCAGCCGCTGCAGATCGGCCGGCACAAAATCCATGTGCGCCGCCAGCATCGTCGCCAGCCCACCAACTTCGCGCCCCCCCATGGCGTTGGGTTGACCGGTCAGCGAAAAGGGGCCGCAGCCGCGGCGGCCATACTTTCCGCTAGCCAGATGGACGTTGATGATGGCATTACATTTGTCGCTGCCGCTGGCTGACTGGTTAATTCCCATGGTGTAGAGGGTGATGGCCCGCGGGGCGGCGATAAAATCGCGATAGAAACCCGCCACCTCATCGGCAGCCAGGCCGCAAAAATCAGCCACCTTCGCCACGTCCCAGCCACTCGCTTCGGCCAGCGCCTGCGAGCCATCGCGAAAACCGTCGACGCAGGCTCCGGCCTGCGCCAGGGCGTTAAGCAACCCCACGAACAGCCCGCCGTCGCTTCCCGGCGCCAGCGCCAGATGGCGATCGGCGATCTCGCAGGTGGCGGTGCGTCGGGGATCGATCGCCACGATCTGCAACCGGGGATTGCCCCGCTTCGCCTGCGCCAGACGCTGGTACAGCACCGGATGCGCCCAGGCAGCGTTTGAGCCGACCACCACCACCAGATCGCTGTTTTCCACATCCTCATAGCTACAGGGCACCACGTCGGCGCCAAAGGCCCGCTTGTAGCCGGTCACCGCCGACGACATGCATAGCCGCGAATTGGTGTCGATGTTCGCCGCGCCGATAAACCCCTTCATCAGCTTGTTGGCGGCATAGTAATCCTCGGTTAACAGCTGGCCGGAGGCGTAGAAGGCCACCGCCTGCGGGCCGTGCTGGTCGATAACCTGTTGCAGGCGAGAAGCGGTCTCCGCCAGCGCCTGAGGCCAGGTCACCTTCTGGCCGTCCACCTCCGGCGCCAATAGCCGCCCCGCCAGGCCCGTGGTCTCCCCGAGGGCAGCCCCTTTGACGCACAGACGGCCGAGGTTGGCCGGGTGCTGGTCGTCGCCGCGCACGCTCACCCGCCCCGCGTCATCTACGCTCGCCAGCACCCCACAGCCTACGCCGCAGTAGGGACAGGTCGTTCGGATGGTCTTCATCATGAGGCCTCCGCTCGCGCCAGCAGCTGCTGGCTGCCCACCCACACTTTGCCGTTTTCCACTTTCACCGGCCAGGCGCGCACCGCCTGTTCACCGCCGTCGCACGGCCAGCCGTCGCGCAGGCGAATCCGCTGTTTGTACAGCGGGGAGATCACCACCGGTTCCCCGCTGACGTCCCCTAACAGCCCCCGCGACAGCACGTTGGCCGCGCTGCCCGGCTCGCGGTTGTCCAGGGCATACACCCGATCGCCGAAGCGGAACAGGGCGATCTGCCGCTCGCCTAACCGGGCGCCGATCCCCGCCTGCGCCGGAATGGCGTCAAGGTCGCAAATCGCCTGCCACGGCCGGGATGGGAGTTCGCCTTCGGGCAACGCTTCAGCAGGCAACGGCTGCGGCTGACCGCGCAGATCGTGGCGCTGCACCGCCTCGTCGGGCTGGTCGCTGTTAACGAAGGAGCGGAACAGCGCCAGACGCTGCGGATCGTTGAGGGTGGTCTGCCACTCGCACTGGTAGCTGTCGACGATGCGGGCCATCTCCTGCTCCAGCTCCTCGCCAATGCCGAGGCTATCCTCCAGCACCACCTGCCGCAGGTAGGCGACGCCGCCCTCCAGGTTGTCCATCCAGGTGCTGGTGCGCTGCAGGCGGTCGGCGGTACGGATATAGAACATCAGCAGACGATCGATGCTGCGGATCAGCGTCGCTTCGTCGAGATCGCTGGCAAACAGGTCGGCGTGACGCGGTTTCATTCCGCCGTTGCCGCAGACGTAGAGATTCCAGCCTTTGTCGGTGGCAATCACTCCGATATCTTTGCCCTGGGCTTCGGCGCACTCGCGGGTGCAGCCAGAGACCGCCATCTTGATCTTGTGCGGGGCGCGTAGCCCTTTATAGCGATGCTCAAGCCGCACCGCGAGCCCGGTGGAGTCCTGCACGCCGTAGCGACACCAGGTTGCGCCGACGCAGGACTTCACCGTGCGCAGCGACTTGCCATAAGCGTGGCCGGTTTCAAACCCGGCGTCGGCCAGCTCGCGCCAGATAGCCGGCAGCTGTTCCAGCTGCGCGCCAAACAGGTCGATGCGCTGGCCGCCGGTCACTTTGCTGTAGAGCTGATAACGTTTGGCGATCTGCCCGATGGCGATCAGCCCGTCCGGCGTCACTTCCCCCGCCGCCATCCGCGGCACCACCGAATAGGTTCCGTCCTTCTGAATGTTGGCGAAATAGCGATCGTTGGTATCCTGCAGCGGCAGGTGCGCCGGCTTCAGCAGGTATTCGTTCCAGCAGGAGGCCAGCACCGAGGCCACCAGCGGTTTACAAACCTCGCAGCCGTGCCCCTGGCCGTAGCGGCTAATCAGCTGCTCGAAGGTATGGATATGGTTGACCCGCACCAGGTGGTAGATCTCCTGGCGCGACCACGGGAAATGCTCGCAGACGTCTTTTTTCACTTCGACGCCCTGCGCCGCCAGCTGGTACTCCATCACCTGTTTCACCAGCGCGCTGCAGCCGCCGCAGCCGGTGGCCGCTCTGGTGCAGCTTTTTATCGCCGCCATATCCCCCGCGCCATTGTTCACCGCCTGGCAGATATCGCCTTTGCTGACGCTATGGCAGGAGCAGATCGGCGCGCTGTCGGGCAGCGCCGCCACCCCCAGCGCCTTCGGCGCGGCCCCCTCCAGCGCCGGCAGGATCAGGCTCTCCGGACGCGGCGGCAGCGCCATGCCGTTCAGCATCATCTGCAGCAGCGTGGCATAGTCGCTGGCGTCCCCCACCAGCACGCCGCCAAGCAGGGCTTTGCCGTCCTGACTGACGACGATTTTTTTGTAAACCTGCTGCGGACCGTCGGTCCATTGATAGCTCTGGCAGCCCGGCGTGCGCCCCTGCGCATCGCCAAACGAGGCCACGTCAACCCCCAGCAGCTTCAGTTTGGTGCTCATGTCGGCACCGCTAAAGCAGGCGTCCTCTCCTGCGAGGGTGGCTGCGGCGATCCGCGCCATCTGATAGCCCGGCGCCACCAGGCCGTAAATTTTATTATCCCACAGGGCGCATTCGCCTATCGCCAGCACGTCCGGGTCAGAGGTGCGGCACTGGCCATCAATGCCAATCCCCCCGCGCTCGCCGACCTGCAGCGCGCAGCCGCGGGCCAGCGCGTCCTGCGGGCGGATCCCCGCCGAGAAGACCACCATGTCGGTCAACAGCGTGCCACCGTCGGCAAAGTTCAGCCTCAGGCCGTCGGCCTCGCTCACGATGGCGGTGGTGGCTTTGCTGGTATGCACCCCCACGCCGAGGGCGACGATCTTCTCCCGCAGCATCGCCGCCCCGCCGTTATCCAGCTGGACGGCCATCAGGTTCGGGGCAAACTCCACCACGTGCGTCTCCAGCCCCAGCTGTTTCAGGGCGTTGGCGGCCTCCAGCCCGAGCAGGCCGCCACCGATCACCACCCCGCGCTTCGCCGCGGCGGCATGGGCGGCGATGCGGTCGAGATCGTCAAGGGTGCGATAGACAAAGCACCCGTCGAGATCGTTGCCAGGGACAGGCGGAACAAAGGGATAGGAGCCGGTCGCCAGCACCAGTTTATCCCAGTGGGTTTCATGTCCCTCGGCGTCCCGCACCAGCCGCGCGTCGCGGTCGATCGTCGCCACCGCCTTGCCGAGGCGGAGTTCGATGCCGTGCCGGTGAAAGAAATCATCGGCCACCAGCGACAGCGATTCGGCGCTGCGTCCGGCGAAATATTCGGAGAGGTGCACCCGGTCGTAGGCGGCGTAACGCTCTTCGCCAAACACCACGATACGATATTGCTCATGCAGGTTGCGGCTCACGCATTGTTCGAGAAAATGGTGGCCGACCATGCCATGTCCCACCAGCACTAATACAGGTTTCGTCATCGTCATTATTCCTGCAGCCTGCGGCTGCGTTGAAGAAGGGTCAAAAAGCCAGTCCGGGGTGGCGGGCTCGTCGCTTTCCAGGCGCGCGGTGAGCGCGGCGGCGGCAGTGCAATTGCCCATCAGCAGCACGCCGCGCAGGCGGCCGTCGCGCAGCAGCAGGCGACGATAGTGGCGGTCGATGGGGTCCCAGCTGGTAAAAATGTCATCCTGTTCGCCGGCCTGCTGCTCGCCAGCGCTAAAGAGTTCAATGCCGGTGACCTTCAGCCGGGTGCCGACGTCCTGCCAGACAAAGCCCGCGCTGGGGACGCCGCACAGGCGATCCGCCAGCACCTCGGCCTGACGCAGGCAGGGAGCCACCAGCCCCCAGGTGTGGCCGTCAATTTCGCAACATTCGCCAATGGCGCTGATCCCCGGCAGCGAGGCGGCCATCTGGCGGTCAACCACGATCCCCCGCTGGCACAGCACACCGGACTGCGCCGCCAGACGGCTGTTGGGCTGCACGCCGGTCGCCAGCACCACTCTGTTGGCGCGGAATACGCGCCCATCCGCCAGCCGCACGCCGTCGGCGTCGATGGCGGCGATCCGGCACTCCAGCACACAGCGAATGCCGCGCGCTTCAAGCTGCTGCCTGAGCTCATCGGCGGCAAAAGCGTCGGTCAGCGGCGCCATTAATCCGCCGCCGCGATGCAGAAGAGTGACCTCTCCGCCGTAACGACGCAGCGCTGCCGCCGCTTCCACCCCCAGCACCCCACCGCCAATCACCACCGCCGGGCCGGGTATCGCCAGAATACGTTCCACGTCCGCCAGGGTGCGGAAGGGCATAACCTGCGGACGATCAATGCCCGGCAGCGGCGGGAAAAAGGGCCGCGAACCGGTGGCGAACACCAGCTCATCCCACGGCAGCCAGGTCTCCGCGATGCGCAGCCGCCGTTGCACAACATCGACTTCATTCACCGCTTCGCCAGACCGCAGGCACACCCCGTGCCGGGTGTACCACTCCGCCGGCAGCAACGGGAGCTGCGCCGCTGTTTTTTCGCCAGCCAGCAGCGGCGAGAGCTGGATGCGGTTATAGGCCGGGTGCGGCTCGTCGCCGACGACGGTAATGGCAAACCGCGCAGGGTCGCGCTCAACCAGCCGCTGCACCAGACGGGTGGCCGCCATGCCGTTACCGATCACCACCAGTCGCCGCGTCATGACCGCCTCCTTACGCCGCTTTCGGCTGTTTTTCATACAGGAAATGGAGGATCTGCTGGCGCAGATGGTGATACCGGCTGTCGTCCGCCAGCTGAACGCGGTGGCGCGGACGCGGCAGATCGACCGAGAGGATCTCGCCGACCGTCGCTGCCGGGCCGTTGGTCATCATCAGCACCCGGTCGGAGAGCAGCACCGCTTCATCAACGTCGTGGGTGATCATGACGATGGTGGTATTGAGCTCCTGCTGAATCTGCATCACCGTGTCCTGGAGGTGGGCGCGGGTCAGCGCGTCCAGAGCGCCGAAGGGCTCATCAAGCAGCAGCACTTTCGGCTTCATCGCCAGCGCCCGGGCGATACCCACCCGCTGCTTCATGCCGCCGGAGATCTCCCCGGGCCGTTTATGCAGCGCATGACTCATCTGCACGCGCGCGAGGTTGTGTTCGATCCACTCCCGACGCTCATGCTTGCTCATGGTGCGACGGAACACCTGGTCCACCGCCAGCGCCACATTGTCGAAACAGCTCAGCCACGGCAGCAGCGAGTGGTTCTGGAAAACCACCGCCCGCTCCGGCCCGGGCCCGGCGATTTCGCGGTTATCGCACAGCAGTCCGCCCTCGGTAGGGGTGGTGATCCCGGCGATCAGGTTTAGCAGAGTCGATTTTCCGCAACCCGAGTGGCCGATCAGGCTAATGGTCTCCCCTTCGACGATATCGAAGGAGACATTCTGCAGCGCCAGGAACTCGCCGCTGGCGGTGTTGAAGCGTTGGCTGACGGCCTGCACCTGAATTAATGGTTTCATGTTGGCTCCTTATTTTTCCTGCCAGCTAAAGCGGCGGGCGAGCAGCATCAGACCCTGCTCCAGCAGCAGGCCGACGACGCCGATAATGACGATGGCGATGATGATGTTTTCCACATTGAGGTTGTTCCACTCGTTCCAGATCCAGAAGCCGATCCCCAGCCCGCCGGTGAGCATTTCCGCCGCCACGATCACCAGCCAGGCGATGCCGATGGAGAGGCGCACGCCGGTAAGCACCGCCGGCAGCACCGCCGGAAAGAGAATTTTGCGCATCACCGTCCACTCCGAGAGCTGGAGGACGCGGGCGACGTTGAGATAGTCCTGCGGGATCCGCCGCACGCCTTCCGCGGTGTTGATCACCATCGGCCAGATGGAGCAGATAAAAATGGTCCAGCTGGAAGCCGGCTCCGCCTTCTGGAACAGCAGCAGGCCAATCGGCAGCCAGGCCAGCGGGCTGACCGGGCGCAGCAGAGCAATCAGCGGATTAAACATGCGGGCGAAGAACAGCGAACGGCCGATCAAAAAACCCAGCGGAATGCCCGCCAGCGCCGCCAGGCCGAAGCCCACCGCCACGCGCTGCAGAGAAGCCAGCACGTTCCAGCCGATGCCCATGTCATTCGGCCCGTCCTGATAGAACGGATCGGCAAACAGGGTCAGCGCCGAGTCCAGCGTGCTCAGCGGCGTGGGAAAGCCTTTGCTGTGCATCGCCGCCAGCTGCCAGGCCAGCAGCAGCACCCCCAGCCCCAGCAGCGGGGGCAGCAGGCGCTGGATGAGCTCACGCAGCCAGCGCGTGACGGTTGGCGTGGTGCGCCGGACCTGCACCGGCGGCAGGAGAATCACTTCGCCAGGCGCGTTCTCCACGCTGACGACCGGTTGCTTACGTTGTGCCTGCTTCATCTCATGCCCCCTTACGTTGAATAGCGAAATGGCGGGCGTAGCCTTCCGGGTCGGACCCGTTCCAGACCGTACCGTCCATCAGTGTGCTGCTGCGCATCGTGGCTGCCGGCGCGCTGATCCCCCCTACCGCCTGGGCGGCAGCCTGCCAGACGTCGATGCGATTAATGCGCGACGCCACCGCGAGATAATCCGGAGCCTGTTTCAGCAGCCCCCAGCGACGAAACTGGGTGAGGAACCACATCCCGTCCGACAGCCAGGGGAAGCTCACCTCGCCCTCGGCGTAAAAGCGCATCGGATGGGGATCCTGCCAGCGGCGGCCGAGGCCGTTGTCATACTCCCCAAGCATCCGGCCGGTGAGGTACTGCTCTTTGGTATTGAGCCAGCCGCGCCTGGCGAGCAGGCGGGCCGTCTCCCGGGTGTTCTCCGCCGAGGCGGCGATCCAGCGCTGCGCCTCCATCAGGGCCGCCACCAGCGCGCGGGCGGTGTTCGGCTGGCGTTCCACCCAGTCGCGACGGGCGCCCAGCACCTTTTCCGGATGCTCGGGCCAGATATCCTGGGAAGTGGCCGCGGTGAAGCCGATACGGTCGTTTATGGCGCGGGCGTTCCACGGCTCGCCGACGCAAAAGCCGCTCATATTGCCGATGCGCATGTTCATCACCATCTGCGGCGGCGGCACCACGACGGTGCGCACATCGTTAAAGGGATCGATGCCGGCGCTCGCCAGCCAGTAGTAGAGCCACATAGCATGGGTGCCGGTGGGAAAGGTATGGGCGAAGGTGTAGCTGCCCGGCGCGATGCGGTCGATCAGCCGCTTCAGACCGCCGAGGTCGGTCACCCCTTTCTCCTGCAGTTCGCTGGAGAGGGTGATGGCCTGACCATTGCGGTTGAGGGTCATCAGATTGGCCATCGCCTGCGGCTTGCTGGCGATCCCCAGTTCAAGTCCGTACAGCAGGCCATAGAGAATATGCGCCGCGTCCAGTTCACCGGCCACCAGTTTGTCGCGCACCGCCGCCCAGCTGGCCTCCTTACTCGGCGCCAGGCTAATGCCATATTTTTTGTCAAACCCCTTCGCCGCGGCGATGGCCAGCGGCGCGCAGTCGGTCAGCGGAATAAACCCGACCCGCACGGTGGTCTGCTCCGGTCTGTCCGAGCCGCCGGCCCATGCGGCCTGCATCACGCCCGGCAGCAGCATCGCGCCGCCCAGCGCGGCCCCTGCCTGCAGCAAGCGCCGCCGTGAAATTGAAAATTTATCGCTCATATCCGCTCCACACGCGCAAAAAAAAAGCGCCCGACAGTGCATATGCACTGCAGGACGCCTTTATCCACGGACACCCGAACCGCCATTGGTTCGTCGCCCGGACTTTTATTCACTCACTATAATTAATGCAAAGGGGATGCCAGCTTTGGCAATGGCGCACGGGCGGGCTTTTCCTTTCGCCCGGGTCGGTTTGTCAGGCAAAAGTGCACCGCCGACAGGCAGCAAATGCCCATCGGTTGTGCATCTACTCCTTTGGAGTTACTGGCCAGATCGCCTTCACCATCAGCAGCGCGCGGGCTATCTCAACCATCCGCTGATTCTTGTCCATGGCCATCTTGCGCAGCGTCTGCCAGGCCTGCTCCTCCGGCATCCCCTGGTGTGTCATCAGCAGGCTTTTCGCTTTTTCGATCAGCTTGCGTTCCTCGAGCGCGTCTTTCAGCGAAGCCAGCTGGCTGGAGAGCTGCTGCAGCTCATAGGCCTGCTGGCGCACCAGCGGCAGCAGCTGTTTATCCAGCCGCGGCGTCACGCTGTCGCTCTCCTCCCCGGCCAGCCAGCCAGGCGCGTCGTCTTCTAACAGCGCGTCGGTGGCGTCCAGCAGATCGTCGATCAGTTGCTCTTCCACTTCGCGCAGTTGCTCAAGCCGCTGGGTCTGCAGGCCGAACCAGCGCAGCGCCGTTTCCCCACCGTCCGCCGCCGGCTGGCGGGTGCAGGCGATCCGCCGCAGCTGCTCTATGTCCAGACCGGCCTGGCACTCGGTAGTAAACAGCTGGACGGTCGCCGGGCTGCCCAGCGCCAGGAAGCTGTCGAAGCAGGGCTGCTGACCGTCAATACGGTCCACCAGCTGCTGGCGCAGGCTGTCGCTGAACTCGCCGCGGGTAAAGCCCAACGCTCCCAGCGCGCGCTCCTGACCCACCAATTCTTTTCCCTGCATAAAGCTGTACAGGGCGACCATACGCCCGGCTACCGGCGGGTCGTCAATGCTGTCATTGAGCTGCGGGACGATATTCAGCAGATGGCGGATAATACGGCTGAACTGCTCCGTCGCGGCTTCAGCGGCTACCTGCCGGCGGCTGACCTGCTCACGCAGCGCCGGGAGCTGCGCCAGATCGCCTACCGCCCGGGCGATGCGCCAGCACAGCGCGCTGCCGGCGACCGCGCGCGCCCGTTCGAGGGCGGCATAGAACAAGGCCAGCCGCTCATCAACCAGCGCCCCACCCGCCCGACACTCCGCCGCGTACAGCTGGCCGCCCGAGCAAAGAAAAATATTCGACGCCCCGCGCTCGCACTGCAGCATATGCACCAGCGCGCTGAGCTGACTTGCCAGCTCGCCCAGCCGGGCTAGTTGCTGAAGCTGTTGTTTTTGCAGGCGGCGCGCCAGCTGCAGCCAGGCCGTCGCTTCGTCCGCGTGACCAGTCGTATTATTCATACCCCTCCTCCGGGTTAACGCTTTATACTGCGGTAAAGCAATAACCGTGCCTTTAAGAAGGAGTTTGTATGCAACGTATTGTGATTATCGCCAACGGCGCCGCCTACGGCAGCGAGTCCCTGTTCAACAGCCTGCGCCTGGCCATTGCCCTGCGCGAACAGCAGTCCGACCTCGATCTCAAGCTGTTTCTGATGTCCGACGCGGTCACCGCCGGGCTGCGCGGGCAGAAGCCGGCGGAAGGGTATAATGTGCAGCAGATGCTGGAGATCCTCACCGCCCAGCAGGTTCCCGTGAAGCTGTGCAAAACCTGCGCGGACGGCCGCGGGGTCAGCGCACTGCCGTTGATTGACGGGGTGGAGGTTGGCACTCTCGTTGAGCTGGCCCAGTGGACCCTGGCGGCAGATAAAGTGCTGACCTTCTGAATCTGGGGTGCCGAACGGCAGGAAATATCAGGTTTCGCCACCTGAAGAGGCGAAAAAAACGTTAGCTGAATGCTTTCAGGAACAACGTCATTTTTGTTTAATCTTTATCCCTTTTTTTGATCAAAATCAGCATCCCGACCCGCGCCGTTTGGTGTGATGCACAGAGCAAAGTGTGAACAATATCACGCGAGGACTGGGTGGGCAGGATGCTGTAGCAGGACAGAAACGGGGTACAAAAATGGCGATGGTAAAAGCAAGTTTGACGTTGTTTGGCGGTGACACGCTGGTGGTGCGGTGCTCAGAGCGCTGCCATATTCATCTGATGAGCGCGAAGGTCCCTGGCGACAGCCATGCGGATATTCTGAGCGTGCAGGATCGGGACAGCGCCTATCTGACGGTGCCCTACAGCGGCACCTGGAACGTGCTTATCGACAGTCACAGCCAGTCACTGGAGCACTCCATCAGCTACGTGCCAGCCTGACCGTCACTGACAGAACACCCGCCCGGCCATGCCGGGCGTTTTTCTTTTCCGCGCGCTCAGGCCAGGCCTGGCGTCGGGCTCTCGCCCAACAGCGCGCGGACGCTGGCCACCAGATCATCAAGACTGGCGTCGTGCATCCCGAGCTTACTTAACGCCTGTTCCAGCGAAAACAGGTACTGGGCGTTGGTCCCGAGCGGCCCGCTGGCCCGGGCGATCAGCGGAGCGATGACCTGGGCGCTGGTATCCGGCTCAAACAGCGGATGACGCGGATCCATAATAAACACCAAAGCATTTACCGTTCGCCCGTCGTCCAGCTCCAGCTTGCACCAGGTGGGCAGATAGCAGCCGGTGATCATCTCTCGTTTCCACAGCAGAGTCAGCTCTTCTTCCAGCGTGTCGTCCGGCAGACGATAAGCGACGCCGGTAGTCCGGCCGCCCTCTTTCAGAGCCAGCATGCGTCCCGGCTGGCAGGCGCTTCCGCGCCCGGCGGTCAACCGCAGGCAAAACGCGCGGTGCCAGCCCGGCAGCGTGCCGGTGCAGGACTCGCGATAATTGAGCGCCGGGTTCCAGATAAGCGAACCGTAGCCAAAGATCCATACTGAGCCATCATCCGGGCGGCAGGCCAGCGTCGCCGCCAGCGAGGCTGCGCGTTGTTCTGCCGACCAGAGTAGCGATTCCTCAATAGCGCCAAACGCTGTCTTACAATCCGCATTCATCAAGAAATCACGAGTTAACACTGTTTACTACCTCCGCCACTGCCCGCTTCCCGGCGTTCGTCTCATGCATCCGTCAATATTGCTGAAATATTATCCAGCTTTATCTTTCAATAAGCAATCAGCGGGGCGCTGGCAAGCGTAAAAGCGGCGTCAGCAATTATTTTTTCTTATGCCACTTATCGTCATCGCCTTTCTCGTAGCTGTTCTTCACCGCCGCCCAAGCGACTTTGTGTGCCGTCTCTTCGCGGCTGGCGTCATCGCGCCGCTCGTCTTTATCCTTATATTGATCCCAGGCGCTGTTAAACGCTTCTTTATAAATTTCCTGCGCATGGGCAGGCAGAACATGCTTAACGCTGTCGGGTAGCTCTTGTTTACTGTGATAGGGCATTATGGCCTCCTGTTTGAGCATAAAGTTTAAGTCTGGAACGCAGGCGGCAGGCTATCAAGCCGATGATGAGTTAAAAATGAATTTTAGTAATTATCTGAATATTAATAATAAAAATAGAGTAATCGCAAATTATAATAAACTAATCAAGATATCTCTCGACACCCGTAAATTTAAGTAAAAATCCAGCGGCAATTTAGCAAAATCTGTTACTTTATCGCCCTGCGTTTTTATAATTATAACACCTGCATAAATGGAGATGGTTCATGACCCATGCACATGAGGCGGTAAAAACCCGCCATAAGGAGTCCTCCCTCGTCTTTCCGGTGCTAGCGCTGGCGGTGCTGTTTTTCTGGGGCAGCAGCCAGTCACTGCCAGTGGTTATCGCGATTAACATCCTCGCGCTGGTCGGTATTTTAAGCAGCGCCTTCAGCGTGGTCCGCCACGCCGACGTCCTCGCCCACCGCCTGGGCGAACCCTATGGCTCCCTGATCCTCAGCCTGTCGGTGGTTATCCTTGAGGTCAGTCTGATCTCGGCGTTAATGGCCACCGGCGACGCCGCGCCGACCCTGATGCGTGACACGCTCTACTCCATCATTATGATCGTCACCGGCGGTCTGGTCGGTTTTTCCCTGCTGCTGGGCGGGCGTAAATTCGCCACCCAATATATGAATCTGTTCGGCATTAAGCAGTATCTTATCGCCCTGTTTCCGTTGGCGATTATCGTGCTGGTGTTTCCCATGGCGCTGCCGGGCGCGAACTTTAGCACCGGGCAATCGCTGCTGGTGGCGGTGATTTCGGCGGCCATGTACGGTGTTTTCCTGCTTATTCAGACCAAAACCCATCAGAGTCTGTTTGTTTATGAGCATGAAGACGACGGCGACGATGACGACCCGCACCACGGTAAACCGTCCGCCCACAGCAGCGGGTGGCATACCGCCTGGCTGCTGGTGCACCTGGTGGCGGTTATCGCCGTCACGAAAATGAACGCCAACCCGCTGGAAACGCTGTTGACCAGCATGAACGCCCCGGTGGCCTTTACCGGCTTCCTGGTAGCCCTGCTGATCCTGTCGCCGGAAGGCCTTGGCGCGCTCAAAGCGGTGCTCAACAATCAGGTACAGCGGGCGATGAACCTGTTCTTCGGCTCCGTGCTGGCCACCATCTCACTGACGGTCCCGGTAGTCACCCTCATCGCCTTCCTGACCGGCAATGAGCTGCGCTTTGGCCTTGGCGCGCCGGAGATGGTGGTGATGGTCGCCTCGCTGGTGCTGTGCCATATCTCCTTCTCCACCGGACGCACCAATGTGCTGAACGGCGCGGCCCATCTGGCGCTTTTCGCCGCCTACCTGATGACCATTTTCGCCTGACCTCGCTTTCCCGCCCGGCGGAGTCCGGGCGAAAAAAAACCTGCCGGTTTTGACGCCGGCAGGCTTTTTAACTGATGAGGTCAGGCTTACTTGCTGGTATCCAGCTCGTCGAAGCTTTTCACCAGATCGTCAATCGCTTTCATCTGCTTGAGGAACGGCTCCAGTTTATCCAGCGGCAGCGCGGACGGGCCGTCGCATTTCGCGTGGTCCGGATCCGGATGCGCTTCGATAAACAGACCGGCGATACCTACCGCCATACCGGCGCGGGCCAGCTCGCTCACCTGCGCACGGCGACCGCCGGAGGCAGCGCCAAACGGGTCGCGGCACTGCAGCGCGTGGGTGACGTCGAAGATAACCGGTGAATTGTTGGAGGCTTTCTTCATCACGCCGAAGCCAAGCATATCCACGACCAGGTTGTCGTAACCGAAGTTAGCGCCGCGGTCGCAGAGGATCACTTTGTCGTTACCACCCTCGATGAACTTATCGACGATGTTGCCCATCTGGCCCGGGCTGACGAACTGCGGTTTCTTGACGTTGATCACCGCCCCGGTTTTGGCCATCGCTTCCACCAGGTCCGTCTGGCGCGCGAGGAAGGCGGGAAGCTGGATCACGTCCACGACGTCAGCCACCGGCTGCGCCTGGCTGGCTTCATGAACGTCGGTGATGATTTTCACGCCAAAGGTCTGCTTCAGCTCCTGGAAAATCTTCATCCCTTCTTCCAGACCCGGCCCACGATAGGAGTGGATGGAGGAACGGTTGGCTTTATCAAAGGAGGCTTTGAAGACGTAGGGGATGCCGAGCTTCTGCGTAACGGTGACGTAATGTTCGCAGATACGCATCGCCAGGTCGCGTGACTCCAGCACGTTCATCCCGCCGAACAGCACGAACGGCAGGTCGTTCGCTACGTTGATATCACCAATGCTAACCACTTTTTGTTTCATAAGTTCGCCTTATCAGGGTGTAACCGGAATGGTTCCAGACTAATGCAATGTAATTTGTTTGTGCGAAATCGTGTTGATTTGTGCGCGGATCATCTCGCTAATCGGATCCTCCGGACATTGCTCGACAAAATAGCTCAGGTCCAGCAGCGCCACGTGATCGCAATCCAGCTGGGCATATATCAGCCCGCGGTCGCGGATCTCATACGGGTCTTCCGGGTTAAACTGCAGCAGCGCTTCGCTGGCGCGCAGGGCCAGCTCCATCTGCCGCTCTTCCATCAGCGCCGACTTCAGGGTGTCCAGCAGCTTGCGGATCACCTCGGCGTTATCCGCTTCGTCGAGATCTTCATTAAACAGTTCCGCCACCGGCCCGATGTTGCCCTTCAGCCATACCTCCAGAGTATGTTCGTCGAGGGTTTCGCCATTGAACGGATTAATCAGCCACATCTCTTCGCTGGTTTCCGGGTCCGCGCGCAGCAGCATCTGGGTCGGGAAGATCACCGGCACCACCGGCAGCCCCAGACGCTGGGCGATCCACAGCAGGATCGCGCCTAACGACACCGCGCTCCCCTGACGGTTGACCAGCACTTTATCCAGCCAAAGCGCGTCGGAAAGACGATAAACGCCCTGCGAGGCGCCAAAGCCCCACTCCTCGTAAAACAGCGCCAGCAGGCGTTCTATCTGGCGTTCCTGGTCCCACGAAGGCGCAATCTCCTCCTGCGCGAGGCGCAGCAGCCGCTGCAGCTCTTCCTCGACAAAACGCGTCGGAAAATCGTCGCGAACCTGTTCAGAAATGAGGACCATGCCATCACACAATGGCGCTTTGTTAAATTCGAAATCCGCTAATGACCCCATGACCTACCCCAGTATCGGTATTCTTGTGATGGCGAGTTGAATGATGATAAACAACACCACCAGCGCCAGCAGGAACGCGATAAAGCGGCTCTGCTGGCTGCGCGGACGACGACGGCCCAGCGCGATAAAACCTAATGCGATATAAATGATAACGCCAAACAGCTTTTCAGTCAGCCATGCGCCGTCTTCTGTGAACGGCAGGTAGTGCGTTATCGCCATTAATCCCGCACCGCTGAGAAACAGCAGCGTATCGCTGCAGTGCGGCGCAATTCGCACCCACCGCTGGTTCAGCAGCGGGCTCTGGTGATACATCCACCAGTAACGTAAAACGAACAATCCTACCGACACCACCACGCTGGCGATGTGCAGATAGAGGACAGCCGTGAATAAGTTCATCAGCCAACGTTCTCCATGTCGGGTAAACGTCCGAGGGTCAGACGCTCATTGTCGCCATAGTCGCGACAGGTCGCGACGTCCAGATAGCCCGCTTCGCGGAACAGCGCGCGCACCGCTTCGCCCTGGGTCCAGCCATGCTCCAGCAGCATCCAGCCGCCGGGCTGCAGATACTGCCGCCCCTCGCGGATAATCTGCGCCAGATCGGCCAGCCCCTCATCGCCCGCCACCAGCGCCGTTAGCGGCTCAAAGCGCACATCGCCCTCGGCGAGATGCGGGTCTGCAGCGTCGATATAGGGGGGATTGCTGACGATCATGGCGAAACGCTGCCCGGCCAGCGCGGCAAACCAGTCGCTTTGCCGTATCGTCACGTTAGCGATGCCCAGATGGGCGGCATTACGCAACGCCAGCGCCACGGCGTCCGGCATGACGTCCACCGCGGTGATCTCACAGTCCGGACGCTCGCTGGCCAGCGCCAGGGCAATGGCGCCGGTCCCGGTGCCGAGGTCGAGAATACGGCACGGCGCGACGGGCAGACGCGCCAGCGCCTGCTCTACCAGACATTCGGTATCCGGGCGGGGGATCAGCGTCGCCGGGGAGACAAACAGCGGCAGCGACCAGAACTCCCGCTGCCCGACCAGATGGGCGATGGGCTCTCCGCGCTGGCGTCGCTGCAGGAGCGCCTCCAGCGTCGTCGCCTCGTCAGCGGAGAGCGTCGTTTCGCCGAAGGCCAGGATCCAGGTGCGCGCCCGGCCGGTGACGTGTCCCAGCAGGATCTCGGCGTCGCGTCGCGGACTGTCGCTCTCCGCCAGGCGGGCGATTGCCTGCTGCAGCCAGGCCTGAAAGGTCATCATTCCTGCTCGGACAGCGCCGCCAGCTGATCGGCCTGGTGTTCCTGGACAATCGGCTCAATCAGCATGTCGAGTTTGCCCTCCATCGCCTCATCCAGACGGTAAAGGGTCAGGTTGATGCGGTGGTCGGTCACGCGGCCCTGCGGGAAGTTGTAGGTACGATTGCGATCGCTGCGGTCGCCGCTGCCCAGCAGGTTGCGGCGCGTGGAGGCTTCCGCCTGCTGACGCTTGGCCACTTCGGCGGCACGGATCCGCGCACCCAGCACCGACAGCGCCTTGGCTTTGTTTTTATGCTGAGAACGTTCGTCCTGACACTCCACCACGATGCCGGTGGGCAGGTGGGTAATACGGATCGCCGAGTCGGTGGTGTTAACGTGCTGCCCGCCCGCGCCGGAGGAGCGGAAGGTATCGATGCGCAGATCCGCCGGGTTGATATCCGGCATTTCCGCCTCCGGCAGCTCCGGCATCACCGCCACCGTACAGGCGGAGGTGTGGATACGCCCCTGCGACTCGGTGGCCGGCACGCGCTGCACGCGATGGCCGCCGGATTCAAATTTGAGCCGGCCGTAGACGCCGTCGCCGCTGATCTTGGCGATCACCTCTTTAAAGCCGCCGTGTTCACCTTCGTTGGCGCTGAGGATCTCCACCTGCCAGCGGCGCGATTCCGCGTAACGGGTGTACATGCGGAACAGATCGCCGGCAAACAGCGCCGCTTCGTCGCCGCCGGTCCCGGCGCGTACTTCCACGAAGGCGTTACGCTCGTCATCGGGATCTTTCGGCAGGAGCAGGACCTGCAGCTGTTGCTCCAGCTGTTCGCCTTTATCTTTGGCGTCCCGCAGCTCTTCCTGCGCCATTTCGCGCATTTCCGGATCGTCGAGCATCATCTGTGCGGTTTCAATATCCTCCTGCACCTGACGCCAGTCGGTATAGCAGCGCGCCACATCGCTCAGTTGAGCATACTCCCGCGACAGCGCGCGGAATTTATCCTGATCGGCAATCGTCGCGGCATCGCCGAGCAGCGCCTGCACTTCTTCGTGGCGCTCGTACAACGCTTCCAGTTTGGCAACAATAGAAGACTTCATAGGCGTGAATTCACCCTGTCCTGAAAATAAGAGAAAGGTGCGCTATTCCAGCCCGAGGCTGTTGCGCAGAATATGCAGGCGTTCGTCGTCCCCGTCACGGGCGGCCTGCTGAAGAGATTTGGTTGGCGCGTGGATCAGGCGGTTGGTGAGCTTACGCGCCAGATCCTGCATAATTTCCTGGGCATCGCCGCCCTGCTCCAGCGCGGCCAGCGCCTTCGCCGTCAGCTCCTCACGGACCTGCTCAGACTGCGAACGGTACTCACGAATGGTCTCGCTGGCGCTCTGCGCGCGCAGCCAGGCCATAAATTCGCTGGTCTCCTGCTCGACGATCGATTCCGCCTGCACCGCCGCGGCCTTACGCTGCGCCAGGTTATGCTGAATGATGTTTTGCAGATCGTCGACGCTATAGAGGTAGGCGTTAGCCAGTTTACCGACCTCCGGTTCGACGTCGCGCGGGACGGCGATATCCACCAGCAGCATCGGCTGGTTACGCCGCGCCTTGAGCGCGCGCTCCACCATGCCTTTGCCGATGATCGGCAGCGGACTAGCGGTGGAGCTGATAATGATGTCGGCCTCTTTCAGCCGTTCGTCGATATCGCTAAGGGCAATCACCTCGGCGCCCACTTCTTCCGCTAGCGCCTGGGCGCGTTCACGAGTGCGGTTGGCGATCACCATTTTGCGCACGTGATGTTCGCGAAGATGACGCGCCACCAGTTCGATGGTTTCACCGGCGCCGACCAGCAGCACCGTCACGCTCGACAAGGATTCAAAGATTTGCCGCGCCAGGGTACAGGCGGCGAAGGCGACGGAAACGGCGCTGGCGCCGATATCGGTTTCGGTACGCACGCGCTTAGCCACCGAGAACGATTTCTGGAACATCCGCTCCAGTTCGCTCACGTTGAGGTGGCCGCGGCTGGAATCGGCGAAGGCTTTTTTCACCTGACCGAGGATCTGCGGTTCGCCCAGCACCAGCGAATCAAGGCCGCTGGCGACGCGCATCAGATGGCTGACGGCGTCGTTATCCTGGTGCCAGTAGAGGCTTTTACGCAGGTCTTCTTCATTGAGGCCGTGGTAATTACACAGCCAGCGGATCAGCGCTTCCTGCAGGTTATCCTGCTCTTCGACGCTGAGATAGAGTTCTGTGCGGTTGCAGGTCGACAGCACCACTCCACCCTGCACCATCGGCTGAGCCAGCAAGCTCTCCAGCGCCTTATCGAGCGTTTCCGGCGAAAATGTGACGCGTTCTCGCAGGGCGACCGGAGCTGTTTTGTGATTGATGCCAAGAGCTAAAAGGGTCATTGTGAGGGAGTAGTACCAGCGTTGCTAAGGTTAGTCTGAGTGCATCATACAGGATGCGCGTAATCAATAAAAGAGAGGCTCCCCTTTTGGAGTAATAGCCAAAGCAAGACCGCCATTAAGGTTAATTTTTTGATTTCAGACAACTTGAACGTAGACGCTATCGCCCGGCGACGCTAGCATTAAGGGTTATAAATGTAACCTGCTACACAAATCGGCCCGCTGTTCCCCTGCCGCCGGATTTCACTGTAGACATCAAGGATTTGTCATCATTATGAATCGACTGTTCCGCCTGCTGCCGCTGGCCAGCCTCGTCCTGACCGCTTGTTCTGTTCATACCCCCCAGGGGCCTGGCAAAAGCCCGGATTCGCCGCAGTGGCGCCAGCACCAGCAGGCTGTTCGCAGCCTCAACCAGTTCCAGACCCGCGGGGCGTTTGCCTATCTCTCCGACGAGCAAAAAGTCTATGCCCGCTTCTTCTGGCAGCAAACCGGTCAGGACCGCTATCGCCTGCTGCTAACTAACCCGCTGGGCAGCACCGAGCTGTCGCTGACCGCCCAGCCGGGCAGCGTGCAGCTGATCGACAACAAAGGCCAGACCTATACCGCCACCGATGCCGAAGAGATGATTGGCCGCCTGACCGGGATGCCGATCCCGCTGAACAGCCTGCGCCAGTGGATCATCGGCCTGCCGGGTGACGCCACCGACTATTCGCTGGACGATCGGTACCGTCTGCGCGAACTGAACTACACGCAAAACGGCAAAACCTGGCACGTCACCTACGGCGGCTACACCACCGATACCCAGCCAGCCCTGCCGTCTAATGTCGAGCTAAACAATGGCGCCCAGCGCATCAAGCTGAAGATGGATAACTGGATCGTGAAATGATGAGCCGCTGGCCCTCACCTGCAAAATTGAATCTGTTCTTATATATCACCGGCCAGCGGGCCGATG
This sequence comes from Klebsiella sp. 2-CIP_Kleb., assembly GCF_050378715.1. Lineage (NCBI taxonomy): Bacteria > Pseudomonadati > Pseudomonadota > Gammaproteobacteria > Enterobacterales > Enterobacteriaceae > Klebsiella > Klebsiella sp. 2-CIP_Kleb. The sequence continues at coordinate 889,033 of NZ_JBNRLG010000001.1, forward strand.
GTTACCACACCCTGCAGACGCTGTTTCAGTTCCTCGACTATGGCGATACGCTGACCATCGAACCGCGCGCTGACGGCGAACTGCGTCTGCTGACGCCGGTGGCCGGTGTACCGGATGAAGAAAATCTGATTATTCGCGCCGCGCGTCTGTTGATGCGCGCAGCCGGCGAAAGCGGCCGCCTGCCGGCGGGCAGCGGCGCCGATATCAGTATCGATAAGCGCCTGCCGATGGGCGGCGGCCTGGGGGGCGGCTCGTCCAATGCCGCCACCGTGCTGGTGGCGCTTAACCATCTCTGGGGCTGCGGGCTTTCGGAAGATGAGCTGGCGACCCTTGGTCTGCAGCTGGGGGCCGATGTGCCGGTCTTCGTGCGCGGCCATGCCGCCTTTGCCGAGGGAGTGGGTGAAATTCTCACGCCGGTGGAGCCCGAGGAAAAATGGTACCTGGTGGCTCATCCAGGCGTCAGTATTCCGACGCCGATCATTTTTCGCGACCCGGAGCTACCACGAAATACCCCGCGCCGGTCAATTAATACGTTATTAAATTGTGAATTCAGCAACGATTGCGAGCTTATCGCAAGAAAACGTTTTCGCGAGGTTGATGCCGCGCTTTCCTGGCTGTTAGAATATGCGCCGTCACGCCTGACCGGCACAGGGGCCTGTGTGTTTGCTGAATTTAACACCGAATCCGCTGCCCGTCAGGTGCTGGACACTGCCCCGGCATGGCTAAATGGCTTTGTGGCGCGCGGAGTCAATCTTTCGCCGCTCAAGCAGGCCCTGCTCTGATTCCTGCGCTGTGATGGCGCAACGATCATGAGTCAGCCGGGGAAATTGAGTTACGGTGACAACGTCACCCTGTTCCAGACGTTGCATCGTGCTCTTTAAATACACCGACTGGATCGAATGGCGCCAGCCCGCACATTATTGGCCCATTCATCCACCACTGGACGCATGCCTGAGGTTCTTCTCGTGCCTGATATGAAGCTTTTTGCTGGTAACGCCACCCCGGAACTAGCACAACGTATTGCCAACCGCCTGTACACTTCTCTTGGCGACGCCGCTGTAGGTCGTTTTAGCGACGGCGAAGTCAGCGTACAAATCAATGAAAACGTACGCGGTGGTGATATTTTCATCATCCAGTCCACTTGTGCTCCCACCAATGACAACCTGATGGAACTGGTTGTTATGGTTGATGCTCTGCGTCGTGCTTCGGCAGGTCGTATCACCGCCGTTATCCCTTACTTCGGTTATGCTCGTCAGGACCGTCGTGTTCGTTCTGCTCGTGTGCCAATCACCGCGAAAGTGGTGGCGGATTTCCTGTCCAGCGTCGGCGTTGACCGCGTGCTGACCGTTGACCTGCACGCAGAACAGATCCAGGGCTTCTTCGATGTGCCAGTTGATAACGTGTTCGGCAGCCCAATCCTGCTGGAAGATATGCTGCAGCTGAACCTGGACAACCCGATCGTGGTTTCTCCGGACATCGGCGGCGTAGTTCGTGCTCGCGCTATCGCTAAACTGCTGAACGATACCGATATGGCCATCATCGACAAGCGTCGTCCGCGCGCCAACGTCTCCCAGGTGATGCATATCATCGGCGACGTCGCTGGTCGTGACTGCGTGATGGTCGACGATATGATCGACACCGGCGGCACCCTGTGTAAAGCGGCAGAAGCGCTGAAAGAGCGCGGCGCGAAACGCGTATTCGCTTACGCGACGCACCCAATCTTCTCCGGCAACGCAATCCAGAACATCAAAAACTCTGTGATCGATGAATTTGTCGTCTGCGATACCATTCCGCTGGCACCAGAAATTAAAGCGCTGGATAAAGTGCGTACTCTGACGCTCTCCGGTATGCTGGCTGAAGCTATTCGCCGTATCAGCAATGAAGAATCAATCTCTGCTATGTTCGAACATTAATCGAGCCGAGCACAAAAACCCGCTGCGGCGGGTTTTTTTGTCTCTGCATTTTTAATTCTTCCACAACATCATTCGGCATGCGTCAAGGCGGCAAGTGAATGAATCCCCGGGAGCGTACAGGCAGTACGTGACTGGGGTAAATGAACGCAGCCAACACAGAGGCATCCCGAAAGATGACGTGGAAATGATCAATGCCTCCTTCACCTGCCATTTAGTTGACAGATGATGCGCTCATGGATGAAACATTATTGTGAACAGATTATTTTCCTCACATGTGATGCCTTTCCGCGCCCTCATCGACGCTTGTTGGAAAGAACAGTACACCACGGCCCGCTTCACGCGTGACCTGATCGCCGGGATCACCGTCGGGATCATTGCGATTCCGCTGGCGATGGCGCTGGCGATTGGCAGCGGTGTGCCGCCGCAGTACGGCCTCTATACCTCAGCGGTGGCAGGGATTGTGATCGCCTTAACCGGCGGGTCGCGCTTTAGCGTTTCCGGCCCGACCGCCGCCTTTGTGGTGATCCTCTATCCGGTTTCCCAGCAGTTCGGCCTGGCGGGGCTGCTGGTGGCGACGCTGATGTCGGGAATCTTTTTAATTCTTTTCGGCCTGGCGCGCTTTGGCCGCCTGATCGAATATATCCCGCTGTCGGTCACCCTCGGCTTCACCTCCGGGATCGGTATCACTATCGGTACCATGCAGATTAAGGATTTTCTCGGCCTGCAGATGCCCCATGTGCCGGAGCATTATCTGCAGAAAGTGGCCGCGCTGGCGATGGCCCTGCCGACCATTAACGTCGGGGACGCCGCCATCGGCGTCGTCACCCTCGGCACCCTGATCTTCTGGCCGCGGCTGGGTATCCGTCTGCCGGGCCACCTCCCCGCGCTGCTGGCCGGCTGCGCGGTGATGCTGGTAGTCAACTTGCTCGGCGGCGATGTGGCGACGATCGGCTCGCAGTTTCACTATCAGCTGGCGGACGGCACTCAGGGCAACGGCATTCCGCAGCTGCTGCCACAGCTGGTGCTGCCCTGGGATATGCCGGGCTCCAGCTTTACCCTGAGCTGGGCTTCGCTGCAGGCGCTGCTGCCTGCCGCCTTCTCCATGGCGATGCTCGGCGCGATTGAATCTTTGCTGTGCGCGGTGGTGCTCGACGGTATGACCGGTACCAAGCATAAAGCCAACAGCGAGCTGATTGGCCAGGGGCTAGGCAACATCGTTGCGCCGTTCTTCGGCGGAATCACCGCCACCGCGGCGATTGCCCGCTCGGCGGCGAACGTGCGCGCCGGCGCCACATCGCCGGTTGCCGCAGTGATCCACGCCCTGCTGGTGATCATGGCGCTGCTGATCCTCGCCCCGCTGCTCTCCTGGCTGCCGCTGTCGGCGATGGCCGCCCTGCTGCTGATGGTGGCATGGAACATGAGTGAGGCGCATAAAGTCATCAATCTGCTGCGCCACGCGCCGAAGGACGACATCGTGGTGATGCTGATGTGCATGTCGCTGACGGTGCTGTTTGATATGGTGATCGCCATCAGCGTCGGGATCGTGCTGGCTTCGCTGTTGTTTATGCGCCGTATCGCGCGCATGACGCATCTGGCGCCGGTCAACGTCGAAGTGCCAGACGATGTGCTGGTGCTGAGGGTGATCGGTCCGCTATTCTTTGCCGCCGCCGAAGGTTTATTCAACGATCTGGAGACCCGGATCGCCGGCAAGCGCATCGTGGTGCTGAAGTGGGACGCCGTGCCGGTTCTCGACGCCGGCGGTCTGGATGCCTTCCAGCGCTTTGTGAACAAGCTGCCGGAAGGCTGTGAATTGCGCGTATCTAACCTCGAGTTTCAGCCGCTACGCACGTTAGCGCGCGCCGGCGTCAAGCCGCTGCCAGGCCGCCTGAGCTTCTACCCCGATCGTCAGGCCGCGCTGGCTGACCTGTGATCACCCGGCGGCAGGCCCCTGCGCCTGCCGCATCAACGCCCCCGTCGCCTGTTGTATCCAGCTCAGCACCGCCGGCGTCATCCAGGTGCCCTTCATCAAATGCGGCTCCTGCTCCATTGCCCGACGAAACTTCTGCAACGTCTGCGGCCGGGTACCGGCGTAGGACTGAAACAGCTCAAGCCACGCCCGGGCCAGCGCCTGACCCGACGCTGAATCCGGCGCTATACCCTCCCGACATGCCTGATGCAGCTTCGCCACCAGCGCTGGCCACTCCTGTAGCCGGTCGAAATAGTGCTGGCGGGTGAACGCCATCTCTTCATCGTCGAGATACCGCGCCCAGATGGCCAGTTTGCTTTCGGCAAAGGCTTCGGTGATAAAGGCGATGATGGCCGGCGTGACGCCGGTCTGTTCAACCATTTGCGGCTCGGCGGCATGCATCGCGTTCAGGCGGGTCAGAAACTCCGGGCGCCCTGCTGTATCCTGCTCCAGGCGCTCCATCCAGCGCGTCGCCAGACTCATCGCCTGCGGACTGTCCGTCGGGCAGCCGCTCGCCATCAGCGTCTGCACCTCCTCCGTTAGCTCGCGCCACGCTTGGGCGCGCTGTTCATCCTGTGCCGCAAACGGCAGCGCGGCTAACTCCTGTTGACTAAACCAACGATCGTACATTTTCATTAACTCCAGCGTCTGTAGCCAGGACTCCAGATCGGGTTCATTGCCGCTCGCCAGCGCCTCGCGCAGCGCCAACAGCCGGTCGCGCAGCCTGGCGACATCACGCAGTTGGTCATTCAGCGTCTCTATCTGCTGCGTCAGCAGCTCAGGCAGCGACAGCGTTTGCCGATCGAGATAGTCCTTGATGGTGGCGAGCGTCAGCCCGGTCTGCGCCAGCGCCTTTATCATATGCAGGCGCTGAACCGCTGACAGGTTATAGAGCCGATAGCCCGCCTCGCTTCTGGCCGAAGGCGTTAACAGCCCCGTCTGTTCATAATGATGCAGCGTACGCACCGTCAGTCCGGCGCGTTTCGCCAGCTCTCCCACCTGAATTAACATGACTGCTCCTCTCTGTGGCCAGGTCCGCTACTCTGCTGCCTGACGTAACGTCAGGGTCAAGCATAAAACGCGCTTAATATTCACTTTTGGCGGCAACCATAGCATCACGAAGCTCAGGTCGGAATGGGGGTCGTTATATGGCGGGAAAAAGAAGAAGCGATAACGAGAGTCAGAGAAAAACGCATCGGCCGCGGAAGGCCGATGCGGAAAATGCGGTTGCGGTTAGCTGTGACGATGCTGGTTACGACGGCAGCGTTTATCGTAGTGGCGCACCCACCAGTAGCGGTCGCTGACCTGCTCGTGGCCGCCAATACGGGCTCCGGCCAGCCAGAGCACAGCACCGACGAAGATGCTTAAGATAGCGCCATGCGCAAAGAATTGTGGCAGGTTAAGCTGCGGAAGCTGGTTCAGAATGGAGTAACCCACCCCCACAACCATCACCACCAACCCTAACCCCATGAGTACGTTACCGAGTAACGAAGCGTTTTTGCGTTTCATGTGTCACCTCCGGACTTTGGGTTGCCAGGGAATGTCCCCAAATCTTATAGGTGTAGTATAGACAAGGTCTCTTCTGCGGAGTGCGCCCACGATCACATTAGTGAACAGCGAATAGACAAAAATTTACAAATAAGTCTATGAACCATATCAAATTCTAATGATTTAGTGAGTAAATCATCAATGCCGGTATTGTCTTATAGCCAGAATTTTGTCAAGCGCGCCCGCAGACAGTACACTACGCGGCAGAGAATGCCCCATGCAGGATAGAAAACGTGACCATTAAACTGATTGTCGGCCTGGCCAACCCCGGTGCGGAATATGCCGCCACCCGGCACAACGCTGGCGCCTGGTATGTGGATTTACTGGCGGATCGCCATCGCGCGCCGCTGCGCGAAGAGAGCAAATTCTTCGGCTACACCTCGCGCATCAACCTGGCGGGCGAGGATGTTCGCCTGCTGGTGCCCACCACCTTTATGAACCTTAGCGGTAAAGCCGTGGCCGCGATGGCAACCTTTTATCGCATCAACCCGGACGAAATTCTGGTTGCCCATGATGAGCTGGATTTGCCGCCGGGCGTGGCGAAATTTAAGCTTGGCGGCGGCCATGGCGGCCACAACGGCCTGAAGGACATCATCAGCAAGCTCGGCAATAACCCGAACTTTCACCGCTTACGCGTCGGGATCGGCCATCCGGGCGATAAAAACAAGGTTGTCGGCTTTGTGCTCGGCAAACCGCCGGCCAGCGAGCAGAAACTGATTGATGATGCCGTCGACGAAGCGGCGCGCTGTACGGAAATCTGGTTAAAGGATGGTCTCACCAAAGCGACCAACCGTTTACACGCCTTTAAGGCGCAATAAGCCGTTGTCGTGCGGCATTTTTGCCGCGCACCGTGTATAATAGGCAAAGCTATTCAATTTTCTGCAATCTGTTCCTTGTAACAGATTGATTATCCAAAGATTAAGGTGATTTAAATCATGGGATTCAAATGCGGTATCGTCGGTTTGCCCAACGTCGGCAAATCCACCCTGTTCAATGCGCTCACCAAAGCGGGTATTGAAGCGGCCAACTTCCCCTTCTGTACCATTGAGCCGAACACCGGTGTCGTACCGATGCCCGATCCGCGTCTGGACAAGCTGGCTGAAATCGTCAAACCGCAGCGTATCCTGCCGACCACCATGGAGTTCGTTGATATCGCGGGCCTGGTTAAAGGCGCGTCCAAAGGCGAAGGTCTCGGCAACCAGTTTCTGACCAACATCCGCGAAACCGAAGCTATCGGTCACGTGGTTCGCTGCTTCGAAAACGACAATATCATTCACGTCGCGGGGAAAGTGAACCCGGCGGAAGATATCGACGTTATCAACACCGAACTGGCGCTGTCTGACCTTGATACCTGCGAACGCGCGATTCACCGCGTCTCCAAAAAAGCCAAAGGCGGCGATAAAGACGCGAAAGTTGAGCTGGCCGCGCTGGAGAAATGCCTGCCGCAGCTGGAAAACGCCGGTATGCTGCGCGCGCTGGATCTGACCAAAGAAGAGAAAGACGCCATCCGCTATCTGAGCTTCCTGACCCTGAAGCCGACCATGTACATCGCGAACGTCAATGAAGACGGTTTCGAGAACAACCCGTACCTCGATCAGGTTCGCGCCATCGCCGAGCAGGAAGGGTCTGTGGTGGTGCCGGTGTGCGCCGCGGTTGAAGCGGACATCGCCGAGCTGGACGATGAAGAACGTGACGAGTTTATGGCTGAGCTGGGCCTCGAAGAGCCGGGTCTGAACCGCGTGATCCGCGCTGGTTACGCCCTGCTGAACCTGCAGACCTACTTCACCGCTGGGGTGAAAGAAGTGCGCGCATGGACCATCCCGGTAGGGGCGACTGCGCCGCAGGCAGCCGGTAAGATCCACACCGACTTCGAGAAAGGCTTTATCCGCGCGCAGACCATCGCTTATGAAGACTTTATCGCCTACAAAGGCGAACAGGGCGCGAAAGAAGCCGGTAAAATGCGCGCTGAAGGTAAAGACTACATCGTCAAAGATGGCGATGTGATGAACTTCCTGTTCAACGTCTGATCCCGCTGGCTGGCATTTCTGCCGCCATCGAGTAATAAAAAATCCACGCTCCGGCGTGGATTTTTTTTCGTGCGCCAGGCGGCGCGCTACTCCACGATATGGGTCTCTTCTGCCGCTTCGTAGCCATCAACGATCTGCACAATCTTTTTTAACTCGTCCTCAATAAAAGCCGGGGTGGCGCTTTCCCCTGAGGCCGGGTGATGAAGCTCCACCGAGATGCCGCTGGCAGCATTGGTCAGCGACAGGCTAATCTCCTGCGGATCCGCCGCAGACGAGGGTCGCCCGATATGCTGCGCGATGGTCGCCGCCGCCGCGCGCGTATCGACTTCCGCGAGATGCCCCCACCTCATTTCAACATGCCCCTGCTGCCCTGCCTTTATCACCTGCAGCGTATAACCGCTTTTTGCCATTGCCATGTCTTATCCTCCGGTTTCATTGCCCGGGCGACACATTCTCAGCCCGGTTTTATCAGCAAAGTTCGAACACTTCCGCCTTGCCGTTAATGACTCTTTTCCACATAGGTTTGCATATTTTCTTTGGTCACTAACTCAAACGGGATCCAGACATGGGACTCGACTTTTTCTCCTTTAATCAGCTTCAGCGCCACCGCTAAGGCCGTTTTGCCCTGACCAACGGCATCCTGGAAGACTGTTACCTGGATCTTATCGCTGGCCAACGCTTTCAGCCCATCCGGCGTGGCGTCGATCCCGCCGATCAGCAACTTCTTCTGGCTCTTCTCCAGCGCCATCGCCGCGCCAATCGCCATCTCATCGTTGTTCGCCGCCACAATATCAATCTCTTCCCCGTTGCCTGTCCAGTTCTGCATCAGATCCATTCCCTCGCTGCGGGAATAGTTGGCCGGCTGTTTCTGCACCACTTTCATCGCCGGGTATTTAGCCACCACCTGCTCTACGTCTTTGGTGCGCTGCAGCGCGCCGGCATCGGTGAGATTGCCGATCATGATGGCGACGTTGCCTTTGTAGTTTGCCAGCTTCGCCAGCGCTTCCATCTGTAATGTGCCGGACTCCCGCTCGTCCGATCCGACAAACACCACGCCAGGCGGTAACGTTTTATCCCCCGGCGTCCGGTTCACATACACCAGCGGCATTCTGGCCTGCTGCGCCATCTTCGTCAGCTGCGGGGTGCTGGCGGAGTCCACGGGGTCCACGATGATGGCGTCCACGCCGGAGGCGATGAAGCTCTGCACCTGATCGGCCTGGCGTCCGGTGTCGCCGCGGGCGTCTTCGAACTGCACATCGACGTGACGGGCTTGAGCTTCTTTCTCAATGGACTGACGGATAATGGTGAGAAAGTTTTGATCGAAGTAAGCCATCGAGACGCCGATCTTCTCCGCTAACGCCGAAGCGGAACTGGCCAGAAGGCCTACTAACAGGATGATTTTACAGTGCTTCATAGCATGCCCTCAGAGTTCGAAATAAAATTTTCAATATAAACACAAACGGTATATTTAAATCATTTTCAGACTACGAAGGGCGTTCGGTTCTTGCAATCATGATGTAAAGAAAATGTTGCCATGCGCACATTTTATTTCACCGCCTCACTCATCGAGGGCTCACCGGTTTCGGGGAGCTCAGCGGGCGGCGAGGCCGGCTGATTTCGCTTCAGCAGTGCATACTCCACGATCGGCTGTTGCAGATGCAGTTCGGCGAGGCTGCCGCGGGCGGCAGGCCAGGGTTGACCCGCGGGGAGCGCGGCCAGCTCGCGCAGCTGCTCCTCCAGCGGAACGGCATGGTTAAGCGACTGCATGATGGCAAACACCGCCGTTTTCAGTTCGCTCACCGTCAGGTACTTCCCCTTCTGCTCGTCGAGGGCATTGAGCTGACCGGCGAGCCGTTGCAGCTGCCGCATGCCCTCCGCCCAGCCGGTGAGGTGTTCCGCGGGCAAGCTGCTCGGCATACGGCCAGTTAATATTCGGCCGCGCCGGGTGGTTGAGCTTGTTCATTTCTGCACGCAGCGCAATAAAATCGGCCAGCGTGCGCGGGTCGCCACCGGTTTAATAGCGGAGGTCTGTATGTGTTGTCATCATGATGTCTGTCAGCGCGAGAATTAGCGGGCGGAGCGAGCGTCAAGGTACTGCTGGCGGTTGAGGTGGCGGATCAACACCCGGCCATTGCCAGGCGCTACATTACCCCGTATTTTGGGTTTCCGCTGTGGGCGGATGAAGTCACGATCGCGAGAGGAACAATGAAACCGTTATTTGTCTATGGGACGCTCTGTCCCGGTCGCAGCAATGCGCATATTCTGGAGACGATCGGGGGCGAGTGGCGTCCGGGCTACGTCACTGGCACCTTTTACGCGCGCGGCTGGGGCGCTGCCGCTGATTTTCCGGGGATCGTCCTCGACGCCAACGGCCCGCGGGTCAACGGCTATCTGTTCCTGTCCGACCGGCTGGCGGCGCACTGGCCCATGCTGGACGAGTTTGAGGAGGGGTACGATCGGGTGTCGGTTGAGGTGACCACCGACGATGGACAGCAGGTCAGCGCCTGGATTTATCAGCTCCAGCCCCGGGAGTAATCCCCCGCCAGTCTCGCGCTACTAGCCACAGCGGCCCAGCACGTCCGCGGGTCTGGCGTCGTTTCCGCCAATGCAGGTATACTTGCCAGATGTTTCCTAAGCTTCAGATACGCAAATGACAAAACTTACCTTACAAGAGCAGATGCTCAAAGCCGGCCTGGTCAGCAGCAAAAAAATGGCCAAAGTCCAGAGAACGGCGAAAAAATCCCGCGTGCAGGCCCGTGAGGCCCGGGAAGCGGTGGAAGAGAATAAAAAAGCCCAGCTGGAGCGCGATAAACTGCTCAGCGAGCAGCAAAAGCAGGCGGTGCTGGCGAAAGAGTATAAAGCCCAGGTCAAGCAGCTGATTGAGATGAACCGCATTACGGTCGCCCGGGGCGATATCGGCTTTAACTTTACCGATAATAATCTGATCAAAAAAATCATGGTCGACAAGACCACCCAAACCCAGCTGATTAACGGCCGTCTGGCGATTGCCCGCCTGGCGGTGGATAACAAACCTGAAGGGGAGTATGCGATTATTCCGGCGGTCGTGGCAGAGAAAATTGCCCAGCGCGATGCCAGCAGCATCGTGTTGCACAGCGCCCTGAGTCAGGATGAACAGGATGAAGACGATCCGTACGCCGACTTTAAGGTGCCCGACGACCTGATGTGGTGATCGCGGGCTTCCGGCGGCAGGCGATCAGAACGAGCTTGCCTGCTGGATATGCATCGGCTCGCGGCTGACGGGATGGACAAAGCGCAGCTCGCTGGCGTGCAGCATCAGCCGCGGAGCCTGTTCCGTGCCCGGCAATTCCCGGCCGCCATACAGATCGCAGCCAAGGATCGGATAGCCCAGCAGCTGACAGTGGATCCGCAGCTGATGGGTGCGCCCGGTCTCCGGGGTAAGCGCCACCCTCGTCAGCGCCAGCGCCCTCTCCCCTTCCCGCGTCTGGTACAGGCGGTCAATGACCCGGTAGCGCGAACGCGCCGGTTTGCCGTGCCGGACACTGATCGACATGCGCGGGAAACGGGCCGGCTCTTTGGCGATCGCCGCCTCCACGACCCCCTCGTCTTCCGGCAGATGGCCGCACAGCAGCGCCGTATAGACCTTACCCACCGTGCGCTGGCTGAACTGTTGGCACAGCGCAGCGTTAATCCCCTTGTTGCGGGCGACCACCATCAGACCGGAAGTGCCGAAGTCAAGGCGGTGTACCAGGGTACAGCCCGGAAAGCGCTGGACCAGTCGATGATGGACAGAGTCGAGGTTGCGCGGATCTTTGCCTGACAGGCTCAGCAGCCCGGCCGGTTTATTGATCAGCAGCAGGTGTTCATCCTGATACAAGAGGGTGATCTGGTCGCGGCACGGCGGCGCGACAAAGGTATCGATAATGGTGGACATCAGGCGGCCCGAAGAAGGAGTGGCCGGCGATAGTACCCCATTTTGTCCGCCGGTACGACGCTGGCGCACGATCCGCCCTCGCGGCGGTGTCATTTATCACCCACACTTATCGTAAAGGCATGGTCTGCGCAGGCAATGTGCTTTACACTGCGCGCTGCAAAATTTGAGTTAACCAACGAGTAAGAACGGTAATGGCGATGAACGGAACAATCACAACGTGGTTTAAAGATAAAGGTTTTGGATTTATCAAAGATGAAAACGGCGAAAACCGGTATTTTCATGTGATTAAGGTCGCCAATCCCGATCTCATCAAGAAAGACGCGGCGGTGACTTTCGAACCAACCACCAACAATAAAGGGCTGTCGGCCTACGCGGTCAAGGTCATTCCGGAGAGCAAATATATCTATATCGCCGGCGAGCGGCTGAAGCTGACCTCCATCAAGTCCTATGTGGTTTACCGGGAAGAAGAGCCGGTCGAGACCCGCGTGGATAAAGAAAACGCGGTGCTGTCGGTCGGGCTGCTGATGAACAGCATCCGGCCAAAATCCACGGTGCAGCCGGGAGAGATGCGCTCGGTGAAAAAGCTGGCGATCACCACCTTTCAGGGGACAACCCTGATCTTCTCGGAAGACGAAATCGATATCGATGCCACGGTAAAACTGCTCAAGGTTTGACGACCCGGCGTGCGGTCAGCCGCGCGCCCAGTCACCTGCCGAGCCGATTTTCGTCGCCATCGCCCCTCACCGGACGGGGCGAGGCGTCAGACAGCCGATAAGGATGCCGCCGCCATGCCCGTAAATTTTGACTTCAACGATCTCTATGCCTTTCGCGCCCTGATGGAGTATGGCAGCTTTCGGCTGGCCGCAGAATCCATTTGCCTGTCGCAGTCGGCCCTCAGCCGGCGCATCGAAAAGCTGGAGACCGCCTTGGGCAACCGGCTGTTCGAGCGCACCACCCGCCGCGTGACCCTTACGCTGTATGGACAGAATTTTGCCGAACGTTCAGAGCAGCTGCTGGCCCACGTCGAGACGGTGCTGGCGGATATCAGCCAGGTCAGCAAGGCGCGCACCGGGCTGGTGACGGTGGCGACGGTACCCTCTGCCGCCTACTACTTTATGCCGGACATCATCCGCAGCTTTCAGGCGCGTTATCCCCAGGTGCGTATCCGGCTGATTGACAGCAGCGTCGGGAATGTGATCGAGGCGGTCAGCAGCGGACAGGCTGACTTTGGGCTCTGCTTTGCCAAAAACCTGCCGGCCAGCATCGAATTCACCCCGCTGGCCGACGACCGCTATGTCGCCGCCTGTCGGCATGACCATCCGCTGGCAGGCAGGACGCACCTCAGCTGGCAGGCATATTTTGAACAGGATTATATTGGCCTCGATCGGGTCTCCGGCAACCGGACGCTGCTCGACCGGGAGCTGGCGCATCTGACGCCGGCGCGGCCAAGCATTTGCGAAACCCGCCACGTCACCACGATGCTGGGGATGGTGGAAGCGGGCATCGGCATTGCCGCCGTACCCGCGATGTCAATGCCCGCTGGGGAGCATTCCGTTCTCCGCGCCGTGCCGCTCACTGATCCGGTGGTCACCCGCACGGTAGGCCTGATCCGCCTCAGCGGCCGTATTCAGTCCTACGTAGCGGCAGAGCTGGAGAAGCTGATTATTGAACAGTATCCTTCTGGCTGACCGGCGCAGCGGCGGCCACGCTTCGCATACCGGTGGCGTGGATGGTCTCCTGCGCCGCCGGTGAGGCCAGATAGGTCAGCAGCGCCTTTCCTTCCTGCGGGTGGTCGGCGCTGACGGTCACCGCCCCGGCAAAGCGGGTGATGTACTGCAGGTTATCCGGCAGTTCGCCGACGAAGGTTACGCCGGGCACCGGCAGCAGTTCGCTCACCTGCTGAAAACCGATCGCATAACGTCCCTTCGCCACTTCCGAGGCCACCGGAATACGCTCCACCATCTGCGCTTTGCTCTGCATCGCCTCATCAATGCCCAGGCGGTGGAACAGCGTCGAGCTGACATAGCGTCCGCTGGCGCTGTCGGAGTACGCGACCGACGGGGCAGCCAGCAGCGCCGCCCGCAGCTGGTCTGCGCTGCGGATGGCCGGCAGCGGCGCTCCCGCTTTCACCACCACGCCGATGGGCGAGTCGGCCAGCTCCCGGCGGGAATCCGGCTGCGTTCGGCCCGCTTTCTCGAGGTTGGTCAGCGCGTCGCCGACCATAATCACCACGTCCGCGTGTTCGCCCCGCGCCAGGCGGTTAGGGATCGCCTGCGGCGTTTTCCCCATTGACGGGCCGGGGATCACCTCGAGATGGTTGCCAGTTTGTTTTTCCCACGCCGGGGCCAGCTTTTCCAGCGCCGCTTTGAAGCCGCCGGAGATCATCACGGTGACCTCAGCGGACAGCGCGCTGCCGCCGGTGGCGGCCAGCAGCAGCGTGGCCAGCAGAGTTCCTGTCGTTTTACGCATCATCCTCTCCCTGATTAACGTGCCGTCTGCAGCGCGACGGCGCTGCGGCGATAGAGGTAGCAGGTGGCCAGCAGACCGCAGACGGCGGCAAAGCTCATCCAGTAGCCAGGGGAGGCTTTATCACCGGTATATTCGATCAGCGCCGTGGAGATCACCGGCGTGAAACCGCCAAACACCGCGGTCGCCAGGCTATAGGCCAGCGAGAAGCCTGCCACGCGCACTTCGGCGGGCATAATTTCGGTCAGCGCCGGGATCATCGCCCCGTTGTACATGCCGTAGATAAACGACAGCCACAGCAGCACGCTCAGCATCATCAAAAAGCTCGGCGCGTTCGCCAGCATGGTCAGCGCAGGCCAGGCAGTAGCCAGCGCCAGCAGCGTCATGGCAATCAGCACCGGCCGGCGGCCAAAGCGGTCGGACAGCGCCCCGCCCACCGGCAGCCAGAAGAAGTTGGAAATCGCCACCAGCAGCGTGACCAGCAGGCTGTCAGAGGCGCTGAGCATCAGCACTTTTTTGCCAAAGGTCGGCGCATAGACGGTGATCAGGTAGAACGCGGTGGTGGTCATCGCCACCATCATCATCCCCGCGATGACCACCTGCCAGTTCGCCAGCAGGGTGGCGAACACCTGGCGCATCGCCAGGTGATGGCGGCGGGCAGTAAACTCCTGGGTCTCCTCCAGCTTACGGCGCAGCACAAAAATGAACGGCACGATCAGGCAGCCAAAAAGGAACGGAATACGCCATCCCCAGTCGCTGATGGCGCTCTGCTCCAGTACGGCGTTGAGGGCAAAGCCCATCGCGGCCGCCACCATGATGGCGACCTGCTGGCTGCCCGACTGCCAGCTGGTGTAAAACCCTTTGCGGCCCGGGGTGGCGATCTCGGCCAGATAGACGGATACCCCGCCCAGTTCAGCGCCGGCGGAGAAGCCCTGCAGCAGACGGCCGATCAGCACCAACAACGGCGCCCACAGGCCAATGGTCTGGTAAGAGGGGATCAGCACGATCAGGAAGGTGCCGGTGGCCATGATCGTCAGGGTCACAATCAGCCCTTTGCGCCGCCCTACCTTGTCGATATAGGCGCCAAGCACGATGGCGCCGATGGGCCGCATCAGAAAGCCGGCGCCAAAGACCGCAAAGGTCATCATCAGCGAGGCGAATTCACTGCTGGCCGGAAAAAAGGTATGTGCGATGTAGGTGGCATAAAACCCGAACAGGAAAAAGTCGAACTGTTCGAGAAAGTTACCGGACGTGACGCGCAGAATGGCGCCGAGCCGATCACGGGTACTCATCAGTGAGGTTGTCGAATGCATGCAGGTCTCCAGTTTGTTATCCACGCGTTGTCGCGCGCCTGTTGCTGAAGACTGAAACAGAACCCGGTATGAAATAAGCGTAATAAACGCATCCATTGATGCAATTTACGCATAAATAACATTTAGCTAATTAACATTACTTTTATATACAATCATTTAACACTTTCTGTACCCTCAGCATCGGTGGTGGAGATGAAAATGTGAGTTTTCCGTTTTGTGACCGAGGCCAGGGTACGCGGTTGCGCCCCCGACGGTATAAGACATGCCCGGTCCGGGACGGTTAACGCGATGCGCAGCGGCGACAGGTTAATAACCTGGATGTGGCCTCAGGGCGCCGGCGCCGCGGCGACGTTCCCCAGCGTCTGCAACAGGGAGATCAGCCAGCGGGTGGCCTCGCGTTTCCCACTGCGTTTATGGGCGTAAATCTTGACGTCAAACGGGGGAACCGGAAACGGCAGCGGGAAAATGGTCAGCCGGGCGGCGCGGGCCATCGTCTCCGCCGCCCGCCGGGGCAGCGCCATCAGCAGATCGCTCTGCTCAATAATAAAGGGGGCGCTCAGCATCGAGGGCGTTTTCACCGCCACCTGCCGCGAATAGCCCTGCCGCTCCAGCTCGCAGTCCAGCACCCCCTGCCGCTCATTCCACGGGGTTACCACCAGATGACGGGCCGCAAGATAGGCGTCCAGGGTCAGCGCCGTGCGGTCAGCCTGACTGATGACCACATATTCGTCCCGCAGCCAGTTGATCTCCTCAAGATCGGGATGGGCTGGCTCGTCAGGGGTGTTGAACCCGAGAGCCAGGTCGACCTCGCCCGCCAGCAGCTCGGTCAGCGCCGGGCTATGGGGCAGATAACGAAGCTCAAACCGCAGCCCGGGCGCCTCCCGCTGCAGGCGGTGCATCAGCGTCGGAAAGACGCAGAATGCGGTGAAATCGGTGATCGCAATCTGCATGCAGTCGGTGCTGGCGCTCGGCACAAACGCCGCCGGCGGCGTCAGCTCCTGATTGAGAAATTTCAGCGCCGAAGCGATAGAGGGCGCCAGCTGGCTGGCATAGACGCTGGGACACATCCGGTGGCCTTCGCGATAGAACAGCGGGTCGTTGAGGGCGCTGCGCAGCCGGGAGAGCGCATGGCTCAGCGCCGAGGTGCTCATCGCCAGCTCTTCCGCTGCCAGGCGCACCGAGCGGGAGCGATAGACCGCGTCAAACACCGGCAGCAGGTTGAGGTCAATCCGGCGCAGGACTGGATGCATAATATTCATCATTTGCTGATTTCATTGCACTTAATTCTTTTCACAATACCGCTTATGCTCTGGGTCAGCAATGTTGCTTTCCTTGATACCATTCAGACAGGACGACCCATGAGCATCACGATCCGCCAGGCCACCCCGGACGACGCCACCGCCATTTACGACATGATTTATGAACTCGCGGTCTACGAGAAAGCCCCCGAAGAGGTGGTGACGACGGCAGAGGAGATCAGAGAGACGCTGTTTGCCAGCAGCAGCAAAACTGAGGCGCTGATCTGCGAAGTGGCGGGCAAAGCGGTGGGCTACGCCGTGTTCTTCACCAGCTACTCCACCTGGCTTGGCCGCAATGGCATCTATATGGAAGATCTGTACGTGACCCCCGACTATCGCGGGATCGGCGCCGGGAAAGCGCTGCTGAAAACCATCGCGCAATATGCTGTACAGCGTCAGTGCGGGCGTCTGGAGTGGAGCGTGCTCGACTGGAACCAGCCGGCGATTGATTTCTATCTGAGCATTGGCGCGCAGCCGCAGGATGAGTGGGTGCGTTATCGCCTCACAGGCGATGCGCTGCGGGCCTTTGCGGAGTAAAGCGGCTCGCCAGCAGGTCGGCGCCAGGCGTCGACCTGCTGGCCGCGGATCAGGCTTCGACCGCGCTATTCTGCAGCTGCGGACCGGCCAGCGCCAGACGCGCGCCCGCTTCGGTATCGCTGTACTGCTTAAAGTTATCCATAAACAGCTGAGCCAGACTCTCCGCCTTCTCCTGCCACTTATCCGCTGAGCTCCAGCCATTACGCGGATCCAGCACCGCGCTGTCGACTCCCGGAATGCTCTGCGGGATCGCAAGATTGAACACCGGGATCGCCTCATCGCGCAGCGGGCCGGTGGTGCCGTTGAGGATCGCGCTGATGATGCTGCGGGTATCGCGCAGCGACAGGCGTTTGCCCTCGCCGTTCCAGCCGGTGTTGACCAGCCAGGCTTCCGCACCGGATTCCGCCATCTTCGCCGCCAGTACGCTGGCGTACTGGGTCGGGTGAAGCAGCAGGAACGCCGCGCCGTAGCAGGCGGAGAAGGTCGGCGTCGGCTGGGTAATGCCGCGCTCGGTGCCCGCCAGCTTCGAGGTGAAGCCCGACAGGAAATGGTACTGCATCTGCTCGGTGGTCAGACGGGAGACCGGCGGCAGGACGCCAAACGCGTCAGCGGCAAGGAAAATGACCTTCGACGGATGGCCTGCGCGGGACACCGGCTTGACGATATTGTCGATATGCGACAGCGGATAGGAGACGCGGGTATTCTCGGTTTTGCTGCCGTCGGCATAATCCACGCTGCCGTCGGCGCGCACCACCACGTTTTCCAGCAGCGCATTGCGGCGGATGGCGCCATAAATCTCCGGCTCCGCCTGCGGGTCGAGATTGATGGTCTTGGCGTAGCAGCCGCCTTCGAAGTTAAACACCCCGTCATCGTCCCAGCCGTGCTCATCATCGCCAATCAGCTGACGATGCGGATCGGTGGACAGCGTGGTTTTGCCGGTACCGGAGAGGCCGAAGAACAGCGCGACGTCCCCTGCTTCGCCACGGTTGGCCGAGCAGTGCATCGACGCGATGCCTTTCTGCGGCAGCAGGTAGTTCATGACCGAGAACAGCCCTTTTTTCATTTCGCCGCCGTACCAGGTGCCGCCGATGAGCTGAATACGCTCGCTCAGGTTAAAGGCGACGAAGTTCTCGGAGTTCATGCCCTGCGCCTGCCAGTTGGCATTGGTGCAGCCGGCGCCGTTGAGCACCACGAAGTCCGGGGTAAAGCTGGCCAGCTCGTCGGCGCTCGGCACGATAAACATGTTTTTGACAAAGTGGGCCTGCCATGCCACCTCGGTGACGAAGCGTACGCCAAGGCGGGTGTCCGGGCTGGCGCCGCACCAGGCATCGATGATGTACAGTTTTTTGCCGCTCAGCTGGCCTGCGACCAGGCTTTTCAGGCTGCGCCACACGTCTGGCGATAACGGCTTATTGTCATTGCGGCCAAGGCCGGAGTCAGCCCACCATACGGTGTCGCGCGTCTGCTCGTCTCTGACGATATATTTATCGCGCGGCGAGCGGCCGGTGAAGATACCGGTATCCACTGCCACAGCGCCAGAGTCGGTCATCACGCCGCGGGCCGCGCCGGTCAGCTCAGGGGAGGTTTCATGTGCAATAAGCAAATCGTAATCAGGGTTGTAAAACAATTCGCCGCTTGCATTAATCCCCAGCTCCTGCAGAGCCATTTTTACTGATTCAATTTGTTGTGACATGGAACTCCTGACAAACTATTTAAGGTAAGAGGCCTGGGTTATTCATTGCTTTCGTCTTCGTCGCCCGCTATTGAATAAGATAATTCCGGGGCAATGAAATAAAGCAATAAATAACCGTGAGTCGCGATTTCATATCGTGCTCATGTAGGGTCGCCGATACGCATTCATAAATCTCAACTTTCCAAAAAATGTTAACACCTGTCGATAATTATGTTAATTGCATAGTTTCTATGCGCTATGCTAAAATTGCATAGCCTTTATTGCGTTTTTGAGGACTGGATCGGTGTTGGCAAATCTGGAAGTTAAATGGCTGTATGATGTGATTGCTCTCGAGGAGTCACGCAGCTTTACCCTGGCGGCCAAAGCCCGCAATATCTCCCAGTCCTCGTTCAGCCGACGCATCCAGTCGCTCGAGGCTTCCCTCGGATTCAGCATCTTCGATCGCAGCGCCAACCCCCTGCAGTTGACCAATCGCGGGAAGATTTTTGTCGGCTATGCGCGAAATATGCTCGACGATATGGATTTTCAGATCAGCCGAATTAAAGGCTTAAATAACACCACGCAAAAAATAAGAATCGACGCCGCGCCTTCGCTGTCGGTGTTATTGCTGCCGGAAATTATCGCCGGTTACACCGACCGTAAAAATAAGACTTTTCATGTTGAATCGATTAACGTCAACGACGCCGTATTTAACCTGAAAGAGGGTAAAAGCGATTTTATCCTCTCCTTCTATAATGAAGAATTAATGAACTATCCGTTTATTAATCATAAAATTTTTGATTCCTACCTGCACCTGGTCTCCCCCTGCGACGAACATGGCCGGCCGCTGTTTCATTTACATCGCGGCGTGCTGCCGCTGATGAAATACGCCAACGACAGCTATATGGGGCGCCAGGTGAACCAGGTCATCGACCGCACGCCGGAGATCACCTTCTCCCTCACCTTTGTCTCTTCCATGAGCGAGCTGCTCAAGCGCATGATCCTCAATGGCGACGGCGTGGGCTGGCTGCCGCAGTACTCTATTCAGCGCGAGCTGGACGAAGGCCGTCTGACGATCCTCGATGAGAGCCTGTCGCTGCCGATCGGCGCCTGGCTCTACCGCTCCGGCTCGCGGCTTAACCAGGCCGCCGAACGTTTCTGGCAGCACATTAAAACCCGTAACGAAGCGCAGGATTAACTCTCTCAGCCGCTGATCCCCAGATACGCCTTACGCACCTCCGGGTCGTTGAGCAGCGCCTGGCCGCTACCGCTCAGGCGGATTTGACCGTTCACCATCACATAGGCGCGGTCCGACAGGTTGAGGGCATGGCGGGCGTTCTGCTCCACCAGAAACAGCGTCATTCCCTGGGCCGTCAGCTCGCGCAGGATCTGAAATATCTGCTTCACCACCAGCGGCGCCAGCCCCAGGCTCGGCTCATCCAGCAGCAGCAGGCGCGGCCGGCTCATCAGCGCCCTGGCGATGGCCAGCATCTGCTGCTCGCCGCCGGAGAGGGTCATCGCCCGCTGTCCCCGCCGCTCTTCCAGCCGGGGGAACAGCTGGTACATCCGGGCCTTGTCCTCGGCCTGATAGCGGTTGCCGATGGCAATGGTCCCCATCAGCAGATTCTCCTCGACGGTCATATCGGGAAAAATGCGCCGCCCTTCCGGAGCCTGGGCGATGCCGTTGCTGGCGATAAAGTGGGTCGATTTCCGGCTGATCGCCTCCCCGCGATAGAAAATCTCCCCGCCGGCAATGCGCGGCTGGCCGAAGACCGACATCAGCAGCGTTGATTTACCGGCGCCGTTGGCGCCAATCAGCGCCACCGTCTCCCCCTCGTTGACGGTGAGGGAGACCTGCTTCAGGGCGTGGATCGGCCCGTAGAAGACATCCACCTCATCAAAGGCAAGCAGTGGCTGGCTCATCGGCGGGACTCCTCTTCCTCAGCGCCAAGATAGGCGGCAATCACGCTGGCGTTGGCCTGGATCGCCTGCGGCGCGCCGCGGGCGATGACGTCCCCGTGGTCGAGCACGATGATATGATCCGAAATCTCCATCACCATCCCCATATCATGTTCGATCAATAGCACCGTGATGCCGTGCTGCTGACGCAGAAAGCGGATAATCCGGCTCAGCGCCTGGGTTTCCACCGGGTTGAGTCCGGCCGCCGGCTCATCCAGACAGATCATCTCCGGGCGGGTGCACATGGCGCG
Source organism: Klebsiella sp. 2-CIP_Kleb. (assembly GCF_050378715.1). Classification (NCBI taxonomy): domain Bacteria; kingdom Pseudomonadati; phylum Pseudomonadota; class Gammaproteobacteria; order Enterobacterales; family Enterobacteriaceae; genus Klebsiella; species Klebsiella sp. 2-CIP_Kleb. The sequence continues at coordinate 909,896 of NZ_JBNRLG010000001.1, forward strand.
GGCGATCTCCAGCCGCCGCTGCTGTCCGTAGGAAAGCGTTCCCGCCAGACGGTTGGCACAGTCCACCATATCCACCACCTCCAGCCAGTAAAAAGCGCGATCCAGCGCCTGACTCTCCGCCTGCCGATAGCCGCGAGTATTGAGGATCCCGGCCAGCAGATGGCGGTTAACCTGGGTATGCTGGGCCACCAGCAGGTTCTCAATCACCGACATCTCGCGGAACAGGCGAATATTCTGGAAGGTACGCGCCAGGCCGGCGCGGTTCACCAGATGGGTGCCGCCGAACATCTTGTAATAGATCCGCCGCCCCAGCTGCGCCGGGTGGAGAAAATCGTCCGGGTGAAGCTTTTGCCCCAGCACCTGAATGACATCGGTGACCTTTTCCCGCGCCCGCAGTACGATGCTCCCCCCCGTCGCCCGGTAAAAGCCGGTCAGGCAGTTAAATACCGTGGTTTTGCCCGCGCCGTTGGGGCCGATCAGGGCGGTGATCGACCCCCGCTCCACCTCCAGATTGACGTCATTCAGCGCTTTGATGCCGCCGAAATGCATCATCAGATGCTCAACGCGTAAGATGCTGTCGGTCATGGCGCGACTCCTTTTCGCCACGCTACCCCGCTGCGGCTGGTGCGCACCAGGCCGCGCGGCCGCCAGATCATCATCATCACCATCAGTACGCCAAACAGCAGCACGCGATATTCGTCAAACCCGCGCAGCAGCTCCGGGGTGACCGTCAGGACAAACGCCGCCAGCACCACCCCCAGGGTGGAGCCCATTCCTCCCAGCACCACAATCGCCAGGATCAGCGCCGACTCAAAAAAGGTGAACGACGTCGGGTTAACAAATCCCTGATAGCTGGCGAAGAACACCCCGGCGATGCCGGCGGTCGACGCGCCGAGCATAAACGCCGAGAGCTTGACCAGCACGTGGTTGAGCCCCATCGCCCGACAGGCGATCTCATCCTCGCGCAGCGCCTCCCAGGCGCGGCCGATGGGCATCCGCGTCAGGCGATGCTTCACCAGCAGCACCAGCATCACCACCAGGCACAGCACGGCGTAGAGAAAGATGAATTTCAGGTTGGGGTTGTAACTGACGTGGAAGAACTCATGGACGGGGATGCCGCCATCCTTAGCCCGGCGGGTAAATTCGAGGCCAAACAGCGTAGGGGACGGCACCGGTACGCCGTTAGGGCCGCCGGTAAAGCTCACCCAGTTGTTGAGCACCAGGCGGATAATTTCGCCAAAGCCGAGGGTGACGATAGCCAGGTAGTCGCCATGCATGCGCAACACCGGAAAGCCGAGCAATGCCCCGGCGAGGGCCGCCATCACCGCCCCCAGCGGCAGCATCGCCCAGAAGCCGAGCCCGAGGTACTGGTAGCCCAGCGCCAGGCCGTAGGCGCCGATGGCGTAAAACGCCACATAGCCCAGATCGAGCAGCCCCGCAAGGCCCACCACAATATTTAACCCCAGGCCAAGCAGAACGTAGATCAGCCCAAGGATGGCCACGGTCAGCAGATATTTTGTGGCGAGAAACGGAAAGACAATGGCCAGGCCCACCAGCATCGGCATTATCCAGCGCAGCCGCGAGCGGTAGCCCGGCGGCCGGACGTACACCCCGTCATCCGCCCCCTCAAAGCGGGCAATAAAGGCTTTTCCCCTGTGGCTCTGCAGCAGCAGGCTGAGCGCCAGCCTGCCGGCCATCACCACCGCCACCAGGATCGCCACCCGCGCGGGCGCGAGGGTAAAGCCATACCCTTTGAGCACCACGCCGACGATCGGGCCAAAGACAATTAATGCGCAAAGACCGGCCAGCACGCTGTCGATCAGCGCGCTTTTGATTTCCCGCGCAGGCTGGCGCGTCAGTTCACCCATAGAGCCCCCTCAGACCTTGGCCACCAGCGGACGACCCAGCAGCCCCTGCGGGCGAAAAATCAGGATCGCCACCAGCAGCGCAAAGGAAAAAACGTCTTTGTAATCTGAATTCACCATTCCGGCGAACTGGGCTTCGGCCACCCCAAGCAGCAGACCACCCAGCATCGCGCCCGGCAGCGAGCCAATCCCGCCCAACACCGCGGCGGTGAAGGCTTTGATGCCGATAATAAATCCGATGTAGAAGTCGAAGGTGCCGTAGTTCATGGTCACCAGCACCCCGGCCAGGCCGGCCATCGCCGCGCCGATGACAAACACCAGGGAGATCACCCGGTCGGTATTGATGCCAAGGATCGCCGCCATGCGCCGGTCCTGCTGGGTGGCACGGCAGATGCGCCCCAGCCGGGTGTACTGAATAATCCAGGTCAGGATCAGCATCCCCGCCAGCGCCGCGACGAGAATAAACACCTTGGTCCAGGTAATCTGCACCACCCCATCGCCCAACGTCATGCGCAGCGCGCCGCTGAGCAGCGTCGGGATCCCCTGCTGGTTCGGCCCCTGGCTCAGCTGGACATAGTTCTGCAGGATCAGCGACATCCCGATAGCCGAGATCAGCGGCGCCAGGCGCGTCGAGTTGCGCAGCGGCCGGTAGGCGATGCGCTCGATCGCCCAGCCGTACACGCCGGTGACCACGATGGTGAACACCAGGGTGGCGAAAATCAGCAGCGGAAAGGAGTGGATCCCGAAGAAAGAGAGCAGCGCCAGTCCGATGGCGCACAGGTAGGCGGAGACCATATACACCTCGCCGTGGGCGAAGTTGATCATGCCGATGATCCCATACACCATGGTGTAGCCGATGGCGATTAAGCCGTACAGCGCCCCCAGCGTCAACCCATTGATCAGTTGTTGTAGAAAAAACGCCGTCATAGCCCCTCCAGCCGCCAGGCCGACGGCCGCCGGGATGGGTACCCGGTCGACCGCCGTCATGTGACGATTCGCAAGTCAAAAGGACAGAACGTCCTCAGGTCGTGGCCGATCAGAGCTGGTGATATTTGCCCTTGTCATCCCACTGATAGACCACGTAGTCGGACACCTTGAGGTCGCCTTTGCCATCCCAGGCTTTCTTGCCCATCACCGTCTCGACGTCGTGGTTCTTCAGCCAGTCGCTGGCTTTGGCGTTATCGGTGCCGACGGCGTTCCAGGCCGCGGCAATAGCCTGAATGGAGGCGTAGGCGTAGAGGGTATAGCCTTCTGGCTCAAAGCCGCTGGCGCGGAACTTCTCGATCACCGCTTTGCCTTCCGGGAGGGTGCGCGGGTCCTGACCAAAGGTCATCAGCACGCCGTTGGTGAACTGCGGCCCGCCGGCGGCCGTCACCAGCTCCTCGGTGACGATACAGTCGCCGGAGAAGAATTTAGCCTGCACTCCCTGCTCGCGCATCTGGCGCACCAGCGGGCCGGCCTCAGGGTGGCAGCCGCCAAAGTAGACCACGTCCGGCTTGAGGGCGCCGATCTTGGTCACCAGGGCGTTAAAGTCTTTTTCACCGCGGGAGAGGCCTTCGTACAACACTTCTTTGGTGCCCCGCTTCGCAAGCGCTGCGCGGGTGGCATCGGCCAGCCCCTGGCCATAGGTGTCTTTATCATGGATGACGGCAATTTTCTTCGCCTTCAGCACGTCCAGCATATAGTTGGCGGCAATCGCCCCCTGCTGATCGTCGCGACCACACATGCGGAAGAGATCCTTCATGCCGCGCTCGGTGATCTGTGGGTTGGTGGAGCCGGGGGTAATGGTCAGAATCCCGGCTTCGTCATACACCTCGGAGGCTGGCATCGTTGAGGAAGAGCAAAAGTGCCCCACCACGGCGGAGACTTTCGCTTCGTCCACCAGCCGGTTAGCCACCGCTACCGCCTGTTTCGGTTCGCACGCGTCATCCCCCTGCACCAGCACAATTTTTTCGCCTTTGATGCCGCCGGCGGCATTGATATCAGCCACCGCCTGCGAGGCCCCTTTCCAGTACTGGGCGCCGTAGGTAGCGTTGGGGCCGGTGAAGGGCCCGGCGACGCCGATCTTCACGTCAGCCTGGGCGTAAAAGGCCATGCTCATACAACCTGCTATCACAACATGAAGCGTCATTGTTTTCAGTTTCAAAGACATTCGGATATTCCTCAGCGATTTAGAGCCTGGCGTCATGGAATGACGCAGAAAATATCACTTACCGTGTGGTGCCGACGCAGGCGCAGCGCCAGGACGGCCAGGGTGGAAGAAGCAAAAATCCCGCCAGGTAGAGAGGGCGCGCCGGAGAGCGGACGCCCCGATCGGTGCGCACGCGACGGCAACCCGTGCCGCATCCGGCAAGGGCGCATTCCCTTTCAGGTCAGGAGATCGGTTGCCATCACGTGGCGAGCCGGACAACGCGGTATCCGTACCGGCCCGTGAGCTAAACATAGATGCAGTTAGCGCTCGCTGCGCGCCAGCGTGGTGCAAAAATGCGAATATGATCAACAGTGGTGATTATTTTGTTGCGGTAATGTGAAGATGATAACAGGAGAGCCCGTTAAGGGCTCCCCTGTGGCCCGGCGGCCGCTCAGAGTTGGCTGGTGAACGTTCGGGAGATCACATCCTGCTGCTGCTCGCGGGTCAGCGCGTTAAAGCGGACCGCATAGCCAGAGACCCTAATCGTCAGATTCGGATACTGCTCCGGATGTTCTATCGCATCGAGCAGCTTTTCCCGGTTCAGCACATTGACGTTGAGATGCTGTCCCCCCTCCACCGTCTCCTCGTGATGGAAGTAGCCGTCCAGCAGCCCCACCAGGTTGTTTTCCTGCGCCGACGGCGCTTTGCCGAGGGCCGCCGGCACGATGGAGAAGGTGTACGAGATGCCATCTTTGGCGTAGGTAAACGGCAGTTTCGCCACCGAGGTCAGCGACGCCACCGCCCCTTTGCGATCGCGGCCATGCATCGGATTGGCACCCGGGGCGAACGGCGTCCCCGCCCGACGTCCGTCCGGCGTGTTGCCGGTTTTCTGCCCGTACACCACGTTGGAGGTGATGGTCAGGATCGACTGGGTCGGCACCGCCTGGCGCCAGGTGGGCAGCGCCTGAATTTTGCGCATAAAGCGCTCCACCAGGTCGCAGGCGATGGCATCGACGCGATCGTCGTTGTTGCCATACTGCGGATAATCCCCCTCAATGACAAAGTCCACCGCCAGCCCGTGATGGTCGCGTACCGGCTTCACCCGGGCGTACTTTATTGCCGACAGCGAATCCGCCGCCACCGACAGGCCGGCGATGCCACAGGCCATCGTGCGGTAAACGTCGCGGTCGTGGAGGGCCATCAGCGCCGCCTCGTAGCTGTATTTATCATGCATGCAGTGGATGATGTTCAGCGCGCTGATGTACTGCACCGCCAGCCAGTCCATAAAGTGGTCGAGGCTGGCCATCACGGTGTCGTAGTCCAGCACCTCATCGCGCAGCGGCGCGGTTTTCGGCCCCACCTGGATCTTCAGTTTCTCATCCATCCCGCCGTTAATTGCGTAGAGCAACGTTTTGGCCAAATTGGCGCGGGCGCCGAAGAACTGCATCTGCTTGCCGATGACCATCGGGCTGACGCAGCAGGCGATGGCGTAGTCGTCGCTGTGGAAATCGCTGCGCATCAGATCGTCGTTCTCATACTGTAGCGACGAGGTGGCGATAGAGACCCGGGCGGCGTATTTTTTAAACGCCACCGGCAGCGCCTGCGACCAGAGCACGGTCAGGTTGGGCTCCGGCGCCGGGCCCATGGTGTGCAGGGTATGCAGATAGCGGAAGGTGGTTTTGCTGACCAGGGTGCGACCATCCAGCCCCATGCCGCCCAGCACTTCCGTCGCCCAGATGGGATCCCCGGAGAACAGCGAATCAAATTCCGGGGTGCGCAGGAAACGCACCATGCGGATCTTCATGATGAAGTGGTCAATCAGCTCCTGGGCCTGCTCCTCATTCAGTAAGCCGGCGCGCAGATCGCGTTCAATATAGATGTCGAGGAAGGTGGCCGTGCGCCCCAGCGACATGGCGCCGCCGTTCTGCGACTTCACTGCCGCCAGGTAGGCGAAGTAGAGCCACTGTACCGCCTCACGGGCAGTGCGCGCCGGGTGGGAAATATCGCAGCCGTAGCGGGACGCCATCTCCTGCATCTGCTGCAGCGCGCGCCGCTGTTCGGCCAGCTCTTCGCGCAGGCGCAGGGTGGCCTCCAGCGCCTCGCCGCGTTCAAGGGCCGGCTGCAGGTCGGCAAACTGCAGCTCACGTTCGCGGACCAGAAAGCGAATGCCGTACAGCGCCACGCGGCGGTAATCGCCGATGATCCGTCCGCGACCGTAGCCGTCCGGCAGCCCGGTCAGCACCCCGGATTTACGGCAGCGCAGCATATCCGGGGAATAGACGTCAAAAACGCCCTGATTGTGGGTCTTGCGCAGCGCCGTAAACTGATACTCAAAGTCAGGATCCATTTCGCGACCATAGGCCTCGAAGGCGCTTTTGATCATATTGATGCCGCCAAAGGGATGCAGAGCGCGCTTCAGCGGCTGGTCCGTTTGCAGGCCGACGATCTTTTCCAGCGGCTGGTTGATATAGCCCGCCGCGTGGGCGGTGATGGAGGTAGCGACATTGGTGTCGAAATCCACCGGCGCATGGGTGGCGTTCTCGACGCGGATCCCGGCCATCACCTGCTCCCAGAGGGCGGTGGTGGCCGGCGTCGCGTCGGCGAGGAAAGACTCATCGCCCTCGTAAGGGGTGTAGTTATGCTGAATAAAGTCGCGAACGTTAATCTGCGTTTGCCACGCCGTACCGCGAAAGCCCTGCCAGGCGTCGGCGTATTGTGCGTCGTGGGTTTCGATATCTACTTTCATGAACATCGTCTCTCTACAGAATAAAAAAATCAGGCCAGCGCCGCCGCGGTGTGGATCCGGCCTAAGCGGATCGCATCGAGGGCAATCATGCGCTCTTCATTGGTGGGGATAACCGCACAGCGCACCCGGCTGCCGTCGGCGGAGATCAGACGCTCGCCGTCCGAATTGGGCTGCTGGTTGCGGGCGGCGTCCATCTCAAGGCCAAAGACCGCCAGCCGCTCGCTTACCAGCCGGCGGATCAGCACCGAGTTTTCGCCAATCCCGCCGGTAAAAATAATGCCGTCGAGACGCTGCAGCGCGGCGGCGTGGCCGGCGATATGGCGGGCGATGCGATGGACGAAGGTTTTGATCGCCAGGCGGGCGCGGGCATGGCCCTCATGCCAGGCCTGCTCCAGCACCCGCAGGTCGGAGGAAAGGCCGGAGATCCCCAGCAGGCCGGAGGCGGTGTTGGCCACCCGCTCCAGGTCACTGAGGGTCTGCCGGGTTTCCGCGGCAATCCACGCCATGGCGCCGAAGTCGACATCGCCGCTGCGGGTGCCCATCATCAGCCCCTCCAGCGGCGTCATCCCCATCGAGGTGTCCACGCTGCGGCCGTTGCGCACCGCGCAGACCGAGGCGCCATTGCCCAGGTGGGCGATCACCAGACCGCTCTCCTGCTCCGGCAACCCGAGCAGCGCCAGGGCGCGCCGGGAGACATAGCGGTGCGAGGTGCCGTGGAAGCCATAGCGGCGCACCCCGAGATTCTGGTAATACTCCCACGGCAGACCATAGAGAAAAGCTTCCGGGGCCAGGGTCTGGTGGAAGCTGGTATCAAAGACCGCCACCTGCATCACCTCCGGGAACAGCCGCTGCGCCGAGGCGATGCCGCTGAGGCTGGCGTAGTTATGCAGGGGGGCCAGGGAGGACACCTGGCGAATATTGTCGATAACCTCCTCGCTGATAATGACCGACTCGGTGAAGATGTCGCCGCCGTGGGCGACGCGGTGGCCAATCAGGGCCACGCTGCCGATGAGGTCGCGTTGGGCTAATGCCCCGGCAATCGCCTGGAGGGCGCCTTCGTAGCCGCGCGGCGCCAGCGCCACCGGTTTGCCGCCGTTAAGCGAGAGAGACGCCTGGTCTGCGTTGATGCCCTCGGCCACGCCGTTGAGCAGGCAGTCGCAGCTGGCGGCGTCCAGCACGGAAAATTTGATCGACGACGAGCCGCAGTTGATCACCAGAACTACCGGAAATTCAGTCATGTTGTACTCCGCGTGGCCTGAGCCGGATTAGAACAGTTTGTAAACGATGTTGAGGATGGTCAGCAGACCAATAGCGGTCACAAAGAGGTTGTCGAGACGGCCACGGTATTTGGCCAGCGAAGGCGCTTTACGAATGGCGTACATCGGCAGCAGACACAGCAGCGAGGCGATAATCGGCGCGCCCATGGCCTCAATCAGGTCGAGGATATTGGGGTTGGCATACGCCACCACCCAGGTCGAGCCCATGATGAACACCATGCTCAGGGTATTGAGCTTGCCGCTGGAGACGCGGGTTTTATCCCCTTTATAGCCGAAGCGCAGGATCAGCCCGTTCAGCCCCTCGAGGGTGCCGAGATAGTGGCCGAAGAACGATTTGAAGATGGCCACCAGGGCGATAATCGACGCGCCATATTCCAGCAGGGTGGCAAAGGTGGATTTAGTGCCCGACATCGAGGCAAAGTGATTCGCCAGATAGGAGAGCACCGGGATATTCTGCGCCTTGGCGTCCGCCATGTTCTGCGGCGAGAGGGTAAACAGGCAGCTGAAGGCGAAGAACATCACCACCGCCACCATCAGCATGCTGGCCCGGGAGATAATCTGCGAACATTTTTGTTCGGTGTACTCCCGGCCAAACTGCGCTTCATACTCTTCGCGTTTGGAGACCACAAACGAGGAGACGATCGGCGAGAAGTTGAAGGAGAACACCATAATGGAGATGCCCAGCCATACTGTCACCAGAATGCCGTCATGACCGGTTAAGGCGATATCGCTGAGGTTCACCTGGTCAATCACCGCGCTATTCCAGTAAGGGATCAGAGACAGGGAGATCACCACCAGGCTGGCGATAAACGGCCACACCAGATAGCTCATCACCTTGACCATCAGGTCTTTACCAAACCAGATGACAAACGCCATCAGCAGCAGCAGGAGCAGCGCCACCACCCCGCGGTTGAGGGCCGGCATCTGTAGCTGGTTCTCCCAGAAGGTCATGAAGGTATTGGTGATCGTGACGCCATAAATCCACAGCAGCGGGCAGATGGCGAAGAAGTACAGAAAGGTGATCACCACCCCGCCGGTTTTGCCAAAATGCTCTTCCACCGTTTCGGTGATATTGCCGGAGGGGTTAGCCCCCGACAGGCACAGCCGCGCCAGCGCCCGATGGCAATAGAAGGCAATGGGATAGGCCAGCACCAGCATCACCAGGATCGGGATCAGCCCGCCGAAGCCGGCGCGGATGGGGAAAAACAGTACCCCGGCGCCGATAGCGGTGCCAAACAGGCCCAGGGTCCAGGTGGTGTCAGATTTACGCCAGGACGAAAGGCTTGTCTGGCTGGATGCAATGCTCTCAGTCGTACTCATATCCTGTCCTCACTTCTGTATTGAATTAAGCGTCAACAAAACCCGTAATTTGCGAGACCCGCGAGAGATCGATATTGCCGCCGGAAATCAGGCTGACCGTTTTGCGGTTCTGGATATAGCTGTCTAATTTGCCGCTTAATAACGCGGCGCAGGCCAAGGCCCCGGCCCCTTCGGTGATCACTTTATTGCGCTGAATTAAGGCGACCATGCTCTGGCGAATGTCGTCCTCACTGACGAGGACGATGTCATCCACCAGCTGGCGGGCGATTTCATAGGTCAGTTTCCCCGGGCGGGCGACATCGCAGCCATCGGCTAAAGTGCCGGCGTGGCGATGGCTGGTGATCTCTCCGGCGTACCAGGAGGCGGCCATACCGTGAACATTCTCCGACTGCACGCCGATAATACGGATCGTCGGGTTAATGGATTTAATCGCAATCGCGATGCCGGCAATTAAGCCACCGCCGCCAATCGGCACGATGACATTATCCACGTCATACAGATCTTCTAATATTTCGAGACCGATGGTGCCCTGCCCGGCAATAACCTGCGGGTCGTCATAGGGGGGAATAAAAATACGGCCTTCAAGTTCAACAATATCGCTGGCTTTGGCGAGGGTATCGTTAAAATTATCGCCATGCAGCACCACCTCCGCCGAATAATCGCAGGTGGCGGCGACTTTCGATTTCGGCGCCCCTTTCGGCATCACCACTTTCCCGTCAATGCCGAGCATGGCGCAGGAGAGCGAGACGCCCTGGGCGTGGTTGCCCGCTGAGCAGGCCACCACCCCTTTGCGTTTTTCCGCCGCGGTTAACCCGCTGAGCTTATTAAAGGCGCCGCGAATTTTAAATGAGCCCGTGCGCTGCATATTTTCGAATTTAAGAAATATTTCCCCCTTGCAGCGTTCGCTAAAATAATTCGAGCGCGGCATACCCGTTTTATATATCTTTCCTGCCAGGCGTTGTTTCGCTTCGAGAATATCGTTAATCGATACCGGAAGATCGTAGGTAATATGCATGATGGCCTCTGTTTCTTAAGATAAAGTCAATAACCGGGCGTCATCCTGCTGATAACAGCGAGGATGGGTGTTGGGTTATTTAATAACTATCAGTCAGGCAATTTCTATTGGCTGCCAGTGGCGGTTGCCCTGCCCCGATGAATACTGTTTCGCCATCTCCACCAGCGACGCCGCCGCGGTTTTCAGCCGGTAATTTTTCGACCACACCGCCGCATAGCGCGCCACCGGCAAGGCCTCTTTAATGGGGATGGTGACAAACTGGCTCGAGCCGAACGGCGTGGTCATGTCGCAGGGAATGACCGTCAGAAAATCGGCATTGAGCACCAGGTTATAGATCGTCACCACCGAATCGGTATTGACGATATTTTCGCGGCGGATGCCGCTGCGCTGCAGGGTGGTCAGCAGTTCGCTGTAGTAACCCATATTGGTCTCCGGCAGCACCCACTGCTCGTGCTGGAGCGAGGCCAGGCGGACGGTGCCGTTGCCGATCCGCGCCCGGTTCGCCACCAACACAAACTCAGACTCAAACAGCGGCTCGACGTGCAGGTCCTGCAGCTTCATCTCATCGCTCAGCGTCCCGATGGCGAAGTCGAGGCGGCCGTCGCGGATTGCCGGCAAAAAGGCGGAGAGCTGCGCCTCATACATTGAGACCCGCGCCTTGGGGAAGGTCATTTTGAACTGATGCACCATCTCCGACATAAAGGTAAACCCCACCAGCGAGGGGAAACCAAAGGAGACATCCACTACCGTGCTGTTGGTCAGGGCATTCATTTCATTGACCATATTTTTCATTTCACGGGTGATTGTCTCTGACCAGTTAAGAAATACCTGCCCGGCCTCGGTGAGCGAGACGCCGGTATTTCGCCGAACGATTAACTCGCTGCCAAAATAGCTTTCCATGTCGCCAATGATTTTACTGACCGCCGGCTGAGTGAGTCCTAACGCTTTTGCTCCAGCCCCGATTGACCCGCTGCGGATCACTTCCTGGAAAACCACCAGATGCTGAGTTTTAGGCAGAGAAAAAGTATTCATCACGTCTCGCTTTCATTCCTTTGTTGACGGCGGAAAGTGTAACAAATCGCGATCACCGGGTTATGTGAGAGCTCTCACAAAGGCTCCGCCGCGGCGGATGAGCAAGAGTCACAAGTCAGAATAAATAAATTAAAATCAATACATTAAAAGCATCATGAACGCTATTTGCACGCCTTTTGTCGTGACCGAATGCGGGGATAAAAATAATTGATGGCAATAACATCGACGGCAGAATGGCGATAAAAAATACGCCTTTTGCACGCTATTTAACCAACGCTGTCAGGGTGAGAAGAGAGCCGAAAATTAAATTAATGCTGTAAAGAATAAAAAGCAGACGTAATCAACGCCCTTATTTAACGACAAGTCGGTTTGGCATCACATTTTATCTGCGGCGGGCGGGAAAAGGGCACAGGCACTATTTACATCAAAGAAACATTATATTCACAATTTAGTTTTTCTTGTGCGGCGGACGGTACGGCTTTTTCCGCCCTATCGCAGGCGGTCATACTTTGATTAAAATCAACCCTGGTAATTTATTTTTTACGGTGGCCGCTTGAGAGTCATTTGTGTTGCCGATCACAAATCCATAAAACAACCTTCCGGCTTTTCTTCCACCGCAACTGATTAACCAGCTTTTCACTATGCAAATGCAAATAACGTATTTGCCCTCCCCGCAGGCGCTCTGTAGTTTGAGCCAGGATCCCGGCGCTACTTTATCCGGGTCAGGACTTTATTATTCAGAGTGTTGAATTCCACCATGATTAAATTAACGCATCTTTGCAAAACCTACCCAGGCAGCGCCCAGCCGGCCATTCGCAACCTCAGTCTGGATATTGATCATGGCGAATTCTGCACCTTCGTCGGCCCGAGCGGCTGCGGAAAAACGACTATCCTGCGCATGATTAACCAGCTGGATATTCCCGACAGCGGCGACGTCTATATTCAGGGCGTCCGCCTCGCTGACGCTGATATTATCCAGGTCCGCCGCCAGATCGGCTTCGTGATGCAAAGCGCCGCGCTCTTTCCCCATCGTACCGTGGCGCAAAATATCGCCACCGTACCGCGGCTGGCGGGCTGGAGCAAAGCGCGGATCCGCGCGCGCATTGACGAACTGGTGGCGCTGATGTCGCTCGACAGCCATCTGCTGCACCGCTATCCGCATCAGCTCTCCGGCGGCCAGCAGGGACGCGTAGCCATCGCCCGCGCCATCGCCGCCGATCCGCCGATTTTACTGATGGATGAGCCCTTCGCCGCCATCGACCCGGTGGTCCGTGAACGCCTCCAGGACGAGCTGTTGCTGTTGCAGCAGCGGCTGCAGAAAACCATTGTACTGGTGACCCACGACATCAATGAAGCGATCCGTCTCGGCGATAAAATCGCCATTTTCCAGGAAGGCGGCGTGCTGGCGCAGTTTGATACCCCCGACCGTATTCTGGCCCACCCGGCAAGCGAGTTCGTGCGCCGCTTTATTGGTCCGGAACCCAATCTGAAGCGGCTGGGCATGATACAGGTCGGCCAGCTGCCGCGTCACGATGTCCCCCTGCTCGACGAAGCGCTAACGCCGATCGCCAGCGCCCATCCACCGCTGGCCAGCCCGCTGCGCCTGGTGCTTGACCGCCAGCGACGCCCGCTGCACTGGTTTGATCCGCTGCGAGGTCTCACCCTGCCGGTGGAGCGCCCGCTCGCCAGCAGCCACAGCCTGCGTTTTGCCTATAGCGCGCTGCTCGACGTGGCGACCGGCGTGCTGGTGCATGTGGATGGCGAAGGACAATACCAGGGGGCGGTGTCTCACGCCCTGCTGCAGCAAGTGCTCGACGGCGCGGTGGGAGTGAGACCTCATGATTGACTGGGGCTGGGTTATCGATAACCGCGCGATGATCGGCGATCTCCTCTGGCAGCATGCGCGGATGGTCCTGCTGGCGCTACTTTTCGGCTCCCTGCTCACCGGCGGCCTGTTAGCCATTACCCTGCGCTGGCCCGCGACGGCGCAGCCGCTCATCACCCTTTGCGGCGTGCTGTTTACCATTCCCTCGCTGGCGCTATTTATTTTATTGCTGCCGTTTACCGGGCTGTCGCTGACTACCTCGCTGATTGGCCTGACGCTGTACTCGTTGCTGATCCTGTTGCGCAACATGCTGGCCGGCATAGAAAAGCTGCCACAGGCGGCGCTGGAGTCGGCGCGGGCGCTCGGCTACACCCGGGGATTCCGCTTCTTCGATATCGAGCTGTGGCTGCTGCTGCCCTCCTTGTTTGCCGGGCTGCGCATTGCCTCGGTAACGCTGGTCGGCCTGGTCACCGTCACCGCGCTGATCGGCCAGGGCGGGCTGGGACAGCTGCTGCTGGCGGGTTTTAATCAGGACTTTCTGACGCCGATTATCGTAAGCCTGGTCCTGAGCCTGCTGCTGTCGCTGGTCTTTGACGGGCTGATCGCCCGTCTCGGCGACTGGCTAACGCCGTGGACGAAATGATGACACTGCTTCTCGCCACCTTTCACTGGTTGACCCAGCCGGAGCACTGGCTGGGCGACGAGGGCATCCTGCTGCGCCTGGGCCAACACCTTTATTACGTGCTGGTCAGCATGGCCGTGGCCTGCGCCATTGCCCTGCCGCTTGGTATCGCCCTGGGCTACTGGCGCAAAGGCGCCTTCGTGGTGATCAACCTGTTTAATCTTGGCCGCGCCATCCCTTCGTTAGGGCTGATTTTATTATGCATCATCGTTTTTGGCTTTAACGATATCCCGGTGCTGGCGGCGCTTATCGCGCTTTCTATTCCGCCGATTCTCACTAACACCTGGGTGGGGATTTATCACGCCGACCGCCCGCTGTGCGATGCGGCCATCGCGCTGGGCATGACCCCCTGGCAAAGCCTGTGGCAGGTGCGGATCCCGCTGGCGGCGCCGCTGATCCTCGCCGGAGTGCGCACCGCGCTGGTTCAGCTTATCGCCACGGCGGTGGTCGCAGCCTATGCCGGTCTGGGCGGGTTGGGACGATTTCTGATCGACGGACTCGGGCAACGGGATATCCCGCAGGTGATCGGCGGCTCGCTGGTGGTTTCCCTGCTGGCGATAGGCGGCGAACTGCTTTTCGCCCGCTGCGCCGGCCGCCTGGTTCATCGCCGTATTGCCGCGCCTTATTAGCGTGACACTGACATGACCCCAGCGCCTGGCGCTGATTAACCTGAAAATAAAAGAGGTATTATGAAGCAATTATTTGGCAAGGCCGTCACCGCCCGTCGATTTCGTCTCTCGTTGCTGGCCGCCGGGCTGTTCAGCCTGAGCGTTTACACCTATGCCGCCAGCGTCACGGTGGGCGGGGCCAACTTTACCGAAAGTTCCATTCTCGCCAACATCTACGCCAGCGCGCTAAAGAAAAATCATATCGAGGCCAACACCCGTCTCAACCTCGGCAACCGGGAAATTATTATTCCGGCGCTGCAGAGCGGTGAGATCGATATCGTTCCGGAATATCTTGGCGCCCTGCTCAATTTCTATAACGGCAAAACCGAGGCCACCAGCCAGCAGGACGTCAGCGCTGAGTTGGCTCAGGTCCTGCCTGCCGATTTCACTCTGTTGAACCCGGCCCCGGCCACCTCGATCACCGCCTGGGCGGTACGTGCCGAGACCGCGGAGAAATACCATCTGCGCACCCTCTCCGACCTGAAGCCCGTCGCCCCGCAGCTGGTGATCGGCGGACCGCCGGAGCTGGCGGTACGCGCCCTGGGCCTGCCGGGGCTGAAACGCGTCTATGGTCTTGAGTTCAAAGCGGTGAAATCGCTGGACATGGGCGGGCCGCTGACCCGGCTGGCGCTCAATTCGGGCAAAATCGATGTCGCGACGGTCGTCTCCACCCAGGGCAATCTGGCGAAGGAGAAATGGGTGGTTCTGGAAGATGATAAACATGAGCAACCGAGTCAGAACGTGGTGCCACTGGTGCGCAAAGCCAGTCTGACGCCGGAGATCGGCGCCGTGCTCAATGAGGTCTCCGGCAAACTGGACAATGCCACGCTGATTGCCCTCAACCAGCAGGTAGATCTTCAGCATAAAGATCCAGCGGCCGTCGCCGACCAGTGGGTTAATGCCAACCTATCCCAACACTGACCTTCACTCCGCCACGGATGGCGTTCAGCCGCGAGTCCACGCTATGTCTACCCGACACATGATCCTGAACCTGTTCTTTTATAACCCACAGGGGGATTACCGTTTCTCCTGGCGTCACCCTGACGCGCCTGAAGCGGACATATTTACCCTCAACTATTACGCCAGTCTGGCGCGCAAGGCCGAAGCGGCGACCCTCGACGCTATCTTTGTCGCCGACCATATCGCGGTGTGGGATACGGTGCCCAGCGGCCTGACCCACTACGCCAACGCCCGGCTTGAACCCCTGACGCTGCTCTCCGCCCTCGCCGCGGTGACGGAGCATATCGGCCTGATGGCCACCGCGTCCACCTCCTATAACGAACCCTATAACCTGGCTCGCTACTTTGCCTCGCTGGATTTGCTCAGCAATGGCCGGGCAAGCTGGAATGTGGTCACGTCGTGGCTGGAAGAAGAAGCAGCAAACTTCGGTCTGGAGCAGCTTCCCCGCCACGGCACGCGCTACCAGCGGGCCAATGAATTCATCGACGTGGTCACTCGCCTGTGGGATTCCTGGGAAGATGGCGCGGCGATCTTCGATAAAGCGCGCGGATTATTTGCCGATGCCGATAAGGTGCATCATCTCGAGTATCAGGGCGAGTACTTTCGCGTGCGCGGCCCGCTCAACGTCCCTCGCCCGCCGCAGGGCCATCCACTGCTGGTGCAGGCCGGCTCTTCGGAAGCAGGGAAAGCGCTGGCCGCCGCCTGGTCCGATATGCACTTCGTGTTTATTCACTCGATCGCCGAGGGGCTGGCCTATCGCGAAGAGATGAATCAACGGCTGCGCCAGCACGGGCGCGATCCGGCCCATTTCAAAATCATCGCCGGGGTCCTGCCGGTGGTGGTGAACTCCGACGAGGAGAAGGCGGCCCGCCAGCAGCTTAACGAACAGCTGATGAGCGACCAGATGGCTATCGATCTGCTCTCCTCTTATCTTCGAATGGATCTCAGCGCCCTGCCGAGGGACCAGCCCCTGCCGCCGCTCCCTGATGAAGAGAGCTTTGACGGCATCCGTACCGCGCTGAAGCTTATCCGCCAGTACGATCCGCGGCTCACTCTGCTGGAGTTGGGGAAGTTGTTATTACAGAGTTCTGATAGCTGGCTGCTGCTGGGCAGCGCCGAGGAGATTGCCGCCACCTTAACGGAGACCTGGCAGGCGGGCGCCGCCGATGGGTTCAACCTGATGTTCCCGCTGCTGCCGGGAGACTTTGACCGCTTTGTTGACCAGGTGGTGCCGCTTCTGCAGCGTAACGGCGTCATGCGTGACCGCTATCCGCCCGGCACCCTGCGTGAAAAGCTCGGTCTGCCGGCGGTGGCAAACCGCTTCACCGCCCCTTCCCGCCCCGCGTTACCGCCGACGCCGTAGTCTGCCATGACCCGCCCCGGCGCAGATCGCTGGCCGGGGCATTTTACCTATAGCTGGCTGACTCCCTGCGCCGCGGCCTCATCCCGCCACGCCAGCAGCGGAGCATAGGCCTCCCGCGACATATCGCTATAGCCGCAGATCAGCAAGGCGTCGCACAGGGAACGATAGCGCGCATCGCTCACTAACTGCTGGAGCGCTTCGCGCAGGCTGTTCAGCGTCGCCGCCGGGGTGGCGCCGGCAGTGATCAGCGGCAGCCCTGGCGCGTCCGGGCTCCAGCCGATCGCCACCAGTCCTGCCAGGGCCTGCGGCTGATGTCGCTGCAGCAGAGCGTAGGTCACACAGTCGATGGCGGCGATATCGGCGTTTTCCTGCTGCAGCTCGCGCAGCGATTGCCGATGGCTGCCGCTAAACACCACAGCCGAAAAAAATCGCCCCTCCCGCGAGAGCGGCGCGACCATTTTGCGCAGCACGTTGTAGCCGGACTGCGAGTGCTCGGCATTGCACACGGCCCGGCGGCCAAAAAAGTCCGCCAGCATCCGGTGACTATCCGCTTCGCGGACCACCAGCAGGCTGCGGTAGCGGCGCCCTTCGCAACCGGGCGCGGCGTAGTGGAAGCAGCCCACCGTCTGCACCTCCGGCAGCTGGGTCACCAGCGGATAGCCACAGGTCTGACTCAGCAACAGCCTCGGCTGACGCCAGTGGGCCAGCAGATCCTCGGGGTCATCCGCCGGCGGGTCCCCCGCCACCATCACGCCGCGTTCGGCCAGCAGCGACTGTACCGCCTGCCACAGAGCCTGGGTCTGTTGACGGTGGATGGCATACATCGGAAAGGTCATGCGTTCAGCCATGTTCTCCTCCCGCCTGCGCCTGCTCGCCAAAGCCCGGATGGGCGTTCACCGCCACCGCCCGGCGGCTAAAATGGCGTCGCCACTCACCGTACCCACGCACCAGGAACCCCTGATTACGCTGCAGATAGGCCGTCTGGCGATGCAGATACAGCTGACGTAAAGCGTACCAGGGAACCCCTGGCAGGTCATGATGCACCGCATGGTAGTTGAGATTGAGGAACAGCACTCGCCAGGGGAGCCCGGCCTCGTTGATCACCGAGCGGGCCAGCGGGTCATCCGCGGCCCGGTGTTCGAGAAAAGAGCGCACTTTGGTCAGGGCCAGCGCCGGGTAGCTCACCGCCAGCACAAACCACAGCGGGGATAAACCCTGCGCCGCCATCCAGGCCAGCAGGCCCGTCAGCAGCAACAGATGCAGGCTCCACATGGCGATGGCGCGGTGGTCGCCCTCGCGGAAAGCCCGCAGCGCGCTGCGCAGGGTGTGAACGATATCCATCAGCGGCGCCAGCAGCAGACGCCCCCAGAAGGTATTGCGCAGGTGGATAAGGCGGCGCTGCCAGGCTGAGAAACGCTGCCAGCTTTCCGCGGTCACGTAGTACGATTCGGGATCATCCTCGGGGTGCGTCAGCAGATGGTTGCGATGGTGCGCCAGATGGCTGTCGCGATAGACGCCATAGGGATACCAGACCGCCAGCGGCAGCGTCCCCAGCAGCTGGTTAAACCATGCCAGCCGGGTGGGATGCCCATGGATCAGCTCATGCTGTAAGGACATATACCAGGCGGTAAACCAGATCAGCAGCAGCGTGGCCGGAAACAGGCCCAGCGTCCGCCAGCCCGCCACGCAGGCAAACCAGCCGCCGTAAACCGTCACCAACAGCAGCCAGGTCGGCAGCTCGCTGCGCCACAGCCAGCTGCGCGCCAGCTGGCGGATCAGGATGCGCTGTTGGTCATCCACATAGACAGCCGTCTTCTTTTCCGTCACTTCCGATACCTTGCCGTGTTGCCTCATTCCCTCCGAAGATGTGAGATAACACGTTAAATAACAAAGTATTTAATTTACTTAGCTTTGCCAAAAAGCGCGTTTGTATTTACCGCTTTCATCAACACCTGAAACTGCGGATTAAATTCGTCAAAGATCGGCAGCGCAGCGGCGCCCAGCGCGGCGGTATCGGTGCCGGTCATCCCCATTTTGACACGCTGGGCCGGCAGGTAACGCCCGCGGACGGACTGATACAGCGGCGGCAGACGCGCCAGCACTCTCTCCAGCAGCGGGGCGGGCATCATGCCGCCCACCACTACCGTCTCGGCATCGAAGACGCACTCCAGCAAATTGATCGCCTGACGCAACGGCGCCAGGATGCTCGTGATCCACTGGTCGAAAAGCGCAGCGTCCACCGACAGCAGATCCTCCGGCAGGGCGCGATAGGGATCGAGTCCGCAAAACTCATAGGCCGCCTGCAGGGAAACATAGCGCTCAAGACATCCCTCATTCCCGCAATAGCAAGGGCGACCATTCGGCGCGACCACAATATGCCCGACCTCGCCGGCGTTATGAGCATGGCCGGTATACACATGACCATCGGTAAAAATTCCGGCGCCCAGACCGGTGCCTATGTAGAGATAGACAAAGGAGTTGAGCTGCCGCGCCACGCCGTGAAAGCGTTCGCCAATGGCGGCCACCGTGGCGTCGTTTTCGAGGGTCACCGGCAGGCCGCTCAGTCGCCCGAGCTCCGCCGCCACGTCGACCCCTTCCCAGCCGTTAAGCGTCGTGGGTCCCGTCGACGAAATCCCTTCCACGCCAAAGGGCCCCGGCATCACAACCCCCATCCCCAGCACCCGCGACCAGTCCAGCGCCGGCAGCGCACGGATCTCATCCAGCACCTCAGCGAGGCGGGCAAAGGTCGCACCAGGCTGGGGCTTTTGCACCAGAATGAGTCGGCGAAAATGGACCTCGCCAGTCAGATCCACCAGCACCACAATCAGCGTCTGATGATCAAGATGGATGCCAATCGACCAGGCGCTGGCGGGATTGAGGCTCACCGGCACCGCTGGCTGTCCCCGGCCGCTGGCGCGCCGCGGTTGGTGGCTGGTCAGGATATCCATCTGCTCCAGCTCCGCCACAATATTCGACACGGTCTGCGGGGTCAGCGCGGTCAGCCGCGCCAGCTCGGCGCGGGTCAGCTCGCCATGTAAACGCACCGCCTCAATGATCACCCGGCGGTTATGCACCCGGGCATGTTCAAGGTTTGTACCTGATGTTTTCATCGTTTCCCTTCCAGGCTGGACTGGTGAAATTTTAGCCGGCATCACAGATCTGACAACGACCCGCGCAGGCGAGCCTTCGCGATGGCATACCCTTTGCTACGCTTAGTCCCAGGGCCACTCGGGAGATGTTGCCGATAGTGTCGCCCTGATTAAATCAATCAAATTGATTTAATAAATCATAACCCCTTTCAGTACAGCACAGCGGAGAGCAAAGATGAAATACCACAGCGCACTACGGGTCAACGCCTGTCTGCTGGCGATGCTCGTTATCAGTGGGAGCGTCAGCGCAGCGACCCAGATTAATGCCCTGTTTATGACCCAGGCGGCCTATAGCGAAAACGACATTCGCGCGATGACCAGCGATTTCGAAAAGCAACATCCTGATGTGAAGGTCAACCTCGAATTCGTTCCCTACGAAGCGCTGCACGACAAGATCGTCGCCGCCCGCGGCGCGGGGGGTAACGGCTACGACGTGGTGCTGTTCGACGCGATCTGGCCGGCGGAGTTTAGCCGCTTCGATCTGCTGCAGGATGTCTCTTCACGAATTGCCCCAGACGAGCGTGAGAAGATTTTCCCCGGGGCGATGAATACCGTGGTGTATCAAGGCAAAACCCTCGGCATGCCGTGGATCCTCGACACCAAATATCTGTACTACAACAAAGCCATGCTGGACAAAGCAGGGATCAAAACGCCGCCAGTCAGCTGGCAGCAGGTGATGGACGACGCTAAAGTGCTTAAGGACAAAGGGATCGTTAAATATCCGCTGGTGTGGAGCTGGTCGCAAGCGGAAGCGCTGGTCTGTGATTACACCACCCTCGTCTCCGGCTTCGGCGGGAGCTTCTACCAGAACGGCAAGCTCGATTTTTCGACGCCCGCCTCGCTGAAAGCGGTCACGCTGATGAAAACCTCGCTCGATCAGGGGCTGAGCAACCCGGCATCACGTGAATACCTTGAGGAGGATGTGCGTAAGGCTTTCTCCAATGGCGACGCCGCCTTTGCGCTCAACTGGACCTATATGTACAACATGGCCAACGATCCGAAACAGAGTAAAGTCGCAGGTGATGTTGGCATTGTCCCCGCCCCAGGCGATACCCCGGATAAACCCGGCGCTGTCAACGGTTCAATGGGGCTGGGCATCGCCAAAGCCAGTCAGCATTCGGAAGAGGCCTGGCAGTATATTCACTACCTCACCTCCCAGCCGGTACAGGACAAGTATGCCAAACTGAGCCTGCCGGTATGGAAAGCCTCGTACCAGGATCCTGCCGTTGCCAAAGGCCAGGAGAGCCTGATCGCCGCCGCCGACAAGTCGTTGAACGTGATGCTCTCTCGCCCCGAAACGGCAGATTACTCGCGCCTGTCAAACACCCTGCAACAGCAGCTTCAATCGGTACTGCAGGGTAAAGCCACGCCCGACGTCGCCCTCAAGGCGGTCGACACCAGCGCGGCCCGTCTGCGTTAAGGAGGCGTGATGCTGAGTCTGCAACGACGCGAGCATCGTCAGGCATGGGTGCTGTTAGCGCCCATGCTTATCGCGATGTTTATCCTCACTGCGTGGCCGCTGGCGCGCACCCTGTGGCTGAGTTTCACTGATACTGCGCTGGCGGGAAGCGG
Organism: Klebsiella sp. 2-CIP_Kleb.; assembly: GCF_050378715.1. Classification (NCBI taxonomy): domain Bacteria; kingdom Pseudomonadati; phylum Pseudomonadota; class Gammaproteobacteria; order Enterobacterales; family Enterobacteriaceae; genus Klebsiella; species Klebsiella sp. 2-CIP_Kleb. Next base: position 931,501 of record NZ_JBNRLG010000001.1, read on the forward strand.
CGAGGCGACCCACTACGTCTGGCTGGATAATTATCTTTATGCCCTGACCGACCCGGACTTTCGCGCCGCCTTCGCGCGAACGCTCTATTTCACCGTGGTCTCGGTGGCGATTGAGGGGGCGATCGGCGTACTGGTGGCGCTGTTGTTGAATCAGCGTTTTGTCGGGCGTAATGTCCTGCGGGTGCTGGTGATCCTGCCGTGGGCGTTGCCGACGATCGTCAACGCCATGATGTGGCGGCTTAACTTTAATCCCGACTACGGCAGCGTTAACGCCCTGCTCAGCCAGCTGGGGCTGATTGACAGCTATCGCAGTTGGCTGGGCTCGCCGGATTCTGCGCTGCACGCGGTGATGCTGGCGGATATCTGGAAAAACTACCCGCTGGTCACTCTGCTGGTGCTGGCCGCGCTGCAGTCCGTCCCCGACGATCTGTACGAGGCGGCGCGGCTCGACGGCGCCTCCGCCTGGCGGCGCTTTCGCGCCATTACCTTTCCGGCCATTGTGGGCTCCCTTGGCGTCGCGCTGGTGCTACGCACCATTGATGCCTTCAAAGTGTTCGACATTATCTATGTTATGACCCGCGGCGGCCCGCTGGACAGTACCAAAACGCTGAGCTTTTTTGTCTATCAGGAGTCATTCAGCTATCTGCGCGCCGGCAGCGGCGCGGCCTACGCCATGCTGATGAGCCTGATGTGCGCCGTACTGATCGCCCTGTATCTGTTTTTGCTGCTGCGTCAGCGGCGCCGGAGTATTGATGATGAAGCGTAAAGGGTACATCGTGCTGCGTTACATGGCGGCGCTGGCGGTGGCGGTCTCGATCCTCGCCCCGATGCTGTGGCTATTTTTGATGAGCGTCAGCACCACCGCGGACCTCACCCGCGTCCCGCTGGCGTGGATCCCGCGGCAGTGGGACTTTAGCCGCTATGGCCATATGCTGTCGCTGGCCCCTGGCGAACCCGGGGCGCTGTTTCTCCCCGCGCTGGGCAACAGCGTGCTGGTGGCCGCTGGCGCGACGCTGGTCTCGTTGTTGCTGGCGATCCCCGCCGCCTTCAGCTTTTCTCGCTACCCCGGCCGCGACGGCTGGCTGTACGCCGGCCTCGGCATCTATATGGTGCCGCCCGTAGCCTTTGTGCTGCCGCTCTATTTCATTCTCGAACACTTTGGCCTGCTCAACACCCGAAGCGGACTGGTGCTGGTCTATTGCTCGCTGATCGTGCCGTTTCTGACGTGGATGGTAAAAAACCAGTTCGATACCCTACCGCAGGATATCGAACAGGCGGCACGGCTTGACGGTCTGCGCATCTGGCAAGTCTTGCTGCGCATCACCCTGCCGCTGGCGAAACCGATGCTTGGCGCCGCCGCGCTGTTCGGTTGGCTGCTGGCGTGGGATGAGTTTTTCTATGCGCTACTGTTTACCAGCAACCTCGCCGCCCAAACGCTGCCGGTGACCATCGCCGGCTTCACCGCCGGCCGCGCCACCGATGACGGACTGGTGGCGGCGGTAGGCATACTCGCCTCAGTCCCTCCGCTGCTGATTGCAATCTGGTTGCAAAAATCGCTGGTCAGTGGCCTCACCAACGGGGGAAGTAAAGGATAACTATGGATAACACCAGGACACCTGTGCTCTATATCGTGGGCAATTACAATATTGATTTAGTGATGGGAACCCTGCCCCACTGGCCCGCGCAGGGAACTGAGATGATGCTCGAGCACAGCGCTCTGCGGCCCGGCGGCTCTGCTGGCAACTGCGCGCTGGCCGCCGCCGCCATGCAGCTGCCGCACTGCGCGGTCGGCTGTCAGGGCGACGACGCGTTTACCCCGTGGCTGGCGGCACAGTTTCCCGGCGATAGCGCGCGCTGGCCGCAGTATCCCTGTGAAACCTCGCTGACGGTGGCGGTCACCCATCCCAACAAAGAGCGCTCGTTCCTCAGCAACCACGGACACATTACCCGCCTGACCGCCGGGGATGTGCTGGACCAGTTGCCTGCCGCCGCTGGCGAGGGCGATATCGTGTTGCTCTGCGGCACCTTTCTCTGTACCAGGCTGCTGTCCGACTATCCGCAGCTGCTCGCCACGCTCCGCCAGCGCGGGTTTACCCTTGCCGTCGATACCGGCTGGCCGCCCCAGGGCTGGAGCGACCCGCTGCGTCATGAGGTCGACCGCTGGCTGGGCGACTGCGACTGGCTGTTGCTCAACGACGTTGAAACCCAGCAGCTGGCCGCCCGCCCGACCCTCGCCGAAGCCGCCGCAGCCCTTGCGGCACGGCTCAGCGGCAGCGGCGGGTGCGTGGTGAAGCGCGGCGCTGACGGCGCGGACTGCTGGACGACCGACAGCCATCACCATGCGCCAACCCGGCCCGTCACCGTCATCGATACCATCGGCGCTGGCGACAGCTTTAACGCGGGCTTTCTTGCCGCGCTGCTAAGCGGTAAACCGGTGCCAGAAGCGCTGCGCTGGGGAAATACCGTCGCCGCGCAGGCGATCGGCACCTCCCCGCGCCGCTATCCCGACTGGCATACCCTGCAACATCACCTTGAGGAGGCCACCGATGGCCAGTGTTGAACTGATCGATGTCGCCAAGCGATACGGGAAACAGACGGTGCTCCAGCCGCTGGACCTCACCATCCCCGACGGCAGCTTTACCGTGCTGGTGGGCCCTTCCGGCTGTGGCAAGTCGACCCTGCTGCGCCTGCTGGCCGGTCTCGAAACGCTTTCCGGCGGCACCATTCTGATGAACCAGCGGCCGGTCAACGATCTGGATCCCGCCGACCGCGATGTGGCGATGGTCTTTCAGAGCTATGCGCTTTACCCCCACCTGACGGTGGCGGAAAATCTCGCCTTTCATATGCAGGTGAAAAAGGTGGATAAGCAGTTACAGAAAAGCAAAGTGCAGCAGGTCGCCAGCCTGCTGGGGATTGATAAACTGCTGGCTCGCTATCCGCGTGCGCTCTCCGGCGGCCAGCGCCAGCGGGTGGCGATGGGCCGGGCAATGGTCAGGAACCCGCAGGTTTTCCTGTTCGATGAGCCGCTGTCGAACCTTGACGCTCAGCTGCGGATGGAGCTACGCGCGGAGATCAAATCCCTGCACCAGCGCATCAATACCACCATGATCTATGTCACCCATGATCAGGTGGAGGCAATGACTCTGGCCGATCAGATTGTGGTGATGCGCGACGGGCAGATCGTCCAGCAGGGGGCGCCGCTGGCCATTTACGACCAGCCATGCAACACCTTCGTCGCCCGCTTTATCGGCTCCCCGCCGATGAACCTCCTGCCCGGTCAGCGAGACGTGCGCAATGGCCAGCCCGGCGTCGCCTGCGGCGCGCTGTGGTTTCCGCTGGCCGAACGCTGGCATCAGGCGGTGGCGAACCAGGGCGATGCCCCGTTGATTGTCGGCCTGCGCCCGCAGGATATTCTGCCGGATGCGCATGGCGCGCTGGCAACGGTAAACATTATGGAGGTGACGGGGGAGTCCACCCTGCTTCATCTCGACTGGCAGGGTTTTCCGGTGCATGTGCAGGTTGCCGGCAGGGTGGCGGTCGCGGCGCAGCAGACGCTGGGGCTGACTCTCCGCTGCGAGAGCCTGCATCTGTTTGATGCCGCCAGCGGCGAGCGGCTGGCGGAGACGCGTTAAGGGCGAAGGGAGCCGGTCATCATCCGTGTGGCCGGGCTCCGGGCGAGGTCGTATTCCAGGGCTACTCCCCTTCCCGCTCTGCTGGCGTCCAGGCCGGCAGAGTCTGGAAGGTGTGCAACAGCCCCCCGGACCACGCCTTGCGGATGCGGTTGAAGTAGGGATCGCTGTCGGTGATGCGATGCTGCCCGGCGCTGCTCAGGCTGCCGCTGCGGTAGAGCAGCGTATCCAGCGGCAGGCCAACGGACAGATTACTGCGCAGCGTCGAGTCAATGGAGATCAAGGCGCAGCACATCGCCTGCTCCAGCGGCGTATCGATGGTCAGCACCCGATCGATGATCGGCTTGCCGTACTTGCTTTCGCCAATCTGGAAATAAGGCGTGTCGCGGGTGGCTTCAATAAAGTTGCCCTCCGGATAAATATGGAACAGACGATGGGTTTCGCCGGCGATCTGGCCGCCAAGCAACAGGTTGCAGTTGAAGTTAGTATTACTGCAGTTTTGCTGGTTGCTGCTGTCGCGCTGGATCACCTCCAGCAGCGTTTTACCGATCAGCATGGCGGCGTCGTAGAGGGAAGTCACCTGCATCAGGTTCGGCTCCTGCTGGGTACGGATCCGCGCGCTGAGCAGGCTTATCACGCTCTGGGTGGTGGCCAGGTTGCCGGCGGATTGCAGCACCAGCACCCGTTCCCCTTCCTGATGGAAAACGTGCAGCTTTTTAAAAGTGGCAATATGGTCGACGCCCGCGTTGGTGCGGGAGTCGGAAGCAAACACCAGTCCATCCGCCAGGCACATGGCCACACAGTAGGTCATTGCGGTTATTCCCGTATTATTGCTGCTGCGCCTGCTGGCTGTGTTCGCGCACTTCAGCGTTGGTTAACATAATCTCCCCGCCGCCGCCCAGCCGGGTGCCCCGTACCGGGCAGGCGTCGAGATAATCCAGCCCAGTCGCCAGCCGCAGATGCTGATTCAGGCGACGGGTATTATTGGTGATATCAAACGACAGCCAACGGCCGTCGAGCCACACTTCCGCCCAGGCATGCATCGCGACATGCTGGGCGTTATCGCTGTAGACATAGCCGCTGACGTAGCGCGCCGGGATCTCCAGCGCCCGGCAGCAGGCGAGAAAAACATGGGTATGATCCTGGCACACGCCCTTCGCCCGGGCGAAGGCGTCGGCAGCGGAGTCCTGGACCTGGGTCGCGCCGGGGGAGTATGGCATTCTTAACAGCAGATCCGCCATCAGTTGATTCAAACTCTCTTCCGCCGCATCGGGACGATAGAGGCGCTGGGCGAACTCACGGATCGCCGTATCGGCGCGGGTCAGCGGCGTACTGCGCAGAAAAACCAGCGGCGACAGCAGCTCGGCCTCTTCATCACACGTCTCTTCCCCCTCGTCGGCGATATCGACAATCCCGCTGGCGCGGATGGTGATCTCTTTATGCGGGTTATCCAGCGTCAGCACATGCAGCACATTACCCCAGCCGTCGGTAGTGGTCACCGCCGCGCCGTCCGGCAGGGTCAGCGTCCAGGCGGTGATCGTCTGCCGTCCGGTGCTGCGCGGGGTCAGGCGCAGATACTGGGTGGAAAACTTCACTTCTTCATCGTAGCCATAGCGGGTGAGATGATCGATGACCAGTTTCATAAGGCCTCCAGATAGGTTTGTCTGATGCTGTCGGACAGGGCGTTAATTCTCGCCAGCAGTCCGTTAAGCGTGGTCTGCAGGTCCGCCTGCGCCAGGTCGTCACGGGTGCTGAAGCGCAGGTCAACGTTGAGCTGATGGGCGAGGCGCAGCGGCTGATAAGAGCGATCGTTGGCGATCTTCTCCAGTTCGCCCACCAGGTCGGCAATGCTGGCGCGCAGCGAACGTGGAATATCGTTACGCAGGATCAGCAGCTCCATCACCGTTTCGCGACTGACCGGCTGGCGGTAGAGGCTGTTGTAAGCTTCGCGGGCGCTGACCGCATTGAGCAGGGTATCCAGCCGGTAGTATTCGCGCACCGGGTCCGGATCGTTGGTCAGCTGTTGATCCTTAATCAGCAGCAGCTGGGTGGTGGCGAACGCGCGCTCGATCAGCGTGCCGATACCGATAAAACTCAGGGCGTCGTTGCGCAGCAGCGTGCCTATCACCGCTCCGCGAAACAGATGCACCCGCTCTTTCACCCACTCGAAAAAGCCGTCGCTCCCCAGTTCGCCCAGCCCCTGCTGGCGGAGGGTCCGCAGTTCGATGCGGGTGGCATTGATGCTCTCCCACACTTCGGCCGACAGACTGCCGCGCACCGCGTGCGCGTTGTTCCACGCCATCTCCACGCAGCTGTAAATACTGCAGGGGTTGTTGCCATCGAGGGCAAAAAAGTTGAGTAGATTGCTCATGGTAAAGCGGGCATGGCGCGCCTGAAACAGCTCGTGGGTCATTGACAAATTCAGCGGTAGCGCCAGATCCCGCGACTGCTGGCTGTGGCGGGGGATCATTGATAATTTCCAGGTCACGTCCAGCACCCGGGCGTAGCTCTCCGCCCGCTCAAGGTAGCGGGCCATCCAGAACAGTTCACTCGCCGTACGACTTAGCATGATGCGTCATCCTCCATCACCCAGGTATCCTTGGTTCCGCCGCCCTGCGACGAGTTGACCACCAGCGACCCTTCGGTCAGCGCCACGCGGGTCAGGCCGCCGGGCACCAGGCGCATCTCCTGTCCGGAAAGCACATAGGGGCGTAAATCGATATGCCGTGGCGACAGCCCTTCATCAACGAAGGTTGGGCAGGTCGACAGCGCAAGGGTGTCCTGGGCGATATAGTTGGCCGGATTGGCAAGCAGGCGCTGGCGGAAGGCCTCCCGCTCCTCTTTGGTGGAACGCGGGCCGACCAACATGCCGTAGCCCCCGGCGCCATGGACCTCCTTGACCACCATCAGCTCCAGATTGCTCAGCACGTAGCGCAGGTCCTCCGCTTTCCGACACTGCCAGGTGGGGATATTGCTGAGGATCGGCTGTTCGCCGAGGTAAAAGCGGATCATCTCCGGGACGTACGGATAGATCGATTTGTCGTCAGCCACCCCGGTGCCGATGGCGTTGGCCAGCACTACGCCGCCGGCGCGATAGACGGACAGTAGCCCCGGGACGCCGAGCATCGAATCGGCGCGGAAGGCCAGCGGGTCGAGCCAGGCGTCGTCGATGCGGCGATAAATCACATCCACCCGCCGCGGCCCCTCGGTGGTGCGCATATACACCGCGCCGTTTTTAATAAACAGATCGGCGCTTTCCACCAGCTCGACCCCCATCTGCTGCGCCAGGAAGCTGTGCTCGAAGTAGGCGCTGTTGAAGCGACCCGGGGTCATCACCACGACGCAGGGATCATCCACCAGCGAACTTTCGCGCAGGGTCTGCAGGAGGTAGCTCGGGTAGCGCTCCACCGGCGCAATGTGATGCTGCTCGAACATCTCCGGATAGAGGCGCATCATCATCTTACGGTTTTCGAGCATGTAGGAGACGCCGGACGGCGTGCGCAGATTATCCTCCAGCACGTAGTACTGACCGTCGTTATTGCGCACCATATCGACGCCGGTGATATGGGCATAGGTGTTGTTTGGCAGGTTGATGCCCTGCATGCACGGTTGATACTGCTCGTTGGCCAGCACCTGCTCGGCCGGTATCAGCCCCGCGCGCAGGATATTCTGTTCATGATAGATGTCATAGAGGAAAGCGTTCAGCGCTTTCACCCGCTGGCGAATGCCGCGGTCAATGCGCTGCCACTCCCCGGCGGGTATGATCCGCGGCACGCTATCAAACGGGATCAGCCGCTCGGTTCCCTCATCCTCGCCGTACACGTTAAAGGTGATGCCGATACGGTGAAAAAGCAGTTCCGCTTGCGCTTTTTTCTGCCGGATAGAGAATTGATCGGTGTTGCGAAACCATTGCCACCAGGCATTATAGTGCGGCCGCTGCTCACCCTGGGCGGTCAGCATCTCGTCATAATAATGCCCGTCAGGAAGCGTTATTTTTATCATGGCCGTCTCCTCCGGTTGTACTCACTTTGTGGTAATCCCGATAAGAGATAAGCATTAATTATGCCAGGTCACACAGCGCGTCGGCGCAGCGTTACGCTGTGAGGCCATAGCCCTGAATTGATTAAAAAACAACCAGACACTTTGCTTATTTGTGGGCGGTTGTTAGCGTTAAACGCACCAGTTTGGGGCAAGTGGATTCACGGGACGCTGAGGCTTCGCGAGCCACGCCGCGTAGCGACAGGCGGCTGAATAGCACAGAGCCTGCGCTGTGCAGGCTCTGTGTTGCTCAGAAGAAATACTTGAAGCGCAGCCGGCCGCCATAGCGGGAGTCTTCCTGGCCGTCGCCGTTGTTTGGGTTGGATTCAATCCATGATGCGTAGGCCCCAAGATAGATGTTGAAGTTCTTCATATTCATTACGTTCGGAAACAGGTACGACGCATGGATTGTGTGGATATCATAGTTGCCCGGATCGGCGATCCAGCAATTATCGTCGCAGTTAGCGATAAAATCAGCGGTGTTAAAGCTGTCGATTTTGTTATGCGCGTAAATGTAGCCCAGCTCAAAACCGTGCCACAGGGAGTTAACGCCCGCGGTAAAGTCAGTCTCATCTTCGGCATCCATATAAGCGACGTTAAGGTTGGTCACCACGCCGTCCTGCGGATCGGTTTTTTGCCCATTCCACGTCATCGTATAGCCATAGCCGGTACGGCTGGACTGGTCGACCCAGCGTCCTTTCGCATCGTGATAGCCATAGGCGTTATTTACCACGTTGCTTTCCATGGCGATGGCAGTGGAGAAGCGCCCGCTGTTCCACGCGATAACCGGGCGCAAATAGGCCACATTTTTCTCATTTTCCAGTGCGGTGCCATGATACTGCTGGTCCTGGAATAGCGTGCTGCCGTTCTCCAGCAGGGTATTCAGTTCGAAATACCAGTTATCAAGGGTTTTGCTCATCAGGAAGTTGCCGCCGCTGTTGCTCCGACCGCGCCCTTCCTTCATCATGTAAATATAGCCGTAGCCATCACTGTACAGATCGTTGGCGGTGTTCCCGGAGTATTCCACGAACGTATCCTGATTCAACGGGAACATATCGTAGGCTTCGAAACGACCAACCTTCACCTTCCAGTCGTTCTCCTGGCCAAAAAAGAATACCGCATCATCAAGATTCATTTTGCCGTTCAGGTCGGCCAGCGGCTGGACGGAAAAACCGGCAAAACGGCCATTATCCATTTTGCGCATGCCGTCAAAACCTAACAGCAGGCGGCCATTAATATCCCAGCGTTCATTATTGCCCGGCGCCCAGTCTTTATTTGCCGTGGTTTTTACCGAAGTCAGGCTCCCGCTGCTGCTGGCGCCATCCATGTTAAATTCGACATCACCATAAAATTTGATATCCCCATAGCCGGACAGCGTTAGTGTTGTCGGCTCCGCGCCCGGTGCGACGGGCTCGGCGGACTCCACTTTGACAGTTGGCGTGCTTTTCGCCACCACGCTCTGCTGTCGGGTTAAGGTCTGGATTTTCGCTTCCGCATCGGCCGCTCGTTGCTCAGCATTTATTACGCGCTGTTCCAGCTGCGCTAAACGTTTTTCAATATCCGTCGGGTGATTATTCGCCGCGGCCCAAAGGCCAGAGGAGAACAGGCCACTCATAATCAGAGCCATATAGTTTACTTTCATTATTAACATCCCTAATTACATTGTTATATGTTTCATCCAGGGTATAGCCGGGCTATCCAGGGAATTACCTGCATAGCCCTCTTAATACAGCGTGGGATATTCAGGATTCGGCGAAAGTGCCGTGTTTTAAATCATCAACGATGCCGTTCATTCTGTTTTCCGTTAAGCCGTAGAATTTAATCGAGACGGCGGTAAGCACATAAAACACGGAAGGGACCAGAGTAAACAACAGCACCACGCCCTGCACCGCTGAAGCCGACTGCACCGTGGTGTTAGCGGCGTAATGGAAATAGGCCAATATCCAGCCGAGGATGGCCCCGCCGACGGCGACGCCCAGCTTGATGACAAAGATATTTGCTGCGACATTCATACCGGTAATACGCCGCTGGGTTTTCCATTCGCCATAGTTATTCACGTCGGTAATCATCGACCACTGTAACGCGCCGTTGCCGCCCTGAATGATAGAAATCAGAATATGCACGCCGAGCACCGCAATCCAATATTGTACCGGGACGATAAAGCAGACCACGCCCAGCGCGGCGGTGAGAAGATTAATCCAGAAAGAGAATCGGACCTTACAAAAGCGCGTCCCGAAGGGCTTGGCCAGCACCGAACCCAGCATGGAGGCAAACATACCGCCGAGCATGAATATGGTAATCACGTCGGCGCCTTTATGCAGGACGCTGTTAACATAATAGACGACGGCGCCACCGCGAATTACCACGGCGACCAGCATCATAAAATTGTAAACGGAAAGAATACGCCACTGATCGTTACGAAATAGTATTTTCACGTCCCGCGCGATGTTCAGGTTCTGTTCTTTAATCGGCTGCACGCGTTCTTTAGTCGTGGCGAAACAGGTGATAAACATCAGGCAGCCGATAACGCCAAACAGGGCCATCGAGACCTGAATACCGGTCGCGCGATCGCCGGGATAGAGAAAATCAGCCAGCGGTAAAATAAAGGCAGTACCGAGCGCGCCGCCGATTGGAGTGATAGCAAAACGCCAGGACTGCAGCGAGAGGCTTTCGCGCGGATCGGAGGTCAGCGCCGCGCCCAGCGAGCAGTATGGAATATTAATCGCCGTATACATCAGTGTCATAAATATATAAGCCGCCACAGCGTAGGCGATTTTTCCGGAGTCGGAAAAGGAGGGAATGGAATACACCAGCACGCAGCTCACCGCAAAAGGCACGCAGATCGCCAACAGCCAGGGGCGAAAGCGGCCCCAGCGGGTTGAGGTGGCGTCAGCAATCGCGCCCATAATCGGATCGGTAATCGCATCCAGCAGACGCACCAGCAAAAACATCGTCCCCATTACGGCGGGCGGCAGGCCATAAATATCGGTATAAAAATAAGCCAGAATAGCCACAGACGAGTCAAATACGATGTGACTGGCTGCGTCCCCCAGGCTATAACCTATTTTCTCTCTGACAGAAATTTTGTCGCCAGCAGACATACACCACTCCTTTATGCAAAATGAAACCGGTTTCTGTAGTGTCTGCATTTTTTACTTATCCGCTATGCGCGGCGCCATTATGTTTTTTTATTAATTATTTATGTTTTTTAATTTATGTGATCCTGCCAGCCTTCAGTCATATTAATCCCGGTATTTTTGCCTGACAGATCACAGCCTTCATCCGTTGCGCAATTTTTAAAATGCGATAAATACGAACCTTATTGTTACAGATAAACATCCGTTCTTTTTTCGGATGCCGCTATCGAATAGCGCTTATTATTTACCCAGAAACATTCACAACAAAAATAACACCAGCCAGCATTTATATAATTAAGGATATAATATTGGGATGAGCAGAATTGTGCCGCCTGGATAGCGACCGGTGAGCGGTAAATTCTCTGTTTTAGCGCAAAATGTTAGCTTCGACACGCACAGCGGCGGATATTCGTCTATGGTTTTCTGATGGCCAAATGCAGTGGCACATGAGTCTGCAATGATAAGGAGAACAATCCATGACGAGTCCCTTTTCCCGTCGCCCCGCTACCCTGCCTTATGCTCTTCGTCTGGCGCTAGGGGGTGCGTTTATCGCCCTGGCGACGCTGACCGCAGAGGCTGAAGAAACCCGTCAAATCCCGCAATCACCCGATATCCTGCTCGGTCCGCTGTTTAATGATGTGCAAAGCGCGAAACTGTTTTCTGATCAGAAAACGTTCGCTGACGCCATTCCGAACAGCGATCCGCTGATGATCCTTGCCGATTACCGGATGCAAAAAAACCAGGCCAGCTTCGACCTGCGTCACTTCGTTGAGCTGAACTTCACGCTGCCGAAAGAGAACGACGCCTATGTGCCGCCCAAAGGGCAAACCCTGCGTCAGCATATCGACGGCCTGTGGCCGGTCCTGACCCGCAGCACCGTCGAGGTGGAAAAGTGGGACTCGCTGCTGCCGCTGCCTAAGCCCTACGTGGTCCCCGGAGGACGCTTTCGCGAAGTCTATTACTGGGACAGCTATTTCACCATGCTGGGTCTTGCCGAAAGCGGTCACTGGGATAAAGTCGAAGATATGGTCGCCAACTTCGCTGCGGAAATTGACACCTGGGGCCATATCCCCAACGGTAACCGCACCTATTACCTCAGCCGTTCGCAGCCCCCCTTCTTCTCCTTTATGGTAAGCCTGCTGGCGACGCACGATGGCGACCAGGTGCTGAAAACCTACCAGCCGCAGCTGGAGAAAGAGTATCGCTACTGGATGGCCGGGGCGGACGCGCTGGCACCCGGCAGCGCCGACAAACGGGCGGTGCGGATGGCGGATGGCGCGCTGCTCAACCGCTACTGGGACGATAACGACACCCCACGCCCCGAGTCCTGGCTTGACGACGTCAAAACCGCCAAAAGCAACCCGAATCGTCCGGCCACCGAGATCTATCGCGACCTGCGCTCCGCCGCCGCTTCCGGCTGGGATTTCAGCTCCCGCTGGATGGACAATCCGCAGCAGCTCGCCACCATTCGCACCACCTCGATTATCCCGGTCGATCTCAATGCCCTGATGTTCCATCTGGAGAAAACCCTCGCCCGCGCCAGTAAAGCAGCGGGGGACAGCGCCGGCGCTACCCGGTACGACGCGCTGGCCAACGCCCGCCAGCAGGCTATCGAGAAATACCTGTGGAATGAAAAAGAGGGTTGGTACGCCGATTACGATCTGAAAACCCACAAGGTGCGCAATCAGCTGACCGCCGCGGCGCTGTTCCCGCTGTACGTCAATGCCGCGTCGCGCGAGCGAGCGACGAAAGTGGCGGCCGCCGCCGAGTCGCGGCTGCTCAAACCCGGCGGGCTGACCACCACCACCGTCAACAGCGGCCAGCAGTGGGACGCCCCCAACGGCTGGGCGCCGCTGCAGTGGGTGGCCGTCGAGGGGCTGCAAAACTATGGTCAGCAGAAGATCGCCATGGAGGTCACCTGGCGCTTCCTGACCAACGTGCAGCATACCTATGACAGCAAGCAAAAGCTGGTGGAGAAGTATGATGTGAGTTCGACCGGCACCGGGGGCGGCGGTGGGGAATATCCATTGCAGGACGGCTTTGGCTGGACCAACGGCGTCACCCTTAAGATGCTGGATCTGATCTGCCCGCAGGAGAAACCCTGCGATGCGCTGCCTGCTACCCGTCCGGCGACAACGCCTTCACCGCAGGACAAACCTGTTGCGGCGCCCGCGGCTAACGACCCCGCCCCTGCGGAACCGCAAAAGACCGGCTCCTGACACTTTGCCGCCCCCTACCAAAATCGGTAGGGAGAAGCGGTCTCCCTGGTCACTACCGTCCCGCGCAGGCCCATTCTGCGGCTCGCGGGAAACCCTTCTCCATCCCCTCGCGCTGAACAGATCACCTTTTCGCTTGATCGCATAAATACAAACAATAATAATTCGCATTACTTTTTAACGAATGATGACAGATTCGTTTTTCCCGCGGCGGCGTACAGGAGTACCAAACCGCGCAGGTTCAGGATGATCTTATGAACGTGGCTATTTCTCGCAAACGCCCGGGGCTGCTGTGCGCCCTCGCGATCGCACTTCCCTTCACCGCGCAGGCCGAAGAGACGGTGGTGGTAACGGCCAGCCCGCCGGCATCCGCCAGCGCGCCGACTGAGGGCTATAGCGCCAGCACCTCGCTCGGGGCGACGAAAACCGACCAGCCGTTAATCACCACCGCCCAGTCGGTGTCGGTTGTCACCCGCCAGCAGATGGCGGATCAGGGGGCGAATACCATCAGCCAGGCGCTGGAATATACCCCGGGGGTCTACTCCAGCTTCGGCGGTGGCGCCACCCGGTTTGACGCTATCTCCCTGCGCGGCTACCACGGCGGCGACGTCGATAACCTGTTCCTCGACGGCATGCGTCTGATGAGCGACGGCGGCAGCCATAACGTGGTGCAGATCGACCCGTGGTTTATCGAACGCGTCGATGTGATCCGCGGCCCCTCCTCCGCGCTCTACGGGCAGAGCGTGCCGGGCGGCGTGGTCAACCTGACCTCCAAGCGCCCGCAGTTCAGTCAGCAGGGCCACGTCCGCCTGACTGGCGGGACGCAAAATACCAAAGGCGCGGCCTTCGATTACACCGACGCCATCAATGAGCAGTGGGCATGGCGGCTGATCGGTATGACCCGCAGCAGCGACACGCAGTATGACCATACCCGCGAAGAGCGCTACGCCATTTCACCTTCCCTGCTGTGGCAGCCGGACAGCGATACCTCGCTGCTGCTACGCGCCTATCTGCAAAAAGATCCTTCCGGTGGCTATCATGGCTCTTTGCCGCTGGACGGCACCCGCTACGCGCACAATGGCCGTAAGCTCTCCACCAGCACCAACGAGGGCGATCCGGGAGATGGCTATCAGCGCCGCCAGCAGATCTACAGCTATGAGTTTGACCACCAGTTCACCGATGTCTGGTCGGTCTATTCCGCGGGAAGCTACACCCACACCAACGTCTCCCTCGATCAGGTCTACCAGGTCGGCTGGATAGATGACAGCGACATGCTGGCTCGCGGCTACAGCGGCTCGCGCGGTTCGCTGGACGGCTGGTCAACCGATAACCGCCTGCGCGCCGATTTCAATACTGGCGATCTGGCGCATACCCTGATCCTCGGCGCTGAATACCATCGCTTTCGCAACGATCTGTGGACCGGCGCCGGCGGCGCGGCGCCCCTTAACCCGTTTACCGGCTATACCGCCCAGACCGGGCATACCGTGACCTACAGCGATGATAATAATCGCCGTTATTACCAGACCGGGCTGTATCTGCAGGATGAGATGGTCTGGGACCGCTGGCATGTGGATGTTTCCGCCCGCTATGACCGCATCGTTTCCCAGCAGGTCAGCGATACTCTGGGCACCTCAAACCGCCGTTCAGACGACCATATCAGCGGCCGCGCCTCGCTGTTGTACGCCCTGGACAACGGTCTTTCGCCCTACCTGAGCTACAGCCAGGCGATTACCCCGGCGATGCTGCCCGGCGCTGACGGCAAACCGTTGAAACCGACCACCGCCGAACAGGTCGAAGCCGGCCTGAAGTTCCAGCCGCCGGGCAGCAGCGACCTCTATAGCATCGCGATTTACGATCTGATGCAAAAGGATGTCGCCACCCGCGACCCCAACATCGCCACCGCCACCTATATTCCGGCGGGTAAGGTCCATTCCCAGGGGGTTGAGCTGGAAGCGCACCACCAGATCACCCCGCGGCTGAGCACCCTCGCCTCGTATACCTGGAATCGTCTGCGCTTCCAGGACACTAAGGACGGTACCGACAACAACACGCCGCAGCTGACCCCGGATCAGATGGCCTCCTTCTGGGCGCGCTATCAGTTTCCGGCGGGGATCTCGCTGGGCGCCGGCGTCCGCTACATTGGTAAACAGTGGGCGGATGATGCCAACACCGCGCGGCTGCCGTCGGTCACGCTGATGGACGCCATGATGCGGGCTGACCTCGGCGTCTGGTCGCCGGGGCTGAAAGGCGCTTATGTGCAGGTCAACGCCAACAATATCGGCAATCGTGAATACGTTTCCGGCTGCTACGGCACCGGCAACTGCTACTGGGGAGCAGAGCGCAGCGTCATGGCCACCGTGGGCTACGACTTTTAACTGACAGCGTAAAGATAAGCCTCCGCCCGTGACGGCGGAGGCTTTCGTTAACAGGTGACGTCACGCTTTGATGGCTAATATTAACTTAAAGATGCCAGGCCATTATTTCACTTGCCCCCCTGTGATGAGAGGACTTAATATGCTGGCGAAAACAGGTTAGGACGCTCACAAGGAATAAAAGTGAACCCTGTCATTAGCTATCTCACCAATTTACATCCGTTATCATTTATGGGTTACCATATATTATCCACCACAGTGATATATATTCTGGTAAATATAATTATTGCGAAGACCCGCCCTACTGAAAATACCACAGCCGTTCCGGCGCCCTATTCTATCTCACCCTCTTTTTTAGCCTGGCTACGTAATAGCGCCACCAGCGTCATTCAGCTGGCCATGTTCAGGCTGTTAAGAAAAAACTATGTCACTCTCATCCATTCTGCGGACAATATTCAACTCTGCGCCAATCAGCAGTACGCAGAATGCAAAATGACCTGTGTGGAAAAAATACTGTTTGACCATTTCGCTACGCCAAAATCCAGTGACCAGGATCTGCCGCTTTCTCTGCACGTCGCCGAAAAGAACCACTGGGCCACCGATCCTCACTGCCAAGGGCTGCGGCTCAGCCCGACGCACCAAACGTGGAATATGATATTGATTGCCGCGCCCTCCCTGCTATTGATCGCCGCGCTCGCCTGGAAAACGCTTTTTGATAATCAGGCGATAATTCACTCCAGCGTGTTCAGCTGGCTGACAATGGGGATGGTTTCCGGCCTGTGGTGGCTGTGGCTGTTATGCATCACCTTAAATGCCACCCGGCTGGACCGGGAAGGGATCGCCGTTAATATCTTTCATCACTATATTGATACCCTGAAGGAGACGCTTATTGCTGACTCAGATACCCTGACCGATGAAAACGCCGATTATTGCGTGGCGATCGGTAAAACCACCCTGCTTCCCGAAAGATATGGTGAATATGTAAAAATCATCAACCTTATTAAGTATCCCTTTTGTCTGCAGAGGCTGGATTAACGAGGGGATGGTATGTGGAATTTTATAATGCATCTGCATCCACTGCTGTTTCTTGGCGGTTTTATACTTATCGTCCCGGGTATCTATATTGCTATTGGTATAATGATTATCCTGTCGCGGCCAGCGGCTCAGCCCCAGCCGCACGCGATAGAGGTTAGCCCCTGGCTGCTGGCGTGGCTGACCGGAGAAGGGACCCGGGTGATTCAACTGGCAATGTTCAGCTTACTCAGTAATAAGCATCTGTGGATCCCGGAGCCCGGGCAGGTTTTGGCTAACGGACGCTATGCAAACCACGAAATGAACGTCATTGAAAGCATACTATTTGACCATTTTGCGGTGCGAAAGCCGTGTCATGAAGATCTGCCCT
This sequence comes from Klebsiella sp. 2-CIP_Kleb., assembly GCF_050378715.1. Classification (NCBI taxonomy): domain Bacteria; kingdom Pseudomonadati; phylum Pseudomonadota; class Gammaproteobacteria; order Enterobacterales; family Enterobacteriaceae; genus Klebsiella; species Klebsiella sp. 2-CIP_Kleb. Next base: position 948,295 of record NZ_JBNRLG010000001.1, read on the forward strand.
GCAGCCTGAGTATCGCCGGACGTAACCTCTGGCAGGAACAGATAGCAAGCGCGGGTTTAGCCTTAAGTCCGCTGCGCCGCGGATGGAATATGCTGGCCATCAGCATCCCTTCGGTCGCCCTCGGCGTTATCGTTGCCAGTAAGACCTTTATCTGGCTCGACCTCACCGCTTACAGCATCTTCAGTTGCCTGCTCATGCCCTCGGGGTGCGTTCTGTGGGGCGGATTATGGATAGAGGCCATTAGCAAAACCATTCGTCTCGATATCAACGGCATTTCGCATCATGACGCCCATGCCTGCATCAATGCGTTACGAGAAACGTTAGCGTATAAAGGCGCGCAGGAGGATGACGCGACGGCCATGCTCTGCGTGGCGGTAAACGGCGTGGAATCGCTTCCCGAGCGCTACCGGGAATATAAAGCGTTAATAGCGCCGATTAGCGTTATCACGTCGCTGCGCACAGAGGATTAGGACCCCGCCAGGCCGGCGGGGCGAAGGTAAGGTTACATGGCGTCCAGCGCTTTCTGCAGCTTCCAGATATAGCGCGGCGCCTGCGGAGCCGGGTGTTTTTTCGCCACATGCTCGAAGAACTCATCGGCGTCGAGGTCGTTAATCTCCTCGATGGCGTCCTGCCGGTTTGACGAGAAGGTGCGCAGCAGCGCGCCAGCGCCGTTGGCATAGGAGACCACCACCGCATAGCGCATCACCTGCGGGTCTTTGATCCCCGCCAGCGGACCATTCTCCAGAATGCTCAGATAGGCGGCCCCCATCGAGATATTCCGTTCCGGGTTTTTCAGCTCACTGACCGACGGCTCGCCGCGCCAGCCCATCCGCCGGTAAACATCGCGTCCGGAGGTCGACGGCTTAAGCTGCATCAGCCCGACGGCGCCGGATTTACTCACTACCGCAGGGTTACCGCCCGACTCGATGGCAATGATCGCCGTGATCAGCTGCGGATCCACGCCCCAGGCGGCGCCGGCTTTTTCACTGATCGGCATCCACTGCATCGCCCGCTTCACCGGGACCTCGGGGTTCCACGGTGGATTGGTGTAATCATGTTTCGAACTACAACCGGCCAGAAAAACGACTAAAATAAGCAACCATCTCAATTTCACACATCTATCCTTATCTACCCAAACGCCATCATGCTGCAGAACGACGGCAGCGGTACGTCCCCCGCCCGCCGACAGCCTGATGGATGACGGGTGCGGATTGAAGTTAGCCACCTGGAGATGACAATCGCCATTCCAGGCGGCATCATAACCCTTTCATTCATAGCAAGGAATTATCATGTCTCAGTTTTATCTGGTCGCGCCATCCGGTTATTGCATCAACCAGCAGGCGGCGGCCCGCGGCGTCGAGCGTCTGCAGCAGGCCGGGCACGAGGTGGCCCACCAGCAGGTCATTCCCCGTCGGCAGCAGCGTTTCGCCGGAACTGAACATGAACGGCTGGCCGATATTAACCAGCTTGCCCAGTTGCCGGGCCGCAACCGGATCGTTCTCGCGGTGCGCGGCGGCTACGGCGCCAGCCGCCTGCTGCCGCATATCGACTGGCAGGGGCTGATTGCCCGCCAGCAGCGTGACCCGTTGCTGATTTGCGGCCACAGCGATTTCACCGTCATCCAGTCGGGCCTGCTGGCCATGGGCAACGTCGTCACCTTCAGCGGGCCGATGCTCGCAGGGAACTTCGGCGCGGAGACCCTCGATCCGTTTACCGAACAGCATTTCTGGCAGGCGCTGCGCCAGCCTGAATTCACCCTCGAATGGCCGGGCGAAGGGCCGAACTGCCGGGTGGAAGGCACCCTGTGGGGCGGGAATCTGGCGATGCTGACTTCGCTTATCGGTACCCCGTGGCTGCCGGCGATCCGCGACGGCATCCTGGTGGTGGAGGATATCAATGAGCACCCGTTCCGCGTCGAACGCATGCTGCTTCAGCTGTTGCACAGCGGCGTACTGGCGGCGCAGAAGGCGGTGATCTTCGGCAGCTTCACCGGCGGCGCGCCGAACGACTATGACGTGGGATATGACCTGCCGCAGGTGTTTGATTATCTGCGCCAGCAGCTCTCTGTACCGCTGATAAGCGGACTGGAGTTTGGCCACGAGCAGCGCACGGTGACCCTGCCGCTGGGCGCGCGCGCGCGGCTGGTCAACCAGCCATCAGCCACCACCCTGACAATCAGCGGCCACCCGGTGCTGGCAGAATAAATTTCCCAGACGCATAGGCGGATTCCCTGCGAATTGTTAAAATAGTGTCACTTTTAGCCATTTTTTCACGCCAGTCAGGGAGTACGTGAACATTGGACGCCGCTGCGGTCATTAGTCTGTTTATTCTGGGTTCTGTTTTAGTAACCTGCAGTATCTTATTGAGCTCCTTTTCTTCGCGCCTTGGCATCCCGATTCTGGTCATCTTTCTGGCCATCGGGATGCTGGCAGGCATTGACGGCATCGGCGGCATCCCCTTCGACAACTACCCCTTCGCCTACATGGTGAGTAACCTGGCGCTGGCGGTGATCCTGCTGGACGGCGGGATGCGCACCCAGGCCAGCTCCTTTCGCGTCGCGCTGTGGCCAGCACTGTCGCTGGCGACGGTCGGGGTGCTGATCACCTCGGCGCTGACCGGGATGATGGCGGCCTGGCTGTTCAAACTGGATATGATCGAAGGCCTGCTGATCGGCGCCATTGTCGGCTCCACCGACGCCGCGGCGGTCTTCTCGCTGCTCGGCGGCAAGGGGCTCAACGAGCGCGTCGGCTCGACGCTGGAGATTGAGTCAGGCAGTAACGACCCGATGGCGGTCTTCCTGACCATCACCCTGATCGAAATGATCCAGCAGCACCAGACCGGCCTCAGCTGGATGTTCGCCGTGCATATCATTCAACAGTTCGGTCTCGGGATCGCCATCGGCCTCGGCGGCGGCTACCTGCTGCTGCAGATGATCAACCGCATCGTGCTGCCCGCCGGGCTCTATCCGCTGCTGGCGCTGAGCGGCGGGATCATGATTTTCGCCGTCACCACTACCCTCGACGGCAGCGGTATCCTCGCCGTCTATCTCTGCGGCTTTCTGCTGGGCAACCGGCCTATCCGCAACCGGCACGGTATCCTGCAGAACTTCGACGGTCTGGCGTGGCTGGCGCAAATCGCCATGTTCCTGGTGCTGGGCCTGCTGGTGACGCCCTCCGACCTGCTGCCGATCGCTATCCCGGCGCTGTTGCTGTCGATGTGGATGATTTTCATTGCCCGTCCGCTGTCGGTATTTGCCGGTCTGCTGCCGTTCCGCGGGTTCAACCTCCGCGAACGGGTATTTATCAGCTGGGTCGGCCTGCGCGGCGCGGTGCCGATTATTCTCGCGGTGTTCCCGATGATGGCCGGCCTGGACAACGCCCGCCTGTTCTTCAATGTCGCCTTCTTCGTGGTGCTGGTGTCGCTTCTGCTCCAGGGCACATCGCTATCGTGGGCGGCGAAAAAAGCCAAAGTGGTGGTGCCGCCCGTCAGCTGGCCCATCTCCCGCGTCGGGCTGGATATTCACCCGGAAAACCCGTGGGAGCAGTTTGTCTACCAGCTGGGCGCCGATAAATGGTGCATCGGCGCGGCGCTGCGCGACCTGCATATGCCGCCGGAGACGCGGATTGCCGCCCTGTTTCGCAACAATGCCCTGCTGCACCCCACCGGCAGCACCCGCCTGCGGGAAGGCGATATCCTGTGCGTCATTGGCCGCGAGCACGACCTGCCGGCGCTGGGCAAAATGTTCAGCCAGTCGCCGCCGGTGGCGCTCGATCAGCGTTTTTTCGGCGACTTTATACTTGATGCCGAGGCCCGCTTCGCCGATGTGGCGCAAATCTACGGCCTCGACGGCGGAGAGGAGTTCCGCGAACATCAGCAGTCGCTGGGGGAAGTGGTGCAGCAGCTGCTGGGCGCCGCGCCGGTGGTGGGCGACCAGGTGGAGTTCGCCGGGATGGTATGGACAGTCGCGGAAAAAGAGAACGATCACGTGCTGAAGGTAGGGGTACGGGTCGCGGAAGACGAGGCGGAGTGATCCGCCCCGGAACAGGTTACAGGGTCACAACCGGCACCCGCGGCGCCAGGGCGCACATCAGCTCATAGCCGACGGTGCCGCAGCTGGCCGCCACGTCGTCGATTTTAATCTCTTTGCCCCACAGTTCGACCGGCGCGCCGATCCCGGCCTGCGGACAGGGCGTTAAATCGACCGCCAACATATCCATCGACACGCGCCCGACGGTGGTGGTGCGTACGCCGTCCACCAGCACCGGCGTGCCGCTCGGCGCTACCCGTGGGTAGCCGTCGGCATAGCCGCAGGCGACGATGCCGATCCGCTGCTCCTGGGTGGTGCGATACAGGCCGCCATAGCCAATCGCTTCGCCGGGGCGCAGGTTCTGCACGGCGATGATTTCGCTGCGCAGGGTCATCACCGGCTTCAGGCCGGTGTTCGCGATATCCTGCCACTGCCCGGAGGGCGATGCGCCATACAGCACGATGCCGGGACGAACCCAGTCAAAATGCGCTTCCGGATGCCAGAGCGTCGCCGCCGAGTTGGCCAGCGAGCGTGGGCAATCCAGCCCCTCCGCCGCCTGTTCGATCCGGCGCATCGGCTCAACAATCCCCTGCGGGTTCTCCGCCTCCGCGAAGTGCGACATCAGCGTCATCTCGCCGACGTTGCTTATCGCCCGCAGCTGCTGCCAGACGGTATGCACCCGCTCCGGCATAAAGCCCAGCCGGTTCATACCGCTGTTCACCTTGAGATAGATATCCAGCGGCGCGCGCAGCTTCGCCTGCTGCAGCGCCTTAATCTGCCAGTTGCTGTGGACGCTGGTGGTTAAGCGATATTGATCCAGCACCGCCAGCTCATCGGCATGGAAGAAGCCCTCCAGCAACAGGATCGGCCCTTTCCAGCCCTGCTCGCGCAGCAGGATCGCCTCTTCCAGGTTGAGCAAGGCGAAACCATCCGCCGCGCTTAACGCACTCCATACCCGCGCCACGCCATGGCCATAAGCATTTGCTTTGACCACCGCCCACAGGCGCGACCCGGGGGCCGCGCGACGCACTATCTGTAAATTCTGCCGCAAGGCCAGCAAATCGATACTGGCCACTACCGGACGGGTCATGCAAGCTCCTTAGTTGTGTGCGCCATGCAGATGCTGCGGACGCGCCGGGGTAAACCCGGGGCTATAGCGGGCGACAGCCAGATCGTCGTAAGGGATCGCCGGCGTGCGGCCGGAGATCAGATCGCTGATAAGCTGCCCGGAGCCGCAGGCCATGGTCCAGCCAAGCGTGCCGTGGCCGGTGTTGAGCCACAGGTTTTTAAACGCCGTGCGCCCGACCACCGGCGTGCCGTCCGGCGTCATCGGCCGCAGGCCGGTCCAGAAGGTGGCCTGCTCAACGTGGCCGCCGCGCGGGAACAGATCGCGCACCACCATCTCCAGGGTTTCGCGACGCGGCTGCAGCAGCGCTTTATTAAAACCGACGATCTCGGCCATACCGCCGACGCGAATGCGCTGATCGAAACGGGTGATGGCGATTTTATAGGTCTCATCAAGGATAGTGGAAACCGGCGCGCCGTCTTCCTGGGCAATCGGGATGGTTAACGAATAGCCTTTCAGCGGGTAGACAGGAATATCCACCAGCCCCTTGAGCATCGCCGTCGAGTAAGAGCCAAAGGCCATGACATAGGCGTCGCCCTTGATAATCTCATCGCCGCATTTCACCCCGGCAATGCGATCGCCCTCCTGCAGCAGGGCGTCCACCGCGGTGTTAAAGCGGAAGGTGACCCCGGCCTGTTCCGCCATCGCCGCCAGACGGGTGGTAAACAGCTGGCAGTCGCCGGTTTCATCGTTTGGCAGACGCAGACCGCCGGTCAGTTTGTGGCTAACCTCCGCCAGCGCGGGCTCCACTTCCGCCAGCCGCTTCGCCTCCAGCAACTGATAGGGCACGCCGGCGTCCTCCAGCACCGCGATGTCGCGGGTGGCGTTTTCATACTGTTTGGCGGTACGGAACAGCTGCAGCGTCCCGCCCTGACGCCCTTCATACTGAATGCCGGTGGTGTCGCGCAGCGCCTTCAGGCAGTCGCGGCTGTACTCCGCCAGGCGCACCATCCGGCCTTTGTTCTCCATATAGTGGCGGGTGTCGCAGTTGCGCAGCATCTGCCACATCCACTTCAGCTGGAACGATGTGCCGTCAAGACCGATCGCCAGCGGCGCATGGCGCTGGAACATCCATTTGATCGCCTTCAGCGGCACTCCCGGCGCCGCCCACGGCGCCGCATAGCCGGGAGATATCTGCCCGGCGTTGGCCGCGCTGGTCTCCTCTGCCGGACCGGGCTGACGGTCGATGACCGTCACCTCATGACCCGCCTGACTCAAATACCACGCGCTGGCTACCCCAACCACCCCACTTCCCAGTATGACGACACGCATAGCAACTCCGTAACAGTTAAAGAACAATCATCTAATTACAAATTGATAACTCAGTTGAAAATATTATTCAACATACGCTTTATTTATGGTGACTTAACTCACAGCAAACCGCACCAGTCCTGAGCTGTAAGATTTACGATCTCATGCTGCGCTTTATTTTTACCCAGCATTTAATTCTGCAAATAAGCGCAAAAAACGGCTTTGAGATGGGGAAATCGCGAAGAAAAGCGATTGGCTGACAACACAGTTTGCTGTGCGGTGTTCTATGCTTGTTTAGAGGTTTTCCGTTCAGAGAAAACCAACAACAACGAGGGCGCGCTAATGGCTACGATTGACTCCATGAACAGGGACACCACCCGTTTAAGCGATGGACCCGACTGGACGTTCGAGTTACTGGAGACCTACCTGGCCGAAGTGGACCGGGTCGCTAAGCTCTATCGTCTTGACACCTACCCGCACCAGATCGAAGTCATTACTTCCGAACAGATGATGGATGCCTACTCCAGCGTCGGCATGCCCATCAACTATCCGCACTGGTCGTTCGGCAAAAAATTCATTGAGACCGAGCAGGCCTATAAGCACGGCCAGCAGGGCCTGGCGTATGAGATCGTCATCAATTCCAATCCCTGTATCGCCTATCTGATGGAAGAAAATACCATCACCATGCAGGCGCTGGTGATGGCGCACGCCTGCTACGGGCATAACTCGTTCTTCAAAAACAATTACCTGTTTCGCAGCTGGACCGACGCCAGCTCAATCATCGACTACCTGATTTTCGCCCGCAAATACATTACCGAGTGCGAAGAGCGCTATGGCGTCGACGAAGTGGAGAAACTGCTCGACTCCTGCCACGCGCTGATGAACTACGGCGTCGACCGCTATAAACGTCCGCAAAAAATCTCGCTGCAGGAGGAGAAGGCGCGGCAGAAAAGCCGGGAAGAGTATCTGCAGAGCCAGGTGAATATGCTGTGGCGTACCCTGCCGAAGCGCGAAGAGGAGAAGGCGATTGAGTCCGCCCGCCGCTACCCTTCCGAACCGCAGGAGAACCTGCTGTACTTTATGGAGAAGAACGCCCCGCTGCTGGAATCGTGGCAGCGCGAGATCCTGCGCATCGTGCGTAAAGTCAGCCAGTATTTCTACCCGCAGAAACAGACCCAGGTGATGAACGAGGGGTGGGCCACCTTCTGGCACTATACCATCCTCAACCATCTCTATGATGAAGGGAAAGTGACCGAACGCTTTATGCTGGAGTTTCTCCACAGCCACACGAACGTGGTGTTCCAGCCGCCGTACAACAGTCCGTGGTACAGCGGGATTAACCCCTACGCGCTGGGGTTCGCCATGTTCCAGGACATCAAGCGCATCTGCCAGTCGCCTACCGAAGAGGACAAGTACTGGTTCCCGGATATCGCTGGTTCCGACTGGCTGGAAACGCTGCATTTCGCCATGCGCGACTTCAAGGATGAGAGCTTTATCAGCCAGTTCCTGTCGCCGAAGATCATGCGCGATTTCCGCTTCTTTACCGTGCTCGACGACGATCACAACAATTATCTCGAGATCTCGGCGATCCACAACGAAGAGGGCTATCGCGAAATCCGCAACAAGCTCTCGGCGCAATATAACCTCAGCAATCTCGAGCCGAATATCCAGGTGTGGAACGTTGACCTGCGCGGCGACCGCTCGCTGACGTTGCGCTATGTGCCGCACAACCGCGTCCCGCTGGACAAAGGGCGGCGCGAAGTGCTGAAACATGTGCATCGTCTGTGGGGATTCGATGTGCTGCTGGAGCAGCAGAACGCTGACGGCAGCATTGAGCTGCTGGACCGCTGCCCGGCGCGGCCAAACGCGCTATAGCATTGCGGGACGTTAAAACGACGAAGGGGGCCATCGGCCCCCTTATTTTGTTTATCGATCGCGAATAGCCGGCTTAACGCACATTCATGGCTAAATCGCCGGGCAGCGATTTCTGCATCCGGTGCCAGATCTCGCCGCTGTCATGGCCATAGCGACGAACCAGCTCATACACCTGATCGTGCAGGCCGCCTTCGCACACCTTCGCCAGCTGATGATAAAAGCCCAGCGCCAGGCTGCGCGCTTCCGGGCTGGAGAAGTAGTGACGGCCGATGCGGGTATATAGCCCCTTCATGCCGTTGAGGATCAGGCCATAAATCGGGTTGCCGGAGGCGAAAGCCAGACCGCGGAAAATGTTGTAATCGAGATCGGCGAAGGCGTCGGCGTGATCTTCCACTTCCCGGGCGCTGTCCAGCACCGCCAGCGCTTTATCCGGATGCTGACGAAACGCGGTGCGAATAAAAATCGTGGAAATATTGGTGCGCACGGAGAGCAGGTTATCAATCAACTGCGGGACGCTGTCGTGATCGAGACGCGCCAGCGTTTCAAGGATATTCAGCCCGGAGGTCTCCCAGAAGTTGTTCACTTTGGTGGGTTTGCCGTGCTGAATGGTCAACCAGCCGTCACGCGCCAGACGCTGCAACACTTCGCGCAGCGTGGTGCGGGTGACACCGATCAGCTCAGAAAGCTCGCGTTCAGCGGGGAGAATCGATCCAGGTGGGAAGCGGTTATTCCAGATGCTCTCAATGATATACTCTTCCGCGAAACCCGCAGGGCTCTGCGCCTTAATGACCATAATAATATTTCCATTACACATTGTTGCAATTGCACTCATCATACCAGAGCCGCTATAGCGCAGATAGCATCGCAAGTGAATTAAAAAGGGATCGCCGTTTCATTTTCCGTTTTTACTTTACGCTTTTCCTTATCTCCCGTAACCGCCGCCGCGCTGCGAAGAAAGTTGCTTCTCATTTTGCTCAACTGGTACTCTTGCCAATAGTTACGCACAAAATCATGCACTAATTGACGGGGAAGGATTCTGTCGTGGAAATTTCTTATGGCCGCGCGCTGTGGCGCAATTTTCTTGGCCAGTCGCCTGACTGGTACAAGCTGGCATTAATCATTTTCTTAATCATCAATCCGCTGGTGTTCGCCGTGGCGCCATTTGTCGCCGGCTGGCTGCTGGTGGTTGAGTTTATCTTTACCCTCGCCATGGCGCTGAAGTGCTATCCGCTGCTGCCGGGTGGCCTGCTGGCTATCGAGGCGCTGCTGATCGGTATGACCAGCCCAGCGCACGTGCGGGAAGAGATCGCCAGCAACCTGGAAGTGCTGCTTCTGCTGATGTTTATGGTGGCGGGCATCTACTTTATGAAGCAGCTGCTGCTGTTTGTCTTTACGCGCCTGCTGTTAGGGATCCGCAGCAAGATGCTGCTGTCGCTGGCCTTCTGCCTGGCCGCTGCCTTCCTCTCCGCCTTTCTCGATGCGCTGACGGTGGTGGCGGTGGTGATAAGCGTCGCCGTCGGGTTCTACGGCATCTATCACCGCGTCGCCTCGGCGCGCCCGGACGATAGCGACCTGCTCGACGACAGCCATATCGAGCAACACTACCGCGAGGTGCTGGAGCAGTTCCGCGGCTTTCTACGCAGCCTGATGATGCACGCCGGCGTCGGGACCGCGCTCGGCGGCGTCATGACCATGGTCGGCGAACCGCAAAACCTGATTATCGCCAAAGCGGCGGGCTGGCATTTTGGCGAGTTCTTTCTCCGCATGGCGCCCGTCACCCTGCCGGTGATGGTCTGCGGTCTGTTAACCTGTCTGCTGGTGGAAAAGTATCGCCTGTTTGGCTACGGCGAACCGCTGCCGCCGACGGTGCGCAAGGTGCTGCAGGAGTTTGACGATCGCAGCCGCGCCCAGCGCAGTCGTCAGGAGCGGCTACGGCTGATTGCCCAGGCGCTCATTGGCGTTTGGCTGATCGTCGCCCTCGCTTTTCACCTGGCTGAGGTCGGCCTGATTGGCCTGTCGGTGATCATCCTCGCCACCACCTTTACCGGGGTGACCGATGAGCACGCGATTGGCAAAGCGTTCACCGAGGCGTTGCCCTTCACCGCGCTGCTCACGGTGTTCTTTGCCGTAGTGGCGGTGATCATCGACCAGCAGCTGTTCACGCCGGTCATCGAGTTTGTTCTGCAGGCCTCTCCGCACGCGCAGCTGTCGCTGTTTTATCTGTTTAACGGCCTGCTGTCGTCCATCTCGGATAACGTTTTTGTCGGCACGGTCTACATCAACGAAGCGAAAACCGCCCTCGAGCATGGCGCCATCAGCCTGAAGCAGTTTGAGATGCTGGCGGTGGCAATCAACACCGGCACCAACCTGCCGTCAGTGGCCACCCCGAACGGCCAGGCGGCATTCCTGTTCCTGCTGACTTCCGCGCTGGCGCCGCTTATCCGACTCTCCTATGGCCGCATGGTGTGGATGGCCCTGCCCTACACCCTCGTACTGACGCTGGTCGGCCTGCTGTGCGTCGAGTTCACCCTGATGCCGGTCACCGAATGGTTGCTGGCTCGCGGCTGGCTGGTTACCCCCACCCTGCCGTGATCCACGCGTCGCCCGGGTTCGCCCGGGCGATTCAATAACCAGTTACGTAATATTTTCCGCCGGGCCGCTGGCGTCGGTACGGTTTTCGTTTACACTGCCATGATTTAGCATCTTCCAGGGAAATGATTATGTTGCAATATTTAAACCAGTGCTCGCGGGGACGCGGCGCCTGGCTGCTGATGGCCTTGACCGCGTTCATTCTCGAACTCGTCGCGCTGTGGTTCCAGCACGTGATGCTGCTGCAGCCGTGCGTGATGTGCATTTATGAACGCTGCGCCCTGTTTGGCATCATGGGCGCGGGGCTGGTGGGCGCTATCGCCCCTAAAACGCCGCTGCGCTATGTCGCCATGCTGATTTGGCTGTACAGCGCGGTACGTGGGCTACAGCTGGCGTGGGAACATACGATGATTCAGCTGCACCCATCGCCGTTCCAGACCTGCGATTTCGCCGCCCGTTTCCCGAGCTGGCTGCCGCTGGATAAATGGTTGCCGCAGGTGTTTGTCGCGTCCGGCGACTGTTCGGTACGCCAGTGGCAGTTCCTGTCGCTGGAGATGCCGCAATGGCTGGTGGGAATTTTCGCGGCTTATCTGGTGGTCGCTATCCTGGTGATCGTTGCTCAGCCTTTTAAAGCCAAAAAGCGCGATCTGTTTGGCCGCTAAGCCGCAGCGAGTACCGCACACTGAAACGCCCTACGGGGCGTTTTTTTGTGCCTGCCGTTCATCACTGAATCGTTTCCTGTCCGTGGTTGACCACAGACACCAAAAGGTGCATATTAAATGCATCTTTTATAACCCCACAGGAGCTCACATGTCATCTTTACTGATCCCCGCAGACTGGAAAGTTAAACGCTCCACCCCGTTCTTTACCAAAGAGAACGTCCCCGCCGCCCTGCTGAGTCACCACAACACCGCGGCCGGTGTCTTCGGTCAGTTGTGCGTCATGGAAGGTACGGTCACCTATTACGGTTTTGCCAATGAACAGGCGACGGAGCCGGAGAAAAAAGTCGTGATTCATGCCGGGCAGTTTGCCACCAGTCCGCCGCAGTACTGGCACCGCGTCGAACTCAGCGACGATGCCCGCTTCAATATTCACTTCTGGGTGGCGGAAGAAACCGACGGTGAAAACGGGCTGTTTCACGCGAAGAAAGCGTGACGGCGCTTACCGCGCCCTGTCAGGCAGATTGAGGATATGGTCCTGCCAGTCGACAACGGTAGACTCGGGCACCGCTATATGGCGGACGGAGATGCGTTCGCCGTGCATCGCCGCTTTTGAGCCGGTCAGCAGCGGGTGCCAGGCCGGCAGAGGTTTACCTTCCGCCAGCAGGCGATAGGCGCAGGTCGGCGGCAGCCATTCGAAGGTCGGCAGATTTTCACGAGTGAGCTTGATGCAGTCCGGCTCATATTCGAAGCGACGCTCGTAGTTACGGCACTGGCAGGTTTTGATATTGAGCTGACGGCAGGCGACGTTGGTGAAGTAGATCTCATCGGTATCTTCATCCATCAGCTTATGCAGGCAGCACTGGCCGCAGCCGTCGCACAGCGATTCCCACTCCGCGTCGGTCATGTCATCCAGGGTTTTTTGTTGCCAGAAAGGTTGTTCGCTCATCGGAATGTCCGTCGTTGCCAGTTAAGGGTGCACCTTATAACCAGTCTGGCACGACGATGCAAGTTTTGCCGCCCCAAAAGGCGGCAAACCGCGCTTACAGTACGCGGGTGGTGAGCGACAGGCCGTTGAAATCGACCTCCAGCTCGTCGCCGCTGTGCAGCGGTCCCACCCCTTCCGGGGTGCCGGTGAGGATCACGTCGCCGGCTTTGAGGGTAAAGAAGCGCGACATATAGGCGATCAGCGGCACAATCTTATGGATCATGTCGGCGGTAGTGCCCTGCTGGCGCACTTCGCCGTTAATCTTCAGACTTAACGGCGTATTCTGCGGGTCGCCGTGGAACTCGGCCGCCGGAATAAAGCCGGAGATCGGACAGGCGTTATCGAAGCCTTTGGCCTTCTCCCACGGCTGCCCGGCCTTTTTCATTTTAGCTTGCAGGTCGCGCAGGGTGAGATCCAGCGCGACGCCATAGCCGGCAATCCCTTTCAGCACATGCTCTTCCGTCGCCTGACGCAGCGTACCGCCGATCAGCACCGCCAGCTCCACTTCATGATGCACCGAACCCAGCCCCTCAGGAAGCACCAACGGCTGACGGAGATCGCACAGTGCGCTCTCAGGTTTAATAAACAGCACCGGCTCTTCCGGCGTCGCACTGCCCATTTCCTTGATGTGCTTTTCATAATTGCTGCCGACGCAAACCACTTTGCTCACCGGATAATCCAGGAGCGCTCCCTGCCAGTTATGATGTTGGTACATTATTTTCCCTCGTGGGTTAATCGGATTGTTTCCCCTGTTCCGCCAGGTGTTTCTTTAGTAGATTTTCAGATGGCGGAGGAAGTTGCAGGTAATAGCCCTGTTCGCTTAGCGCCTGTTTCACTTTTTCAAGGTCGGCGTTAACCAGTTTTTTGCGCCCATCCAGCGGCAGCAGCATCGCCATTTGCGGCGTGCCGAAACCGCGCATGAGCTCGTCAGGAACGCGTGAGAAATCGTCCTTTTTTTCGACGTATAAATAGGTTTGTTCACGTTTAGTACTTCGATAGATCACACAAAACATAGTTTTACTCGGAATTAGACCCGTGGTCACTTGCCTCAATATATCAGTGACTATAACATGCCTTTTAGTCTTCGGAATATCACCGCACTTCGGCGGTCGATAAACAGCAAATTGAGTAAGGCCAGGATGTCAAATACGCCAATCGAACTTAAAGGCAGTAGCTTCACGTTATCTGTCGTTCATTTGCACGATGCAAATCCCGAGGTTATTCGTCAGGCGTTAGAAGACAAAATCGCCCAGGCTCCCGCCTTTTTACGCCATGCTCCGGTGGTGGTGAATATCGCCAGCGTCGAGGAGAGTGTCGAATGGCGCGCCGTCAACGAGGCTATCGCCGCGACCGGTTTACGCATTATGGGCGTCAGCGGATGCAAAATCCCGCGCCTGAAAACCGAAATCGACCGCGCCGGGATCCCGTTATTAACCGAAGGGAAAGAAAAAGCCCCTCGTCCGGCACCGTCCGAACCCGCCCCGCCGCCGCCAGTTGCTAGTCAGATCACAAAAACGCGTTTGATTGATCAGCCGGTACGTTCCGGTCAGCGCATTTATGCGCCACACTGTGATCTTATTGTTACAAATCATGTGAGTGCCGGTGCGGAACTTATCGCTGACGGCAATATCCATGTATATGGCATGATGCGAGGACGCGCATTGGCAGGCGCCGGTGGCGACAGAGACGCCCAGATATTTTGTACCCACCTTGCGGCGGAGCTGGTCTCCATCGCCGGGGAATATTGGCTGAGCGATAACATCCCGGCCGAATTTTATGGCAAAGCGGCACGCCTGCGTTTAGGCGAAAGCGCTCTGACAATTCAACCGTTAAATTAATCCCTTTTTAACAAGGAATTTCTATGGCACGCATTATTGTTGTGACTTCGGGTAAAGGGGGCGTTGGCAAGACCACCTCCAGCGCGGCCATCGCTACAGGTTTGGCCCAGAAGGGAAAGAAAACCGTCGTTATCGACTTCGACATCGGCCTGCGTAACCTCGACCTGATTATGGGCTGCGAACGTCGCGTCGTTTATGATTTCGTCAACGTCATCCAGGGCGATGCCACATTGAACCAGGCGCTGATCAAAGATAAGCGCACGGAAAACCTCTACATTCTTCCGGCGTCCCAGACCCGGGATAAAGACGCCCTGACCCGCGAAGGCGTCGACAAAGTTCTCGAAGAACTGAAGAAGATGGAGTTCGATTTCATCGTCTGTGACTCCCCGGCAGGCATTGAGACCGGTGCGCTGATGGCGCTCTATTTCGCTGACGAAGCCATTATCACTACCAACCCGGAAGTCTCCTCCGTTCGCGACTCCGACCGTATCCTTGGCATTCTCGCCTCCAAATCCCGTCGTGCGGAAAATGGCGAAGAGCCGATCAAAGAGCACCTGCTACTGACCCGCTACAATCCAGGCCGCGTCAATAAAGGCGATATGCTGAGCATGGAAGACGTGCTGGAGATTCTGCGCATCAACCTGGTGGGCGTGATCCCGGAAGACCAGTCAGTCCTGCGCGCATCCAACCAGGGTGAGCCTGTGATCCTCGATGCCGCGTCGGACGCAGGCAAAGCCTATGCCGATACCGTTGAACGTCTGCTCGGAGAAGAACGCCCTTTCCGCTTCATTGAAGAAGAGAAGAAAGGATTCCTCAAACGCCTGTTCGGAGGATAAATTATGGCTTTACTCGACTTTTTTCTCTCGCGAAAAAAGAACACGGCTAATATTGCGAAAGAACGCCTGCAAATCATCGTCGCCGAGCGCCGCCGCGGGGACGCGGAGCCGCATTACCTGCCGCAGTTGCGCAAAGATATCCTGGAAGTGATCTGTAAATACGTGCAGATCGACCCGGAGATGGTCAGCGTGCAACTGGAGCAGCGGGACGGTGATATTTCCATTCTTGAGCTGAACGTGACCCTACCCGAAACGGAAGAGTCGAAACCCTGACCTGCTGTTCCATCCCGAAAAAAAACCGGCTACGCCACGCGCCGCCGGTTTTTTTATGGCCTGAACCAGACCGTCCGCTAGCGCGGATAGTCGCTTAACAGCCTCTTCAGCCGTTCGGCCATCAGCTCACCACGCCAACCGGAAATCAGCTCAGGCTCAGCGGCCTGCGTTTTCAGCTGCCAGTGCCAGTTCAACAGCTGGTTGATCTGCCGACGCGACGCCAGCAGCTCCGCGCTTACGCCCTTCTCAGCGCTCACTTCCTGCACCAGCGCTTTAATATCTTTAAAGGCTTTGCGGTAGCCCGGCATGTCGATCAGATTCTGCAGCGGCGCCGGCAGGGCCGACTCCGGCAGCGCCTGTGCTTTCTCGACCAGGCTAATCAGCGTTTTGCCATGAAAGCGAATTTCGCTACCGGACAACCCGAGGCTGTCGAGCTCGCCGAGGCTGGTGGGCATATAGCGCGCCACGCTCCACAGATGCTCTTCCCGCACCACAAAGTTCACCGCCAGGTCGCGCTCCCGCGCTTTGCGCAGGCGCCACTCCGCCAGCAGCTGCAGGCAGCCCAGCTGGCGGGTACGCAACTGCCAGGCGTTGCCGATATCGCGCCAGGCCTCGGCCGGGTCGACCACCTCCTGGCGACGCTGCTGCATCAGGCGGCATTCGTCCAGTGCCGCCGATAGCCAGCCCGCGCGATCGGTCTCCGCCATTAATTGGCTGGCGATCGGCAACAGGTACCAGACGTCGGCCGCGGCATATTCACACTGACGCTCGGTTAGCGGACGCGCCAGCCAGTCGGTGCGGGATTCGCTTTTGTCCAGCGCAACCCCGGAATACTCTTCCACCATCGAGGCGAAGCCCCAGGACATCGGCCGACCGCAGAAGGCTGCCAGGATCTGGGTGTCGATCAGCGGCTGCGGCATCAGGTTGAACGCGTTGAGAAAGACTTCTAAATCTTCGCTGCCGGCATGCAGGTATTTGGTCACATCCGGGTTGAGCAGCAGGTCGCGCATCGGCGCCCAGTCGGTAATCGTTAAGGGATCGATCAGAGAGACCTGGCGGCCGTCGAACAGCTGCAGCAGGCCCAGCTGCGGGTAATAGGTACGGGTACGGACAAATTCCGTATCCAGAGCGACGGCGGAGGCGGCGCTTGCCGCTTCGCAGACAGCGCGCAGGCCATCGTCGGTGGTGATCATCTGATAGTTCAAAGCATACTCTCTTAACTTGCGCCCATAAAAAACGCCGGCGTAGCCGGCGTCTGGCGACTCATTCGTTACTTAGCCTTTATTGTCCACTTTAGCGCGCGCTTCGTCACGCAGTTCTCGCCGCAAAATTTTCCCGACGTTGGATTTCGGCAGTTCGTCACGGAATTCCACCAGCTTCGGTACCTTGTAACCGGTCAAATGGCGACGGCAGAACGTAATCAGCGCTTCTTCGGTTAACGCGGCATCTTTCTTCACCACGAAGATCTTCACCGCTTCGCCGCTGCTGCCGGACGGCACGCCGATGGCCGCCACCTCAAGCACGCCGCTGTGCTGCATGACCACATCTTCGATTTCATTCGGATAGACGTTAAAACCCGACACCAGGATCATATCTTTTTTCCGGTCAACGATGCGCAGGAATCCCTCTTCATCCATCACCGCGATGTCCCCGGTGTGCAACCAGCCGTCTTTAATAATCTCATCCGTCGCGTCAGGACGCTGCCAGTAGCCCAGCATCACCTGCGGCCCCTTGATACAGAGCTCGCCCGGCTGACCCGGCGCCACTTCGTTATCGTCGTCGTCCACCAGTTTGGCTTCAGTGGAGGGCACCGGCAGGCCAATGCTGCCGCTGTGGTAGTCGATGTCGTGCGGGTTGACGCTGACCAGCGGCGAACACTCGGTCAGGCCGTAGCCCTCCAGCAGATATTGTCCGGTCAGTTTCACCCAGCGCTCAGCCACCGCCTGCTGCACCGGCATACCGCCGCCGGCGGAGAGGTGCAGCGAGGAGAAATCAAGCTGCTGGAACTCTTTGTTGTTCAGCAAGGCGTTGAACAGGGTGTTGACCCCGGTCATGGCGGTAAACGGATATTTCGCCAGCTCCTTCACCAGCCCGGGGATATCGCGCGGGTTGGTGATCAGCAGATTCTGCCCGCCCAGCTCGATAAACAGCAGGCAGTTCATGGTGAGGGCGAAAATGTGATACAGCGGCAGCGCGGTGACCACAAACTCTTTGC
This sequence comes from Klebsiella sp. 2-CIP_Kleb., assembly GCF_050378715.1. Classification (NCBI taxonomy): domain Bacteria; kingdom Pseudomonadati; phylum Pseudomonadota; class Gammaproteobacteria; order Enterobacterales; family Enterobacteriaceae; genus Klebsiella; species Klebsiella sp. 2-CIP_Kleb. The sequence goes on from NZ_JBNRLG010000001.1 coordinate 965,972, forward strand.
CGCGATGCAGCAGCGGGCCGTAGGTGGCATTGACCTGCTCAAGGTTGGCCAGCATGTTGCGGTGGGTCAGCATCGCCCCTTTAGCCACCCCGGTGGTGCCCCCGGTGTACTGTAGAAACGCCAGATCTTCCGCAACGATCTCCGGCTTCACGTACTGCATGCGATAGCCGTGCTGCAGCGCGCTGCGAAACGAGATGGCATCCGGTAGATGGTACTTCGGCACCAGCCGCTTGATGTACTTAACCACAAAGTTCACCAGCGTGCCTTTGGCGGTGGAGAGCTGGTCGCCCATGCGCGTCAGGATCACGTGTTTCACCTGGGTCTTCGCCACCACTTTTTCCAGGGTATGGGCAAAGTTGGAGACGATGACGATCGCCGCCGCGCCGCTGTCGTTGAGCTGATGCTCCAGTTCACGCGGGGTATATAAGGGGTTGACGTTAACCACGATCATCCCGGCGCGCAGGATGCCAAACAGGGCCACCGGATACTGCAGCAGGTTAGGCATCATCAGGGCCACCCGGTCGCCCTTCTGTAGTCCTAAGCCCTCCTGAAGGTAAGCGGCGAAGGCGCGACTGCGCTCTTCCAGCTTACGATAGGTCATCACTTCACCCATATTGATAAACGCCGGTTGGTCGGCGTAGCGGGTGGTGGCATGTTCAAACAGTTCAACCAGGGATTGATAGCGGTCAGGATTTATCTCCGCCGGAACATCTGCGGGATAACGGTTTAGCCAAACCTTTTTCACTGCATCACCTCTGAAATAGTTATTCGTCGTCATCACAGCCCCTGGAAAATACATTTTGTTAACATTATATTAACTCAGCGTACCAGTTTATTAATTAGGCAATGAGCAGGTTGCGAAGCGCGTCACTATTTTTTTTCTTATTCGACTGAAAACAAAGAAACAGCGGACCGGCCGCTGTTTCTTTGAACTAACAAAAACAACAAAATCATTCGGTTACAACGTTTCTGACCTCTGCTGGGCCGGGGTTGTACCAACCCCATCCGCCATAGCCGTAACCCCAGGGGCGCGGACCCAGCATCCACGGGTCGATCGGCTGCGGGGGCATCACCACCTGCTGCACCACGTTCCAGCGTTTGTAGCCGGTGGCGTTCATCAGCATAAATTTGTAGGGCGTGCTGCCTACTTTGCCTTCGACCACCCCGGCAATCGGCCCGACCACGGTCACCAGCTGACCGCGGAAGTCCACCGGATCGAGGAAGCCGTTAACATCGGCATAGATCCGCCCGCGCGAGGGTTCGCCCAGTTCCGGTCGCGCACCGCTGTCCAGCGGCACGGTAGCGATTTCTAAGCGGGTTTTCCCCTGCTGGTTCTGCACGTTGACCACCTTGCCGCCAAAGCGCGCTTCCTGACCGACGTACAGCTGCGGGGCATTCATCACCCGCACTAAATCCTGCTGCGGCGTGGGGCTGGTGCCTTTGATGGCATCCGGCACCGATACGCAGCCGCTCAGCGCAACGGCAACCGCCGCGGCCAGCAGCCAGCGAACGCCCTGTTTTTGACCCGCCATGATGCGACTCCTTTTCTCAGTCTTCTTGTTACTGAGATTCACTCGCGGCCCGGAAGTTTCTTCCACGCCACCTCGTTACGCAAATAAACCGGCTCCGCTTTCTCCACGGCCACGGTTTTCCCTGCCGCCAGCAGATAACAGGCTAACGGCAGCATATCCTCTGCCGCCGGCAGTTCAATTTCGCCGCTGCTTAAGGTCAGTCCGCTCTCTTTCGCCAGATCCGGCCACGCCTGCCAGCCGGTACCGACAGTGGCCCATTCGCCGGAAAGCTGTGCCAGCCGTTCGGCCACCGCGTCCGGTTTGAGCACCGCTTCCGTCTCTTCGCCGTGCCAGACGCCCTGCTCGTCGCGCTGATACTCGGCCCAGTAGACTTCCCCCATCCGGGCGTCAATCGCCGCCAGCACGCGGGTGGCGCCGGTTTTGCGCCACGCGCCCTGCGCCATGGTGGCCAGTGTGGAAACACCGATCATTGGCAGCTCCGCGCCCAGCGCCAGCCCCTGAGCGATACCGATGCCAATGCGTACGCCGGTAAAGCTGCCAGGACCGCGGCCAAAGGCCAGCGCGTCCAGCTCGGTCAGGGTGGTGCCGCTCTCGGCGAGGACCTCCTGCACCAGCGGCAGGATACGTTGGGTATGTTCGCGGGGACAAATTTCGAAATGAGCACTAAGGGTGCCATCATTCCACAGCGCTGCGGAGCAGGCTTCTGTGGCGGTATCGATAGCCAAAATTCGCATGGGTGGTCACGCTCTCGTTACATAGTTCAGGCCTTCAGGCAGCCTGTTTTCCGGCAGACGGACAACCCGTCGCCACACCGCCCGAAGTCTAGTGGGAACCGCTAATTAACAAAATGGCGCGCAGCTTAACACATTTCAGGGCGGATTACCTCGCCGGCGGCACGGCGAGGAAGCGCACCGCCCGGCGGATATCGCGGGTTCGCGGCGCCGGCGGCAGACTGGCCAGAAAGACCGCGCCGTAGGGGCGCATCACCAGCCGGTTGTCGCAGATCACCAGCACCCCGCGATCGTCGATATCGCGGATCAGGCGGCCCACCCCCTGCTTAAGGGTGATCACCGCGTCCGGGAGCTGCACTTCATCGAACGGATCGCCGCCGCGCAGCCGGCAATCTTCCATCCGCGCTTTCAGCAACGGATCGTCCGGCGAGGTAAACGGCAGCTTATCAATGATCACCAGCGACAGCGCGTCGCCACGCACGTCGACCCCTTCCCAGAAGCTGCTGGTGGCCACCAGCAGGGCATTGCCGGCGCTGACGAACTGCTGCAGAAGCTGGCCTTTACTGGTCTCGCCCTGCAGCAGCACCGGCAGAGTCATGGTGGCGCGGAACTGCTCCGCCAGATCGCGCATCATGGCGTGCGAAGTGCACAGCATAAAGCAGCGACCGTCGTTAGCCTCGATCAGCGGCTTGAGCATCGCCGCCAGATGGCGCGCCGCGCCGGGCTGGTTCGGCAGCGGTAGGTTACGCGGCACGCAGAGCAGCGCCTGATGCTGATAGTCAAAGGGGCTCGGCAGCAACAGTGTCTGCGCCTCGTCGATCCCCAGCCGGGCGGTGAAATGGTGCAGATCGTCGTTTACCGACAGTGTCGCCGAGGTAAAGATCCAGCTCCCCGACTTCTGCGCCATCACCTCTTTAAACTTCTCGGCCACGGTCAACGGCGTCAGCGCAAGGGTAAAGTGGCGCGAGGTGCACTCATACCAGTAACTGTAGCCCGGCTGATTGATCTCTTTCAGCCGCTTCAGGCGCCCGCGATAATTGGTGGCGCGCTCAAAGGCGGCATCGAGCAGCGCCGAGCGCCCCAGCGAGAGTTTGGCGACGTCGTAACACAGTTCAAGCGCATCATCGAGCAGCAGCAGCGCCCGCTGAATGTGGCTGTCCGCCAGCAGTTCCCGCAGGTTTCCGCGGTAGCCAGGGTCCCCCAGCTGCAGGCGGAAATCCTGGGCGCTTTGCGCCAGGCGGTCGGCGCATTTTTGCAGCTGTTGAGTGTCTTTCAGTTCGGTGCGATAGGCAATAGTGATGTCTTTCGCCAGATCCAGCAGCTGGCGGCTGGAGAGCGACTGGCCAAAGTACTGGCTGGCGATATCCGGCAGCTGATGGGCTTCGTCGAAGATCATCACCTCCGCCTCGGGGATCAGTTCGGCAAAGCCGCTCTCTTTGACCACCATATCGGCAAGGAACAGGTGATGGTTGACGACCACTACGTCGGCGTCCATCGCTTTTTTACGCGCCTTCACCACGAAGCAATCTTTATACAGCGGGCAGTCGCTGCCGAGGCAGTTATCGTTGGTACTGGTGACCAGCGGCCAGGCCTGGGAATCTTCCGCCACGCTGGCGCAGGTGCTGATATCGCCATCCTGAGTTTGGTTCGACCAGGAGCGCAGGAGGATCACGTCGCTGAGGGTTTGCACCGGCAGATCGCCGCCCGCCAGCGCCTGCTGTTCCAGGCGTTCGAGGCACAGGTAGTTGGAGCGCCCTTTGAGCAGCGCCAGTTTGCCGGTGAATTTGAGCGCTTTGGCGACGGTGGGCAGATCGCGGCTGTAGAGCTGATCCTGCAGCGCTTTCGACCCTGTGGAGATAATCACCTTTTTTTTCGCCCGCAGCGCTGGCGCCAGGTAAGCGTAGGTTTTACCGGTTCCGGTCCCCGCTTCCACCACCAGCGGCCGGGAGGCCTCAATCGCTTCGCTGACCGCCACCGCCATCTGGCGCTGCGGCTCGCGCGGTTTAAATCCCGGTATGGCTTTGGCTAGCTGGCCGTCTGCTGCAAAATCGTCGATCACATTGCCCCCTGGTTATTTGGACAGTGATTATGTCAGGGAGGGCGGCGTTTCGCCAGTCCGGGTAGTGACGCGAGCGGAACATTATGGCAGTCTTGCCGCAGCTAAATGGAATGCTCAGAGAGGAATGTGAAATGACAATTACGCGTATTGATGCCGAAGCCCGCTGGTCAGATGTAGTGATCCACAATCAGACCCTTTACTACACCGGCGTGCCGGCGAATCTTGATGCCGATGCCTTCGAGCAGACCGCCAACACCCTGGCGCAGATTGACGCGGTGCTGGAAAAACAGGGCAGCGACAAGTCGCGCATTCTTGACGCCACCATTTTCCTCGCCGACAAAAGCGACTTTGCGGCGATGAATAAAGCGTGGGACGCCTGGGTGGTAGCCGGTCACGCCCCGGTGCGCTGCACGGTGGAAGCAACGCTGATGAACCCGCAGTATAAGGTTGAAATCAAAATTATCGCCGCGGTGTAATTACTCGTCTTCGTCTTCATCTTCAAAGCGCGCGACGATCCGTTCGCCGGTATGCGTCGCGCGTAGCTCTTCCGCCACCAGGGCAATCGCCTGGCCGCTGCTCATCCCCTGGGCCATCAGTTCCTGGATACGTTCGACCGCTTTTTGCTGTTGCTCGTGGCTCAGCGAAGGTAAACCTGCAAACATCTTGTACTCCTGCTACATTGTGGGGCGTAATTATTTCACGCCGTCCCCGCCTACGCCAGAGGGACGGTAACGTTCAGGATCGAGAAAGATGTTGTCCCCCGCGATTATTACCCTGCCCTGGCGCCCGGATGCCGCCGAACACTATTTTACGCCGTTAAGCGCCCTGCCCTGGGCGATGCTGCTACATTCCGGCTTTGCCGACCATCCGCATAACCGTTTTGATATCCTGGTGGCGGCCCCGCGCGCCACGCTGCTGACGCGCGGTGAAGAGACCTGGGTCGATGACGGCGAGACCACTTTTGTCTCGGCGGACGATCCGCTGCAACTACTCCAGCAGCAGCTGGATCGTCAGCCGTTCACGCCGCAGCCCCATGAGGATTTGCCGTTTCTTGGCGGCGCGCTGGGGCTGTTCGGTTACGATCTGGGCCGCCGTTTTGAGCGACTTCCCACTGTGGCGCAGGCCGATATCGCGCTGCCGGATCTGGCGGTGGGGATTTATGACTGGGCGCTAATCGTCGACCATCAGCGCCAGCAGGTGTCGCTGCTCAGCTATGACGACCCGCAGCAGCGTCTGCAGTGGCTGGAGGCGCAAACGTCGGCGCCAGGTGAAACCTTCACCCTGACCTCTGCCTGGCAGTCAAATATGAGCCGCCAGCAATACGGCGAGAAATTTCGTCAGGTGCAGGCCTATCTGCGCAGCGGTGACTGCTATCAGGTCAATCTCGCCCAGCGTTTTCAGGCACGCTACGTCGGGAATGAATGGCAGGCTTTCCGCCAGTTGAACGCCGCCAACCGCGCCCCCTTTAGCGCCTTCATCCGCCTTGCGGAAGGGGCGATTTTAAGCCTGTCGCCGGAGCGATTTATTCAGCTCCGCCAGGGGGAAATCCAGACGCGCCCGATTAAGGGCACCCTGCCGCGGCTCGATTCGCCGCTGGCGGATGCGCAGCAGGCGGAGAAGCTGGCGAACTCGCCGAAAGATCGCGCCGAGAATTTAATGATTGTCGACCTGATGCGCAACGACATCGGCCGCGTCGCCGTCCCGGGCAGCGTGCGGGTCCCCGAGCTGTTCGTGGTGGAGCCCTTCCCGGCGGTCCATCATCTGGTCAGTACCATCACCGCCCGCCTGCCGGCGACGCTGCACGCCAGCGATCTGCTGCGCGCCGCCTTCCCGGGAGGGTCGATCACCGGCGCGCCGAAGGTCCGGGCGATGGAGATTATTGATGAACTGGAACCCCAGCGACGTAACGCCTGGTGCGGGAGCATCGGCTATCTGAGCTATTGCGGCAATATGGATACCAGCATCACCATTCGCACCCTAACGGCCTGGCAGGGGCAACTGTACTGTTCCGCCGGCGGCGGGATTGTGGCGGATAGTGAGGAAGCCGCAGAATATCAGGAAACTTTTGATAAAGTTAATCGTATCCTGCACCAACTGGAGAACTAGACCATGGCGGACCGCGCCCTCAATCTGGATGACTTTCTGTCCCGCTTTCAGCTGCTGCGTCCACAGCCTTCGCCACAGGCGCTAAACCAGCGGCAGGCGGCGGTGCTGGTACCGATCGTACGCCGGCCGCAGCCTGGTCTGCTGTTGACCCAGCGTTCGCCGTTGCTGCGCAAGCACGCCGGCCAGGTCGCCTTTCCCGGTGGGGCGGTAGATAATACCGATGCGACGCTTATCGCCGCCGCTCTGCGCGAAGCCCAGGAAGAGGTGGCGATCCCGCCAGAGAAGGTTGAGGTGATTGGCGTTCTGCCGCCGGTGGACAGTGTCACCGGCTTCCAGGTGACGCCGGTGGTGGGCATTATTCCACCGGATCTGCACTATCACGCCAGCCAGGACGAGGTCTCCGCGGTATTTGAAATGCCGCTCGCCGAAGCCCTGCGCCTCGGGCGCTACCATCCGCTCGATATCCACCGCCGGGGCAACGACCACCGCGTCTGGCTCTCCTGGTACCAGCATTATTTTGTCTGGGGAATGACCGCCGGGATCATTCGCGAGCTGGCGCTGCAGATAGGCGCGCGCCCTTAGCTATACTGATTATGAGAGGGCGCTCTCACTATTAGTAAAATCGCGGTTATCCATTAGTTTAATTCATGTGAATAGTTGAACTGACAGGGCGCTTCCCTCTTACACTATGCGCAGTTATTACATCGTTACCGCACCCGCGGTAACCCTGTCAGGAGTATTATCGTGATTAGTCTATTCGACATGTTTAAGGTGGGGATTGGTCCCTCATCTTCCCACACTGTTGGCCCGATGAAGGCCGGTAAACAGTTCGTCGATGACCTGGTCGAAAAAGGATTGCTTAATGCAGTGACCCGCGTGGCGGTTGACGTCTACGGTTCGCTGTCATTAACCGGCAAAGGCCACCATACGGACATCGCCATTATCATGGGACTGGCGGGCAATCAGCCCGATACGGTCGATATAGACGCGATACCGGCATTTATCCGTGACGTCGAGACACGCGGCCGTCTGCTGCTGGCCAACGGTCAGCACGAAGTGGACTTCCCGGCGGATGACGGCATGCGTTTTCGCAGCGACAATCTGCCGCTGCACGAAAACGGCATGACCATTCATGCCTGGGCCGGCGAGAAAGAGATCTACTGCAAGACCTATTACTCGATTGGCGGCGGCTTTATCGTCGATGAAGAGCACTTCGGCAAAGAGAACGCCAACGAACTGCAGGTGCCCTACCCGTTTAAATCGGCGCAGGAAATGCTGGCCTACTGCAAAGAGACCGGCCTGTCGCTCTCCGGGATGGTGATGCAGAACGAGCTGGCGCTGCACAGCAAAAAAGAGATCGAGGACTATTTCGCTAATGTCTGGCAGACCATGCGCGCCTGTATCGACCGCGGCATGAACACCGAAGGCGTGCTGCCTGGCCCGCTGCGCGTACCGCGTCGCGCGTCGGCGCTGCGTCGTCTGCTGGTGGCCAGCGATAAGCTCTCCAGCGATCCGATGAACGTCGTTGACTGGGTCAACATGTTCGCGCTGGCGGTCAATGAAGAGAACGCCGCCGGCGGTCGCGTGGTGACCGCGCCGACCAACGGCGCCTGCGGCATCGTTCCGGCGGTACTCGCTTATTACGATCACTTTATCGAATCCGTCAGCCCGGAGATCTATATCCGCTACTTTATGGCCTGCGGTGCGATCGGCGCGCTGTACAAGATGAATGCCTCCATTTCCGGCGCCGAAGTCGGCTGTCAGGGCGAAGTGGGCGTCGCCTGCTCGATGGCGGCGGCGGGTCTGGCCGAACTGCTCGGCGCCAGCCCGGAACAGGTCTGCGTGGCGGCGGAGATCGGCATGGAACATAACCTCGGACTGACCTGCGACCCGGTCGCCGGCCAGGTACAGGTGCCGTGCATTGAACGTAACGCCATCGCCTCCGTGAAAGCGATCAACGCCGCGCGGATGGCAATGCGCCGCACCAGCGAACCGCGCGTCTCGCTCGATAAAGTGATCGAGACCATGTACGAAACCGGCAAAGACATGAACGCCAAGTACCGCGAAACTTCGCGCGGCGGACTGGCGATTAAAGTTCAGTGTGACTAAAGTGTTGGCTTTCGCCTGCCCCCTCCCGGTGCGCAGGCGTAAAGCGAGGGGAACTGAAAGCCCCCTGCCTTCCTGATGCGCCCTCTGTGGCGCATTTCTTTTTTCTATACCTGACGATATTCTGCCACTACAATTGCTCTATTAAATAAGCCACGCTTAACCACTCGTCCTGTCGACAGGGTGTCGCACATGCAGACTGCACAAAAAGTCATTACGGCCTATCGTCGCAAACGCATTATTGTCTGCCTGCTGGTAGCCCTGGTGACCCTGGGCGCCACCTTAGCTATCCGATTTATTTCGCAGCGTAGCGAAAATGAAGGCTATATTCGCATGGCCGCCAGCCAACGGGTGGCGGCGCTGGATAACATCCTGCGTCCGCTGAGCGCGCAGCGACCCACCCTGCTTCCTCTGGTGGGCCACCCCTGCCCGGATATCCATTTGTCGCTGCGTAAAATCGCGGCCTCGTTGCAGACCGTTCGTTCCGTCGCGCTCGTGACGTCAGGTATCGTTTACTGTTCGAGTATTTTTGGGCCGCGACAGGCGGATTTACATCGCCTGCAGCCTGCGCTTCCTGCACCCCGTCCTCTGCTGCTCTTTTCGAACGACAGCTCCTTGCTCAAAGGCACACCGGTGCTGATACAGTGGTATCCAGCCTCGGAGAGAGGCGTGGATGGCGTGATGCTGATTGTCAATATCGAGCTGCTGGGGACCTTAATTCTCAACGAAAAATCATCCCTGATAAGCGACGTCAGCCTGCAGGTTGGCGATCGTTATTTTAGCAGCAGCCATGGGCTTCTCGAGAAAGCGCATACCCCGCCGGGAACGGTGATTTATCGCCAGCGCTCTACCGAGTTTCCGTTTATCGTCAATATCAATGGCCCTGGCGCCTCTGCGATTGCGCTTGAGGAGCTGCCCGGCGAGCTGCCGCTGGCGCTGATCTTCAGCCTGTTGATGACCGGCATCGCCTGGCTGGCCACCGCCGGCAGAATGAGCTTCTCGCGGGAGATAAGCCTCGGTATTTCCGCCCGGGAGTTTGCCCTCTGGTGCCAGCCGCTGCAGGATGCGCGCAGCGGCCGCTGCTGCGGGGTGGAGATCCTGCTGCGCTGGAACAACCCTCGCCGCGGTGCGATTTCGCCGGAGGTGTTTATTCCCATCGCCGAAGGGGACAATCTGATCATCCCCCTCACCCGCTATGTGATTGCCGAAACCGCCCGCCGTCTGGATGCTTTTCCCCGCGACCGCCAGTTTCATATCGCGATTAACGTCGCTGCCCGCCACTTTGCCAACGGCTTACTGCTGCATGACCTGCATAATTACTGGTTCAGCATGAACCCGGTACAGCAGCTGGTGGTCGAGTTGACCGAACGCGATGTCCTGCAGGATGGCGACCAGCACATGGCCGAAGATCTGCACCAGAAAGGCGTCCAGCTGGCGATCGATGACTTTGGCACCGGCAACAGCTCCCTGTCGTGGCTGGAAACACTGCGCCCGGACGTGCTGAAGATTGACCGCTCGTTTACCAGCTCGGTGGGGATAGACAGCGTCAATGCCACGGTGACCGATATCATTATCGCCCTCGCCAACCGGCTGAATATTATTACCGTTGCCGAAGGAGTGGAGACGCAGGAACAGGAAAGCTACCTCAGAGACCACGGTGTCGATGTGCTGCAGGGGTTTTATTATGCCCGGCCGATGCCGGTGGAGGCATTCCCGGCGTGGCTGGCCAGCCGAGAGGCAACAGAATAACGCGCCGGTCCCCAAGGGGACCGGCGCGCAGGACGATTACTCTTCTTCGTCGCTCGGCGGACGGGTGACCACCGCGCGAACCAGATCGACCCGGTAGTCATTCGCTTCCACCACGGTGAAATGCAGCGGCGGCAATGACACCACGTCGCCAATGCGCGGGATATGGCCATTGGCGGAGATCACCAGACCAGCAACCGTAGCAATATCCTCATCGTCATTGATCAGCGGATCCAGCCCCAGCGCCTGCTGCAACGCATGCAGGTCGGTCGACCCCTTAATAAGCCAGCCGTCGCCATCGATAACGATCTCCGGCGTCTCATCGGCGTCCGGGAATTCTCCAGCGATCGCTTCCAGAACGTCCAGCGGGGTCACTAATCCCTGCACCACGCCAAATTCATTGGTCACGATGACGAAACTGCCGCGGGCGCGGCGCAGGACGCCGAGCAGATTGATCGGGTCCAGCGTTTCAGGTACCACGATCGCCGGGGAGGCGGAGGCCAGCGCCGCGACGTTTTCGCCCGACTCCAGAGCCACCAGCATCTCCTTCGCCCGCACGATACCAATGATTTCATCCAGTTCTCCGCGGCAGACCGGGAACAGACTGTGCGGCGACGAAAGCAGCTGACGGCGAATTTCATCTTCACTCTGCTCGGCGTCGACCCAGCTGATTTCCCCGCGCGGCGTCATGATGCTGCGCAGAGAGCGCTGAGCCAGGGTCAGCACGCCGTTAATCATGTAGCGCTCTTCTTCCGCAAAGGCGCCTTCCGGTACCGGCACCGCCGCCGGGCTGTCAGCGTCGTGGTTGACGGAGGCCTGTTTATTACGGCCGCCCATCAGACGCAAGATCGCATCCGCGGTACGGGCGCGCAGCGGCAACGTCGACTGGTGACGTACAAAGTTGCGGCGCGCCACCTGGTTAAAGAACTCAATGATGATCGAGAAACCGATCGCCGCGTAAAGGTACCCTTTCGGAATATGGAAGCCAAACCCTTCCGCCACCAGACTCAGGCCGATCATCAACAGGAAGCTCAGACAGAGCACCACCACCGTCGGGTGCTGGTTGACAAAGCGCGTCAACGGCTTGGAGGCCAGCAGCATCATGATCATCGCGATCACGACCGCTGCCATCATCACCGGCAGATGGTTCACCATCCCGACCGCGGTGATCACCGCGTCCAGTGAGAAGACGGCATCCAGCACTACGATCTGCAGTACCACCACCCAGAAACTGGCATAGCCTTTCCCGTGACCGGCATCGTGCTGGCGGTTTTCCAGCCGTTCATGCAGCTCAGTTGTCGCCTTGAACAGCAAGAAGATCCCGCCAAGCAGCATGATGAGGTCACGCCCGGAAAAGGAGAAATCGGCGATAGTAATCAGCGGCTTCGTCAGCGTCACCATCCAGGAGATCACCGACAGCAGCCCCAGGCGCATCACCAGCGCCAGCGACAGGCCGATCAGTCGCGCTTTATCACGCTGCTTCGGCGGCAGTTTGTCCGCCAGGATGGCAATAAACACCAGGTTATCAATACCGAGCACAATTTCCAGAACGATAAGCGTCAACAGGCCGGCCCAGATTGAGGGATCCATTAACAATTCCATGTGCGACTCCGGTTAGCGGCAAGGTCAGTCATCGCCATGTCATGCACGGACGCGACAATAGATGCTGAAAGATAAGCGTGATGCGTGGAGGTGGCAACCAGGTGCCAGAAAGTGAAAAGACGTCGATGACGGTCCATACTGCGGGCTATGCCCTATACTCCTGAGTAATTAAACGGAAGTTAAACATAGCAAAATATAGAGCGAAATTGGAAAAGATTTACCTGAATTTGCAATAACTAAGGCTATTTTTTGCGCTGCAAAATTATTAGCAGGCGATGCCTGATTAACGGATCTTCATCACATTAATTATTTTTTCACTGTCTAAAATAATTCGCGGTAGTAACTATTTTCTATCTTACACCCTAACTGAATCGATTTTGTCCTCAAGAGTGATTCAGGATGTATCAAAGCAGATGATGCATTCACGATAATAAAGGAGGTAGCAAGTGACGATTGCTATTGTAATAGGCACACATGGTTGGGCTGCAGAACAGCTGCTGAAAACAGCAGAGATGCTGTTGGGCGAGCAGGAAAACGTTGGCTGGATCGATTTCGTTCCGGGTGAAAACGCCGAAACGCTGATCGAGAAATACAATGCCCAGTTGGCAAAACTGGATACCAGTAAAGGCGTGCTGTTTCTCGTCGATACATGGGGAGGCAGCCCGTTCAACGCTGCGAGCCGCATTGTCGTCGATAAAGAGCACTACGAAGTTATCGCCGGCGTCAACATCCCGATGCTGGTGGAAACCTTCATGGCCCGCGATGACGATCCTTCCTTTGATGAGCTGGTCGCCTTAGCGGTAGAGACCGGCAGCGAAGGCGTGAAAGCGCTGAAGGCCAAACCGGTGGAAAAAGCGGCCCCTGCGCCCGCTCCAGCCGCGGCGCCTAAAGCCGCAGCACCGGCCAAACCGATGGGTCCGAATGACTACATGGTGATTGGCCTCGCGCGTATCGACGATCGCCTGATCCATGGTCAGGTCGCCACCCGTTGGACCAAAGAGACCAACGTCACCCGCATCATCGTCGTCAGCGACGAAGTCGCCGCAGATACCGTGCGCAAAACCCTGTTGACCCAGGTTGCGCCGCCGGGCGTCACCGCCCACGTGGTGGACGTCGCCAAAATGATCCGCGTCTACAACAACCCGATGTACGCCGGACAGCGCGTCATGCTGCTGTTTACTAACCCGACCGACGTTGAGCGCGTCGTCGAGGGCGGCGTGAAAATCACCAGCGTCAACATCGGCGGTATGGCGTTCCGCCAGGGCAAAACCCAGGTTAACAACGCGATTTCGGTCGATGCCAAAGATATTGAGGCGTTTAACAAGCTGAACGCACGCGGTATCGAGCTGGAGGCACGTAAAGTGTCCACCGACCCGAAACTGAAAATGATGGATCTGATCGCCAAGGTCGATAAATAACCCGGACGATCGCGCCCCAGTTTTCACTTTAAGACTTAATCAACAGGAGAAGTACAATGGAGATTACCCTTCTTCAGATTGTGCTGGTGTTCATCGTCGCGTGTATTGCGGGTATGGAGTCGGTGCTTGATGAATTTCAGTTCCACCGTCCTCTGGTCGCCTGTACGCTGATCGGCGCCGTTCTCGGCGATATGAAAACCGGTATTATTATCGGCGGTACGCTGGAAATGATCGCCCTGGGCTGGATGAACATCGGTGCGGCGGTTGCCCCTGATGCCGCGCTGGCGTCCATTATTTCCACCGTTCTGGTTATTGCCGGCCATCAGAGCATCGGCGCCGGCATCGCGCTGGCTATCCCGCTGGCGGCTGCAGGCCAGGTGCTGACCATCATCGTGCGTACTATCACCGTAGCCTTCCAGCACGCGGCGGATAAAGCGGCGGAGAATGGCAACCTGACCGCCCTGTCGTGGCTGCACGTCTCGTCCCTGTTCCTGCAGGCGATGCGTATCGCTATCCCGGCCGTCATCGTGGCCATTTCCGTCGGTACCAGCGAAGTCCAGGGCCTGCTGAACGCAATCCCTGAAGTGGTCACCAGCGGCCTGAACATTGCCGGCGGCATGATCGTGGTGGTTGGTTACGCGATGGTCATCAATATGATGCGCGCGGGCTACCTGATGCCGTTCTTCTACCTCGGCTTCGTCACCGCCGCCTTCACCAACTTCAACCTGGTGGCCCTGGGCGTGATTGGCGCGGTCATGGCAATCCTCTACATCCAGCTGAGCCCGAAATATAACCGCGTCGCCGGTGCCCCGGCTCAGGCGGCTGGTAACAACGATCTCGATAACGAACTGGACTAACAGGTGAGCGAAATGGTTGATATGACTAAAAATACCACCGAGAAAAAACTCACTCAGAGTGATATTCGTGGCGTGTTCATTCGTTCTAACCTGTTCCAGGGTTCATGGAACTTCGAACGTATGCAGGCGCTGGGCTTCTGCTTCTCTATGGTTCCGGCGATTCGTCGTCTGTACCCGGAGAATAACGATGCGCGTAAGCAGGCGATTAAGCGTCACCTTGAGTTCTTCAATACCCATCCTTACGTTGCCGCTCCGGTACTGGGCGTAACCCTGGCGATGGAAGAGCAGCGCGCCAATGGCGCAGAGATTGACGATGGCGCTATCAACGGCATCAAAGTCGGTCTGATGGGGCCGCTGGCCGGTGTCGGCGACCCAATCTTCTGGGGCACTGTGCGTCCGGTGTTCGCGGCCTTAGGCGCCGGGATCGCGATGAGCGGAAGCCTGCTCGGCCCTCTGCTGTTCTTTATCCTGTTCAACGCAGTGCGACTGCTGACCCGCTACTATGGCGTCGCCTACGGCTACCGCAAAGGCGTGGACATCGTGAAAGATATGGGCGGCGGCTTCCTGCAGAAACTGACTGAGGGGGCGTCAATCCTCGGCCTGTTTGTCATGGGGGCGCTGGTTAACAAGTGGACGCACGTGAACATTCCGATGGTGGTGTCAAAAATCACCGGCTCTGACGGACAGGTTCATGTCACCACGGTGCAGACGATCCTCGACCAGCTGATGCCGGGCCTGGTACCGCTGCTGCTGACCTTCGCCTGTATGTGGCTGCTGCGTAAGAAAGTTAACCCGCTGTGGATCATCGTTGGCTTCTTCGTCATCGGTATCGCAGGCTACGCTGTCGGCCTGCTGGGTCTGTAATTTCCAGGTTGTAGCCGGGGGCTAGCCCCCGGCTTTTTTTTATCAGGAGGAACGCAAAGCAATGACATTCACGGACCTGGTGATCATCCTGTTCATCCTTTCGCTACTGGCCTACGCGGTGTATGACCAGTTTATTATGCCGAGGCGCAACGGCCCGGTGCTGCTGGCCATTCCCCTGCTTCGCCGCAGCCGCGTTGACGGCCTGATCTTTGTCTGCCTCATCGCCATTCTGATCTATAACAACATCACCCAGCACGGCACCCCGATCACCACCTGGCTATTGTCTGCGCTGGCGCTGATGGGACTCTATTTATTCTGGATCCGTACGCCGAAAATCATTTTCAAACCGCGCGGCTTTTTCTTCGCCAACGTGTGGATAGAATATCAGCGAATTAAAGAGATGAATTTATCCGAAGACGGCGTGCTGGTGATGCAATTAGAGCAACGGCGGCTGCTGATTCGCGTACGAAATATCGACGATCTGGAGAAGATATACAAACTTCTTGTTTCAACTCAATGAGTTATAAATATAGCCAGCGCTATGTTTTTTCCGATTTCGTCTGGGGGATTATATAGCCATGGCTATATTTCCCCACCTGCTCTTCTGTTTTTCATTAACTATTTATTTACTTATAAATTCAAATGAAAATCGTTATCATTTGGTTATTAAAATAGCCCTCTTCTGTTATTGTTTTATATTCTAAAAATATGTTAAGGTTGCGCCCGTCGTTGGGGAGTAGCCGATTTCCTGCCCGCCAGGAAATGTACGTGTCAACATACTCGTTGCAAAACGTGGCACGTACGGGTTGAAGTGATTCAATCAGGCGAGACCATAGATACATCACTGCTGTACGTATTGCTCAGCCATTGAGCGGCTCCGCGTATATTTACTGGGGGCAGCGATGTGTCATATGGATTATCCCCGGTCAGGACAGGCACATGAATTTATCCGCAACCCTTCTTCTCGCTTTCGGCATGTCTATGGACGCCTTCGCGGCCTCTATTGGCAAAGGCGCCACCCTGCACAAACCCAAATTCTCAGAAGCAGTGCGCACCGGGCTGATTTTTGGCGCTATTGAAACCCTGACGCCGCTGGTCGGCTGGGGACTGGGCATGCTGGCCAGCCAGTTTGTTCTCGAATGGAACCACTGGATTGCCTTTATTCTGCTGGTGTTTCTCGGCGGGCGGATGATCATCGAGGGGTTTCGCGGCGACAGCGACGAGGCGTGCGAGGCGCCTCGCCGGCATGGCTTCTGGCTGCTGGTCACCACCGCCTTCGCCACCAGCCTTGACGCCATGGCGGTTGGCGTCGGCCTGGCCTTCCTGCAGGTCAGCATTGTCACCACCGCGCTGGCGATCGGCTGCGCCACCTTTATCATGTCGACGCTGGGGATCATGGTAGGTCGCTTTATCGGCCCGCTGCTGGGCAAACGGGCCGAAATTCTCGGCGGTATCGTGCTGATTGGCATCGGCAGCGAAATCCTCTGGAGCCATTTCGCCGGTTAAGCTTTACTCCTCGCGCTGCCAGCAATGGATCATAAAATCGGTCTGGCAGCCAAAGGTTGCCTGCTGACGCAGCGCGTCATGCACGTCGGCCTTGGCCCGCCACGCGAACGGCGTCATCTGCAGCAGAGCCTGCGCTTCACTGCCCGTCAGGGTCATCGGATAAGCCAGCTGCTGCTGAGCAGCCAGGCGGAACCCCGGCATCGCTTCCGTCTTCAGCTCATGCAGGCGGATCTCATCGTAAATCAGCCCTTTCAGCTCCAGCAAATGGCGGGGTCCCGGCGTGGCGGTGATCACCCACCCGCCAGGCCGCACCACTCGCGCCAGCTCACCGGCGTTGCAGGGGGCGTAAATGCGCACTACCGCATCGAAGCTGTTATCGGAGAACGGCAGACGCTGGCTGGAGGCGACGCAAAAATTCACCTGCGGATAGCGTTTTGCCGCCGCGCGGATTGCCGGCTTCGATACGTCCAGCCCCCAGCTGCGGCTGGCGATGGCGGCAAACGCGTGGGTGTAATATCCTTCGCCACAGCCGATATCCAGTAACGCCTGAGGGGCAGCGTGCCGCAATCGCTCAGCGATAGCGTCCCGCAGCGGCTGATAATGCCCGGCGTCGAGGAACACCCGACGGGCCTGCATCATCTCAGCGCTGTCGCCGGGATCGCGCGACCGTTTGAACTGCACCGGTAGCAGATTGACGTACCCCTCTTTCGCCAGATCGAACTGGTGCCGCTGCGGGCAGGAATAGTGGTTGTCGCTACGGCTGAGCGGCGCGTGGCAAAGGGGGCAACTGTATGACATGACGGCTCCGGTGTCGCTGAAAGGGCGAAAGTGTAGCGCTATTCGCCCTTGCAGACCACTGTTACAGCGCCGGCGCCAGCGGGTGGCTGTCGTGCATGACGATCAGATTCTCCGCGCCTTGCGGCATACCGTCCGGCATGACGTTCTCCAGCCGCAGGACGTCGCCCATAATCTGGCTGAATACCGGGGCGGAAACGGCCCCGCCGTAATACGATCCATTGCTCGGATCGTTCATCACTACCACCAGCGCGAACTGCGGACGGCTGGCGGGCGCCACGCCGGCGGTATAGGCCACATATTTATCGATATATTTGCCGTCCGGGCCGATCTTCTTCGCCGTCCCCGTTTTTACCGCCACCCGATAGTCGCGCACCGCCGCCTTAGTGCCGCCTCCGCCCGGGAGCGCCACACTCTCCATCATATGCTCCACGCTGTGGACAATATTCTCCGGCATTACGCGCGTGCCAATCACTGGCGGGTCGATGCGGGTGATCGACAACGGTCGTTCAATGCCGAAGCCACCGATGGTGGCATAAACATGCGCCAGCTGGAGCGGGGTCACCATCAAACCATAGCCGAAAGCGAAGGTGGCGCGATCCAGTTGCCCCCAGTAGCGACGATGCGGCATCAGCCCAGCGCTTTCGCCGGTCAACCCCAGCCCCGTCGGCTCGCCGAAACCGAAAGCCGTATAGGTGTCAATCAGATGCTGCACCGGCATGGCCAGCGAAAGATGCGACACGCCGGTATCGCTGGATTTCTGCAGGATCCCGGTCAGGCTCAGCTCCGGATAATAGCCGACATCGCGGATACGGTGGCCGTCAAGGACAAACGGATGGGTGTCCACCACGCTGTCCGGCTGGACAATCCCCTGCTGCAGCGCGGTCATGATCACCAGCGGTTTGACGGTCGACCCCGGCTCGAAGGTATCGCTGATGGCCCGGTTGCGAAAATCATCCAGCGTTGCGGCATCGCGATTGTTTGGATTGAAGTCGGGATAGCTGGCCATCGCCAGGATCTCGCCGGTATCGATTTTGATCAGCACCGCCGCTCCGGATTCGGCTTTATTCCAGCGAACAGCGTTGTCGAGGGCATCTTCCGTTACCGTCTGCAGGCGCTCATCGATACTCAACTGCAGATTATGCGCCGGCACCGGCGGTACTTCGGTAATATTCTCAATCACATTGCCATGTTTATCTTTACGCACCAGACGTCGCCCGGGTTTACCGGTCAACTGGGCGTTGAAGCTTTTCTCCACCCCTTCGATGCCCTGATTATCGACATTGGTAAAGCCCAGCAGATTGGCAGCCACGTGGCCTGCCGGATAGAAACGCCGCGATTCATCACGCAGGTAGACGCCAGGCAGATGCAGTTTATCAATCCACTCCGCCTGCTCGGGATTGATCTGCCGCGCCAGATAGAGAAAGCGGGCGTGAGGATGGCTCTGTACCCGCTGGGCCAGTTCCCCGAGGTTGAGATGCAGCGCTTCGGCCATCGCCTGCCATCGGGGCCCGTAGCCGACGCCGCCTTTCTCCATGGTGGTCTGCGGATCGATCCAGATCGCGCTAACCGGAACGCTCACCGCCAGCGGTCGTCCTTCCCGATCGGTGATCATCCCCCGCTCAACCGCAACGGGCTCTTCGCGCAGAGAACGCATATCCTCTTGTTTTACCAGATTATCGGGGGAAACAATCTGCAGCCAGCCCACGCGGGCCAATAGCAGTCCCAGACAACCGAGTATGGCCACACAGAGTAACCCGAAGCGAATCGGGGTAAAGCTGGCGGCGGACTTCATTTTTTTGTTTAGCACCATAGCTCCGGCATTGTTTTGCAACCAACTGATTTAACAGAAAATTAGCAAAACAGACTGCTACACAATGCTAATAAAGTTGAGTATTTGCAACAAGACGCGACGAGAGGGGGAAAAATGACATGCTTTGCAATAAAAACGCAAAAGCCCCGCACAGGCGAGGCTTTTATACAAGAAGAGTGGTCTTGTATCAGATAGCAGTTACGTTAACTGCAGCCGGACCTTTCTGGCCGTCCTGAATTTCGAACTCAACGTTCTGGCCTTCAGCCAGAGTTTTGAAGCCGTTACCCTGGATAGCGGAGAAGTGTACGAACACGTCTTTGCTGCCATCAGCCGGAGTAATGAAACCAAAACCTTTAGACTCGTTGAACCACTTAACTTGACCTTTAATCTTTGCCATTTGCAAAATTCCTTAGACTGTTTTCTTCGCCTGCTGGCGTTTACATAGATAAAACTGACACATAACTGCATGAGGCACTAATTTAAGGTTCGGCAGAGAAGCGGTATTCAACGACAACGTGTTTACTCAGGACTTCTTTACTGAAAATGCCACACATAAACAGAACTGTACCTCGTTTAACCCGAAAGGTGTTATCACACACTACGTAAATAATGGCAAGCCATTTTTAAACGTGTCTCGATCGTTCGCACAAATTATAAGGTAATCCTTTGATCGCCTGCACATTTATGCGTCTTTGCCGCCCCTGGCAAGGCGCTATGGCGTTTATCAATAACGCCGGAACGCTGCCTTGTAACTGCAACTTTTTTACCATAGCTCAACAACTTCGCTTCGTCCAGGTATGTCCGTATACGAACTGCCAGTATACGGGCGACTGACGAGCCGTGATGAATATTGATGCGCAAAATTCGTTATAACCCCAGACGAAAAATCGCTAAAGCCAGGCCAGTGTAGTGATAATAAATCCTTTCAGTCGTCTCGCTAAAAATAGTGCTAATTCTGCACCTTAATAATGAAAAAAAGATGACAGCGTCACGTTATCCGACAATAAACGCGGCGGGGATCACTTTATTTACAGCGTGTATAAAAGAGGATAGTGCATTGAGAAAGGAATAATGGAATAAGAATAAGATATTACCGACCGCTATCATGCAGGTGCGCATCATATGATGCACACCTGTCGAGGTACTTAGCGCTCTGCCACCAGGCGGATAAACTCATCCTCCCCTTTCGCCTTACCGGCGACGGTCGGCTCGACCACGTCCTCTTTTTCCGGCGCACTGGCTTCGCACAAGCGACGTAGCAGCGCATTCTGCCGCTTTTGCTGATCCAGCAGCGCCTGCAGCAGTTCTATCTGCTCATTCGCCCGCGAGCTGGCGCGGTTGACGAAGAACCATAACAACAGACCGACAAGCAGCAGCGCCACAGACACGGCCAGCGATGCCAGATTTAAGATCCCAGGATTTAGTAACTCACTCATTTCACCACCTCAAAGAGAAGGCGTTCATTCTACCACCCGCGGCGCAGAAGGAAATCAGTCGTCAGAAAAATGTCTTACCACGGGATAAATTTATTGATAGTGCAAATGCCGCTGAAAAACTGAACATCCTGGTCGCACATTACGTTAAGCATCTGAGTCCACAGCAACAGGCAGCCTGCTATGATGACTATCAGTAAAACCCACCGTAATTTTTTCACTCCACTCTCCGCATCAGTACTTTATGTCGCCAGGATAACACGGCCTTCTTAAACCGCGGCTAACTGTAATACGAAAGGCAAGTTTAGGAATCATCGACTTGTTTCAAAACGTGTTCGTGTCAAAATCACGGCAAGGATCATACAAATAATGAGGCATCAATGCGATTAATCATTCGTACTATTGTGGTCGTGGCTATCTTATGGATTGGCGTATTATTAAGCGGCTACGGGGTATTATTCCACAGTGAAGAAAACGTCGGCGGCCTGGGCCTGAAGTGTCAATATCTCACCGCCCGTGGGGTCAGTACCGCACTTTATGTGCATTCCGATAGCGGCGTGATCGGCGTCAGCAGCTGCCCGCTGCTGCGTAAAAGCGCAACCGTCGTGGATAACGGCTAAGATCCAACCGGCGACCGCGACGATAGCGCCGCGGTCGCCGAATGCTTCAGCGCGGTCAGAAGGGGTAGTCGTTGTAGCCCATCTGTTCAGAAATCTTGCGCGCTGCCTGGTGCAGCATCGCCACATATTCATGCAAACGTTCTTCAGAGAACCGTAAGGTCGGGAAAGAGATGCTCAACCCGGCGATGACTACGCCGAAACGGTCGAATACCGGTACCCCAATGCAGCGCAGCCCCTCTTCCTGCTCTTCATTATCTTCGCCGTATCCCTGCTCGCGAACGCCATCCAGCACCTTCAGCAACTCAGCGGTACTGGTGATGGTCCGCTCGGTGCTGCGTTTATACTCCACGCCGTGAAGGATCTGCTCCACTTCGCTGCGATCGCGCCACGCCAGCAGTACTTTGCCAATCGCGGTGCTGTACAACGGATTGCGACGGCCGATACGAGAGTACATCCGCAGGTTATACATCGAATCAATCTTGTGAATGTAAACAATACTGTCTTCATCCAGCGCGCCGAGATGGATAGTCTCTTTCGTCAGTCGGGAGAGTTCCCGCATCTGAATATCGGCGCTGCGCACCAGGTCGACGTTCTGCAGCGCGCGCGCCCCCAGCTCGAACAGTTTGAGCGTGAGGGAGTATTTCTCAGACTCTCCCTCCTGCGCCACATAGCCCAGTGATTTCATGGTCTGTAAAAAGCGATAAACGGTGCTTTTCGACATCATGACGCGCTGGGACAGTTCGGTAATGCCAATTTCACGCTCTTCACCCAGCGCCTGCAGGATGCCGAAAACCTTCAATACCGAAGAGACAGAATCTGGCTGTTTATCCAAATCTGCACCTGCCATTTATCACCTCGTCGTAACTGTTTTATAAAATTTAGAACCGGTTTTTATTATAAATTCGCCGCCTCTGCGCCGCAATCATTCTTCTGCCACTTCGTTACAAATCTGCGACATACTGCGGAATAATCAATGCTAAACTCATCATTCAAAAAACCGTTTCATTTAAGACTCATTTTCACCATGGATAAAAACTCTTCCGATGGCGTGCCGCTGCCGCAGCGCTATGGCGCCATTCTGACCATTGTGCTTGGGCTGACCATGGCCGTGCTCGACGGGGCCATCGCCAACGTCGCGCTGCCGACCATCGCCAGCGATCTTAACGCCTCCCCGGCGGCTTCAATCTGGATCGTTAACGCCTACCAAATCGCCATTGTTATCGCCCTGCTGCCGCTCTCTTTCCTCGGCGACATGGTCGGCTATCGCCGTATCTATAAGATAGGCCTGGTGGTGTTTATCTTTACCTCACTAGCCTGCGCCCTCTCGCGCAGCCTCGAAATGCTGACTTTCGCTCGCGTCGCCCAGGGGCTGGGCGGCGCCGCGCTGATGAGCGTTAACACCGCCTTGATCCGCCTGATTTATCCGCAACGCTTTCTCGGTCGCGGCATGGGTATCAACTCCTTTGTCGTCGCCGTCTCTTCAGCAGCAGGCCCGACGATCGCCGCTGCGATCCTCTCCCTTGCCTCCTGGCAATGGCTGTTTTTAATTAACGTGCCTCTCGGCATCGTCGCCTTACTCCTGGCGATGCGCTTTCTGCCGCCCAACAGCGCGCGCAGCAAAATCGTCCGCTTCGATTTGCCGAGCGCCATCATGAACGCGCTGACCTTCGGGCTGTTGATCACCGCCCTGAGCGGTTTCGCACAGGGCCAGTCCACTCAGCTGGTGCTGGCGGAGGTCGCCGCTATGCTGGTGGTGGGCTTTTTCTTCGTTCGCCGTCAGCTCACGATGCCCGTCCCGCTGCTGCCGGTCGATCTGCTGCGCATCCCACTCTTCTCCCTCTCTATCTGCACCTCCATCTGCTCTTTCTGTGCGCAGATGCTGGCGATGGTCTCTCTGCCCTTCTTCCTGCAAACAATGATCGGGCGCAGCGAAGTGGAGACCGGCCTGCTGCTGACGCCGTGGCCGCTGGCAACGATGGTGATGGCGCCGCTGGCCGGTTATTTAATTGAAAAATGCCATGCGGGGTTGCTGGGGGCCATTGGGCTGCTGGTTATGGCCTGCGGCCTGTTCGGCCTGGCGCTGCTTCCGGCGTCGCCCAGCGATCTGGATATTATCTGGCGTATGGCGCTGTGCGGCGCCGGCTTCGGGCTGTTCCAGTCGCCAAACAACCACACCATTGTCGCCTCGGCCCCGAGCCATCGCAGCGGCGGCGCCAGCGGCATGCTGGGTACCGCTCGCCTGCTCGGCCAGAGCACCGGCGCCGCGCTGGTGGCCCTTTTATTCAACCTGCTCGGCAACAGCGGCACCCACACCGCCCTGCTGCTGGCCGGCATCCTGGCGACCGTCGCTGCGCTGATTAGCGGTCTGCGCGTCACTCAGCCGCGCGCAGCCTGACGATTAAGGATAAAAAAAATCCGCAGCCTTCGGGCTGCGGATTTTTATTTTCAGCGTCAGATTGACGGACTATTTCAGATATTCTCCGCTACGCAGCGCTTCAATACGCTTGTCCAGCGGCGGGTGGGTCATAAACAGCTCGCTCATGGACTTCGCTTTACCGTTGATGCAGAACGCCATCATGCTGCTGGCTTCCTGCGGCTCATAGCTGGTTTTCAGGCGCTGCAGGGCGGCAATCATCTTCTCGCGGCCCACCAGACGCGCCGAGCCGGCATCAGCATGGAATTCGCGATAACGAGAGAACCACATGGTGATAATGCTGGCCAGAATACCGAACACCAGCTCCAGCACCGTGGCGACGGCGAAGTAGATCAGCGGGTTGCCATTGCTGCTCTCGCCTTCATCTTCCCGGTTGCCGCCAAGGAAGCCGGCCGCAATCTGCGCGATAACGCGGGAGATAAAGATAACGAAGGTGTTCACCACCCCCTGAATCAGAGTCATGGTGACCATATCGCCATTGGCGATGTGGCTGATTTCATGGGCGATGACCGCTTCCGCTTCATCACGGCTCATGTTTTGCAACAGCCCGGTACTGACAGCGACCAGCGAGGCGTCGCGACGCGCACCGGTAGCGAAGGCGTTGATGTCAGGGGCATGATAGATAGCCACCTGCGGCATGGCAATGCCCGCCTGCTGCGCCTGCTGCGCAACGGTGTTCATCAGCCAGCGTTCCGTTTCGTTGCGCGGCTGCTCGATCACTTCCCCACCCACAGACTTCAGCGCCATCCATTTCGACATCATCAGCGAAACGATAGAACCACCGAAGCCGAACAGCAGGGCCATAATCAACAGACCGGTCATGCTGCTGGATTGGATCCCCGTGAGGCTTAACACCAGCCCGAACACGACCATCACTGCCAGGTTCGTCAGCAGGAAAAGCGCGATTCGCATCATAATTTTCTTTTTACCTCAATTTAACAAAACGCACTATGCGATTACCCACATCGTATGGGTCAGGCTGCAATTTTCAACCATCACCCCCCGCTAAGTCACGATAAAAACACAACTTTACACTTTGTAGCATCTTGCTGACAGCGGCAGAGCAGGTTGACATTTTGTTAGATGAGCTGAATGGCGATGACAAAGGGCATAAAAAAAACGGGCACCTCTCAGGGTGCCCGTTGGCGACTTATTGGCTGGCCGGCGGTTCCACCGCCGGGCGCGCTTTTTCGAGATGGGCGAGGTCTACCGCGATATGGACCGTCTCATCAAGATACGGATCCGGCTCCTGGTAATCCTTCGGCAAATCGTCCAGTTTTTTCAGCGGCGGTTTGCCTTCGCGTTTCAGGCGATCGTTAATCCGCGCCAGACGAATCGCATCATCCTCTTCGTTCTCTTTTTCACGCTGAGCGTAGTTCAGAGAGACGATGTTACGTTTGTCCTTCATCGCGTTATAACGGGCAATATCCTTCATGATGTACTGGAACTCAGGATCCTGGGCAATACGCTCGTCGTGGCGCTTGAGCAGTTCCGGTCCAAATGGGGTCAGATCCCCGGACTTCACATAGGTGGCCGCGTTGATGCTATCCCACGGCAGCGCGTTGTCTTCATACTGCTCGCCGGTTTCGCGATCTTCATTGCCGGTTGGCATCATGATATCCGGCGTAACGCCTTTGCGCTGAGTACTGCCGCCGTTAATGCGGTAGAACTTCTGGATAGTGTACTGCACGGAACCTAACGCCGGCCAGTCCGGACGCAGCATCTGATCGTAGATACGATTCAACGAGCGATACTGCTGTACGGTACCTTTACCGAAGGTCGGCTCGCCAACGATCAGCGCGCGGCCATAATCCTGCATTGCGGCGGCAAAGATCTCAGACGCCGAGGCGCTAAAGCGGTCAACCAGCACCACCAGCGGCCCTTTGTAATAGACTACGCCATCGTTATCGCTGTCTTCGCGCACCTTGCCATTGTTATCCCGCACCTGCACCACCGGGCCGGACGGAATAAACAGCCCCGACAGCGATACCGCTTCGGTCAGCGCCCCGCCGCCGTTGCTGCGCAGATCGATAACGATGCTACTGACGTTCTGTTTTTCCAGCTTCTGCAGCTGCACCTTCACGTCATCGGTCAGGCCAACGTAAAAACCCGGGATATCCAGCACGCCGACTTTTTCTTTACCAACGGTTTTCACCGACATCTTGACCGCGCGATCTTCCAGACGGATGCGCTCGCGGGTCAGGGTGACGATACGCGTCTTGGCCCCTTTGCCGGCCGGCAGGATCTCAAGGCGAACCTTGCTGCCCTTCGGCCCTTTAATTAGCGCCACGACGTCATCCAGACGCCAGCCAATGACATCGACCATCGACTTCCCGGTCTGGCCGACGCCGACGATGCGGTCGCCGACGCTGATCGCTTTGCTCTTCGCAGCCGGACCACCGGCCACCAGCGAATTAATCACCGTGTAGTCATCATCCATCTGCAGCACAGCGCCGATCCCTTCGAGTGAGAGACTCATCTCGGTGTTGAACTGCTCGGTATTGCGCGGCGACAGATAGTTGGTGTGCGGGTCGATTTCGCGGGCGAAGGCGGTCATCGCCAGCGAGAAGACATCCTCGCTGTTGGTTTGCGCCAGACGACGGATAGCGAACTTGTAGCGACGGGTTAAGGTGTCGCGGATCTCTTTATCGTCTTTTCCCGCCAGCTTCAGGCTTAACTGGTCAAATTTAACCTTGGCGTCCCACAGCTTGTTCAGCTCGGCCTCGTCTTTCGGCCACGGCGCTTTGGAGCGGTCAAGGTTGAAATTGTCGTTGCCGGTAAAGTCCATCGGACGTTCCAGCACCTTCAAAGCATACTGATAGCGCTCGAAGCGGCGCTGCTGCGCCAGGTTGTAGAGGTCGTAGAAGACGTCCAGTTTCCCGGTGCGCAGTTCGTCGCCGATTTGGTCTTTTTTCGCCGCGAACTTCGCCACATCGCTGGCCAGCAGCACATTATGGCTGTAGTCCAGCAGGTTCAGATAACGGTCAAAAATTTTTGCCGAGAAGGCGTTGTCGAGATCGAACTGACGGTAGTGAGAGCGGGTAAAGCGCGACGTCACGCGCTCGCTCACCGTCGCGTGCTGCGGCTCTTCTTTCAGCACGGGGATTTGATCTGCACGGGTTATTTCATCAACAGCGAAAGCATGGCCTGCTATTGCCAGCAGGCCCGCAAGCGCGGTGATTTTAAAAAATGTGTTCATGCCTGGCCCGGCCTCCGTTTCAGAACACCAGGTGTTCTGCGCGTACAATCATTGACATACCAGAAGTCAGCTGTACACGAACGCCATCTTTGGTGATTTCCAGAACGGTGGCGTCCATTGCGTTATTGCCTGCTTTTACCTTCAGCGCCTGGCCGACGGTCAGAACGGAAACATCCGATACCGGAGTGAGACGCTCTTCCCGCGGAGCTTTGGCCGCAACAGGACGCGGTTTACGCTGTTCAGCGCCCTCTTTACGACGCGGCTGCTGAGGACGCGGTTTACGCTCGCGGCGAACGCCTTCATCCGGCTGGCCTGCAGCGGCAGCGGCCTCGCGTTTTTTCGCCTGCTGGGCAGCGCGCTGCGCCTGAACGCGAGCTTTCGCTTCTTCCAGCTGCTGACGCGCATGGGCAATGTGCTGCTCTTCCAGTTCGCCGCACGGGTTGCCGTCCAGGTCAACGCGGATAGCGCCGGCTTTTACGCCGTAGAGATAGCGCCAGCTCGAGGTGTAAAGACGTAATGCAGCGCGAAGCTGGGTTTTGCTGAGATTCATCTCACCACCCACTCGCTCAACGAGATCCTGAAAAATTCCGATTTTCAGGGGGCGCGCTTCGCCTTCAGCGCTGAAGCACTGAGGGAAACGTTCGGCCAGAAAGGCGATAACTTCTTTACTGCTATTCAACTTAGGTTGATTTTCCATGAAATTTCCTGATTACAACGGACGTAGCCAACAAGCCGCAGGCATGAACAGGCGACATTATAATGACGTCCTCGCTAAATGCTACGTTATCCGTTGATTATCCCACGACACGGGTAAAGATTTTTTGATAATCAGTGGCCGCGATAAGTTTTTCCAGATGCTCGACCAGTGTGCGCAACCCCTGCTCATCTTCAGCAGTGAAGCGGCCGTAAGCCGGACTGTCGATATCCAGCACGCCGATAATCTGGTCGTTCACGCGCAGGGGGAAGACAATTTCCGAATTACTGGCGGCATCGCAGGCAATGTGGCCGTCAAAGGCGTGGACGTCCTCGACGCGCTGCACCTGGGCTTGCGCCACCGCCGCGCCGCATACGCCGCGCCCAACCGGGATCCGGACGCAGGCCAGTTTGCCCTGGAACGGCCCCAGCACCAGGGTATCGCCTTCCAGAAGATAGAAACCGGCCCAGTTGACCTCGCCCAGTCGTTCAAACAGCAGCGCGCTGGTATTAGCGATCATCGCCAGAAAACTGGTTTCACCTGCCATTAATGCCTGGAAATCGCGGTTCAAATCCGCGTAAAATTCTGTTTTGCTCATTATATCTTCACTTGGTTGTCTTACTGCCTGATACGTACAGCCTACTAAAATAAGCATTAAATGCGCTTGGGCTCAAGATGAATTCATTCATGGGTTAAGATAGTGAGATACATTCATTCCTGTACGTAATAAATGCCAATAAAAACACCCACCCTTAAGCCTGCGAATAAGATGGTCGTGCATGCCGTCAGCACGCCGCTTCCCTATGCGCATTATCAGCGCTGTACGCAGTGTGACATGCTGTTCCGCTTACCGGTGCTCAAACGCAACCAAAGCGCCTGGTGTCCACGCTGTAACGCGAAGGTGCGCGATGGCCGCGACTGGTCGCTGACCCGTCTGGGCAGCATGGCCCTGGCCATTCTGCTGTTAATGCCCTTTGCCTGGTCCGAACCCCTACTGCGCCTTCACCTGCTGGGGGTTCGCATTGACGCCAACGTCCTGCAGGGGATTTGGCAGATGACCGCGCAGGGCGACCCGCTTACCGCCGCGATGGTGCTGTTTTGCGCGGTGGTCGCCCCGGTACTGCTGGTGGTCTCGATTAGCTATCTGTGGCTGGGCAACGTGCTGGGGATGAACCTGCGCCCGGTGCTGCTAATGCTCGATAAGCTCAAGGAGTGGGTGATGCTGGATATCTATCTGGTGGGCATCGGCGTCGCCTCCATCAAGGTGCAGGATTACGCCTTTCTGCAGCCCGGCATCGGCCTGGTGGCGTTTATCTCCCTGACGCTGCTGAGTATCCTGACGCTTATCCATATGAACGTCGAAGAGCTATGGGAGCGCTTCTATCCCGAACGGCCGGCGACCCGCGCCGATAACAATCTGCAGGTGTGCACCGGCTGCCACTACACCGGCTACCGCGACGCCCGCGGCCGCTGCCGACGCTGCCACACGCCGCTGCACCATCGCCGGCCGCAGAGCCTGCAGCGCAGCTGGGCGGCGCTGATTGCCTCGCTGGTTTTCCTCCTACCGGCCAACCTGCTGCCGATCTCTATCATCTACGTCAACGGCGCGCGCCAGGAAGACACCATCCTCTCCGGGATCATCTCCCTCGCCAGCAGCAATATCGCCATCGCCGGCGTGGTGTTTATCGCCAGTATTTTGGTGCCATTCACCAAAGTTATAGTGTTATTTACCCTGCTGCTCAGCATACAATTCAAGTGCGAGCAGGGGCTGCGCACCCGCATCCTGCTGCTGCGGCTGATAACCTGGATTGGCCGCTGGTCGATGCTGGATCTGTTTGTTATCTCACTCACCATGTCGCTCATTAACCGCGATCAGCTCCTCGCCTTTACGATGGGGCCGGCCGCGGTTTACTTTGGCGGCGCGGTAATTTTAACTATTCTTGCAGTTGAATGGCTGGACAGCCGCTTACTTTGGGACGCACATGAGTCAGGAAACGCCCGCTTCGCAGACTGAAGCCAGAATAAAAACCAAACGTCGTATCTCGCCATTCTGGCTGTTGCCGGTCATCGCGCTGCTGATTGCCGCCTGGCTCATTTGGACCAGCTTTGACGACCGCGGATCGACGATTACTATCGATTTCCAGTCTGCTAACGGCATCGTGCCGGGGCGGACGCCTATCCGCTATCAGGGGGTGGAAGTCGGTACCGTCCAGGATATTAGTCTCAGTAAAGACCTGAGCAAGATTGAAGTTTCCGCCAGCATCAAGCGCGATATGAAAGAGGCGCTGCGCAAAGATACGCAGTTCTGGCTGGTCACGCCGAAAGCCTCTCTGGCCGGCGTGTCGGGCCTCGATGCGCTGGTGGGCGGGAACTATATCGGCATGATGCCGGGCAAGGGCGAACCCGAAGATCACTTCGTCGCCCTCGACACTCAGCCAAAATACCGTATCAACAACGGCGAGCTGATGATCCACCTGCAGGCGCCCGACCTTGGCTCTCTGAGCAGCGGCTCGCTGGTCTACTTCCGTAAGATCCCGGTCGGGCGGGTGTATGACTTCACGCTGAATGATAATAATCAGGGGGTCACCATTGATGTGCTGATCGAGCGCCGGTTCACCAACCTGGTGAAAAAAGGCAGCCGTTTCTGGAACGTCTCGGGGATCAAAGCCGATGTCGGCCTGAGCGGGGCCAAAGTGCAGCTGGAGAACCTTTCCGCGCTGGTGAACGGTGCCATCGCCTTTGACTCCCCTGCCGATTCGCAGGTCGCGTCGCAAAACGATGACTATCATCTGTATGAAGACCTGGCGCACAGCCAGCGCGGGGTAGTGGTGACCCTTGACCTGCCTGACGGCGACGGCCTGAAAGCGGGCTCGACGCCGCTGATGTATCAGGGGCTGGAAGTGGGCCAGTTAAGCAAACTGAATCTTAACCCCGGCGGCAAAGTCACTGGCGAGATGACCGTCGATCCGAGCGTGGTGACCCTGCTGCGGGAGAAAACGTTGATTCAGATGAAGAAGCCGAAGATCTCCCTCGATAACCCCAGCGTCAGCGCCCTGCTCACCGGCAATACCTTTGAACTGGTGCCCGGCGAAGGCGAGCCGCGTAATCACTTCTCCGTCATGCCAGCGGATAAAGCGCTGCTGGAGGAGCCCAATGTCGCCACCGTCACCCTTTCGGCGCCGGAGAGCTACGGGATCGACGGCGGCCAGCCGCTGGTGCTTCACGGAGTGAAAGTCGGCCAGGTGCTGGAGCGCAAGCTGACGGCCAAAGGGGTAACCTTCCAGGTGGCGATTGCCCCGGAATACCGCGATCTGATTCGCGGCGACAGCAAGTTTGTGGTGAACAGTCGTCTGGACGTCAAAGTGGGACTTGATGGCGTGCAGGTGCTGGGCGCCAGCGCCAGCGAATGGGTGAACGGCGGGATCCGGGTGATCCCGGGTGAAAAAGGCGAAATGCAGAGCAGCTATCCGCTGTACGCCAACCTCGAAAAGGCGCAGGAAAACAGCCTGAGCGAAGTGCCGACCACCACCCTGAGCCTCTCCGCTGAGACGCTGCCTGACGTTCAGGCTGGCTCGGTGG
Organism: Klebsiella sp. 2-CIP_Kleb.; assembly: GCF_050378715.1. Taxonomy (NCBI): domain Bacteria; kingdom Pseudomonadati; phylum Pseudomonadota; class Gammaproteobacteria; order Enterobacterales; family Enterobacteriaceae; genus Klebsiella; species Klebsiella sp. 2-CIP_Kleb. Next base: position 997,066 of record NZ_JBNRLG010000001.1, read on the forward strand.
TGCTGTATCGTAAATTCGCCGTCGGCGAGATCATCGCCGTGAAACCGCGCAAAGACGCTTTCGATATCGATCTGCATATCAAGCCGGAATACCGCTACCTGCTGACCAACAACAGCGTCTTCTGGGCGGAAGGGGGTGCGAAGGTTAAACTTGACGGCAACGGACTCACCGTTCAGGCCTCGCCGCTGGCCCGCGCCATAAAAGGGGCGATCAGTTTCGATAACCTCAACGGCAGCAGCGCCAATGCGCGGCTGAATAACAAACGTATCCTTTACGCTTCTGAAACGGCGGCGCGCGCCGTGGGCGGCCAGATCACCCTGCATGCGTTCGACGCCGGGAAGATGGCGGCCGGGATGCCGATTCGCTATCTCGGCATCGATATCGGTCAGATCCAGTCGCTGGAGCTGATCACCGCCAAAAACGAGGTGCAGGCGAAAGCCGTGCTTTATCCGGAATACGTCGGCACGTTTGCCCGCGCCGGGACCCGCTTCTCGGTGATCACCCCGCAGATCTCCGCCGCGGGCGTGGAGCATCTCGACACCCTGTTCCAGTCCTATATTAACGTTGAGCCCGGACGCGGCCCGGCGCGCCGCGACTTTGAGATCCAGGATACGACGATCAGCGACTCGCGCTATATCGACGGCCTGAATATCGTGGTGGAAGCGCCGGAGGCCGGATCGCTCGGCATCGGTACGCCGGTGCTGTTCCGCGGCCTGGAAGTCGGGACGGTGACCGGTCTGTCGCTGGGATCGATGTCTGACCGGGTCATGGTTAAGATGCGCATCAGCAAGCGCTACCAGTACCTGGTGCGCAATAACTCGGTGTTCTGGCTGGCCTCGGGTTACAGCCTCGACTTCGGCCTGGTTGGCGGCGTGGTGAAAACCGGGACCTTCAATCAGTTTATCCGCGGCGGGATCGCCTTTGCCACGCCGCCGGGTACGCCGCTGGCGCCGAAGGCCCAGGACGGCAAGCACTTCCTGCTGCTGGAGAGCGAGCCGAAAGAGTGGCGGGAGTGGGGCACCGCCCTGCCGCAGTAATCCTCGCCTCCCCTTCTCCCGCCCCGGCAAACGCCGGGCGCGGGCAGACACAAACCTCACGCCCCGGTGTCCTGCACCGGGGCGTTTGTGCTAAACTGCGCACCCTTTTTTTCTGTGGTGCGCTGCCTGTGGCCGAAAATACTGTCTATTTCCCTGAAGCGTTTCTCGCTCAAATGCGCGCGGCGATGCCGGCGCACCTCTCTTTCGACGACTTTATCGCCGCCTGTCAGCGCCCGCTACGCCGAAGTATTCGCGTCAATACGCTGAAAATCAGCGTCGATGATTTTCTCTCTCTGGTCGCCCCCTATGGTTGGCAGCTGACGCCGGTCCCCTGGTGCGAGGAGGGATTCTGGATCGAGCGGGACGACGACGACGCGCTGCCGCTGGGCAGCACCGCCGAACATCTCAGCGGTCTGTTCTATATACAGGAAGCAAGCTCAATGCTGCCGGTCGCCGCCCTGTTCGCCGATAACCCGCAGCCTGAACGGGTCATGGACGTTGCTGCCGCTCCGGGGTCGAAAACCACCCAGATCGCCGCCCGGATGGGCAATGCGGGCGGCATCCTGGCGAATGAGTTCTCCGCCAGCCGGGTGAAAGTGCTGCATGCCAACATCAGCCGCTGCGGCATCAGCAACGTCGCCCTGACCCATTTCGACGGCCGGGTGTTCGGCGCGGCATTGCCCGAAGCCTTCGACGCCGTTCTGCTTGATGCCCCCTGCTCCGGCGAAGGGGTGGTACGCAAAGATGCGGACGCGCTGAAAAACTGGTCGCCGGAGAGCAACCTCGACATCGCCGCCACCCAGCGCGAGCTTATCGACAGCGCTTTCCATGCCCTGCGCCCCGGCGGGACGCTGGTCTATTCGACCTGCACCCTTAACCGCGAAGAAAATCAGTCCGTCATTCACTGGCTGCTGTCCCGCTACCCGCAGGCGGTGGCGATCCAGCCGCTGGGAGAGCTGTTTCCCGGCGCGGCCGATGCCTTAACCGCCGAGGGATTTCTGCATGTCTTCCCGCAGATCTTCGATTGTGAAGGCTTCTTTGTCGCCCGCTTGCGCAAGACGGCGTCGATCGATCCGCTCCCGGCGCCGGGCTACAAGGTCGGCAAGTTCCCGTTTGCGCCGCTGAAGGGCCGGGAGGCCGCCGCGGCGACCGCCGCCGCCCGCGCTGTCGGGCTGGAATGGGACGCGAGCCACACGCTGTGGCAACGGGATAAAGAGCTGTGGCTGTTTCCGCAGTCTATGGAGCCTCTGTTTGGTCAGGTGCGGTTTTCGCGCATTGGCGTGCGTCTGGCGGAACTGCACAATAAGGGTTACCGCTGGCAGCATGAGGCGGTTATTGCCTTTGCCGCGCCGCAGCGCGCCTTCGAGCTGACGCTGGAGGAAGCGGAGGAATGGTATCGCGGACGCGACGTCTATCCGCAAACCCCGCCAGCGCAGGATGAAGTCATTGTCACCTTCCAGGGCGTGCCGCTGGGCCTGGCCAAGCGCGTCGGCTCCCGTCTGAAGAACAGTTACCCGCGCGAGCTGGTACGCGATGGGAAACTTTTTGCCGGCAAGGTGTGACGCCGCGCAAAAAATACGCACTTTTTGACTGGCGGTTTTCCCCCCATTGACTACGCTGAAAAATGACGGCCGCAACTGGTCGTACCACAACTCAGCTGAAAAAATGGGGTGAAGCGATGAGTAAAACCAATGTCCGCATCGGCGCGTTTGAGATAGACGATGCCGAACTGCATGGTGAACATCAGGGTGAGCGAACGTTAAGCATTCCCTGCAAATCCGATCCAGATTTATGTATGCAGCTTGACGCCTGGGATGCCGACACCAGCGTTCCCGCGATTCTCAATGGTGAACATTCCGTCCTCTACCGTAAACATTACGACCGCCAGTCCGATGCCTGGGTCATGCGCCTTGCCTGACGCCAATGAACCCGTCGCCTGAGACGGGTTATTTATTTCCCCGTCCCGCCGTCATCCCCTACACTAAACAGTATGTCCCCCCGAACATGAGGCCAGGATGTTTGCCTTAGTGTTGTTTATTTGCTATCTGGATGGCGGCTGCGAGGACATTGTGGTTGACGTCTACCGCGAGGAAACGCAGTGCCTGGTGGCGATGGAAGATCAGCGGATCCGCCACGGCGGCTGCTACCCGATAGAAGATTTTATTGACGGCTTCTGGCAACCCGCCAGCGAATACAGTGACTTTTAGTCTGCCGACTGCAGCGCCACCAGCGTCAGCGTGCCGCCGAACACAGCGCCGGTGTCAATATAGTGTTGATTGTCGTAGTCATAACGCGCGCGAAGCGGCGTATGGCCAAACCAGAAATGGTCAGCCCCGGCGATAGCGCCATGACGCCCCGCCAGATGTTCACTCAGACGATGGCGGCTCCACAGGACCCGCTGGGGATCCACCGGCTGCTGCCAGCGATAGACCGGCGCCGGATAATCGGCATGGGCGATCACATGCCGCGCTTTTGCGCACTCCACTTCAATAATCAACGGCAGCCGCTGACAGCGCGCCAGCAGGCGATCGACGTCATCCCGCTGCCGCACGTTGCTCCGGGCGTACCAGTCGCCGCCGTTCATCTGCCAGAGCGTCATATCTCCGCTCTCCAGCGCCTCGAGCGCCATCTGCTCATGATTCCCGCGCACGGCCCGGAACCAGCGGCTGCGCAACAGGCCGAGACAGTCAGCGCTTTGCGGCCCGCGATCGATCAGATCGCCCACCGAGATCAGCAGATCGGCCCAGGGATCAAAGCGCAGTCGGCGCAGGCGCGCCATCAGCAGCGCAAAGCAGCCATGCAGATCGCCCATCAGCCAGATATTACGCCAGTCTCTGCCATTAATACGCTGATACATATAATTACCTCTCTGCTGTAATTATAGGTAATTCCAGCTTATAGCCGCTGTTTTTTATTTACACCTCAATCGATTTTAAACAAACGGCAAATATAGTCGGCCAGAGGATTAAGCTTATCAGCGCCTCGTTTTAAAATAGCAGGAAATAACAACGAGGTGTTTATCGTGACAGACAATAGCCTGCATTCATCCAGCGTGCTTACGCCGCGCTCGCATCTCATTGCCGATCTGGTGATGGGTAGATTAACACCCGCACCTATATGGCGGCAGAAAAATTACCGCTTTAAATTTCTACTGCGCACGGCATTATTTTATAGCCCGACTAAAGCGATGCTGGAGGCGCTGAGCGCTCGTGACGATTTTAACCAGCTGCTGGCGGCGCAGGCGACGCTGCCAGGGAAAGTGCACCGTCAATATCTAACGCGCGATCTCAACGCCTGGCAGCGGGCGATGGCGGTAATAAGCCATTATCGCTATGTCGATACCCTGCGCGGTTCCCGGCTGGCGCATGCCATGACCGCAGTGTGCGAGGTCCCGTTACTGACGCTCAATGGAAAGGATGAGCGCCAGTTTTCCCTCTCGGCCTCTTCGGCCGGGAAGGCCGAGCGTGAGGGTGAAACCACCCTGTGGCTGCGCGACAGCGATCATACCCTGCTGGCCAGCGCCACCTTCAGCGTGACCTGGGATGGCGAAGCCTGGCAGCTGATCATCGGCGGCTTGCAGGGACCGCGACGCCACGTTTCTCACGAGGTGATCAAGCAGGCGACCCGCGCCTGCTACGGTCTGTTCCCGAAGCGCCTGCTGCTGGAGTTTATCTGGCTGCTGGCCGCTCGCAGCCATATCGCAGCGATTTACGGCGTTAGCGATAATGGCCATGTGTTTCGCGCCCTGCGCTATCGCCTGAGCAAGGGGCGCCATTTCCACGCCAGCTACGACGAATTCTGGCAATCCATCGACGGCAAGCCGGAAAGCCCCTGGCGCTGGCAGCTACCGCTGCGTCTGGAAAGAAAACCGCTGGAGAGCATCGCCAGTAAAAAACGGGCCGAATACCGGCGTCGATTCCAGCTGCTGGATCAGCTGGCGGAGCAGGTGGCAATATTGACGCAGCCACTGCCGGGCGAGTAATTTCACGACCAGTGAACTCGCCCCGTCACGCGGCGTTTGCTTATTATGTTCTTATTTCGCTACTATCATGGTCCCCGCAGACCACTGGATAGTCGTTAGCATGATGAGTAAAACCGAAATTTTCCTGCTGATTATTCTCGCGGTCGTCCTGCTGGGCAGCATATGGTTTATTTTCAGCGATGAAATTTGGCTTTTACTCTGCTATCTGGAAAGTCAGATATTTCCCACCTTCAGCGTTCCGGAATAATACCGGACGCTCGGAACTACGCCCCTCAATATTATTTCCCGCCCTTTCGTGGGGCGCGGACGGCTAATCGCATGAATTGCCAAATCAATAAGGTTTTGTTTATTCTATTTATCATACAAATATGTATACTAGCAGCCTTCCGATGTTGGCCCGCCAGTTAACCTGCACGCCGGGCCTGTTTAGGTGCAGGTTTTTTCTTTTCCTCTCCCCTCGCTTACGGTTCCGCCTTCCCCATACCGTTCTTCCGCAGGATGCAATTTGTGTGTAAATGAATTGTGTATGCTAAAAACGGTGTGCTATAACGGGACATCCAGAGGCCAGCCTGGTGATTGACTGAATTGACTGACAGGATGTCGCTGGTGATCGCGAAAGCAGACAGATTAAGATAAAAAGAGACCGAATACGATTCCTGTATTCGGTCCAGGGAAATGGCTCTTGGGAGAGAGCCGTGCGCTAAAAGTTGGCATTAATGCAGGCTAAGTCGCCTTGCACTATAAGAATAGTTTAACGCGTCAGCTTTTCCAGTCTGCGGCCAATGTGGCCGAATAATTCCTGGAAAAGTGGGCGCTGCCAGCAAAAAAACCGCCACTGCCGTTGTCCGGCAAGGGCGGTTTTTTTTATGCCATTACAGCGAGATAGCGCGAAAATCTAGCAGAGCTTCTGCGCGCGCTCGATAAACGGCGCGAGGCTCATTTTTTGCCCAGGATGCTGCGGATCGTCGATCTGGATCACTGAGATCGGCTGGGCGGTGGTTTTGCCGGCTTTGACCTGCTGCTCAGCCACCTCATTGAGCGGATACTGGACCAGGGTGCTCGGGTTGATAGCGTAAAGGGCATTGCCCGGACGACAGGTCAACATCACCTCTTCACGGTTGAACGCCCAGCTCTCCTTCCCTACCTCAAAGCGGCTCACGGTGATAATTTGCGGCGCCGCCAGTGCAGCGCCGGAGCTTGCCAGTAACAACATGGTCAGAACAATTTTTTTCATGATTTTGCCAGTTAATTCAATAAGGTTCCCAGGTGGCAAACAGACTGACGGCCAGCAGCGCCAGCGCGCCCAGCCCTATCTCAGCCTGCGTGGTTCGCAGGATCAGACTTTCCGCCCGCGAACCGCTTGCCGACATGCGCGGTACCAGAACATACCTGTTCACTAACGCAATTACCACCATCCCGGCCACCAGCGCACATTTGATCAACAGCAGACGTCCCCAGGGCGATGCGCCAATCATCCCTCCCTGGATCAACAGCGCATTGATCGCCCCGCTGGCAAGGGTGCCGGCGACGGCCAGATGCCCGTAACGTGAAAAGCGCGCCATGGTATAGACCGCGGCCTGCCGCCAGCGCCCCTGCGCCAGGCGCAGGCAATAGATAAAGGGCAACAGGCCGCCGAACCAGCTGGCAACGCAGAAGAGGTGGACAGCATGATTAGTCCGCTGCAGGGCGCCGAGTAAACCATCATGCATGGCGGCATGCCCTACCCCAGCGGAAAGCAGCAGCTGGGCCGCCAGCAGGGCCACCAGCTGGCGAGCGCCATGTCGGGGACGGATCCACACTACGGCGAGGGCGATCCACGCCAGCAGGATCTGCCAGATCCACACCCCGCCGAAGCGGGTGCCCGCCATCGCCTGCCAGACGGCGGGTTGCCAGACATCTGCCCAGCCGTCGCCCATCAATCCCCCCTGCAGCAGATACAGCACCAGGGTAGAGAGGGCGCCGATCAGCAGCAGCGGGCGCAGCAGCGGATAGAAGCGCAGCATCAGTACGCGTCGCAGCGGCACCGGCGCCCACCAGGCGCCATACAGCACGCAGCCAAAAGCCAGCATCAGGGTGATAAAGTGCCCAAAGCGCAGAGTAATGTAGAGCCCGGTCAGCATCGCTTACTTCACGCTAAAGGTGTATTGCCCTTTGGTTTTATGGCCATCCACTGAGACCACATGCCAAGCCACCGTGTATTCTCCCGGCGGCAAGGTTTCCGCTACAGGCACGGTGACCTGGGCGGGGTTGTCGGCGCTGCGGGTCAGTTTGCCGGTGGCCACCGCATGCTGCTGTGGACCGGTGACGGTCACGCCGCTGAACGCGGGTTCAATGCCTTCGGAGAAACTGAGCGTCAACGTCTGCGGGGAGGCCGCCAGCTGCGCCCCGGCGGCGGGGATCTGCTGCTGCAGGTGAGCGTGGGCGAGCGCGCCCGCCGCGGTTAATAGCCCGGCAAACGCAACGGAGAGGCGCAATGCGCGTCCAGCAAGAAGTCGCATATTCGTCATTCCCTTTTGTTATGTCTGTAGCACAGAGAATAACCCTGTATAATGGCAGAGTCGAGCCGGGCGTCAGGCCCTGACCGGGCTTACAAGCAGAGTGGAGTGTATGATGGAAAGAAATCTGGCCAAAATTTCGCAAGATGAGATGGATAAAGTTAACGTCGATCTCGCCGCCGCCGGCGTCGCCTTTAAAGAGCGGTATAATATGCCGGTGGTCGCTGATTTGGTCGAGCGTGAACAGCCCGCCCATCTGCGCGACTGGTTCCGCGAACGGCTGATCGCCCATCGGCTGGCCTCCGTTTCACTGTCCCGCCTGCCCTGGGAGCCGAAACAGAAATAATGCCTACTTGCCCCCTCGCCGTCGGTTGGCAAGCCCGACCAATTACTTTACGCTTATTGTTTTGCTCTGGAGCGAGCCATGCTGCGCGTCATTGATACCGAAACCTGCGGACTGCAGGGGGGCATCGTTGAAATCGCCTCGGTCGACATTGTCGACGGGCAAATCACCAATCCCATGAGTCATCTGGTGCGTCCTGACCGCCCCATCAGCCCGCAGGCGATGGCTATCCACCGGATTACCGAAGAGATGGTCGCCGATAAGCCGTGGATTGAGGAGATTATTCCGCACTATCATGGCAGCCCGTGGTACGTCGCGCATAACGCCAGCTTCGATCGTCGGGTGCTACCGGAGATGCATGGCGAGTGGATCTGTACGATGAAGCTGGCCCGCCGGCTGTGGCCGGGGATCAAATACAGTAATATGGGGCTCTATAAATCACGCAAGCTGAACGTGGCCACGCCGCCGGGGCTGCATCACCACCGGGCGCTGTATGACTGCTATATCACCGCTGCGCTGCTGCTGGATATCATCAACGTTTCCGGCTGGACGCCTGACGAAATGGCCGATATCACCGGTCGGCCGGCGCTGCTTACCACCTTTACCTTCGGCAAATATCGCGGTAAAGCCGTCGCCGAGATTGCTGAAAACGATCCAGGCTATCTGCGCTGGTTATTCAACAATCTCGACCGCATGAGCCCCGAACTGCGCCTCACGCTCAAGCATTACCTTGGGGAATAGCCCCTACACTGCCGCTTTCCCCGGCAGTGTCCCTTGCGCCAGGGCGATGAAAAAGGCGTACTCCAGCGCCACCCCCTCATAGCTTTTAAAGCGCCCGGATTTTCCGCCATGCCCGGAGTCCATATCGGTGCAAAGCAGCAGCAGGTTATCGTCGGTTTTCAGTTCACGCAGTTTTGCCACCCACTTCGCCGGCTCCCAGTATTGCACCTGGGAATCGTGCAGCCCGGTGGTCACCAGCATATGCGGATACGCCTGCGCCTTCACGCCGTCGTAGGGGCTGTAGCTTTTCATGTAGTGGTAATAGGTTTCATCCTGCGGGTTCCCCCACTCTTCAAATTCGCCGGTCGTCAGCGGAATGGTCTCATCCAGCATCGTGGTTACCACGTCGACGAACGGCACCTGGGCTATCACGCCGTGGAACAGCTCTGGACGCTCGTTAACGGCCACCCCCATCAGCATCCCGCCGGCGCTGCCGCCCATGCCATAGCAGAGCCGCGGGTCGCCGTACCCCTGAGCCAGCAGCGCGTCGCAGACGTCGAGATAGTCGTTAAAGGTATTTTTCTTACACAGGAATTTACCGTCCTCATACCACTGCTGACCCAGCTCGCCGCCGCCGCGGACGTGGGCGATGGCGTAGACAAAGCCGCGGTTGAGCAGGCTCAGCCGACTGGCGCTGAAATCGGCATCGATACTGTCGCCATACGAGCCATAGCCATAGACCAGCAGCGGATTGCTCCCTTTACGAAAATGATCGCGATGGTAGACCAGCGAGACCGGGACTTCGACGCCATCGCGGGCGGTCACCCACAGGTGCTCGCTCTGATAGCAGCGGGTGTCCAGCCCCTTCACCTCCTGCTGCTTGATCACCCGTCGTTCGCCGGTATCCATATCCAGTTCAAACAGGGTGTCGGGCGTCGTCATCGAGGAGTAGCCGTAGCGCAGGCGCGACGTTTCGGGCTCCGGATTATAGGCAAGCCAGGTGACATAGGCCGGATCGTCAAAGGCGATCCCCACCACCTCCCGGGTCTTGCGGTTAATCTGCCGCAGACTGGTCAGGCCGCGCTGACGCTCCTCGACGACCAGCCAGTCGGTAAACAGGGTAAATCCTTCAAGCATCACGTCGTGACGCGGCGGGATCAGCGTGGTCCACTGATCTTCATCGCGTAGCACGGTACGATAGAGACCAAAATTCTTCCCGTCCCGGTTGGATCGCAGATAGAAGGCGTGCTGATAGTGATCGAGGCTATATTCATGATCTTTACGCCGCGGCAGGAAGCAGACCGGCTCAGCGTCTGGCAGTTCGGCGTTGAGCAGCAGTACTTCGCTGGTGGTGGCGCTGGAGAGATAGATCACCACGAACTGCTGGGATGTGGTTTTATGCACGCTGACGTAGAAGGTCTCATCTTTTTCCTCGTAGACCAGCACGTCGCTCTGCGCCGGCGTCCCGACGGTGTGGCGCCAGACCTGATAAGGAAGCAGCGTGGTGGGATGTTTACGCACGTACCACACAAAGCGTGAATCGTTGCTCCAGGCAAAGCCGGAGGTGACATTTTCCAGGGTCTCCGGATACCACTCGCCGTTGCTGAGGTCGCAAAAACGCAGACCGTACTGGCGACGGGAGAGATAATCTTCCGCCACCGCCATCAACTGGTTGTTGGGCGCAATACCCAGCCCGCCCAGGGTGTAAAACTCGCTCTTTGCCGCCCGCTGGTTGGCATCAAGCAGGATCTCCCACTCGTCCCACTCTTCTTTCAGCACCGACTGTCGCTGGTAGATAGCGTATTCGCAGCCCGGCTCATACACCTGCCGGTAGCGAAAGCCGTTTTTACTATAGGGGGCAGAGACTTCCCGCTGCGGAATGCGGTCGATAATCTCTTTCAGCAGACGCTCCTGCAGGCTGAGCTGCGAATCCATCACTTGCTTGCCGTAGGCGTTTTCCGCGTGCAGATATTCCAGCACATCAGGCCGCGCGCGTTCATCGTCGCGCAGCCAGTAATAGTTATCAATGCGTGTATCGCCATGCAAGGTCATGGCGTGAGGGATCCGTTTGGCTTTAGGTGGCATGTTATTCTTCTGCTGCTTTTTCGTGACACAAGAGCATTCAGGCCGCAGGGTGGCGCCTGAATGATGACGTGTCTATAAGGGTGGCAAAAGACGCGGGCGATGCAAGCGAAACGTGATAATTTAAACGCTTAGCGCCTGTTTTTGTGACTGGATGTCCTGTTCGATGTCGGCCCGGACATCTTTTGGCAACGCCAGAGCCTCACCCAGGGCGTTGAGATAGCTGCGCTCCATAAAGTGGTCGATATCAATCACCGCGCAGCTGACGTAGTAGATCTCCAGCGCCTCCTGCGGGTCAACGATGCCCTCGGCGAGACGCTGCGGATCCAGCGGCTGAGCCAGCGCCTGGTCAATCAGCACCCGGGCCTGCACGTCAATATTGGCCTCCCGAAGCTGGGCTTCAATCCTCGCCCGCTCGTGATCGTCGATATGCCCATCGCTTTTGGCGGCAAACACCAGGGCGGTGATCAACCGCACGCTGCGCGGATCGACCTCCGTCGGCGCCGCAGCCGTCTCGGGTGTCGGAGCGGGCGTGTTCTGAGCGCGCATTTTCTGCTGATACTTGTTCCACAATACGGTACCCGCCACCGCCCCACCGCCAGCCAGCAGCGCGCTGGTGCCATATTTCGCCAGCAGCTTGCGTGACGATTTGCTGGCCACCAGCAGCCCCGCCAGCCCGCCGATGGCGCCGGGCAGCAGGGCGCTCCCTTTTGACGACTCGCCGGACGGCGACGCGCCCTGCTGTCCGAGCAGCGACTGCAGTTGATTTAGCCAGTTAGCCATGGTTTTCCTCTCAGGTGACAAACACTGTTATCAGCCTAAACGACGCGATGTCAGGAAATGTTAGACATGGCTAAAGATGCGCAAAGGTGCGCGCGGCGGCGGCACCGGGTCCTGCCGACCGACAGACCAGCCCATCAGCCCATCAGCCCATCAGCCCATCAGCCCATCAGCCCATCAGCCCATCAGCGACTGACCGCCAGCCATCAGGCCGCTTTGGCTTTCCGCGTTTTGGCAGCCGGCGCGGCGGCCTCTTCCGCCGGGGAAGCCTCAGCGTTCGTTGACGGCGCGGGCGCATCGTGCGCAGTCGCATCCTGCTCCGGCAGTCTGCCGGCGCGCAGAATATGCTGCAGCGCCTCTTTACGCTCCGCCAGCCACATCGCCATGGTATCGCGCTGGGCATCGTCCATTTCCAGCGGCGATGCTACCAGCCAGTCATTCAGCACCTCTGCCAGATCGAGCATTTTGTCGTAAGCGTCGGCCTCTTTTTTGCTGGCAAAAGACATTTTTTCCTCACCTTCGCGGATCACTACATATTTAATTTCAACCGCCATGCTGCAGCCTCTTAGTACTGTATTTTTATACAGTATAGCAAATTTCCCTTCCGGACTCAACTCACGCGCATAAAGACAGACGCAAACGTTTTCGTTTATAATCGACCGCATCTTTTTTTACTGCGGAAGAGAGTTATGACTGTATTAGGCACCGCGCTGCGCCCGGCAGCCACCAAAGTTATGCTGTTAGGCTCCGGCGAGCTGGGTAAAGAAGTCGCCATCGAATGTCAGCGTCTGGGCATTGAAACTATCGCCGTCGACCGATACCCCGATGCCCCGGCGATGCAGGTCGCCCACCGCGCCCACGTCATCAATATGCTGCACGGCGAGAGCCTGCGCGCGCTGATCGAACAGGAAAAACCCGATTACATCGTGCCGGAGATCGAAGCTATCGCCACCGATACCCTGGTCGAACTGGAGCAGGCCGGGCAGAAAGTGGTTCCCACGGCGCGGGCAGCGAAGCTCACCATGAACCGCGAAGGCATACGCCGTCTGGCGGCCGAAGAGCTGCAGCTCCCCACCTCCAGCTACCGTTTCGCCGACAGTGAAGAAGCCTTCCGCGCGGCGGTTACCGAGATCGGTTTGCCATGCATCGTCAAGCCGGTGATGAGCTCCTCCGGTAAAGGTCAGAGCTTTATCCGCTCGGCTGACCAGCTCAGCGAAGCCTGGCGCTACGCCCAGCAGGGCGGCCGCGCCGGCGCCGGGCGGGTGATCGTCGAGGGGGTGGTAAATTTCGACTTTGAAATCACCCTGCTCACCGTCAGCGCCGTCGATGGCGTGCATTTCTGCGCCCCGGTCGGCCATCGTCAGGAAGACGGCGACTACCGCGAGTCCTGGCAGCCGCAGCAGATGAGCGACCTGGCCCTTGAACGCGCGCAGGATATCGCCCGCAAGGTGGTGCTGGCGCTGGGAGGTTATGGCCTGTTCGGCGTGGAGCTGTTCGTTTGCGGCGACGAGGTGATCTTCAGCGAAGTCTCCCCGCGCCCGCACGACACCGGAATGGTAACGCTTATCTCGCAGGATCTCTCGGAATTCGCCCTGCACGTTCGCGCCTTTCTTGGGCTGCCCGTCGGCGCTATCCGCCAGTATGGTCCGGCCGCTTCCGCAGTGATCCTTCCGCAGCTGACCAGTCAGAACGTCAGCTTCGGCCAGCTGCAGTCAGCCGTCGGAGCTGGCCTGCAGCTGCGTCTGTTCGGCAAGCCGGAGATTGACGGCACCCGTCGTCTGGGGGTGACTCTCGCCGTCGCCGATTCGGTGGAAGAGGCTGTGGCGCGGGCTAAAACCGCCGCCGCGGCGGTTATCGTCGAAGGGTAAAGACAAAAAAAACCCGGTCGCGTTGCCGCTGACCGGGTTGTTGACCTTGAGGCGCGGTTTACTTCGCGCCTTCCACCGCTTCACGCGCCAGGGTGGTGATGCGATCGTAGTCGCCAGCTTCCAGGGCGTCTGCCGGCACCAGCCAGGAGCCCCCGATGCACAGCACGCTGTTCAGCGCCAGGTAATCACGGTAGTTAGCCGGGGAGATACCGCCGGTCGGGCAGAAACGAATGTGACCGAACGGACCCGCAATCGCCTGCAGCGCTTTCACGCCGCCGTTGGCTTCTGCCGGGAAGAATTTAAACTCTTTCAGACCGTACTGCATGCCCAGCATCAGCTCGGAGACGGTGCTGATCCCCGGGATCAGCGGAATAGTGCCGTCTTCGGTCGCCGCTTTCAGCAGAGATTCGGTCAGCCCCGGGCTGATAGCGAACTGCGCGCCGGCTTCCGTTACCGCTTTCAGCTGCTCGACGTTGGTCACCGTGCCCGCGCCGACAATCGCATCCGGCACTTCTTTAGCAATCGCGCGGATCGCCTCCAGGGCGCACTCGGTGCGCAGAGTCACTTCCAGGACGCGCACGCCGCCCGCGACCAGCGCTTTCGCCATCGGTACCGCGTGTTCCAGCTTTTTCACTACGATAACCGGGACAACCGGACCGGAGGTGAGGATTGCTTCTGCTGTTGTTTTCCAGTTTTTCATCAGGATTTTCTCTCGCCAGATCTACAAATTAAATCGTCTTAAAAAGTGATGCAGGTTGCGCCCTGCTCCGCGCCAGAGAGCTTCTCACGCAGCGCCCCAAACATCTCCCGACCGGTTCCTACGCGCGACGCGCTGAGGTCAGGGATATGCGGCTGACGCGCCGCCAGTTCGGCATCGTCCACCAGCAGCGTCAGTTCCCCCGTCTGCCCGTTCACGCGAATAAGGTCGCCATCGCGCACTTTCGCCAGCAACCCGCCGTCATAGGCTTCAGGCGTGACGTGGATGGCTGACGGGACTTTACCGGAGGCGCCAGAGAGTCGGCCATCGGTCACCAGCGCTATTTTGAAACGGCGGTCCAATAATACACCAAGTGGCGGCATAAGTTTATGTAATTCTGGCATCCCGTTCGCTTTTGGCCCCTGATGACGGACCACCACCACGCAGTCTTTGTCCAGCAGACCCGCTTCGAAGGCCGGCAACACGTCGTGCTGGCTCTCGAACACCACCGCCGGCGCTTCGATCACCTGGTTCTCAGCCGGGACTGCCGAGGTTTTCATGACCGCGCGTCCCAGGTTACCGCTCAGCACCTTGGTGCCGCCGTGACGTGAGAACGGTTTCTCGAATGTCGCGATGACCTGATCGTCAAGCGGCGCCGTCGCCCCTTCCCGCCAGTCCAGCTCGCCGTTGTTGAGCCACGGCTCGAGGGTGTAGCGCGACAGACCGAAGCCAGCGACGGTGTGAACGTCCTCATGTAGCAGGCCGCCTTTCAGCAGCTCGCGCACCAGAACCGGAACGCCGCCCGCTGCCTGGAAATGGTTGATATCCGCCGGACCGTTGGGGTAGAGGCGCGCCAGCAGCGGTACCACGTCTGACAGGTCGGAGAAATCATCCCAGTTAATGATAATGCCCGCCGCGCGGGCCATCGCCACCAGGTGCATAGTGTGGTTGGTGGAGCCGCCGGTCGCCAGCAGCGCCACAATGCCGTTGACCACCACTTTTTCGTCAAACATTTTGCCCAACGGCATCCACTCGTTGCCATTGCCGGTCATGCGGGTGACCTGGCGCGCGGCGGCGGCGGTCAGCGCTTCCCGCAGCGGAGCATCCGGATGGACAAAGGACGAGCCCGGCAACTGCATGCCCATAAACTCCACCACCATCTGGTTGGTGTTCGCCGTACCGTAGAACGTACAGGTTCCCGGCGCGTGGTAAGAAGCGGCTTCGGACTCCAGCAGCGCCATGCGGTCAACTTTGCCCTCCGCGTACAGCTGGCGAATGCGAACCTTTTCTTTATTAGGCAGGCCGCTGGCCATCGGACCGGAGGGAATAAAGACCGACGGCAGGTGGCCGAATGAGAGCGCCGCCATGGTCAGTCCGGGCACAATTTTATCACACACGCCGAGGTACAGAGCGCCATCGAACATGTTATGCGACAGGCCGATGGCCGCGGACATGGCGATCACTTCGCGACTCAGGAGAGAGAGTTCCATGCCGTCCTGTCCCTGGGTCACGCCATCGCACATCGCCGGCACGCCGCCGGCCACCTGACCGACCGCATTGGCGCTGTGCAGCGCTTTGCGAATGATATCCGGGTAGTGTTCATAGGGCTGGTGCGCGGACAACATATCGTTGTAGGAGGTGATGATGGCGATGTTGTTGCGCAACATGCTTTTCAGAGAGGCTTTGTCGTCGGCCTGACAGGCCGCGAAACCGTGAGCCAGATTGCCGCAGGCCAGTTGCGCACGATGCACGGTGTCGGTTTTGGCCTGGTTAATCCTTGCGAGGTAAGCCGCGCGGGTATCACGCGACCGTTCGATAATGCGATTTGTTACCCGTAACATTGTCGAATTCATAAAGGCTCCTCAAAATTTTATCTGTCCGGCCGCTGCGAGATGACGTGTTTTGGTGCCCGAAGCCACCAACACCAGCGCTCAGGGGCAAAATATCTGAAGGCAGTGTAATAAAAAAAGCCCCGTGGGTGAATCCTCACGGGGCTTAAAAGATTAAAAAGCGTGCGACTTTCTGCGTCAGATCATGTTACCGGTAAAATAACCCTGACGGATAAGATCGCGAGCTTACTCAAACTCGTTCCACGAGCGTCCATCGCGGGTGATCATGGCCACCGAGGCCACCGGTCCCCAGGTCCCGGCCTGATACGGTTTCGGCGCATCGCGGTCGGCCGCCCAGGCTTCAGTGATGGAGTCCACCCACTTCCATGCCTCTTCCACTTCATCGCGGCGGACGAACAGCGCCTGGATACCGCGCATGGTCTCCAGCAGCAGACGTTCATAGGCATCGGCCAGATGCGTCTGGTTGAAGGTTTCGGAGTAGCTCAGATCCAGCTTGGTGATCTGCAGGTTGTGCTTATGGTCAAGGCCCGGCACTTTGTTCAGGACCTGGATATCCACCCCTTCGTCCGGCTGCAGACGAATGGTCAGCTTGTTCTGCGGCAGCTCCTGCCAGGTCTCTTTAAACAGGTTCAGCTCCGGCGTTTTGAAGTAAACCACCACTTCGGAACATTTGGTCGGCAGACGTTTGCCGGTACGCAGATAGAACGGTACGCCAGCCCAGCGCCAGTTATCGATATCAACGCGGATCGCCACGAAGGTTTCGGTGTTGCTGGTTTTGTTCGCCCCCTCTTCCTCGAGGTAGCCTGGCACTTTTTTGCCCTGGGCAAAGCCGGCGGTGTACTGGCCGCGAACGGTTTTCTCGCGCACATTGGAGCGGTCAATACGGCGCAGGGATTTCAGCACCTTGACCTTTTCATCACGGATGCTGTCGGCGCTGAGATCGGACGGCGGCGACATGGCAATCATGCACAGGATCTGCAGCAGGTGGTTCTGGATCATGTCGCGCATCTGTCCGGCCTGGTCGAAGTACCCCCAGCGCCCTTCAATGCCTACCTCTTCCGCGACGGTGATTTCCACATGATCGATGGTACGGCAGTCCCAGTTATTGACGAACAGAGAGTTGGCAAAGCGCAGCGCCAGCAGGTTGAGGACTGTCTCTTTTCCGAGGTAGTGATCGATACGGTAGACCTGGCACTCTTCAAAAAACTCGCCGACCTGATCGTTGATTTCCCGCGAGGTTTCCAGCGAGGTGCCCAGCGGTTTTTCCATAACCACGCGCGCAGGCTTGGCATTGAGCTTCGCTTCGCCCAGACCTTTACAGATGGCGCCAAAGGTGCTCGGCGGCATGGCGAAATAGTTGATGGTGACGCGATTCTTTTGGTCCAGCATGTCACCTAGGCGGGTGAAGCCGCTGGTGTCATTGACGTCAAGATTACAGAACTCCAGGCGGCCGCTCAGGGAATCCCACAAACCTTCATCAATTTTTTCCTTCATGAAGGTTTCCAGCGCTTCGCGCACCACTTTGGTGTAAGCCGCTTTATCCCAGTCGGCACGGCCGACGCCAATGATCCGGGTGTCGGCGTGGATCTGGCCCGCCTTTTCAAGCTGATACAGGGAAGGCAACAATTTACGCCGCGCCAGGTCGCCCTTCGCGCCGAAAATGACCAGGTCGCATGCCTGGGCCGTTTGCGTTACCGCCATGTCATTCTCCTCAGTTGATAGTCTGGTGCTTTTGCCAGGCTATATTTGTAATTTTCTTACACTGCACTGTACTGTGTTTACCTGTTTCCCGAAAGCCTTCCCCTCCGTTTGCAGCGGGAAAACCGCACAGGGTGAAAACATTCGGCGATGATTTAGGCATCTGGCTGATATTGTTCGTTGTTTGTACCTGTTTCAGGTCAGTAAAATACGACTCTGATCATGTAATGAAAAAAAACAACATTTTTTCCCGTCATTCCTCACCGCTTGCGCTTGCGGAGGGGTATATTCTTGCTAAAACGCCCGATGATTTCACCCATTAATGAAATCGTTTCCATTGATGAGCGCCCTGTTACTAATGAACATGCTGGAAAAAATCCAGTCCCGACTGGAACACCTTAGCAAATCTGAACGCAAAGTGGCGGAAGTGATCCTTGCCACCCCCGCGCAGGCCATTCATTCGAGCATCGCCGCCCTCGCCCTTGAGGCCGGAGTGAGCGAACCGACCGTCAATCGCTTCTGCCGTAGTCTCGAAACCCGCGGCTTTCCTGACTTCAAACTGCATCTCGCCCAGAGCCTTGCGCACGGCACGCTCTATGTTAACCGCAATGTTGATGAAGACGACAGCGTTGAGTCATACACGGGAAAAATATTTGAATCGGCCATGGCGAGTTTAGATCAGGTCCATCATTCTCTCGACATGTCGGCGGTGAATCGCGCGGTGGATCTGCTGACTCAGGCAAAAAAAATCGCCTTTTTCGGCCTCGGCTCCTCGGCGGCGGTCGCTCATGACGCGATGAACAAATTTTTCCGCTTTAACGTGCCGGTCATCTATTCCGACGACATTGTCCTGCAACGCATGAGTTGTATGAATTGCGATGACGATGATGTGGTGGTGATTATCTCACATACCGGAAGAACCAAGAGCCTGGTAGAGCTGGCGCAGCTGGCGCGTGAAAACGATGCCATGGTGATCGCTCTCACCTCCCCCGGCTCGCCGCTGGCCCGGGAAGCCACGCTGGCCATTACCCTGGATGTGCCGGAAGATACCGACATCTATATGCCGATGGTCTCGCGTCTGGCCCAGTTGACCGTCATTGACGTGCTGGCGACAGGCTTTACCCTGCGCCGGGGGGCAAAATTCAGAGATAACTTGAAGAGGGTCAAGGAAGCGCTGAAGGAATCGCGTTTTGATAAAGAACCGTTCGTACCCAGTGATAATCAATAAAAGTTGATAACAAGCAGTACCCCATTACACCTTCGATAACGATCCGGCTGTGCGACGTTGCAGGCTGGCGCTACCGAATCCATGTTCACGCAACACCAAAGTTGTATCAGTCAACGGAGTATTACATGTCCAGAAGGCTTCGCAGAACCAAAATCGTTACTACCTTAGGCCCGGCAACTGACCGCGATAACAACCTGGAAAAAGTTATCGCCGCGGGCGCAAACGTAGTGCGTATGAACTTCTCTCACGGCACCCCGGAAGATCATCAGCTCCGTGCCGATAAAGTGCGTGAGATCGCGGCAAAACTGGGCCGTCACGTGGCCATCCTCGGCGACCTCCAGGGACCAAAAATTCGCGTATCGACCTTCAAAGAAGGCAAAATTTTCCTCAACGTCGGCGATAAATTCCTGCTGGACGCCAACCTCGGCAAGGGCGAAGGCGATAAAGAGAAAGTCGGAATCGACTATAAAGGCCTGCCGGCGGACGTCGTGCCTGGCGATATCCTGCTGCTCGACGATGGTCGTGTGCAGCTGAAAGTCCTCGAAGTTCAGGGGATGAAAGTCTTCACTGAAGTGACCGTTGGCGGCCCGTTGTCCAATAACAAAGGGATCAACAAGCTCGGCGGCGGCCTGTCTGCCGAAGCGCTGACCGACAAAGACAAGGCCGATATCGTCACCGCCGCTAAAATCGGCGTCGACTATCTCGCCGTCTCCTTCCCGCGCTGCGGCGAAGACCTGAACTACGCCCGTCGCCTGGCGCGCGATGCCGGCTGTGATGCGAAAATCGTCGCCAAAGTCGAGCGTGCGGAAGCCGTCTGCGATCAGGACGCCATGGACGACGTGATCCTCGCCTCCGATGTGGTGATGGTTGCCCGCGGTGACCTTGGCGTCGAAATCGGCGATCCGGAGCTGGTGGGCATCCAGAAAGCGCTGATTCGTCGTGCGCGTCAGCTGAACCGTTCCGTCATTACCGCCACCCAGATGATGGAGTCGATGATCACCAACCCGATGCCGACCCGTGCGGAAGTCATGGACGTGGCCAACGCCGTGCTGGATGGTACCGATGCCGTGATGCTCTCCGCGGAAACCGCTGCCGGTCAATACCCGTCGGAAACCGTGGCCGCGATGGCGCGCGTGTGTCTGGGCGCCGAAAAAATCCCGAGCCTCAACGTCTCCAAACACCGTCTGGACGTCCAGTTCGACAACGTGGAAGAAGCGATTGCCATGTCGGCGATGTATGCCGCCAACCACCTGAAAGGCATCACGGCTATCATCACCATGACCGAATCAGGCCGCACCGCGCTGATGACCTCGCGCATCAGCTCCGGTCTGCCAATTTTCGCTCTGTCCCGCCACGAGCGCACCCTGAACCTGACCGCCCTCTACCGCGGGGTGACGCCGGTGTTCTTCGACAGCCAGAATGACGGGGTGGCCGCTGCG
This sequence comes from Klebsiella sp. 2-CIP_Kleb., assembly GCF_050378715.1. Lineage (NCBI taxonomy): Bacteria > Pseudomonadati > Pseudomonadota > Gammaproteobacteria > Enterobacterales > Enterobacteriaceae > Klebsiella > Klebsiella sp. 2-CIP_Kleb. Next base: position 1,017,285 of record NZ_JBNRLG010000001.1, read on the forward strand.
CACGATGCCGTCAATCTGCTGCGGGACAAAGGCTACCTGGTCTCCGGCGATCTGGTGGTTGTTACCCAGGGTGACGTGATGAGCACCATCGGCAGCACCAACACCACGCGTATCCTCACCGTCGAGTAAGCCTCGGTGTCTACCTGCCAGCGATACGGCTGGCAGGTTTTTTTGCCCTCCGGCAGGCTACACCATCCAGCTCAGTAATAGCGTCGCGGCGATCACCGTCGACGCCCCGCCGATACGCGTCGCAATCTGTGCAAACGGCATCAATCCCATGCGGTTTGAGGCCGAGAGAATGGCCACATCCCCCGTTCCGCCTAACCCGCTGTGGCAGCTGGTGACAATGGCGGCTTCCACAGGATACATATTTAGACGTGAAGCGATAAAGAACCCGCTCAGCGCCATGGCAATGACAATTGAGCCGCACACCACGACGTAGCCAACGGAGAAGACCGATACCACGCTCTCCAGCGGTACATACAGCATGCCCAGGCCGATCATCAGCGGCCACACCAGCGCGGCGGAGACGAACTTGTAGCAGCTGTGCGCCCCCAGCTCCATCGCCGCCGGGATAACTTTGGTATATTTGCAGAATACCGCCGCCAGAATCATCAGCACCGGCCCCGGAATATGCACCACCTTCTCCAGCAGGCCGCCGACAATAAAAAAGGCACAAATCATCAGCAACCCGGCGCCCATGAGCTGAAAATCGGTCGGCTGCGTACTCTGATTCTGCGCAAAGACGCTGTTATCTTCATGGCTGCGGATCAGTAGCCCGTTGCCGGACAGCGCCGGGCGACGGGCGCCCATGCGGGCCAGAAAGCCGGCGCAGATAATGGCGAAGATGTTACCCACCACCGCCGCCGGCGCCAGCTGGGCCACGTAGACATCAGGCGTCTGCCCGAGGATCGCCGAATAAGCCAGCGACAACGGCAGGATCCCTTCGCCAATGCCGCCGCCGATAATCGGCACAATGATAAAGAAGAAGGTGTGATACAGACTGTAGCCGAATAAGCTGCCCACCAGCAGGCCGGTGGCGATTGCCGCGCCGGACCCAACCACCAGCGGGACAAACATGCGCACCATCCCCTGGATCAGAATCGTGCGGTTCATTCCCAGGATACTGCCGACCACCAGGCAGGCGATGACGAAATAGAGGAGATTGGCCTCCTTCATCAGCAAATGCACGGTATCGAGCGTATGCGCTTCAAACACGCCAAAGTAGACCAGCACTGAGGGCATCATCAAACACAAAATCGCCGGACCGCCAATATCTTTTAACACCGGCACCATGCGGCCAATTTTCGCCAGCGCGAACCCCAGGGTCATGATGACCGCCAGTCCGCCAATCATGTTTTTTGGCAACAACCCCGCGCCCGCGGAGAGCGCCACTATCGCGGCGATACCGATAAACAGCGTTAACGGCACAGCGCCGACTTCGATATTGGTGAAAAGTCGAGTCGCTTGCCCGTTCGGCAATGTTTTATCTATCGGTTGGTTGAGTGAATTATTTTTCATATTTTTACCTGAATAATAAAGAGGTCACGTAGGGTCAGGATGCAATATTAAAATTGCGCAGCACTATGAATTCAAAAGCGCTAAACGCCGTATCAACTAAATACACCGAAACGGTAACACAGGACTTTAAAACTAAAAACGACAACTGTATTAACGCTGTCGGCTTTGTGACTGAGCCATAAAGTTTATTTTAAGTAATTTAATTTATTATCACGAAGCTAAAGTTATCGTCCGCTAAAATAATAAATCCTGTTAATGCAACCCTATGATTTAATCCTCTTTTCCCTATTTGTAAGTAAAGTAGCCAAGGCGAAATTATTTAAATCCAGATGACTGTGATGGCTATCACCTTTTAAATGTTAGGGGATCGTTAGATTGGCAGCACAACAAACCGATAATATATGTCAGGACCTTTTATGCCTTCACTGCTCTTGCAATCTCTTTTCCCGTTGGTATTTATCATGCTGCTCGGATGGCTTAGCGGCAAACTCGGCTATACTCGCCGTGAGGACGCCTCCGTTCTCGCCACGGTAGTTATCCGCTTTGCGCTTCCTTTTCATCTTTTTATCGGCGCATTACATACCAGCCCGGATAAAATAAAAAACTTCACCTTTATGGCGGTGCTGGTTATCGGTCTGATGGGGTCGTATTTTCTTACGCTACTGATCTCGCGCTATGTTTTTCGTCATGATATTAAAACTAGCGCGATTCAGTCGCTGGTTTGCGCCTTCCCCGATATGGCCTACTTCGGCGCTCCCGTGCTGGCGGTGCTGATAGGTCCGGAGGGCTTTCTCGGGGTGCTTATCGGAAACCTGGTGACCAGCGTGTTGATGATCCCTCTGACCATCATCCTGATCCGCATGGGAGACCAGCCCGGAGACGCTGGGGCTCCCCAGCTCCACGCCGGGCAGTTGATCCTGCAAAACCTGCTGAAAGCCGTGAGAAACCCCATTGTCTGGATCCCCATTTCCGGCGTACTGCTCAGCCTGGCCGGGATCCAGCTGCCGCATCTGCTCAGCGTACCCGTTGAAATGGTGGGTAAAATCGCCGGCGGTCTGTCACTCTTCGCCCTTGGGCTGCTGTTTTACGGTGAACGTCCGACGGTCAATATTCAAACCTGCACCAACATCAGTATTAAAAACCTGATCCAGCCGGCCATGATGGCGCTGGCCGGGCTGGCCTTTGGGCTCAGTCATACCCTGATGCAACAGGTTATTATCATCGGCGCGACGCCTTCCGCTATCGCGGCAGGGATGTTTGCCCTGCGCAGCGATACCTATATTGAACCCGCCTCATCTTCTATTTTGCTGGGCACCGCCATCGGCGTGGTCACCGAAGGCGTCATGAGTTATCTCATTTCGTAATCACGGAAATAAAATACCTAGACATCAGGCAATGTTTTAATTTGATATTCAGGAGTCATGTCATGTTAGCCACAGAAACCTTATACACCCCCTATAATGGTGCCGTCCTGCTGGAAAACCCGTTATTAAATAAAGGCCTCGCGTTTACGGAAAGCGAACGCACAGCGTTTAATCTTCAGGGACTGTTACCGCACAATGTGGAAACCATTGAAGAACAAACCGAGCGCGCATGGGGCCAGTTTTGCCAGTTCAAAAAAAGTATTTCGCGCCATATTTATCTCAGAAATATTCAGGACACCAACGAGACGTTATTCTATAACCTGCTGCGCAGCCATATGAAAGAGACGCTGCCGATTATTTATACCCCGACGGTGGGTGAAGCATGCGAACATTTTTCAGAAATATATCGCCGAGGACGCGGCCTGTTCATCTCCTGGCCCAATCGTCACCATATTGACGAGATGCTGCAGGGATTTTCCCGCAACGATATCAAAGTCATCGTGGTGACCGATGGCGAGCGTATTCTGGGGCTGGGCGACCAGGGGATTGGCGGGATGGGGATCCCCATCGGCAAACTCTCGTTATATACCGCCTGCGGGGGTATTCATCCGGCATCAACGCTGCCCATTATGTTAGATGTCGGTACCAACAATCCGCAGCATCTGGAAGATCCGCTGTATATGGGCTGGCGACATCCGCGCATCAGCGACGAGCAATACCTGGAGTTTATGGACATGTTTGTCCATGCCGTTCAACAGCGCTGGCCGAATGTCTTGCTCCAGTTTGAAGATTTTGCCCAAAAAAATGCCACGCGACTGCTCAACCGCTATCGACACCAGCTGTGCTGTTTTAACGATGATATTCAGGGAACCGCCGCCGTGACATCGGGGACGCTGATCGCCGCCGCTGCCGCCGCCGGAACGCCGCTCCACGATCAGCGGGTGGTTTTCCTTGGCGGCGGTTCGGCCGGATGCGGCATTGCGGAAAAAATCATTGCGCTGATGGTGGATGATGGGCTCTCAGAGACGGAAGCACGCCGCCGCATCTTTATGGTTGACCGCTTTGGTCTGCTGACTGATCAGATGCCTAATCTGCTCGATTTTCAGCGCGAGCTGGTCACCCCCCGAGCCAGTATCGCCCACTGGGATACCGAGGCGGCCCAGCTGTCGCTGATGGATGTCGTACGCAACGTCCACCCTACCGTTCTGATCGGCGTGTCAGGCCAGCCGGGGCTGTTTAGCGAAGAGATAGTGAAAGAGATGCATCGGCACTGCCCGCGTCCGATTATTATGCCGCTCTCTAACCCCACTTCCCGGGCCGAGGCCCAGCCGAAGGATCTGCTGGAGTGGACTCGGGGTAGCGCGCTTATCGCCACCGGCAGCCCGTTCGACCCCGTCTTCTATGACGGCAAAACCTACGACATCGCCCAGTGCAATAACGCCTATATTTTCCCCGGTCTGGGGCTGGGGATCCTTGCCAGTAAAGCCGAGCGCGTCACCGAAGCAATGCTTATCACCTGCAGTAAAACGCTGGCCGCCCACTCGCCTCTGGCGACCCGCGAAACCGGCGGGTTGCTGCCGCCGGTAGAAGAGATCGAAATGATTTCCCGGGCCATTGCCGCTGATGTCGCCCGCGCGGCTCAGCAGGACGGCGTAGCGCCGCAGATTGACGAGGTGCAACTGGCGGCGAATATCGATAAAACCTTCTGGCGAGCGCGCTACACCGCGTATAAACGTTCGTCATTGTGATCGCTCATCTCGCGGGAAGCCGGCAGGCTTCCCGCCACTCGGGGGAACCACTCATGTTCAATGTGCTGATTGTCGATGATGATCCCATGGTGGCCGAACTGAACCAGTTATTTATCAGCCGGGTAGCTGATTTTCACTGCTGTGGAGTAGCGGCGACGATCGCCGACGCCAAAGCGATGCTAAGCCATCTGGCGCAGGTCGATCTGCTGCTGCTGGATGTCTATATGCACCAGGAGAGTGGCCTGGACCTGCTGCCAGCGCTTCGCGCTGATGGGCGGAATATTGACGTCATCATGATGACGTCCGCTGCCGATGCGCTCACCGTCCAGACGGCACTGCGCTATGGCGTGGTTGATTACCTGATTAAACCGTTTCAGTTGTCGCGCTTTGAGGAGGCGCTGCGGACCTGGCGCAATAAACGCGATGCGAAGCAAGCGAAATCCTGCTACGCCCAGGCGGATATCGACACCCTGCTACGCCGCGGGGTTCTGCAACAGGACGGTCCCCGCCGCTTGCCGAAAGGGCTGACGCCGCAAACGCTTCGCCTGGTGTGCCGGTGGATAATCGCGCATCAGGCGCGGGATTTTTCAACCAATGAGCTGGCGGCGGCGCTGCAGATCTCCCGAGTATCGTGCCGCAAATACCTGATCTGGCTGGAGCAGATCAACGTGCTCTTCACCAGCAATCACTACGGCATCACCGGCCGCCCGGAGTATCGCTACCGGCTTGTGGCCGAGAGCGTGATGTTGCTGACGCAATATAGCCAGTGAGCCTGGAATGCCCACTGGCGCGCTTGCAGTCTACTTCTTAGGGTACAGCTCTTTGCGTTTGTAGGGCTCGATTTCACCCGGCTTGCGCGTCTTCAGCAGCTTCAGGATCCAGGTGTACTGCTCGGTGTGCGGCGTAACAAACACCTCCACCTCTTCGTTCATCCGCCGGGCGATTGTTGTATCGTCAGCGTCCAGCAGATCGTCCATCGGCGGGCGCACCAGCACCGTCAGGCGATGCGTCTTGCCATCGTAGACCGGGAACAGCGGAACGACGCGGGCGCGGCATACCTTCATTAAGCGGCCAATCGCCGGCAGGGTGGCCTTATAAGTAGCGAAGAAATCCACAAACTCGCTGTGCTCGGCGCCGTGATCCTGATCGGGCAAATAGTAGCCCCAGTAGCCCTGGCGCACCGACTGAATAAACGGTTTGATCCCGTCGTTGCGCGCATGCATCCGTCCGCCAAAACGACGACGCACGGTATTCCACACGTAATCGAAGACCGGGTTGCCCTGGTTGTGGAACATCGCCGCCATCTTCTGCCCGCCGGAGGCCATCAGCATCGCCGGGATATCCACACCCCATGCATGCGGGACGAGGAAAATCACCTTCTCGTTATTGCGCTGCAGCTCGTCGATGATCGCTTTACCCTGCCAGTCGACGCGGGCGTGAATTTTCTGCGGATCGCGCAGGCCCAGCTCGGCCATCATCACCATCGCCTGCGGCGCCGAGGCGTACATGGCGTCGATGATCGCTTCCCGCTCGTGCTCGCTTTTTTCCGGGAAGCAATACAGCAAATTAATCTGCGCCCGGCGGCGCGAGCTTTTCGCCAGACGCCCGACCAGACGACCGAGTTTGCCGAGGAGCGGATCGCGGAAGGATGGCGGCGTCAGCGCAATACCGGCGAAGGCAAAAACACCCAGCCAGGCGCCCCAGTAGCGCGGCAGTAAAAAAGATTTTTCAAACTTAGGGATAAACTCAATATTATTTTTTTTCGTTTCCATGCCCAATCCGCAGATCGACTGCTTAATCAAGATAATGGGATAGTGTAGCGAGACGTTGGGTATCCTACAAAAGAAAAAGCCGGCGCCCTGGGGCACCGGCTTTCCACTGACCGGTGGTTAGTCAAACCGCAGCTGCGGAACGACCTCTTTGACCTGCGCCAGATAATCGGTACGGTCGGAACCGCTCAGCCCTTCGGTACGCGGCAGTTTCGCCGTCAGCGGGTTGACCGCCTGCTGGTTGATCCACACTTCGTAGTGCAGGTGCGGCCCGGTAGAGCGTCCGGTATTCCCCGATAGCGCAATACGATCGCCGCGCTTCACTTTCTGCCCCGGCTTCACCAGCAGTTTACGCAGGTGCATGTAGCGAGTGGTATAGGTACGGCCGTGGCGGATCGCCACGTAATACCCGGCGGCGCCGCTGCGCTTGGCCACCACCACTTCGCCATCGCCCACTGCCAGCACCGGCGTTCCCTGCGGCATCGCAAAATCGACGCCACGGTGCGGCGCGACGCGCCCGGTGACCGGATTCAGACGACGCGGGTTAAAATTAGAGGAGACGCGGAACTGACGCGCTGTCGGGAAGCGCATAAAGCCTTTCGCCAGCCCTGTCCCGTTGCGGTCGTAGAATTTACCGTCTTCGGCACGGATGGCAAAGTAGTCCTTACCGTCGGAGCGCAGACGCACGCCGAGCAGCTGGCTTTGCTCGCGTTTGCCGTCAAGCATTTCGCGGGACATCAATACCGAGAACTCATCGCCTTTCTTCAGCTTACGGAAATCCATCTGCCACTGCATGGCCTTGATCACCGCGCTGATTTCCGTGCTGGTCAGCCCGGCATCGCGCGCGCTTGAGACAAAGCTGGCGCCGACGGTGCCCTTCAGCACGCTGTTGACCCAGTCGCCTTTCTGCAGCTCGCTGCTCATTTTAAAGCCGTTATCCACGCGGGTGTAGGTGCGGGTTTCGCGGCGGGACATCTCCCAGGTCAGACTCTGCAGATCGCCGTCGGCGGTCAGGGTCCAGGAGAGCTGCTGGCCAATCTTCAGATTACGCAGCTCTTTATCGGCGGAGGAGAGCTGGGCGATATCACCCATATCGATACCGTACTGATTCAGGATGCTGCTGAGGGTATCGCCGGTCGACACCACGTATTCGTGCCCGCCGGCATCGCTATCGGCTTTTTCGTCGAGTTCATCCTGAGGAATGGCTTCTTCTTCCTGCGGGGCCTGATCGATCGGCTCGGAGGCTTCCGGCAGCAGGGAGCGGATCTCGCTTTTTTCCAGCTCAATGGTTCTGACGATGGGGGCGGATTCCGGGTGGTAAATGTAGGGTCGCCAGACGGCGACCGCTAAGGTAAGAACGCTAAGCGACCCCAGCATAACGCGATGAGGTCGTGGCAGATTGTTAAATGCCTGAGTGACAGCGCGGGCTATCTGTTGCACGTATTCACTTCCTCGTTAATCTCCTTTCAGGCAGCTCGAATACTGATTCGCCAGTTGGGTGAGGAATTGCGGGTAACTCGCTTTACCCAGCTTAATTCCGCTACCCAGTGGATCCAGGGTCCCCATGCGCACAGACGTGCCCCGGGCAACAGCTTCGATAACCGCTGGCCTGAACTGTGGCTCAGCAAAAACGCAAGTGGCTTTCTGCTCAACCAGTTGTGTTCTGATTTCGTGTAAACGCTGCGCACCAGGCTGTATTTCAGGGTTGACGGTAAAATGCCCCAGCGAGGTTAAACCGTAGTGTTTTTCAAAGTAACCGTAGGCGTCATGAAAAACGAAATAGCCCTTTCCTTTCAGCGGTGCCAGCTCATTGCTAACCTGCTTGTCGGTCGCCGCCAGCGCGGCCTCGAACTGCTGCAGGTTGCTGTCGAGTTTGGCTCGACTCTGCGGCATAAGTTCCAATAATTTATCGTGGATTGCAACCGCCGAAAGCCGTGCTATCTCTGGGGATAACCACAGATGCATATTGTAGATACCGTGATGGTGATCGCCGTCACTTTTTTCCGCTGCGCCATGGTCATGACCATGATGATCGTCATCATCGTCAGCGCCGGCGATCAGCAGCGCTTTGACCCCATCCAGCTCTGCGATGGTCACCTTTTTCTTCGCCGTAATGCTTTGCGTCGACTTATCCATAAAGGCTTCCATTTCCGGACCGATCCACACCACTAAGTCTGCGTTCTGTAAGCGTTTTACATCGGAAGGACGCAGGGAATAATCATGCTCAGAGGCACCATCGGGCAGGAGCACCTGGGTGTCGGTGACCCCATCGGCGATGGCTGCTGCGATAAAGCCCAGCGGTTTCATGGAAGTCACCACGGCGGCGCTGGCCTGCGGTACCTGTGCGAACAAAAAAACAGCGCCAAGTCCAGCGCAAAGAAGCGTATTTTTATGTAACATAATGCGTCTAGTCATCGAAACGAGTGAGTGTGATGTGATATTATAACATTCACTAGCTTGTGCAACCCCTAAATGATTATGACAAACCTTGTAACGCTGGAAAATGTCTCGGTGGCCTTTGGCCAACGCCGCGTGCTGTCTGACATCTCGCTGGCTCTCACGCCAGGCAAAATATTAACCCTGCTGGGGCCCAACGGCGCCGGTAAATCGACGCTCGTGCGGGTGGTTCTCGGGCTGGTAGCACCGACAGAGGGTGTTATCAAGCGCGAAGAACGCCTGCGGATCGGCTATGTACCGCAGAAACTGCATCTGGACGCCACGCTGCCGCTGACCGTCAGCCGCTTCCTGCGTTTACGTCCGGGTACCCGCAAAGACGACATTCTGCCGGCGCTGAAGCGCGTGCAGGCCGGGCATCTGATCGACGCGCCGATGCAAAAACTTTCCGGCGGCGAAACCCAGCGCGTGCTGCTGGCCCGCGCCCTGCTCAATCGTCCGCAGCTGCTGGTGCTGGATGAACCGACCCAGGGCGTCGACGTCAATGGCCAGGTGGCGCTCTACGATCTTATCGACCAGCTGCGCCATGAGCTGGACTGCGCGGTGCTGATGGTCTCCCACGACCTGCATCTGGTGATGGCCAAAACCGACGAGGTATTGTGCCTGAACCAGCATATCTGCTGCTCTGGCGCACCGGAAGTCGTCTCGATGCATCCGGAGTTTATCTCCATGTTCGGCCCGCGCGGCGCGGAACAGCTGGGGATCTACCGCCATCACCATAATCACCGCCACGATCTTCAGGGGCGAATTGTATTGCGTCGGGGAAACAGCCGCTAATGATTGAACTTCTCTTACCTGGCTGGCTGGCCGGGATGATGCTGGCCTGCGCCGCCGGCCCGCTGGGCTCCTTTGTGGTCTGGCGCCGCATGTCCTATTTCGGCGATACGCTGGCGCATGCGTCGCTACTCGGCGTCGCTTTCGGTTTACTGCTTAACGTCAATCCGTTTTATGCGGTGATCGCCGTGACCCTGCTGCTGGCCGGCGGGCTGGTATGGCTGGAAAAACGGCCGCATCTGGCGATTGATACCCTGCTGGGCATCATGGCGCACAGCGCGCTGTCCCTTGGGCTGGTGGTGGTCAGTCTGATGTCTAACGTCCGCGTCGATTTGATGGCGTACCTGTTCGGCGATCTGCTGGCGGTCACGCCGCAGGATCTGATCGCCATTGCTATTGGCGTGGTGATTGTGATTGGCATTCTGCTCTGGCAGTGGCGGAATCTGCTGGCGATGACCATCAGTCCGGACCTGGCGTTTGTCGATGGCGTGAAGCTGCAGCGGGTCAAGTTGCTGTTGATGCTGGTCACCGCCCTGACTATCGGCGTGGCGATGAAGTTCGTCGGGGCGCTGATCATCACTTCTCTGCTGATTATCCCGGCCGCTACCGCCCGCCGTTTTGCCCGCACGCCGGAGCAGATGGCCGCCGTGGCGGTGGGCGTGGGCATGCTGGCCGTCACCGGCGGGTTAACCTTCTCGGCTTTCTACGACACGCCGGCCGGGCCGTCGGTGGTGCTGAGCGCTGCGGTGCTGTTTATTCTCAGCATGACGAAAAAAGCCGCCAGCTAAAAGTGAAAAAGCCCGGTCGCGCTGCTGACCGGGCTTCACCATGAACGGCTCAACCACAACGCGCTACGGCATTTCCGGCGGCGTAATCCCGAAATGGTTCCAGGCACGCACCGTCGCCATTCTTCCCCGCGGCGTACGCTGTAGAAAACCCTGCTGAATTAAGTAGGGCTCCAGCACATCTTCAATGGTTTCCCGCTCTTCGCCAATCGCGGCGGCGAGGTTATCCAGCCCCACCGGCCCGCCGAAGAACTTATCTATCACCGCCAGCAGCAGCTTGCGGTCCATATAGTCGAACCCTTCCGCATCGACGTTGAGCATATCCAGCGCCTGGGCGGCAATGTCGGCGGAGATGGTGCCGTCGTGGCGCACTTCCGCGAAGTCACGCACCCGGCGCAGCAGACGGTTGGCAATACGCGGCGTGCCGCGTGAACGGCGGGCCACTTCCAGCGCGCCCTCGTCGCTCATCTCCAGCCCCATATGGCGGGCGCTGCGGCTGACAATATGCTGCAGATCGGGGATCTGATAGAACTCCAGACGCTGCACGATGCCAAAGCGGTCGCGCAGCGGCGAGGTCAACGAACCGGCCCGGGTGGTGGCGCCAATCAGGGTAAACGGCGGCAGGTCGATTTTAATCGAGCGCGCCGCCGGACCTTCGCCAATCATGATATCCAGCTGGTAGTCTTCCATTGCCGGATAGAGCACCTCTTCCACCACCGGCGAGAGGCGATGGATCTCATCGATAAACAGCACATCGTGCGGTTCGAGGTTGGTGAGCATCGCGGCGAGATCGCCCGCTTTCTCCAGCACCGGGCCGGAGGTGGTACGCAGATTCACCCCCATTTCATTGGCGACGATATTGGCCAGGGTGGTTTTCCCCAACCCTGGCGGGCCAAAAATCAGCAGGTGATCGAGGGCGTCGCCGCGCAGCTTCGCCGCCTGGATAAAGATCTCCATCTGCGAACGCACCTGCGGCTGGCCGACATACTCTGCCAGCAATTTTGGGCGGATGGCGCGGTCAGCGGCCTCTTCGAAGCCGCTGCTGTCTGCCGATACCAGCCGGTCTGCTTCAATCATCCCTTACCTCACAACGCGGCGCGCAGCGCTTCGCGGATTAGCGTTTCACTGTTGGCGTCCGGACGCGCGATCTTGCTGACCATCCGGCTGGCCTCCTGCGGTTTATAGCCCAGCGCGACCAGCGCGGCAACCGCTTCCTGCTCGGCATCGTCCGCCGTCGGGCCTGCCGGCGAGGTTAGCACCAGATCGGCCGCCGGGGTGAACAGATCGCCGTGAAGCCCTTTGAAGCGGTCTTTCATCTCGACGATCAGGCGTTCAGCGGTTTTTTTACCAATCCCCGGCAGCTTCACCAGCGAGGCGACCTCTTCCCGCTCAACGGCGTTGACGAACTGCTGCGCCGACATGCCGGAGAGGATCGCCAGCGCCAGCTTTGGCCCTACGCCGTTGGTTTTAATCAACTCTTTAAACAGGGTACGCTCCTGTTTATTGTTAAACCCATACAGCAGCTGGGCATCTTCACGCACCACAAAGTGGGTGAAGACAATCGCCTCCTGCCCGGCCTCCGGCAGCTCATAAAAGCAGGTCATTGGCATGTGCACTTCATAGCCGACGCCCGCCGTTTCCAGCAACACCAGCGGGGGTTGTTTTTCGAGAATGATGCCTCTGAGTCTGCCTATCACGTGGGGCTCCTGCGTTATGGTCTAAGTATCTGGCGGTATCATAAAAAAAGGCTGGATAGATATCCAGCCTGATTTGCGATTATCGTAAGCGCCCTCGCGCCAGATTGAGCCGGGTCTCGCTGATCTGAGCGGCATTCTGGCTGACATGGCAATGGGTGATGGCGATCGCCAGCGCATCCGCCGCATCCGCCTGCGGATTGGCAGGCAGCTTGAGCAAAGTGCGCACCATATGCTGGACCTGACTCTTTTCAGCGCTGCCAATGCCGACAACCGTCTGCTTAACCTGGCGGGCGGCGTATTCAAACACCGGTAGCGACTGATTGGTTGCCGCCACGATCGCCACCCCGCGCGCCTGCCCGAGCTTTAACGCCGAGTCGGCATTCTTGGCCATAAAGACCTGCTCAATGGCGAAAAAGTCGGGCTGGAACTGGGTGATGATCTCCGTCACCCCGGCGTAGATCAGCTTCAGGCGCGACGGCAGATCGTCCACTTTGGTGCGGATACAGCCGCTGCCAAGGTAGCTCAGCTGCCGGCCGACCTGACGGATTACGCCATAACCGGTAACGCGCGACCCCGGGTCAATGCCGAGAATAATAGCCATCACGCGCCTCCGGTGAACCGTGGATGCGGCTGCATCACAGGGTGGCTGCGACCTCGTCGGAGATCTCGCCGTTATGGTACACTTCCTGCACGTCGTCGCAGTCTTCGAGCATATCGATCAGACGCAGCAGCTTCGGCGCCGTCTCAGCATCCATATCCGCTTTGGTGGACGGGATCATCGAGACTTCAGCAGCGTCGGCTTTCAGGCCAGCAGCTTCCAGCGCGTCGCGCACGGCGCCCATCTCTTCCCATGCGGTGTAGACGTCGATCGCGCCGTCGTCATAGGTCACCACGTCTTCAGCGCCAGCTTCCAGCGCCGCTTCCATGATAGTGTCTTCATCGCCTTTCTCGAAGGAGATGACGCCTTTTTTGCTGAACAGGTAGGAGACAGAACCGTCGGTGCCGAGATTACCACCGGTTTTAGTGAAGGCGTGACGCACTTCCGCAACGGTACGGTTACGGTTGTCGGACAGACATTCCACCATCACCGCGGTGCCGCCAGGGCCATAGCCTTCGTAAATGATGGTTTCCATGTTCGCGTCTTCATCGCCGCCGACGCCGCGCGCGATGGCGCGGTTCAGAGTGTCGCGGGTCATGTTGTTAGACAGCGCTTTATCCACCGCCGCACGCAGACGCGGGTTGGACGCCGGATCGCCGCCGCCCAGACGCGCTGCGGTAACCAGTTCGCGAATGATTTTCGTAAAGATTTTACCGCGCTTGGCATCCTGTGCCGCTTTGCGGTGTTTGGTGTTGGCCCATTTACTATGACCTGCCATAAAAAACTCTCCAAAAAGCGCGCCCTTTCAGGCGGCGTTAATTACAAATTCTTCAATCGCCTGCCGGTTGCTCCACGACTTGGTCAGCGCAGCGGCTTCCGTCGCGCTGACCCAGCGGTAGGCCAGATGTTCGGTAAAGGTAATTTCCCGCTCATGAGGCAGCGCAAGACAGAACCAGAATTCCGTATTTCGCTCCACTCCCGGCGCATAGCGATGACGCAAATGAGAAAAGATCTCAAACTCCACCGTGCGCTGACAGTCGATTAAGGTCAGTTGCTCGCAGGCAACGTCAATGGCGACCTCTTCCTTTACTTCACGCGCGGCAGCCTGCAGCGCGGTCTCTCCTGCTTCCAGGCTGCCGGTGACCGACTGCCAGAACGCGGGATCGTCGCGCCGCTGCAACATCAGCACCCGTTTCGTATCTTCGGCGTAAATCACCACCAGCACCGAAACGGGCAGCTTAAATGACATATTACTTGTTCTCCAGAGACGCTTTTGCCTCTTTCTCCACAACCTGAATACCCAGTTCACCGAGCGCCGCCGGATTGGCGAAGCTTGGCGCTTCGGTCATCAGGCAGGCGGCCGCGGTGGTTTTCGGGAAAGCGATAACGTCGCGGATGTTATCGGTACCGGTCAGCAGCATGGTCAGACGGTCAAGACCGAACGCCAGGCCCGCATGCGGCGGGGTACCGTATTTCAGCGCATCGAGCAGGAAGCCGAATTTCTCACGCTGCTCTTGCTCGTTAATGCCCAGAATACCAAATACCGTCTGCTGCATGTCGCCGCGGTGGATACGCACCGAACCGCCGCCGACTTCATAACCGTTAATCACCATATCGTAGGCGTTGGCCACGGCCTCTTCCGGCGCGGCTTTCAGCTCGTCCGCCGTCATATCTTTCGGCGAGGTGAACGGATGGTGCATCGCCGTCAGGCCGCCTTCGCCGTCGTCTTCGAACATCGGGAAGTCGATCACCCACAGCGGCGCCCATTTGCTCTCGTCAGTCAGGCTCAGGTCTTTACCCAGCTTCAGACGCAGCGCGCCCAGCGCGTCGGCCACCACTTTCTTATTATCGGCGCCGAAGAAGATCATGTCTCCGTCCTGCGCACCGGTGCGGTCAAGGATCGCTTCCACGATTTCAGCGGTGAGGAATTTGGCCACCGGGCTGTTGATCCCGTCCATGCCTTTGGCACGCTCGGTCACTTTAATATAGGCCAGCCCCTTCGCGCCGTAGATCTTCACAAAGTTGCCGTATTCGTCAATCAGCTTGCGGGTCAGAGAAGCCCCGCCCGGAACGCGCAGCGCCGCCACGCGCCCTTTCGGATCGTTGGCCGGGCCGGCAAAGACCGCGAACTCCACCGATTTCAGCAGGTCGGCGACGTCCACCAGCTCCATCGGGTTACGCAGATCCGGTTTATCGGAACCGTAGCGACGTTCGGCTTCGGCGAAGGTCATGATCGGGAAATCGCCCAGGTCGACGCCTTTAATCTCCAGCCACAGCTGACGCACCATCGCTTCCATGATCTCACGCACCTGCGGCGCGGTCATAAAGGAGGTTTCCACGTCGATCTGGGTAAATTCAGGCTGACGGTCGGCACGCAGGTCTTCATCGCGGAAGCATTTGACGATCTGATAGTAGCGGTCGAAGCCGGACATCATCAGCAGCTGTTTAAACAGCTGCGGCGACTGCGGCAGCGCGTAGAATTTGCCTTTATGCACGCGGGAAGGCACGAGGTAATCGCGGGCGCCTTCCGGGGTAGCTTTGGTCAGCATCGGGGTTTCGATGTCGAGGAAGCCATGGTCATCCATAAAGCGGCGCACAAAGCTGGTGATTTTCGCGCGGGTCTTCAGACGCTGCGCCATTTCCGGACGACGCAGGTCGAGGTAGCGGTATTTCAGACGCGCTTCTTCGGTGTTGACGTGATTGGAGTCCAGCGGCAGCGATTCTGAGCGGTTAATGATCGTCAGATCGGAAGCCAGCACTTCGATAGCGCCGGTGGCCATGTCCGCGTTGATGTTTTTCTCTTCACGCGCGCGAACGGTGCCAGTGACCTGAATGCAGAACTCATTACGCAGTTCAGAGGCTAACTTCAACGCATCCGCACGATCCGGATCGAAAAACACCTGAACGATGCCTTCGCGGTCGCGCATATCGATAAAAATGAGGCTACCGAGATCGCGACGGCGGTTGACCCAACCACACAGAGTCACCTGCTGCCCAACGTGGGACTGTCGAAGCTGTCCGCAATATTCTGTACGCATGAGATATCCCTTAACTTAGCCGTCGGCGGATTGTCGTCTGCCCTGCAGGCGACGAGGTCGCAGCTTTAGCTGATGTCACAACTGAATGAAAAAAGGCGGCTATTATACTGGAAATTCTGTCGTTCGATAAGTCCGACGCACGATGTACGCTGCTTTGCTGCGCGCTTAACGTCCACACTCACATAAATTAACAAAATTTGTTACCCTTTTGCTGAAGCCGCAAAGGTATTGTAGCCGCCTGACAACAGATGAAGATACGGGGATACCATGTTAGAACTCAATGCGAAAAACACGGCGCTGGTGGTGATCGATCTGCAGGAAGGCATTCTGCCTTTCGCCGGCGGCCCACATCGGGCTGACGAGGTGGTGGCGCGCGCCGCTCGCCTGGCAGACAAATGCCGGCAACAGGGTTCGCCGGTGATCATGGTCCGCGTCGGCTGGTCGGCCGATTTCGCCGAAGCGCTGAAACAGCCTGTCGACGCTCAGGCCGGGGCGCATACGCTGCCTGAGAACTGGTGGGCCTATCCGGCCGCGCTGGGTAAACAAGAGCGCGATATCGAAGTGACCAAACGCCAGTGGGGCGCGTTCTATGGCACCGACCTTGAGCTTCAGCTGCGCCGCCGCGGTATCGACACCATTATTCTCTGCGGCATCTCCACCAACATCGGTGTCGAATCCACCGCCCGCAACGCCTGGGAGCTGGGCTTTAACCTGGTCATCGCCGAAGATGCCTGCAGCGCCGCCTCCGCCGAACAGCATCAGGGCAGCATGACGCATATTTTCCCGCGCATCGGCCGCGTGCGCAGCACCGAGGAGATCCTCGCCGCGTTATGATTTATATTGGGCTTCCCCAGTGGTCGCACCCGAAATGGGTGCGCCTTGGCATCACCAGCCTTGAAGAGTACGCCCGCCACTTCAATTGCGTCGAGGGCAACACCACCCTGTATGCGCTGCCCAAGCCGGAGATTGTCGCCCGCTGGTACGAGCAGACCCACGATGACTTCCGCTTCTGCTTTAAATTCCCGGCGACTATCTCGCACCAGGCCGCCCTGCGCCATTGCGACGATTTAAGTAGTGAATTCTTCACCCGCCTGGCGCCGCTGGCCTCGCGCATCGGCCAGTACTGGCTGCAGCTGCCGGCGACCTTTGGTCCTCGCGATCTCCCCGCGCTATGGCACTTTCTCGATGGGCTGCCGAAGGATTTCACCTACGGCGTCGAAGTTCGTCACCCCGAGTTCTTCGCCAAAGGGGAAGCGGAACAGCAGCTCAACCGCGGGCTGCACCAGCGCAACGTCAACCGCGTGATCCTCGACAGCCGCCCGGTCCACAGCGCCGCGGCCACCAGTCCGGCGATGATCGACGCGCAACAAAAGAAACCGAAGGTGCCGGTGCATGCAGTGATGACCGCCCGGCAGCCAATGGTGCGCTTTATTGGCGGCGACGATATGGTCCATAATCGGGAACTGTTTCGCGTCTGGCTGCAGACGCTGCCGAAATGGCATCAGTCGGGGACGCCGTGGCTGTTCCTCCATACCCCCGACATTGCCTACGCGCCGGCGCTGGTGGATACCCTGTGGGGCGATCTGCGCGCTGCTCTGCCGGCGCTAGGAAATGCGCCGTCGATTCCGCAGCAATCTTCTCTTTTCTGATATCCTGCTATCATATCCGGAGCCATCTGCCAGAGTTAAAGGGAGTTTTCGTATGGTCAGCGCGCTGTATGCCGTTTTAGGTGCGTTATTGTTAGTGAAGTTCTCATTTGACGTGGTGCGTTTGCGCACCCAATACCATGTAGGCTATGGCGACGGCGGCTTCAGCGAGCTGCAGGTCGCCATCCGCGTTCACGGCAATGCCGTTGAATATGTGCCGATTGGCCTCATTTTGCTGTTATTTATGGAGATGAACGGCGCCCAGACCTGGATGGTGCACGTTTGCGGCATTTTATTGATCCTCGGACGACTGATGCACTCCTGGGGTTTTCATCACCGTGTCTACCACTGGCGCCGCTCCGGCATGAGCGCCACCTGGTGCGCGTTGTTGCTGATGGTGCTGGCCAATCTCTGGTATATGCCCTGGGAGTTGGTTTTCTCCCTCCGTTAGCGCACAATACGCCGTTTTCGTTTTTTCGGGTTTAACGTTATGTCTCACCGCGATACGCTTTTTTCCGCGCCGATTGCCAGCCTCGGCGACTGGACCTTTGATGAACGGGTTGCTGAAGTCTTCCCCGATATGATCCAGCGTTCTGTGCCTGGCTACTCCAATATCATCTCGATGATCGGCATGCTGGCTGAGCGCTTCGTTCAGCCCCACACCCAGGTTTACGATCTTGGCTGTTCGCTGGGCGCCGCCACTCTTTCCGTGCGCCGCAATATTAGCCACCCGGGCTGCCGCATTATCGCCATCGATAACTCCCCGGCGATGGTGGAGCGCTGCCGTCGCCATATTGACGCCTATAAAGCACCGACGCCGGTCGAGGTGATTGAAGGAGATATCCGCGATGTGACCATTGAAAACGCCTCGCTGGTGATCCTGAACTTTACCATTCAGTTCCTTGAGCCGGGCGATCGCCAGGCGATCCTCAATAAAGTCTATCAGGGGCTGAATCCCGGCGGCGCGCTGGTGCTCTCGGAGAAATTTAGCTTCGAAGACGCCCACGTCGGCGAGCTGCTGTTCAATATGCATCATGACTTTAAGCGCGCGAACGGCTACAGCGAGCTGGAGATCAGTCAAAAACGCAGCATGCTGGAAAATGTAATGCTGACCGACTCTGTGGAAACCCATAAAAAACGCCTGCGTCAGGCTGGGTTCGAACATGCCGAACTGTGGTTCCAGTGCTTTAACTTTGGCTCGCTGGTGGCAGTAAAATCCGGGGAGCAGGCATGATCGACTTCAGTAACTTCTATCAGCTGATCGCCAAAAGCCCGCTGTCTCACTGGCTGGAGACGCTGCCTGCCCAGGTAGCCGCCTGGCAGCGCGAGGCCCTGCACGGCAAGTTTCGCGAATGGGAGCGCGCCGTTGAGTTTCTTCCGGAATTAACGCCCTGGCGTCTGGACCTCCTGCACAGCGTCACCGCCGAAAGCGAAACGCCGCTCAGCGAAGGCCATCGGCTGCGGATAGAAAATCTGCTGAAAAACCTGATGCCATGGCGCAAAGGGCCTTATTCGCTGTACGGCATCAACATCGATACCGAATGGCGCTCCGACTGGAAATGGGAGCGCGTCCTGCCGCACCTGTCCGATCTTAGCGGACGAACCATCCTCGACGTGGGCTGCGGCAGCGGCTATCACATGTGGCGGATGATCGGCGCCGGCGCGCATCTGGCGGTCGGCATCGATCCCACCCAGCTGTTCCTGTGTCAGTTTGAAGCGGTACGTAAGCTCCTCGGCAACGACCAGCGGGCGCATCTCCTGCCGCTGGGCATCGAGCAGTTGCCGGCGCTGGAGGCCTTCGACACCGTGTTCTCGATGGGCGTGCTCTACCACCGCCGCTCGCCGCTGGATCATCTGTGGCAGCTGAAAGATCAGCTGGCGCCGGGAGGTGAGCTGGTGCTGGAGACGCTGGTGGTCGAAGGGGATGAAAATACGGTGCTGGTTCCGGGCGACCGTTATGCGCAGATGCGCAACGTCTATTTTATCCCCTCGGCGGCGGCCCTGAAAATGTGGCTGGAGAAGTGCGGATTTATCGATGTGCGCATCGTCGACGCCTGCGTCACCTCGACGGAGGAGCAGCGGCGCACAGAATGGATGACCAGCGAATCGCTGGCCGATTTCCTCGACCCGCGGGATCAGCGCAAAACCGTGGAAGGCTATCCGGCGCCATTACGGGCTGTGATCATTGCCACTAAACCGGAAACCCAGCAGTCGCTGGCAAAAAAAGCGAGATAAAAAAAGGCCCCTGTTTAATGGGCAGGGGCCTGGTACGGGCAATCATCATATTGGGCGACATGATGTGCAGCAAAAACCGTTTAACTTCTGTTAGCGGAAATTATCTTTTTCATCTCCGCCACCGCTGCGCCATTCACGGCGTAGCGCCTGTATTCGTCCGCATCGGGATCGGCTGACATCGAAACGCCTGGATGACGAAAGCGCATTTCCGATGGCAACCACTGGCCTGCAGAGCTATGAACCTCTTTCACCCCCGCCTGCAGAAACAGCGGCAGGTTCGCGGCGCGCACTCCCGCACCGGCCATAATGATTGGAGTATCCCCTGCGGCAATAAGTTCCGTAATTAATGAAATACCTTTCTCCGCCGAGGATTGCTGACCGGAAGTCAGGATACGTTTAACCCCCAGCTCACCCAGCGTCTTCCAGGCCTGACGCGGGTCGGCGCACAGATCGAACGCGCGATGAAAGGTCACCGCCAGCGGCCCGGCCGCAGCCATTATTTTTTTCATCCGCGGGATATCGACCTGACCATCGACATCCAGTACGCCGGTCACCAGCCCGGGAAAGCCGAGCTCCCGCACCATGCGGATGTCGCTAAGCATCGCGGCGAACTCCTCTTCGGTATAGCAGAAGTCGCCGCCACGCGGGCGGATAATCGGATGCACCGGGAGAGTAATCGCCTCGCGGACCGAGACCAGCACCCCATAAGAGGGTGTTAATCCCCCTTCCTGCGGCGCGGCGCAGAGTTCAATACGATCGGCGCCGCTGCGCTCAGCTTCCCGGGCGCACGCCATGCTGTAACAACAAACTTCCAGTACCGCCATTCCTCACTCCCTGATCCAGACAATTTTCTTAGCATGTCATGATTTCACGCGGCAGACGCCGCGCAGCTTCACACTGTTACGTATCGGCTTGCTCGCTGGCGACGATTTGTTCAATAGACCACGGATGAAATTTGACCGTCACGCTGCCGTCGGTGACCGCCAGGGTGGGATTCGGCAGGCGCTCGTGTTCCCCTTTCGGCGAGCTGGTTTTGACAACGATCCCCGGCTGGCTGAGTCCGTCATCGGCCAGCAGCGCCAGTGCGCGGGCATTTAAGGTAGCCGGATCGCCGGGCAGGACAATTTCGATATGCTCCCAGCCTTCATGGGGATAGCGCTTTTCACCCGGCCACGGCAGCTCAACGATATGGAAGCGCCAGTGCGCCACGCAGACCGGCTCCGCCAGTTTAAACAGGCAGATAGGCCGGCCGTTGATTATATTCTCCGACAGCAGAGTGCCGCACTGCGCCAGACCGCTGCGCCAGCGCTCCGCGGTAGCGTTCTGATGACAGCGCAGGGAGATATGGTCGGCGTCGAGTCCGCCGATCTCCAGTCCCACTCGCGCAGCGAAGCGCTGCAGCGCATCGGAAAATCGCGGGAGATCCGCCGTAATATCGGCCAGTTGTTCAATCTGCTGCCAGTTCGCCATGGGTTTGCTCGTCAATTAGGTTCGTCAATAATAAAAAGGCTAATCTACCGTGTTTCCGGCCGCGGACCAACCACCACCCTGCCGATGCGTGACTGACCGGCGATGGATTGCCCACGCCGCCGGGCCGCGCGCGATGCTGACGGACGGGGACAAATGCAGTATACTCCCGCCCTAATTTGTCCACATTCCGGCGCCGCCTCCCTCGGGGGCTGGCGCATTACACGTAAGGTATTCCGGTGAATATTCAGGCTCTTCTCTCAGAAAAAGTCAGCCAGGCCCTGATCGCGGCAGGCGCGCCTGCCGATTGCGAACCTCAGGTCCGCCAGTCAGCAAAAGTTCAGTTCGGTGACTATCAGGCCAACGGCGTGATGGCTGTCGCCAAAAAACTGGGCATGGCGCCGCGACAACTTGCAGAGCAGGTACTGTCTCATCTTGACCTCAACGGCATTGCCAGCAAGGTTGAAATCGCCGGGCCGGGCTTTATCAATATTTTCCTTGACCCCGCGTTCCTGGCGGACAACGTCAACCGCGCGCTGCAGTCCGAACGCCTGGGCGTCGCCACGCCGCAGGTACAGACCATCGTCGTCGACTACTCGGCGCCGAACGTGGCGAAAGAGATGCACGTCGGCCATCTGCGTTCGACCATCATTGGCGATGCCTCGGTCCGTACCCTGGAGTTTCTTGGCCATAAGGTGATCCGCGCCAACCACGTCGGCGACTGGGGCACCCAGTTCGGCATGCTGATCGCGTATCTGGAAAAACAGCAGCAGGAAAACGCCGGTGAGATGGCCCTGGCCGACCTCGAAGGTTTCTATCGCGAAGCGAAAAAACACTACGACGAAGACGAAGCCTTCGCCGAGCGCGCGCGCAGCTACGTGGTTAAGCTGCAGGGCGGCGATGAGTACTTCCTGCAGATGTGGCGTAAGCTGGTCGACATCACCATGTCGCAGAACCAGATCACCTACGATCGCCTGAATGTGACGCTGACCCGCGATGACGTGATGGGCGAAAGCCTGTACAACCCGATGCTGCCGGGGATCGTCGCCGATCTGAAAGCCAAAGGGCTGGCCGTTGAGAGCGAAGGCGCCACCGTGGTGTTCCTTGATGAGTATAAAAACAAGGAAGGCGAACCGATGGGCGTCATCATCCAGAAAAAGGATGGCGGCTACCTCTATACCACCACCGATATCGCCTGTGCGAAGTATCGCTATGAAACGCTGCACGCCGACCGCGTGCTCTACTACATCGACTCCCGTCAGCACCAGCACCTGATGCAGGCGTGGACCATCGTGCGCAAGGCAGGCTATGTGCCGGACTCCGTGCCGCTGGAGCACCATATGTTCGGCATGATGCTGGGTAAAGACGGCAAGCCGTTTAAAACCCGCGCCGGCGGCACCGTGAAGCTGGCGGATCTGCTGGACGAAGCGCTGGAGCGCGCGCGTCGCCTGGTGGCCGAGAAGAACCCGGAGATGTCCGCTGATGAGCTGGAAAATCTGGCGAAAGTGGTGGGTATCGGCGCGGTGAAATATGCCGACCTGTCGAAAAACCGCACCACCGACTACGTTTTCGACTGGGATAATATGCTGGCGTTCGAAGGCAACACCGCGCCGTATATGCAGTATGCCTATACCCGCGTGCTCTCCGTGTTCCGTAAAGCCGGCATTGATGAAAACGCCCTCACCGACGCGCCGGTGGTAATTGCGGAAGATCGCGAAGCCCAGCTGGCCGCGCGCCTGCTGCAGTTTGAAGAGACCCTCTCCGTGGTCGCTCGCGAAGGGACGCCGCACGTGATGTGCGCCTACCTCTACGATCTGGCGGGCCTGTTCTCCGGTTTCTACGAGCACTGCCCGATCCTCAGCGCGGAGAGCGAAGCGACCCGCAACAGCCGCCTGAAGCTGGCGCTGCTGACGGCGAAAACCCTCAAGCTGGGTCTTGATACCCTCGGTATCGAAACCGTCGAGCGTATGTAAAACCAACCCGGCGAAAGCCGGGTTAATTTTTTCAGGCGCCGCGCCAGCGGGCTCTCTTGCTCAGAAATACTTGCGCAGATACTCGGTCAGACAGAGGATCGCCATCGCCTGGCCGTAGGGCATCGAGGTGAGTGGGATCTGGCGATAGAAATCGAGGTCTGACCCCATTCCGGTGCCAAAGGAAGTCTGCAGCAGCTCCCCCTGCGGCGATATATTCTGCACAATTCCGCGAATCGCTTTTTCTGCCACCCCGGCATAGTGCTGCCCGACATATCGCTTGCGCACCGCTTTAAGTATGCCGTAGGCAAAGCCGGCGGTCGCCGAAGCCTCAGGATAAGAGTGCGGGTCGTCCAGCAGGGTATGCCACAGGCCGCTGTCATCCTGGCATTTCGCTAAAGCGGCAATTTGCGCGTTCAGCACCTCGGTCAGATAGCGCCGTACCGCATTCCCTTCTGGAAGATCCACTAACTCAAGAAAATCCGGGATCACCATGGTTAGCCAGCTGTTGCCCCGTGCCCAGCGCGCCCGGGCAAAGTTATGCCGACCGTCATAGCTCCAGCCGTGAAACCACAGTCCGGTTTCCCGGTCCATCAGGTTTTGCACATGAAGCAGGAACTGATAGGTCGCCTCCTCCACATAATGCGGACGGTGAAGCAGCTTGCCTATTTTGGCTAACGGCAACACGGTCATCATCAGCGTGTCATCCCACATTTGCTGGTGGTTCTCTTCCGCCAGGGTGATGTGCTGCATACCGCCCTGCTCGGTACGCGGCATCTCATACATCGCCCACTCCGCCCAGCTCTCCAGCCACGGCAGATACGCCTTACATCCGGTCTCTTCAAAGCGATAAGCCAGGGTCAGAAACGGCGCCATGGTGTTGACGTTTTTGGTCGTGGCCCCCTCGGCGAAGCGGTCGGCAAACCAGCGGTCGATGATATCGCGCATCTCGATATCGCCGGTTTGCTGATAATACTGATAGATGCCGTACAGTCCGACGCCGTGGGTCCACTCCCAGCCGGCCCAGCCTTTGGTATCAATAACGCGCCCGTCATCCAGGCGCAGTAAAAATTGCCCGCTCTCATCCTTAATATTCACCAGGTTTTGCGTCACATTGCGGATCAGCGCCTGCAGTTCGCTGCGGGCGATAAAACGCTCAGGCTGACAGAGTAATGGGCTATGTTTGACCGGCCAAACTTTCATGTTGTTAACCTCGGGTATATGTCGAATTCAAAGCGCCGCCCTGGGTGAGCGCCGGGGCAGCAGGTTTATGACGATTCAGATAGCCAATATTGTTATTCCCCCACAGGCAGTCGTAGGGCATCCCCGCCAGCATCTCGACCACCGCGCGGTGTTCCGCACTGGTCAGCTCCGGCCGGGCGTGACCGCTTTCGCGCATTCTGAGGGTTTCGCTGCGCAGGACGCTGTGGGTGTGCAGATTGAGTTTGAAGCGCAGTGAAACGAGGAAGCCGCAGGCTAACACCACCAATGTACCGACGCTGAGGATCAGCAGAATGGTATGGCTGACCCCTTCAGGCTGTATTTTTTGCCCGGAGACAAACCCCGACAGTTGCATAATGATGCCCACCAGCATCACCGCCCCCGCCTGCGAGGCTTTGCGGGTCAGGGTCATGATGCCGGCAAAAATCCCCTCCCGGCGCTGGCCGGTGATCGCTTCGTCGACGTCGGCAATATAGGTGTAGGTATTCCACGGCACGTAGTTAATCCCGCCGCGTCCCAGTCCGGCGACAGCAGAGATGAGCAACAATAATGAATAGACGTCGCTCAGTCCGGCGTAATAGAGCAGCGCATAGGAGAGCGAACTCAGGCCAAAGAGGACCACCACCATGCGGTACGACGGCGCGGGGCCAAAGCGAATGCACAGCGGGATCATGGCGATCACGGCAATAAACTGGAAAATCGCCATCGTCCCCAGCAGATTCGAGGCGACAGAAGCTTCCTGCATCAGAACAAAGACCACGTAGTAGGTAAACACGGCATTGAAGACGTCCTGGGCGATATAGCCCCCCAGATACATGCCGAGGTGCTGGCGGAAAATTTTTATCCGCAGCGTAGAGCTCAGCTCAATCACCAGGCGATTGAGGCTCTGGGCGAGAGTGAGGTTCTGTTTTTCCGCTTCCGCCCGCAGCGCCGCCTCTGACCAGGCCTCACGCGGCCGCTCCCAGGTGAAACACCAGACGAAGGTCAGCATCACCGCGCACAGGACCGAGAACACCAGACTGGCATAAAAGAACGAGCTGGCATTGTCTTTGCCGAGCCAGGTAAGGAGGATCCCCGGCAGAAAGGAGGCTAAAATCGCCGACATTTGCGCCATTGAGATGCGCGCGCCGGAGAATTTGGTTTTCTGTTTAAAGTCATCGGTCATCTCCGGCACCAGCGTCTCGTAGGGCACCAGAATCATGGTGTAGACCATATCAAACAGCAGATAGGTGACCAGGTAGTACCAGAATCCCATCTCGCCGACCCACATCGCCGAGTAGCTGAATACGCAGGGGATGCCGAGCAGAATAAAGAATTTTCTGCGGCCGAAGCGCTTGCCGAGCCAGGTGGTGCCGAAGTTATCGGTGAGAAAGCCCATCAGCGGGCTCACCACCGCATCCAGTACGCGGGCGGAAGCGAATATAAGCGTGGCTTCTATCGGGGAGAGTCCGCAGAAGGTGGTGTAAAAGTAGAGCAGCCATGCGGCGGTTAGCGCCGTGGTGCCGGCGCCGAGAAAATCGCCCGCGCCGTAGGCCAGGTAGTTAGCCAGTCCAATCTTTCGTGTTTTCATCGCCGTGATCCTGTGTCTTTTTTTAAGAGAACGCCGACAATCTTTCCGGATTTGCCACCGGAAGGGAGTGGGTACCTGGCTACACTAAAAGCAGTGAAACGACGTTACCTTTGTGTTTTTGCCACGGAAGAACCGCCGATGGCAAAATGACAAAGAGACGATGTCTCAACTTCACTCATTTATAAAACAGCATTTCTTTTAAATAAAAAATTAGGTTCATTTATGTGATCTTGTCGGGGAAACACGGACTGGCGAAGAGCGTCGCAAATCACGGGAGCGGCCCTTGCGTAGCAGGGTAAACAGGAGTAAAGAAAGAAAGGGTTATTCCGCGTATCTCAAGGAGGCCAGATGCCTTATTCACATCTGCTGGTTGCCGTCGCGCCAACGCCGGAGAGTCAGGTATTAATTAAAAAAGCGGTGTCAATTGCCCGCCCCGTGAACGCGAAAGTGAGCTTTATCACCCTCGCCACGGATCCGGAGCTGTATAACCAGTTCGCCGCGCCGATGATGGAAAATCTGCGCGAGGTGATGCAGGAAGAGACGCGTGATTTTCTCAACGAGCTGGCGCGTCACGCGGACTACCCGATAGAAAAAATGACCATCGCCTGCGGCGAACTGGGCCATCATATTAAGGACTTCTGCCGGTCACACCAGGTCGATCTGGTGATCTGCGGCAATCATAATCATTCCCTTTTTTCGCGCGCCACCTGCTCGGCGAAAAATATCGTCGGCAGCTGCGGCGTCGATGTCCTGCTGGTTTCCCTTGAAAAGGGCTAACGCCGGTTAGCCCTTTTCCTGAACTAGGCCAGTTTAGGGAACGTGGCTATCTTCCCCCGCAGGCGGCTCTCCTCGCTGCGCGGCGAAATATGCTGCAGATCGTCGACAAAGCGCGCCTGCCAGTTATGAATATCATTCTCTCTGATCACATCCAGCATCGCGGAATGACGGGCAATACGTTCCGCCAGCGGCATGCTTAGGGCGCGATCCAGCGCGGCAGCAACCTCGTCGCGATCGTAGGGATTGACGATCAGGGCGCTGTTCAGCTCTTGCGCCGCGCCGGCAAACTGCGACAGGACCAGTACGCCAGGGTTATCCGGATCTTGCGCCGCCACGTATTCCTTCGCCACCAGGTTCATGCCATCGCGCAGCGGCGTCACCAGCCCAACGTCAGAGTAGCGGAAGACCTTCATCAGCAGCTTACGGTCAAAATGCTGGTTCAGATAGTAAAGCGGAGTCCAGCCAAGCTGGCCGAACTGGCCATTGATGCGTCCGGCTGCGGTTTCCAGCTGGTGGCGGATATCCTGATAGGCCTGCACATCGCCGCGGGACGTCGGCGCGATCTGGGTATAACGGATCTTACCGTGATGCTGAGGATACTTTTCGAGCAGCGTCTCATAGGCGAGGAACCGCTCCGGCAACCCTTTCGAGTAGTCAAGGCGCTCCACTGAGAAGATATTCTTCACGTTTTTGAGCTCGTTTTTCAGCTGGACCAGCTTCGGCGGCAGCGGACCTTTGGCGTTGCGCGTAATCTCGTCCGGATCGATCCCTATCGGATAAACCTCGGTGCTAAACGCTTTACCCCACGCCTGATAGCGTTTGTCTCCGAGGTCGGAGAGTCGGGTCTGCATGGCAATGCTGTCGAGAAAGGCGGTTCTGTCGCTTTCAGTCTGGAAGCCCAACAGATCGTAGTCGCACAGTTGCTCCAGCAGCTCAGCGTGCGGCGGTAGCGCATTAAAAATCTCCGGCGTCGGGAAAGGAATATGCAAGAAGAAGCCGATGCGGTTGTTGACCCCGCGCTTGCGCAGTTCGCTGGCGAAGGGCAGCAGATGGTAATCATGGATCCACAACGTATCATCTGGCTCGATCAGCGGTAGAAGCTTGTCCGCCAGCATGGCGTTAACTCGCTGATATCCCTCCCAGGCTTCGCGCTGGAAGCTGACCAGATCAAGACGATAGTGGAAGGCCGGCCACAGCACGGCGTTAGAGAACTGGTTGTAGTATTCATCATGGTCACGTTCGTTAAGGTTGAACGATGCCCATGAAATATTTCCTCGGGAGACCTGCTTCAGCGGCTGCTGGTCATCGCCAATTTCGCCGCTCCAGCCAAACCACAGACCCCCTGCCGCTTTCAGTGCCCCCAGGATGCCGACGGCCAGACCGCCAGCGCTCGATTTTTTATCGTCCGGTAAGGCGATACGGTTAGAGACTACGACTAAACGACTCATGGTCATCCCTCCTTTCGGTTTGCGCGTCATACGCCAGATGTTGCAACCACGTCCTTACGGCGGCGGCATCCGCCAACCGCCAGTGCGCCTGAGTTTCCCCGGCGCCAACTTTTATCGACATTCCCTGCAGTTGATTCACCACGCTGAATCCCGCCTCGTCGGTCAAATCATCGCCGACAAAAACCGGTTCGCGACCGGCAAACGGCGCTTCCTGCATGAAGGCAGTGATCGCCTCCCCTTTGTTGACACCGCGGGGTTTAATCTCCACCACGCACTTGCCAAGCTGCAGCGCCAGCAGCGGGTAGCGCTGAACAATGCGCTGCGCCAGCTCCAGCACCGCGGTCTGCTGCTGCGGGGCCTGACGGTAGTGCAGCGCGAAGGCCATCTCTTTACTCTCCAGCTCGCACCCGGGGAGCGCCTGCAGTGCCGAGCTCAGCTCAGCCGCGATTTCATCCCGCAGGGCCGACGGCAGAGAGACAATATAGGTTTTACCATTGATATCACGGCGCTCGGCCCCGTGAACGCCGGCCAGCGGTAGCCGCCAGGGATGGGTCAGCGCGTCAAGTTCAGCCATTGAGCGCCCTGAAATCAATGCCACCGCCCCGCCCTGCTGCCGGGCCAGCGCGTTGAGCGCCTGCAGCGTGTTGTCGGGTATCACCACCTGATCGGGGTGCGGCTGGATATCGGCAAGAGTACCGTCGAGGTCAAAGAAAAAAGCGTAGTTTCCGGTTAGCGCAGGCGGTACAGATATCTGGTTATCCACCCTGTTTCCTCCTTATCATGGCCAGCCGAAGCTGGTTGTTAATTATATGTTAGCCATGTAAGTATAGACAGTGTGACCAACCTCGCCATTTTTGATAGATACCGCCAGCGAAACGGGCGCTGGCGGCAATTACTCTGTAGACTTAAAAGTTATGCCTGAAATCAGGCCGCACGTTTGGCTTTTTGTTTGTAACGGTCAAAGATCACCGCCGCCAGCAGGATGACCCCGCGCACGACGTATTGCGAGAACGGCGAGATGTTAAGCAGGTTCATCGCATTTTCCACGGTCCCGAGGATCAGGATCCCGGCCACCACGTAGGAGATCTTGCCGATCCCGCCCTTCAGCGACACCCCGCCCAGCACACAGGCCGAAATAACAATCAGCTCATAGCCAATCGAAGTCATCGGCTGGCCGCTTGTCATTCGCGACGCCAGGATAATCCCCGCCGCGGCCGACACCAGACCGGAGAGCACAAAGATAATAATCTTGGTGCGCACCACCGGAACACCGGCCAGACGCGCCGCCTCTTCATTGCCGCCTATAGCCAGCGTATTACGGCCAAAGGTGGTTTTGTTTAGTAATAATCCGAAAACCACCAGGCAAGCGACCGTCAGCCAGATCGGTGCCGGCAGACCAAACCAGTTGGCGTAACCGAGGGTGAAGAAGCGCTCATCTTCGATCCCCACCGCTTTACCGTCGGAGATAATGTAGGCCAGGCCGCGGACAATCTGCATAGTGGCCAGCGTGGTGATCAGGGCGTTTATCTTCAGACGGGCAATGACAAAGCCGTTGACCAGGCCACTGACCGCCCCCAGCAGCAGACCGGCGGCAATCCCCAGCCACAGGCTTTCGCTCAGGTTAATCACCACCGCGGTAGTGACCCCGGCACAGGCGATAACCGACGCCACCGACAGGTCGAAATCGCCGGAGGCCAGGCAGAAGAGCATGCCGCAGGCCACCATCCCGGACATCGAGATCGCCAGCCCCAACCCCTTCATGTTGACGAATGAGGCAAAGTTAGGCACAAAAATTACGCAGCCGATAAACAGCACCGCAAACACCACCAACATGCCAAACTGATCCCAGATACGGGCGAAGCTAAAGGCAGAGCGGGTAGCGCCGGACGTAGTCACTGATGACATCATTTACTCCTTACTCAGGCGACAGCCTGACTCACTTTTGGCATCGCAAGGCTTAACGCCTGCTGTTCATTGGCTTCTTCATGCAGCAGTTCGCCGGCGACTTGCCCTTCACGCATCACCACGATGCGGTCGGCGACGCCCAGCACTTCCGGCAGGTCGCTGGAGGCAAATACCACGGCGACACCGGTGGCGGCGAGGCCATATATCACGTTGTAAATTTCATGTTTGGCGCCGACATCGATGCCGCGGGTGGGCTCATCAAGCAGGATCACCTTCATCTCTTCCGACAGCCAGCGGCCAAGGATCGCTTTCTGCTGGTTGCCGCCAGACAGGTTCATGATCAGCTGTTCCGGGCCCGGCGTTTTAATGTTCAGCGACTGGATATGCTGATCGGCGTTGTCCGCCTCCCAGGCGTTGTTGATCAGGCAGCCGGCGTGGATATGCTTGCGCCGGGCGCTGATATTGATATTGTCGCGCACGGAGTGAACCGGAATAATCCCCTCCGCTTTACGATCTTCCGGACACAGCATCATCCCGGCCTGGATGGCCTGGGCCGGTTTGCGGATGTCGACGGGCTGGCCATCGATATACACCTGACCGCCGGTGATCCGCGTCCCGCCGAACAGACCTTTCATCAGTTCGCTGCGCCCGGCGCCCACCAGCCCGAACAGGCCGACGATTTCGCCACTGCGCACCGAGAGGCTGACCGGCGTGCGCACGCCCGGGGCTTTGACCTCCTCCAGACGCAGCCGCTCTTCGCCATAGGGACGAGGTTTCCAGCCGTAAATATCACCCAGATTGCGCCCGACCATCGCCTGGACCAGCGCGTCGTGGCTGACGCTCGACATATCGTCAAAGGTGCAGACGTAGCGACCATCCTTAAAGACGGTGATGGCATCGCTGAGGGCAAAAATTTCTTCCATCCGGTGTGAGACATAGATGATGACCCGCCCCTCCTCCCGTAGCTCGCGGATAACGCGAAACAGATTGTCGATCTCCCGGGCGGAGAGCGAGCTGGTCGGTTCATCGAAGGCGATAATCTTGGCATTACGCGCCAGCGCTTTGGCAATCTCCACCATCTGCCACTGGCCTATAGAGAGATACTTCAGCGGCGTCTCCGGGTCGATATCCAGCCCCAGATGCTCCAGCTGCAGACGGGCCTCATAGTTGAGCAGCGAGCGGTTGACGATGCCGCCTTTGTGCGGCAGCTGGCCAAGATAGATATTTTCGGCGACGGTCATCTCCGGGATCAGATGCAGCTCCTGATAGATAATCGCCACGCCGGCGTTGAGCGCCGCCATCGTATTAGTGAACGCCATCTGCTGGCCGCCGATCTGCAGGTGGCCAGCGGTGGGGGTGTAGTTACCGCTGAGAATTTTCAACAGCGTCGATTTGCCTGCGCCATTTTCGCCCATCAGCGCGTGGATCTGTCCTGGGTAGCAGTCAAAACTGATATCGGACAAGGCCTTTACGCCAGGGAACGTCATGGTGATGCCGCGAAATGAGAGATAAGGGGTAGACTGTTGCATAACGACTCCGCTCTTCTGCACTCAGCCCCCGCCGCGGCGGGGGCCAGTTCAACCGGGCTGTTACAGCCCTTTTTTCGCCAGCTCTTCTTTGAAGTTATCGCGGGTAATCAGCACCACATCGGTCACCGCAGTGAACTTCGGCGGCTCAACGCCCTTGGTAACCCAGTTGTAGAGCATTTCACTGGTTTTATAGCCATGGATGTCCGGGCTTGGCAGCAGGGAGCCATAGAAGCCGGTCGGCTGCGCCTTCGACAGTTCGTTGACGGCATCCACGCCGTTGATGCCAATACCAATCACATCCGGCGCTTTAAAGCCCTGCCCTTCTGTGGCACGCACGCCGCCAAGCACAGTGTTATCGTTCATCCCAACGATCAGCCAGTGTTTCACCTGCGGGTGCTGGACCAGCATTGAGTTACCGGCGTCAAACGCCCCCGGGATATCGTTAGATTTTGTCGGAACGCGGTAGATTTGCGCTTCCGGGAAGCCGGCCGCCTTCATGGCATCGATGGAGCCGGTGGTGCGACGACGGGCGGTGTCCAGCTCATCGGCGGTGATGGCCATCACCGCAGTGTCTTTGACATCCCAGCCGCGTTTCTGCATTTCTTTATACAGCTCCTGTCCCTGGCGGGCGCCAATTTCGCTGGCCGCCATCATCACCAGCGGCACGCTCTCCATCGGTTTACCTTTGGCGTTGACGAACTGGTCATCGACGGTAATCACCTTCATGTCATAGCCGCGTGCTTTAGCGACTATCGCCGAGCCGAGCTTAGGATCGGGGGTACAGATGACAAAGCCCTTCGCGCCGCTGGCCGCCAGGCTATCGATGGCGTTCAGGGTTTTCTCACCATCCGGTACCGCTATTTTAATGACATCAAAGCCTAAATCTTTTCCTGCTTTATCAGCAAATTTCCACTCGGTCTGGAACCATGGCTCTTCCGGCTGTTTCACCAGAAAACCCAATTTAAGGTTTTCCGCCATAGCTGATTGTGACATAACCGCTGCGAGACCAATGGCCGCCAGCGCTTTAGTAAATTTGTGCATGGTAAACTCCAGCTTTAATTCGCTTTCATGTAGGGAAAAATCGGAATTAACTTTTTTATCAGCATCAAAACAAGGCATTAGAAAAATCGCATCCCCTACTGCCGTTGTTAGAGTAGTAATACCCGGAAATTATTTCTCCATACGAGAGCATTATCACATCGCGGAATTACAGTAATTGCGTACATAGATTTAGCAAAAAAAGACATAAAAAAAGACATAATTGTCATACAATTTAACCAGTGAATAGCAGGATCATCTATACCACCAGCAGGCTTATCCTTGTGATGTCAGTGGGTGTTTAACAGAGGGTTACGGCACTGTTATAACCAGCGGCTAAGGGGGTCGCAGCGGCGGTCGACTGCCCGCCGGCGCTGTTGAGCAACGGACGCGCGCCGCCAGTCCAGCGTCGGCCGTTTTATATCGCGATAAAACGGATCTTTTGCGTAATTTATTCCGAATTGATAAAAGATATTCCCGCTGCATAGAAAAGCCTGCAACAAAAAATAAAAATAATTATCATCACAACGAAACATTGCCCTCTGAAATAACTTATAGCTTTGAGTTATACGATGAATCTCGTAGTCAAATATC
Source organism: Klebsiella sp. 2-CIP_Kleb. (assembly GCF_050378715.1). NCBI lineage: Bacteria > Pseudomonadati > Pseudomonadota > Gammaproteobacteria > Enterobacterales > Enterobacteriaceae > Klebsiella > Klebsiella sp. 2-CIP_Kleb. Next base: position 1,050,433 of record NZ_JBNRLG010000001.1, read on the forward strand.
TATAACTTATACCTGACACACCGCACCCACGCCCCAGCCTGAGCCGCAATCCCACTGCATGTCGTCATGCAGGAATAATGGTGTAACAAAACGTAAATTATCCATCTTGAGAGTTTTCTTAATCGCATTCAGCGAGTATTCTTAAATTGTCGGCAAGTGGAAAAATTACCCGACTCATACGGAATGTGTAGAGTTTTATTATTCTGCAACAGTGCAGCGCGTCACTCTTTTATCCTGTTGTTTGCTCCAGGAACCGTTGACGCGCACCAGTAACCCCTTCCCGGTTAATAAGGATATTTTTATGGCAGTTCCAGGAATGGCACAAAAGCTAAACACCCAGATGAACCTTGAGTTCCACGCCTCTAACGTTTACCTGAACTTAAGCGAGTGGTGTGCCCGGCATCGCTTCGACGGCGCCGCGACATTTCTGCGCAACCGCGCGCAATGCAGCATCACCCTCACCATGCGCGTATTTGACTATCTGAAAAAAGCCGGCAGCTGGCCGATAGTCAATCCCGACCGCGCCTGTAATCCCGAATGTACCTCGCTGGAAGATCTCTTTACCCAAACCCTGGTCGATTACCGCCAGCGGAGCAGTATGCTGAGCGGTCTCGCCGAGGAAGCCAAAGCGCAGAGCGATGACAACACCTGGCGTTTTCTGACCCGCCTGGCGGAAGAGCAGCAGCAGGATGGGCTGCTGCTGCAAAGCGTGCTCGAGGAAATTCGCAATGCCGACAAAGCCGGGATAGGTATGGAACAGACCGATCGCCGTCTGATGGCCCTCGTCGGCGCGTCACAGAAACCCCACTAATCAGACGCGCCGGGCCTTTCTCGCCCGGTCAGGGGGAGCGCGTTCGCGCTGCCCCGCCCTGTTTATTAATCCGTTCTTGCTATTCTCCCCTGCTATTTATTCCTCAAACGAATAAAAAAGTTTTAACTCGATCCCATTCCCTCGTCACCGTTACCCCTTAGGGGGGATTAGTGAGCGCGGTCACTTTTTGTTGAGTCATAAAGAAATATAAAAACACTGTTTCAAAAATATAAAACACGAGGTTTATTTTTTATGGCTAGATACACGGCTTCAGCCTCTGAAGGGCTGCAGGGAAGACCGATCTTGTTACGCCATCAGTTAGCCTACGGCGGCGGTAACCTGTTAGGGAGTGGCGCACTGGCGATAAGCGGAGCATGGCTACTCTATTTTTATACGACCTTTTGCGGCCTGACGCTGATCGAGGCCTCATTTATCTTCTCCGTCGCCAGCATCATCGACGCCATCAGCAACCCGCTGATGGGCTATCTGACGGATAATTTTGGCAAAACGCGGTTAGGCAAGCGCTTTGGCCGTCGGCGCTTCTTTTTGCTGATCGGCATTCCTCTGATGCTGTTCTACCCGCTGCTATGGGTAGAGGGCCTGAGTTTCTGGTACTACCTGTGTACCTATGTGGTGTTTGAGATCATCTATACCTCCATCATGGTGCCCTATGAGACGCTGGCGACAGAGATGACCGATGATTTCTCGCTACGCTCAAAGCTCACCGGCTATAAAGCCATCTTCGGCAAGCTGGCCAACTTCCTCGCCGCGTTTATTCCCGGACAGTTCATTCTGCTGTACGGCAAAGATTCCGCCACCCCTTTCTTCCTCACCGGGCTGACCTATGGCGCGATCCTGATCGTCGCGATTACCTGCCTGTGGCTGTGCAGCTGGGAGCGCGAGCGTGCGGAAGCCGTGGATACCAGCGCGAAAAAGGGGCTGCTGAGCACCCTGCTGTCGCTGGCGAAAGACATGCGTTCCACCTTTTATCTGCGCGTGTTCCGCAAACATCTCGGTATGTACCTGTGCGGGTTTGGCGCGGAATGGCTGTTTGCCTCCATCTTCACCTATTTCGTGATATTCGTTCTGCAGCACGATCCGGCAATGGTGGCCGGGCTGAACAGCCTGAACTCGATTCTGCAGCTGATCTCCACCGCGCTGTTTATCGGCCTGTGTGTGAAAAAGGGCTTTAGCAAACCCTATATCCTCGCGCTGGGGATCGTGATTTTCGCAGTCCTGCTGTATACCTCGCTGTGGTTCTTCCATCTGCCGTCAGGCCTGGCGACAGTGCTGATGTTCGGTATTACCGTGCTGTTCGGCCTGGGGACCGGCGGGGTTTACTATATTCCCTGGACCGTTTACACCTTCCTCGCCGATGTCGACGAAATCTACACCGGACGCCGCCGGGAAGGCATCTATGCTGGCGCCATGACCTTCTCAGGGAAAATTCTGCGCTCGATTGTGGTGTTTTCGATGGGGGCCATCCTGAGCTTTTACGGTTTCCAGTCAAAAGCGCACAGCCAACCGGAAAGCGCCGTGACCGCCATCGCGGTGGTATTCTGCGTCGGTGTCGTCGCCTTAGCCCTGGCCGCCATCGTCTTCAGTAAGCAGATGAAACTGGACCGTAAAGCCCATCTGGTGGTTCTGCAGGAAGTCGCGCGGATTAAAGCTGGCGGTAAAATCAGTGATATTGCGCCGGAGGTGCGGGCAATCGTTGAGGATCTGGTTGGCCATCGCTACGAAGAGTGCTGGGGCAACAGCAAATTGTTTAAAACCGCTGAGCCTGCGCCAGTGCAGACCGTGGTTTCTCATTAAAGAAAAAGGCCCCGGCGGTAATCCGCGGGGCCGGTTATTAATGCGTTTCTTCCTGCGGGGTAAACTTCAGCTCAATCAGGGCAATCGCTTTTTGCACCGCGCGAAGCGTCACCGGGTCGGCAGAAGCCGGGTGACTGGCGAAGTCGATGGCTTTCAGCTGACTGGTCATTTTTTCACGCACTTCCACCGGCGCGATGACGTCAATCACGTCGAGGATCTGCTTGATAACCAGCTGGCAGGCAACCACATCGGAAACCAGCTCGTCGTGTTCGGTAAGATGTTGAGACATTAATTACTCCTTTTTTCAGGAGCGTAATAGTACCCTAAATCGATAACGATAATAAAACCTGCCGCGGCAGGTTTTTTTCACCACCCGAGTGGCTGGCGGCGCCTCTGCTGCCGCTTTGCCGAGGATCCTCTTGATGGCAGCGACAACATGAACACCGCGATCTCTTCCGGTAACGAACGTGCCTTTTCAGCCCCGGCGCTGCTGGTGGCTGGCGCCTTTTTTATGGAGTTTCTCGACGGGACGGTGATCGCTACCGCCCTGCCCGACATGGCGAGAGATTTTGGCGTCACCGCCGTCGAGCTTAATATCGGCATCAGCGCCTATCTGATAACCCTCGCGGTGCTGATCCCGGCCAGCGGCTGGATCGCCGATCGCTTCGGCGCCCGGGCTATCTTCACCCTCGCTCTGGCCATTTTTACCCTTGCCTCGATCTTTTGCGGCCTCTCCAGCGACGTGCATACCTTTGTCGCCATGCGTATCCTGCAGGGAATTGGCGGCGCGCTGATGGTCCCCGTCGGCCGTCTGGCGGTACTGCGCACCACGCCGAAACACCTGCTGATTAAAGCCATCGCCACCCTCACCTGGCCTGCGCTGGTGGCCCCCATTATCGGCCCGCCTTTGGGAGGCTTTATTACCCGCTACGCCAGCTGGCACTGGATCTTCTTTATCAATGTCCCGCTGGGCGTTGCGGCGATTATCCTGTCGCTGCGCATCATTCCTGATATCCGCGAAACGGAGCGGCGCGCCTTCGATATGACAGGATTTATCACGACCGCGGTGGCGATGGTTAGCCTGGTCACCGCGATGGAACGGCTCGGCGCTCGCCAGCCGGAGATCTGGCCCACGCTGGCCCTCGCGGCGCTGGGCTTCGGCTGTCTGTTATATTCCATTCGTCATTTCCGCCGGGCGGCGGCGCCTATGGTTCGTCTCGACGCCCTGCAGGTGCCGACGTTCCGGGTGACGATGTACGGCGGCTCGCTGTTCCGGGCCTCCATCAGCGCGGTGCCCTTTCTGCTCCCCCTGCTGTTCCAGGTGGGGTTCGGTATGGATCCCTTTCACTCCGGCCTGCTGGTGCTGGCGGTATTTGTCGGCAATTTAACCATTAAACCCGCCACCACGCCGCTGATCCGCTGGCTGGGCTTTCGTCGCCTGCTGTTGATCAACGGCGCGCTGAACGTCTGTTCGCTGCTGGCATGCGCGCTGCTCACGCCGCAAACCCCGGTCTGGGCGATCATGCTGATCCTTTATCTCGGCGGGGTGTTTCGCTCTGTTCAGTTCACGGGCGTGAGCACGCTGGCCTTTGCCGATGTCCCCGCCGCGCAGATGAGCGATGCCAATACCCTGTTCAGTACCGCGTCGCAGCTGGCGGTTGGGCTGGGGATCACGCTTGGGGCGATCGGCATTCGCCTGGGGGAACAGGTCGGCGACTGGCTGCACCTTTCCGCCGTGCCGGGGATCAGCTTTCGCCTGGCATTTGTGTTTATCGCGGTGATCTGTTTGGTGGGGATGATCGACAGCCTGCATCTGGCTAAAACGGCAGGCAGCAGCGTGTCGGCGAAGAAAACCTGAATGATGGAAGGGCCAGCGGCGCTGGCCCTGATAACGATTACCCGACGATCTGACGGACGAACGCTTCGATCGCTTTATCCTGGCAGTTTTCGAAGAAGCATTGCTGGAAGCGAGGGCCAGAGACCGCAGTTTTCACCAGCTCCGGATCGATGGCGCGCAGGGTGTCGAGATAATTTTCTTTGACTACCGCCGCTTTGACCTGGTTGAGGATCCCGGCATTACGCACCTGCGGTTCTTTGCGCTCCGGCGGGTAGCCTTCCCCGTTACGACCGGTAAAGGCTTTTTCAAAGATAAAGCGCACATTCAGCTCGGCGCCCCACCCGAAACCTTTGGCAAACGGCAGCGACAGCGCGTTACCGTTGTTGATCTGGGCAAACAGGAACGCGTCCGCCGGGTCGATACAGTAGCCGCAGACCACGCCAGGATGGATGTTCAGCGACATCAGCGCTCCCTGGCCGGTACCGCAGCCGGTGACCACGAAGTCAACCGCCTTCGAATTCAGCAGGATGCTGGCCATGATCCCGAGGTGAATATAGGTCAGATGATGATCGTTCTCATCGCTCATACCGACGTTAAAGACCGGAAATCCTTTTTCGTCGGCAACCGCGTTAAGCTCCTTGAGGATGATGGCGTTTTTGTTCGCCTGGCTGTTCTCCATCATCAGTGCAATCTTCATGGTTTACTCTCCTGAATGCTGTGCGGGCCTGCCCGCAGAATGTCATTGGCGTTGACTGCACTCTACTACCTGGAAAACAAACTTTCAAATTTTATGAAAAGTTGTTTTAAAAATTACGCAGCGCTTCACACTTTCACCGCCTCTGCCGCTCAGGTTACCGTGTCGCCCCTCATCAGGACCACTCCGCATGGCGCTCCCCACCAGGCAACCCGCAGAGGGCGTCGTTTCGCCTCCGCAAAAAACTAATAATAAATTAAAACCATTCTCATTTATTATTAAATTGCCAATGCGTGTTATTCCCATTAGCATTTTAAATAAATCCTTTTTAAATTTACTTTTTGCAAATAATTAAATAACAAATTATAGTGGCAGCCGATAACATCTATTTTTTAATTCCAGGAGCGCGACGATGCTGAAAACGGAAATGATCGACAAACTGAATGAACAGATGAATCTTGAACTTTATTCTTCTCTTCTTTATCAGCAAATGAGCGCCTGGTGCAGTTACCATAGTTTTGAAGGGGCTGCGGCCTTCCTGCGCCGCCATGCCCAGGAAGAGATGACCCATATGCAGCGCCTGTTCGACTACCTGACCGACACCGGCAGCCTGCCGCGCATCAACGCCATCGCCTCCCCGTTTGCCGAGTATGCGTCACTGGATGAACTGTTCCGCCAGACCTATGAGCACGAGCAGCTGATCACGCAAAAAATTAATGAACTGGCGCACGCGGCTATGATCAGTCAGGATTACCCGACCTTTAATTTCCTGCAGTGGTATGTCGCCGAACAGCATGAAGAAGAGAAATTATTTAAATCGGTAATTGACAAACTGACCCTCGCCGGGAAAAGCGGTGAAGGTCTGTACTTTATCGACAAAGAGCTGGCCACTCTCGATACGCAGAATTAATTGCTCGCGCCGCGACGCTTCTCCGTCGCGGCATTTTTAATGCTGGCAAATCTTATTTTCTGCGGTGGTAAACCCTGTCGCTCTGGCAATAAATTTACCTTTTTGCTCTAAAAACGCCACCAGCTCCGCAGCGCTCAGATTTTCCGCCGAACAGGTGTGAAAGCGCGCCTCTGCGCCAAAGCGACGGTGTATGGCCGCCTCCAGCGAAGCTGCCGTCCAGCACTCCCCCGACGCCAGCATCATCTGCAGCACTTCATGACCATGTATAGAAGACATAACCCCTCCGGAAAAAAACGTCAGCTTAGGCCAGACCGGCGGCCCGCGCCTTGCGCCAGCGCAGGCTTTCGCCCTTTCGAATTCGTAAAGTTTTGATTACACTGCTTGTAACCCTGATTTGACGAAAGACGCAATATCCCCTACTCTGCGCGGCATAAATTATTGTGATTTGCTGTAGGGATAGCGAAAAGCGTGAAGAACCGCACTCTGGGCAGTATTTTAATCGTAGCCGGCACCACAATCGGTGCAGGAATGTTGGCAATGCCATTGGCCGCCGCAGGCGTCGGGTTTACCGTCACGCTGGGTTTACTTTTCACCCTGTGGGCATTGATGTGCTATACCGCCCTTTTGCTGCTGGAAGTCTACCAGCATGTCCCTGCCGATATGGGGCTCGGTTCTCTGGCGGCGCGCTATCTGGGCCGTTACGGACAGTGGATCACCGGGTTGTGCATGCTGTTTCTGTTATACGCCCTCACGGCGGCCTACATCAGTGGCGCCGGCGAATTACTCGCTTCCAGCCTCAACCAGTGGCTGGACTGGCAGCTGCCGCCGGCCGCAGGCGTACTGATCTTCACCCTGCTCGGCGGGGCGGTGGTGTGCATTGGCACCGCGCTGGTCGACCTGTTCAATCGCTTCCTGTTTAGCGCCAAAATCGTCTTCCTGGTGATTATGCTGGCCCTGCTGATGCCGCACATTCATCAGGTGAATCTCCTCACGCTGCCGGTTGAGCAAGGCCTGGCGCTGTCGGCCATTCCGGTGATCTTTACCTCCTTCGGCTTTCACGGCAGCGTGCCGAGCATCGTCAGCTATCTGGGGGGCGATATCCGTAAACTGCGCCGGGTGTTTATTATCGGCAGTTTTATTCCGCTGGTGGCCTATATTTTCTGGCAGCTGGCGACGCTGGGCAGTATCGACGCCCCGGCCTTTACCGCCCTGCTGGCGCAACATGCCGGTCTGAACGGTCTGCTGGAGGCGATCCGCGAAGTGGTAGCGTCACCGCACGTGGAGCTGGCAGTACACCTGTTTGCCGACCTTGCGCTGGCGACCTCCTTCCTCGGCGTCTCGCTCGGGCTGTTTGATTATCTGGCCGATATGTTTCAGCGCAAAAACAACGTCAGCGGGCGTCTGCAGAGCGGGATGATCACCTTTTTGCCGCCGCTGGCGTTCGCCCTGTTCTATCCCCGCGGCTTCGTCATGGCCCTGGGCTACGCCGGGGTGGCGTTGGCCGTTCTGGCCCTGATGTTACCGGCCATGCTGGTCATGAAGAGTCGCCGACTGCATCCGCAGGCCGCCTGGCGGGTGGCCGGCGGCGCCCCGGCGCTGTGGCTGGTCCTGCTGTGCGGGATCGGCATCGTGGCGATCCAGTTCTGCATCGTCGCCGGGCTGTTACCGGCGGTGGGATAAAAGAAGGGGCCAGCCGGCCCCTTTTTCATTTCGCTAAGCAACACTGCTTATACTTTTTACCGCTGCCGCACGGGCAGGGATCGTTACGTCCGACTTTCGTCTCATTTCTTACCGGCTGCGGGACCACCTCCGGCTGCGGATTCGCCATCCAGTACTGGTAAAGCGCCAGCGCCGCCGGGGTGATACGCTCGATACTGGCGATAAATTCATCCGCCGTCAGATTATCCAGCGCGGAAAACTGTTCTTCGCTACCGTGAAGCGCAATCGCCTCCAGCTCAGGCTGAAGTTCAGCGGGCAGCGTCGACCAGTCGCTCAGCGCCACGCCGCGCAGATAGCCAAAACACCACTCTTCAACGATGGTCAGCTCCTGACCTTCCGCTTCGCGGGTGCCGAACAGCGGTTCGAACTGATCGGGATAAGACTCAAGTCGTTCGGCGATATCGCTCATATGCTGCAGCGTCAGATTGACAAAGCGATCGCGCTCGCGGTCGTTGGCCCAGCGTGGCACGTTATCTGCGCCACCCCAGATCGCCAACAGCCACTGGGCGGGTTCAATAGCGGTGGGCGCCGAGAGGATCGCCGTCAGCAGGCCATCCAGTTCAGAGACATCCAGAATAGCGCCTTCGGTGGCGTATTTCGCCAGCGTCTCGTCCAGCCATTCCAGTTCGTTTTCGTTTAAGGGTCCGGTATTCATTCACAGGCTCGCATGGTAAAAATCGGGCCTACAGTAGCCGAAATGCCGGCAGAAAGCCACCCGGCTGCGCCCATTGCGCCTGCGCCGACCCGACACAATCAGGCCAGCCCTTGTAGCGCCGCCGCCACGTCGCGACAGGCCTCCTCCCCTAACGGCAGCAAGGGGCGGGGAAGCGAGTCAGGGTCGCACAATCCCAGGATGGCCGCAGCGGCGGCGATCACCCGCAGGCTGCCGCCGTAGCGGTCAAAGCACCGCCAGAGGGGCGCCAGTTGCTTATTCAGCGCCGCCACCTGTTCCGCGTCGCCGTGACGGATGGCTTTTACCAGCGCCAGTGAGATCTGGGGAAAGAGTCCGCCGCAGACCGAGTACCAGACCTCACAGCCGGCCTGCAAGCCCGCTGTCGCCCGGACGTCACCGCTCACGCCAAGCGTGACGCCGCAAGGCAGATGACGACGCAGCGCCGCCACCCGTTCGCTGGCCTGTGGCGCGGGCAGACCGGGAATTTTAATCGAGGCGATGGCCGGTAAGGCGGCAATGCGCCCCTGCAGCTCATCCGATAACGTCACATGGGTGGTACGGGGATTGTCATACAGGCAAACCGGCACCGAGGCATGCCGGCAGACCTCCTCGTAAAAAGCATAGATCTCCTCCGCAAACAGCGGCTGATAGGACATCATCGGCAGGAGCAATGCATCCGCCCCGGCCTGCTGGGCATCTTCCACCAGCCGCAGCACCTCGCTGGTGGCGATGGCGCCGACGCCGACCATCATCGGGGTCGACCCGGCATGCGCCTTCGCCACCTGCACGACCCGCTTGCGCTGCTCACGACTGAGATAAGCGTAGCTGCCGGTTGAACCTAAGATGCCCAGGGAGTCGACTCCCGCATCGGTAAGACGAGCAAGAATACGAATAAACGCTTTTTCATCGATATTTTGCTTATGCAGCGGCGTTAACGGAAATGCGCAAAGCCCTGTGAACATGATACCTCCGGCAGGCTGGGAGAAGTGTCCGGACGATAGTAGCAGGGAGAGATCGTTTTGTCCTGGGACAAATGAGCGATTGCCGGTGACAATGGAGTGGTTCTCCACTACGTGGCGATCCTATTCGCGATATTGCCGCTGTCAGCCCAGGCATCGATAGCCACCAGTTTCTGCCGAGGATATTCAACGACGCCGTTCCCTGCAGTCGCTATTTTTGCTGCATTGCCAATCTTAAATCAATTTGCCATAAGACCGCATGATTGATGTTGTTATATATAAGCAGCAATTAAATAAGGTACCACTACGGCTTCAAATGGATAAAAAATGGCAGATGACAACCAGGAAAAATATCTAAAAATATGATTAATAAAGTCAACGTATAAAATATTACTGGGTCGACCTGGAGATCCTGACGGTCCTGAAAACTATTATCACGCAACTTCTGACAAGCCGCTTGCAGAATCAGCGCAACTTCTTAACGCATCGCTGATAAACAGTGACGAGTTCATGGGATTAACAACATCCAGAATGGCATTCGAGAATATGTGTCTCCCGCCACATTGTGTATCAGGGACGGAGACTCAAGAGCGGTTGGCTGTAAAGCACATTGTGTCGCCAGGAAGCCATTGTTTAACATCGCGGACACTGAAAAAATTCAATCTGAAAACACCTCTCTGCCTTTTGACTGGATTTTTTCCTGCCCCGCGATGGTCATCGATTGCCTGTGGGACGATTTTCACCCATCGCGATCCCTCGAACCGTTTAGGCGTATTACGTCCGGGCAGTAAAGAGGTTCAGGAACATATTAAAAAGCGCGGATGGCAAGCTTTTTGTCATTTGCTGCAGAGAAGAGATCAATCTTGTAAAGGTGCCCCCGGCATTAGTCGCCGAACTTGCTCAGCATACGACGAACTTCTATCTGTTAGCTTTTTCACTGCGGAAACCCTCTCATATTCAACTGGAGAGCATCGCTCCTGGGGACAATTATTCGCTATATCGTTTTACCCCGGAGTCTGAAGAAATATTTACCGGCAAATTCCCCTCGCTTACGGATGAGATGGTATTTATATCGACAGTACTTTCTTTCAACCTCGAACTATAGAGACGGTTTCAACGCCGGTCCGCTGTCTCGTCTTGTACCCACTCGCTTCCTCCCTGCTGGCCTGGGGGAGCGAGATCGTCCCGAACGCCTTATCACCCACCCGTTAAGCCGATTAACCACCGCGACTCGGACCTGCTTCGCTACGGTAAGCCTTTACGCCAGAAGTCTGTGCCGGTCACAGACCTTGACTTCAAGCTTCTCCTTGCCCGGAGTCAGAACGCCATCCCGTATCATCAGGCGCAGGCTTAGCCAGTGACAATAATTCGGGTGTAGCGCAAGATGGACAAGAGAAACAGGATGACATGTCGTGATGAAGAGGGATTTAAAAACAAAAAAACCACCCGTAGGTGGTTTCACGACACTGCTTATTGCTTTGATTATTCTGCTTTTATCCCAATGGTACCCGGAGTGGGACTTGAACCCACACAGCGCGAACGCCGAGGGATTTTAAATCCCTTGTGTCTACCGATTCCACCATCCGGGCTCGGGATATAAAGTGGAGGCGCGTTCCGGAGTCGAACCGGACTAGACGGATTTGCAATCCGCTACATAACCGCTTTGCTAACGCGCCTTTGATACTGAAGCACCCGCCTATGCCGATGCTATTAATTTGGAGCGGGAAACGAGACTCGAACTCGCGACCCCGACCTTGGCAAGGTCGTGCTCTACCAACTGAGCTATTCCCGCATCATCAAGTTATTTGCTAATCACTTGATTTTGTTATCGTCTGGAAGACTGTGCCGCCGTTCGATGCGTTGCATTCTACTTATCTCTCGCGGTGAGTCAACGGTATTTTTCGCAACTTTGCATCGTTTGCTGAAAATAACGGCGAAACGATCACTGATCAAGCAAATCGCCGCGCGCCGCGTTCAAATATTGCAGCATCGACCACAACGTCAGCACCGCCGCCACGAGGAAAAGCGCGATCCCTGCCCATTCCACCCACGGATAAGGACGCCACAGCATCCACACCAGGGCGGTCATCTGCGCGGTGGTTTTTACTTTGCCAATCCACGAGACCGCCACGCTGCTGCGTTTTCCCAACTCCGCCATCCACTCGCGCAGCGCGGAGATAATAATTTCCCGGGCAATCATCGTCGCCGCCGGCAGCGTAACCCACCAGGTGTGATAGTGCTCAGCGACCAGCACCATGGCGATAGCCACCATGACTTTATCGGCCACCGGATCGAGGAAGGCGCCGAACCGGGTACTCTGGTTCCAGCGACGGGCGAGGAAACCATCAAACCAGTCGGTCACAGCGGCAACAAAGAAAATCAGCGCACAGGCAAACGGCGCCCAGCTAAAGGGCAGATAAAACGCCAGCACAAAGAACGGGATCAGGATGACGCGGAACAGAGTAAGCAACGTAGGGATATTAAATTGCATAGTGACGGGTAACTATCTGTTGTAAGTAAAAATTAGCCCTATGTTGCTACAGAGCCCCTAATGTTTCAACGAGTAGAAGATCTTTTCTGCCAGAGCGTGAGAGATGCCCGGTACTTTGGCAATTTCTTCGACGCTGGCCTGCTGCAGCCCCTGCAGTCCCCCCATGTACTTCAGCAGCATCTGGCGACGCTTCGGCCCCACCCCCTCGATAGTCTCAAGCGAGCTGGTGTTCTTCACTTTCGCCCGTTTTTTGCGATGGCCGGAGATTGCATGATCATGCGATTCATCGCGGATATGCTGGATCACGTGCAGAGCCGGCGAATCCGGCGGCAGGCTAAACCCCTCGCCTTCCGGCTCAAAGAATAACGTTTCCAGGCCGGCTTTACGATCGCTACCTTTCGCCACGCCCAGCAGCAGCGGATGATGTTTATCCCAGGGGACGTCCAGCTCCGCAAACACCGCTTTCGCCTGCGCCAGCTGCCCCTTGCCGCCGTCTATCAGGATCACATCCGGAATCTTGTTGTCATCAATCGCTTTGCCATAGCGACGGCGCAGGACCTGATTCATCGCCGCGTAGTCATCGCCCGGGGTGATGCCGGCGATATTATATCGCCGGTACTCCGCGCGCAGCGGACCATTGCTGTCAAATACCACGCAGGAGGCGACGGTCTGTTCGCCCATGGTGTGGCTGATATCAAAGCACTCCATCCGCTTCACCGCCGGCAGCTCCAGCACGGAGGCCAGCGCCTGCAGACGCTGATGAATGGTCGATTGCTGAGACAATTTGGTGGTTAACGCCGTCGCGGCATTGGTGCGCGCCAGCTTAAGATAACGCGCCCGGTCGCCGCGCGGCCTGGTCTGCACATGGATTCGACGCCCCGCCAGTTCTGACAGCGACTCGGCCAGCAGCGTCTTATCTCCGAGGTTAAAGTCGAGCAAAATTTCCCCCGGCAGCGTGCGCATCTGGCTGCCCTGCAGATAGAACTGGCCGACAAAGGTCTCGACGACCTCGCCCAGCTCGGTACCGCCCGGCACTTTCGGGAAGTAGCTGCGGCTGCCCAGTACTTTACCCTGGCGGATAAACAGTACATGGACGCAAGCCATGCCGGCATCGAAGGCAACCCCGATCACGTCAAGATCGTCGCCGGTGTTAGAGACAAACTGTTTCTCCGTCACGCGGCGGACGGCCTGAATCTGGTCGCGAATGCGCGCCGCCTCTTCAAACTCAAGGTTCTGGCTCGCCTTCTCCATCCGCGCGATGAGCTGAGTCAGCACCTGGTCATCTTTGCCGGCAAGAAACAGCCGCACATACTCCACCTGCTGAGCATACTCGTCTTCACTGACCAGCCCCGCCACGCACGGCCCGAGGCAGCGGCCAATCTGATACTGTAGACAGGGACGGGAGCGATTGCGGTAGACGCTGTTTTCACACTGACGGATGGGAAAGATCTTCTGCAGCAGCGCCAGGGTCTCGCGCACGGCATAGCCGTTGGGAAAAGGACCAAAATACTCGCCCTTCGCATGTTTGGCGCCACGATGCATCGCCAGACGCGGATGGGTATCGCCACTGAGGAAAATAAAAGGATACGACTTATCGTCGCGCAACAGCACGTTGTACCGCGGCTGGTACAGCTTGATATAGTTGTGCTCAAGCAGCAGCGCTTCCGTCTCGGTATGGGTGACGGTCACGTCGATTTGCGCGATCAGCGCCACCAGCGCTTCCGTTTTACGCGACGCGAGGTTGCTGCGGAAGTAGCTGCTGAGCCGCTTTTTCAAATCTTTGGCTTTGCCAACATAGATGACGGTTCCGCCAGCATCATACATCCGATACACACCGGGCTGGCTAGTTACCGTTTTCAGGAAAGCTTTTGCGTCAAAAACATCACTCACTGGCTTGCTAACGACTCCGCATTACACAGGCCATGGCGAATTGCCAGGTGGGTCAGCTCGACATCGCCATGAATGTTCAATTTGCTGAACATCCGATAGCGATAGCTGTTAACCGTTTTAGGACTCAGATTCAGCTGCTCTGAGATCTCATTCACCTTCTGACCTTTGGTGATCATCAGCATAATCTGCAATTCGCGTTCAGACAAACTGGCAAACGGCGATTCTGTTTTTTCCGGTTCAATCTGACTTAACGCCATTTGCTGAGCAATATCAGAGGCAATATAACGTTGCCCTGACGCGACGCAGCGAATCGCATTCACCACTTCCTGTGGCGCGGCGCCCTTACTGAGATAGCCTGCCGCCCCCGCCTGCATGACCTTGGCAGGTAAGGGATTCTCAGTATGCACGGTCAACATGATCACTTTCGTGCCCGCTACCGAGCGCGCAATTTTGCGCGTCGCTTCCAGACCCCCGATCCCGGGCATGTTCATGTCCATCAGGACGACATCGGCGGAATTAGCCCGGCACCACTTGACGGCGTCTTCGCCGCAGCAGGCTTCGCCAGCGACTTTAATCCCTTTTATATCTTCCAGAATGCGTCGTATCCCTGCGCGCACCAGTTCGTGGTCATCAACAAGAAGAACGTTGATCAAAGGAATAATCTCCAGAATGAGGGATAACGCTACTGATACTTTATCTCCCACATATTACCGGGTTTTATTGCTATTTTAAAAGGCAAAAAAATGCCCTCGCCTCGATTTGGCTCTCATTTATGGCAATGTCTGTGCACACTCAGTGGAAAGTCATTGCGAACAGTCGGTTGCACGAGTCTTATTTTTTAACAATCCCCATACAGAAGGCACAAAAAACACAACAGATTACGTAGCGCATAAATACGAAGCTAAATATGTAACAATTATTAACGTACTAAATAGATAGTGGCAATTATTGGCCTGACGATGGCTATTACGTCTTATCTGAAGCATAAAACCATTCACAGCTCAGATGAGAGAACAGAAATTAAGCACTCCTTTTTTTTCTGTCGCTTGTGGTATACTGCGCGGCCTTCACATTGAGTAGAGCGCAATAGCGCAGCGAGTAAACGAGGATATCGATGAGCACACCAGATTTTTCCACTGCAGAAAATAATCAGGAACTGGCGCAGGAAGTCTCCTGCCTGAAAGCGATGATGACGCTGATGCTGCAGGCGATGGGCCAGGCAGATGCGGGTCGCGTGATTATTAAAATGGAAAAGCAGATCGCGCAGATGGAAGATGAGGCTCAGGCCGCCGTATTCTCCAGCACCGTTAAGCAAATTAAACAAGCTTATCGGCAGTAATCCTGTACCGGCTGAAAGTATGACTGACAGCCGGTATCACGTCTGGCACGCAGAACGGCAGGCGCCTTCAGATTAACCCTGTCGCCACAGCGTAACAGGCAATTTGCGTTTTATTCGGCGCGTTAAATTTCCGTTGCATATTCTTCTGATGGAAATTGACCGTATTTTCCGAAATCGAGAGAATCATCGCCACCTCCGCAGAGGTCTTTCCTTCCGCGGTCCATTTGAGGATCTCCAGTTCGCGCCGGCTGAATTTCATCTCCGGCGGCATCACCATCTCATCTTCAAGACGCAAGAGCGTCAGCAGGCTCAGCTCCGTCAGCGTTCGCAAGCGCAGCTCCAGCTCATCTTCAGCATAAGCGTTCGGCAAACGGTTGTTCGCGGAGACGGAGAGAAAACCCTGAGCATGATTCGGCAACGTCAGGCACTGTGTCACCCCTTTTTGCAGACCATGGTCGCGCGCGCCGTCCCATAACGCCTGCGCATCGCGAAACAGCCCATCCTCCCACGGCAGATGGCCACGCATAAAATTCTCCGGGCGTAATACGGGATCTATGGCGAAATAATTCTCTGCCTGGTAATGAGACATCCATGCGCGGGGATAGGTCGACTGAAACGTGACGCGGGGGCGGGTGAAAGGCACCGGGTGACGCACACAAAGCGTATAGAAATCATATTCCAGCGTTTCTGTTTCTCGTTGCAGGAGATTATAAACCTCCTGAGCGGCGGCCATGGACTGAAATTGATGCAGCATATCCCGCCGCCAGCTGAAAAAATCATTGTCCCTCATAGCTGTGCAAATAACTCCTGATTGATAATCATTATTATAAATACAGAAAACTAACACATAAATCTTATTTATATGTATAAAATATCGTAGCTGTCGCATTTATTAGCCTGAAGACTTGCCTTTTCCCAGTTCGCTGCGCTGAAACTAAGGCCCCTCCCTTCATTTTCTACACCCTACAAGGGGGGATGGGAAGCGGTGTATACGGCCAGGGGAGTAAATAGCACAAAGACGTGACGATGGGGTGTTACCCCAGCGTGGAATTGGGCTCATTGCGGCGGCTCACACGAAGGCGAGCCGCCGCGCCTGCGCCTGCTCTATTGCATCAGGAATTTTTCGAGGAACTGGCGGGTACGCGGCTGCTGAGGCGAGGCGAACAGCGCTTTGGCCTCGCCTTGTTCAACGATGCGTCCCTGATCCATAAAAATCGCCCGATCGGCAACGTCGCGAGCGAAGCTCATTTCATGGGTCACGATAACCATGGTACGTTTCTCCTGCGCCAGCTGGCGGATGGTATTGAGCACCTCCCCTACCAGCTCGGGATCGAGAGCCGAGGTCGGTTCATCAAACAGGATCACGTCCGGACGCATGGCCAGCGCGCGGGCAATGGCGACCCGCTGCTGCTGCCCGCCAGAGAGGCGGCGCGGATAGCTGTTCTCTTTGCCGCTGAGGCCCACTTTCGCCAGCAGATCGCGCGCCCGCGCCATCGACTCCTGCTTGTCTTCACCTTTTACGATGACCGGCCCTTCAATGATGTTCTCCAGCACCGTCCGGTGGGGAAACAGGTTGAAGTTCTGGAAGACAAAGCCAACGTGCTGGCGCAGCCGACGGATAAGCCCTTTTTGCGGCCCGAGGCTGCGACCAGCGTCTATCGTCACATCGCCGACGCGGATAGTGCCGCTCTCCGGTTGCTCCAGCAGATTAATGCTGCGCAGCAGGGTGGTTTTACCCGAGCCGCTGGGGCCGATGATTGCCACCACTTCGCCTTCCTGCACCTCGAGGTCGATACCGTGGAGCACCGTCTGGCCATGGAATTTTTTCACCAGGCTTTTTACTTCAATCGCACTCATTTCGGATCACGCTCCTGGCGGTTCAGCTGGTTTTCAAAATAGTTCTGCAGCGAGGAGAGTACCGTCGCCATCACCCAGTAGATCAGAGAGGCGGCCAGATACATGGTGAAGACCTCCAGCGTACGCGAGGTGATAAGCTGCGCCTGACGGAACAGCTCCGGCACCTGGATCGTCGCCGCCAGCGAGGTATCTTTTACCAGGCTGATAAAACTGTTAGAGAGCGGCGGCAAAGCGACCCGCGCCGCCTGGGGTAAAATAGCCCGACGCATCGTCTGCCAGGGGGTCATACCGATACTGGCCGCCGCTTCCCATTGCCCTTTGTCAATCGAGGCGATGGCCGCGCGCAGGGTTTCCGCCGCGTAGGCCGCCGTGTTCAGCGATAAGCCGATCATCGCCGCCGGGATCGGGTCAAGCTCAATGCCAAACTGCGGCAAACCGTAGTAGATCATAAACAGCTGAGCGATAAGCGGTGTCCCGCGAAAAATGGAGATATACATGCGCGCCAGCCATTTTACCGGCCAGAGGGTCGACATGCGCATCAGCGCCAGGATAAAGCCCAGCACCAGGCCGAAAAACATCCCGCCAATGCTCAGCTGCAGCGTAAAGACGGCGCCTTTCAGCAGAAAAGGCGCAGAATCGATGACCAGTTGAATACTTTCTTGCATGCTGTGGTTTCTGTATTAGAGGTGAGGATGATAGGCAAACAGCGCCGGCGCTCCGCCGGTATGGACGAACAAAATCGGCCCTTCATCCTTAAAGCGTTTCTGCGTAATGCCATCGATAAGTCCGGCCATCGCTTTGCCGGTATAAACCGGGTCGAGCAAAATACCTTCCAGTTGCGCCAGCAGCTTCACGGCGGCCATTCCTTCCTCATTTGGCGTCCCGTAGCCTGGGGCAAAGTAATCGTCCCACAGGATGATGTCGGCTTTCGCCTGCAGCTCAAGGCTGTTGGCCACGGCCTGCTGCAGCGCTACCACTTTCGGCAGCTGGTCGGCAACCGCGCGCGACACCGTCACCCCAATCAGTTCCGCCTGCGGCATCAGCTGTTCAAGGCCGACCGCCAGTCCGGCATGGGTGCCGGCGCTCCCGGAGGCCACCACCACCGACGAAATCTCCACCGCGTCTTCGCACTGCTGGGCGATTTCCAGCGCGCTTTCCACATAGCCTAGCGCCCCAAGGGCGTTTGAACCGCCGACCGGAATGACATACGGGCGGTACCCCTGCGCTTCGATACGGGTCGCCAGCTCGTCGAGCTGCGCAGCGGGATCGGTCAGGGCATCGCACATCTCAACCTGGGTATTAAACAGATCCAGCAGCAGGCGGTTGCCATTGCTCAGATAATTCTCCGCACGGGTGCCGATGGGATTTTCCAGCAGCGCCACGCAGTGCAGGCCCAGTTTGGCGGCGACCGCCGCCGTCTGGCGCACATGGTTTGACTGGATCGCGCCGGCGGTAATTAAAGTATCCGCCCCTTCGCGCAGCGCATCGGCGGCGAGAAACTCCAGCTTGCGCAGTTTGTTTCCCCCCATCGCCAGCGGCGTCGTATCATCATGTTTGATAAAAATTTCGCGCCCGAGGTGATCGGACAGACGCGGCAGATACTCCAGCGGCGTCGGCGCGCCGATCAATTCCAGACGCGGAAAGCGGGTTAAATTTTGCAGTGACATGGCCCCTCCTGACTCAGTTATGCTTCATTATGCACACAGTTACGCGCTAAATAAAAAAAGGCGCTTCCAGGAGCGCCTTTTTTCACCGCTGGCCTTTATTTTGTCACGTCAGCGCCAAACCATTTCTCTGACAGGGCCTTCAGGCTGCCATCTTTCTGCATATCCGCGATCGCGCCATCTACCGCTTTCAGCAGGTCATCGTTGCCTTTGCGCAGTGCAACGCCAGCTTCCTGACGGGAGAACGCTTCGCCGGTTACCGCCAGCGTGTTGTTAGTTTTCTTCACCAGATCCAGCGCCGCCAGACGGTCAACCAGAATCGCGTCAATACGGCCTACGCGCAGATCCTGGTATTTGGTCGGATCGTCATCATAGGTGCGGACATCCACGCCCTGGACGTTCTGACGCAGCCACTCTTCATAGTTAGTGCCCAGCCCGACGCCCACTTTCTTGCCTTTCAGATCCGCCGCGGTTTTAATCGCGCCTTCGTTGCCTTTCTTCACCAGCGCCTGCACACCGGAGATCGTGTACGGGGTGGAGAAATCGTATTTTTTCTTACGTTCATCAGAGATAGTGACCTGGTTAATCACCACGTCAATGCGCTTGGAATCCAGCGAGGCCAGCATACCGTCCCACTTGGTCGGTTTGAGGTCAGCCTTCACGCCCAGATGTTTCGCCAGCTCGTTGGCGAACTCCACTTCAAAGCCGGTCAGCTTACCGTCATCGCCCTGGAAGCTAAAAGGAGGATAGGTGCCTTCGAGGCCCACGCGCAGGGTGCCGCGCTCTTTAATCTGATTGAGCAGGTTTTCCGCCGCAAAAGTTTTCACGCTAACGCCAGCCATCAAAACAACGGCCATCGCGCCCATCAGCGCCTGACGACCCAGAAGTGCTAATTTCATAGATACCCCGAAGGTTAGGATTTTCCTGTAGTGTAAAGCGCTTAACGGCCCGACACCAACATCGTTACGCTACATCTTATGCAAATTTATTATATATGATCCGCTTTAGGGTATAGCGAAATTCAGGGCTTTCCTCACCCGTTTTGCGGGATATCTCCCATACTGCAAAGGTCAGCCTGTTGACGTCTGGAGCATGGAAGATGAAAAACCCCACCTTGTTGCAATGTTTTCACTGGTACTACCCCGCCGGCGGCGAACTGTGGCGTGAAGTCGAAGCGCTGGCCCCCAGTCTTAACGAAATCGGCATCAATATGGTCTGGTTGCCCCCCGCCTACAAAGGCGCCTCGGGCGGCTATTCCGTCGGCTATGACACCTACGATCTCTTCGACCTCGGCGAGTTTGATCAAAAGGGCTCTGTCGCCACCAAATATGGCGATAAGACCCAGCTGCTGGCGGCAATCAACGCCCTGAAGGAGCACGACATCGCCGTGCTGCTGGACGTGGTGGTGAACCATAAAATGGGCGCCGATGAAAAAGAGGCCCTGCGCGTGCAGCGCGTCGATGAGCAGGATCGCACGCAAATTGACGAGACGATTATCGAGTGCGAGGCATGGACTCGCTATACCTTCCCGGTGCGCGCCGGGCAGTATTCGCAGTTTGTCTGGGACTACAAGTGCTTTAGCGGCATTGACCACATCGAGAATCCGACAGAAGACGGTGTATTTAAAATCGTCAACGACTACACCGGCGAAGGCTGGAATGAACAGGTCGATGACGAGCTTGGCAACTTCGACTACCTGATGGGCGCCAATATCGATTTTCGTAATCACGCCGTCACCGAAGAGATTAAATACTGGGCGCGCTGGGTGATGGAGCAAACCGGTTGCGACGGTTTTCGTCTTGACGCTGTGAAGCATATCCCCGCATGGTTTTACAAAGCGTGGATCGAGCATGTTCAGGAGGTAGCCCCGCAGCCGCTGTTTATTGTTGCGGAATACTGGTCCCATGAAGTGGAAAAGCTCCAGCAGTATATCGATCTGGTCGAGGGCAAGACGATGCTGTTCGACGCCCCGCTGCAGATGAAATTTCATGAAGCGTCCCGCCAGGGGCGCGATTACGACATGAGCCAGATTTTCAGCGGGACGCTGGTGGAAGCCGACCCCTTCCATGCCGTCACCCTGGTCACCAACCATGATACCCAGCCGCTGCAGGCGCTCGAGGCGCCTGTTGAGCCATGGTTTAAACCGCTGGCCTATGCGCTGATCCTGTTGCGTGAAAATGGCGTACCCTCGGTCTTCTATGCCGATCTCTTCGGCGCCTCCTATGAGGATACCGGCGGCGACGGACAAACCTACGCCATAGAAATGCCCGTTATCGAACAACTCCACGAGCTGATCGACGCCCGACAGCGTTTTGCCCACGGCGTGCAGACTCTCTGGTTCGATCACCCCAACTGCATTGCCTTCAGCCGCAGCGGCACGGACGAGGATCCCGGCTGCGTGGTGGTGATGTCCAATGGTGATGAGGGAGAAAAGACCCTGACGCTGGGCGAGAATTATGGCAACAAACGCTGGCGGGATTTCCTGGGCAATCGGGAAGAGATTGTCGAAACCGACGGCGAAGGCTGCGCCACCTTTACCTGTAACGGAGGAAGCGTCAGCGTGTGGGTGCTGGAGGCGGTGCTGTAGTCATCTGACGCCGGACGGGCCAGCGGTGGCCCGCCGGAATCTTAGTGCGCGGTGGTCGGCGCGCTGACTGGAGCGGTGGCACGCGCTTTAGCCCACGCTTTCTCGCACTCCGGGGTGAGACGTTCAACGCGGGTCAACGTCATACGATCGTAGGAAAGGGTGTTGCCCTCGCGCTCGATCGGGTAGATATCCAGGGAAGCGGTCACGTTGTAGATATCGCTATCGCGGTTCATCAGTTTCCCCGGCTGGGCGATCACGCGCTGCCACTGGCGGCAGTCGAAGGTGTCCCCATCTTTGGTGACGATCAGGCTGGCGATGGCGTCCGGACTCATCATCTCACTCTGCGGCCCTTTCGTCTGCCAGTAGCCTTCCAGGCCTGCCGGCGCGGGGGCTTTAACAACGTCTTCGTAACGATCAACCTGCACGCATCCGGCCAGCGCCACCACCATGCCAGCAAAAACTAACTGTTTCATCATTCATCCCACAAGCTGATAAAAAAGTATTGTGGCATTAAAGCGTTAAGCCTTCCACCCCCGCTGCGGGCGGAGAAGCCGGGTAAAACACGGCCAGGCATCGGACCTTCATATGAAATAAGGAAATTCTGAAAGTAAAAGAATCTTTGGCGCCTAACCATAGCAGCCACGGGCACTTTTTGTTTTTAATTCGCTCACACTACCGGTTCTCGACTTTACTTTAAGAGTTTTCCTGGCAAATTATATGCAGAGATGCGGAATAGTTTAATGGAACTAATGGGTTCTTTCTTAAACCTACTATTATTACCGCCCGCAAGGACTGCTTCGCACAGCCAGTGCGAAGTGTATATCGTTACGTGTTGATTGAGGATGGGTCATGTCAACGATGATTATGGATTTGTGCAGTTATACCCGGTTAGGACTTACGGGATATCTGACCAGTCGGGGAATTAAAAAACAGGAAATCGTTGAGGTCAACTGCGCTGAGGATCTGCACAGGCACTGTGCGTCATGTTGCCCGGCGGTGGTGTTTCTGAATGAAGATTGCTTTGTGCATGATGATGAAAGTAATAACATTATTCGCCAGATCATCACGCAAAATCCGGCGACGCTGTTTGTGATTTTTATGTCGCTGGCGAACATCCATTTTGACCGCTATCTGCGGGTACGTAAGAATCTGCTAATCAGTTCAAAATCGATCACCCCAAAAGACCTTGATGTCATTCTGGTTAATTATCTTAAATACAAGAACACGAGCCTGGGGCAGTTGAATTTACCGACGTTGTCGCTAAGCAAAACAGAATCAAATATGCTGCAAATGTGGATGGCCGGGCATGGTACTTCGCAAATTTCAACGCAAATGAACATCAAAGCGAAAACGGTATCATCGCACAAAGGTAATATTAAAAAGAAAATACAGACGCATAATAAGCAGGTGATTTACCACATCGTTCGGCTGACCGAAAACATTACCAGTGGTATTCAGGTGAATCTACGCTGAAACAAACTGGCGGTGGTCCCGCCAGTTCGGTTTTACGAGATTTCTTTTTCCACGAAGATCCCATCCGGGTGCCCTATTTCATTGAAAAACCAGATCCCCAGGGGATAGTCTTCCAGCGAAACCAGATACATCGTCCCTTCGCTAAACGACTCAATTGCCAGCACTACGCCCGATCGACGTGGGCCACCGTCGGTCTTCACCGTGACACGATCGTTCACCTGCATAATCCATCTCCTCTCTATTTTCAGCCAGTGTAGAACAAAACCACGCCGCTCGCAGCGTCGCGGCCGGTGACTGGCGTTTTTTTAGACCGACTATACTTAAAAAGGCTTGAGCGACGCTCAGCGAGGGGGGTAATGATGAAGAACCGATTGACAGACCAGACCGGGAACGACGTTGATGTCAACGTTGATGCTCTACTGGCGGCGATTAATGAGATCAGCGAAAGCGAAGTCCACCGCATCCTCGATGACCCTCAGCGCGCCAGTATCGATGGCCGCGGGGCGCATACCTGGCGCGAACTGGCGGAGGCATTTGAACTCGATATTCATGATTTCAGCGCCAGTGAAGCCAACCGCTAGTGATGGGCGAAAAAAATCCCGACTCGCAGGAGTCGGGATCAAACTTGCTAATGCAAGAAGCACTTGAAAATTCGTTACACCGGGAAATCCGATGCGTTGAAACATTATCCTCAATTATTTTGCATGACAAGAGATATTCATGACGCAAAATATTGAGAAAGTCGGCGCTTCGCAGCAGAAAGGGCTGCAAGGCTGATGCGAGAAGGCTTAGCCGCAAACCGGTTTCATCCGATAGTACGATCGCCAGACATTACTTTAAGATAAATCTCAAATCCGCTGGCGCGAGCGAAACGTTTTACTCACGCTTCGCTGCGAAAACAGACCTGGTTGCGGCCATTCTGCTTGGCCAGATACAGTCGACCATCGGCGACCGACTGCAGCGCTTCAAAGTGATACTCTCCCTGCTCTTCGCTGGCGCTTACCCCTAACGACGCGCTGACCCGCAGCGTCACGTTGTTATGCAAAAAGACCTCCCGGCCATGAATACGCAGGCGTAGCCGCTCCGCTATCGCCGCCGCTTCCTGCAGCGTGGTATTCGGCAGCACGACACAAAACTCCTCTCCCCCCACGCGGCCCAGCAAATCGCCTTCCCGCACAGTGCCGGCAAGGGTACTGGCCACCATCGACAGCACCCTGTCACCCGCCTGATGACCATAGCGATCGTTAATGCTCTTAAAGTGATCCAGATCGAGCTGGATCACCGCCAGCGGTAGTCCGCTGCGCTGGCAGGCGCTGGCGAGCGCCATCGCCTTTTCAAACAGCGCCCCGCGATTGAGCAGGCGGGTTAAGGCATCGTGCCAGGCCTGCCACTCCAGAGAGGTCTGGAGGACGCTCATATTGCGGACCATACGGCGGATCACCAGCCAGGAGAGCAGCAGCATCAAGGTGAAGAGGATCCACATCAGGGTCAGGGCGATGGTGATGGTGCCAAAGTTGCCGCGTACGCCTTCCCGCAGGGTGTGGATCCGCAGCAGCACGCCGTCAAAATTCCGTAGTTTGGCCCAACTGATATAGCGCGTCAGCAGACGCAGGCCGCCCTGGTTATCATGGGCAAACGCGCGGCTGAGCAGCTCCTGCTCGCGCGGCGACAGCAGCGTCAGGACATTCCCCGGCGCAGAGGAGGCCAGCAGGCTAAGATGGCTGTCATAAAGCTGGTATTCCCCCTCCTGCCCGCCCTTCATCGCGCTGATTAAAAAAGCTTTTATTTCGCTGACTGAGAAATCCATCGCCAGCACGCCGCGCCAGTAACCGGCAAAATCCAGCGGTATCGAGGCGGTAACCACCTGCTCTTCCAGCTGCGGGTCATCGTCAGGAAAGGTTTGCCAGATAACGCCGCGGTACGGATTGTTCCGCTGGGTCTGCCGGGTAAACCAGAGGGCGCTGATAGCGCGCGAATAGTGCGTCTTCACCTGCGATTCATCGCGCAGCGGCAGGGTCGAGGTGAAAAAGCCGCTGCGGGAGATATATTGCATCCGCTCGGCAAAATCGCGGTCATGCTGCGTCAGATTTAACAGATAACCCAGCTCCAGCGTCGCCATCAGTTCATTGACCACCAGCGGATCGTCCGGCAAGAGCAGCGGGTGCTCCCTGACGACGCTCTCCGAGACGCCAAACACCGGCAGCGTCCGGCGGTTCGGGAGCGCCACCCGCCAAATCTCCTGATGGCGCTGGTTCAGATAGCGCTGGCTGGCCTCGTGCAACACATCGACGTCGAGGGGGCGTTCAAGTGCGGACTGCATACCGTGGCGAAAAAACATCATCCTGTCGATGTTAAACTGCAGCAGCCCATCCATTTCATGCGCGACATTAGCCAGATTATTGCGCTGGTTCGCCACGTAGGCCTCTTCCAGGACGTTGATTTCACGCCAGATCAGCAGCGTGGAGAAAAATAGCACCACGATAAAACAAACGTTAACCACATGTGCCGGGCGAGTCAGGAAGTAGCGCTTTTTCAACTTCAACCGCAGTGGCTTATCCATCTTTCTCTCGTAGTACGTTGCGCAAACCTGACGTCGTCAGCGCACGCGGTTTCTGTCGATACCGGACGCGCTTTTAGCGTAGACCACGCGGCGCCAATACGCTGCGCCGCACCTGACTACTTCGCCGCGCCACGCAGGCGGCTCACCGCCTTGACGCCGGCCAGGACCACCGCACCGATGATAAAACCCAGCACCAGATTGACCACCATCGGCAGCAAGGCGGCCAACATGCCGCCCAGGCCCGCGCTCCAGTGCTCAATGGCATGGTGCAGCGGCGCAATACCGTGGACCACAATCCCGCCGCCAACGAGGAACATGGCCAGCGTCCCGACGACAGAGAGCAGTTTCATCAGCCAGGGAGCCACGGCCAATAACCCTTTGCCCAGCCACTGCGCCAGCGTACTGCGTTTCTCCGCCAGCCAGTAACCCATGTCATCCAGCTTGACGATCACCCCCACCAGGCCATAGACCCCGACGGTGACCAGAATCGCGATCCCTGAGAGAATGAGGATCTGATTCAGCAGCGGCGCTTCCGCGACAATGCCGAGGGTGATGGCGACAATTTCCGCGGACAAAATAAAGTCGGTGCGAATCGCGCCTTTTACTTTGTCACGCTCAAAGGCCAGCGGGTCACGATCCGCCAACGCCTGAAGACGCTGCTGCCGTTGCGCTGGGTCCTCCTTGTGCTTACGCGCTTCCAGACTGTGGAGCACCTTCTCCACCCCTTCAAAACAGAGAAACGCGCCACCCACCATCAGCAGCGGCGTGATCGCCCAGGGAATAAAGGCGCTGATCAGCAGGGCCAGCGGCACGAGGATGATTTTATTGACGAACGACCCTTTCGCCACGCCCCAGACCACGGGCAGCTCACGATTTGCCCGCACGCCGGTCACCTGTTGGGCATTCAGGGAAAGATCGTCGCCCAGCACCCCCGCCGTTTTTTTCGCCGCCAGCTTGCCCATCATGGAGATATCGTCCAGCAGCGTGGCGATATCATCAAGTAATGTTAAAAGACTACTTCCTGCCAAAATGATTTTCCTTCTCTTTTCATCAATGTCTCCCTCGAGTATGCGTTAAAAAACGGCCGCTGCCCAAGGTACAATTAGTCAATATAAATTTAACAACCTGGCGCAAATTAAGCGCTCGCCAGCAGGATAGTTTTCACGTTTACTATATGTCCCCTTTCTATCTCTGCACCGTCGTGAGGAAGTATGTCTACCCGTCAGCTGTTACCGCTTATCGGGGCGCTGTTTGCGCTGTATATCATTTGGGGCTCTACCTATTTCGCCATCGCCGTCGGCGTCGCCAGCTGGCCGCCGCTGATGATGGCCGGAATTCGCTTTCTCTCTGCCGGCGTGCTGCTGCTGGGATGGCTGTTGGCCACCGGCCATAAACTGCCGGCCCGCAGGCCGTTGCTTAATGCCGCGCTGATCGGGGTTTTGCTGCTGGCCGTCGGCAACGGCTTTGTCACCCTGGCCGAACATCAGCACGTTCCCTCCGGGATCGCCGCGGTGATGGTCGCCACCGTTCCGCTGTTCACCCTGTGCTTCAGCCGCTTTTTCGGCATCGCCACTCGGAAGCTGGAGTGGCTGGGGATTGCCATTGGCCTCGCGGGTATTGTGATGCTTAACAGCGGGGGCAACCTGAACGGCAACCCCTGGGGCGCACTGCTGATTCTGATTGGCTCTCTGAGCTGGGCCTTCGGCTCGGTTTACGGCTCGCGGATCGTGCTGCCGACCGGCATGATGGCGGGGGCAATCGAGATGCTCGCCGCCGGGATCGTCCTGCTGGCCGCCTCATGGCTGAGCGGTGAAACCTTAACCCGCGTTCCGTCGTGGTCCGGGATCGCCGCCGTAGCCTACCTGGCTATCTTTGGCTCGCTGATTGCCATCAACGCCTACATGTTTTTGATCCGCAATGTCACCCCGGCGGTGGCCACCAGCTACGCCTATGTCAACCCGGTGGTAGCGGTTCTCCTTGGCACCGGATTCGGTGGCGAAAGCCTGTCACTGATCGAGTGGCTGGCGCTGGCGGTGATTATTTTCGCCGTCGTGCTGGTGACGCTGGGCAAATATCTCTTCCCGGTTCGCAGCGAAGCTACCCCTTGTAAGGCGTCGAAATAAGCGCCAGTTCGCGGATCCCCTGGGTGTCGATCTGCGCGTCGTGTCCGGCGCCGCAGATCCACTCTTCCAGACGCTCGGTGAGCGCCTCGTCATTCAGCTTCAGGCGACCGCGCAGGGCGCACTCCCAGACGATAAGAACCCGCCAGCCCTGCGCGGCCAGCTTTTGCCGGTCACGGGCATCGCGCGCTACGTTGCCGGCGATCTTGTCCAGCCAGAACGCCGTCCGGGTGGCCGGCACCTTAAACAGGTAACAGTCATGGTGGTGCCAGAAACAGCCGTGGGTAAAGATGACGCAACGGTAGTCGGGTAAAGCGAAATCGGGGCGCCCCGGCAGCTCGCGATCCTGAGCAATAAAGGTGAATCCCGCCTGAGTCAACAGCGCCGCTATCCGCTTTTCGATCGCCGTATCGCGCGTGGCGATAGCCCGCATATTTTTACTGCGTGTGGTTTTATCGTGAACATCCGCCATCGTTATCATCCGCTTCGCGACGCGCCACCGCCTGAGCGATGCGCGGGGCCAGGAGCTTCGCCACCGCGGCGAAGACCGGAACCACTACCGAGTTGCCGAACTGACGATAGGCCTGGGTATCCGACACCGGGATGCGGAAACGCGCCCCCTGAGGCGATTCGAAGCCCATCAATCGGGCGCACTCCCGCGGCGTCAGCCGACGAGGACGCCGCTGTTGATTCTGCGGATCGTCAAAATGCGTCTCGCCCAGCGGCCGGTCCCAGCCGCGATCGACGAGAATTTCGGCGCCATCTTTATAGTAGCGGGCGGAGAGCGTCCGGGCCACACTGTGGGGATTCGCGGGGTCCACCAGGCCATAACCAAAGCCATTGCCCCGCGCCTGATGCTTGCGCGCATAGCGATAAAGATATTTCCACAGCACCGGCGTGAGGATAAATTTGGCATCCACCGTCGGCTCCAGCAGCTCGCCAAACGTTGGCCGAACCGCCGGGTAAAGCGCCGCGATATCGCGCAGCGTAAACCCTTCGTGCAGCTGCAGATCGCGACGGAAGCCTACCAGCACGATGCGCTCCCGGTGCTGTGGTAAGAAATGGCGCCCGTCGATCACTTTCGGATCGTCCGGCCCGCTATGCCCGGCGTCAGCGACCTCATACCCCAGCTCATCCAGTGTCTGCATGATGATGCGGAAGGTGCGTCCCTGATCGTGACTTTTGAGATTTTTAACATTCTCCAGCACAAAGAACGCCGGCTGACGGGCGGCGATAATTCTCACCACATCAAAAAACAGCGTCCCCTGGGTTTCGCAGGCAAAGCCGTGGGCGCGACCCATGGCATTTTTTTTCGATACGCCGGCGAGTGAGAAAGGCTGGCAGGGAAAGCCGGCCAGCAGCACATCATGCTGCGGGATAGTCTCGCGGATATGCTGCGCCGCCTCGTCATCGCTAACGTCGGGGCGATGGCTGAGGGTGATATCGCGGATATCTTCATTGAAACGGTGTTGCTGCGGATCGCAATACCAGTTGGCCTTATAGGTGCGCACCGCATGCTTATTCCACTCGCTGGTAAAGACGCACTGCCCGCCGATGGCTTCAAAACCACTGCGGATCCCGCCGATACCGGCAAACAGATCGACAAAGCGGAACCCATAGTGCGGATGATGGGCCGGCGGCGACGGCAGCAGCGTCGCCAGATGAGCGACCTCCTGCGGACGCAAACGCCCCGCCGCGCGGCCGAGGGCCGCCACGCGCTTGAGGATCGCCGCGCTCCAGTGCTGCTCCCCGACGCTAACCAGCTCGGCGACCAGCGTTTTCACATCGTAGATCGTCATCAGCTGACGCAGCAGCGCCTGAGCCTCTTCACCGGCCTGCTCCGTCAATGACAACGACCTGTTTTCCTTGATTAACTTTTGTGGCATATCCTCAACCAGCGCGGACGATTTTTGCAGAGAGTACCATAAATCACTGGTCGGTTGACGGCTGCGGTGCAAAGCGGCGTAAAACCGCCTCATCCAGCGCCATAGGCTCCCCCTTCAGCTCCGCGCTGATCTTGGCCATAAACTCAACGAGGAAGCGCGCATTATGCTGCGCCATAGCCCTTCCTGCGGCGGTCTGCATGGTTTCCGGCAGGCGCAGGAGTTTGCACTGGAAATGGTCGAGGGCATATTTTCTGTCATCCAGCGCTCGCCGGTCGGCGAAAGGATCGTCGGCATCAAACAGAATGGTGTTCAGGGCGCCGGCGACGGCGAAGACCCGCGCCAGGCCAATCGCCCCAAGCGACTCGAGACGGTCGGCGTCCTGGACGATTTTCGCCTCCAGCGTGCGCGGCGGGATCGCCGCGCTAAAGCTGTGCGCCTCAATAGCATGGCTGACCGCCGCATAGCGGTCTGCGGGAAAATCGGTAAACGACGACTGCAAAATCGCAAGGGTTTTCTCGGCAGCCATCATCGAAGAGCGGCTTCGCTCCGGATGATTTTTAGGCAGACTGACAATGTCATGAAAATAGCAGGCCGTGAGAAGCACCAGCCTGTCGACTTCCACCTCCCCGGCGGCCAGCCGGGTGGCGGTGGCCCAGACGCGACGAAAATGGGACAGATCGTGCGCCGCATCCTCCTGGGCGTGGTGCGTCAGTATCCAGTGCTCAAATCGTTGCTGCCAGTCTACCAGGTTCATAGGCGTTCCTTATCTGAAGGTCAGCCTCGAGCATAGCAACTTTACGACCGATGATCCCGCCTGCTTCTGGCGGGCCGTGTATACCAGACGACAGCACCAAGGATCGCGCCAATGCCGGCGAGCACCAGCATCCCCAACAGGGCGCCAAGCCATTTCCCTGCCATTGTGCCAAAGTCGCCCTCCGCGCTGGCGCCGGGAACGCTGTGAATTTTCCCTACCACCCACCAGTAACGCACAATGACCCAGACACAATATCCGCAAAAGGCATACAACGCCCAGAGCGCGAGTTTGCCGCCCGGGCTGCGTTTTGCCTGCTCTTCCATCTCATTCTTCTCCGTGACAAATCATACTACTGCCACCCAAAACGTGACACGCATCACATTATAGCGCCAACCTGCGCCACAGGCAGCAGTTTCATCCTTGTCTTCTGCACCTACTTATCTCTTATGCTGCCAATGGAAATACCCAAGGGTTTGTTCTTTATTACTTACCCACAGGATTAAATATTAACGACATCAACCATGCCGCGTATTGTACTTATCTCCCCCGGCGAGTTTGACTCATAAATTATATTTAAATGCTGAATAACCCTCTCGCCGTAAATTTATACAAATAATTTCATTTGGTTAACCGAGGCCGCAACAAAGCAACATAACCCATTGCTATATAATAAAATAATAATAAAAGAAGATTCATTTAAATTTAATATAACGAACCGTTTGGAAATATTTTGCAATATCTTACATTATTTATTTACATATTTTATTTTAAATAAAAATGAACCTGGTCGTTAGTATCTGATAGTCATTCCGGAGGGATTGTCATAATTCACAGAAATTATTATTAAAAGGGAATATATAATGAAAAGAAAAGTACTGGCTCTCATGGTTCCGGTATTATTAATGGCCAATGCCGTTAATGCCGCGGAAATCTATAACAACAACGGCAACAAACTGGACCTTTACGGGAAAGTCGCCGGCCTGCACTATTTCTCAGACGACACTTCAGAGGACGGCGATCAGACCTATGCACGCTTTGGCATCAAAGGCGAAACGCAGATCGCTTCCGAGTTAACCGGCTACGGTCAGTGGGAATACAATATCAAGGCCAATACCAGCGAAAATGAAGGAGCGAATTCCTGGACCCGTCTGGCCTTCGCCGGTCTGAAGTTTGCTGACTATGGCTCACTGGACTATGGCCGTAATTACGGCGTGGTGTACGACATCGAATCCTGGACTGATATGCTGCCAGAATTCGGCGGCGATACCTACACCCAGACCGACGTCTACATGACCGGCCGCACCAACGGGGTGGCCACCTACCGTAACAGCGATTTCTTCGGCCTCGTCGACGGCCTGCATTTCGCCCTGCAGTATCAGGGTAATAATGAAAACGCCGGTTCTGGCGAAGGCACTAACAACGGTGGTGCTCGTAAACTGGCGCGGGAAAATGGCGACGGGTTTGGTATCTCCAGCTACTACGATCTCGATATGGGCATCAGCTTCGGGGCCGCCTACTCATCTTCTGACCGTACCCATAACCAGCTGGCGGCAGCACGTAGCAGCCATATTTATGCCAACGGTGATAAAGCCGACGCCTGGACCGTCGGCGCCAAATATGACGCCAACAACATCTATCTGGCCGCCATGTATGCGGAAACCCGCAACATGACCTTCTACGGTAACGGCGCTATTGCCAACAAGACGCAGAACTTTGAAGTCGTCGCCCAGTACCAGTTCGATGAGTATAATTTACCGCTGCGTCCGTCTGTGGCCTATCTGCAATCAAAGGGTAAAGATCTCTACTCCTCTTCTCGCTTCGGCGACAAGGATCTGGTCAAGTATGTCGACATCGGCATGACCTACTACTTCAATAAAAATATGTCCACCTATGTGGATTATAAAATCAACCTGCTGGATGAAGACGACCGCTTCTACAGCAACAACGGTATCTCGACCGATGATATCGTGGCCCTCGGTCTGGTTTACCAGTTCTGATCCCCATCTAAGCCCGCGCTCAGCGGGCTTTTTCTTGTTCCCGCTCCGTTGAGATCACTCTTTTCGACATTGCCGCTTTCCAGGCGTACCTTCCCTCTTTATGATGCGTTTAAGCTCGTTCGGGCAAATTGCGGCGGTAAGACCACAAAAAGACAAGGCACAGTACCGCGTCTTTACGCTGAAACCAGGACGATGATGATGGCGATACCCCAGCGCAGGCGTTATACCTGAAGCTAACGGTGTTATTGAAGGGGAATGGTCAGAGAAAGAATAGTGGCGGAGAGAGGGGGATTTGAACCCCCGGTAGAGTTGCCCCTACTCCGGTTTTCGAGACCGGTCCGTTCAGCCGCTCCGGCATCTCTCCGCTGTTGTGGTTGCTATAATGCCAGGATCTTTGGCATTTTAATAGCTCCCGTTTCGGTAATCGTGTTCAAGTGACGACTTTGCGAGCAATATGATGTTTAAATGGCCCTGGAAAGCAGATGATGAGTCCGGCAACGCAGAGATGCCCTGGGAGCAAGCGCTTGCCATTCCGGTTTTAGCCCACCTTTCGCCCGCTGAGCAGCATAAGCTGACGCAGATGGCTGGCCGTTTCCTACAGCAAAAACGTCTGGTAGCGCTTCAGGGACTGGAGCTGACTCCGCTGCATCAGGCGCGGATAGCTATGCTCTTTTGCCTGCCGGTACTTGAGCTGGGGATAGAGTGGCTGGACGGTTTTCATGAAGTGCTGATCTACCCTGCCCCGTTTGTCGTGGATGATGAATGGGAGGATGATATTGGCCTGGTCCACAACCAGCGGGTGGTGCAATCGGGGCAAAGCTGGCAGCAGGGTCCCGTGGTGCTAAACTGGCTGGATATTCAGGACTCCTTTGATGCGTCAGGCTTTAACCTTGTGGTGCATGAGGTAGCGCATAAGCTCGATACGCGGAATGGCGATCGGGCCAGCGGGGTGCCGCTGATCCCACTGCGCGAAGTCGCCGGCTGGGAGCACGATCTCCACGCGGCGATGAACAACATTCAGGATGAGATAGATCTGGTGGGGGAAAGCGCAGCCAGCATTGACGCCTATGCCGCCACCGATCCCGCGGAGTGCTTCGCCGTCCTTTCGGAATATTTTTTCAGCGCGCCTGAACTGTTCGCGCCCCGCTTCCCGGCCCTGTGGCAGCGTTTTTGCCATTTTTACCGCCAGGATCCGCTGGCGCGCAGACGGGAGAATGGCCTGCAGGACGAAGACGATCGGCGCACTGTTCACTAAAACAACGTGTTGAGCTAAATTTAGCCATTTGAATCAGCAGGTTAATTTTAGTGTTGACACAAAAATGCCGGGCCAGTAGTATGCGCCTCGTTCACACGATTCCTCTGTAGTTCAGTCGGTAGAACGGCGGACTGTTAATCCGTATGTCACTGGTTCGAGTCCAGTCAGAGGAGCCAAATTTAAAAAGCCTGCTTTTAAGCAGGCTTTTTGCTTTTCGGGTCCCGCCGGGCCGCCATCCCGCATCAAGGCTTAACTTTTTCCACCGCTACAAACTTCCCTGCGCCGCTGTGGCGCTGATATTCACCGGCATGCCGGAGCGGCGCTGCAGGGTTTGCTCGGCCTGCGAAGGACTCACTCCCGGCCCCTGAGTAAACTCGCGCAGCGCCGAGGTCATCGGCAAGGGGACTTTTCTGTCGGATTCAAACTCCGCGCGGTTGCGCGACAGCGGCTCGTGCACCTCTAGCCAGTGGCTGCCGTCCGGCTCCACGCTGTACTTCACCGGCTGATCGATGAGCTGGACGCGCGTTCCCACCGGGACGTTATCAAACAGGAATTTAATGTCGTCATTACGCAGGCGGATGCATCCCTGGCTGACGCGCAGCCCGATACCAAAGTTGGCATTGGTGCCGTGGATGGCATACAGCCTGCCGATATAGATCGCATACAGCCCCATCGGATTATCGGGCCCGGGCGGCACCATAGCCGGCAGCGTTTTGCCCTCTTTCGCATACTCGCGGCGGGTATTGGCGGTCGGTACCCAGGTGGGCCCTTCCTGCTTGCGCTCTACCGCCGTCACCCAGTTACGCGGCGTTTCGCGTCCCGCCTGACCAATGCCGATTGGCAGGACTTCCACGCTATTGCCCAGCGGCGGGTAATAATAGAGACGCATCTCGGCGACGTTGATGACGATCCCCTCCCGCACGGTGTCAGGCAGGATCAGCTGTTGCGGAATGGTCAGCGTCGAACCGGAGTGCGGCAAATAGACATCGACGCCGGGGTTAGCCTCCAGCATATTGCTCAACCCCTGGCCGTACTGGGCGGCAAAACTTTCCAGTGGTTGAGTGTTGTTCTCCGGCACGGCAATGGTAAATGCGCTGCCCACCAGACGGCTCCCCTCCGGCGGCAGCGGATAGCTAACGGCCAGCGCGCTGTGGCTGGCGAGCAGCATCAGCGCCGAACAAAGTAATTTCACACGCCGCATCGTCATTTTCCCTTCCTCAGTCGCGACTCTCGTGTGTGAATTATAGCGGTATTTCCTCTCCCCGATCCGCTGGCCAGCATTTCCTTAAATCTGATAGTCGATAGCGGCCTCTTCCGGCTCCATCGCCTGGCGCTTGATCTCATCCAGCGACAGTCCGGCATTGCACAATTCGATAAAGCGCCAGACGTAATTACGCTGCAGCTGGCCCCGCTTCAGTCCCAGCCACACGGTATTGGCATCAAACAGATGGCGGGTATCGAGGCGCGTAAAGGTGTCCGCTTCGCGGGCATCCCCGGACTGCTCGGCGACCAGCCCGACGCCCAGCCCCAGCTCGACGTAGGTCTTGATGACATCGGAATCCTGGGCGCTCAGCACAATATCCGGCATCAGCCCTTTACGGTTGAAGGCCTCATCGATCCGCGAACGGCCGGTGATCCCCTGGCGATAGGTGATTAACGGCCAGCGGGCAATCGCCTCCAGCGTCAGAGGAGACACCTGGGTCAGGGGATGGTCTTTGGGTACCAGCAGGCTGTGATGCCAGCGGAACCAGGGGAAAGCCGCCAGCGTCGGGTCGTTGCTCAGACGCTCACTGGCGATGCCGATATCCGCCCCACCGTTATGCAGCAGCGCTTCAATTTCCTGCGGGGTGCCCTGCACCAGCTCGACGCGAACGTCGGAGAACAGCTCGCGGAAGGCTTTAATCACCGGGGGCAGGCTGTAGCGCGCCTGGGTGTGAGTGGTGGCGATGGTTAAGACGCCGGAGGCATCATTAGTAAAGAGATCCGCCAGCCGCCGGACGTTGCTGGCTTCATTGAGGATCCGCTCGGCAATGGATAACAGCGCTTTACCCGGCTCGGTCATGCCTAACAGGCGTTTGCCGCGACGAATAAAGATCTCAATCCCCAGCTCCTCTTCCAGTTCCCGGATATGGCGGCTGACGCCTGACTGCGAGGTATAGAGCATATTCGCGACTTCCGTCAGGTTGTAATCCTGACGGGCCGCCTCACGGATAATTTTCAGTTGCTGGAAGTTCACCCTTTCCTCCGGGCCAATGGACTTAACGTATCTGCTATTGTTAAAGTCTGTTGTCCCGGGTAACAAATAATAAAAACCAGCAACTTATTCCTTAAGAGAATATAGCCTAACTCACCAGCTGCAGTTCGCGGTTCTCCAGCGATGGACGGCTCACCAGAGACAGCAGGATCTCCTTCACCGCCTGCGCCTGCGGCGACAAACCGCCGCGCGCCGACATGTTCAGCGACAGCGACAGGCTCATTGACGGCGTGCTAATCCGCGCCATCCAGCCGTTCGCCGCGCCGCACAGGGAGCGGGCAGCGGATTCCGGCAGGACCGTCGCCCCCATGCCGCTGGCGATGGCCGCGGTCAGGGTGGTAATGGATTCAATCTCGCCGATAATTTTCGCCGACAGCCGACGCAGGGTGAACGCTTCGGTGACCCGCGCCCGTACCGCGCTGTAGTCGCGCGGCAGAAACAGGTTCATCTCCGCCACCGCCGTGAGGTCCACGCTCTGCCCCGGGCAATCGCGGGTACCGACCAGGTAGAGATCTTCTTTCAGCAGCGGCTGGCTGACGATGCCGGCCACCGGCGAACGCTCATACAGCACCGCCATATCCAGCTGGCCCGCCAGCAGCTTGTCATTCAGCGCCGTGCCGCTGCTCTCTTGCAGATAGACCATCACCTCGGGCAGTTCATTACGCACCGTCTGCAGCAACGGCATAGTAATGGCGGAGGCCGCCGTGCCCGGTGCCAGGCCGATCGAGACCTGGCCACGCAGCGTCTGACCGACGTTATTGACCGCCAGCTGCGCCTGCTCACACTGGCGCAGGATGGTCCGCGCATGGGTATACAGGATTTTACCGGCTTCCGTTGGCGTGACCCCTCGCTTAGTGCGTATCAGCAGCTGCTGGTCCATTTCACCTTCCAGGGTCGCAACCTGCTGGCTGAGGGCCGGTTGGGCGATGTGCAAGACTTCAGCGGCCTGGGTCAGACTGCCGATATCGACGATTTTCACAAAATATTTCAGTCGTCTTAAGTTCATTTTGCCTCCTGTAAGGAACGCCAGCGTCAACGCTGGAAGTATGATGAAACTGGTTTTGCAATTTGCTTGCCAGCTTTTCATTTCCGCTGCCGCTGCCCGCCACAGGCGGTGTTATAAGGGATAGTGATAGCAATCCGGTTTTTATTTGCCTGGTAAGCAGATTGTGGTATGCCCCATTAGGGGTACATTCGCACTACAACGGTGCAATCTGCTGAAAAAAACAGCGCACGAGTGAGGGTTGCTGAAATTGTCAGCAGTCGAACGCAATTCTTTGAATCAGGCTTTGACAAGGCCGGGTGGCATCGTTAATATGCGCCCCGTTCACACGATTCCTCTGTAGTTCAGTCGGTAGAACGGCGGACTGTTAATCCGTATGTCACTGGTTCGAGTCCAGTCAGAGGAGCCAAATTTAAAAAAGCCTGCTTTCGAGCAGGCTTTTTGCTTTTCCGCGCCAGCTGCGCGGCCGGAGGGCGAAGGATCCCCCTCCAGCAATGGCGCCCCTAGCGCAAACTCTCTTCCTTCAGGTCTATCTCCCGCAGCACCTCATAAAAGGTGATATCGCTAATGTTGTGGGCGCGACGCAGCCGGAACAGCTCCTGACGCTGGGCGATAATGACCTCTCTTTGCATATGTTTCTCCAGCCTGGCGCGCTTCGCCAGCTCCAGCCCGACGTCCTGCCCTTCGTCATTGTCGTTATAGTGAAGCCGACGCTGGTAGGTTTCCAGTAGCATATTACCGGCATCCGCCCGCAGGGCCTGCTCAGTGGGATCCTCCACCGGCTCGTCGAGTAGCGCATTTAGCCGGTTGATGGCCACTTCGGTCATGACGGCGCCAATATCGTCCTTGCCGGTGTCATGGGGTAAATCATCGGCAAGATAGCGGGTCATGAACGGCAGACCGATAGCCGCCACCACCAGCGACATCAGGATCACCGCCATTGAGAGAAAGATCAGCAGTTCGCGGCCCGGGAATGGTGAACCATCCGCCAGCACCGCCGGCAGCGTCAGAATACCGGCGAGCGTCACGGAGCCTTTAACCCCCGCCAGCGCCATGACGGCGAGGATGCTGAATCGCGGACGGACGGTGATGGCCTTGCCCCGGCGTTTACGGCGAAAAATGGTCAGCGTCATCGACAGCCATACCCAGGCGAAACGCATCAGACCGAGCGCGAGAGTGATGGCCACGGCGTACAGCAGCAGATACCAGGGCGAAGGGACGCCGGCCTGGCTGGCTACCGCCGGCAACGTCCTGAGCATGCGGGGCAACTGCTCGCCCAGCATCAGGAAGATCATCCCATTGAGGGTAGTCTGCAGCATGGACCACACCGCGCTGCTTTTCATGCGCGTCGCGGGAAGCCGTGGCCCCGACAGCTGCTCATAGTGCATCGCAATGCCGGCGGCGACGGCGGCAAGAATGCCGGAGACATGGAACGCCTCGGCCAGCAGGTAGGCGGCGAAGGGGATAAGCAGGCTGATCAGGATCTGGAT
The DNA here is from genome assembly GCF_050378715.1 of Klebsiella sp. 2-CIP_Kleb. Lineage (NCBI taxonomy): Bacteria > Pseudomonadati > Pseudomonadota > Gammaproteobacteria > Enterobacterales > Enterobacteriaceae > Klebsiella > Klebsiella sp. 2-CIP_Kleb. The sequence goes on from NZ_JBNRLG010000001.1 coordinate 1,088,471, forward strand.
GGCCGGCTCCTCGCGGGTGCGCCGCACCAGAAAGTTATTACATTTGCCGGTGACCCACACCACCACGAGCCCACTGAGGATGCCCCCGAACGCCATCAGGAAAAACTTCATCACCGCCTCTCCCGGTGAGAAGCTGCCGGTCAGCACCGCGGCGATGGCAAAATTAAAAGCGACGAGACCCGAAGCATCGTTTAACAGCGACTCCCCTTCGAGGATATGCGCCATCCGGGAAGGCAGCGGCGAGCTGGCGGTCATTGCCGATACCGCCACCGGATCGGTAGGTGACAGAATCGCCGCCAGGGCGAACCCCGCCGCCACGGTAATCGCCGGAATAAGCCAGTGAATAAACAGGCCAATACCGAGGATAGTCACCATCACCAGGCCTATCGCCAGCGACAGAATCGGCTTCATATCGCGGAAAAACGCGTCTTTCGGGATCCGCCAGCCATCGAGGAAAAGCAGCGGCGGGATAAACAACAGCAAAAAGATATGCGGATCGAAATCGACCTGAAAACCACCGGCGGCCAGCGCGGCGCCCGCCGCAATCTGGATCAACGGCAGCGGCACTTTAACGGGCAGAAGATGGGAAATGAACACCGTCACCACGATGGCCATGATAAAGACCAGCACAATAGCGATTAGCGACATTCCTCCCCTCCTTTGACGGCAATATTCATTCTGTACATCAGGCTGTTATTCCTTTTTCGCAGGTGTGGTTTCAGCGGCGGGTTATTTATCCAGACGCCGATAATAAAGGACAGGCTTTCCTGTCTGGCGGCGTGTTTATTTAAACTGAGGTGGCAACCGGCGCCCGTTCAGGGGGGACAATGTGTTTTATCATGCCGGCATTGTCAATCCGCTATGGTCTGCAAATCATCGTCAGCCCGGCCATATAATCTCTACCATTCATCCTTATCATTCCGTGGCGACCAGAGAGATATATGGTCAGCGGAATAGCCTCAGCGGATTGATATTCTCTGTCGTAACGGCCGATATCTATGCATTAGCCATTATGGATAATCCGCGTCGCCTTCATAAGCCGAATGCCTCGAAATCCCGCCCTTCGCTGCCATACATTGCTTGCCCCATACCAGGATTGGGGGTACCCTGACAAACAATTAAACCACACGGTCTAAATGATGAATCCCGCTATCTCCGCCAACCTGAAGCCCCGCCGCGGCCGACCGCCAAAGGCCAATCGGCAGTTTGTCGACACCCGCCAGGCGCTGATTCGCTCGGGCCTGGAGGTGCTGACCGAAACGGGCTATCTCGCGGCGGGGATTGATGCGGTAATCAAGAATATCGCCGTGCCAAAGGGGTCGTTTTACCACTGTTTCAAAAGCAAGGAGGCCTTTGGCCTCGCCGTGCTTGCCGCCTATGGCGACTACTTTGCGCATAAATTAGATAAATTCCTGCTGGACGACGCCGTGCCGCCGCTGGAACGGATGGCGGCCTTCGTGCGAGATGCCGGTCAGGGAATGGAGAAATACCAGTTTCGTCGCGGCTGTCTGGTAGGCAACCTGCTGCAGGAAGCTCCGCTGTTGCCCGAGGCATTTACCCAGCGGTTGCAGGCCATCCTGGCGGCATGGGAGGAGCGCGTGGCCCGCTGCCTGCACGAGGCGCAGGCTGCCGGGGCGATTGCCAGCGACACCTCACCGGAGGCGCTGGCCCAGGTGTTCTGGATCGGCTGGGAAGGCGCGGTGATGCGCGCCAGGCTGGTCCAGTCCGCCGCTCCCCTTAACCAGTACTGGGATTTCTTTGCGCACAATATGATGACAATAACACCTGCACAGGACGGCGATAGCGCCGATAACTCCCTTCAGACGAGGAATACTCAGTCATGAAAGCATTAGTTCTGGACCAGATTGACAACCGCACCGTGGCCGCCGTCAAAGCGATTGACCTGCCCGCCCTTGCCGAAGGCGACGTGCGGGTCGCCATCGACTGGTCGAGTCTCAACTATAAAGATGCCCTGGCGATCACCGGCAAAGGCAAAATCATCCGCCAGTTCCCGATGGTGCCGGGGATTGATTTTGCCGGCAGGGTAAGTGAAAGCCGCGATCCGCGCTTTGTTCCCGGCCAGGCCGTGATCCTCACCGGCTGGGGCGTGGGCGAAAACCACTGGGGCGGTCTGGCCACCGAGGCCTGTGTCAAAGGCGACTGGCTGGTTGCCCTGCCGGAGGCACTCAGCGCGCGCCAGGCGATGATCATCGGCACCGCCGGCTTTACCGCAATGCTGTGCGTCGATGCCCTCGTCAGTGCGGGCATCACCCCGGAAAGCGGTGATATCCTGGTCACCGGCGCCAGCGGCGGGGTCGGCAGCACCGCCGTGGTACTGCTGAAAGCGCTCGGCTACCGGGTGACAGCCGTATCGGGCCGCGAGTCGACGCACGATTACCTTCGCCAGCTCGGCGCCGACGCCATCCTGCCACGCAGCGACTTCGCAGAGACCCGCCCGCTGGAGAAACAGCTGTGGGCGGGCGCGGTGGATACCGTTGGCGGCACGATGCTGGCTAAAGTGCTGGCGCAAACGCAATATCGCGGCTGCGTCGCCGCCTGCGGTCTGGCCGGGGGCTTCGATCTGCCGACCACCGTAATGCCGTTTATTCTGCGCAATGTGCGTCTGCAGGGGGTGGATTCGGTGATGGTGCCCACCGCAGAACGCGACGCGGTCTGGCAGCGTCTGGCCCAGCTGCTGCCGGAGGGCTACTACCAGCAGGCAGCCACCGAAATCACGCTGGAGCAGGCGCCTGCGTATGCCGCAGATTTCCTCAGCAACAATATTCATGGCCGCACGCTGGTCAACATCGGCCAGTAATTCTCTCCTCCCGGCGCCCTATGGCGCCGGTCCCCCGGGCGATCCTGACATATCATTTCCTTCCCCACGGGATTATGATGACGCGAACGAATGGCTTTGCGAGTGGTAAAGAACGTAAATGGATGTCATAAGCATCATTATGGCGGCGGGCAAATCGTCCGTTGACGTCGCGCTGTATACGCTGTTGCCGATCATGGTGATCATGCTGATTATCATGAAATATCTGGAGATCCGCGGCATCCTCGATGTGATTGTGCGCTGGGTTGCGCCATTGCTGAAGCCCTTCGGCTTAACCGGGATGAGCGCCTTCGCCCTGATCCAGATTAACTTTGTCAGCTTCGCCGCCCCGCTGGCCACGCTGTCCATTATGGACAAACGTGGCGTTTCTGACCGGCAAATGGCCGCCACGCTGGCCATGGTCTTCGCCATGGGGCAAGGCAACGTCTTCTATCCCCTCACCCCTTTCGGCCTCCACTGGCTGGCCTCGATCGTTATCTCAGTTGTCGGCGGCCTGTGCGCGGCGGCAGTCGCCTGGCACGTCACCGGACGGCGCTTATCGGTCGCCGAGAATCCTCGCGCGGAAGCGCTGCCCAACGCCGAGCAGAACAGTCAGGGCATTCTGGCGGTGATCAATAGCGCCGGCTCCGACGCCATCCGCCTGGCGCTCGGCGCGGTGCCGATGCTGATCCTGTCGTTAACCATCGTCGGACTGCTTCAGGGCGCTGGCGCCATCGACCTGCTGCAGCAGCTGCTGAAACCGGTGCTCGGCTGGCTGCACATTCCGCAGAACTTTGTGCTGCCGGCGCTGGTGAAGTGCGTCGCCGGAGGCACCGCTTACTTTGGCGTCATTTCCGAGCTGATCCAGCAGGGCAAAGTCACCGTCAGCCAGGTCAACGCCTCGGCAGGCCTGCTGATCCAGACCTTCGATCTGCCCGGAATCGGTATTTTCCTCGGCATCAGCTCACGGTTTGTCCGCCTGTTTCGCTTCGTGGTTCCCGCGGCGATCGTCGGCATTCTGCTGCGCACCGTCCTGCACCTGAGCCTCTTTTAACGCCTGCGCGCTGGCCTGCGCCTTCAGGCAGGCCACTACCGCCGCCTGTTCGCCGCAGGCGATATGCTCATCGACGCGCGCCAGCATCCACGGAAAGAAAGGATTAGAGGTGACGCGCATTAACGTCTCCAGCCCCACGCTCAACGTTCCGGTTTCTCCACGCAGTGAAATGGTGCCCAGGCTAATGCCGTAGCGGTTCTTCTCGTCCGGCTCGCGGCCATACAGCGAGTCGCTCAGGGGAAACGGCACCGCCACATGCGACAGGGAGTACATATCCGCCGGCCAGGCAAGGTGTAGAGGATAACGATGCTCTTCCCGTTCCTGCGCCAGCGTAGTGCGGGCGACGGTCTGCAGCGTATGCGCCGTCGCGTTGGTCACCACCGTGGTGGTATAGGCCCTCGGCGCCGGCGGTAGCAGCGTATTCACCGCCGCATAGAGCGCGGGACGGAACAGGACCCGGAGATCCGCCGCCTGGTTTATGTCGAACACCACCAGCTCACTGCCGTTGTCCGGCAGGTAGCGATACAGGGACTCCACCACCGCCCGGGTGCTGACGGTGGAATCCATCACCGACTGAAAGGTGAGGATTGGCGGCAGCGCTTTCAGCTCCCCCTGACGGGACGCGCGAATAATCTGCTGCTGCAGCGCCTGGCTTAACAGCCAGGACTGTCTCGCCGCTTTTACCGGAAAAGAGTTGTACTTGAACGGGTTAAATTCAGGCGCCACGTTTAGCCAGGCCGCACGGGCAAACGCCGGGAAGATGGACGGCAGCCCGGCGAGACCGGCAAAACGGGCAAACGCCGTCACGCCGATCATCGGCGACAGTAGGATAATCTGCTGCGGCTGGCGTAAATGGCTGTCCTCCAGGCTATCGAGGGCATACTTGAGCGCCAGCGCGCCGCCGTTAGAGTAGCCGACCAGATGCAGCGGCACGTCCGCCCCTGCCAGCCGCGTCGCTTCGCGCACCGCCAGACGCGTTGCCGCCAGCCAGGTCTCCCAGTCAACGGCGGTTAACGCCCCCGGCGCGGTGCCATGGCCCGGCAAACGCGGCGCCACCGCCACATAGCCCCGCTGCCGCCAGAGTTGCGCCAGATAGCGCACGCTGTAGGGCGAATCGGTCAGGCCATGGAGCAGCACCACGCTGCCGCGCGGTTTGCCCTGCGGCAATAGTACAAAAGAGCGATTCCAGTCCTGCGTAAACTGTCCCGGCCAGACCCGGCTGTGGCGATAAAAGCGGTTGACTGGGGTTTTATCTTCTTCCGGCAAGGCCTCTGTCACCTCACGCTGAAGATCGGCGAAAATCGTTTTCTCCCGCGCCAGATACTGGGCAAAGGTCGCCTGGTCGATCTCTTTGGCCGTCATCTCGTTGCCATGCCAGGTATGCCAGGAATGCAGCGCGGGGCCGCGCTGGGACTCATAGATCCGTCCGGCGAGAAAAACCACCAGCAGCGCCAGCACCGCAACGATCCCTTTTTTTAACAGTGAGCCAATAACGGCGCCTGACGTTCGCCAGTGGCGTAAAACATGCTTCATGACGCTCTCTCTATTATTTTTCGCATAGCCGAACTCAGCTGCCCTATTCCTGACAGGCTATTTTCACTGTCTGCTTCTCAGCATAGCCATCGGCTCCGGCAAATTAAACCCGGCAGATCATTCATGTTCAGCGAAAAAAAGCCTACCGCTGAGATCAACGTTAGGTCGCCTATTTTTAAACACTGTATAAACCAAGGGGATAATCTTATTGTCAGGCCTTCAGGAAACATGAATTATCGGCAGGAATGTGATCAGGACAGGAAGATATAGATGGAGTGGTGGGTAAAAAAAGTGAGAAAAAATTCAATGACCAGCCCCTGCTGCGTCGTGCTTCAGAGCGGTACATTAGCGATGATTGCTGAAATTGAAGCCTGTCGCCTTCACCTGCAGGAAGGCGATAAACTTACTCCGCTGGCCGATGCGCGTTATTGTCTGAATAATAACCCGACACAGACGTTGAAGATCCTCAAAGCAACCCATTATAGCAGTGAGCGCTGGGCAAACGCCGGCAAATAAATCGGGTCCGACCCCTTTGCCAGAGATGATCTGGGTCTCTTCGCATCTGACAGATAAATTCCCCTTCGCCCTTTTCACGCTGTGACATACTATCGGGAATGTCAGCAGACCTGAAACAAGGAGCGAATCATGAATAACAAGGCCGCCAGTCTGACCCCGGAACAAGCGCTTGCCGAGCTGGAAGCGCGCTATGAAGCCTCGGTCACGGCATTACGCAAAGCCATCGGCGACTATATCGACCATAATACGCTCCCCGATACCGAAGCCCGCGCGGAAGGTCTTTTTGTCTATCCGCAGCTCTCGGTCTCCTGGGACGGCGCCGATCATAAAGCCCTCAAAACGCGCGCCTGGGGACGTTTCACCCATGCAGGGTGCTATACCACCACCATCACCAATCCGAAACTGTTCCGCCACTATTTGCTGGAACAGCTGACGCTGCTGTATCAGGACTATGGCGCGCATATCAGCGTCGAGCTGTCGCAGCATGAGATCCCCTATCCTTACGTGATAGATGGTTCCACCCTGACACTCGACCGCTCGATGAGCGCCGGTCTGACGCGCTATTTCCCTACCACCGAGCTGTCGCAGATTGGCGATGAGACCGCAGACGGCCTGTTCCATCCTACCGAGTTCTATCCGCTGTCGCACTTTGACGCCCGCCGCGTCGATTTTTCGCTGGCGCGTCTGCGGCACTATACCGGCACGCCGGCGGAACACTTCCAGCCCTACGTGCTGTTCACCAACTATACCCGCTACGTGGATGAGTTCGTCAGCTGGGGCTGCAGCCAGATCCTCGATCCCGACAGCCCCTATATCGCTCTCTCCTGCGCCGGCGGGATCTGGATCACCGCCGAAACCGAAGCGCCGGAGCAGGCCATTTCCGATCTGGCGTGGAAGAAGCACCAGATGCCGGCCTGGCATTTGATCACCCACGACGGCAAAGGGATCACGCTGATTAATATTGGCGTCGGCCCGGCCAACGCCAAAACCATCTGCGACCACCTGGCGGTGCTGCGCCCGGATGTCTGGCTGATGATCGGCCACTGCGGCGGCCTGCGCGAAAGCCAGGCTATCGGCGACTATGTGCTGGCCCACGCCTATCTGCGCGACGACCATGTACTGGATGCGGTGCTGCCGCCGGATATTCCAATCCCCAGCATTGCCGAAGTGCAGCGCGCCCTGTACGACGCCACCAAGCAGGTGAGCGGGATGCCGGGCGAGGAGGTGAAGCAGCGGCTGCGTACCGGGACGGTGGTCACCACCGACGACCGTAACTGGGAGCTGCGCTATTCCGCTTCCGCGCTGCGCTTTAACCTCAGCCGCGCGGTGGCTATCGATATGGAGAGTGCGACCATCGCCGCCCAGGGCTATCGCTTTCGCGTCCCCTACGGCACGCTGCTTTGCGTCTCGGACAAGCCGCTGCACGGTGAGATCAAGCTCCCCGGTCAGGCCAACCGCTTCTATGAGGGGGCCATCTCTGAGCATCTGCAGATCGGCATCCGGGCTATCGACCTGCTGCGCGCCGAGGGGGATCACATGCACTCGCGTAAGCTACGCACCTTCAACGAACCGCCGTTCCGCTAACCGGTGACGTGGGAATAAAGAGGAAAACGCTGGCGTTCCCCGCTGGGGAGCGTCAGCGCTCGGGTGGCGAAACAAACGTCCCGGCGGTGACTCCGGTTTTTTCGTCCGCAAGGAAACAGGCAGACAGAAAAGCAAAAAGCCTGCTCGAAAGCAGGCTTTTTTAAATTTGGCTCCTCTGACTGGACTCGAACCAGTGACATACGGATTAACAGTCCGCCGTTCTACCGACTGAACTACAGAGGAATCGTGTGAACGGGGCGAATATTAACGATGACGCCGGACGCTGTAAAGCCTGTTTTTAATAAAATGAATCGTTTGCCGAATTATTCCTCACTTTGCGCAAAAAATGGCGTTTATCCGGCAAACGGATCAGGTTTCCGGCGTTGAGGCCTTAACCCGCGGGTACTTCCACAGCCAGCGACCGCTCACCATGCGGAAGTAAAACAGCACGCCGCGCACGGCCCAGTCGAGCACCATCCCTAACCAGACGCCGATCACCCCCATCCCCAGCACGATGCCCAGCGTATAGCCCGCCACCACCCGGCAGCCCCACATACCGAGCATCGACACCCACATGGTATAGCGTACGTCACGGGCGCCTTTGAAGGCGCAGGGTAAAGTCCACGACAGCGACCAGATCGGCATAAACAGGGCGTTGAGCCACAGCAGCTGCTTCACCACCTCTTTTACATCCTCTTCATGGGTATAGAAAGAGGCGATAAAGCCCGCGAACGGGGCGCTGCCCCAGGCAATCAGCGTCAGAATAATGGTCGACAGCCAGAACACATGCCAGGCCTGGAATTCCGCCTGACCAATCTGCCCTTTCCCCAACCGCTTGCCGGTGATGATCGTCGAGGCGGAGCCGAGGGCGTTGCCCGGCAGGTTAATCAGCGACGCCACCGAAAAAGCAATGAAGTTGCCGGCGATAACGTTGGTGCCCATCCCGGCGACGAACATCTGGGTCAGCAGCTTACCGCCATTGAACAGAACCGATTCGATACTGGCCGGGATGCCGATCCCCATCACCTCCCAGATAATGGCGAAGTTAAAGGGTTTGAAGTAGCCTTTCAGCGACAGCCGCAGCGCGGGATTGAGGCCCACCATCAGCACCCAGATAGTGGCGATGGCGCCAATATAGCGGGCAATGGTCAGCCCGAGACCGGCGCCGACAAAGCCCAGCCCCGGCCATGAGAAGAGGCCATAGATGAGCACGCTGCTGATTAGGATATTGAGGATGTTCATCCCGCCGTTGATCAACAGCGGGATTTTAGTGGTACCGGCCCCGCGCAGCGCCCCGCTGCCGATCAGCGCAATCGCCGCCGCCGGATAGCTCAGCACCGTCAGCTCGAGATAGGTCAGCGCCAGGTCCTTGACCTGCGGGGTGGCATCGCCGGCGACAAAATTAATAATTTCCTGACCAAAGGCGTGGATCACCCCCGCCAGCACAATGGAAAACAGGGTCATAATGGCCAGCGACTGGCGCGCGGCCGCTCTCGCTCGCCGCCGATCTCGCTTGCCGAGGCTAAAGGCCACCACCACCGTGGTACCCAGATCGATGGCGGCAAAGAACGACATGATCACCATGTTAAAGCTATCGGCCAGACCCACCCCGGCCATGGCCTCTTTTCCCAGCCAGCTGACAAGGAAGGTGCTCAACACCCCCATCAACAATACGCAGGCATTTTCCAGCAGAATGGGCACAGCGAGGGGGCTGATTTCGCGCCAGTACAGCACACGATAACGCTGACGTTTTTTAAACCAGGATGTCCGTTCGACGGCCTGGCGTACGGCGGAGGTGACGTTCAAGAGAGACCTTAGTGAGAGATGTTGAAACAACATTTCAAATGATGATCGAGAAATGGATATCCTGCAAAGTATTTTTCCGTAATAATTGTCGGAAATGACAACAAATTGTTGATGGAAGCGGCAGTTGCACCTGAACGGGCGAATTGATGTTTGACAAAAGATTTTTCGCCGCTAAGATACGACTCCACACGATTCCTCTGTAGTTCAGTCGGTAGAACGGCGGACTGTTAATCCGTATGTCACTGGTTCGAGTCCAGTCAGAGGAGCCACATTTAAGAAGCCTGCTTTCGAGCAGGCTTTTTGCTTTTCTGCGTCTCTGGCCTTAACGCAGAATCGCATCCAGCCCGGCAAGCACCTCATTGACAACGGCGACAGGTATGCGTTTCAGACGCTTGCCTTTCGCTACCGCCGCCCTACGCCCCAGGTATCCTCCATGAACACGCCGCCGCTCAGCCTGAAAAAGCGCTCGGCGGTAGGATGATTTTGCTGACGCTTGCGGGTGAGATAGCGTGAATGAATCACTCTGTCCCATGTCTTATAAGGAGGCGCCATGAACCTCAGACAACAGCAGCAGCAGGCGTTTGACCGCAGCGGTCAGCCGCTTATCGTCGGCGACGTCAACCACTGTCCACTGCCGCCGGAGACCCTCGCCGCGCTGGGTCCGGATTCCCCCTATGTGGTGCAGGTATACGGTTCGGGTCTGACCGGCGAGGTTTACCGGCTGCGCATCGCCGGTAAGGAGTATAATTTAAAGAAACGACGCGCCGTCGCCGGCGTTGCCAATCTTAACGGCCAGCTGTCGTTTTTGAATGAGGTACAGCGCCGGCAGACGTTGCAACGGCTGAAGGATGACCCAAATACCGCACCGCGCTTCACCCACATCGTCCCAACGCTGTATGCCGATTATCGCCTCGGCATCCTGCTCTCCCCCTGGATCGATGGCGAGCCGATTCACCAGCTGACCCCGCCGCTGATCGCCCAGCTGTTCACCACGCTGGAAGCCTGCGAAGAGCAGGGGCTGATGGAGTGGGATCTCTGTAGCGGGAACCTGTTGGTGGACCGGGAGGAGCAGCTGTGGCTGTTCGATTTTGGCTATATGTATCCCTTCGACCCGCTGAGAGAATTCAACAGCAACGGTCTGGCCGATCCCCTGTTTCACTTTGTCGAGCGCTTTGAGACCCGCTTCTTTTTTAGCTGGCTGATGACCCGGGTGCCCGATGCCGAACAGCAGCTGGCGCAGTATCGCGAGATGAAGCGGCTGGCCGTCGAAAGCTACCGGCGCAAGCTGGTCTGGCTTCGCGCCCGGCGGGCAGCCCCGCAGGTGCAGGCTCATTTTCAGCAGATAACGACGCGCTGGGAGACGGCGCTGGCTGACCCTGCCGCGCTGCGCCGCTTGTTCGCCCTGGAAGCCTTCCGCTCCCATGTGCTGGATATTGAAGACGACCTGCATGGCCAGTCCTGCACCTTGCTCACCCTGCAACGTATCGACTGGGTGATAGGCCAGCTGGAACAGCATTATCGCTTTATCGCCGACGAAGGCGGCCTGTTTTACGACAACGCTGGGAAATCGCAGCAGGCGCTGCTCGGTGACTATGCACAGAAGCGGCAGCAGGCGCAGCAGTACCTGCTCAATGCCGCCGCGGCAAAGGATTAACGGCGTTCACGCCCCTGTTTCTGCTTCGCCTGATACATCAGGCGGTCGGCGGTGGCCACCAGCGCGTTGAGACTGGGGTGGCTGGCGGGATCGTACTCGACGCAGCCCCAGGAGAACGCCAGCTGCCAGGGGTGAGCCGCCTGTTGATTGAAACGCGCTACGTTGTGGCTGAGCGTCTCCATTGCCGCCGCGGCATCGTGGCGGCTGGTATTGGCGAACAGAATAATAAACTCATCGCCTCCCTGCCTGGCGAGGATATCGGATTCACGGAAGGCACTTTTCATCAAATCGGCGATGGCGATCAGCGCGCGATCGCCCTCTTCATGCCCCCAGGTATCGTTGATATGCTTAAAGCGATCGAGGTCGACAAACGCCAGGCTCACCGGCTCATGGCGGCGCTGGGCCGTCAGCAGGGCATACTCGGCCAGGGTGAGGAATCCCCGGCGGTTAAACAGTCCCGTCAGCTCATCGGAGGTTGCCGCATCCAGCACCTTGAACTCATCCTCCACGATCGCCGCCAGATCGCTTAAGATCTGTATTTCATGCGCGGAGAACGAACGCGGCTGATGGTCCATCAGACAAAAAGACCCCACCGTCGCGCCATCCGGCAGCTGAACCGGGTACCCGGCGTAAAAGCGGATAAACGGCGCCTGAATCACCAGCGGATTGTCGTGAAAACGCTCGTCCTGCTGCATGTCGTTAACGATAAGCGGGTCGGTTTGCAAAATGGTATGGGCGCAAAATGAAATATCTCTCGGCACCGTGTCCACATCCAGACCGGCACAGGATTTGATGTGCAGCAGATCTTCCCCTACCAGGCTGATGGAGGCCACCGGCAGGTTATACAGCGAACGGGCAAGCCTGGTCAGGCGATCAAAGCGTTCTTCTTTTCCGCTATTCAACAGCCCGGAAGAGCGAAGCGATTGCAGGCGACGCTGCTCGTCGGGATGAAGTCCGGCTAATTTCATTGTCTCTCTCTTGTCTCTTGCGCAGAATTCCACCGGGATTCCCGCTGGAAACCCGGTGTTTTATCCTGCCAGGGGAAAAATAGTCGTCAGGTATCCCATGAGTTAAGCAGATTTCCCCTGCTCGTCAACCGGCGCGCCCCGGCGACTGGCGGCCAGGGCGCTGGCGGAAGGCCATTGACGGCTTTCCGCCCGGCGAAAGGGAAGATCAGGCGCGGATAAACGCCAGCAGGTCGGCGTTGATGGTATCGGCGTGAGAAGTGTGCATCCCGTGCGGGAAGCCAGGATAAATGATCAGCTGGCTGTTGGGCAGCAGCTGGTCCTGCAGGATAGCGGCATTTTTATAGGGAACCACCTGATCGTCATCCCCCTGCATAACCAGCACCGGCAGCGTAATCGACTTAAGATCTTCGGTCTGGTCGGTTTCTGAAAACGCCTTGATGCCTTCATAATGGGCTTTGGCGCTACCGATCATACCCTGTCGCCACCAGTTCTGGATCGTCCCCTGCGACACCTCCGCCCCGTCACGATTGAAGCCATAGAACGGGCCAGAGGCGACGTCGAGATAGAACTGGGCGCGGTTAGCCGCCAGCGCTTTGCGGAAACCGTCAAACACCTCGATCGGCGTGCCGCCAGGATTCTGTTCGGTCTTGACCATCAGGGGCGGGACGGCGCTGATGAGCACCGCCTTCGCCACCCGCCCCTGCGGCTGACCGTAGCGGGCCACGTAGCGGGCGACCTGGCCACCGCCGGTAGAGTGTCCAACATGGACCGCATTGTGCAGATCCAGATGCTCCACTACCGCCGAGACGTCTGCCGCATAATGGTCCATATCATGCCCCTCGCTGACCTGATCGGAGCGGCCATGGCCCCGGCGGTCGATAGCGATGACCCGAAAACCTTCGGCAAGGAAAAACAACATCTGGTTATCCCAGTCGTCGGCGCTTAACGGCCAGCCGTGATGGAAAACAATCGGCTGAGCTTCCTTTGGACCCCAGTCTTTGAAGTAAATATTGACGCCGTCTTGGGTGGTGACAAATGCCATGTTACAGACTCCTCTCTCAGGATAACCAGCCTGCAGGCCCGTGCCTGGGCTGAATGCCGACGGCGGCCGGCTGAGATGCCAGCCGCGCAGGAATGTGATGCCAGTAACAGTGTAGAAGAAATTTATCACCCCGCCGGACGACTTATCCCGTCTCGCTTGATCGGCTCGCTCAAGCCCAGCAAGCGCCAGCGGCTACGCCGCACTCTCCTGCTGGCGGATCCGCACAATCAGCGCGCCGAGCAGCGCCCAGTCCAGCAGCACGGCGAAGGCAAAGCACACACCGCCGCGTCCTGCCCCGGCGGTGTGCCAGGTCAGCAGCGTCGCCGCGATGGCGACAGCCACGCTCAGCGCCGTGGCGCCGCTGACGCGGCTACCCGACAGTGCCGCCCGTCCCGCGGCAACGCGCCAGGCGACAGCCGCCCCCGCGCTGCCGAACGTCACGCCGGGGAGCAGCGCCGGCCAGGCCTGGCCGCCATACCACGCCACCAGCGCCAGCAGCCAGCCGGCCGCCGACAGCAGGAAAGCCCAGCGCGTTGCCGCCAGGGGCGCCCGATAGAGCCTGGGCTGCGCGCGCGCGAATCCCCATCCGGCGCCGAAGGCCGCGATCAGGAGCGCCAGCAGACCCAGCGTGCCGCTCGCCCCGATAACGGGAGCCATGATTAACAGCAAGGCCCCGGCGGCGAAGAGCACGCTGAGAGCGATGGCGCGGCCGCGCGGGTCGATGGTTCCCGCCGCGTCCGCGGCGGCATGGTGGTGTAAAACGTGCATATTCAGCTCCTGACACTGTAAACGACATGAAAATAACTCATGCCATCGTCTTTACATGCCCGTAGCCTATCGCCAATATACAGGGACACACAAACGCATAGTTTTCAGCCATAGATGAGAAAAACTCAGCCATGAGAACACCCCGCCTGCCGCCGCTGGGCGCCCTGCGCGCCTTCCACGCCGTCGCCCGCCAGCGTAGTTTTAAACTGGCCGCCGGGGCGCTCGGCGTCAGCGCGACGGCGGTCAGCCATCAGATTAAACTGCTGGAATCGGTCCTGGAGTGCCGGGTCTGCGAGCGCAGCGCGCAGGGCGTCAGCCTGACCGCCGACGGCGAGATCCTCTACGCCGCCACCCAGCGCGCCTTCAGCGCCCTGGAGCAGGCCGTTGTGCAGATTGCCCAGGCCCGCCAGCCGCCATCCTTAACCGTCACCACCACCTCCAATTTTCTCACCCACTGGCTGGTGCCACGGCTGGCGGACTTCACCGCCCGCTTTCCGGCTATCGACCTGCGTCTGCACACCAGCGTCGAACGGGTGGATCTGCATCTGGGCACGGTGGACGCCGCGATTCGCTATCGCGAAACGCCCGAGCCGGATCTGTGCTGTACGCTGCTGCATGAGGATCGCTTTATCGTGGTCGCCAGCCCGACGCTGGCCCTCAGTCGGCCTGACGATCTGGCGGAAGTAACACTGTTTCACGTCGCCAACCGGCACGTACCGGCGGATTCGCCGAGCTGGGAGAACTGGCGTCGCCGCTATGGACCGCCGACGCTGAATATTGACGCGGGGTTAACATTTAGCGATGAAACCCATGCCCTGCAGGCGGCGGTGGCTGGCCAGGGGGCGGTGATCGCCAGCGAACTGCTGGCGCGGGATCTGCTGCAGCGCGGAGTGTTATCCGCGCCATTCAGCAGCGCGTTACCGGGCGCCAGCTACTACCTGGTCACCACCGAGGCGGCAGCGCAGCGGGGGGATATTATCGCGCTGCGGGAGTGGCTGGTGGGGCAGATGGCCTCGGGCGACAGCGGCCAGCCGGCAGCGGGATAGCGGCCTTACCAGCCGCAAACGTTGGTCTCTTCGTCGGACTCATAGCCGCGGACGATATTGATCAGCTCCTTCACTGCATCGGCCGCGGCGAGCGGATCGCGCAGCGCCGCCAGCGAGGAAAAGCTTTTATCGACCGAGACGCCGTTATTGTTATTGGTGACCGTCAGCACAAACTCCCCCTCTAAATTGTCGTCCGGCAGATCGCTCAGCAGCCCATTAACGGCCTCCACCGCCTGCTGCGGAATATACAATACCATCGGTTTGAGGAATATTTTTTCTTGTTTCCGCTGAAGGCGGCCATTCTCTACCGCTAAGGTATAACCTTTATTTTCACTGTTCATGCTTTTAGCCCTCGATAAGAATATTCGGATCAACATAGAAGTCGACATTAAATACCGTGTCCTCCGACAGGGCCTCAATGCAGTGCCATTTTTCCGGCGGAAAAACGCCAAACTGGCCGGCTTCAATGGTCAGGGTTTCAACCGGCTCGGGGCTGCTCTCATCGGCATAGCCGAGATAGCGGATCGCCCCCTGCATCACCGACAGCCGGGGATAGACCCCCTGGCGGGTGCCAGCGTCCAGATGGCGGCGCCAGATAGAGGCCGGCGCGGTCTCCTTTGTCCACAGCGGCGTGCTGCGGGTATGAACGTAATGGGTGGGAATAATAATTCGCTGCATGATTGCGCCTCACTTTACCGTCGCACAGGATACGGTCAGAAATAATCGATATGATGCATATCATATACCTCTTTCAAAGGGGAAGGATATTATTTTGCTGGTGAATTTTACCTCTACTCCTTTTTATACCCCTCAGGGATTAACGCTTTGATAAAATAAAAAAGGCGATTACAGTGTCCTGAAATCGCCCCGCAATAATTATGTTAAGCCGTTTACATTTAAATTAGCGCAGCGGACTCGGTTTGCCGATTAAATAGCCCTGCACCAGGTCGCAGCCCAGCGCCTGTAGCGAGGCCAACTGCTCTTCGGTCTCCACGCCTTCAGCCACAATACGCATATGCAGGCTCTTTCCCATGCTGATAATCAGGCGCACGATATCCAGATCGTCTTTTTGCTCCGGAATATTAATAACAAACGAGCGGTCGATTTTGATTTTATCGAACGGGAAGTAGCTTAAACGTGACAACGAAGAATAGCCGGTACCGAAGTCATCGATGGAGATTTGAATGCCCTGCTCTCGCAGCTGGCTGAGAATTTCCAGCGAACGGGTGTTCTCATTGAACACGTCCGACTCGGTGATCTCCAGATCCAACCGTCGCGGGTCGAGGCCAGTCTGCTGCAATACGCTGATAATGGTGTCGGTCAGCGAGGTGTTCATCAGCTGAATCGGCGAAACGTTGACCGAGACCTTGAGCGGCGTCGCCCAGCTGGCCGCTTCGGCACAGGCGGTTTTCAGCACCCACTCGCCGAGGGCATTGATAAGGCCGATTTTCTCTGCCACCGGGATAAACACCGTCGGCGGCACGGCGCCGCGCACCGGATGGAACCAGCGAACCAGCGCTTCGTAGCCGTAGATTTCGCGCGTGACGGTATCGGCGATCGGCTGGTAGTAGACTTTGAATTCGTCATGGGACAGGGCCTGCAGCAGATCGTCTTCAAACGATTTATTCTCCTGCAGACGCTGCAGCATCCCCGGCCGGAAGATTTGTACATGGCCGCTGCCCTCTTTTTTCGCCTCATACAGCGCGAGGTCGGCGCACTTGTACAGATAATCGGTCCGGCTTTCGCCATCAGAGATCACGATCCCGATGCAGGCGTCGATATTAATCTGCGCATCGTAGATCTGATAGGGCTGGCTGATCTTCTCCCGGATAACATTGGCCCGCTCGAGGGCCATCTCTTCGGTCAGATCGTAAGAGAGCATCGCGAACTCATCGCCGCCGAGGCGATACAGCGTCTCAGAGGTTTTACGGAAAAAAGAGAGGCGGCTGGCCAGATCCTGCAGCAGCTTATCGCCGGCGTCATGGCCGAGGGTATCGTTTACATCCTTAAAGCTGTCGAGGTCAAAAAGCATCACCACGGCGCATCCGTTATAGGGACGCACCTGATTGACGATCTCCTGCAGACGCTGCCAGAAAGAGAGACGGTTTGGCATACCGGTCAGCGAATCATGGTAGGCATCGTACTGCAGACGACGGTTCTGCACCTGCAGCTTCTCTTTCGAGGCCTGCAGATCGTTGGCCAGGGTTTTCATATGAACGTGGGCGCGCCGCAGGTTATTATTCTGCCGCAGCATCAGCAGCCCGAGGGTAATACACATGGCGATCAGCAAAATGGAGATCACCGAGTAGATATAATAGAGATGCTGAATTTTATCATGGGTGATATTAACGATATTAATATCTTGCGTCAGCGTGGCGGCCGCCATTGAGGTCAGAGGACCATCCAGCTCGCTTAACACCGGCAGGATCGCTTTAACCTGCGCCGGCGTCATGGTGTCAACTTGTTTATCAAGCAAATGGAGATTGCGGATCAGCGTGGCGACCACCGCCTTCCGCTGTTCGCTTTTATTAATAAAGCGACCCAGATCGCCCTGCTGCAGAAGTTCGATCTGGCTCATCATGATCTCGAGGCGCAGGCGCACCTCATCGTGGTCCGCCCCTTCGGCCCCAATCGCCATGCCCGCCAGACGAGACTCCAGTCGCATATATTCCGATACCATCTGCGACATTGACCACGAGTCCGTATAGCGGGTAAATTTTTGCAACTCACTTTGTCGCTCATGCACCAGATAAGTAATATATCCAGTAACAATAAACAACGACAAAATAATAGCCGTGAGTATTCGATTCAAGATCCAACCCTTACTCTATAATAATCTTAGAAACTTGCCAGGCCGATCGGGAATAATAGATCTGGTTCTGTAATTCAGCACTGCTGTCGTAAGGGTAGACGATAAATAACGGGCCTTTATCCCGAACGCGCATATATTCGCCGTTCATTTTTAACGCCATAATGACCGGGAATTTATAAAAATCGTCCATCGGGATAAGGGTGGTGTAGTCGTTGAGCGCCAGCACGCGGACGGATTGGCCTTTAGCGCCGACTAAATCCATGAGTTTATTAAGGGGAATGCCATCAAAACGGACCTTCCCGGTGTACCAGGGGGTGGTGGTTTCCACCGTCTTCATGCCCAGTTTTTCCAGCATCGCGAGATCAAAAACCGCCTTGTCACCGACGTTCGTATTTCCGATTTTCCCGGAAATGGTCAGTACAGGTTTTCCTGTCGGCGCAGGCAGTTTTTCAGCATAAGCAGAAGGCAACATGACAGAACAAAATAAAACTGCAAGAAGTAGACGCATTTAACTCACCATTCCAGAGAAGGAGACATGTTAAGTGTAAACCATTTACGTCAATTCTTAAAAGGTGCTCCTCTTTGTTATCCGTTGATTTAATTAAAAGTATAAGCTGGCTGGCAAATTGCCAGAATGTTTAGTAAAGGGTGTGATTTCGCCCGCCTTTCCGGCCGCTTATTTTTGCACCAGTTCTCCGCTTAGCAGGCAAACTACTTTCCTCCACGGCCGCCGCGCGGTAGTCTCAGAGCAGACGCAATGCTAAAAGCGTCTCATTCCAATAACAACGAATATGTGACTGACAGGACAGGGTATGGATTCAACAATAAGCGTGCAGCCCGACGAGGCGCCGGATTCGCTGCATCGGGCCCGGCGGGCGGCATGGGGCAGCTTTGCCGGCGCCGTGGTCGACTGGTACGATTTTCTTCTCTATGGCATTACCGCCGCGCTGGTGTTCAACCGCGAATTTTTCCCGCAAATCAGCCCGGCGATGGGCACCCTTGCCGCATTTGCCACCTTCGGCGTCGGGTTTCTTTTCCGCCCGCTGGGCGGGATTATCTTTGGCCACTTCGGCGACCGTCTCGGGCGCAAGCGGATGCTGATGATGACCGTCTGGATGATGGGTATCGCCACCGCCTGCATCGGCCTGCTCCCGTCGTTCAGCCAGATCGGCTGGTGGGCGCCGGTGCTGCTGGTATTCCTGCGGGCGGTTCAGGGCTTTGCCGTCGGCGGCGAATGGGGCGGCGCGGCGCTGCTCTCGGTGGAGAACGCTCCGAAGGGAAAAAAAGCCTTTTACAGCAGCGGCGTGCAGGTGGGCTACGGCGTCGGCCTGCTGCTCTCCACCGGGCTGGTATCGCTGATCAGCAGCCTGACCACCGACGAGCAGTTTCTCAGCTGGGGCTGGCGCTTACCCTTCCTGTTCAGCGTGGCGCTGGTCCTGATTGCGCTGTGGATCCGTAACGGTATGGCCGAATCGCAGGAGTTTGAGGCCCAGCAGAGCCAGGCCAACGCGCCGCAGGTGAAAAAGCGGCTGCCGGTGGTGGAAGCCCTGCTTCGCCATCCCGGGGCGTTTTTACTGATTATTGCCCTGCGGTTGTGCGAACTGCTGACCATGTATATCGTTACCGCCTTCGCCCTCAATTACTCAACGCAAAACCTCGGCCTGCCGCGTGAGCTGTTTCTCAACATCGGCCTGCTGGTGGGCGGCCTCAGCTGTCTGACTATCCCCTGCTTCGCCTGGCTGGCAGACCGCTTTGGCCGTCGGCGGATCTACATTACCGGGGCGCTAATCGGCACGCTGAGCGGTTTCCCGTTCTTTATGGCGCTGGAGAGTCAGTCCGTTTTCTGGATCCTGTTTTTCGCCCTGATGCTGGCCAATATCGCTCATGATATGGTGGTCTGCGTCCAGCAGCCGATGTTTACCGAGCTGTTCGGCGCCAGCTATCGCTATAGCGGCGCCGGCGTCGGCTACCAGGTAGCGAGCGTAGTCGGCGGCGGCTTTACGCCGTTTATCGCCGCGGCGCTGGTCACCTTCTCCGGGGGAGCCTGGCACAGCGTGGCCCTCTATCTGACCGCGGGATGCCTGCTGTCAGCACTCACCGCGCTGCTGATGAAAAAACATACCGTCGACTGACCAGCCTTCGGAGGGCGCGACCCGCGCCCTCCGGTAAGGAGAATGCATGTCTTTATTGCCCCTGGCCGACTGCTGGCCACGCCGCTTTACCCCCGCCTCGCTGGCGCTGCAGTTTTGCGAGGACCCCACCCTGGCAGAACAGCCGCTGTTTGCCAAAGCCTGCGCCGGCGAGGCCGTCGCCCAGCTCTGGCAGGCGCCGCAGGGATTCGTGGTGCCGGGGAGCTATCGTCAGTTTGCGGACCTGCCGGCGGTCAGCGCGCATTTTGCCGCGCGGGGCTGGCCGGTATGGCTCCGCCGCTCCGGAGGCGGTCTGGTGCCCCAGGGGCCGGGGATTATCAACCTCAGCCTCGCCTGGCCGGTGCAGCAGCCGCTCGGCGAAGCCGCCGAACCCATCTATCACTCGCTGTGCGCTGTGCTGCAGCGCACCCTCGCGCGCTTCGGCGTTGCCAGCCACCCCCGGGCGGTGGGCGGTTCCTTTTGCGATGGCCGTTATAATCTCGCCTGCGGGGAGGGAGAGGCGGCGCGTAAGATTGTCGGTACCGCCCAGTACTGGCGGCCGCTGACGGCGAGCGGCGGCCATGTGGTGCTGGCCCATGCGGTGATCCTTATTGACGCCGACCTGAGCGCGGCGCATCAGGCGGCGAACGCCTTCGAAGCGCAGCTCGGCAGCGAGCGGGTCTACCGCGCCGACAAAACCGTCACCCTGGCGCAGTTGCTTCCCGGCGAGCGCCATCTGCTCCCCCGATTCAGCGAAGCGCTGGCGCGGGAGCTGGACGCGGCTCGCTGAAGGTCGCTTTCAGGTAGCGGCTGAATGTCTCCACCGCGCGCGACACCCGCGGAGTATAGGGCCGGATGACGTACAGCCGATCGGCGAACACCTCCACCGGCTGCCACACCGGCAGCAGCTCCTGCACCTGCCCGCGGCCGATAGCCTCCCGGGCGCTAAAATCCGGCAGCAGCGCCACCCCCAACCCCGCCAGCACCGCATCGCGCAGCGACTCGCTGTTGTTGGTGGCGAACGGCCCCTGCACGTTGATGGTCACCCGTTCATCGGGCGTCTGGCGGGAGGCAAACGTCCACTGCGGGCGCTGGGGCCCACGGGGATAGGTCAGGCACTGGTGATGACGCAGATCGTCAGGCGTCTCCGGGCGGCCATGGCGGCGAATATAGTCGGCGGAAGCGACGATCAGCGTCGCGGTGTGGCACAGCGGCCAGGCGACGTGAGTGTCCGGGAGCGCCTCGCGCCGACAGTGGCGGATGGCGAGGTCGAACCCTTCGCTGCCGAGAGAGACCAGCCGATCGGTCACCTCCAGCTGCAGATGCAGCTGGGGATGCTGATGCAAAAACGGCGCGATCGCCGGCACCAGCTGTTGACGGGAAAAAGCCACCGGCGCGGTCAGGCGCAGCGTCCCCCGCAGCGGCCCGCCCTCATCGCAAGCGCCGGTGAAAATATCCCGCAGCTGGCCAAACGGCTCATTGAGCTCCGCCACCAGCCGCAGCCCGTCGTCGCTGAGGCTGACGCTGCGGGTGGTGCGATGGACCAGCGTTTTACCGGTCACCCGCTCCAGCTCGCTGATTTTCTGGCTGATGGCCGACTTGCTGATCCCCAGCTTTTCCGCGGCCCGGGTATAGCTTTTCTGCTCTTCCAGCACCGTCAGCCAGTAGAGATGGGCCCAGTAACCCTCCGGACGACTCTCGCTCATGTTGATTGTTCACCAGTAAAAACAATGTATTCAACTATAGCGGTTTTTGCCCGCGACGGCATCGGCTAGCATCTTTATCAGACCGCGATTATTGCCTAACGATAAGGAACACCTGCATGCCATTACTGACATTTGACCTGATAGAAGGCCGTACGGAACAGGAGATCAGAACCCTGCTGGATGCCGCTCATCGCGCCGTGCTGCGCGCCTTCGAGGTACCGGAACGCGACCGCTACCAGATTGTTCACGAAAACAAAGTCCACCATATGGTGATTGAAGATACCGGCCTCGGACTGACCCGCACGCGGGATCTGGTGGTGGTGCGGGTCTATACCAGCCCGCGCAGCGACGCGCAGAAGCAGCGCTTCTTCGCCATATTGCAGGAGGAGCTGGCGGAGCACTGCGGCCTGAGCGGCGATGATCTGATGGTGTCGATTATCAGCAACCAGAAAGGCGACTGGAGCTTTGGCCGCGGGGTCGCCCAGTATCTTACCGGCGATCTCTAACCCGCGGCCGGGAGAGTGCTGTCAGCGGCGGCCAGCCGCCGCGATGCGCTGGCGCGCCTGCTGTTCGATATTTTCCAGCAGTTCCTGGACATCGTCTTCGTCAATGTCGAGGAACTGTCCTTCCAGCAGCGCGGCGTGAATATCTTCCCGGGTAACCGAAATGCCCAGCGGCACCGCCCGGGGTTTTACCTCCTCTGCCGCCAGCGGATGGGGGTAGCGGCGGCCAACCAGATTGTTAAACACGATGGCCAGCAGCGCCAGCATCAGGGAGTTGAGCAGCACCGGCGTCAGCACAAAGTGATAGCCTTCGCTGTGCACCCCGGCGCCGCCGAGGATCGCCGTCAGGGCCACCGCGCCGCCGGGAGGATGCAGGCAGCGCAGAAAATACATTCCGGCGATGGCCAGCGCCGCCGCCAGCCCGCAGGCCAGCGCCGGGTCGGGCACCAGCATACCCACCGTGACGCCGATCAGCGCCGACAGCACATTGCCGCCGACAATCGACCACGGCTGCGCCAGCAGACTGCTCGGCACGCCAAACAGGAGTACCGCCGAGGCGCCCATGGGGGCAATAAACCACAGGTTAACTTCGCCCAGCAGCCAGTGGCTGAACATGCTGGTCACCGCCAGGCCGGTGCCGGCGCCGATGGATCCCAGCACAATATGCCGTCGAGCCACCGGCAGCGCATGCGGCTTCAACCGCCCAAGGAAAATCCGCAGCCGTGAAAACAGGCCCGCGGGAATGACACTCAACATCGCTTTATCGCTCAGATCATAGGAATAACTTATATTTTATTTTCTTTTTTTAACCTTACATTAACAACCCTGTATTTCGCAGGGGATCGCACGGGCGGCGATTTCCAGGCGGCACAGGGCTGTGAATTCTCGCCCGGACTGATAGAATCCCTTTTCTGTCAGGGGGATACCCCTTTGCGAACTGAAGGTCATAACCCAGTGAATAATAAAATCTCTTTAGCGAAAGAAGTGGCATGGGCCAGCCAGAATATGCCGCGTACCCTGCGCCAGGTCGCCGCCCTGCCCGACCTCAGCGGCGTCCGCCTGGCCTGCTGTATGCACCTCGACATGAAAATGATCCCGCTGGTGCAGGGGATCCTCGACAAGGGCGCTCAGGTCTTTTTAACCACCTGTAACCCCACCACCGTGCAGGACGACGTGGTGGCCTGGCTGGTGGAGCGTGGCGCCGAGGCCTGCGCCTGGCGCAATATGAGCGATGCCGACTGGCAACAGTCATGGGAAAAAGCGATCGCCTGGCAGCCGACTCACCTGTGCGAAATGGGAGCCGATATCACCACCCTCCTCCACCAGCGCGGCGAGTTCGGCAACATCGTGGCGGGTCTGGAAGCCACCGGCTCCGGCGTCAATCGGCTGGGGGATATTCAGCCCGGCTATCCGATCTTTAACTGGGACGATCTGCCGGTCAAAGAGGGGCTGCATAACCGCCATATGGTCGGACTCACCGCCTGGCATACCTTCTTCCAGACCACTCATCTCACCCTGCATGAGAAAAAAGTGCTGGTCATCGGCTACGGCCTGGTTGGCCAGGGCGTCGCGGCGGCGGCAAAAGCTTTTGGCGGCCAGGTGATGGTGGCGGAGATCGATCCTGCCCGTCGACTGCAGGCGGCCTATGACGGCTGGCACGTGGTCGATCTCCAGGAGGCTATCGCCTCGGCGGACGTGGTCGCCACGGCGACAGGCGGTAAAAACGTGGTTAATCGCCAGGCGCTGGACCGGGCGAAAGCGGGAGTGTTTATCCTTAACGTCGGCCACGTGGCGGAAGAGATCGATGGCGAATACCTGCGCCAGTATCCTCAGGAAGAGGTGATGCCGTATATCAACGCCTACCGCATGGCTGACAAAACCGTCTACCTGATGGCCAATGGCTCGATGCTCAACCTGACCGCCGGCTTCGGCGACAGCCTGAACGCCTTTGACGTCACCCTGGCGGTGATGGCCAGCGGTATCGGTCATATTGTCAGCGACGGTATGCGCGCCCCGGCGCAGGTTTACCTGCTACCGCAGGCGGTCTGGCAGCAGGCGCTGTAAACCCGGCGCATCGTCGAAACGATGCGCTTTATCTTCAGGACGTTGGCGCGCTATCGGGCAGCACAATGTTGCTCTGCGCCAGGGTCCCCATCTGATGGTACATCGCGCTGGCGGCATCCAGCAGGTGCATGGCCAGCGCGGCGCCGCTGCCCTCCCCCAGGCGCATGTCCATATCGAGATACGGGCGCAGACCCAGCGCGTCGAGGGCGATCCGCGCCCCTTTCTCCGCCGACAGGTGCGAAGGGATAAGATACGGGTGCGCCGCCGGGGCCATGCGGCAGGCCGCCAGAGCCGAAGCGTAGGAGAGGAAACCATCCAGCACCACCGGCAGACCGCAGGAAGCCGCCCCGAGGATCACCCCGGTCATGCCCACCAGATCAAAACCGCCCACCTTCGCCAGCACGTCCAGCCCGTCCGCCGGGTTCGGCTGGTTATGAGCGATCGCCTGGCGCACCACCGCCACCTTATGGCCCCGCTGCGCCAGCGGCAGATTAGCCCCGCAGCCCACCACCGCGTCGGGGTCGCTGCCGGTCAGGACGCTGATCGTCGCTGCCGCCGGGGTGGTATTGGCCATCCCCAGCTCTCCCACGCCAAAGACTTTCACTCCGTCGGCGGCAAGCTGGCGGGTGAAACGCATGCTGGCCAGCAGCACCGTCTCCGCCTGCTGACGGCTCATCGCCGCCGTCCGGGCGATATTCCCGCTACCGCGGGCCACCTTGAGGTTGATCAGGCCCGGAAGCGGCTCGGCGTCGATGCCGACATCCACCACCTCCACTCTCACCCCAGCCTGCGCCGCCAGCACGCAGACGCCGGTGTTGCCCCGTACCATATTGCCGGCATGAATGGCCGTCACCGCCTGCGGCGAAGGGGTCACGCCTTCATGCCAGACGCCATGGTCGGCGCACATGACCACGATGGCTTTATCGCTCAGCGCCAGCTGCCCCTGCAGCCCCGGCAGACCGGCCAGCTGCACCGCCAGGCTCTCCAGACGGCCAAGGCTGCCGGGCGGCTTTAACAGGCCGTCAATATGCTGCTGCGCGCGCGCCATGCCCGCCACATCGGGCTGCGGAATGGCAGCCAGTAACGCCGAAAGTGTTTCCATTCTGTTCCTCACCGTGGATGCCAGGCCTTACAGTAGCGCCAGTAAAAAGAATACTTCGCCCAGCTCGATCGCCGCTCCGAGGGTATCCCCGGTCTGCCCGCCGAGGGTGCGCTTCAGCGCCCACCCCAGGCCCCCGATCAGCACCAGGGCGATCAGCGCGGCGCGCAGCCCCTGCAGCCCCAGCAGGGCGGTGGCCAGCGCGATCGCTATCGCCAACGTCGTTAGCGTCTGCTGCAGGCTAATCTTGCCAATAAACAGATTGCCCAACCCTTTTTCCCGCGCATAGCGATGGCGATACATCAGCAGTACCGCCATCCCGCGACCGACGGCGCAGGCCGCCGCCAGCGCCGCGATGGGGTTGACATCGCGCAGCAGCAGTTCGCCGACCACCAGCACCTTGGCCACCAGCACAAAAATCAGCGCCAGACCGCCGTGGGTCCCCAGCCGGCTGTCGCGCATGATCTCCAGCATCCGATCGCGGGTGCGGGCGGAGAAGATGCCGTCGCAGGTATCGGCCAGCCCGTCAAGATGAAATCCGCCGGTGAGCAGCGCCAGCGCCAGCGCGCCGAACAGCGCCGCCAGCGGGACGCCGCACCATGGCTGCAGGAGGTACACCACCGCGCCGGCGATGGCGCCGAGCAGTAAACCGACCAGCGGGAAGGTAACGATACTGCGCTGGTACTGTTCGATCTCCAGGCCCTGGGATAACCGCGCCGGGACCGGCAGACGGCTGATAAACGAGAGTGCAGCAAAGAATGACTTAATCACGTGGGGTTGACTCCTGTCGGCGAAAGCAGCGGAAGAGTTCTGTCGCGCCCGGTCAGCACCTGAGTTTGTCTTCTGGCGAATCGATCGTCGGAGAGGTGAGAGGTGTTGAGATATCGCCCTGACGCCGCTGCGTCAGATGCCCGGCCAGGATGAGAGAAACCTTTCCGATATCAATACGTTTTCGCGGGGCAGTATAGCAAAGAGTCGGCGAGGAGAGGCAGTTGCCGGGACAAAGTTTTCGCAGAAATATGCGTTGAGGAGCTGGTAGTGCAGAACAGCCCGGCGACGCTGACCGCCGCCGGACAGCAGGGATTAGCCTTCGACTTTGGCTTCGCCCATCACTTTCAGTTTTTTGGAGATGTCGCGACGCTCTTTGGACAGCTCGGCATTCTTGATGATGTAGTCATCAACGCGGTCTTCGTAATCGCTCTTCATGCTGGCGATGATGCCCTGGATAGCTTCCACGCTCATGCCCGGCTTGATGTAGTCGCTGAGATTGTCCAGCAGCAGAACGCGCTTCTGGTTATCACGGATCTTTTTCTCAACGTCCTGAATTTCACGCTGCAGTTTGTTCTTACGACGGTACAGACGAACAAACTCCAGTACGTCCTGGAAAGAAGGCTTAGTTGTTTCCATTTTTACACCCCTAATAATTGAGATTCGGATTCGTAAAGCGACTGCGTTATAGGGCTAACATAACTGCTAGCAGCCGCTGATGACAATGTTTTTTCCTTTGCGTTTATCATAACCCTAAACGCTGCTGAATCGAAACAACCCATGCAGTTACCCGGCGCATCTGGTGCTTATTTGCGCAATGCGCGGCAGATCAGATGCGACAGCAGCTCCAGCTGGCGTGCCAGTTCAATAGAGAGCCAAACATAGCCATGGATCGGGGTTTCTGCCAGGCTGTCGTCCCCCTGCTCTTTCATCAGCTGGCGCAGTTCGAGGACAATCTCATTCAGCTTTTCATTGTTGGCGCGCACAGGCTGAGGGTTTCCTTCGTACAGCGCGTGGGCGATGGCCAACAGCGTCTGCTGGGTCATCTGCTGCGTCTCCCGCAGGGTGTGCGCATTGAGCATCACGAAGTGACCCGGACGGGTTGCCCACCAGGCGTTAATCTGCAGCTCCAGCATGCACACGAGGTTGCGGCTGACGGTCTGGATAGCCTCGAAGATCGCCTTCTGGATATGCGTCTCTTTGCTGGCGGGAGTGATCAGCCCGCGCATTTTGACGACGTCGTTGAGCGCCTGCTGAAGATGTTTTTCCAGCCGCGGCCGATCCACCAGATTTGGCGAGAAGCCGGCCTGGTAGAGGCGGTTGAAGTTGGTGACGTAGCTGGCCATCTGGATGCGCCAGTGGATAAACGCCCGCTGCGGCCAGATACCGGTAAACAGCATTGCCAGCAGCGAGCCGAAGATCACGTCGCCGCTTCGCCACAGCGCGGTATGCATATCGCCGGGCGGCGCCCCGACCACCACCGACAGGGTAATGCCGATCAGCAGCGCCTGATAGGGTTTCTTGCCCAGCGCCAGCCAGCCGCAGAGGAACATTGCCGCCGCGCACCAGAGGACCATCAGCGGCAGGGAGATAAGCTCAAGCTTCAGCGCCACCAGCCCCAGCGCCGAGCCGAGGATCGTGCCGCCGATGCGCTGAAACGCCCGCGGCACGACGTTGCCCCAGAAGGAGATCGGCCCCATCACCACCACCAGGGTGATAAGAGGCCAGGTCCCCTCGGGCACGTTCAGCAGCCGCACCAGCAAAAAGGTGAGCACAAAGGCCAGCGCAATCCGCACACCATGCACCACCCGATAATGGCGATACAAGCGGATCTCAAATGGCTTGAGTGATTTATCAGCGCGCACAACCCTCTCCGGCAAAACGAAAAGGCCAATTGTAACTGCTTTTTCGCCCGGAGCGTGCCGGGAATGTAAAAATCCTTGTCCGGAACAGGGGTAAACCGCTACGACGCGACGCGCTCAACGGGGACATACATGTCGATATCCCAGTAGCCGTCGTGGTTGCCGTCGTTAAGATAGACCTCAAAGCAGGGCTGGGGGGCAATGCGATACGCCGTGCTCTGCTGCAGGCTGTCGAAAAACCGTCTCCACGGGGTGGCGAAGTCGTAATCCACCACCCGAGCGCGGGCGCAGGCGTAATCCCCGCCGGCAATCGCCGCCAGTATCACCCCTTCGCTGTTGGCGGGAATGACGTAATCCTCGTCAACGGCGACCACGGTGGCGCAGCGTAGTTTTTCCGCTGGCACGTCCTCCGGGTTATCGTAGTAGACGGCAAGCCACTCGCGGGCGGGCACCTGCTGGCCCTCAACCCACATCATCAGTTGCTCAAACCCCTGCTTGACGGTTTGATCCCAGGGCCCGACCAGATGGAAACCGGCAATGGTTTTCTTGCCGAGGGTGGTGACGCTGTAGTTCATCTTGCCTCCTTTGTGAACAAATTACTGTATAAATGTACAGTTAATCTAGCAGGAGATACCCCCTCAGTATGTGCGCGAATTCACAGAGTCGCCATTGCGGCTGATGAAAAAAACGGCGACTTTGTCGCCGCGTCTGCCGGGCGGCAGCCGAAAAAAAACCGCCTGCAAAGAGGCGGTTATCATGGTTACAGCTCGTGGTGCAGGTAATCGCTCATTCGCGAGAACACCCCGCCTTTATTAATGCTTTCGAGGGTGACCAGCGGATAGTGGCCCACGACCTTGTCGCCGTCATACAGCGAAATCTCGCCGACCCGCTGGTTGGCGGCGATCGGCGCCTCCAGATCCTTTTTATCCAGCACGTATTTCGCCTTAATCCGCGATACTTCCGCCTTCGGCAGCGCTAACCAGAAATCTTGATCGGTGCCGAGCTTAATCTGCTCTTTATCGCCGTACCAGATGCGCTCGGTGCCGACCTTCTGCCCCTTCTGCAGCACCTGCACGGTGTCGAAGTTCTGCTGCCCCCAGTGCAGCAGTTTCGCGGCCTGCTGCTCGCGGCCTTTCGGGCTGTCGGCCCCCATCACCACGGCGATCAGCCGGCGCTGGCCATCCACCGCCGAGGCGATCAGGTTGAACCCGGCGCCCGATGTGTGGCCGGTTTTCAGGCCATCGACGTTCATGGTTTTATCCCACAGCAGACCGTTCCGGTTTTGCTGGGTAATGCCGTTCCACGTCAGGCTTTTCTGGCTGTACATGTGGTAGACGTCAGGCTCGCCATGGATAATCGCCCGCGACAGCACCGCCAGATCATAGGCCGAACTGTGCTGGCCCGGGGCATCAAGGCCGTGGACGGTTTCGAAATGGGTGTCCTGCAGATGCAGTTTTTCGACATACTGATTCATCAGGGCGACAAACTGCGGCTGACCGCCGGCGACATAGTCGGCCAGCGCGACGCAGGCGTCGTTGCCGGAGTCGACAATCAGCCCACGGCTGAGGTCGCGGACGCTGACGCGGTCCCCTGGCTTTAAGAACATCAGGGATGACCCGTCGAACACCGGGTTGCCCTTCGCCCAGGCGTCTTTACCCACGGTGACGATATCATCAAAGGTGATACGATGGCTGTCGATGGCACGATCGACCACGTAGCCGGTCATCAGTTTGGTCAGGCTGGCAGGATTACGCTGCTGATGTTCGTTACCCGCGGTCAGCACCTGACCGGTGGTGTAATCCATCAGCACCCAGGAGCCAGCCTGAATGGAAGGCGGCGCGACCGTAGCAGGTAAGTCGACGGCAAATGCGCAGGAAACGCTCGAAGCGAGCAAAGATACAGCAATAAACAAACGGCCTTTCAACGGCATATCCTCTAGATTTACAGATCCGCCGTCCTTTTTACGGAACTTCGCGTTTCATATCAGGGTTTAATTGCAAGAAAATATGACACAGCAGAGGAAGTTGCTTGCCGTTACCCTTCTGATGACCGGGCAAATCGTTTACCATACCGGTCGCACGCCACCACGGATAATGAACAGACTATGCAAGATAGCGTCAACCAGCCCGGATTTTTATTCCACGATTATGAAACCTTCGGCTCCAGCCCTTCCCTTGACCGGCCGGCGCAGTTCGCCGCCATCCGCACCGACGCGGAGTTAAACGTGCTCGGCGAGCCCGAGGTGTTTTACTGCAAGCCCGCTGACGATTATCTGCCGCAGCCGCAGGCGGTGATGATCACCGGGATCACCCCGCAGGAAGCGCTGGCCAAAGGGGATAACGAGGCCGCGTTTGCCCGCCGCATCCACGATCTGTTCACGGTGCCGCAGACCTGCATCGTCGGCTATAACAACGTGCGCTTTGACGACGAAGTGACGCGGAATATCTTCTATCGCAACTTCTATGACCCTTATGCCTGGAGCTGGCAGCACGATAACTCGCGCTGGGATCTGCTCGACGTGATGCGCGCCTGCTATGCCCTGCGTCCGGAAGGGATCGTCTGGCCGGAGAATGACGAGGGTCTGCCGAGCTTCCGGCTTGAACATCTGACCGTCGCCAACGGTATTGAACACCAGAACGCCCATGACGCGATGGCCGACGTTTACGCCACCATCGCCATGGCGAAGCTGGTGAAAACCCGGCAGCCGCGGCTGTTTGACTATCTCTACAGCCACCGCAATAAGCGCAAGCTGGCGACGCTCATCGACGTGCCGCAAATGAAGCCGCTGGTGCATGTCTCCGGCATGTTCGGCGCCGCGCGCGGCAACACCAGCCTGGTGGCGCCCCTGGCCTGGCATCCGGAAAACCGCAATGCGGTGATCATGGTCGATCTGGCGGGGGATATGGCGCCGCTGCTGGAACTGGATGCCGACGCCCTGCGCGAGCGGCTTTACACCCCGCGCGCCGAGCTTGGCGATCTGCCGGCGGCGCCGATTAAACTGGTGCATTTGAACAAATGTCCGGTGCTGGCCCAGGCCAATACCCTGCGCCCGCAGGATGCCGACCGGCTGGGGATCTCTATTCAACGCTGTCTGGAGAATGCCCAGCTGCTGCGGGCGAATCCGCAGGTGCGGGAGAAAGTGGTGGCGGTGTATGCCGAAGCCGAGCCGTTCGTGCCGTCCGAAAACGTCGACGCCCAGCTTTACAATGGGTTCTTTAGCGATGCCGACCGCGCGGCGATGAAAATCGTGCTGGAAACCGAACCGCGCAATCTGCCGGCGCTGGATATCACCTTCGCCGACAAGCGCATCGAACGCCTGCTGTTTAACTACCGGGCGCGCAACTTCCCCGGCACGCTCGATGAACATGAGCAGCAGCGCTGGTTAGAGCACCGTCGTCAGGTATTTACGCCTGAGTTTTTGCAGGCCTATGCCGATGAGCTGCAGATGCTGTATCAGCAGTATGCGGATGATAAAGAGAAGCTGGCGCAGCTGAAGGCGTTGTGGCAGTACGCGCAGGATATTGTCTGATTGGCGGACATGCCCGGGTTGCGGCTAACGCCTTACCCGGGCTACAAACGATGACCGGGGAGGACGCCTGACCGTAGGCCCGCGCAAGCGCAGCGCCGCCGGGCATTGCCTCCCCAGTTCGTGCTTACCTTTTTGCCCGGTGGCGGCTTCGCCTTACCGGGCCTGGACGCTGGTACCAGAGTAGCCCGGGTAAGGCGCTAGCCGCTACCCGGGATGACTGGCTTAACTTTTCGCACGGCTGGCGATGATTTCATCCGCTACGTTGCGCGGCGCTTCCGCGTAGTGGTGGAACTCCATGCTGTAGGTTGCTCGTCCCTGAGACATCGAGCGCAGCGTGGTGGAATAACCAAACATCTCCGCCAGCGGCACATCGGCGCGGATGATCTGGCTGCCGAAGCGCTCTTCCATCCCCTGCACCATCCCGCGACGGGAAGAGAGATCGCCCATGATATTCCCGGCGTACTCTTCCGGCGTCTCCACCTCCACGTGCATCACCGGCTCAAGGATCACCGGGTCCGCTTTGCGCGCCCCTTCCCGGAAGCCAAAGATCGCCGCCA
Source organism: Klebsiella sp. 2-CIP_Kleb. (assembly GCF_050378715.1). NCBI lineage: Bacteria > Pseudomonadati > Pseudomonadota > Gammaproteobacteria > Enterobacterales > Enterobacteriaceae > Klebsiella > Klebsiella sp. 2-CIP_Kleb. Next base: position 1,120,286 of record NZ_JBNRLG010000001.1, read on the forward strand.
TGCGGAACGCCATTTCCGAGGAGTCCACGTCGTGGTACGACCCGAAGGTCAGGGTCGCTTTCACGTCAACCACCGGATAGCCCGCCAGCACGCCGGTGCCCATCGCTTCGCGCAGCCCTTTCTCCACGGAAGGGATGTACTCGCGCGGCACTACCCCGCCTTTGGTGGCGTCCTCGAAGACGAATCCGCTGCCCGGCTCCAGCGGCTCCAGGGTCAGCACGACGTGCCCGTACTGCCCTTTACCGCCGGACTGGCGCACAAACTTGCCTTCCACGTCCGTCACTTTCTTGCGCAGGGTTTCGCGGTAGGTGACCTGCGGACGACCAATGTTGGCCTCGACGCCAAACTCGCGCTTCATCCGGTCGACAATGATCTCCAGATGCAGCTCGCCCATGCCGGAGATAATCGTCTGGCCGGACTCTTCATCGGTATGCAGACGGAACGACGGATCTTCCGCCGCCAGCCGCTGCAGCGCGATGCCCATTTTCTCCTGGTCCGCTTTGGTCTTCGGCTCAATCGCCAGCGAAATCACCGGCTCCGGAAACTCCATCCGTTCGAGGGTAATGATCGCATCCGGATCGCACAGCGTATCGCCGGTAGTGACATCCTTCAGCCCAACGCAGGCCGCGATATCCCCGGCGTGCAGTTCGTCAACTTCATGGCGATCGTTGGCCTGCATCAGCACGATACGTCCGATGCGCTCTTTCTTGCCCTTCACCGGGTTCCACACCGCATCGCCTTTCTTCAGCGTCCCGGAGTAGACGCGGATAAAGGTCAGCTGGCCGACGTAGGGGTCGGTCATCAGTTTGAATGCCAGCGCCGACAGCGGCTCATCGTCGCTCGGATGGCGTTCCGCCGGCTGGCCTTTCTCATCCACGCCCTGTATCGCCGGAATATCCAGCGGCGACGGCATCAGCTCCACCACCGCGTCGAGCATGCGCTGCACGCCTTTGTTTTTAAAGGCGCTCCCGCAGAGCACCGCCTGGATTTCACCCTTCACCGTGCGCTGGCGCAGACCGGCGACGATCTCCGCCTCGTCCAGCTCGCCGGTTTCGAGGTATTTATCCATCAGCGCGTCGCTGGCCTCCGCCGCCGCCGAGACCATTTTCTCCCGCCACTCGCGGGCAGTCGCCAGCAGATCGTCAGGGACCGGCCCGTAGCTGAAGGTCATGCCCTGAGTGGCGTCATCCCACAGGATGGCGCGCATTTTGACCAGGTCGACGACGCCGGTGAAGTGCTCTTCGGCGCCAATAGGGATGACAATCGGCACCGGGTTGGCCTTCAGGCGGTCGATCATCATCTGCACCACGCGGAAGAAATCCGCCCCGGGGCGGTCCATCTTGTTGACGAAGGCCAGCCGCGGGACATGGTATTTATTCGCCTGGCGCCAGACGGTCTCCGACTGGGGCTGCACTCCGCCGACAGAGTCGTACACCATCACTGCGGCGTCGAGCACGCGCATGGAACGTTCCACCTCAATGGTGAAGTCCACGTGCCCCGGGGTGTCGATGATATTGATCCGGTGCGGCTCGAAGCTGCGGTCCATACCCGGCCAGAAGCAGCTCACCGCCGCCGAGGTAATAGTGATCCCGCGCTCCTGCTCCTGGGCCATCCAGTCGGTGGTTGCCGCGCCATCGTGTACTTCACCCAGCTTATGGCTCATCCCGGTGTAAAACAGGATGCGCTCGGTGGTGGTGGTTTTACCGGCATCGATATGCGCGGAGATACCGATGTTGCGATAACGTTCGAGGGGGATGGGTCGGGGCATGATGCGTCCTTAGTCGTTTTGACTGTCAGTCTGCGGTCGGAATGATCCGCAGTTCATTTCACTGCCGCTTATGATAGTACAATTGTACGAGTATATTCGAACTATTTTGACTATTATTATGATTGGTCAGGTTGCGGCGGCGCGCGTGGTATCAGACCTGGAGTTTGGGTATAGTAGCCGCCAGCCGCCGATACGGGCTGCGACCGCCATGCGCCGCGCCACCGCCGACACAGGATTATTATGATCGCCAATCACCCCGAACGAGAACAAATTCGCCTGGAAAATGTCCTTTCCGCGCTCGGCAACCCGCTGCGACTGGAGATCATCCGCACCCTGGCCGACGGCAGCGAGCAGAGCTGCAACGCGCTGCGTCAGCAAGAGGTGGCCAAGTCCACCATGACCCACCACTGGCGCGTCCTGCGCGACAGCGGTGTGATCTGGCAGCGGCCTCAGGGACGGGAGAATATGATTTCGCTGCGCCGGGAAGATCTGGACGCCCGTTTTCCCGGCCTGCTGGATACGCTGCTGAACGTGATGCAGCAGCCGTGAATCGCTAACCGACAGCCTACTCCCCCCCCGCCAGCCGCTGATACTGTCTGAAACGGGCCCGGGCATCGTCCTCCGTTTGCCGGAACAGGGCGTCCGCCAGATCCGGTGTGGTTTTGTGCAGCGCGGCATAGCGCACCTCGCCGAGCAAAAAGTCGCGGAAGCTCTCTTCCGGCTCTTCGGAGTCCAGTATAAACGGCGTTTTGCCCTCGGCTTCGTGCTGCGGATGATAGCGCCACAGGTGCCAGTATCCCGCCTCCACCGCCCGCTTCGCCTCGCGCTGACTGCAGCGCATCCCGGCTTTCAGACCGTGGTTGATACAGGCGGCGTAGGCGATCACCAGCGACGGCCCCGGCCAGGCTTCGGCCTCGGCGATGGCCCGCAGGGTCTGATCTTTATCGGCGCCCATGGCGATCTGGGCGACGTAAACATTGCCGTAGCTCATCGCCATCATGCCGAGATCTTTTTTCCGCGTGCGTTTCCCCTGCGCGGCAAATTTGGCGATCGCCGCCACCGGGGTCGACTTGGACGACTGGCCGCCGGTGTTGGAGTAGACCTCGGTATCAAACACCAGAATATTGACGTCTTCCCCGCTGGCCAGCACATGATCGAGGCCGCCGAAGCCGATATCGTAGGCCCAGCCATCGCCGCCGAAGATCCACTGCGAACGCCGGACGAAATAGTCACGGTTCTGCCAGAGCTGCTCCAGCAGCGGAACCCCCTCTTTTTCCGCCGCCAGCAACGCACTGAGGCGGTCCGCGCGTTCGCGGGTCCCCTCCCCCTCATCCTGCTGCGCCAGCCACTGCCGCATCGCGGCGTGAAGCGCGTCGCTGACCGGCAGGGCCAGGGCGCGGGTCATCTCCTCGGCGATCTGTTGGCGGATCGCCTGGCCGCCAAGCATCATGCCAAGCCCGAACTCGGCGTTATCCTCGAACAGCGAGTTTGCCCAGGCCGGCCCGTGGCCGCGGTGGTTGGTGGTATAGGGCATCGAAGGCGCGCTGGCGCCCCAAATCGAAGAGCAGCCCGTGGCGTTGGCGATCAGCATCCGGTCGCCAAACAGCTGGGTGATCAGCCGGGCATAAGGGGTTTCGCCGCAGCCCGCGCAGGCGCCGGAAAACTCCAGCAGCGGCGTTTCGAACTGGCTGCCTTTGACCGTCGTTTTGCGAAACGGGTTGTCTTTTGGCGCCAGCCCCAGGGCGTAATCCCAGACCGGGGCCATCGCGCGCTGGCTGTCGAGGGAGACCATCTGCAGCGCCTTGCCGCGCGACGGGCAGCTCTCCACACAGTTGCCGCAGCCGGAGCAGTCCAGCGGCGAGATAGCCAGATGATAGTGGTAGTCTTTGGCCCCCTGGGCCGGTTTGCTCAGCAGCCCGGCGGGCGCCGCGTCCTGCTCTTCAGCGCTCAGCAACGCCGGGCGGATCGCCGCATGCGGGCAGACGAAAGCGCACTGGTTACACTGGGTGCAGCCGTCGGGCTGCCAGACCGGCACCTCCAGGGCAATGCCGCGCTTCTCCCAGGCGGCGGTGCCGGAGGGAAAGGTGCCGTCTTCCATCCCGGCGAAGGCGCTCACCGGCAGCAGGTCGCCGCGCTGGCGGTTCATGGGCTGCAGAATATCGCGGATAAAGTCCGGCATCAGGGTTGTCGCCTGCGGCGCCGGCGCCTCGAGGGTCGCCCAGTGGGCGGGAACCGTCACCCGACGCAGCGCCGCCATCCCCAGCTCGATAGCCCGCTGGTTCATCTCAATGACGCTCGCCCCTTTGCTGCCATAGCTTTTCTCCACCGCCTGCTTGAGATAGTCCGCCGCGGTTTGCGGATCGATAATGGCCGTCAGCTTAAAGAACGCCGCCTGCATCAGCATGTTAAAGCGCCCGCCGAGGCCCAGCTCGCGGGCGATGTCCACCGCGTTGAGGGTATAAAAGTCGATCTTTTCCTGCGCCAGATAGCGCCGGACGCTGACCGGCAGGTGCTGCTCCAGCTCCGCCTCGGACCAGCTGCAATTGAGCAGAAAAGTGCCCCCCGGCTTCAGCCCCTCCAGCAGGTCGTAGCGGTCGACATAGGATTGCTGAGAGCAGGCGATAAAATCGGCCCGGTGGATCAGGTAGGGCGAGGTGATCGGCCGATCGCCAAAGCGCAGGTGTGAGACGGTGATCCCCCCGGACTTTTTCGAGTCGTAGGAAAAGTAGGCCTGAGCGTAGAGCGGCGTGTTATCGCCGATGATCTTGATGGCGCTTTTGTTCGCCCCGACGGTACCATCCGAGCCCATGCCCCAGAATTTGCAGGCAGTGATCCCGGCATGGGAGACCGCCAGCGGTTCCTGCCGGGCGGGCAGCGAGGTAAAAGTGACATCATCGACAATGCCCAGGGTAAAGCCGTCCTTCGGCAGCGGCTGCCTGAGGTTGTCAAACACCGCGGCGATATCGTTGGGCAGCACGTCCTTACCGCCGAGCGCGTAGCGGCCGCCGACGATCAGCGGCGCATCGTCGCGCTGATAGAAGGCGTTTTTGACGTCGAGGCACAGCGGTTCCGCCTGCGCTCCCGGCTCTTTGGTGCGGTCAAGGACGGCAATGCGCTGCACGCTGGCGGGCAGTTGGGCGAAGAAGTGCGCCAGCGAGAACGGCCGATAGAGATGGACGCTGAGCAGCCCCACCTTCTCCCCCGCCGCATTGAGCGTCTCCACCACCTCCTGGACGGTGTCGCACACTGAGCCCATGGCGATAATCACCCGCTCGGCGTCCGGCGCGCCGTGGTAATTAAACAGGTGATATTCCCGCCCGGTAAGCGCGGTGATCTTCGCCATATAGCTTTCCACCAGATCGGGCAGCGCGAGGTAGAAGCGGTTACCGGCCTCCCGCTCCTGGAAGTAGATATCCGGGTTTTGCGCGGTGCCGCGGATCACCGGGTGATCCGGGTGCAGCGCCTGACGACGAAAGCGCTCCAGCGCCGGGCGGTCCAGCAGCGTCGCCAGTTGCTCATACGCCAGCACCTCGATCTTCTGTATTTCGTGCGAAGTACGAAAGCCGTCGAAGAAGTTGATAAACGGTATCCGCCCGGCGATCGCCGCCAGGTGAGCCACCGCCGACAGGTCCATCACCTGCTGAACGTTATTCTCCACCAGCATGGCGCAGCCGGTCTGGCGCACCGCCATCACGTCCTGATGGTCGCCAAAAATATTCAGCGAATTGGTCGCCAGCGCCCGGGCGCTGACGTGAAAGACGCCCGGCAGCAGCTCCCCGGCGATTTTGTATAAATTGGGGATCATCAGCAGCAGCCCCTGCGACGCGGTGTAGGTGGTGGTGAGCGCCCCCGCCTGCAGCGCGCCGTGCACCGCCCCGGCTGCACCGGCTTCAGACTGCATCTCCATCAGGCGCACCGGTCGACCAAAGAGGTTCTTTTTCCCCTTAGCGGCCCATTCATCGACATTTTCCGCCATCGGCGTGGAGGGGGTGATGGGATAGATGGCCGCCACGTCGGTAAAGGCGTAGGAGATCCAGGCCGCCGCCGCGTTGCCATCCATTGTTTTCATGTTTCCGGACATCGTTCAATCCTCGAAGGTGAGCGTTCTCTTTACCGCGACAGCCCGCGGCAAACCCTGTTTCCTCTTCAAGCACAGCCTGTGCCAGCTCGCGAATTGCCGCCTGTCGCTTATTAATTCAACAGGTTAAGGGAAGAAAGGCGCAGATCCGTCCGGCGGAATTGCGGGGAATAAGACACAGGGCGCGACAAGCTGTTGAACAGGCGACAAAGCGCCGCGCCGGGCCGGTGGCGGGAAATTGTTCTGTTTCGCACATTTGGTGGCGTTATTGTGCCGTTTGCGCAGGCCCCCTGCGCGGCCGGTTTACATAAAACACTTATTTATCAAACACCTAAATAAAAAATCACAGCTGGTATGTTCCCTGCACTTCTCTGCTGGCAAACACTCAACAACAGGAGAAGTCACCATGACCATGCGTCAATGCGCTATCTACGGTAAAGGCGGTATCGGTAAATCCACCACCACCCAGAATCTCGTCGCGGCTCTCGCCGAGATGGGTAAGAAAGTGATGATCGTCGGCTGCGATCCGAAGGCGGACTCCACCCGTCTGATCCTCCATGCGAAAGCCCAGAACACCATCATGGAGATGGCGGCGGAAGTGGGCTCGGTCGAGGATCTGGAGCTCGAAGACGTGCTGCAAATCGGCTATGGCGATGTCCGTTGCGCCGAATCCGGCGGCCCGGAGCCAGGCGTCGGCTGTGCCGGACGCGGGGTGATCACCGCCATCAACTTCCTCGAAGAAGAAGGCGCCTATGAAGAAGATCTGGATTTCGTCTTCTATGACGTCCTCGGCGACGTGGTCTGCGGCGGCTTCGCTATGCCGATCCGCGAAAACAAAGCCCAGGAGATCTACATCGTCTGCTCCGGCGAGATGATGGCGATGTATGCCGCCAACAATATCTCCAAAGGGATCGTGAAGTACGCCAAATCCGGCAAGGTACGCCTCGGCGGCCTGATCTGTAACTCGCGTAAAACCGACCGCGAAGATGAGCTGATCATCGCCCTGGCGGAGAAGCTTGGCACCCAGATGATCCACTTCGTTCCCCGCGACAACATTGTGCAGCGCGCGGAGATCCGCCGGATGACGGTGATCGAGTACGACCCGACCTGTCAGCAGGCCAACGAATATCGTCAACTGGCGCAGAAGATCGTCAATAACACCAAAAAAGTGGTGCCGACCCCCTGCACCATGGACGAGCTGGAGTCGCTGCTGATGGAGTTCGGCATCATGGAAGAAGAAGACACCAGCATCATTGGTAAAACCGCCGCTGAAGAAAACGCGGCCTGAGTACAGGATCCTCACCATGACCAACGCAACAGGCGAACGTAACCTTGCGCTCATCCAGGAAGTCCTGGAGGTGTTTCCCGAAACCGCGCGCAAAGAGCGCAGAAAGCACATGATGATCAGCGATCCGCAGATGGAGAGCGTCGGCAAGTGCATTATCTCGAACCGTAAATCGCAGCCCGGGGTGATGACCGTGCGCGGCTGCGCCTACGCCGGCTCGAAAGGGGTGGTGTTTGGGCCAATCAAAGACATGGCCCATATCTCGCACGGCCCCATCGGCTGCGGCCAGTACTCGCGCGCCGGACGGCGCAACTACTATACCGGCGTCAGCGGTGTCGACAGCTTCGGCACCCTGAACTTCACCTCTGATTTTCAGGAGCGCGATATTGTCTTCGGCGGCGATAAAAAGCTGAGCAAACTGATCGAAGAGATGGAGCTGCTGTTCCCGCTGACCAAAGGGATCACTATCCAGTCGGAGTGCCCGGTGGGCCTCATCGGCGATGACATCAGCGCCGTGGCCAACGCCAGCAGCAAGGCGCTGGATAAACCGGTGATCCCGGTGCGCTGCGAAGGCTTTCGCGGCGTATCGCAGTCGCTGGGCCACCATATCGCCAACGACGTGGTGCGCGACTGGGTGCTGAACAATCGCGAAGGGCAGCCGTTTGCCAGCACCCCGTACGATGTTGCCATCATTGGCGATTACAACATCGGCGGCGACGCCTGGGCCTCGCGCATTCTGCTGGAAGAGATGGGGCTGCGCGTAGTGGCGCAGTGGTCCGGCGACGGCACCCTGGTGGAGATGGAGAACACCCCGTTCGTTAAGCTCAACCTCGTCCACTGCTACCGCTCGATGAACTATATCGCCCGCCATATGGAGGAGAAACATCAGATCCCGTGGATGGAATATAACTTCTTCGGCCCGACCAAAATCGCCGAATCACTGCGCAAAATCGCCGATCAATTTGATGACACCATTCGCGCCAATGCGGAAGCGGTGATCGCCAAATATGAGGGGCAGATGGCGGCCATCATCGCCAAATATCGCCCGCGGCTGGAGGGGCGCAAAGTGCTGCTGTACATGGGGGGGCTGCGGCCGCGCCACGTCATCGGCGCCTATGAGGATCTCGGGATGGAGATCATCGCCGCCGGCTACGAGTTTGCCCATAACGATGATTACGACCGCACCCTGCCGGACCTGAAAGAGGGCACTCTGCTGTTTGACGATGCCAGCAGCTATGAGCTGGAGGCCTTCGTCAAAGCGCTGAAGCCCGACCTCATCGGCTCCGGGATCAAAGAGAAATATATCTTCCAGAAAATGGGGGTGCCGTTCCGCCAGATGCACTCCTGGGACTATTCCGGCCCCTATCACGGCTATGACGGCTTCGCCATCTTTGCCCGCGATATGGATATGACCCTGAACAATCCGGCGTGGAACGAACTGACTGCCCCGTGGCTGAAGTCTGCGTGATTGCCCCTTCACTGTCCCGTCAGTCCACCGATTTGTGGCGCGGGAGGAGAACACCATGAGCCAAACGATCGATAAAATTCACAGCTGTTATCCGCTGTTTGAACAGGATGAATACCAGACCCTGTTCCAGAATAAAAAGAGCCTTGAAGAGGCGCACGACGCACAGCGCGTCCAGGAGGTGTTTGCCTGGACCACCACCGCCGAGTATGAAGCGCTGAACTTCCAGCGCGAGGCACTGACCGTCGACCCGGCCAAAGCCTGCCAGCCGCTCGGCGCCGTACTCTGCGCGCTGGGGTTCGCCGGCACCCTGCCCTACGTGCACGGCTCCCAGGGCTGCGTCGCCTATTTTCGCACCTACTTTAACCGCCATTTTAAAGAGCCGGTGGCCTGCGTCTCCGACTCCATGACCGAGGACGCGGCGGTGTTCGGCGGCAACAACAACATGAATCTGGGCCTGCAGAATGCCAGCGCGCTGTATAAACCCGAGATTATCGCCGTCTCCACCACCTGCATGGCCGAGGTGATCGGCGACGATCTGCAGGCGTTTATCGCCAATGCCAAAAAAGAGGGATTTGTCGACGACAGCATCGCCATTCCTTACGCCCATACCCCCAGCTTTATCGGCAGCCATGTCACCGGCTGGGACAATATGTTCGAAGGGTTCGCGAAGACCTTTACCGCTGACTACGCCGGGCAGCCGGGCAAACTGCAAAAGCTCAATCTGGTGACCGGATTTGAGACCTATCTCGGCAACTTCCGCGTGCTGAAGCGGATGATGGCGCAGATGGATGTCCCGTGCAGCCTGCTCTCCGACCCATCCGAGGTGCTCGACACCCCCGCCGACGGCCATTACCGGATGTACGCCGGCGGCACCAGCCAGCAGGAGATCAAAACCGCGCCGGACGCCATTGACACCCTGCTGCTGCAGCCGTGGCAGCTAGTGAAAAGCAAAAAGGTGGTTCAGGAGATGTGGAATCAGCCCGCGACGGAGGTGGCCGTTCCGTTGGGTCTGGCCGCTACCGACGCGCTGCTGATGACCGTTAGTCAGCTAACCGGCAAACCGATCGCCGACGCCCTGACCCTGGAGCGCGGCCGGCTGGTGGACATGATGCTGGACTCCCACACCTGGCTGCACGGCAAAAAATTCGGCCTCTATGGCGATCCGGATTTCGTGATGGGCATGACGCGCTTCCTGCTGGAGCTGGGCTGCGAGCCGACGGTGATCCTCAGCCATAACGCCAATAAACGCTGGCAAAAAGCGATGAAGAAAATGCTCGATGCCTCGCCGTACGGCCAGGACAGCGAAGTGTTCATCAACTGCGACCTGTGGCACTTCCGGTCGCTGATGTTCACCCGCCAGCCGGACTTTATGATCGGTAACTCCTACGGCAAGTTTATCCAGCGCGATACCCTGGCGAAGGGCAAAGCCTTCGAAGTGCCGCTGATCCGTCTCGGCTTTCCGCTGTTCGACCGCCATCATCTGCACCGCCAGACCACCTGGGGCTATGAAGGCGCGATGAACATCGTCACGACGCTGGTGAACGCCGTGCTGGAAAAACTGGACCACGACACCAGCCAGTTGGGCAAAACCGATTACAGCTTCGACCTCGTTCGTTAACCATCAGGCGCCCCGCCGCAGGCGGGGCCAGGAGGGAGTATGCCCATCGTGATTTTCCGTGAGCGCGGCGAGGCGCTGTATGCCTATATCGCCAAACAGGATCTGGAGGCTCGGGTGCTCCAGGTCGAACATGACGAGACCGACCGCTGGGGCGGCGCGATTGCCCTTGAAGGGGGACGTCGCTACTACGTCAATCCGCAGCCGGGGCGGCCGGTCTTCCCGATAAGCCTGCGCGCCACCCGCAGCACGCTGCTATAAGGAGCTGGAAATGTCCGATAACGATACCCTTTTCTGGCGTCTGCTGGCGCTGTTCCAGACGCTGCCGGAGCTGCAGCCGGTACAAGTCGTCGACTGGCTGGCGCAGGAGTGCGGCGAGACCTTGACCCCGGCACGCTTAACCACCCTGACGCAGCCTCAGCTGGCCGCCAGCTTTCCTTCGGCGACGGCGGTGATGTCCCCGGCCCGCTGGGCGCGGGTCATCGCCTGCCTTCAGGGGGCGCTGCCCGGCCATTTACGCATCGCCCGCCACCCTCAGCGAACGCCGCAGCTGCGGGTCGCTTTTTGCTCGCAGGATGGCCTGACCATCAATGGTCATTTTGGCCAGAACCGGCTGTTTTTTATCTATGCCTTCGATGACCAGGGCGGCTGGCTGGCAGATCTGCGCCGCTATGCCTCCCCTTCGGCGGCGTCTGACGCCAGCGAGATGCGCGCCAGGCTACTGGAGGATTGCCATCTGCTGTTTTGTCAGGAGATTGGCGGGCCTGCCGCCGCGAGGTTGATCCGCCATCAGATCCATCCGATGAAAGCGCCACCGGGCACGACGATTCAGGCGCAGTGCGCCGCGGTGAGCGCGATGCTGGCCGGTCGGCTGCCGCCGTGGCTGGCGAAGCGCCTCAACCGGGATAACCCTCTGGAGGAACGTGTTTTTTAATCGTTGTGTTGTGCTTGTTGCCCGCCGACCCCGCGGGCCTTTTTTTGCCCCTGCAGGGGCATCCTTTCTTTCAGCAAGGCAAGCGCCGCAGGACAGGGACAAAAGTGACAGCGGGGGGTTGGGCGCATCAGGAAATGTTGTGCTTGTTGCCCGCCGACCCCGCGGGCTTATTTTTGCCCCCGCAGGGGCATCCTTTCTTTCAGCAAGGCAAGCGCCGCAGGACAGGGACAAAAGTAACAGCGGGGGGTTAGGCGCATCAGGAAATGTTGTGCTTGTTGCCCGCCGACCCCGCGGGCCTTTTTTTACCCCTGCAGGGACATCCTTTCTTTCAGCAAGGCAAGCGCCGCAGGACAGGGACAAAAGTGACAGCGGGGGGTTGGGCGCATCAGGAAAATTGGCGAGAACGCAGGCGCGCATCCAGGACTGGCCGCCAGGACGGCGGCCAGAGGGCGGTCGAGACAGGGATGTCGAGTCCGCCCGTTCCGCCAGATGAAGCCGGAGTGGAGCGGACCGCGCAGCGGCAATTTTCAGCGCCATGCGGGGGGTCATGGGGGGCGGGCGAAACGCCCCCCATGCCGTTCACCCGCAGAGGGCGCGATGAAATAGAGAGGAAGGTCGGTGAACGGAATATTCCACCTTATCGACCCTTCCCGCCATTCACCAGTCTGCAGCAATACTGTCGCGGTAAATCCAGTTATCAGCGCGATAAATCATGCCCCCCCTTGTCCGATTGTTGCCTTTGTCGCAAAACCCACAACCCTTTTTCCTTAAAAATCAATCCCCCTCTCCCTGGAGCGCGAATTGCATCACCTCTCCGGTCTCCCACCGTCAACGAGGTCACTATGAAGGGAAAGGAAATTCTGGCGCTGCTGGACGAACCCGCCTGCGAGCACAACCAGAAGCAAAAATCCGGCTGCAGCGCCCCTAAGCCCGGCGCCACCGCCGGCGGCTGCGCCTTCGACGGCGCGCAGATAACGCTCCTGCCCATCGCCGACGTCGCGCACCTGGTGCACGGCCCCATCGGCTGCGCGGGCAGCTCGTGGGATAACCGTGGCAGCGTCAGCGCCGGCCCGGCCCTCAACCGGCTCGGCTTTACCACCGATCTCAACGAACAGGATGTGATTATGGGCCGCGGCGAACGCCGTCTGTTCCACGCCGTGCGTCACATCGTCGACCGCTATCGCCCGGCGGCGGTCTTTATCTACAACACCTGCGTACCGGCGATGGAGGGCGATGACATCGAAGCGGTATGCCAGGCCGCGCAGACCGCCACCGGCGTCCCGGTCATCGCCATTGACGCCGCCGGCTTCTACGGCAGCAAAAATCTTGGCAACCGGATGGCGGGCGACGTGATGCTCAGGCAGGTGATTGGCCAGCGCGAACCCGCCCCGTGGCCGGACAACACGCCCTTTGCCCCGGCCCAGCGCCACGATATCGGCCTGATTGGCGAATTCAATATCGCCGGCGAGTTCTGGCAGGTCCAGCCGCTGCTCGACGAGCTGGGGATCCGCGTCCTCGGCAGCCTCTCCGGCGACGGCCGCTTTGCCGAGATCCAGACCCTGCACCGGGCGCAGGCCAATATGCTGGTCTGCTCGCGGGCGCTGATCAACGTCGCCCGGGGGCTGGAGCTGCGCTACGGCACGCCGTGGTTTGAAGGCAGCTTCTACGGGATCCGCGCCACCTCCGACGCCCTGCGCCAGCTGGCGGCGCTGCTGGGGGATGACGACCTGTGCCGCCGCACCGAGGCGCTGATCGCCCGCGAGGAGCGAGCGGCGGAGCAGGCGCTGGCGCCGTGGCGCGAGCAGCTCCGCGGGCGCAAGGTGCTGCTCTACACCGGCGGCGTGAAATCCTGGTCGGTGGTCTCGGCCCTGCAGGATCTCGGCATGACCGTGGTGGCCACCGGCACGCGGAAATCCACCGAGGAGGATAAACAGCGGATCCGGGAGCTGATGGGCGACGAGGCGGTGATGCTTGAGGAGGGCAACGCCCGCACCCTGCTCGACGTGGTGTACCGCTATCAGGCGGATCTGATGATCGCCGGCGGACGCAATATGTACACCGCCTGGAAAGCCCGGCTGCCGTTTCTCGATATCAATCAGGAGCGGGAGCACGCCTACGCTGGCTACCAGGGCATCATCACCCTCGCCCGCCAGCTTTGTCTGACCCTCGCCAGCCCCGTCTGGCCGCAAACGCATGCCCGCGCCCCGTGGCGCTAGGAGAACACCATGGCAGACCTTATCCGTAGCGAAAAACCGCTGGCGGTGAGCCCGATTAAAACCGGGCAACCGCTCGGGGCGATCCTCGCCAGCCTCGGGCTGGCCCAGGCCATCCCGCTGGTCCACGGCGCCCAGGGCTGCAGCGCCTTCGCCAAAGTTTTCTTTATTCAGCATTTCCATGACCCGGTGCCGCTGCAGTCGACGGCCATGGATCCGACCGCCACGATCATGGGGGCCGACGGCAATATCTTCACCGCGCTCGACACCCTCTGCCAGCGCCACAGTCCGCAGGCCATCGTGCTGCTCAGCACCGGTCTGGCGGAAGCGCAGGGCAGCGATATCGCCCGGGTGGTGCGCCAGTTTCGCGAGGCGCATCCCCGCCATAACGGGGTGGCGATCCTCACCGTCAACACCCCGGATTTTTTTGGCTCTATGGAAAACGGCTACAGCGCGGTGATCGAGAGCATCATCGAGCAGTGGGTGGCGCCGACGCCGCGGCCGGGGCAGCGCCCCCGGCGGGTCAACCTGCTGGTCAGCCACCTCTGTTCGCCAGGGGATATCGAATGGCTGAGCCGCTGCGTGGAGGCCTTTGGCCTGCAGCCGGTGGTCCTGCCGGACCTCTCGCTGTCGATGGATGGCCACCTCGGTCAGGGGGATTTTACGCCCCTGACCCAGGGCGGCGCCTCGCTGCGCCAGATTGCGCAGATTGGCCAGAGTCTGGGCAGCTTCGCCATCGGCGTGTCAATGCAGCGGGCGGCATCCCTCCTGAGCCAGCGCAGCCGGGGGGACGTGATCGCCCTGCCGCACCTGATGACTCTCGACCACTGCGATACCTTTATCCATCAGCTGGCGAAGCTGTCCGGACGCCGCGTACCGGCCTGGATTGAGCGCCAGCGCGGCCAGCTGCAGGATGCGATGATCGATTGTCATATGTGGCTGCAGGGCCAGCGCATGGCGATGGCCGCGGAGGGCGACCTGCTGGCGGCATGGTGTGATTTCGCCCGCAGCCAGGGGATCCAGCCCGGCCCGCTGGTTGCCCCCACCAGCCACCCCAGCCTGCGCCAGCTGCCGGTCGAGCAGGTGGTGCCGGGGGATCTTGAGGATCTCCAGCAGCTGCTGAGCCACCAACCCGCCGATCTGCTGGTGGCTAACTCGCACGCCCGCGATCTGGCGGAGCAGTTTGCCCTGCCGCTGATCCGCGTCGGCTTTCCCATCTTCGACCGACTCGGCGAGTTTCGCCGGGTCCGCCAGGGGTACGCCGGCATGCGCGACACGCTGTTTGAGCTGGCCAATCTGCTGCGCGACCGCCATCACCACACCGCCCTCTACCGCTCGCCGCTTCGCCAGGGCGCCGACCCCCAGCCGGCTTCAGGAGACGCTTATGCCGCCCATTAACCGACAGTTTGAGATGGTCCACGCCGACGAGTGGTCGATGAAAGTCGCCTTCGCCAGCTCCGATTACCGCCACGTCGATCAGCATTTTGGCGCCACGCCGCGGCTGGTGGTCTACGGCGTCAAGGCGGATCGGGTCACCCTGCTGCGGGTGGTGGAGTTCCCGGTCGTCAGCGGCCATCAGACCGAGAAGATAGCCGAGCGTGTCCACGCCCTGGAGGATTGCGTCACCCTGTTCTGCGTGGCGATTGGCGAGGCGGTTTTTCGCCAGCTGCTGCAGGTGGGCGTCCGCGCCGAACGGGTTCCCGACCAGACCACCATCCTCGGCTTACTGCAGGAGATCCAGCTCTCCTGGTATGAAAAAGCGCAGCGCCGCAGCACGCGGCAACGCGACCCGCAGCGCTTTAACCGCCTGCTGGAGGAGCAGACATGGCGGGAGGAGCCCGACCCGCAGCCCTGAGCCTGTCGTTTATGTGACAAAGCCCACAAAACGCCACAACAGTGTCGGCTCTGTCGGGGGAGCTGATTCAGCCAGGTAATTAATAAATAAGGTTTTTATGCGTTGGTACTGCAATTGCTTGGGGAACAGTACCACCGCCAGTCTGCGGTGCACCGCGCCCCGGCGTTTTCGTCATCATCCCTGGAGCTGACAGCATGTGGAACTACTCCGAGAAAGTGAAAGACCATTTTTTTCATCCCCGCAACGCGCGCGTGGTCGACAACGCCAACGCGGTGGGCGATGTGGGTTCATTAAGCTGCGGCGATGCGCTGCGCCTGATGCTGCGGGTTGATCCGCACACCGAGATCATCGAGGAGGCCGGC
This sequence comes from Klebsiella sp. 2-CIP_Kleb., assembly GCF_050378715.1. Classification (NCBI taxonomy): domain Bacteria; kingdom Pseudomonadati; phylum Pseudomonadota; class Gammaproteobacteria; order Enterobacterales; family Enterobacteriaceae; genus Klebsiella; species Klebsiella sp. 2-CIP_Kleb. Next base: position 1,135,864 of record NZ_JBNRLG010000001.1, read on the forward strand.
TTCCAGACCTTCGGTTGCGGCAGCGCCATCGCCTCCTCTTCCGCGCTGACGGAGCTGATTATCGGCCACACCCTGACCGAAGCCGGGCAGATCACCAACCAGCAGATCGCCGACTACCTCGACGGTCTGCCGCCGGAGAAAATGCACTGCTCGGTGATGGGCCAGGAGGCGCTGCGTGCGGCCATCGCCCATTTTCGCGGCGAAAGCCTTGAGGAGGAGCATGAGGAGGGCAAGCTGATCTGTAAATGCTTCGGCGTCGACGAAGGGCATATTCGCCGGGCCGTGGTGAACAACGGCCTGACCACCCTCGAGGAAGTGATCAACTACACCAAGGCCGGCGGGGGCTGTACCGCCTGCCATGAAAAAATTGAGCTGGCGCTGGCGGCGATCCTCGCCCAACAGCCGCCCGCCCCCCTGCCGGCGGAGACGACCCAGGATGCGCACTGGCAAAGCGTGGTCGATACCATCAACGAGCTGCGCCCGCACATTCAGGCCGACGGCGGCGACATGACGCTGGTGAGCGTCACCCCGCGCCAGGTGACCGTCAGCCTCTCCGGCAGCTGCAGCGGCTGCATGATGACCGACATGACCCTCGCCTGGCTGCAGCAGAAGCTGATGGAGCGTACCGGAAGTTACATGGACGTGGTGGCGGCCCCGGCCGCGGTTAACTAACCCAAGGGGGATACGATGAAACCTGTTTATCTCGATAACAACGCCACCACCCGTCTCGACCCGATGGTTCTCGACGCGATGATGCCCTTTTTGACCGACTTTTACGGCAACCCTTCGTCGATACACGATTTTGGTCTGCCGGCGCAGGCCGCCCTTGAACGGGCGCACCAACAGGTGGCCGCCCTGCTCGGAGCCGACTACCCCAGCGAGATCATCTTTACCTCCTGCGCCACCGAGGCCACCACCACCGCCATCGCCTCGGCGGTGGCCCTGATGCCGGAGCGGCGCGAGATCATCACCAGCGTGGTCGAACATCCCGCCACCCTGGCGGTGTGCGAACAGCTGGAGCGCCAGGGATACCTGATCCACCGTATCGCCGTGGATCGGCAGGGGGCCCTCGATATGGCGCAGTTTCGGGCGGCGCTTAGCCCGCGCGTGGCGCTGGTCAGCATTATGTGGGCCAATAACGAAACCGGCGTCATGTTCCCGGTGCCCGAGCTGGCGGAGCTGGCCCATGAGCAGGGCGCGCTGTTTCACTGCGACGCCGTGCAGGTGGTGGGCAAAATCCCGATGGCGCTCAGCCAGACGCGGATCGATATGCTCTCCTGCTCGGCGCATAAATTCCACGGCCCCAAAGGGGTGGGCTGCCTCTGGCTGCGGCGGGGAACGCGGTTTCGCCCGCTGCTGCGCGGCGGCCACCAGGCGCATGGCCGGCGGGCCGGTACGGAAAATATCAGCGGCATTGTCGGGATGGGTGCCGCCAGCGAGCTGGCGCAGGTCCATCTCCCGGGCATGGCGCAGATTAGCCAGCTGCGCGATCGCCTTGCACACCATCTCCAGGCCACTATCCCGGCGGTAACGGTGATGGGCGGCAGCCAGCCGCGGGTGCCCGGCACGCTTAATCTGGCCTTCGAGTGCATTGAAGGCGAGGCGATCCTGCTGCTGATGAATCAGGCCGGGATCGCCGCCTCCAGCGGCAGCGCCTGCACCTCCGGCTCGCTGGAGCCGTCGCACGTCATGCGGGCGATGAATATCCCCTACACCGCGGCCCACGGCACCGTTCGCTTCTCCCTCTCGCGCTACACCCGGGAAAAAGAGATCGACTACGTCATCGCCGCCCTGCCGCCCATTATCGACCGGCTGCGCGCCCTGTCGCCCTACTGGCGGAACGGCCAGCCGCACCTGCAGGATGGCGCCTTCACGCCGGTCTACGGTTAAGACGGAGAGACGAAAATGGGACGCGTACTGATCAATGACACCACCCTGCGCGATGGCGAACAGAGTCCCGGCGTGGCCTTCCAGGCCAGCGAAAAAATCGCCATCGCCGAGGCGCTGTACGCGGCGGGGATCGAGGCGCTGGAGGTCGGCACCCCGGCGATGGGCGAGGAGGAGTGCGCCCGTATCCGGCTGGTGCGCCGTCAGCTCCCGGGCGCCACGCTGATGACCTGGTGCCGAATGCAGGCCGGCGAAATTCGCCAGAGCGCCGAGCTGGGCATGGACTGGGTGGATATCTCCATTCCCGCCTCCGACAAGCTGCGGCAGTACAAACTGCGCGAGAGCTTACCGCTGCTGCTGGAGCGGCTGGCGGCCCTGATCCACCTCGCCCACACCCTTGGCCTGAAGGTCTGCATTGGCTGTGAGGACGCCTCGCGAGCCAGCGACGCGACGCTGCAGGACATTGCCCGGCAGGCCGGCGAGGCGGGAGCCACCCGTCTGCGCTATGCCGATACCCTCGGTATCCTCGACCCGTTCACTACCGCGGCGCAGATCGCCGCCCTGCGCCGCGTCTGGCCCGGCGAACTCGAGATGCACGCCCATAACGATCTGGGCCTGGCTACCGCCAACACCCTGGCGGCGGTCCGCGCCGGGGCCACCAGCGTGAACACCACCGTGCTGGGCCTGGGCGAACGCGCGGGCAACGCGGCGCTGGAGACCGTGGCGCTCGGGCTGGAGCGCTGCCTGGGCGTCGAGACCGGGGTGCGTTTCACCGCCCTGCCGGCGCTGTGCGAACAGGTGGCCCTCGCCACCCGCCGCCCGGTGGATCCCCAGCAGCCGCTGGTGGGTGAGCTGGTCTTTACCCACGAATCCGGCGTGCACGTCGCGGCGCTGCTGCGCGACAGCGAGAGCTATCAGGCGATCGACCCCGCCCTGCTGGGCCGCGGCTATCGGCTGGTGCTGGGCAAACACTCTGGTCGCCAGGCGGTTAACGGCGTCTTCGACCGGATGGGCTATCACCTGACGTCAGCGCAAATTGACCAGCTGCTGCCCGCGCTCCGCCACTTTGCGGAAACCGGTAAACGCAGCCCGCGGGATGATGAGCTGGCGGCAATCTTTCACGCGCTCTGCGGCGCCGAAACGCTGCAGGCCAGGGGGTAAGCATGGAGTGGTTTTATCAGATCCCCGGCGTAGACGACCTGCGCTCCGCCGACGCCTTCTTTCAGTTTTTCGCCGTTCCCTACCAGCCCGAGCGTCTGGCCCACTGCAGCCTGCCGGTGCTGGCCGCCTTTCACCGTAAGCTGAAGGCGGAAGTGCCTCTGCTCAACCAGCTGGAGGAGAACCCGCGCGCGCACTGGCTGCTGGCGCGCCGGCTGCTGGCGGAGAGTTATCAGCAACAGTTCGAGGAGAACAGGCCATGAGACCCACATTCACCTTTAGCGAAGCGGTCCGCGTCGTGCGCGCCATCCGCAACGATGGCACCTATGCGGGCCTGCCATCCGGCGCCCTGCTGGTGCGCCGGGGCAGCATCGGCTATGTCCGCGACTGGGGGGTGTTCTTGCAGGACCAGATCATCTACCAGATCCACTTCCCGGACTGTGACCGGGTTGTCGGCTGCCGCGAACAGGAGCTGATTGCCGGCGATCGGCCCTGGCTGGCGGGGAATCTGCAGTATGGCGATAACGTCACCTGCCAGACGGCGCTGACGTTGCAGGGCGAAGTGGTGGTCAACGTCGGTCAGCAGGGGCGCATTGAAGCCACCGATCGGGGCGAGCGCGGCGACGGCTATATCGTCGACTTCGGCGGCCGCTGGTTCCAGGTGCCGGTGACCGCGCTGGCCCTGGCAGAGGAGGAAGAATAATGCAGCCATGGCAACGATTTGGCCGGCGGCGGCTGGCGCAGAGCCGCTGGAACTGCGAACCGGCGGCCATCGCCGCGGCGGACCGGGAGGCCTTCGAGGCGGCCTGGCAGCGTCAGGCCAGCGTGGAGCAGGCGCTGGTCGGCCAGATTGCGGCGGAGGCGATCCCCGCCGCGCTACGGGAAGGCCTCGCCGCTTCGCTGGGCGCCTGGCTGGATGAGGGCGGGTTTACGCCGCCGGAGCGGGCGGCGATCGTCCTGCATCATGCCCGGCTGGAAACCGCCTTCGCCGGGATTGCCAGCCAGGCGCCGCAGCCGGATCCCGCCACGGTGCAGGCCTGGTATCTGCGGCATCAGGCGCAGTTTATCCGCCCGGAACAGCGGTTGACCCGCCATCTGCTGCTCACCGTCGATGGCGACGACCAGGCGGTTTACTCGCGCATCCAGGCGCTTCATGGGCAAATCGCGGCCTCCCGCGAGGCGTTTGCGCCGCTGGCCCAGCGACACTCCCACTGTCCAAGCGCCCTCGACGGCGGACTGCTGGGGTGGATCGGCCGGGGGTTGCTTTATCCGCAGCTGGAGGAGGCCCTGTTCGCGCTGACGGAAAACGCGCTGAGCGCGCCGGTGGCCAGCGAGCTGGGCTGGCACCTGGTATGGTGCGAAGCCATCCGCCCCGCCGCGCCGATGACGCCTGAGCAGGCGCTGGAAAGCGCCCGCGATTACCTCAGTCAACAGAGCCAGCGCCGCCACCAGCGCCAGTGGCTGGCTGAGATGTTAGCGCGCCAGCCGGGGCTTTGCGGGTAGCCGACAGGCCACCCGCCAGCGTTTACAGCAGGTGCGGTTTAATCTCCTCAAGCCAGGTCGCCAGGCGCGTTTCGGTTTCGTCGAACTGGTTATCCTGGTCCAGCACCAGCCCGACAAACCGCTCCCCCTCCAGCGCCGATGAGGCGCTGAACTCATACCCCTCGTTCGGCCAGCTGCCGATCATCGTCGCCCCGCGGGCGCGCAGGGCGTCGTACAGCGGCCGCAGCCCGCTGGCGAAGTTATCGGGATAGCCGCGCTGATCGCCGAGGCCAAACAGCGCCACCGTTTTCCCCTGCAGGCTGACGTCGCCGAGGGTCTGAAGAAATTCCGCCCACGACTCGCTCTCGCCCCCGGCCTCAAGGCCCGGCAGCTGGCCGTCGCCAAGCGTCGGCGTGCCCAGCAGCAGCGCCGGGTAGGCCAGCAGGTCCGCCAGCGTGGCGCGGTTAATATTGACCGGGGCGGCGGCGGCCTCCCCTAATTGCTTGTGGATCATTTTCGCGATTTTGCGGGTTTTACCGGTATCGGTGCCAAAGAAAATGCCAATGTTCGCCATAGTACGCTCCTGTCGGAATGGTGTCGGAAATAGGGATAACCGCAGGGGTATTGCGAAGGCTGTGCCAGGTTGCCCTGCACCGTGACGGCCCATCCCTGCCCCATCAGGATCGCTTCCCGCCGCAGCAGCGCCCGCGAAAGGCGCCCCCGGCGGGCCTAAAGGTAAAAATCAGCGGATTTTCCCCCTGTCGGATCAATGTTTCGTTCGGTCGTTTCGATAAGGGCGCACAGTTTGCATGGTTATCTGGGTTCGGCTCAGCCCGCCGCGATCCGCGCACGGTGTCGGACAATTTGTCATAACTGCGACACAGGAGTTTACGATGACCCTGAATATGATGCTCGATAACGCCGCGCCGGAAGCCATCGCCGGCGCGCTGACTCAACAACATCCGGGGCTGTTTTTTACCATGGTGGAACAGGCCTCGGTGGCGATCTCCCTCACCGACGCCAGCGCCAGGATCATCTACGCCAACCCGGCGTTTTGCCGCCAGACCGGCTATTCGCTGGCGCAATTGTTAAATCAGAACCCGCGCCTGCTGGCCAGCAGCCAGACGCCGCGCGAGATCTATCAGGAGATGTGGCACACCCTGCTCCAGCGTCAGCCGTGGCGCGGCCAGTTGATTAACCAGCGGCGTGACGGCGGCCTGTACCTGGTGGAGATTGACATCACTCCGGTGCTCAGTCCGCAGGGGGAACTGGAGCACTATCTGGCGATGCAGCGGGATATCAGCGTCAGCTATACCCTGGAGCAGCGGCTGCGCAACCATATGACCCTGATGGAGGCGGTGCTGAATAATATTCCCGCCGCCGTGGTGGTGGTGGACGAGCAGGATCGGGTGGTGATGGACAACCTCGCCTATAAAACCTTCTGCGCCGACTGCGGCGGCCGGGAGCTGCTCACCGAGCTGCAGGTCTCCCCTGGCCGAATGACGCCCGGCGTGGAACAGATCCTGCCGGTGGCGATCCGCGGGGCCGCGCGCTGGCTGTCGGTGACCTGCTGGCCGCTGCCCGGCGTCAGCGAAGAGGCCAGCCGCTACTTTATCGACAGCGCCCTGGCGCGAAGCCTGGTGGTGATCGCCGACTGTACCCAGCAGCGCCAGCAGCAGGAGCAGGGCCGCCTCGACCGGCTGAAGCAGCAAATGACCGCCGGCAAGCTGCTGGCGGCGATCCGCGAGTCGCTGGACGCCGCGCTGATCCAGCTGAACTGCCCGATTAACATGCTGGCGGCGGCCCGTCGGCTGAACGGCGAGAGCAGCGGCAACGTGGCGCTGGAGGCCGCCTGGCGAGAAGGGGAAGAGGCGATGGCCCGGCTCCAGCGCTGTCGCCCGTCGCTGGAACTCGAAAGCCCCGCCGTCTGGCCGCTGCAGCCCTTTTTCGACGACCTGTGCGCCCTCTACCGCACCCGCTTCGATCCCGAGGGGCTACAGCTGGACATGGCCTCACCGCATCTGATCGGCTTTGGCCAGCGCACTCAGCTGCTGGCGTGCTTAAGCCTGTGGCTCGACCGCACCCTGGCCCTCGCCGCCGAGCTGCCTTCCGTCCCGCTGGCGATGCAGCTCTATGCCGAGGAAAACGACGGCTGGCTGGCGCTGTACCTGACCGACAACGTGCCGCTGCTGCAGGTGCGCTACGCCCACTCCCCCGACGCGCTGAATTCGCCGGGCAAAGGCATGGAGCTGCGGCTGATCCAGACCCTGGTGGCGCACCATCGCGGGGCCATCGAGCTGGCTTCCCGGCCGCAGGGCGGCACCTGCCTGACCCTGCGTTTCCCGTTGTTTAACGCCCTGAACGGAGGTGAAGCATGATCCCCGAATCCGACCCGGACACCACCGTCAGACGCTTCGACCTCTCTCAGCAGTTCACCGCCATGCAGCGGATAAGCGTGGTGCTGAGCCGCGCCACCGAGGCCAGCAAAACGCTGCAGGAGGTGCTCAGCGTATTGCACAACGATGCCTTTATGCAGCACGGGATGATCTGTCTGTACGACAGCGAGCAGGAGATCCTCAGTATCGAAGCGCTGCAGCAAACCGAGCAGCAGACCCTCCCCGGCAGCGCGCAGATCCGCTATCGTCCCGGCGAGGGGCTGGTGGGGACGGTGCTGGCCCAGGGGCAGTCGCTGGTGCTGCCGCGGGTCGCCGACGATCAGCGTTTTCTCGACCGTCTGAGCCTCTACGATTATGACCTGCCGTTTATCGCCGTGCCGCTGATGGGGCCCAACGCCCGGCCCATGGGAGTGCTGGCGGCCCAGCCGATGGCGCGCCAGGAAGAGCGGCTGCCGGCCTGCACCCGCTTTCTCGAAACCGTCGCCAACCTCATCGCCCAGACCATCCGGTTGATGATCCTCCCGGCCTCCGCCACCCTGCCGGGCCGCCAGCCGCCGAAGGTGGAACGGCCGCCGGCCTGCTCGTCGTCGCGCGGGGTGGGCCTTGACAATATGGTCGGCAAGAGCCCGGCGATGCGCCAGATCGTGGAGGTGATCCGCCAGGTTTCGCGCTGGGACACCACCGTGCTGGTGCGCGGCGAAAGCGGCACCGGGAAGGAGCTGATCGCCAATGCCATCCACCACCATTCGCCGCGGGCTGGCGCCGCCTTCGTCAAATTTAACTGCGCGGCGCTGCCGGACAACCTGCTGGAAAGCGAACTGTTCGGCCATGAAAAAGGCGCCTTTACCGGGGCGATGCGCCAGCGTAAGGGGCGTTTTGAGCTGGCGGATGGCGGCACCCTGTTTCTCGACGAGATTGGCGAAAGCAGCGCCTCATTCCAGGCTAAGCTGCTGCGCATCCTCCAGGAGGGGGAGATGGAGCGGGTCGGCGGCGATGAGACCCTGCGGGTGAATGTCCGCATCATCGCTGCCACCAACCGCCACCTGGAGGAGGAGGTCCGGCTGGGCCACTTCCGCGAGGATCTTTACTATCGCCTGAACGTGATGCCCATCGCCCTGCCCCCGCTGCGCGAGCGTCAGGAGGACATCGCCGAGCTGGCGCACTTTCTGGTGCGCAAAATTGGCCAGCATCAGGGGCGCACGCTGCGGATCAGCGAGGGGGCGATCCGCCTGCTGATGGAGTACAGCTGGCCGGGCAACGTCCGCGAACTGGAGAACTGCCTCGAACGATCGGCGGTGATGTCCGAGAGCGGCCTGATCGATCGCGACGTGATCCTCTTCACCCACCAGGAACGTCCGGCCAAAGCCCTGCCCGCCAGCGGGCCAGCGGAAGACAGCTGGCTGGACAACAGCCTGGATGAACGCCAGCGGCTGATCGCCGCGCTGGAAAAAGCCGGCTGGGTGCAGGCCAAGGCGGCGCGGCTGCTGGGGATGACGCCGCGCCAGGTCGCCTACCGGATCCAGATCATGGATATCACCCTGCCGCGTCTGTAGGCCGCGGTGTCAGGTTCAGGACATTGTCGCCCGTGCGGCGGGAACACGACAATATTTTGCCGCAGGGATGCGGAATAACACCTTTCTTTTCAGAAAGATAAAAAAAACCTCTCTGGTATGCCCTTTGCAGCAGGAAGGTATCGCCCAACCAAGAAGGTACGACCATGACTTCCTGCTCTTCTTTTTCCGGCGGCAACGCCTGTCAGTCGGCGGACGCCAGCGCGCTAGCGCCGCGGGTGGCCGACAAGGTCGCCGCGCACCCCTGCTACTCCCGCAGCGGGCACCACCGTTTCGCCCGGATGCATCTCCCGGTCGCCCCGGCCTGCAATCTGCAGTGCAACTACTGCAACCGTAAATTCGACTGCAGCAATGAATCCCGCCCCGGGGTGTCTTCGACGCTGCTGACCCCCGAGCAGGCGGTGCTGAAAGTGCGCCAGGTGGCCCAGGCCATCCCGCAGCTGTCGGTGGTTGGCATTGCCGGGCCCGGCGATCCGCTGGCCAATATGACCCGCACCTTCCGCACCCTGGAGCTGGTCCGCGACCAGCTTCCGGACCTGAAATTATGCCTGTCGACCAACGGGCTGATGCTGCCCGACGCGGTGGATCGCCTGCTGGAGGTCGGCGTGGATCACGTTACGGTGACCATCAACACTCTGGATGCCGAGATCGCCGGGCAAATCTACGCCTGGCTGTGGCTCGACGGCGAACGCTACAGCGGCCGGGAAGCCGGGGAGATCCTGATAGCCCGCCAGCTGGAGGGGGTCCGCAGGCTAACCAACGCCGGGGTGCTGGTCAAGATAAACTCGGTGCTGATCCCGGGGATCAACGACAGCGGCATGGCCGAGGTCAGCCGTTGTTTGCGGGAAAGCGGCGCGTTTATTCACAATATTATGCCGCTGATTGCCAGACCGGAGCACGGCACGGTCTTTGGCCTCAACGGCCAGCCAGAGCCAGACGCCGGGATGCTCGCCGCGATCCGCAGCCAGTGCGGGGCCGCGATGCCGCAGATGACCCACTGCCACCAGTGCCGCGCCGACGCCATCGGCATGCTGGGCGAAGATTGCAGCCAGCAGTTTACCCAGCTTCCGGACCCGGACAGCCTCCCCGACTGGCTGCCCATCCTCCACCAACGCGCCGAACTTCATGCCAGCCTCGCCACCCGGGGAGAGTCGGAGGCGGATGACGCCTGTCTGGTGGCGGTAGCCTCCAGCCGCGGCGAGGTGATTGATTGTCATTTTGGCCATGCCGACCGCTTCTCGATCTACAGCCTGTCGGCCGCCGGCATGGTGCTGGTAGGCGAGCGCTTTACGCCGAAATATTGCCGCGGCGCGGAGGAGTGCGAGCCGCAGGAGAACGAGGCCAGACTGGCGGCGCTCATCGCGCTGCTCGCCGACGTGAAAGCGGTGTTCTGCGTGCGTATCGGCCATACGCCATGGCAACAGCTCGAGCGACAGGGCATTGAGCCGCAGGTGGACGGCGCGTGGCGGTCGGTCGCCGAGGTGCTGCCCGCCTGGTGGCAGCGGCGGCGACAGAGTCTGGCGGCATCGCGTCTGCGTCAGGGGGTCGCCTGATGGCGCCGGTTGACTGGTTGACCCGCCTGTGGCGACTGTATCACGCCGGAAAAGGCTGCTTTCCGCTGCGGATGGGTCTGAGCGTCGAGGCGTGGCTGGCCCTGCAGCAGCGGTTGGGCGAGATGGCGACGCCGCTGGACAGCGAGGCGCTGAGCCGCCGCCGGCTGATGACGGAGCTGAATGCCACCCGCGACGAAGAGCGCCGCCAGCTGGCGCGGTGGCTGGCGGAGTGGATGGCGCCGGGAGCCGAACCGATGGCGCCGATCGTCGCCGGGGCGGCGCTGGCGTTTAATCATCTGTGGGAGGATCTGGGTCTGGATTCGCGGGCGGAACTGGGCCGGCTGATGCGCGACTGCTTTCCGCAGCTGGTGGCGCAGAACGTCCACCATATGCGCTGGAAAAAGTTCTTTTATCGCCAGCGCTGCCTGCAGTCGCAGGGGGAGATCGTCTGCCGCTCGCCGAGCTGCGACGAGTGCCTGGAGCGCAGCCTCTGCTTCGAACCGCCGCCGCAATAAACAACCCGCAGGTGTCCTGACCGCTAACCCAATACTGCTTCTGTTTTACCGCTTTACGCGAATATCTGCCGGGTGGCGCTTCGCTTACCCGGCCTACAGGGTTCGTGCGACCTGTCCTTGATTTACCCACTTGCGTGACTGAAACTGCCGGTGCTGGCGGCCTCAAAATCGCTGAGACGTTCCCGGAAGGCCGGGGCAGCCCGCATGGATGCGGGCTGAGGGCCGTGTTTTGCATGGACGCTGCCTCGGCCCGACCCGAAGCCTGCAGGGATAAGTCGAAGGTACCGCGTAGCGGCGATTTTGCTGGCCGGAGCCCGGGGGTACAGGGGGCGGCGGCGACTGGCCGCCCCCTGTGCGCTCCCTGCGCCATGAGAGACATAACGCAGAAGACTTACCGGGAGCGCAATGCCCGCTGAAGCCACAGATAACATAAAAGACTTCCCAGCAGTGCTTTCCCTCACCCTAACCTCTCCCGGGGGGAGAGGGAACCGTCCGGCAGTCGTTTCCGTGGCCAACATATTGCCGGGCAAGGACAGCGGGCACGGAGCCGCTTTTGTGCCGGGTAGCCACTGCGCCTGACCCGTCCTGCAAAGACCTGCCGTCAGCTTATATCCCCCAGACCCGGCAAGCGCAGCGCCGCCGGGCAAAAGATATAGCACCGGGCCAAACGAAAAAAAGCCGGAGGTTTCCCTCCGGCTTTTCTCATTCAGATCACGCTACGCCTTACGCCACGTCTTCGTACTGCGGCACCGGGTTGCGGAAGCTTTTGGTCACGCAGGCCAGATAGACCAGACCGATACCGGCCCAGATCAGGCCCAGAATCATCGAGCTCTCTTCCAGGTTGACCCACAGCGCGCCGACGGTCAGGGCGCCGCACATCGGCAGGAACAGATACTGGAAGTGGTCTTTCAGCGTCTTGTTGCGTTTCTCACGGATCCAGAACTGCGAAATTACCGACAGGTTAACAAAGGTAAACGCCACCAGCGCACCAAAGTTAATCAGCGCCGTCGCCATCACCAGGTCGAAGTTAATCGCCAGCAGGGCAATAGCGCCGACCAGGATGATGTTCATCGCCGGAGTGCGCCAGGTCGGGTGGACGTAGCCGAAGAAGCTTTTCGGGAACACGCCGTCACGCCCCATCACGTACATCAGACGCGCCACGCCAGCGTGCGCCGCCATACCGGAAGCCAGTACGGTGATGGTGGAGAAGATCAGCGCGCCCACCTGGAAGGCTTTACCTGCCACGTAGAGCATAATTTCCGGCTGTGACGCATCCGGATCTTTAAAGCGCGAGATATCCGGGAAGTACAGCTGCAGGAAGTAGGTGGCAAAGATGAAGATCAGGCCGCCGATCAGCGCGGTCAGGAAGATCGCGCGCGGAATGACGCGCTCTGCATCTTTGGTCTCTTCAGACAGGTTGCTGATGCCGTCGAAGCCGGTAAACGAGAAGCACAGGATCGTCGCCCCGGTAATCATCGGGATCACGTGCGCGTCACCGGACCAGAACGGACGGCTGCTGGCCAGCGTACCGGCGCCTTCGCCTTCAAACACGCCATAAATCACCATGCCGAGAATGACGGCAATCAGCACCACCTGCAGCACCACGATCACGGTGTTGAAGTTGGCCACGGATTTAATGCTGCGCAAGTTAAAGGCGGTCATAAAGGCGACCAGCGCGATAACAAACACCCACGACGGAATCGAAGGCACCAGCGCTTCAAAATAGATTTTCGCCAGCAGAATGTTGATCATCGGCGCGAACAGGTAGTCGAGCAGCGAGGACCAACCCACCATAAAGCCAACGGTCGGGCTGATGGATTTCTGCGCATAGGTATACGCCGAGCCGGCGGACGGGTAACGACGTACCAGCTTGCCATAGCTCAGGGCAGTAAACAGGATAGCGATTAACGCAAAGGCGTAGGCCGTCGGCACGTGACCGTCGGTCATACCAGAGACGATACCAAACGTATCGAACAGCGTCATCGGCTGCATATAGGCCAGGCCCATCATTACAACCGGAACTAGCGTAAGTGTTTTACGTAATTCCACGCGAGAGGTATTTGGAGTAGCGTTATGCGACATAGTTATCCCCTTTTACGGTGAACGCCAGCGCGTAAGCAAAAAATTGCCCCATTTCTTTCTATTCCTCAGCGACAACGACTGTCGGTTTTTAGTAAATATCTATCCGGTACGAAGCCCGGCCTCTTGGTATTGAATGATGTGTCTTTCGACCAAAAAAATAACCGACACTTTAAAAAAAAGCGTCGGCTAGTCTCTGGTTTTCAGGCCGCATATTTTGCAACAAATTCAACGGCGTTGACAAGATGTTATGAAGTTCATTGCGTAAGCATATTTTTTAACGTGCTAATATCTATACGGTTTCCATATGATAAATTGTAAAAATAGCACTATTTGCTAATAGCGTTTCCCGCCACCATTTGCCAGCCAAACCGCAGGTAGCGTCATTCCAGCCGATCCACGCGTGCTGACGAGGCGACTGCCCGCGCACGGTCAAGCTGACCAGTTCGCCGCTCTCCAGCAGCCCCTGCACCTGGTAACGCGGCAGGCAGCCCCACCCCAGCCCCATGCGCAGCAGCGCCAGCTGCGCCGTAACGTCACATACCGTCAGGGTCTCCTGATCGCCGAGCAGCGCCCCGCCCTCGCCGGTGGCGACCGCGCGGTAACGGCGCAGAGTTCGCCAGCTCAACGGGGCGCGACGCTCCGCCAGAGGATGCTGCGGGGAGACCACCAGCTCCAGATCCAGCTCGCCAAGGGGAAGATAATCATAGCCGCTCAGCGGCGGCGGCTCGCCGAGCGCCCCCAGCAGGAGATCGGCCTGCCCTTCAGTCAGCGGCCGCCAGTCCAGCAGCGAGGGGTTCAGCGTGAAGTGCAGCCGGGTCAGCGGCTGCTGTTGATAAAATGCGGCGATCAGCGGCGAGAGTTGCGCCACGGGAAAAGTGCTGTCCACCGCCAGGCGGAGGGTATGCTCCCACCCCTGCTGCAGCTTAACCGCCCGGATCTCCAGTTCGCGGGCGATATGCAGCACTTCCCGTCCTTTCTCCAGCAGCATCTGTCCGGTGGGGGTAAAGCGCGCGCGGTGACCGCTGCGGTCGAGCAGCTGAATATTGAGATCGCTTTCCAGCCGGTGAATGGTGTAGCTCAGCGCCGAGGGCGTTTTAAAGAGCCTTGCCGACGCCGCGGCAAAGCTCCCCTCTTTTTCCAGTGCGTCGAGGATCACGAGGACATCCAGCAGTGGTTTCATCGCTACCCCCTTACGGTATGCGAATCACCGCTGGCGAATCACTCCATCGGCATCACCAGCGGATCGGGGTACTGGTATTCAAACCCCAGCTCATTGCAGATTCGATTGCCATCCACAATCTTGCCCTGGCCGCCGTCCGGGCTATCACTGAACACCGGCGGCGGCAGCCCCAGCTCGCGGGCCATCTGCGGATAAAAGAGGCCGCGTGCCGGATGGCGGGGCGCACATAGATTATAGATGTGCCCGCCCTTCGGAGCCTGCAGCAGCAGTTCGATGGCGGCCACCACATCCTGCAAATGCACCAGATTGACCACATGCTGGCCATCCGGCGCCGACTTGCCGGCGAAAAAACGTCCCGGATGACGGGACGGCCCCACCAGCCCGGCCAGGCGCAGAATATCCACCGACGTCCCCGGCAGGTTGTGCAGCCAGTCTTCCAGCTCCTTGAGCACCTGCCCGCTGGCGGTCTCCGGCAGGCGCGGGGAGTTCTCTTTCACCGTGCCGTTGACGTTGCCATACACCGAGGTGGAGCTGGTGAAGACGATCCGCGGAATATGGTACGCCAGCGCGGTATCGACGATCTCCTGCACCGCCTGCAGATAAAACCCTTCCCCCGCGCCGGTCCGCCGGGCCGGCAGCGTGATCACCAGCGCATCGACGTTCATCAGCGCGTCGAGGTCCTCGGTATCACAGACCAGCTGCGGCTCCAGGCGCAGCGGATAGCTGTCGATCCCGCACATCCGCGCCGCCTCCACGCCATCCTGCGTGGTTTTACTGCCGGTGACCTGCCAGCCTCGCGCCGTCAACGACAGCGCCAGCGGCATCCCCAGCCATCCCAAACCGACTATCGCGACCTTTTTCATCCCAGGCTCCTGACTCTTTCGCTGTGCTGATTACAGGCTACGCCAGCCAGCGGCAACTGACAATTTCTTCGCTCAATGTGAAATGAATTAATGATAGAAAAAAGCCCTTGCTTTCTGCGGCGGAAGTGGTTTAGGTTAAAGGACATCAAATGCATAGTCATTCACAGAGAATTTTATGAACCGCGTTCAATTTAAACACCACCATCATCACCATCATCCTGACTAGTCTTTCAGGCGATGTGTGCTGGAAGACATTTGGATCTTCCAGTGGTGCATGAACGCGCAGAGAGCCCCCGGAAGATTCACTTCCGGGGGCTTTTTTTTGGACCAAATTCGGACAGATTCAGACAGGTATTCAGAGGAAAAGAACAATGTTAGACAACACCCGTTTACGCATAGCTATTCAGAAATCAGGCCGTTTAAGCGAAGATTCACGCGAATTACTCAGCCGCTGCGGCATTAAAGTCAATTTGCACACCCAGCGTCTGATTGCGCTGGCGGAAAATATGCCAATCGACATTCTGCGCGTGCGTGATGACGATATCCCGGGCCTGGTGATGGACGGTGTTGTCGACCTCGGCATTATCGGCGAAAACGTGCTGGAAGAAGAGCTGCTCAGCCGCCGCGCCCAGGGCGAAGACCCGCGCTATTTCACCCTGCGCCGTCTGGACTTCGGCGGCTGCCGCCTGTCGCTGGCGACCCCGGTGGATGAAGCCTGGAACGGCCCGGCGGCGCTGGACGGCAAACGTATCGCCACCTCTTACCCGCACCTGCTGAAGCGCTACCTCGATCAAAAAGGTATCTCCTTTAAATCCTGTCTGCTGAACGGCTCCGTGGAAGTGGCGCCGCGCGCCGGCCTCGCCGACGCCATTTGCGACCTCGTCTCCACCGGCGCCACCCTGGAAGCCAACGGCCTGCGCGAAGTGGAAGTGATCTACCGCTCCAAAGCCTGCCTGATCCAGCGCGACGGCGAAATGGCCGACGCCAAACAGCAGCTGATTGACCGCCTGCTGACCCGTATTCAGGGGGTGATCCAGGCCCGCGAGTCGAAATACATCATGATGCACGCCCCGACCGAACGCCTTGAGGAAGTGGTTGCCCTGCTGCCGGGCGCCGAGCGTCCGACCATTCTGCCGCTGGCAGGCGACAAGCAGCGCGTGGCGATGCACATGGTCAGCAGCGAAACCCTGTTCTGGGAGACCATGGAAAAACTGAAGGCGCTGGGAGCCAGCTCCATTCTGGTGCTGCCGATTGAGAAGATGATGGAGTAATCGGCCAGCCGGTCACGGGACACACAGGGGAAAACAATCATGAGCTTCAACACAATCATCGACTGGAACGGCTGTAGCGCTGACCAACAGCGACAACTCTTAACGCGCCCGGCGATTTCCGCCTCCGACAGCATCAGTAAAACGGTGGCGGAGATCCTCGATAACGTCAAAGCCAATGGCGATGCGGCGCTGCGCGAATACAGCGCGAAGTTTGATAAAACCACCGTCGCCGCGCTGCAGGTGAGCGAGGCGGAGATCGCCGCCGCCGGCGAGCGCCTCAGTGACGAGCTGAAGCAGGCGATGGCGGTGGCGGTGCAAAACATCGAGACCTTCCACAACGCGCAAAAGCTGCAGGCGGTGGATGTCGAAACGCTGCCGGGGGTGCGCTGCCAGCAGGTCACCCGCCCTATCGCCTCCGTCGGGCTGTACATTCCCGGCGGCTCGGCGCCGCTGTTCTCCACGGTACTGATGCTGGCGACGCCGGCGCGCATCGCCGGCTGTCAGCAGGTGGTGCTCTGCTCGCCGCCGCCGATTGCCGATGAGATCCTCTACGCCGCGCAGCTGTGCGGCGTGAAAACCATCTTTAACGTCGGCGGCGCGCAGGCCATCGCCGCCCTCGCCCTCGGAACCGAGTCGGTGCCGAAGGTGGATAAAATCTTTGGCCCGGGTAACGCTTACGTCACGGAGGCCAAACGCCAGGTCAGCCAGCGTCTGGACGGCGCGGCCATCGACATGCCGGCCGGCCCGTCGGAAGTGCTGGTGATCGCCGACAGCGGCGCCAACCCGGACTTCGTCGCCTCCGACCTGCTGTCGCAGGCGGAACACGGCCCGGACTCGCAGGTGATCCTCCTGACCCCGGACGCCGGGATGGGCAACCGCGTCGCCGAGGCCGTGGAGCGCCAGCTGGCCGCCCTGCCGCGCGCCGAAACCGCCCGCGTGGCGCTCTCCGCCAGCCGGATCATCGTGGCCCGCGACCTGGCGCAGTGCGTGGCCATCTCCAACCAGTACGGCCCGGAGCACCTGATCATTCAGACCCGCCAGGCCCGTGAGCTGGTGGACAGCATCACCAGCGCCGGCTCGGTTTTCCTTGGCGACTGGTCGCCGGAATCCGCGGGCGACTATGCCTCGGGCACCAACCACGTCCTGCCGACCTATGGCTATACCGCCACCTGCTCGAGCCTCGGCCTGGCCGATTTCCAGAAACGGATGACCGTGCAGGAGCTGTCGCGCGACGGCTTTGCCGCCCTCGCCTCGACGATTGAGATTCTGGCCGCCGCCGAGCGCCTTGACGCCCACAAAAACGCCGTAACGCTGCGCGTTGCCGCCCTGAAGGAGCAAGCATGAGCATTGAAGATTTAGCCCGCGCCAACGTTCGCGCGCTGACCCCGTATCAATCCGCTCGCCGCCTGGGCGGGAAAGGCGACGTCTGGCTCAACGCCAACGAATTCCCCACCGCCGTGGCCTTCCAGCTGACCGAGCAGACGCTGAACCGCTATCCGGAGCCGCAGCCGAAGGCGGTGATTGAGAGCTACGCCCGCTACGCCGAGGTTAAACCGGAGCAGGTGCTGGTCAGCCGCGGCGCCGACGAAGGCATTGAGCTGCTGATCCGCGCCTTCTGCGAGCCAGGCGAAGACGCCGTGCTCTACTGCCCGCCCACCTACGGCATGTACAGCGTCAGCGCCGAGACCATCGGCGTCGAGTGCCGCACCGTGCCGACGCTGGCCGACTGGCAGCTCGACCTGCCGGGCATCGAGGCGCAGCTGGACGGGGTGAAGGTGGTCTTCGTCTGCAGCCCGAACAACCCGACCGGGCAAATTATCGACCCGCAGTCGATGCGCGACCTGCTGGAGATGACCCGCGGCAAAGCTATCGTGGTGGCCGACGAAGCCTATATTGAATTCTGCCCGCAGGCGACGCTCGCCGGCTGGCTCAGCGACTACCCGCACCTGGTGGTGCTGCGCACGCTGTCTAAAGCCTTCGCCCTCGCCGGCCTGCGCTGCGGCTTCACCCTCGCCAACGCCGAGGTGATCAACGTGCTGCTGAAAGTGATCGCCCCGTACCCGCTCTCCACGCCGGTGGCCGATATCGCCGCCCAGGCGCTGAGCGCGGAAGGGATCGCCGCGATGCGTCAGCGCGTGGTGCAGATCCTCGACGAACGCCGCTACCTGGTGGAACAGCTGCGCGACATCGCCTGCGTGGAGCAGGTCTTCGATTCCGAAACCAACTACGTCCTGGCGCGGATAACCGCCTCCAGCGCAGTGTTTAAATCTTTGTGGGATCAGGGCATTATCTTACGTGACCAGAATAAACAACCTTCATTGAGCGGCTGTTTGCGTATCACTATCGGTACCCGTGCCGAGAGCCAGCGCGTGATTGACGCCTTGACTGCGGAGAATGTATGACCCAGAAGTATCTCTTTATTGACCGTGACGGCACCCTGATTTCCGAACCGCCGGTGGATTTCCAGGTGGACCGTTTCGACAAGCTGGCGTTTGAGCCGCAGGTGATCCCGGCGCTGCTGAAGCTGCAGCAGGAAGGCTATAAGCTGGTGATGATCACCAACCAGGATGGTCTGGGCACCGACAGCCTGCCGCAGGAGGCGTTTGATGGCCCGCACAACCTGATGATGCAGATCTTCGCCTCGCAGGGCGTTAACTTTGAAGAAGTGCTGATTTGTCCGCACTTCCCGGGCGACAACTGCGACTGCCGCAAGCCGAAAACCCAGCTGGTGCTGCCGTGGCTGGAAGAGGGCGTACTGGATAAAGCCCACAGCTATGTGATTGGAGACCGGGCCACCGACCTTGAGCTGGCGGATAACATGGGGATTATCGGTCTGCGCTATGACCGCGAGACGCTGAACTGGCCGACCATCTGCGAGCAACTGACCCGCCGCGACCGCTATGCCCACGTCGAGCGCATCACCAAAGAGACCCAGGTGGATGTGAAAGTGTGGCTGGACCGCGAAGGCGGCAGCAAGATCCACACCGGCGTCGGCTTTTTTGACCATATGCTCGACCAAATCGCCACCCATGGCGGCTTCCGCATGGAGGTCAACGTCGGCGGCGATCTGTACATCGACGATCACCACACGGTGGAAGATACCGGCCTGGCCCTCGGCGAAGCCCTGAAGCTGGCGCTTGGCGACAAGCGCGGCATCAACCGTTTCGGCTTCGTGCTGCCGATGGACGAGTGTCTCGCCCGCTGCGCGCTGGATATCTCCGGCCGTCCACACCTGGAGTATAAGGCAGACTTCACCTATCAGCGTGTCGGCGATCTGAGCACCGAGATGGTGGAACACTTCTTCCGCTCGCTCTCTTACACCATGGCGGTGACGCTGCACCTGAAAACCAAGGGCAAGAACGATCACCACCGCGTGGAGAGCCTGTTCAAAGCCTTTGGCCGTACGCTGCGCCAGGCGATCCGCGTCCAGGGCGATGCCCTGCCGTCTTCCAAAGGGGTGCTGTAATGAATGTGGTGATCCTTGATACCGGGTGCGCCAACCTCAATTCGGTGAAATCGGCGATTGGCCGCCACGGCTATGAGCCGGTGGTCAGCCGCGACCCGGAGGTGGTATTGCGTGCCGATAAACTGTTTCTTCCCGGCGTCGGCACCGCCCAGGCGGCGATGGACCAGCTGCGCGACCGCGAACTGATCGACCTGATCAAAGCCTGTACCCAGCCGGTGCTGGGGATTTGCCTGGGCATGCAGCTGCTCGGCAAGCGCAGTGAAGAGAACAACGGCGTCGATCTGCTGGGCATTATCGAGGAAGAGGTGCCGAAGATGACCGACTACGGCCTGCCGCTGCCGCACATGGGCTGGAACCGGGTGTATGCCAAAGCAGGCGATCGTCTGTTCCGCGGCATTGAAGAAGGGGCTTACTTCTACTTCGTGCACAGCTACGCCATGCCGGTCAACCCGTACACCATCGCCCAGTGCAATTACGGCGAGGCGTTCACCGCCGCGGTGCAGAAAGATAACTTCTTTGGCGTGCAGTTCCACCCGGAGCGCTCCGGGAGCGCCGGGGCGCAGCTGCTGAAAAACTTCCTGGAGATGTGATGATTATTCCTGCTTTAGATTTAATCGACGGCACCGTCGTTCGTCTCCACCAGGGCGATTATGGCCAGCAGCGCGACTATGGCAGCGATCCGCTGCCGCGCCTGCAGTCCTATGCCGCTCAGGGAGCGGAAGTCCTGCACCTGGTCGACCTGACCGGGGCGAAGGATCCGGCGAAGCGCCAGATCCCGCTGCTGAAATCGCTGGTCGCCGGCGTTGACGTCCCGGTGCAGGTCGGCGGCGGCGTGCGGACCGAGGCGGATGTCGCGGCCCTGCTTGAAGCCGGCGTCGCCCGCGTGGTGGTCGGTTCCACTGCGGTGAAATCCCCGGAGGAAGTGAAAGGCTGGTTTAAACGCTTTGGCCCTGAGCGGCTGGTGCTGGCCCTCGACGTGCGTATCGACGCCGACGGCAATAAGCAGGTGGCGGTCAGCGGCTGGCAGGAAAACTCCGGCGTGACCCTGGAGGAGCTGGTGGAGAGCTATCTGCCGGTCGGCCTGCAGCATGTGCTGTGCACCGATATCTCCCGCGACGGCACGCTGGCGGGCTCCAACGTCTCGCTGTACGAGGAGGTCTGCGCCCGCTACCCGCAGGTGGCGTTTCAGTCGTCCGGCGGCATCGGCGATCTCAATGATATTGCCGCCCTGCGCGGCACCGGGGTGCGCGGCGTGATTGTCGGTCGCGCGCTGCTGGAAGGCAAATTCAACGTAACGGAGGCCATTCAATGCTGGCAAAACGGATAATCCCCTGCCTCGACGTCCGCGACGGCCAGGTAGTGAAAGGCGTGCAGTTCCGTAATCACGAGATCATCGGCGATATCGTCCCGCTGGCTAAGCGCTATGCCGACGAAGGCGCCGACGAGCTGGTGTTCTATGATATCACCGCCTCCAGCGACGGCCGGGTGGTCGACAAGAGCTGGGTGTCGCGGGTGGCGGAAGTAATCGATATTCCTTTCTGCGTGGCGGGCGGGATCAAGTCGCTGGAAGACGCGGCGCAGATCCTCTCCTTCGGCGCCGATAAGATCTCGATTAACTCCCCTGCTCTCGCCGACCCGACGCTAATCACCCGCCTTGCCGACCGCTTTGGCGTGCAGTGCATCGTGGTGGGGATCGATACCTGGTTTGATGCACAGACCGGCAAGTATCACGTTAATCAGTACACCGGCGACGAGAGCCGCACCCGGGTGACGCAGTGGGAAACCCTCGACTGGGTGGAGGAAGTGCAGAAGCGCGGCGCGGGCGAGATCGTCCTCAATATGATGAACCAGGACGGGGTGCGCAACGGCTACGACCTGCAGCAGCTGGCGAAGGTCCGCGCGGTGTGCCATGTGCCGCTGATCGCCTCCGGCGGCGCAGGCACCATGGAACACTTCCTCGAAGCCTTCCGCGACGCCGACGTTGACGGCGCGCTGGCGGCCTCGGTATTCCACAAACAGATTATTAATATTGGCGAACTGAAAGCGTACCTGGCGGCACAGGGCGTGGAGATAAGGGTATGTTGACTGAACAGCTGGACTGGGAAAAAACGGACGGCATGATGCCAGCCATCGTGCAGCACGCCGTATCCGGCGAAGTGCTGATGCTGGGCTACATGAATAAGGACGCGCTGGAGAAAACCGAAGCCACCGGCAAGGTCACCTTTTACTCACGCACCAAACAGCGGCTGTGGACCAAGGGTGAAACCTCGGGCAATGTCCTCAACGTGGTGAGCATCACACCGGACTGCGACAACGATACGCTGCTGGTGCTGGTGAACCCGATCGGGCCGACCTGCCACAAAGGCACCACCAGCTGCTTCGGCGACGCCGGACACCAGTGGCTGTTCCTGTATCAGCTGGAGCAGCTGCTGGCCGAGCGTAAGCACGCCGACCCGGAGAGCTCCTACACGGCGAAGCTGTATGCCAGCGGCACCAAGCGCATCGCGCAGAAAGTGGGAGAAGAAGGCGTAGAGACCGCGCTGGCCGCCACGGTGAACGACCGCTTCGAGCTGAAGAATGAGGCGTCGGACCTGATGTATCACCTGCTGGTGCTGCTGCAGGACCAGGGGCTGGATCTCGGGGAAGTGATTGATAATCTGAAGAGTCGGCACTGAGAAAACGCTTTGTTCTGAACTGAAACTGATTCTGATTTACCTTATATCAGTAAATTAATAATTATCTTTTCTTTAAAGGGCATTCGTCATTTATGAATGCCCTTTTCAAATACTCATTACCATAAGCAAGATTCATATAAACTGTTTTCAACAGTAAATTATACATTCAATACGCATTTTTGATTTACGACACACTTTCAGCGTAATCATAGCTTTTTTGATATGTAGCTCATGCTCTCATGCCCAATCTCCGCTAAAATACATAGCAATCATATATAAAGGTCAGCAAACAAATATGAAACAAACTATTTTCATTTTAGCTATGAGTATTTTTCCTGTTACTGTATTTTCTGAAAGCACTCTGATATCACCAATGATTGGAGGTATTGACATCTGTCAATCCGCAATAAAAAAAGGAATTACCAATACATATGAAGCAGCAAAATACTGCCAGTCAATAAATGAAACCTCGTCCTCTCTTATCGAGAGAAAACTATCTGAATTTGGTCCTGAAAAAAGTAAGGATGGAAAATTTCAGATGGGCTACATGCTAAGTTTTCCTTTATTATCTTATGTTAAGATGCATAACGATGGATCGTATGAGATTGACAAAGAAAAAATACGCTATCGCTTAAAATTACTCAAGGACACAAAAAGACAAGCTGTCATTTATCTTTTCTCGAACCACTTCTCCGTTTCCGAGGGTGCAAAAACTGAAGAATTAATTTCTAAAATAGATGGCAAAAACATGATGCAATTAAGCAATGGCATAGTTCCAGTCGACAACTATTTTTCCAGCAAAACATATCCATGGGCAATTAATGCAAGCAACTCATTAATTGATAAGATACGCAAAGACGCAATTAATGAGGTTTTATCGCAAGTCTGTGCTTTAGATATAGTAGACCAGCAAAAAATTAGAGCAGTGACCGTCCTTGGTGAAGTTCATTATACCTTCCCCGACTTTTTTAATGGAATGGGTTATCGTGGTAAAATGCAACTCACCGATTACTCAGAAAAATCCATTAAAAGATTCAGAAATTACTTATTTGATAAATATAAAAATATAAAATCACTCAATGATAAATTTGGTTCAGAATACAAATCATTTGATGATGTCAACCCACCATCAAAAGATATAAACGCTTTGCATCTGAACAACTTTTTTGAGCACCTTGATTATGCCTCATCGGGAAGGTTGGCAATATATGGCTGGGCAGCAGGAAACGGTCAAGGTCCAGCAAAAATCAGGATTTATATAGATGGAAAAGATGTAGGGTATGCAGAAAGCGGGCTCAGTCGAATGGATGTATATCAGGCCATTCCAACATTGGGCACTTCTGCTGTGGGTTATCGATATTATCTTGATTTTAGAAAGATGAGTAAAGGAATTCATGTTGTCGATATCGTCCATGACGAGAAAGGGAAATTGACATTAATGAAAAGTATAGATGTGCCGGTAATGGATCGACAACAAACAAAACTTGTTCGTGTCGGAGAAGGCATAAAGTTGCCCGAAGAGAAAAGCATGAAGTTCTGGAATGATTATCCTGAGTCATTACAACCAGTGTATTACAATCCATTGTCCGAGGAATTTTATAACTTTAGAAAAAAAGAGGTAGCAAGTGAGATACAAAAATATGCTGATATCGTAAGCTCATCATGCATTGGGAGGGAAAGAACCTTTTCTCACCAAATAGCGCCAATGTTTAATGCAGACTGGAATGAGGAAAAAATTGCAGCTGAAGATTCACTTAAAAAGAATAATCATTACAATATTGGATTAAATACCTATGGTTCAGCATTTTATGGCGACTATTTATTTAACTGGTTGAAGACGTCTGGAATTGAACGTTATGGAATCCCAGAAGTGCACCCTATGGTTGAAAACGAAGAAGTCATCTATGATGCATTAGAACATCATCATAACAATGGTGCAATATTCATTAGCCCTTACTATTTAGAAATTAAGCCAGATAGTTTTGGCGTCGATAAAGAACACGAAAAATTCAGCATCAATGAAAATAACACAAACTATTATTCATCAAGTTTCTATCATGCCCTAAAGAAAATAATGAAAGAATAATGAGTGTAACGCTGTTGCATCGATAAAATAATCATATAGTATTGGGCAAGCACAAAATGCTTGCCCGATAGCGCCTTCTCTTCTCCATTTACTTTTGACAGAGAAAGTAACATGACAGGCAATATTATACTATCTGGCCTAATGAGTGGTTCTGATGCTTATCGAACAATTTCATGTAATGCACGACGCGATAATTGTCGTTTCACATATCGTTGCAAACGGTAGGGGATAAGTTTGGTTACCCAGGATAATGCAGGATTTTGCCGCAACATCCATAATATGGCCAATAATTTTTCCTTCCTTCCTTGAGGTTGCGATATTTTTTCTTCAACAATAGTGATGTTGTCTGACGAATAGAAACTATCTATCAAAGTTTTAAAATCAATTCTGCCAAGCTCGCTTTCACGCCACCATGAATCACGAATATAGTAATCTCGATAGAAATGATCAACACGTGTTTCTGACGAAACATCCGGCATTGGATCAACACTCTGTTGCTGGAAAAATCCATCGAAATCTGCAATAGCTTGTCGCCATAACTCACTCATTCTTTGGAAAGATATATCCCAATTAATAATCCGGGTAAATTTTCGTCCAATGAGTCGTTCGCCAAAGGCACCAATATTTGGTACAACAACTGGTAATCCATATTGAAGTGCAGCACTCAACGTATAACTATATGTCTCAGGCCATTGCGCAGGGAACCACATTACATCCGGAGCAATATCATTGAGTTTTTGCTCTAAATCCTGATTAGAATACGCACCATGGCAAATAACCGCATCGTTTAGCGTATTACAGGCGTAGCCAAGAAGATGGAACTCAATGTTTTCTCTTTTAAGTGCATGCGCCACCTCATCCAGCATGAAAGCACCTTTTTCACGACTGATCGCGCCAAGGACAAGGACTTTCAGTTTCCGATCACCTGTGTAAGTTTTTCTGACATCGGGATATGGAGCATTTTTTTCGTAATCAGGGTGCCATGCGATGACAGCTTTCTCAGATATATCGGGAAAATATCTTGTAAACCGGAATTTAGTATCTGCCGACGGGAAAATAACTCGCTCAGCCCCAAATAACCATGCAT
Source organism: Klebsiella sp. 2-CIP_Kleb. (assembly GCF_050378715.1). Lineage (NCBI taxonomy): Bacteria > Pseudomonadati > Pseudomonadota > Gammaproteobacteria > Enterobacterales > Enterobacteriaceae > Klebsiella > Klebsiella sp. 2-CIP_Kleb. The sequence goes on from NZ_JBNRLG010000001.1 coordinate 1,161,136, forward strand.
TCATATTTGAACGCCATGTAGCGGCGGATATTCCAACAGGCAATGGATATGTCGCCGCGCATAATTCGTCCATATTAGTGGTATTATCGCCAATAAAAAGACCATTCTTGTCAGTTAGCGATGGGTTTCCATTTATTGCGAAGTAGTCATGAATTGTGACGTCATAGGAGCATTTTAAATCTAGATGCAGTTTTCTGATCTTCTCAGGAATTCCCATCAAATGATGGAAATGAATATGCGATATGCCTAAAAAGCGTAATAACCTCAGCAGATCATCATAGCCGTTTTCAATATCAACTGAGATACTTTCTTTGCATGTGCGGCCGTCAGCACTCAAAGAGACCACTACGCTACTGTTGTCTGCATTAGGCTTTAAGATAAAGAAGCACGCTTTTCCTTTGTAAAAATCAGACAACTCTTCGAGATGGTAAGTTGTCCCGCCTCCCATATGATGAGAAACCAGCAGTATTTTCTGAAGATTTGCTTTCGCCAGAATGCGCAGCAGCATTCGCTGGCGAGCTTGCTTAGCAGGATCTCTTGAAATAAACTCCATAACATCACGTGTATAGTTTGGATGTAATTCATTGAGGAGTTCCATCGCGCGTATTTTACGCGGGCTCTGCTCGCCAGCGAAACTTACTCCGCCTTTGTGATAAACAAAGACATTCAATTGATGAAAGTTCGGCCAACCGGCTTTTGCCGCACGTTGACACCAGTCATTTTCCTCACCATAACCACGACCAAAAGTCTCTTCGTCAAAATATCCAACCTGGTTTAAGCAGTCACGACGAATGTACATACAAAAACCAACACCTGTTGGTATCTCCACTAGATTATTTTCTTTGCCATAAGTTTCAAATTCATCATCGAGTGCCTGGACATCCATTCCGGCAAATAACTCATTATCTTCACAGAAATTGGGAAAACTACAAATCGTGGCATTATTTGAAAAGGGAGTTACACTCCCTACACGCTCACGACTATAAGCTGCATCATAGATGCGTTCCAGCCATTTATTAGCAACTTCAACATCGCTATTTAAGAGAAGAACATCCCGCTTCGAATGCAATTTCATTCCACGGTTGACGGTTGCAACAAAACCTAAATTATTTTCATTCTCGAGCAGCTTAAAACTTTTGTCTTGTGCACGGTTACGTAGCCAATCTGTCAATTCAGGTTCTGGTGAAGCATCATTAATAACAATTAATTCAGCCCATGAAGGGAGAGTTGATATAGCTGACTCTATACACTCCTGAGTTTCCTGTAAACCACCATAAACAGGTACAATAACATCAACAAGTATGTCATTATTATCATTCTCAGCTTGCAACATCTTCTCTTGCTGTAACTCTAACTCTAGCCTGCTCACGATATCATTCAACTCTAGATTTTTAAGCTTCAACTCTTCGAGCTCTTTCAGGAGACCTCGCTCATATATTCCATGTTCTACGACATCTGTAGTAGATGTTTTCATATCAATAATGCTCTGTTTTATTCGTGATGACATATAATAAAGAATATGCTTACTTAAAATTTCATGTTCGGATGGAGAGGTCAACCGAAAGCGGATATATTCAGCGTTAAATAATAAATCAAATGGAACTAAATAAGAAAATAAATAGAAGGTTAAACGTTCAAGTCGCTCATCAACATCATCAACATTACAAAATGCATACGAACAATCTCCTAGAATCTTCACAGGAATATTCATTAGCATTGCTTCCAGACCGACACTGGAATTAATGGTTAGTATTTTGCGACATTTTTTTAGGAAATTGATGATTGACAAATTGTTATTATCAATTTCATATGCAGGATTCTCATGCAATCTAAAATGACTTCCTGGATGCGGTCGCACTATTTTCTTTCCAATAAAAGTACTTTCAGCATAGTCCAATAAGGCTTGATTATCGAAACTATTACTAAAAGCAAGAATATTGGAATCATTCTCAACTTGTAAAACTATACCAACATCATATTCTGGTTCAATCTGGCGCTTATCGTTTTGACTGTTAATAAAGAAATCACGTAACGCTGATATATGATTATTTTTATTAAAGACAACATCTTTTTGTTTAGCAGCAAAATATCTTTTTTCAGCTTCAGTGTTGCCATTGACTCCAGAGAAATCAAAATAACCAGTAAAAAGATACGTCGGAGAACGCAAAGGACCTAATTCAAGATTTACAACTGGAATATTATATTTTTCTGCTGCAGCATTAAGTGATGGACAATTGCATATGGTCAGAATACATTCAATGTCGTTTTGTTTTTTTAATGTCGCGATTAAAGCATTTTTAAAATCAGGAATGATTTCCGTCAGAAATTTTTTAAAAAGGAGATTACTATTACCGCCACACTCAGTTAACGCTTCAGATAATGAATCTTCACTAACAATATAGACGTTATCATCTTGACGAGCTGAAAAATCAGGAAGTTCGTAACCTAGCCGTTTCTGACCGTCATCAGTAACCTCCCAGCGCCCCTCTTCCTGCCACTTTGTACAGGGTAACAGATAATCTTGTGTCGTAATCAATGCCAACGGCTCTTTAATAGCCGTCATGGCTTTATATAAAAACCACAAATACGGAGCTTTTACACCCCGGAACGGAAAGGCAGGTAAATAAATGCCAATCATGATAGTTCATCTCCTTCTATAACATTTACAGGAGAATGAATAACACCACCAAGTTCTCTGGACGACCAAAATTTTACTTTTGCAATTGGACGTCGCTGATCAAGCTCCTCGCGCTCACCATTATTAAAACAAGCTAAACCGCAATGAACGAGATAGTCACCAGTATTGATAGGTAGCTTAACTTTATATTTAAGCTTCCGAAGCCCTGGAGCCAAGTCAATCTTATGCCCGGCAAAAATATTATTATCCCCCCAGATATCCCCGCCTTGGGTCCGAGATAGTGAAACGCCTAAGACTACATCATTTATATTTTCTGATGAGTTTAGCTTGAAAGAAAAATAAATTTCTTCATTTGGTTTTACAAGTGGCTTTTCAGAGAGAGGTGTGCCATCTGCTTTCATAATTGAGAAGTCTTCAATTATAGCTCGACCACTACCAAACCGTTTTTCATCAACTTCGGAATTGGTTTGCGTATTTTGTATTGCGGATAATTCATCAGCAGATGCAATTTCACCCGTCGGGGAAACAGCTTCTTTTTTCGCTGCTGTATCAGTGCGCTCTGTCATCAGCATACCTTTCTCATAGGCAAGAACGGCAGCCAATACATCAGTCGTATTACCGACTAACATGCCATCACTCATTACAAGGCAGCGATCTGCATATTCTAATATGCTACCTGTGGAATGCGTGACCATAATGATGGTTGTTCCTTTTTGTTTAAGCATTTCCATGCGCTTAAAGCACTTATATTGAAAACCAATATCACCTACAGCCAATGCTTCATCAACAATCAGTATTTCGGGATCAATACATGCCTGAACAGCAAATGCCAGACGTACATACATACCACTGGAATAGGTCTTTACCGGTTGATCAATAAAATCACCAATGTCAGCAAAATCTAATATCTCTTGAAATTTCTTATCAATTTCCGACTTACTTAAACCTAATACACTACCATTTAGATATACATTATCACGGCCCGAAAACTCTGGGTTAAAACCAGCGCCCAACTCAAGTAACGCAGCCACTCGGCCGTTAACTTCAATGTCACCGACAGTTGGAGTAAGCGTACCGCAAATCATTTGTAATAATGTCGACTTCCCAGCACCATTTCGCCCAATGATACCAACGGTTTCGCCACGATTTATCGAAAATGAAACATCTCGTAGTGCCCAAAACTCTTTAAAATAGCTGCGACTTTCACGGCGAATTACACTTTTTATTTTTGGGGCAAAGAATTGCTTCAATCTGTCCCATGGCTGGGAATATATTTGATAGCATTTGCTTAAATTAGTTACCTTTATCGCGATTTGATTAGAGGACATCAGCAAATCCTTTTCTTGTTTTCTGGAAAAACACAAAGCCAAGCCAGGCGACAATGGATGCTCCAACAGTATAGAGCAAAATACCCATAAAATTAGGTAGCCCCCCCCAAATCAACACAGTCCGAGCCTGTTCAATTATAAATGTCACAGGATTTAGCATGATCCAAATATGATATTTTTCAGGTAGCGCGCTGATAGGGAAAAATACTGGCGATAAAAACATCAAAACCGTCGTGATGATGACTGTAGTTTGGCTAACGTCCCTCAAAAATACGCCTAATGAAGCCAAAATCCATGATAAGCCAAGACTAAAAATAACAAGAGGAAGAAAAACTAAAGGAATAAATATTATTGTCCAGTGTATAAAACCATTAAATATAACAAAAGCGGTTAGTAGAACCAGTAGACTAATAGTAGTATGGAATAACGCAGCAACCAAGGATATGACAGATAACGTCTCTAAAGGAAAAATGACTTTTTTTACATAGTTTGTATTATTTAATATTATCTGTGGTGCCCTATTGATTACCTCACCAAAAAAGCCATGGACGATCATACCGACAAATAATATTATTGCAAATTGTGTTCTGCTTTCATCTCCACCAGTCGACCATCTGGCTTTAAATACTACCGAAAAAACAAAGGTATACACAGTCAACATGAATAAAGGATTCAAAAATGACCATAAAACTCCCATTACTGAACCTTTATATCTGCCGATAACATCTCGTTTAGTCATTTGCAAAATAATACTACGGTGAGTATATATACTCTTAACTATGTCTAATGGAGATAATGACGGTTTCTGATGTGGATTTTTCATTTTTAGCTCTGAAATAATACCAAATAAATTAACTTAGCTTTCTTGGGATATTACGCAATGCTGATTCGTTGTAAGCATATCGTTTTTTATCAAAAAACCATCCCCACTTATTAAAATAGGTAATGGCAGAACGAACATGATACCAAAGCAACAATTTACTTTTATAAGATCCCTTATTGAAAACATGAACAATTGTTGTTTCGGGGCAATAATAGATCTTCGTAAGTTGTAAAGCACGACGACATAGATCTACATCTTCTAAGTACATAAAATAGCGTTCATCAAAGCCATTCAACTTTTGTAATAGAACATTCGTCAAAAGCATAAAACAGCCAGATACCGAAGGAGGTGAAAATACCTTATCATACTCGGCATCCTTTAACTCGTATGTAGCATCATACTTAATAGCAGTGGTAGGAAGAAAGCGTCTTAAGAAGAGATTACTGGGCGTTGGCAACAGGCGGCAACTATATTGACGCTCACCATTCTTATAGATGATTTGCGGGGATACAAAATTATATTCATTTACCCACGCAAACGATACTAATTTATCTAGAGACTGCTTATCAAAACTGATATCAGGATTACATATTAAAAAATAGCCATCAAATTCTGAACTTGCTTTGATGGCGAGATTATGTCCGGCACCAAAACCACAGTTACGAGGAGACTTAATATAGCTCACTTTTGGTTCATTCAATGATGCAGCCCACTGACAACCACCATTATCAACGAAGATAATTTTTTCAACGCTCTCTTCATGGCATAACGAGAGAAGCGTATCTTTAATATCATCATAGGAATGATTAAATAATACAATAGAAGCAATAACTTTTGGCTTCATTGCTTTATAAGTCATTAATCGATTACCTTTAGGATAAATTTTTTATTATTATTTTTAAATAGCCACTTGTGATATCCATAATCTAACAAGCAAATTTATACTCATGCGTAGACTTCAGCTGTGGCAAGAGTATGTGCCTGCAGATCTTTCTCCGACAGCGAGAGCGCGCAATCGTTCAGCGCCGGCCAGTCAATCCCTATCTCCGGATCGTTCCAGATGATGCTCCGTTCTGACTGCGGCGCGTAGTAGTTCGTCGCCTTGTAGACAAACTGCACCGTGTCGCTCAGCGCCATAAACCCGTGGGCGAACCCTTCCGGGATCCACAGCTGACGTTTATTCTCTGCGCTGAGCACCGCGCCCACCCATTTGCCAAAGGTGGGCGATGAACGACGGATATCCACCGCCACGTCAAACACCTCACCTTCCACACAGCGGACCAGTTTGCCCTGGGCATGTGGATCCAGCTGATAGTGCAGCCCACGCAATACGCCTTTCTGGGACTGGGAGTGGTTGTCCTGAACAAAATCCACCTGGTGGCCCACCGCCTCATTAAATACCTTGCTGCTGAAGCTCTCAAAGAAGAAGCCCCGCGCATCACCAAACACGCGCGGTTCAAAAATCAGCACGTCAGGAATATCTGTTTTAATAATGTTCATCTTTTGCTACCCGTTTATTTGCCCAGGACTTCCGTTACCACGCGAGCCACACCCTGACGCCAGTCCGGGAGAGTCACCCCAAATGCCTGCTGGAATTTTTCATTCGACAGGCGTGAGTTGAGCGGACGCTTCGCCGGCGTCGGATAGGCCGTCGTCGGAATGCCCTTCACTTCCTGGATCGCCAGCTCTGCACCGTGCGCCCTCGCCACCTCAAACACATAGCGGGCGTAGTCGCACCAGCTGGTCTCGCCGCTGGCCACCAGATGATAGGTGCCGGCCAGCGCCGGATTACGCATCGTTTCACGGATTGCCGTCGCCGTGCAGTCTGCCAGCAGCTCAGCGCCGGTGGGCGCCCCGTGCTGGTCGTCAATGATGGAGAGCGTCTCTTTCTCACCCGCCAGGCGGAGCATGGTTTTGGCAAAGTTGGCGCCGCGGGTGGCATATACCCAGCTGGTACGGAAAATCAGATGACGCGGGTTGCCCTGCTCCAGCGCCAGTTCACCGGCACGCTTGGTTTCGCCATAAACGTTCAGCGGGCCGGTCGCTTCATCTTCCCGGCGATAATGGCTGCCGGCGCCGTCGAACACATAGTCCGTGGAATAGTGCACCATCAGGGCACCCAGCTTCGCCGACTCTGCCGCCAGCACCGCCACCCCTTTGTCGTTCAGCAGGTCGGAGAGCTCCCGCTCGCTTTCGGCCTTGTCCACCGCCGTGTGCGCGGCGGCATTCACCACCACGTCCGGGCGGACGGTACGCACGGTCTGCGCGATGCCTTCCAGATTCGTCAGATCGCCGCACAGCTCTTTATCAAAGTAGTCCACCGCGACCACGTCGCCGAGGGTGGACAGTGAACGCTGGAGCTCCCAGCCCACCTGGCCATTCTTGCCAATCAGTAAAATCTTCATTCTCTGTATCCTGTCGTTGACGGAGAAAGCATTAACGCTCGTTCAGCAGGCGCTTCAGGTAAGCACCGTACTCGGTTTTCTTCAGGCGTTCGGCCTGAGCCGCCACCCCTTCCGCCGACAGCCACTGATTGCGGTAACCAATCTCTTCCAGGCAGGCGACCTTCATCCCCTGGCGCTTCTCAATGGTGTGAATAAACTGTGATGCGTCCATCAGGCTGTCGTGGGTGCCCGTGTCCAGCCAGGCAAAACCGCGCCCCAGCAGTTCAACATGCAGGTCACCTTGCTCCAGATACATCTGGTTCAGGGTGGTGATCTCCAGCTCGCCGCGCTCAGAAGGCTTCACGTCCTTCGCCATCTCCACCACGTTGTTGTCGTAGAAGTAGAGCCCGGTCACCGCCCAGTCCGATTTCGGCTTCAGCGGTTTCTCCTCGATGGACAGTGCCTTAAAGTTCTCGTCGAACTCCACCACCCCGAAGCGCTCCGGATCCAGCACCTGATAACCAAACACCGTGGCACCGGAAGTCTTCGCCGCTGCCGCCTCCAGTTTTTTACCAAAGCTCTGGCCAAAGTAGATATTATCCCCCAGCACCAGGGCGCAGGCATCGTTACCGATAAACTTCTCGCCAATGATAAAGGCCTGTGCCAGGCCGTCCGGCGACGGCTGGACGGCGTAGCTGAAGTTCACCCCGAACTGCGACCCGTCACCCAGCAGGCGCTGGAAGGAAGGCATGTCGTCTGGTGTAGAGATGATCAGGATGTCTCGAATCCCCGCCAGCATCAGGACGGACACCGGGTAGAAAATCATCGGCTTGTCGTAGATAGGCAGCAGCTGCTTGGAGACGCCCTGAGTGATGGGATATAAACGCGTGCCGGAGCCGCCGGCCAGAACAATACCTTTCATAAATCTATTCCTTAATCAGTCAGATATCAGTTATTGAGGCCGAGACGCTCGCCGGCATAGGAGCCGTCCAGCACGCGCTGCCACCAGGTCTGGTTGTTCAGGTACCAGTGCACGGTTTTCTCAATCCCGCTCTCGAACGTTTCCTGCGGCACCCAGCCCAGATCGTGCTGAATTTTCGCGGCATCAATGGCATAACGCAGGTCATGTCCCGGACGGTCGGTGACAAAAGTGATCAGGTCAGCAAAGTGGGTGATGTTGCCCGGCTTCTGCGCCACCACCTTGTCGAGAATGGCGCAGATGGTGCGCACCACATCGATATTTTTACGCTCGTTATGACCGCCGATGTTGTAGGTCTCGCCGCTCTTGCCTTCGGTCGCCACTTTGTACAGCGCACGGGCATGGTCCTCAACATACAGCCAGTCACGGATCTGCTCCCCGTTGCCATATACCGGCAGCGGTTTACCCGCCAGGGCATTAAGGATAGTCAGCGGGATCAGTTTTTCCGGGAAGTGATACGGACCATAGTTGTTGGAGCAGTTGGTCACCACCACCGGCAGGCCGTAGGTGCGGTTCCAGGCGCGAACCAGATGGTCGCTGCCCGCTTTGGAGGCGGAGTACGGGCTGCTCGGGGCGTACGAAGTCTCTTCGGTGAACAGGTCATCGGTGCCGTGCAGGTCGCCGTACACTTCATCGGTGGAGATATGATGGAAGCGGAAGGCCTGCTTCTGTTCCTCTACAAGCCCGGACCAGTAGTGGCGGGCTGCCTCCAGCAGAGTGAAGGTGCCGATTACGTTGGTCTGGATGAAGGCGGCCGGGCCATCAATGGAACGGTCCACATGACTTTCTGCAGCCAGGTGCATCACGATATCCGGATGGAACTCGCTGAACTGGGCCGCCACGGCAGCGGCATCGGTGATATCGGTTTGGGAAAACGAGTAGCGTTCGCTCCCGGCAACCGGCGCCAGGGATTCAAGGTTGCCGGCGTAGGTCAGGCAGTCCATCACACGGACTTCGTCCAGGGTATTTTCAATGATATGACGAACCACGGCAGAACCGATAAAGCCTGCACCCCCGGTGACAAGAATCTTCATACTCTCTCTCGTTTTTCAATGAATTACATACAATTTTCTGAAGTAGCAAACAACCGCAGGCACGCTACCGCCATTGGCTTTCGCAACCAAAATGCGTAGTGCCTGCAGTAATTTGTATATGTCATCAGCTAAAGTTAGCGGAACATGAACCACGCTCTCATTGTGCTGGAAACGGCAAATCGGCCAAACAGCAGTCACTTTGCTTGCTTCTATGTCCTTTCGCTATCAGGACTTTCCCAAACAGCTAAAGGAATCTCTCTGAAGCAGAGAGATGCGCTCAGTGCCGGGCTATCATCCCTCTCAGCATCACTTCGGTCGTTGATATCATGGCAAAGCCGCACTATCACCATTACGAAGTGCAGCACACTCAACATAGCTTAGTACCCAACAAGGTAGCGCCGCATTATAGCGCTGGTTATACAGAATAAAAATCAAAAAGCGGTATGAATTAATTCAAGGTATGAATGGAACACTTTTGATACAATGTTAAAACATTCAATAGCTTGCTATACATCCTTTGATTACAAGTTATCTCTGGTGACAACAACACTAATTAATTCGTATTTCACGAACAACAATACCTCTTCATTCGGAAATACATGTCATGTTTTTTCACGATATCGAACTTGAATGGGCTGATTCCTGCAAACTGTTTTTTACAGTGCAACCATAGTGATGGTTTGACTCGATTTCAAATGCAAATCATTTGCATTAAAGCATTTGATATTCCCGGCCCGCTTCAAGGCAACGCACACTCTGCAAGTGTAAAGCAAGTGATCCCAACCGCAAGCCAGTGTAAAATCGGCACTTATGTAGAACGGGATATCCACACCCCGGAGGAAAAATATGAAGTTTTTAGTCACTGGTGCCGCAGGTTTTATCGGCTTTCATATCGCGCAACGCCTGCTGAATGAAGGGCATGCTGTTGTCGGGATCGACAACATGAACGACTATTACGACGTCAGCCTGAAGCAGGCTCGCCTGGATCGACTGTCATCTCCGGCCTTTCATTTCCAGCAGTTGGATCTTGCCGACCGTGAGGGGATGGCGACGCTGTTCGCCGCAGAACAGTTTGACCGCGTGATCCACCTGGCGGCCCAGGCGGGCGTGCGCTATTCGCTGGAAAACCCCTATGCCTACGCGGACGCTAACCTGATGGGGTATCTGAACATTCTGGAAGGCTGCCGTCATACCAAAGTGAAACACCTGGTGTACGCCTCTTCCAGCTCGGTTTACGGCCTTAACCGCAAAATGCCGTTCTCCACGGAGGATTCCGTCGATCATCCGGTCTCCCTGTACGCCGCCACCAAGAAAGCCAATGAGCTGATGGCGCATACCTATTCCCATTTGTACGGCATCCCGACTACCGGCCTGCGCTTCTTTACGGTCTATGGTCCGTGGGGACGCCCGGATATGGCGCTGTTCAAGTTCACGAAAGCGATGCTGGAAGGGAAAAGTATTGACGTCTACAACTACGGCAAAATGAAGCGCGACTTCACCTACATCGACGATATCGTCGAGGCGGTTGTGCGTGTTCAGGATGTGATCCCGAAGGCCAATGCCGACTGGACCGTTGAGAGTGGTTCGCCGGCCACCAGTTCCGCGCCGTATCGGGTCTATAACATTGGCAACAGCTCGCCAGTGGAACTGATGGACTACATCACCGCCCTGGAAGAGGCGCTGGGAATGGAAGCGAAGAAGAATATGATGCCGATCCAGCCGGGCGATGTGCTGGACACTAGCGCAGACACCCAACCGCTGTATGACCTGGTGGGCTTCAAGCCGCAGACGTCAGTGAAGGAAGGCGTGAAGAACTTCGTCGAGTGGTATAAGGATTACTATCAGATCTAATCCCCTGCCCTGCCGCAATCCTCAGGTTGCGGCAACCTTTTTTACGGAACCTCCGTTATCCTGACTATATGTCGACTGAATGCACATTCATTGTTTTATATATAATATTTTGTGCTATAGATGGTTTTTTTGCCTTTTTTCTCGCCTGCCTGAAACCAGTTTCATCCAGCCTATTTCACAAAAGCAAATGTCCGCGCGCCAGTCACTCAGACTTTTCTGACATCCATCCCAATTTGGTGAGCGGAAACAGAATTATATGCTGATTGAGCAAAAACATTACCCTCTGTAGGAATCTTCCTAAATCCAGGATATGTTAGAGCAAGCCATGCAACAGAACAAAACTGGTGCATGGCTTATCAAACTAATAATTCAATCAACATACGCTCTGTGGTAGATATTATGGAAAACCTATTTTTCTTAGTGGTGGCTGCCATACTACTTGCGGTTTCCGTTTATTTCTTGATTTCTTATTTAAAAGACAGAAAGAAAACGAAACTGACGTTTAATAAACGCAAGTGGTAAGGCCCGCTCCATATTGCAATTAGATTAAGATAATATTAAGAGATAAAAAAATGATATGACAGAATGACCGTTCATTCTGCGTTTTGGCGTGGCCTTAAGGCAAGAAAAAATAACGCTACTCGCGCCCTGTCCCTCGTATTTCCCCAGGGCATAAATAACAAAAGCCTGCGTTGCAGGCTTTGTTTTACCTCCCGGCGCTTATCTCCGGCATCTACATCACAGTGACGGTAGCTCTTCACAAGGTAAGTTTAACTTATCGGACCTGTTTTCAACCCGCAACGGCTTTTAAGCAGGATCGTAATGTCCATCACAATTTATTGAGGTTAATCTGGATGCGCGAGAAATACATGCAGTGAGGGATATAGCGGGGAGATAAAGAAGCATACTGGCGGCGAGGAGCCGCCAGTGTCAGACAGGCAGGATTAATCGTTACCAAACAGATCGCGGGTGTATACCTTGTCCGCCACATCCGCCAGCTCTTCCGCCATACGGTTAGAGATAATCACATCCGCCTCTTGTTTGAAGGCATCCAGGTCGCGCACTACGCGGGAGTTAAAGAACTCATCTTCCTGCATCACCGGTTCATAGATAATAACCGGAATACCTTTTGCCTTGATGCGCTTCATAATGCCCTGAATAGAAGAGGCACGGAAGTTGTCCGAACCACTCTTCATGATCAGGCGATACACACCCACCACTTTCGGCTTACGGGCAAGAATAGAATCCGCGATAAAGTCTTTACGGGTACGGTTAGCATCTACGATAGCCGCGATGATATTGTTCGGGACCGATTCGTAGTTCGCCAGCAACTGCTTGGTATCTTTCGGCAGGCAGTAGCCGCCATAGCCAAAGGACGGGTTGTTATAGTGGTTGCCGATACGCGGATCCAGGCATACCCCTTCGATAATCTGCTTGCTGTTCAGCCCCTGGCTTTCAGCATAGCTGTCGAGCTCGTTGAAATAGGCAACACGCAGCGCCAGATAGGTGTTAGCGAACAGTTTGATCGCTTCCGCCTCGGTGGAGTCGGTAAACAGAGTCGGGATATCCTGCTTGATCGCGCCTTCCTTCAGCAGGTCTGCGAAACGTTCGGCACGCGCAGAGCGCTCACCGATGACAATACGCGACGGATGCAGGTTGTCGTACAGCGCACGGCCTTCACGCAGGAACTCAGGAGAGAAAATCACATTATCAATCCCTAAACGTGCTTTGATGTCGCGGGTGAACCCCACCGGGATGGTCGATTTAATGATCATCACCGCGTTCGGGTTAATCTCTGTAACATCGCGAATAACCGCTTCCACTGTAGAGGTGTTGAAGTAGTTGGTTTTGGGATCATAATCGGTCGGCGTCGCAATGATCACGTAGTCGGCATTACGATAGGCGTCGTGCTTATCCGTGGTGGCACGGAAATTTAACGGTTTTTCTGCCAGATATTCCTGAATCTCTTTATCCACAATCGGAGAGATCTTCTGGTTAAGCATATCCACTTTGGCCTGTACGATATCCAGGGCAACCACTTCGTGGTTTTGCGCAATCAGGACACCGTTCGATAAACCCACATAACCGGTACCAGCAATAGCTATTTTCATTCGATTACACTTTAATCAGTTAACTGAGTAATGGCGGATAGCCACGAATTTCAATAATACTGGTGGCGGTTTTACGCTGAGAAGGAAGGTAAGTCAAGTCAGCCGGGTACCCAACTGATTAATCAATAAAAATGACGAGCTCCATCCGGAACCCGCCATTTTAGGAAAAAACATCCTAATTATTTATATACTTCTGCGGTGGCCAGAGTATGCGCCTGCAGATCTTTCTCCGACAGCGAGAGCGCGCAATCGTTCAGCGCCGGCCAGTCAATCCCTATCTCCGGATCGTTCCAGATGATGCTCCGTTCTGACTGCGGCGCGTAGTAGTTCGTCGCCTTGTAGACAAACTGCACCGTATCGCTCAGCGCCATAAACCCGTGGGCGAACCCTTCCGGGATCCACAGCTGACGTTTATTCTCTGCGCTGAGCACCGCGCCCACCCATTTGCCAAAGGTGGACGATGAACGACGGATATCCACCGCCACGTCAAACACCTCACCTTCCACACAGCGGACCAGTTTGCCCTGGGCGTGCGGATCCAGCTGATAGTGCAGCCCGCGCAATACGCCTTTCTGGGACTGGGAGTGGTTGTCCTGGACGAAATCCACCTGGTGGCCCACCGCCTCATTGAACACCTTGCTGCTGAAGCTCTCAAAGAAGAAGCCCCGCGCATCACCAAACACGCGCGGTTCAAAAATCAGCACGTCAGGAATATCTGTTTTAATAATGTTCATCTTTTGTCACCCGTTTATTTGCCCAGGACTTCCGTTACCACGCGAGCCACACCCTGACGCCAGTCCGGGAGAGTCACCCCAAATGCCTGCTGGAATTTTTCATTCGACAGGCGTGAGTTGAGCGGACGCTTCGCCGGCGTCGGATAGGCCGTCGTCGGAATGCCCTTCACTTCCTGGATCGCCAGCTCTGCACCGTGCGCCCTCGCCACCTCAAAAACATAGCGGGCGTAGTCGCACCAGCTGGTCTCGCCGCTGGCCACCAGATGATAGGTGCCGGCCAGCGCCGGATTACGCAGCGTTTCACGGATTGCCGTCGCCGTGCAGTCTGCCAGCAGCTCAGCGCCGGTGGGCGCCCCGTGCTGGTCGTCAATGATGGTGAGGGTCTCTTTCTCCCCCGCCAGGCGGAGCATGGTTTTGGCGAAGTTGGCGCCGCGGGTGGCGTACACCCAGCTGGTACGGAAAATCAGGTGACGCGGGTTGCCCTGCTCCAGGGCCAGTTCACCGGCGCGTTTGGTTTCACCGTAGACGTTCAGCGGGCCGGTTGCTTCATCTTCCCGGCGATAATGGCTGCCGGCGCCGTCGAACACATAGTCCGTGGAATAGTGCACCATCAGGGCACCCAGCTTCGCCGACTCTGCCGCCAGCACCGCCACCCCTTTGTCGTTCAGCAGGTCGGAGAGCTCCCGCTCGCTTTCTGCCTTGTCCACGGCCGTGTGCGCGGCGGCATTCACCACCACGTCCGGGCGGACGGTACGCACGGTCTGCGCGATGCCTTCCAGATTCGTCAGGTCGCCGCACAGCTCTTTGTCAAAATAGTCCACCGCGACCACGTCGCCGAGGGTGGACAGGGAACGCTGCAGCTCCCAGCCCACCTGGCCATTCTTGCCAATCAGTAAAATCTTCATTCTCTGTATCCTGTCGTTGACGAAGAAGGCATTAACGCTCGTTCAGCAGGCGCTTCAGATAAGCACCGTACTCGGTTTTCTTCAGGCGTTCCGCCTGAGCCGCCACCCCTTCCGCCGACAGCCACTGATTACGGTAGGCTATCTCTTCCAGGCAGGCCACCTTCATCCCCTGGCGCTTCTCAATGGTGTGAATGAACTGTGATGCGTCCATCAGGCTGTCGTGGGTGCCCGTGTCCAGCCAGGCAAAACCGCGCCCCAGCAGTTCAACATGCAGGTCACCTTGCTCGAGATACATCTGGTTCAGGGTGGTGATCTCCAGCTCACCGCGCTCCGAAGGCTTCACGTCCTTCGCCATCTCCACCACGTTGTTGTCGTAGAAGTAGAGCCCGGTCACCGCCCAGTCGGATTTCGGCTTCAGCGGTTTCTCCTCGATGGACAGCGCCTTAAAGTTCTCGTCAAACTCCACCACCCCGAAGCGCTCCGGATCCAGCACCTGATAACCAAACACCGTGGCACCGGAGGTTTTCGCCGCTGCCGCCTCCAGCTTTTTACCGAAGCTCTGGCCAAAGTAGATATTATCCCCCAGCACCAGGGCGCAGGCATCGTTGCCAATAAACTTCTCACCAATGATAAAGGCCTGCGCCAGGCCGTCCGGCGACGGCTGGATAGCGTAGCTGAAGTTCACCCCGAACTGCGACCCGTCACCCAGCAGGCGCTGGAAGGAAGGCATGTCGTCCGGGGTGGAGATGATCAGGATGTCACGAATCCCCGCCAGCATCAGGACAGACACCGGGTAGAAGATCATCGGCTTGTCATAGATTGGCAGCAGCTGCTTGGAGACGCCCTGAGTGATGGGATATAAACGCGTGCCGGAGCCGCCGGCCAGAACAATACCTTTCATAAATCTATTCCTTAATCAGTCAGATATCAGTTATTGAGGCCGAGACGCTCGCCGGCATAGGAGCCGTCCAGCACGCGCTGCCACCAGGTCTGGTTGTTCAGGTACCAGTGCACGGTTTTCTCAATCCCGCTCTCGAACGTTTCCTGCGGCACCCAGCCCAGATCGTGCTGAATTTTCGCGGCATCAATGGCATAACGCAGGTCATGTCCCGGACGGTCGGTGACAAAAGTGATCAGGTCAGCAAAGTGGGTGATGTTGCCCGGCTTCTGCGCCACCACCTTGTCGAGAATGGCGCAGATGGTGCGCACCACATCGATATTTTTACGCTCGTTATGACCGCCGATGTTGTAGGTCTCGCCGCTCTTGCCTTCGGTCGCCACTTTGTACAGCGCACGGGCATGGTCCTCAACATACAGCCAGTCACGGATCTGCTCCCCGTTGCCATACACCGGCAGCGGTTTACCTGCCAGGGCGTTGAGGATGGTCAGCGGGATCAATTTTTCGGGGAAGTGATACGGACCATAGTTGTTGGAGCAGTTAGTCACCACCACCGGCAGGCCGTAGGTGCGGTTCCAGGCGCGAACCAGATGGTCGCTGCCCGCTTTGGAAGCGGAGTACGGGCTGCTCGGCGCGTACGGGGTTTCTTCGGTGAACAGGTCATCGGTGCCGTGCAGGTCGCCGTACACTTCATCGGTGGAGATGTGGTGGAAACGGAAGGCCTGTTTCTGCGCTTCCCCAAGGCCGGACCAGTAGTGACGGGCCGCCTCCAGCAGAGTGAAGGTGCCGATCACGTTGGTCTGGATGAAGGCGGCCGGGCCATCAATGGAACGGTCCACATGGCTTTCCGCCGCCAGGTGCATCACAATATCCGGACGGAACTCGCTGAACTGGGCCGCCACGGCAGCAGCATCCGTGATATCGGTTTGGGAAAACGAGTAGCGTTCGCTCCCGGCCACCGGCGCCAGGGATTCGAGGTTGCCGGCGTAAGTCAGGCAGTCCATCACGCGGACTTCATCCCGGGTATTTTCAATGATATGACGAACCACAGCAGAGCCGATAAAGCCTGCACCACCGGTGACAAGAATCTTCATATTTTATTTACCTTTGATTACTCATGCAAAAAGAAAATAATTGCATACATCTCCATATTAAAATGTTTGAGATGTAATTTTATGGGGATAATATCGAAGGAACACTATAAAAACAAATAGCGAAAGTCTTAATTTTCCGCTATTTGTCAGAATAGAACTTGATTATATATGTACTTTAACATCAGACCCCCAATAAATTATTGGAGGCCTAATAAGATAAATATTAATCTAACCACTCAGTGTGGAAAATGCCTTCTTTATCAGTGCGCTTATAGGTGTGCGCACCAAAGTAATCACGCTGAGCCTGAATCAGGTTAGCGGGCAGAACAGCGGAACGGTAGCTGTCATAGTAGGCGATTGCGGCTGAGAACGTTGGTACCGGAATACCATTCTGCACGGCATAAGCCACGACATCACGTAGCGCCTGCTGATAGTCATCAGCGATCTGTTTGAAGTACGGCGCCAGCAGGAGGTTAGCAATGCCAGCGTTTTGCGCATAAGCATCGGTGATCTTCTGCAGGAACTGCGCACGAATGATGCAGCCAGCGCGGAAAATCTTAGCGATCTCGCCGTAGTTCAGATCCCAGTTGTACTCGTCAGAAGCAGCACGCAGTTGGGAGAAGCCCTGAGCATAGGAAACGATTTTACCGAGGTACAACGCGCGACGCACTTTTTCGATAAATTCAGCTTTATCACCAGCCGGCTGAGCCTGCGGACCACTCAGCACTTTCGACGCGGCGACACGCTGGTCTTTAAGCGAAGAAATATAGCGAGCAAATACAGACTCGGTGATCAGAGACAGAGGTTCGCCGAGATCCAGTGAGCTCTGGCTGGTCCACTTACCGGTACCTTTGTTTGCAGCTTCATCAAGAATGACATCAACGAGGTACTTACCTTCTTCATCTTTCTTAGTGAAGATATCTTTGGTAATGTCGATCAGGTAGCTACTTAGCTCACCTTCGTTCCATTCGGTGAATGTCTTCGCCAGCTCTTCGTTGGAAAGTGCCAGACCGCCTTTCAATAGCGCATAGGCTTCAGCAATCAGCTGCATGTCACCATACTCGATGCCGTTATGAACCATCTTCACATAATGGCCAGCACCGTCAGCACCGATATAGGTGACGCATGGCTCACCGTCTTCTGCAACCGCAGCAATCTGCTTGAGAATTGGAGCAACCAGCTCATAAGCTTCTTTCTGGCCACCAGGCATAATGGAAGGCCCTTTCAGAGCCCCCTCTTCACCACCGGAAACACCGGTACCGATAAAGTTAAAACCTTCGGCAGACAGTTCACGGTTACGACGGATGGTGTCCTGGAAGAAGGTGTTACCGCCATCAATGATTATGTCACCTTTGTCGAGGTAAGGCTTCAGGGAATCGATGGCGCTGTCGGTGCCAGCCCCGGCCTTCACCATCAACAGGATACGACGTGGTGTTTCGAGGGATTCAACAAACTCTTGTACTGTGTAATAAGGGACCAGTTTCTTGCCTGGATTTTCGGCAATCACTTCTTCGGTCTTTTCACGGGAGCGGTTGAAAACGGAGACGGTATAACCACGGCTTTCGATGTTCAGCGCTAGGTTACGCCCCATCACAGCCATACCGACAACTCCGATCTGTTGCTTAGACATTATTTACTCCTGTTAGTGTGAACACTGCATGACGTCTATTGGCAGTTAAGTAAGAGCTATACATTTTAACTCAAGTTTCACCGAGAAACACACAAAATGCTTACAAAAATTATTTTGATGAGTTTCAACTATTAAATAACCACACTTCATTTATTCCATTGATTATTAGATCTATATCTTATTAATTCCTTGCCATCGGAAAGACTTTGAATTTTTTGAATAACAATTGTATTATCGGCGTTAATTACCTTAAGATAAATAGGAAAGTTCAGATCAGATACCCATACAGGATTAATAGCACGGTTTGGCTTTTGAATTATATAATTGCCAGAATGAGTCATCTCATTTAAATTAAAATTTAAATCTTTAACTATATGAGCGTCATTAGACAATGAAGAAAAAACATTCCCGTCAGAAAAATATGGCATTCCGGCAACATTAATCACTTTGCCTTCAAATTCATAAGGTGATGGAAAATTGGCATAATGATCAACGGTCCTTGCGCTTCCACCCAGAAACTCGAAACATTCAGTATTAATACAAACACTTTTACTATAAGACGAGGAAAAAGCGACCTGCCCACCAACAGACGAAATTGGATATCCTTTTTTTCCATTTAAGACATATGGTGAAGCAATACTAACTCTTTTTGTAAGATTTGATTTTGGCGCAACACTTCTAAAATGTCTATTATAAATATAGGAGGAAAAAATATCATCTATTATGATATCACTTTCACCAGTATCATCCGAATCACAATCCCTAAAATTTGATTGTAAAGTAGATGAATAAAATCTATTTAAATAAACCCCACCTTTATTTAAATGCCAAAAATCACAACCTATTATCTCTGCACTAACTAACCCGACGCCCTTATCACTTAATATCCCCCAACCAGTAAAAAGATGTTTATTTGTAGAACCATCAAAATAAACACCAATTATTTTAAGGGTATCAATGTCATATCCGAAATTGTTAAACAGAAAAATGCCAGAATTACAGCCTGGAACTATTTGAGTGCCGTCTGCTATAGTACCGCCACCACCTAACTCAACAGCATTCAAACGGTCATCACCCCATAATTCACAACCTGATATATAATAATCAGTAGTGTTCATTACCAACGTCGCCTTCGAAAGTCGTGAATCTCTAAAATGTGCGACAAATGATTTCATATTTGGATCTTTACAGGATTTAGATGTACCCAAAAGTACACCATATTTATCTCCAGGAGAACTCCCAGAATTCCCATCTAACCAGCATCGTTCTAAGCCACAACTATTGCCATTGGATAAGTCTATAGAGTAATGCTGATTTCTGTAAGGAGCATTATCTTGAATCTTTAAATCAATCAATCTAATATTAGATATTCCTTTTGCATTGGATTCTTGATAATTTCCCCTGCTTATTATTGGCCTGTCTCCACCACACCATATTAAAGATGATACGGATCGTCCAGCGCCAACAATAGTAATGCTATCTTGAGGTATCAATGTATTTGATATGTAACGAACAGAATCATCAAGCTCGACATATTTATTTCCACTTGAAAGCATTAAGTTAATAGCTTCTGAATTAGCAACTGATGCCTCGGGGTCAGGTAAATCAGAAACAGGCGCATTCCAACGCGGGTTTCTAATGTTTGCTCGGCCTGTTATTATATAAGGAGCATTTAATAAAGCCTCTGAATTGTTCTTTATTGTTGGATCCAACAAATTTGATAAGAATTTATCAGTAACATTAAACTTCGAGCTTGAGAATTTAAGATTATCGTTTAAATCATAAATTTTCAATGAAATTATTTTGGGTATATCAATACTTCTAACACCATTTAGAGCAGGGCAATAACCATTTTTATCAAAAATAAATGGCATTTTAATTATTGATTTTTTATTCCCAAGTTTTTTAGCACTTATATAATGTTGTTTAGTTATATCACCCGAGCGATCTCCAATATAAACTTTAACATCTTTAAACGAATCGGATGTGATAAAATTATTTTCATCATTCAACTTAAGCTCATTAGCAGCCGACTTACCAAAAATTCCAAAAAAAACGGAAGCCGAAAATAATCTTTTGAAGAAAAAGCGTCTATTGATATTCATTTCAACCTCTTCTGGCAATATAATAATGATCCCACTGAGGTAAATGAAAAAAAATACAGAACCGAAAAATATTCTAACTAATAATCACACACATTCTGTGATATCGATATCTATCGATGTAAAAAATAAAATTGTCACCTCCGCCAGATTATAGCGGAGGTATATTCACAAATAACAAATTTAAAATATATGTTCAAAAAATCATCTAATCCAACGAACCGATTGCATCTTTAGTCGCCTGTAAAAACGAGTGCCCCATTTCAGTATCAGGTTCCAAATGACATCCCTCCGCCCACTCATTCCAAGCATTAATAAATACTATTCGTTTTCCTTCATCATTATCTGCGACGATATTAATTGCATGTTTTAGCCATCGTTTATATTCTTGAGGGTCATCATTCTGAATTACAGTAGGTGTTTTTCTGCGAGCCGAATTATCCCAACTTGGGAAAACACATGGAAAGACTGTACAATCATCATACCATTTTGAAGATACAATTCCATCGACTATTCCTTTATAAGATATTTTGTTAACAGCACTCCCATTAACTTTCAACCACTGATAAAAGGATGATGGTAAAACCTTTTGAGCAAATTGAATAACTTTTTGCTTGCCAGTTGTATTTGTTGGGAAGTTTTTACGATTAGGCTGAAAATCTAATACTGCATCAAAACCATTAGATATAATTCTCTTCGGTTCATCAGTGACAAAACCATTTTTCACTGCACAAATAAAAAGATCATTAAACCCATGTTTTTTAGCTAAAAGACGCCATTGCGCAAAGTATTCACCGGAATCTTTTATATGGTCGAAACGATAAATTAGAAACAATGGTTTATTATCTATTTTAATATATCTTTCATCTTGAAAATATGGTAGTAAGACTTCGAAATGTTTTTGTGAGTCGTCGGTTGTATAATCCTGTTGAATCAGAACCTGCTTGTCCATTCCATCCCAAGCACGCGTCCAATTTTCGTTTGCCCAACAAATACAGAATGGGAAATCTGGTTTTTTAGAAGCAAGCACTTCTTGCAATGGTCGTTCGAGTAATTGTTTGCCATTAAACCAATAATGATAATAACAAAAACCTGTAACACCATATTTTTTAGCTAACTTAGCTTGAGCTTCTCGAGATTCGGAAAGGCGTAGATCGTAAAACCCCAAGTCTGCGGGTAATTGCGGTTGACGATGACCAATGAATCTTTTATTACTTTTAGTAACGTTAGTCCATTCAGTAAATCCTTCTCCCCACCATTCATTATTCTCTTTAATAGGATGAAATTGTGGGAGATAAAATGCAAGAACATGATCGATGTTTTTTTTAACTTTCATATTAAATTCGGCCTGTAATGAATGAATAGAGCAAAGACATATTATCACTTAAAGTGTTTCTATAGATCTTGCCTCTGATTAGAAGAGAAAGGAATGAAAAATATCTTCTTTTCTCTAACACGGAAATAAGTAAATGTATTTTTTTTTCTTGTTCAGCAGAGAAACATTGGACGTACAAATTATCAAATGTTTTTAGTTGCGTGGTAAGTCTGGGATACTTATTATTTCTACCTTTTATGAACTTTGAAATGATTCGTTTTATTGGGGTTTTCATACCCTCAACATTATGTCCATGCTGTCTATATTTAATAAATGAATCAGAGTCATAAATAATTTTTCCTTTTACTGACATCACCAAATAAAACCACCAATCATGCATTACTATTTTTCTTGGATCCGGTAGGTTATATTTTATCTCAGCAAAAGCGGCTTTATTTAAGACAACGGTACAACCAGTAACAATATTTTCTACAAGTGCATTAGAAAAGCCAATTTCTTTATTTGGGTATACAGAATTGAATTTAAAGCATAAATCCTCATCGACAACTTTTAATATTGAACAATACATAACGCATGTATGGCTATAACTAATTTTGTCAATGGCAGCACTAATTTTTTTATTTTCCCAAAAGTCATCTTGATCGCAGAAGCAATAAAAATCATAATCCTTATCATTAACATAACTAATTAGATTAAAAAAACTTCCTACAACACCAATATTATCACCTGGAATTAACTCGATATTGATATGTTTGGAAGTATACTCAGCAATTATTTCTAGTGTAGAATCTTGAGAACCGTCATCTCTGATATAAATATCAGCGGGTACAGTTGATGCAAGTAAACTATCCAGTTGTTCACAAATATACTTCTCACCATTATAAGTTGATAATAGTATAGCAACTTTATTTTGATTCAATCTCATTTGAGTGCATCCACTAATTAGGAGAATCTAAATTTCCTATATAATAAGGGGTAGAAAAGTTGTAGCGATAATGTCGAGTAAACTAACATATTCGAGAATGTACAAAGTATTAATAAAATAGTACATATAGAAAACTGAACAAAAAATATATAATTTTTGGGACAAGCAGACAAAAATGCAATTGGCGTAATTATAAATAACATCATTAAGATGATAGGTCCAAACCACCCAACAAAAACAAATGAATCCGCAAAAATCGTTCCTACCGTTAAAAAATCAATAACTCTAGCAAGAGGTGAATAATCCTCATCATAACCAGCCAGTGCTGCGACCCTTTTACCAATTATATCGGGTAATATTTCATAAATGGCAAACTTTGATATACCATCAGTCTCATTATGAGTAGTATAAACATTTACAGTTTTCTGAAAGTTCGCAACTGGAGAGCTAATATATAAATAAGCCCAATAGAAAGGCGATAAAAAGCTATTGTTCTCAAAACTAGAAGATGCTTGTGTTGCATTCATAATATTAGTGATACTGAAATCGCTATCACCTGTTTGAGCTTTACTCCTTAAATCCCCTGCCACACCAAATACATACATTAAACACAGAACAAAGAAAACTACTTTAAAAATCCTTTTAATGTTTACTCTTTTAAACAAAATGAATAAGAAAACCATGTTCAATATGCAAAACATAATATTACTTCTGTACATTAACGTGGCAAAAATCAATATACAAATAATCGAAACATATAGAGCCTTTTTTTCTTTAAATGCAATATAATTAAAAAATGATTTTATACAGTAAAAAGTTGTTAATGATGTAAAAAATACATGCAACCCAGGAAATGTGAAATCTCTATAGTCGTATTGATTACCTCTTAACATTTCAAGAATAGGTATCTTTCTATTATAAATAATTTCAATAACCAAAAAAATTAGGATAGTAATTATCGGCCAATATTTGAAACTATACACCTCAGAATTTCTTTCGACACTAACTCTAGCTAAGGCGAACCATTTACGAAAACTTCCGGACATAAATAGGCCAAAGATAAATAAAGCCAATAAGAAGGATAAGAAAAACAAAAAAAAACCGAAACTCGTATCAGGATAAATCCCTGATAATTTTAGAAGAAACAAGGCGAATGATATTACAAATGAAAATAAAACAACAAAATAAAGATTATTTATGATCTTCATGAATAAATACCTTACCTACTATAAACAGTGATAAAGTCTACCACGGAGGATGCCATTTTTTTTAAGAATCCATTATCGACTTGATTAGTATTTTCATTTATTGAATTTAATAATTCGTTAAATCTTTCAATATCAAAATTTAACAAATCAATATTTTGTGATAATATGCCAGAGTAACGACAACATTCTTTCATTTTATTCTCATATGAAAGACTGATTACTGGTATATTGTTTTTAACTGATAGAACCACACCATGATATCTCATGCTAACAACCAAAGACGAATCGGTTACGCTTTGATCGTATTTGTAGAAATCTGTCACTTCTGTATCAATAAAACATTCTACGTTATGCGCATTAAATTGTTCTTTTAATGAATGAAGAAATTTCCCCTCTGCTTCTGATGCATATAAATGAGGGAGAATTTTAACTATATAACCGTCATTTTTTGCAAATTTGGAAATTGAAGGTACTATTTTATTTGCTAATAAATCGTGATCATTAATATTTTTGAAATGAACATGCCAATTGCTTAGTTCAGTAGGAACGAATGTAAGAATTTTTTTTCCTTCATATCGCTCGCTTTTCGAACGTTTATCTAAAAGAAAAGCTGTATCAACTCCAAGCGTCGAGACAATACCTTGCGATCTAAGCAAATCATAAGATGCCTTTTCCCTAACGAACATAACACATTTTTTCAATACGCATTTTGCTATTAAATTAAATAATATACTATTACTCTTACTAATAGTATTTAAATGAAAAACCACATTTTTATTATATTTACGCGCAATTATTACATTTACCAAATACGCCCAGTCTTTATAAATACCTATATTAGCTCCGCCAGGAGATACCAGTACATAATCAGCATTCATGGATAGTTTTTTAATAAGATGAAAATAACTATCGTTGCCGAAAATAAAGGCAAATAATTGTTTTAGTAAATTAGCACGGCTAAGATTCTTTTCTGCATAATGAGTAAGCGCTGCGTCTTCAATGGGGATTTTCGTTCCATTTTTATTCCAAATATAAGTCACATCCACACAATGCTTGGATTTTAATAGCGTTGAAACCAGAGCAACTCCCGCAGCATCATCACCAAAATTATTTGTATGTTGGTTAATAATTAATACTTTCATTTTACAAATCGTCCTTATACGCTATTTTAGAATAATTTACAGTTAATGTTAAATATAATACCACTGGTATACGAAAGAACCATATCACTAACGATAGTGTGAAATATCCTTGGATTGCAGTTAAATATGAAAATGTGGTGAAGAAAGGCAACATGAAAATCTGATAATACAATATTTTCTTATGATTATCTAAAGCCTGTCCTATCGTTGTAATTACCATGCTGAAACAATTCAACACTGAGAAAAAAACTATAATATACATAGCTACTGATAAATCACCCACATTAATATTATGAAACAATATATCATTAAACTTATTATGCAGAAGATAGTATATAAAAACAGCTATTATAGAAATACCACAGGAGAACATTACCGCCGTTCTGGGTCTCATCAAAATTGCTAGTTTTACATAATTTTTTTTATATTTTCCAGAACTAAAGTATTGAAAAACTACTCCAACAATTATTCCCGGTATTGCGTAACCCTTTATGACCAGTTCTGAAAAAGCAATATAATAAACTGAAAGATTATGGGAAAGGACGGAAACTGCCAGGAACCTATCCCAATATAAAAAAATGATACCTAAGGAACTAGCAACCCCAACGGAAAGACAGAAAGAATAAAAATTTTTAAATTTAACATCGCCCTCATCTCCGTCAATCTTTTTCACATGAAAACAAGTAAAGAAAGAAAGCAGGAGACATAAGAGTAGTCGAGATAACACAACTGACAAATATATAGTTTTTTCAATATCAAATCCTAATTTCAAGTATAAAATCGGGAGTGAATATGAAAAAATTGTACAAAGGTTTTTGGCTATAGAAATGTATTGAAACCCACCACTACCTTCGACAAAACCAGCAAGAGGAAATGAAAGAAAGCCAAAAAAAACAATTAACAATGAACTAATTTTAACAAAGTCCGGCAATTTTAACCATGGTTCATATTTGGTAAGGAAAAGTAGAATAAAACTTATTGCTACTACAAGTGTAAATATAATTAACACGTAAAAAAAAGCATACTTTAATATTATTTTTTTTTTATGAAACGCACTAATATATTTACTGACTCCTCTACTAACCCCCATGTCAGCTAGATTCATAATTCCAATTAGTGTCCAAAGCCAAAGAAAGTAGGACACCTCTGTGATATTAAAGGCCTTCAAAAGAATAGGAACTGAAAGAGCAGATATGCAAACACTTATTATTGTACCAGAACCCATCCATGATACATTTTTTAAAAAACTCATTCTTTCTCCAGCTTAATAAGCCATGAATTAACTAAAGTACAATTTTTCATCTTATACAATGCCCTGAGTAGACATTAAATGAAGTGTGTCAAATTAAAATCTCATTGAAAAGAATTTTATTTGCATTGCCTTTAATTAATTAAATTAAAAGATATCAGTGGATTTAATTATTTTTCCAGTATTTTTTATGCATACTAAGTTTTTTTACAATTTTAAGAGGAAATAACTTATACATCTTGCCAAATTTATATCCTAAAAATTTCATGGCATTATTTATGAAGGCAACAGGTATCCAAAGTGGTGCTTCTCTCAATAAAAAATTAATCTCCGAAATTATATATTTTTTCCCTTCACCACCAGCCCCTGAAAATTCCTTTTGGATCCAAGGCTCATCAGTATGGAAAACACCAATGTCAAAGTAGCGTTTAAACTCCTCAGTTGCCGAATAGTTATGAGAATGGCGTACCATTGCATTTGCAACATAAGCTGCTTGATAATCAGCTAATATAGCTTTTGCAGTAAAAAACATGTCCTCACATAAAATAGTCTCCGATGGAAAACCATTCAATTGTTGGAAATATGACAATCTATAGGCTGAAAATGAATTTGACATGAATACAGTCTTTAAACCCATTCGCGGAATGTCTTTTTTTCCGCAAATATAGCTTTTAGCAGAATAATTAAATTCCCTTGCATGCTTCGCTAATGGATTTGCATCTGTGTGTGGTAGTTGCCTGCCATAAGCACAAGCAACATTATTATCTTTAAATACAGAAATGATATTTTCTATAAAATACTGTTGGGGTACCGCATCTTGCGTAAGAAAGATAACAATATCATATGAACCTATACAGCTAAAAACAGCTTGATTCCTTGTACCTCCATGATTAAATTCTTGGCTTGTAATAGTAACAACATTAAAACCTGCCTCTCTCGCTATCTCTACCGTTTGATCTGTACTCCCAGAGTCTATTACATGAACATAAATATTATCAGGGGCATATTTTTTGATATTCGAGACAACTTCTTGCCAAATATTGCCCGCATTGTAAGTTGGAATTGCAATAAAATATTTCATCTATATCAGACTTATCATAAATAATAAACTTGATGTTTTCAATATGCACCGTCTTTTTTCAATACTACACTAATTGTCTTGAAAAGGATGGCAATATCATTCCACATAGACCAATTTTTTACGTACCATGCATCTAAATACACTCTCGTCTCATAATCAACATCACTCCGACCGCTAACTTGCCAAAGGCCTGTCATACCTGGCTTGCTTAAAAGATAGTAATCAACCTCGTCATTATATCGCTCAAGCTCTGCTGTAATTATAGGTCTAGGTCCAACTAAACTCATTTCACCTTTTAATACATTGAAGAGTTGTGGTAACTCGTCCAAGCTCGTACGTCGAAGAAATGTACCTATCTTGGTTATACGCGGATCCTTTTTAAGCTTAAACGTAGCATCCCATTCTTTTTTTGCCTCGGGATCCGTTCTTAATAATTCATCTAATACTTCTTTTGAGTTTATTACCATTGATCTAAACTTCAAACATTTAAATGGTTTGCCATCTTTTCCGATACGTTCGTGGCCATAAATTGCCGGTCCACCATCTTTTTTTACCTTAATACTAATATAAAATAGTAAAGGAGATAATAAAGCGATAATAATAATCGAACCAGTCAAGTCAAAGAGTCTTTTTATCAACCGTGAAGAATACTTTGCCAAATTTTGTTGAACCCGAAAAATCATAACTTCATGGCTAAAAATAAATGACATATCTGTACTATCTAAAGGCATTCCACGTAGAGTTGGTATTACTGACACATAGCGATAGCCCTGTATCATGAATTTTCTGAGCCAAGTATTTCGTATATCACCTTGATGTGACTCAACAGCAACAATAAATTGCGTCTTCCTATCAACCTTGCTTAACCAATTTAAATCACTTGGCATAACAAGTATATTGTCGATTGTTTCTCCTGCTGAAACACCCCCTTGGCTTTCGATAAAGCCAACAATATTTAATCCTAAATTTCTTTCACTGCTAATAGCCCTGAAAGCTTCACAAGCATTAGGCCCACTACCAATAATCCAAGTTTCGCGTTTCCAATAGCCTAACCTGTCCAAAAATACTTTTGTAACCATTCTTGAAACAGGAAGTAGCAATAATATAAGCAACCATGTAGATAGCCATATATATTTTGAAAAGTCCCATGTCGTAAAAGCCATAACAGCTATTTCAATAATAGCGAATATCACTAACGTACGTAATATTTCTTTTAATTCGAACCAAAAAGTTTTACGGTAAAAATAATGTCGGAGACGTATTGAGTACCAAGTTACACAGCAAATTGCCAATAACCAATGCAACGCAATCCAGCCGTCTAAATGAGAAACAAATGAATTAAAATCATCACCTATATTTCCAACTGAAAATATCCATACTGTAATGTATAATGAAATTATAAAACTAAGAAAATCAGACATAGCCAGTGCGATGCTAACAAGATAACTTTTGTTTAGGAGCATCATAAATCCCTCTAATCAGGATAACCCATCAGTGATATTATTTAAATTAATAGTTAATTACTATTCTTCAATCGGGAATCGGGCCCATTGGGCCCGAACTATAATCAATGTTTTCCGTTTGTATATGAATAGCCGTAATGACTATATCCATACCCGTAATAACTACTAGCTTTTTTCTGTATTCCATTGAGGATACAACCTTTAATTTGAACACCGCTTTGTTCGAATCTTTTAACACTAACCTCTATTTCTTTTGGAGTATTTAACTCAAATCTTGCCACTAGTAATGTAGTTCCAACATAACCACCTATAATCGCAGCATCAGTTACAGCCAAAATAGGAGGAGTGTCAAGGATAACAATATCATAATTACTGGACGCCCAATTCATCAACTCATTGAAGTTCTTATGCATCAGTAACTCTGCCGGATTTGGTGGTGACATTCCTCTAGAAATATAATCAAAGTTCAGCTTTGATAGTTTCTTCAGAGCTTCTGATACTTTTATTTTTCCTGATAATAAATCTGAAAGGCCATTATCATTATTGATGCCAAAAAGTTTATGTGTATAGCCCTTTCTCATATCAGTATCAATAAACAAAACTTTCTTGCCCGTTTGTGAAATTACAGCGGCAAGGTTTGAACTGACAAAGGTTTTACCCGCATTTGGACTTGCACCAGAAATCATCAAGATGTTATTCCGCGCTTCCATCATAGCAAAATGTAAGCTAGTCCGTAAGCCACGTATCGCTTCGATCGCCAAATCTGCAGGGTTTTCTAAAGCCAAGAATCCTGTTGGTGATGTGCCAAAATTTCTAGCCTTTAATTTATTTCCTGTATTTTGTTTAGTAAAAGTTTCCGATACTGGAATACTCGCATATACATTAATACCGAGCTCTTCTAATTGTTCCGGAGACTCAATTCCACGCCTTAAAAATACTCTAACCAACACAAGAGAAATGGATACCATAGCCCCAAGTATTATCCCGACTAAAACAACTAAAACTTTTTTTGGCGCTACAGGCTTTGGAAGTGTAATCGCGTTATCAATAATACGAACATTGCCTATTGCACTAGATTTCGCAATGTTTAATTCTTGTTGTCGGTTTAATAGCTGCATATATACAGCTCTTCCAGACTCAACATCACGGCTTAACCTAAGAATCTCCTGTTGTGTTTCAGGCATAGCAGAAACACGTTTATTAAGTTTTATCTTTTCATCTTGTAATGTTTTTCGTTTCTCCATCAGTGCCTTGTAGGTCGGATGTTCTTTTGTATATAACTGCGATATTTCCGACTCTCTAAATGTTAGTTCGTTAAGCTGATTATCTACATTGACAATTTGATCTAATACAGATTTAGCCTCTAGAGATAAATCAACAGAATCACTTTTCCTACGATATTGATTTAATTTATCCTCAGATACGTCTAAGTCTTCGCGAACTTTAGGTAATTGC
Organism: Klebsiella sp. 2-CIP_Kleb.; assembly: GCF_050378715.1. Lineage (NCBI taxonomy): Bacteria > Pseudomonadati > Pseudomonadota > Gammaproteobacteria > Enterobacterales > Enterobacteriaceae > Klebsiella > Klebsiella sp. 2-CIP_Kleb. The sequence continues at coordinate 1,191,506 of NZ_JBNRLG010000001.1, forward strand.
TGATTCAAAAACTCTAAACTTTTTGCATCTTGAGCTGCTTGTCTAGAAATATTTTGTGCTAAATAATTCCCACTTATACTATCAAGTATTTTTTCAATTCTTTCTGAATCATCACCGGTCAAAGATAACATCAGAATTCCTGTATCTTTCCCTTGATCGGACACAGCTAATATCTCTTGTAAATCTGTAATAGCTTTAAGCCGACTTACATAATGAATTCTAAATTTAGTTCCAGGTTGAGAGTCGATGCTGTCAACCTTTATTGATAAATTACCTGCATCAACTAACTCTCCAACCATACCTTTTATTTGTTGCTCATCTTTTGTGATAAGGTAGTGCTTATCATCTAAAACTTCCAGTTCAAGTTCTACTTTATCATTATTGTTACCAGAAACATAAAGCCTTGAAATATATAATTTACCTGGTTCATTACCGATTAATCTATTCCAACCCTTACCAAAAATGGGAAAGTACTTCTGCTCAACAGTAGTTTGCAAATTTAAATCATCGACTGTTTTACCAATAATCATTCTTGATCGTAAAAGAGCTATTTCCGGAGCAGATTGCGGTTGGCTATCTGGTAAAATTTGACTAAGATTGCTCAAAATAGCATTGGCTTGTTTCTGTTCAACCTGTATTAAAGCATCAGCTTGATATATCGGCGTTGCAAATATTGCATACACTAATGATATTACAGTAAACAAAGTAGTTATGGATATTATAAGTTTGCGGTGATCAATTAACTCACCCAGTAACCGGCCTAAATCTAACTCATCGGATTCTTTAGTTACATTATTTTTTACTGAAGACATTGTTGTTTCCCAAATAATTAAGCATTCAGCTTTTCAATCCAACGCTGACCAGCCTGTTCAATTAATTGATATACCGAAAAAAAAGCTTCCTCGCTCTTCCGATATGGATCAGGAATTTCTTTTTGACCAATCCAATAGCCAAACAGCATTGTTTTACCACGAGATTCCGGTGATATCCTACCAATATCTTCGATATGTGATTTTTCCATAACTAAAATCAGGTCATATTCTCGTGCCAAAGAGGCAGTAAACTGCCTCGCGTTATGATTATCAAGTGAAATACCATGCATGTTTGCAACTTTCACAGCATTCGAATCTGCAGCATGACCTACTAAGGCTGATGTTCCTGCAGAAGTTACTATCTTATTTGGCAAGCCTTGTTTTAAAAAATGTTCCCCAATTGGGGAACGACATATATTTCCAGTGCATACAACCAATATTGATTTGAACATGATTTCTTAATTACTCCATTGACGAATGTAACGACCAGCTTCGGTCATATCATGTACACCAGTAATGGTTGGGACTAACTGCGAGATTACTCTATTCCAACGTACTACCGGGGCTGATGTCACATAAACAATATCGTATGGCTCCAGTTGAAATTCAGTACCTAAAACCATAGCAGATGCGTCTTGAGCATTAAGTTGGTAAATATTTGCTATTTTTCCTGTTTTATCATTCTTCAACTGTCTAACAACAAACACCCCGGTGGCATCACTAAATGCTTGTGACATCCCTTCAGCATTACCTATAGCTTCAGCTAATGTCATACCACTGCGATCCATCTTCATTGTACTTTGCTTTCCTACTTCACCCATGACAAAAACTTTAAGATCATCATTGCGCGGTACAAATAAAATATCACCTGGGTATAGTAAATGGTTTTGAGTCAAATCACCTTTTTGCATCAGAGCATATAATGATATTTTAGTATCTTTGCCATTATGCGTTAGAACAACATTCCTCCAATCGGCATCTGGAGCCAATCCTCCAGCTGCGTTAATGGCATCCATAACAGTCAAAGGAATGTTCGTAATTGGTTGTTGGCCAGATTTGACCACCTCACCTGTTACATATGTTTTTTGCGATCTAAAAGAGGCTATGCTTACATCTACTTGTGGACTTTCTATATAAGTGGTTAATCTACTGGCAATATCCTGTCGTACCTGGCTTAAGGTTTTACCCGCCACCTGCACCTTCCCGATATAAGGATAGAAAATGGTGCCATCTGAGTTCACCCAGTTACCGGTGTCACTGGCGCTACGGTACTGCCCTGCAGGCGTTGTCAGCTCCGGATGATCCCAAACAGTAACCATCAATACATCGCCCACACCAATGCGATATTCATAACTGCGTAGTAAATTATCTAGCTGTGGGTTTGGACGAGCGAGTACAGTCTCCGGACGGAGTTGGTCGATCAGACCCGGCGTCATCGGGTAGACATTAACCAGTTTATCCAGATCGTAGTCGCTGTCTGGAAGCTCTACTACGTTTTTACGCAGACTGTTTAACCCCTGACCAGGGATGATTGTGCAACCCGATAAAAACCCAATTGCCAACGCTAATGCCGAAAATCTAACAATTTTTTTCTTCATAATGTCACATTATCAGTAAATCAAGATTTGCCAATTCCTGAGCAGCTGTCATAGCCGTTGCTTCCCTGCCGGCTTGTGGAGAGATAAAAGCTGACTGCGTCCAGCAGCGCTACCACCCTCTCTCCCCTGTTTTCAGCATTCAGCCTTATAAACTAAACGGTATCTCTATCCCTGCGCTAGCCCCAACGTCATCGCTGTCGCTATTGTTAGCGTTGGTGTACCACAGTGAGGTATTCAGACGGACCGACTGATAAACATCTCCGCTCCAACCCAGCTGGACCCCCTTCAAGGTATCAGCATGAGGGAATGCTTTGTTGATCGACTGATTCTCCGGGTTAACTTTGGCGTAAACCAGGCGCGTACTCCAGCGCTGGTTATCCTCCGTAATAAGCTCGACCTTACCGGCAACGAGTTGACCATCCCCGCCCATCGCATCACCCAGCGGATAACCCTGCTGATAGTAGCCATCCTTATAAATATGATGGGTATAGCTGTAATTGATTCGGCTCATATTGGTGCGCGTGTCATGTGCTTCCACGTACCAGTTTACCGCATCCTTACCCCAGCCGTGGTGCCCTTCAATCCCGCCGAGGAACATATTTGCTGAAGGCAGGAAACCTGACTCATCCTCGCCGATCATCTGTCCGTAGAAGCTTACCGGCCAGCCTAGGGTCGGCTCGAGTTTGAACTTAAAGTCAAAACCGGCCAGTTGATTGCCCGGTTCATTGGGATCATTCGCGGCAGTATTATCCTTGCCAGTTAAACCGTCCCAGAAGTTGCTGAGTGATTCAGGGCGTCCTTCCCCGCCCCACTGCATAATACGCGACGCACCTAATTCTAATGACTGGAACGGCGTGAAGGTAAAACGTCCGCCGATAATTTTGGCATGAGGCACAGCCGTATATTGATTCATCTGACTAGCAGAGATCTGATACTGCCACGGGCCTACCCAGCGCAGCCACCAGGTTTCCGGCGCCGCCTGCTCGGCTCGCTGCATCAGGAAACCGGTCATCGGCCGCATGGCATCCCCGCGGATCAGGCTGCCTTCATAGCCCGGCCCCCACCACTGCGGAACCTGACCAAAGGAGAGCCACTGGTTCCAGAACTTCACTGCGCCATAGGCGCCGTTGGCGTTGAAGCGCGATCCGTTGCTGATCCGCTCTCCCCCTTCGACATTGCCCTGGAGGTGGATATCCCACCATTCGCCGCTGTTGTTAAACGCCAGGCCTAACGAGTTATCTGCCGACTGCGTCTGACCAAACCCCTGCGGAGTGCCAGGTTGGTCGGTTGAGGTGTAGCCGGTGACCCGGAAATCGGCTTTTAACGCTGACAGTCGCTGATTGATACGAGCCAGCACCACTTGCTCAGAAGAATAGGAAGGTTTGGCCTTTTTTAGCGCCCGGGCGATCTCTTCCTGGCTCAGTGGCCAGGTCGACAGGCTCAGATGGATGACCCCGCGATCGGAAAGCCAGGCAAGGTCGTTACGCAGATCATTATCATTTACTACTAACCCGGCCGCGTAAGCCTGGGCTCCCAGTGAGGAAAGCAAACCCAACGTCACGGCAATGCGCGCAATTTTTATCATTGTACAAGATCCATTTTCAGCCCCGCTGTCGTATCTCAATGAGAATGAGGGGAATACCAAGATAGAAAGCGCTCGCGGCACCAGCTGACTTCACTGTGCAACACCGGCGAGGCAAGTACAGTTACCCTAAGCTGCTTGTAACCCTTATAACATCCACCCAGCTCACAATGTAGGCGAATTTTACCGTACAGGCTATCGATGAGACGGGAAAGTTGGTTTACAGGTGATATCAGCAGCCGCTCCTGACCCGTTTTTGAGGATATCTGATAAGCATCATAGATATCTCATCGCGTTAATCACCCAGAGAGTGTCGATTTTTATAGCCGTTCAAAGAAAGTGTTTTGTGTTGCAGCAGGCGGTTTCAGCGACGCTACCGCCCCTGGCTTAACAGCTACCAGCGCACTGACTACCTGAACGGCGTATTTAATCGGCCTGTGGGTGATAAATTGGTCAGGCCTTTATTTTTTGCGGCGTTAAGTCTACGGGATTTCGGTCACAATTGGGAGTCTTGCTGCCGAATATCTGCCAATTAATGCTGCTTGCCCTTTTATTGGCGAAAATAAGCGGATCAACGCTTAAGATTATTCACTACGTTAAACGGCCAAACAGTGTCACGTTGTTGCCACACTATCAAGCATGAAGCTAACCATCTGTAAAACAAGATATTTTACGGAAAGGTCGCGACATTCAAAAATCAGATGATGGCGTCTAAGTCAACTACAATTTCTAATAGTTTCCTGGTATCAGAATATTCAGCATACGTGCTCCAGGTCCTTTCTCAGTGCATTTAAGAAACGTCTCATACCTGCTATATCCAGGCAAATATGCAATAGCAATGTAGTAGCACTTCATTATTTCATAAATATGAATTATCAATTGCCTGGCATATAGTAGATTATTTTCTTATTTGTCTAATTAACCGGCGAAAACTTAATTTCCCCTGTAAAACAAATGGCGATTACCAGACCTGCTTATGTAGATCAGTTCGAGTAAAGGGTTTATCCAGCGGTCCAATTGCAGTGGCGATTTGCCCCAGCAGGGACTGAGTCGGCGCTTTATTGCCGCTATGCAACAGGATAAGGGGGACCATCACCAGGCACGCGACGCCGCCCCAGGAAATACTCACGCTTTCCGAATGGGTGGTACGTTTTTGCAGCAGCAGGAACAAAGCGCTGCCAGCAGCACCGAGCAGCAGGCCAGCGATCACTTCCGAGACGGAATGCGCATGAATGACCAGCCGTGAATACCCCACCACAGCGGCCAGAATATAGCCGGCGGCGACCGCTGCTTTTTGCACACCCGCCGAAAAACGGGCGCTAAGCAGCCACAGGAAGATAGGCCAGAAGGCCGCGGAGAGCGCGGAGTGGCCACTGAAGCCGGTGTAATCCAGCTCACGAATGCCCAGACCCCAGCCCATAAAGGCCAGTTTGGAGGCGCAGACGATAGCGCCAGTGATGCCGAACAGCAAACTCCACTGCCACGCCAGCAACCGCGACGTTTTACGCAGCATCAGGACAATAAACAGCGCCGCTGCGCTGGGCAGCAAAACGGTGCTATCGCCAAAAAATGAGATGAGTTGCCAGTTCATATACCTGTGATCCTTCGATGATGTCCACTGCCGTGCTCAGGGATTATCCGTAATGTCTGTACCAGCTCGCATGCCAATTCATTTCACATTTTTATGCATGCAAGTGAGATGTTTAAAGCGGAAACATGATCGCAGTCAAGTTTTATTTTTGGCTGACGTTGACCGCTTACCCTGCACTTTAGGAATTGTCGCACTAAGTGACTATTCGCAAAGCATTATTGCCGCTACTCCGACCATTGCACCACAGAGGCCAGAGACAAACTACCAGAAGTCTCCGAAGCCATACGTTTCTTTACAATCGTTATAACATTCACGTTATGAATAATTTCTGCATAACGTTATGAGCGGCGTGGCGAAAGGTTCTGCCCTGCCGCTCATCTTTACGCCAGCGGTCAGGCCAGCAGTTTTTTAATGCTTTCGCGGAATTTGGCACCTTCTTTCAGGTTACGCATTCCGTAGGTGACGAAGGCCTGCATATAGCCCATTTTCTTACCGCAGTCATAGCTTTCGCCGGTCATCAGCATCGCGTCAACGGACTGCTTTTTCGCCAGTTCGGCAATGGCGTCGGTCAGCTGGATACGGCCCCAGGCACCCGGTTCGGTACGCTCCAGTTCGGCCCAGATATCCGCCGACAGCACGTAGCGGCCCACCGCCATCAGGTCGGAGTCCAGGGTCTGCGGCTCGTCCGGTTTTTCAATAAACTCAACGATACGCGCAACCTGCCCTTCCGCCACCATCGGCTCTTTGGTCTGAATCACGGAATATTCGGAGAGATCCCCCGGCATGCGTTTCGCCAGCACCTGGCTACGGCCGGTCTCGTTAAAGCGGGCGACCATGGCGGCGAGGTTATAGCGCAGCGGGTCCGCAGTGCCGCCGTCGAGGATGATATCCGGCAGCACCACGACAAACGGATTATCCCCGACGACCGGGCGGGCGCAGAGGATGGAGTGGCCCAGACCCAGCGGCTGTGCCTGGCGCACGTTCATGATGGTCACGCCCGGCGGGCAAATGGCCTGGACTTCCGCCAGCAGCTGGCGCTTCACGCGCTGCTCAAGCAGAGCTTCCAGCTCGTAGGAGGTGTCGAAGTGGTTTTCCACAGCGTTCTTCGAGGAGTGCGTCACCAGGACAATCTCTTTGATCCCGGCGGCGACGATTTCATCAACGATGTACTGAATCATTGGCTTATCAACGATCGGCAGCATCTCCTTTGGAATTGCCTTTGTGGCCGGCAGCATATGCATGCCTAGTCCTGCGACCGGAATAACCGCTTTCAAATTCGCCATATTCATCTTCACCTGTTTGGTTGCAAAACACGCAGTTATGCAAAATTGTACATGTCACAAATCCATTGAAACTGATAATACACGGATACTGCCCGGGCATCTGCCCGCCAAATTCTTAAATTCACTGTCACGTAAAAGAATACACACAACTTCCATTTACCAACAGTTAGAGCTGAGAATAATCTTATTTTCGTTCAGGTTATTCAGCCGCTCGTTTCATGCACGGCGCCATGTGGCGGAGAGGCGCGCCAGGCGCGCTTTCAGGGGCGCCGGGCCCGCCACGCCGCGCCTGTGCCCGCCAAGAATAGATATAGATAATAAATTTCGCCAGGCAATATACTTCAGCATAAACAGCCAGATATGGTGACATATTACCGCAATTCGGCGTCTATGAACTGCGAGCTGCCCTATTCTGCGCTCACTTCATAATATGAATTTTGACGGTTTTGTGAGCGGGCTTCGCGCTTCGTTTCTCCTGTGCGCATCAATGCTCGCCGTAACGAACCGTGGGATGAAGCCCTTTTACCGCCCTCGTTGATACGCAGCCGAAAAAGTTCTGATACCGGCTCGCTTATTCCAGAGCAGTCGCCATGGTGTTATTTTTTCACTGTTCTTTACCGGAACATAATTCTTATCGGTTCGCTTTATGTGCTGGAAATATATCCATCCATGGCAGGGTGATATCCGCGTCGTTATTGCATTTTAGACTCATCTTATCCATGATCGTGGTAACACATACCGCAGTCGTACAGGTTTTAATACATATGGAATGGATTGCCGATCCGTCAATCTGGGCAGGTCTCGTCACGCTGGTGGTTATCGAACTGGTGTTGGGCATCGATAACCTGGTCTTTATCGCTATCCTCGCCGAAAAGCTCCCGCCCGCCCAGCGCGACCGCGCGCGGATCACTGGTCTGATGCTTGCGATGGTCATGCGTCTCCTGCTGCTGGCCTCTATCTCCTGGCTGGTCACCCTGACCAAACCGTTAATTGCTTTTCGCGACTTCAGCTTCAGCGCCCGCGATTTAATCATGCTGTTTGGCGGCTTATTCCTGCTGTTCAAAGCGACCGTCGAGCTTAATGAGCGGCTGGAAGGGAAAGACAGCGATAACCCCACCCAGCGCAAAGGGGCGAAATTCTGGGCCGTGGTGGCGCAGATCGTGGTGCTCGACGCCATCTTTTCGCTCGACTCGGTGATCACCGCCGTCGGCATGGTCGACCACCTGGCGGTGATGATGGCCGCGGTGATCATCGCTATCAGCCTGATGCTGATGGCCAGCAAGGCGCTGACGCGCTTTGTTAACAGCCATCCGACCATCGTGATCCTCTGTCTTAGCTTCCTGCTGATGATCGGCTTCAGCCTGATTGCTGAAGGCTTCAGCTTTATTATTCCGAAAGGCTATTTATATGCGGCAATTGGCTTCTCGGTGATGATTGAAGCCCTTAACCAGCTGGCGCTGTTTAACCGCCGTCGCTTTCTTTCCGCCAATATGACGCTGCGTCAGCGTACCACCGAGGCGGTGATGAGCCTGCTGAGCGGTCAGAAAGAAAAAGCTGAACTGGATGCTGACACAGCGTCACTAGTCGCCGATCAGGATCATCATCCACTGTTTAATCCGCAGGAACGCTTGATGATTGAGCGGGTGCTGAACCTGAATCAGCGCAGCGTCAGCAGTATTATGACGTCGCGCCATGATATCGAGCGCATCAACCTCAGTGCGCCGGAGGAAGAGATCCGCAGCCTGGTGGAAAAAAATCAGCATACCCGCCTGGTGGTGACCGGCGGGAAAGATAATGAAGACCTGCTGGGAGTGGTGCATGTTATCGACCTGCTCCAGCAGTCCCTGCGCCAGGAGCCGCTGGATCTGCAGGCGCTGGTGCGCCAACCGCTGGTCTTTCCGGAGGGGCTGCCGCTCCTCTCCGCGCTCGAGCAGTTCCGTCAGGCCCGCACCCACTTTGCCTTTGTGGTGGATGAGTTTGGCTCCGTCGAGGGGATTGTGACCCTGAGCGACGTGATGGAGACTATCGCCGGCAATCTGCCCAACGAGGTGGAGGAGATCGACGCCCGACATGATATTCAGCATCATCAGGACGGTTCGTGGACAGTTAACGGCCATATGCCGCTGGAGGATCTGGTGCAGTACGTTCCGCTGCCACTGGATGATAAGCGTGAGTACCACACCGTTGCCGGTCTGCTGATGGAGTATCTGCAGCATGTGCCGCAGGTGGGAGAAACCATTGAGATTGACGGTTATACCCTGCGCACGCTGCAGGTCGACAGCCATCGGGTGCAAAAGGTGCAGATCGTCCCGCCGGTAAAGCAGGATGAGCTGGATTATGAGGTGTAATCCTAAGGGATAAATAACGGCCCGGGGTATCCCGGGCCGTAGAATTGATAGCCAGGTACCCTGTTTATTGCCTGATGGCGCTTCGCTTATCAGGCCTACGGGAGGGCGACACAGACCGAGGGATTACCCCTATCGCACAGCCCTGGCCAGATCAGGCGTATCCGCCGCCCGGCATCAATATGACAACACACTTTGACGACAATGACACAGCCCGGAACTCCCGGGCTGCTGGTCTGGACGATTACAGCTTATCGAGCAGCTTTTTGGCGTCTTTGCTCTCTTTGCTGCCTTTATTACGTTCGACCCAGTCGTTGAGGCGCTGCTTCGCTTCATCCTGCAGCTGTTTGCGCAGGATCTGGTCGACCTGCAGGCTGTAGCTCAGCGACTGCCAGTCGCCATAGATGCGCAGCGGGATAGCGGTCTGTTTCAGGCGGTCGATAAGTTTGCCCTCGCCTTTCCAGCCGCCGAGCACGCGCACGTTAAAGCGCATATCGCAGTTCTCTTTCTGCAGATCGAGCTGACCTTCGCCGGTCATCGCCATCACATCGGACTGCCCCTGCAGGCGGTTCAGCGTCACCAGCCCGTTATCCAGCGTGAGCTGGCTGCTCACGGCATCCAGGCGGGTGGCATTGTCATAGTTTTCCTGCGCCCGCACGTTGGTGCTGCGCTCAACGGCCTGTTGCACCAGCTGCTGGAAGTTAAGTCCTTCGGTTCGGGTATCGGTCATCTGGAGCTGCGCCTGGCCCTGCCAGTGACGGCGGAAATCATCCGCGTCAATGCGCGTTCCGGAAAACTCGCCGGTCAGTGACAGCTTGCCGGTCAGGCTTAATGAATAGTTGAAGGCTTTGATCAGCGAACCAATCTCCACGTTCTGCAGCGCCGGCTGGAACGTCGCCTGCGGCGTGTCGCCGCGGGCATCAAGGGTCCCGGGGAGGGAGAGCTGGCCGCCGTCGAGGTTGCCCTGCATTTTGCTGACCGTCAGCAGCCCCTGCTGATTGCTGATTTCGCTCTGCACCTGGGTGAAGTTCAGGCCGCGCCACTGCAGCTGGTCGGCGCTCAGGGCCATCCGGCCGTTAAAGCCGCGCAGGCTCTGGTAATCTTCGCGCTCATCGCTGTCGGCGATCACCGGACGCAGCGGTCGCGTCTGGCTCTGGCCCTGCGGGCTGGCGCTGCTGTCGGTCGCCGGCGAAGAGGATGCCAGCAGACTGTCAAGATTCAGGGTGGTGGCGTGCAGATCCAATGACCAGTCCGGGCGGTCTCCCAGCACCACGCTGCCGTTGCCGGTGAGGGTGCTGCCGCTGGCCATCAGGTTCAGATTATCAAAGCGCAGGGTCTTGCTATCTTCCTGCCAGCTGGCCTGCAGGTTCCCCTGACCATTGATGCCGTCGGGGGGCAGCTCGGCGCCGCGCAGCTGCCAGCTGAGCTGGCTAAAGTCGGCTTTTAACGAGTGCGGATAGTCGCCACCCTGCACGGTGGCGGAGAAGCTCAGCGCCAGGTCGCGCTGGTCGCGGTTGACGCGGCCGGAGAAATCGACGGTGGCCCGGTGGTTCTCATCCTGCTCCATCTGCAGGCGGATGTCGCGCACGGTCACCTGCTCGCCGTTCTCATGCTGGAAGAAGAGCACGCTGTCGGCCACCTGCAGCTGGCGCACGTCGTAGGACCATCCGCGGTCCTCCGGAGCCAGCGGCAGGGTGTTGTCATGCGGCACCACCGGCGCCGCGCTTTCGCGAACCGCCTCGGTTTTCGGGGTCAGCTGGATCACCGCCCCCTTGAGCATCACCTGCTTCACCTGCAGCTGGTGCGAAAGCAGCGGCAACAGCGCCACGTCGAGGCGCATGTTGTCGGCGCGGATCACCGGCTCCTCGGCGCCTCGGGCGGTCAGCGTCATGCGTCCGCTGAGAATGCTGAGCTGCGGCCAGACGTGCCAGCGCAACGGGCCATCGAGTTCAAGCTGATAACCGCTGCGCTCTGCCACCTGATGCACCATATAGGCGCGAAAATCGTTGGGATTGACCAGCAATACCAACGAGGTAAGCCCGGCGACAATGACCGCCAGCAGGATCATCAGCGTTGTCAGTATTCGTCTCATGGCACCCTCAGCAACACCCCATTGACGTTATCAATCCTTGTCGATTCGGCTCGCCACCGCGCCTTGTTGGTCGCGATATTTGGCGTCTTCACGGCGATTATATGGCCGCGCCGCCGGGCCCGATAAGGGTTCAAAGCTCAGCGCGCCGATGGGCATCCCCGGGCGCAGCGCCAGCGGCAGTTTGCCGGAGTTGTAGAACTCAAGCACGATGCAGCCGGACCAGCCCGGGTCGATGCGGTGCGCAGTCACGTGCACCATCAGCCCCAGGCGCGCCAGCGAGGAGCGTCCGTCAAGCCAGCCCACCAGGTCGGCAGGCAGGGTGACCGACTCGTAGGTCACCGCCAGCGCCAGTTCGCCCGGATGCAGGAAAAAGGCCTCCCCTTCCGGCAGAACGATCTCTTCGCTCATCACGCGGTCCAGCGCGGCGCTGACCTCGGCCTTCGGGCCGCTTAAATCGATAAACGGCGCCGTGTGGCCGCGGAAGGTGCGGAATTTATTACCCAGCCGTACATCAACCGTCGCGCCATTAATACGCTCAACGGGCGGGCGCGGATTGATGGCCAGTCGCCCTTCATCCAACCAGGCTTCAATATCTCGGTCACACAGACGCATGGGCTTTCTCCTTATAAGGCTGCTTCCCGCACGCTTCGCGGCGGAGAGGGCAACAGGGCTACTCTTTGCACGTTACACAATTCGGCCAGGTTATTCAAAGAACTGACTGATTTTGGCCTTCAGAATATCAATCGCGATGCGGTTTTTGCCGCCGCGCGGCACGATGATGTCGGCATACTGCTTCGACGGCTCAATAAACTGCAGGAACATCGGGCGCACGGTTTTCTGATACTGGGCCATCACCGAGTCCATGGAGCGGCCGCGCTCGTTTACGTCGCGCTTAATGCGGCGCATAAGGCAAATATCGAGCGGGGTGTCGACGAAAATAGAGAAGTTGAGCTCGTTACGCAGACGCGCGTCGGTCAGCAGCAGGATCCCTTCAAGAATAATCACCTTCTTCGGCTCGACGTGAATGGTGTTCGGCGTGCGGGTATGCTCGACGTAGCTGTAGACCGGCAGTTCAATCGGCTGGCCGCTTTTCAGCATCTGCAGGTGCTGGAACAACAGACTGTGGTCCATTGAGCTCGGGTGGTCATAGTTGGTTTTGACGCGCTCTTCCATCGACAGATGACTTTGATCTTTGTAATAGCTGTCTTCCGGAATGACGCCAATATGTTCGTCGCCAACTTGTTCACGCAATTCGCGATAGAGAGTACTGGCAATAAGACTTTTGCCAGAAGCCGATGCGCCGGCGATACCTACAATGACGCACTGATGGGACATATCAGTCATAAATTTTTGCGACCTGATTAACCTGGATAGAGATGGAGGGTGGCGGCGGACCGCCAAACGCGGCAATTATAGGGATTTCAGCGTCCCGATACCAGTGGTATGCGCCCCGGACGGCTATTCCGCCGCCGGCGCCCAGTCATCGGTATACCAGATATGCAACAGCGCATAAGATCGCATCGGCTGCCAGCGGCGGGCATAGCGGGCGATGGCGGCTGGCGTCATTCCCGGAAAGCGCTGTTTAATCAGGTAGTCGTCCGGCAAAAAGATATCCTTCGCCTGCCAGCCGCGCAGGGCAAAGTAGTTTGCCGTCCAGCGGCCAATCCCGGGCAGAGTCTGCAGCTGACGCAGCCCGGCGTCGATGTCCGCTGGCGCCGTCAGGGGCAGCTCGCCGCTGAGCGCCGCCCGGGCGAGGTGGATCAGCGCCTCCGCGCGGCGAAGCGGCATCCCCAGCGCCTTCAGCCCCTGCGGATCGGCCCGGGAGAGCGCCTCCGGCGTCGGAAATAAGACATAGCCGGGGGCGTCCGCCAGCGGTTCGCCCCAGCCGGCCGCCACTTTGCCGGTGAGCCGGGCGGCCATCGCCACGCTCACCAGCTGGCCGAGCACCGCGCGCACCGCCTGTTCGAAAGCGTCCAGCGCCCCGGGCAGGCGCAGCCCCGGTCGCGCCTGTGCCAGGTCGCCCAGCGTGCGAGCGACCTGCTGCGGGTCGCAGGCCAGATCGAACAGCTGGCCAATTCGCGCATAGCAGATCTCAGCCACCGGCTGCAGCCCCGGGGAGAGCGTCACCCGCAGGCCTTGCGCCTCCTCGTCCGGCGCCAGATGAATCAGCCCGCCGTGGCCTGCTACGCGAAAGCTGCGGCTGTAGCCGCCGTCATGAAAACGCTCGACGCCAGCGACCGCACGCGCCTGCAGAAAACCAACCATCCACGCCCAGTCGTAAGGCGGGGTCCAGGGTAACAGCACCATAAGCTCTCCTTTATATAGCGTTTCAATGATAGTCGCCCTTCACCGTCAGCGCCTTGCTTTTAAATTCCGGTTGTCGGCATGACGGCGATCCGCTAAAGTCGCCCCCCTTCTTCACCGGCATGGGGATTTTGCAGACGATGTTTATTGGTTTTGACTACGGCACCGCCAACTGTTCGGTGGCCGTGATGCGGGAAAACAAGCCCCAGCTGTTGACGCTGGAAAACGGCAGCGCCCTGTTGCCCTCCATGCTCTGCGCGCCGACGCGCGAAGCGGTCAGCGAGTGGCTCTATCGCCATCACGATGTGCCCACCCACAGCGACGAAAACCAGGCGCTGCTGCGCCGGGCGATTGCCGCCAACCGCGACGAAGACATCGAGGTGCTGCGCAACAGCGTGCAGTTCGGCCTCGCCTCACTGCATCAATATGTTGAAGATCCGCAAGAGGTCTACTTCGTTAAATCGCCAAAGTCCTTCCTCGGCGCCAGCGGCCTCAAGCCGCAGCAGGTGGCCCTGTTTGAAGACCTGGTCTGCGCCATGATGCTGCACATCAAACTGCAGGCGGAAAGCCAGCTGCCCGAGCAGATTGACCAGGCGGTGATTGGCCGACCGATTAACTTCCAGGGCCTCGGCGGCGACGACGCCAACGCCCAGGCGCAGGGGATCCTTGAGCGGGCCGCCCTCCGCGCCGGTTTTCGCGACGTGGTCTTCCAGTTTGAACCGGTGGCCGCCGGCCTGGATTTCGAAGCTACCCTCAATGAAGAGAAGCGGGTGCTGGTCGTCGATATCGGCGGCGGCACCACCGACTGTTCCCTGCTGCTGATGGGCCCGCAGTGGCGGGAGCGCGCCGACCGCCAGCAGAGCCTGCTCGGCCACAGCGGCTGCCGCATCGGCGGTAACGACCTCGACATTGCCCTGGCCTTTAAATGCCTGATGCCCCTCCTCGGCATGGGCGGCGAAACGGAGAAAGGCACCGCGCTGCCGATCCTCCCGTGGTGGAATGCGGTGGCGATCAACGACGTCCCGGCGCAGAGCGATTTCTACAGTACCGCCAATGGCCGACTGCTGAACGATCTGCTGCGTAGCGCCCGGGATGCCGATAAGGTGGCCCTGCTGCTGAAGGTCTGGCGTCAGCGTCTGAGCTATCGCCTGGTGCGCAGCGCCGAAGAGAGCAAAATCGCCCTCTCCAGCGCCGCCCGCGTTGAGACCGCGCTGCCGTTTATTCAGGACGAGCTGGCTACCGATATCGCTCAGCAGGGTCTGGAAGCGGCGCTGGATCAGCCTCTGGCCCGCATTATGGAGCAGGTGCAGCTCGCCCTCGACAGCAGCCAGACCACCCCGGATGTGATCTATCTTACCGGCGGTAGCGCCCGCTCGCCGCTGATCAAAAAGGCGCTGGCGGCCCGGCTGCCCGGTATTCCGCTGGCCGGTGGCGATGATTTTGGCTCGGTAACCGCCGGGCTGGCCCGCTGGGCGCAGGTGGTTTTCCGCTAGTCCCCCCCGGCGCTGCCGCGCAGCAGGTCTGTCCTGATCGTGGCGCTGCAGATTACGCTGGAATATTCCTGGTCTCCCACGCAAAATGGCCTGTTCTTCCGGACAGGCCTGTCCACTTTCCTCCGCTTCCGGGGGCGTATTATCCATACCGTAGCCAGTCGTCTGCGGTCAGTAATCTTTGCATGCCGCAAGGGGGCGTGATTGAAAAGGGTGTCTGCGATTTTCGCGGCGGTCCGGCGTTGCCGGCCGCAGTTCCTGGCAGGCTGGCTGGTCAGCTGCGGATTGCTCTTGCTGCTGATCGCTCCGCAGGCGCAGTCGGCGCCCCGACAACTGGGGACGGATATCCCCGTCGAATGGTACGCGGACGACAGCGGCCAGATGACCATCGATCGCTTTGCCGACCTGCCCGTGGACCGGCTCGCCACCACCCGGCAGATCCCCTCTTTTGGCTATTCGCGCAAAACCCTGTGGCTGCGCAGCGAACTGCCTGGCAGCTGGTTTGCCGACGAGTCGCGCTGGCTGCAGATTGGCCCCTCTTTTGTCGATCACCTGACCCTCTATTACCGGCCGTTGGGTAGCGATGCCCCGTGGACAGCGCGTACCTTTGGCGACCGCGACCCGGCCCGCGAGAGCGATCTTCACTATCGGGAAAGCGTGCTGATCCTCCCTCCGCCGCCGACCGCCGCCGGCTATGAGATAGTCTTTCGTCTGCAGAGCACCAGCACTCTGATCCTGCTGGCCTCGCTCTCCTCGCCGCAGACCTATGTGCAACGGGCCGCCGCCGACACCGCCTTCTGGAGCTTCTATTTTGGTCTCGCGGCGGTCGCCAGCGGCGTGGCGCTGTGGCTGGCCCTGGCCCTGCGCCGGCGTCTGCTATGGGGCATCTGCTTCTTCTCGCTCAATTATCCGCTGGTGGCTGCCCTGCACGGCTTCCCGGAGTGGTTCTTCGGCCACGCCGCGCTGCCCTTCCAGGATTTTATGATCAGTAGCCTCTCCCTGTTCAGCTATGCCACCGCCCTCTGGCTGCACAGTGAGATATTCGATTTAAAGAAAAATATGCCGCGGCTTTACCGGCTGCTGATCGCCGCCGTGGTGCTCAACCTGCTGCTGCAGGTCAGTATTCCGCTGGGTTTTTACGGCCTCGCGATGCAGATTGAAGGAGTGATCTTTATCATTATCACTCCGGTGTTGCTGTTCACCTCCTGGTGGCTGTGGCGCAAAAAAGCTATCGACCGCAACACCCTCCTGCTGGGGCTCCTGCCGCCGTTCTATGTCGCCGCCGCGGTGCTGGTGCAGCTGTCGATCCACGGTATTATCCCGTTTCATATGGCGATCTATTCCCTCTGGCAGTATGCGCTGATCGTCCACATCATTACGGTGCTGATCATTGCCATCCTGCGGGTGCGGGCTGAAAACCGCCAGCTGGAGCAGAAGCAGCGCCTGGCGCGCGAGCTGCAGATTGAGCGCGAGGCCAGCTTCCACCAGCGGCAGTTTATGGGCATGGTGGCGCACGAATTCCGCACCCCGCTGGCGGTGATCCAGGCGGCGCTGGAGAATCTCCGCCTCTCGGCAGCTTCCGCCAGCCAGGAGGCGCGCTTCGATCGCATCGGCCGCGCCGCCACCCGTCTGGTACAGCTCACCGATAACTGCCTCGCCGACGCGCGCCTCGCCTCCCACGATCTGCACGTCGACCGCCAGCAGACCGCCCTGCTGGCGGTGATCAACATGGCCGCCTCGGTGGTGGCCATCTCCCATGATCACTACCTGAACATCCGCCATCACGGCGCGGTGGAAAGCCCCCAGCTGCAGGCCGATGCCGGCCTGCTGTGCATCGCCATCGCTAACCTGCTGGATAACGCGGTCAAGTATTCGCCGCCGGGCGAAATCACCATCGATATTCACGCTGATGCCGGGCAAACAGAGCTGCGCATTCGCGACTACGGTCCTGGGCTCCCCGCCGGACAGGCGGAACTGATCTTTGAGCGCTATCGCCGCGGGGAACATACGTCGCCGGTGCCGGGCGGCACCGGTCTCGGACTGTATGTTGCGCGTCAGATCGTGCAGGCTCATGATGGCAAACTGTGGCTGGCCGAGCATGGCCCGGACGGCTGCACCTTTATTCTCACCCTCCCCACGGTTGCTTAAGAGGAGAACGACGCATGGCTTTACGGCTGGCGATAATTGAAGATAACCCCGATCTGCTGGATGAACTGCTGGCCTGGTTGGGCTATCGCGGCTTCGAGGTATGGGGGACGCGGAGCGCTGAGGCCTTCTGGCGGCAACTGCACAGCCATCCGGTGGACATCGTGCTGATTGATATCGGTCTGCCCGGCGAGGATGGCTTCAGCGTGCTGAGCTACCTGCACGAGCTGGGGCACTACGGTCTGGTGGTGGTCAGCACCCGCGGCCAACAGCAGGATAAACTGCAGGCGCTGAGCCTCGGGGCCGATGCCTATCTGATCAAGCCGGTTAACTTCGCCCATCTCGCGGAGACCCTGACCGCCCTCGGCGCCCGCCTGCAGCAGGATCGGCCGGCCCCTCAGCAGCCAGAGATGGCCAGCGCCGCCCCCGCTCCCGCTACCGGACTTTGGCGTCTGCATGAGGATAAACTGATCTCCCCAGACGCCCGGACGCTGGAATTAACCCAGCAGGAATATCGCCTGGTGGAACTCTTAATGCGCAATCGCAACGAAGTGTGTAGCAAACTGGAGCTTCATGCTTGCCTGTTTGCCCATGAAAGCGAGCCTGACCTGCACCGTATCGACGTGGTGGTTAGCCGCCTGCGCCACAAGGCTCGCCAGCAGGGGATCCACCTGCCCGTACGCGCAATCTTTGGTAAGGGGCTGGCCTTTATCTCCTGAACGACGGGGCATGTCGGCGGCCGCGCGGGATATGAATGACTCGCAAGTGTTAATTTTTCTCATTTTCTGAGAGAAATGAGAGGAATGAGACTGACGATGACCTTAAGAACTTTCTTATAGTGCTACTACATCAGGATGATGTCGTATGATTTTCATCGGACAGAAAAGCATATAACAAAACGTATTAGCCGTTCGCGGCAAATTCTGACACCATGCAACACAAACAAGGTATAAACAATGGCCATGCAAACGTGGTTAGTTTTATTGCTATGCATTTTTTTCTTCAGCATCTCTGTATACAGTTTTATTTCCTATCTGAAAGACAGGAGACGGCAGAAATTTACCTTTAACGATAAGCGTTCAATGCGTCGTAAATAATTCACTGTAGAATAATAAAAACATATTGTAGGTACTTTAATACAGTCAACACACCGCATACGCCCGGAGGATGTGTCACAGCATGGCGTTATGTTTTTGCGTAAGGAAATAACGCCATGAGAAACATTAATGTCACCATCAACACCCGCAATACCTTTGTCCGTGAATCGCTGATGGCTATGGTCAATGACCTCACGCAGGGCGAAATACGGGCGCGTTTTTCCTGGCGTAATAATGACCTGTCAGGGGAAGACATCATCATTTGCGAAGTGATCCCCGGCGAAATCTACCTGTGCAATACGCTGATTAAAAACAGGAAAAAAGGCAGTTCGCTGATTATCCTCCACAGCTACGACCAGTTGCCGGAAGATGATTTCATGATTAACTGCCTGAAAGGGGTTATTTTTGTTTCGCTAAAAACCGCCAGTATTCCGCAACTGCTGACGATCATTAAAAGCGAGCTCCAGCATTGTATGAGCCCGTCAGCCACCGACGCCGCGGGTCGGGAACTCAGCTGCGCCAGCTGCCCGCACCGCGTGCTGTCGCGCTCGCAGACCGCCGTGGTGCACGGTATTCTCGAAGGGATGGATATGAGTAAAATCGCCGCCCTGCAGCGCGTCAGTCCCCGTACCGCCGCCTATCATAAAAATAAGATTATGGAAAAATACAGTCTGAATAATAACCATGACTTTTTCCAGTTTATGAATCTGTTACGAGAGCGCTGGTAGGTAAATAGCGAGCAGAAGAGAATAAGATATTCGCCTGGCGATATTGTCGTAAATCCGAAAATAGCCACAGGATGCTAAAAAAGCGCCAGCGCTGCCAGACATAACGTTAAACTCTGACGCTTCCTCGGTATAAAGACGTTACCGCGCGCCTTTATATAAGAAAAAAGACTATTTACGAGGAAAACTGATACTTCGTCACATTGCCCCTGACGTGCCTGTCAGGGGTCTTTTTTTCGGTGTGGAATGGCGCCCTCTGCGCGAGGGCGCGGCAGGATCAGGCTTCCACTTTCTCCACTTGCCAGTCCGGCTGCGCTTCCTCGTCGGTCAGCAGACCTTCGTTTTTCGACAGCATAGCGGTGGCGATGCCGTTACCCAGTACGTTGATGGCGGAGCGCCCCATATCGAGGAAATGATCGATGCCCATCAGCAGCAGGATCCCGGCAACCGGGATATGGAAGCTGGGGATAGTGGCCGCCAGCACCACCAGCGCCGAGCGCGGTACCCCGGCGATGCCTTTCGAGGCCAGCATCAGGGTCAACATCATGACCGTAATCTCGCTAAAGCTCAGCGGGACGTTGTAGGCCTGGGCGATAAACATCGCAGCGAAGGAGCAGTAGACCATCGAGCCGACGAGGTTAAACGAGTAGCCAATCGGCAGAACGAACGAGACGATATTGCGCGAACAGCCAAACTTCACCAGCCGTTCGAGGGTCTTCGGATAGGCCGCTTCCGAGCTGCTGGTGGTAAAGGCTACCAGCACCGGATCTTTCAGCATGTTCAGCAGACGGAAGACCTCTTTCTTCAGCACCATATAGCCGACGGCAATCAGCACCGCGCTGGTCAACAGCACCGCCAGGTAATAACCGCCGATGAACGAAGCGTAGTTGAGCAAAATCCCCAACCCCTGCGAGGCAATCACCGACGAGATGGCGGCGAAGATGGCCAGCGGCGCAACGTACATCACATAGCCGGTCACCTTCAGCATAATGTGCGACACCACGTTTAGGGCCGCCACCAGCGGAGCATTAAACTTCTCGCCCAGCGACGCGCCAGCGATGCCAAAGAACATCGAGAACACCACGATCTGCAGGATCTCGTTGTTGGCCATCGCCTCAGTGATGCTGGTAGGGATGGTATGCGACAGGAACCCTTTCAGGGTCATGCCGCTGACCGCCAGGCCGGTATCCACCGCCTCTTTCGGTACCGTCAGGTTCAGCCCGGCGCCCGGGTGCTGGAAGGTGACAATCACCAGCCCGACGAGAATGGATAATACCGATGAAGTGATAAACCACACCATCGCCTTACCGCCCACCCGGCCGATGGTCGCCGTCTCGCCGAGGCGCATGATCCCGACCGTCAGGGTGCTGAACACCAAGGGCGCGATAACCATTTTGATTAAGCGCAGAAACAGATCGGTCAGCAGCGTGATGTTGTCTGCCCAAGCGGAGATAGTAGTCGGCGTCGCGTAGGCATGGATAGCCGCGCCGGAGAGGATCCCCATCAGCATAAAAACGACGATGAAGAGCGTGAGTTTGTTTGCGTTTGCCACAGCAATGACCCCTGATTATTTAACACGTTGATTTTTAAGTGCATATTTTATTATTATGAGAATGCACTGATTTATTCACCGCATAAATCTAATTAAAGCCCCCGCGGATACAACTATTTTTTGCTTTTTTAAACTAAAAGTTGATATCACCCCGGAAATCAGCGGCGAGAACGCCCGGCGTCGCGGCCGTTATCCAGACATTTCTCAACCTTCTTTTCATAATTCCTCCATTTTTACGGCCCCTTCCCTCACTAAACTAGTATCATTCAGCGAAACGCTTCAGGATGAGACCGTAAACTAATGAAAGGCAGTAACATACGTCGTTGGGGCGCCGCGCTGGCGGTAGTGATTATCGCCGGGGCCGCCTACTGGTTCTGGCACGATCGTGGAACGAGCGGCAGCGGGACGCCCGCCGCCGGGCAGGGTCCGCAGGGGCCGGGCGGCGCGCGCCATGGCCGCTTTGGCGGCGCGCTGGCGCCGGTGCAGGCCGCCACCGCGACCGAACAAGCGGTCCCGCGCTATCTCACCGGGCTGGGTACCGTGACGGCAGCCAATACCGTCACCGTGCGCAGCCGGGTCGACGGCCAGCTGCTTAGCCTTCACTTCCAGGAGGGTCAGCAGGTCAAAGCCGGCGATCTGCTGGCGCAGATCGATCCCAGCCAGTTTAAAGTCGCCCTCGCCCAGGCGCAGGGTCAGCTGGCGAAAGATAACGCCACTCTGGCGAATGCCCGCCGCGATCTCGCCCGTTACCAGCAGCTGGTGAAAACCAATCTCGTCTCCCGCCAGGAGCTCGACACCCAGCAGTCGCTGGTGGTGGAATCCGCTGGCACCGTAAAAGCCGATGAAGCAGCCGTCGCCAGCGCCCAGCTGCAGCTGGACTGGACGCGCATCACCGCGCCGATCGACGGCCGCGTTGGGTTAAAGCAGGTGGATATCGGCAACCAAATTTCCAGCGGGGATACCACCGGGATTGTGGTTCTCACCCAGACGCATCCGATCGACGTGGTCTTTACCCTGCCGGAAAACAGCATCGCCACGGTGGTGCAGGCGCAGAAAGCGGGTAAAGCGCTCAGCGTCGAAGCCTGGGACCGCACCAATAAGCAGAAAATCAGCGTCGGGGAGCTGCTGAGCCTCGACAACCAGATCGATGCGACCACCGGGACCATCAAGCTGAAGGCGCGCTTCAGCAATCTGGACGACGCCCTGTTCCCCAACCAGTTCGTTAACGCCCGCCTGCTGGTGGACACCCAGCAGAACGCGGTGGTCATCCCTGCCGCCGCCCTGCAGATGGGCAACGAAGGGCATTTTGTATGGGTGCTGAACGATGAGAATAAGGTCAGCAAACACAGCGTCACCCCGGGGATCCAGGACAGCCAGAAAGTGGTCATCAGCGCCGGGCTTTCTGCCGGGGATCGCGTGGTCACCGACGGGATTGACCGCCTGACCGAAGGGGCGAAAGTGGAAGTTGTCACCGCCAGCGGCAGCGAGCAGGCGCAGCCCGCCCCGCGCCAGAGCGGTAAACACGGAGCGCGTTCCTGATGCAGGTGTTACCCCCAGGCCGCACCGGCGGCCCGTCCCGGCTTTTTAT
This sequence comes from Klebsiella sp. 2-CIP_Kleb., assembly GCF_050378715.1. Lineage (NCBI taxonomy): Bacteria > Pseudomonadati > Pseudomonadota > Gammaproteobacteria > Enterobacterales > Enterobacteriaceae > Klebsiella > Klebsiella sp. 2-CIP_Kleb. The sequence continues at coordinate 1,213,710 of NZ_JBNRLG010000001.1, forward strand.
TATGCGTCCGGTGGCCACCACGCTGCTGATGGTGGCGATCCTGCTGGCCGGGATCATCGGCTACCGTTTTCTGCCGGTCTCCGCCCTGCCAGAGGTCGATTACCCGACCATCCAGGTGGTCACCCTCTATCCGGGCGCCAGCCCGGACGTGGTGACCTCCGCCATCACCGCCCCGCTGGAGCGCCAGTTCGGCCAGATGTCCGGCCTCAAGCAGATGTCGTCGCAAAGTTCCGGCGGCGCCTCGGTCGTCACGCTCCAGTTCCAGCTGACCCTGCCGCTGGACGTTGCCGAGCAGGAAGTGCAGGCGGCCATCAACGCCGCCACCAACCTGCTGCCGAACGATCTGCCCAACCCGCCGGTCTACAGCAAGGTGAACCCGGCGGATCCGCCGATCATGACCCTCGCCGTTACCTCCTCCGCGATCCCGATGACCCAGGTAGAGGATATGGTGGAGACGCGGGTGGCGCAGAAGATCTCTCAGGTTTCCGGCGTCGGTCTGGTGACCCTCGCCGGCGGCCAGCGCCCGGCGGTGCGGGTGAAGCTTAACGCCCAGGCCATCGCCGCCCTCGGCCTGACCAGCGAAACCGTGCGCACCGCCATCACCAGCGCCAACGTTAACTCGGCGAAAGGCAGCCTCGACGGCCCGGCCCGCGCGGTAACGCTTTCCGCTAACGATCAGATGCAGTCCGCTGAGGATTACCGCCGCCTGATTATCGCTTATCAGAACGGGGCGCCGATCCGGCTCGGCGATGTCGCCAGCGTCGAACAAGGGGCCGAAAACAGCTGGCTGGGGGCGTGGGCCAACCAGCAGCGGGCGATCGTGATGAACGTCCAGCGTCAGCCGGGGGCCAACATCATCGACACCGCCGACAGCATTCGCCAGATGCTGCCGCAGCTCACCGAGAGCCTGCCGAAATCGGTGAAGGTGCAGGTTCTTTCCGACCGGACCACCAACATTCGCGCCTCGGTGCGCGACACCCAGTTTGAGCTGATGCTGGCCATCGCCCTGGTGGTGATGATCATCTATCTGTTCCTGCGCAACGTGCCGGCGACCATTATTCCCGGCGTCGCGGTGCCGCTGTCGCTGGTGGGCACCTTCGCGGTGATGGTATTCCTCGACTTCTCGATCAACAACCTGACGCTGATGGCCCTGACCATCGCCACCGGCTTTGTGGTGGATGACGCCATCGTGGTGATCGAGAACATCTCGCGCTATATCGAGAAAGGCGAGAAGCCGCTGGCCGCTGCGCTGAAAGGCGCGGGAGAAATCGGCTTCACCATCATCTCCCTCACCTTCTCGCTGATCGCGGTGCTGATCCCGCTGCTGTTTATGGGCGATATCGTCGGCCGCCTGTTCCGCGAATTCGCCGTTACCCTTGCCGTCGCCATCCTGATCTCGGCGGTGGTCTCCCTGACCCTGACGCCGATGATGTGCGCCCGCATGTTAAGCCACGAATCGCTGCGTAAGCAGAACCGCTTCTCGCGGGCCAGCGAGCGCTTCTTCGACCGGGTGATCGCCGTCTATGGCCGCTGGCTGAGCCGGGTGCTGAACCATCCTTGGCTGACACTCGGCGTCGCCCTGAGCACCCTGGCGCTGTCGATTCTGCTGTGGGTCTTTATCCCGAAAGGCTTTTTCCCGATCCAGGATAACGGCATTATCCAGGGCACCCTCCAGGCGCCGCAATCGGTCTCCTTCGCCAGTATGGCCCAGCGCCAGCAGCAGGTTTCCGACATTATTCTCAAGGATCCGGCGGTGGAGAGCCTGACCTCGTTCGTCGGCGTCGACGGCACCAACCCGGCGCTGAACAGCGCCCGCCTGCAGATCAACCTCAAGCCGCTGGATGAACGCGACGACCGCGTCCAGACGGTGATTAGCCGTCTGCAGCAGGCGGTGGCCGGTGTCCCGGGCGTGGCGCTCTATCTGCAGCCGACCCAGGATCTGACCATCGACACCACGGTGAGCCGCACCCAGTACCAGTTCACTCTGCAGGCGAACTCCCTCGAGGCGTTGAGCACCTGGGTGCCGCCGCTGCTCAGTCGCCTGCAGGCCCAGCCGCAGCTGGCCGACGTCAGCAGCGACTGGCAGGACAAAGGCCTGGCCGCCTATATCAAGGTGGACAGGGACAGCGCCAGCCGCCTCGGCATCTCGATGGCCGATGTCGATAACGCGCTGTACAACGCCTTCGGCCAGCGGCTGATCTCCACCATTTACACCCAGGCGAATCAGTATCGCGTGGTGCTAGAGCAGGATACCGAGGCGACCCCGGGCCTGGCGGCGCTGGATAATATCCGCCTGACCAGCAGCGACGGCGGCATCGTGCCGCTGACCGCCATCGCCACGGTGGAGCAGCGCTTTACCCCGCTGTCGGTGAACCACCTCGATCAGTTCCCGGTGACCACCATCTCGTTTAACGTTCCGGACAACTACTCGCTGGGCGAAGCGGTAGAGGCAATCCTCACCGCCGAACAGTCGCTGGATTTCCCGAGCGATATTCGCACTCAGTTCCAGGGCAGCTCGCTGGCCTTCCAGTCGGCGCTGGGCAGCACCGTCTGGCTGGTCGTGGCCGCGGTGGTGGCGATGTATATCGTCCTGGGGGTGCTGTATGAGAGCTTTATCCATCCGATCACCATTCTCTCCACTCTGCCCACGGCCGGGGTCGGGGCGCTGCTGGCGCTGTGGCTGGCGGGCAGCGAGCTGGACGTGATCGCCATCATCGGCATCATTCTGCTGATCGGCATCGTGAAGAAGAACGCCATCATGATGATCGACTTCGCGCTGGCCGCCGAGCGCGAGCAGGGCATGCCGCCGCGGGAGGCGATCTACCAGGCCTGTCTGCTCCGCTTCCGACCGATCCTGATGACCACCCTCGCCGCCCTGCTCGGCGCCCTGCCGCTGATGCTGAGCACCGGCGTCGGCGCGGAGCTGCGGCGTCCGTTGGGGATCGGCATGGTTGGCGGCCTGATGCTCAGCCAGGTGCTGACCCTGTTCACCACCCCGGTGATCTATCTGCTGTTCGACCGCCTGTCGCTGCACCTGAAGCGCCGCTTCCCGCGTCAGGAAGAGGAGGCGTAAGTGAAGTTTTTCGCCCTCTTCATTTACCGCCCGGTGGCGACGATCCTCATCTCGCTGGCCATCACCCTGTGCGGCATTCTCGGCTTCCGGCTGCTGCCGGTGGCCCCGCTGCCGCAGGTCGATTTCCCGGTGATTATGGTCAGCGCCTCGCTGCCGGGGGCCTCGCCGGAGACCATGGCCTCGTCGGTGGCCACCCCGCTGGAGCGCTCCCTGGGGCGGATTGCCGGGGTCAATGAGATGACCTCCTCCAGTTCACTCGGCAGCACCCGCATCATTCTCGAGTTTAACTTCGACCGCGATATCAACGGCGCGGCGCGCGATGTCCAGGCAGCGATCAACGCCGCGCAAAGCCTGCTGCCGAGCGGGATGCCCAGCCGGCCGACCTACCGCAAAGCCAACCCGTCGGATGCGCCGATCATGATCCTGACGCTGACCTCCGACACCTACTCCCAGGGTGAGCTGTATGATTTCGCCTCCACCCAGCTGGCGCAGACCATCGCGCAGATTGACGGCGTCGGCGATGTCGACGTCGGCGGCAGCTCCCTGCCGGCGGTGCGCGTCGACCTCAACCCGCAGGCGCTGTTCAACCAGGGCGTGTCGCTGGACGCGGTGCGCACCGCCATCAGCGACGCCAACGTGCGCAAGCCGCAGGGGGCGCTGGAGGACAGCGCCCACCGCTGGCAGGTGCATACCAACGATGAGCTGAAGACCGCCGCCGACTATCAGCCGCTGATCGTCCACTACCAGAACGGCGCTGCGGTGCGGCTGGGGGATGTTGCCACCGTCTCAGATTCGGTGCAGGACGTGCGCAACGCCGGGATGACCAACGCCAAGCCGGCGATCCTGCTGATGATCCGCAAGCTGCCGGAAGCCAATATCATTCAGACGGTGGACAGCATCCGCGCCCGCCTGCCGGAGCTACAGCAGACCATCCCGGCGGCCATCGACCTGCAGATCGCCCAGGATCGCTCGCCGACCATCCGCGCCTCGCTGGAGGAGGTGGAGCAGACGCTGGTGATTTCGGTGGCGCTGGTGATCCTGGTGGTGTTCCTGTTCCTGCGCTCCGGACGCGCCACGCTGATCCCCGCCGTCGCCGTTCCGGTTTCCTTAATCGGCACCTTCGCCGCGATGTACTTATGCGGTTTCAGCCTCAATAACCTGTCGCTGATGGCCCTGACTATCGCCACCGGCTTCGTGGTGGATGACGCCATCGTGGTGCTGGAGAATATCTCCCGCCATCTGGAGGCGGGGATGAAACCGCTGCAGGCGGCGCTGCAGGGAAGCCGCGAGGTCGGCTTTACCGTGCTGTCGATGAGCCTGTCGCTGGTGGCGGTGTTTCTACCGCTGCTGCTGATGGGCGGCCTGCCGGGCCGCCTGCTGCGCGAGTTCGCCGTCACCCTGTCGGTGGCGATCGGCATCTCGCTGGCGGTCTCCCTCACCCTGACGCCGATGATGTGCGGCTGGCTGCTAAAAAGCGGCAAACCCCACCAGCCGACGCGCAACCGCGGCTTTGGCCGCCTGCTGGTGGCCGTACAGGGCGGCTATGGTAAATCGTTAAAATGGGTGCTGAAGCACAGCCGCCTGACCGGCCTGGTGGTGCTGGGCACCATCGCCCTCAGCGTCTGGCTCTATATCTCGATCCCGAAAACCTTCTTCCCGGAGCAGGACACCGGCGTGCTGATGGGCGGCATTCAGGCCGACCAGAGCATCTCCTTCCAGGCGATGCGCGGCAAGCTGCAGGACTTTATGAAAATCATTCGCGAAGATCCGGCGGTGGATAACGTCACCGGATTTACCGGCGGCTCGCGGGTCAACAGCGGGATGATGTTTATCACCCTCAAGCCGCGCGACCAGCGCCACGAGACGGCGCAGCAGGTGATCGACCGGCTGCGCAAAAAGCTGGCCAACGAGCCCGGGGCTAACCTGTTCCTGATGGCGGTGCAGGATATCCGCGTCGGCGGCCGGCAGTCGAACGCCAGCTATCAGTACACCCTGCTGTCCGATGACCTGTCGGCGCTGCGCGAGTGGGAGCCGAAGATCCGCAAAGCGCTGGCGGCGCTGCCTGAGCTGGCGGACGTCAACTCGGATCAGCAGGATAATGGCGCCGAAATGGACCTGGTCTATGACCGGGATACCATGTCGCGCCTTGGCATCAGCGTTCAGGACGCCAACAACCTGCTGAACAACGCCTTCGGCCAGCGGCAAATCTCCACCATCTACCAGCCGCTGAACCAGTATAAAGTGGTGATGCAGGTCGACCCGGCCTATACCCAGGACGTCAGCGCCCTGGATAAGATGTTTGTCATCAACAGCGAGGGCAAGCCGATCCCGCTGGCCTACTTCGCCAAATGGCAGCCGGCCAACGCCCCGCTGTCGGTGAACCACCAGGGGCTGTCGGCGGCGTCCACTATCTCCTTTAACCTGCCCACCGGCCGCTCGCTGTCGGAAGCCAGCGAGGCGATTAACCGCGCGATGACCCAGCTCGGGGTGCCGTCCACCGTACGTGGCTCCTTTGCCGGTACCGCTCAGGTGTTCCAGCAGACCATGAACGCGCAGGTGATCCTGATCCTCGCGGCCATCGCCACGGTCTATATCGTGCTGGGGATGCTCTACGAGAGCTATGTGCATCCGCTGACTATCCTTTCGACGCTGCCCTCCGCCGGGGTGGGCGCGCTGCTGGCGCTGGAGATATTCGATGCCCCGTTCAGCCTCATCGCCCTTATCGGGATCATGTTATTAATTGGCATCGTGAAGAAAAACGCCATCATGATGGTTGATTTTGCCCTTGAGGCGCAGCGCACCGGCAACCTGACGCCGGAAGAGGCGATTTTCCAGGCCTGCCTGCTGCGTTTCCGGCCGATTATGATGACCACCCTCGCCGCGCTGTTCGGCGCCCTGCCGCTGGTGCTCTCCGGCGGCGACGGCTCCGAGCTGCGCCAGCCGCTGGGGATCACCATCGTCGGCGGTCTGGTGATGAGCCAGCTGTTAACGCTCTACACCACGCCGGTGGTCTATCTTTTCTTTGACCGTTTGCGGCTGCGTTTTTCGCGTCATTCCACTCAACCGGTAAGCGAATAAGATGACAGACCTCCCGGCCAGCGTGCGCTGGCAGCTATGGATAGTGGCGTTCGGCTTCTTTATGCAGTCGCTGGACACCACCATCGTCAACACCGCCCTCCCCTCGATGGCCAAAAGCCTCGGGGAGAGTCCGCTGCATATGCATATGATCATCGTCTCCTATGTCCTGACGGTGGCGGTGATGCTGCCGGCCAGCGGCTGGCTGGCCGACCGGGTCGGGGTGCGCAATATTTTCTTTACCGCCATCGTGCTGTTTACCGCTGGATCGCTGTTTTGCGCCCAGGCCAGCACCCTTGACCAGCTGGTGATGGCGCGGGTGCTGCAGGGTATCGGCGGCGCGATGATGGTGCCGGTCGGCCGCCTGACGGTGATGAAGATCGTCCCGCGCGATCAGTACATGGCGGCGATGACCTTCGTTACCCTGCCGGGCCAGATCGGCCCGCTGCTCGGCCCGGCGCTGGGCGGGGTGCTGGTGGAGTACGCCTCCTGGCACTGGATCTTCCTCATTAACATCCCGGTGGGGATCGTCGGCGCCATCGCCACCCTCTGCCTGATGCCCAACTACACCATGCAGACCCGACGCTTCGATCTCGCCGGCTTTGTGCTGCTGGCGGCCGGGATGGCGACCCTGACCCTGGCGCTGGATGGCCAGAAAGGGCTCGGCATTTCCCCCGCCTGGCTGGCGGGACTGGTGGCCGTCGGCCTCGCCGCCCTGCTGCTCTACCTGTGGCACGCTCGCGGTAACGCCCGGGCGCTGTTCAGCCTTAACCTGTTTCGCAACCGCACCTTTTCCCTTGGCCTCGGCGGCAGCTTCGCCGGGCGCATCGGCAGCGGCATGCTGCCGTTTATGACCCCGGTGTTTCTGCAGATCGGCCTCGGTTTTAGCCCCTTCCACGCCGGGCTGATGATGATCCCGATGGTGCTCGGCAGCATGGGGATGAAGCGGATCGTGGTCCAGGTGGTCAACCGCTTCGGCTACCGTCGGGTGCTGGTCGCCAGCACTCTGGGGCTGGCGGCGGTCAGCCTGCTGTTTATGTTTTGCGCCCTGGCGGGCTGGTATTACGCGCTGCCGCTGATCCTGTTTCTGCAGGGGATGATCAACGCCAGCCGCTTCTCGTCGATGAATACCCTGACCCTGAAAGATCTCCCGGACGATCTGGCCAGCAGCGGCAACAGCCTGCTGTCGATGGTGATGCAGCTGTCGATGAGTATTGGCGTGACCATCGCCGGGCTGCTGCTGGGGCTGTACGGCCAGCAGCATCTGAGCCTCGACGCCGCCGGCACCCATCAGGTCTTTCTCTATACCTATCTGAGCATGGCGGCGATCATCGCCCTGCCGGCGCTCATCTTTTCCCGGGTACCGGATGACGTCGGCAGCAATACCGTCATCCGTCGACGCAACAGGAGTGGATCGTGAAATTTTGGCGCCCGGGCATTACCGGCAAGCTGTTCCTCGCTATTTTCGCCACCTGCATCGTGCTGCTGATCAGCATGCACTGGGCGGTGCGCATCAGTTTCGAACGCGGGTTTATCGATTACATCAAGCGCGGCAATGAGCAGCGGTTAACCATGCTTAGCGACGCGCTGAGCGAGCAGTATGCCCAGCACGGCAGCTGGGCATTTCTGCGCAACAATGACCGCTTTATCTTCCAGCTGCTGCGCACCTTCGAACGGGATAATGACGACCGCTCGCCGCCGGGGCACGCCATGAAGCCGGGGGCGATGGACGCGCCGGACGCCGGTCCCGATGGGCCGCCGCCGGATGGTCCCCCTGACGGCCCGCGCCCGAGGCCGGAAATGCCGCCCCACGGCTGGCGCACCATGTTCTGGGTGGTCGATCAGTCTGGCCGGGTGCTGGTGGGCCCCCGCGAGCGCGTGCCGGAGGACGGCAGCCAGCGCAGCATTATGGTCAACGGCGTGGAGGTAGGCAGAGTGATCGCCTCGCCGGTGGAGCGGCTAACCCGCAATACCGACATTAACTTCGACCGGCAGCAGAAGCGCACCAGCTGGCTGATTGTCGCCCTCGCCACCCTGCTTGCCGCGCTGGCCACCTTCCCGCTGGCCCGCGGCCTGCTGGCGCCGGTGAAACGGCTGGTGGAAGGCACCCATAAGCTGGCGGCGGGCGACTTTTCCACCCGCGTGACGGTGACCGGCGGCGATGAGCTCGGCCGCCTGGCGCAGGATTTTAACCAGCTCGCCAGCACCCTGGAGCGCAACCAGCAGATGCGTCGCGATCTGATGGCCGATATCTCCCATGAACTGCGTACCCCGCTGGCGGTGCTGCGCGGCGAGCTGGAGGCGATTCAGGACGGGGTCCGGCGTTTTACCCCTGAATCCATTCCCTCTCTGCAGGCTGAAGTGGCCACCCTCACCAAGCTGGTAGACGATCTCCATCAGCTGTCGATGTCCGATGAGGGAGCGCTGGCCTACCAGAAAACCTCGCTGGATATCATCACCCTGCTGGAGGTGGCTGCAGGCGCTTTTCGCGAGCGCTTCGCCGGCCGGCAGCTGAGCATCCAGGTGTCGCTCCCGGAGCAGGCGATGATCTTCGGCGACCGCGACCGCCTGATGCAGCTCTTTAACAATCTGCTGGAAAACAGCCTGCGCTATACCGACAGCGGCGGCAGCCTGCACATCACCGCCCGCCGCAGCGGACGGATGCTGGTGATCGACTTCGCCGACAGCGCCCCCGGGGTCAGCGATGAGCAGCTGGCCCGCCTGTGCGAGCGCTTTTACCGGGCAGAAGGATCGCGCAACCGCGCCAGCGGTGGCTCCGGCCTTGGGCTGGCGATTTGCCTCAATATCGTAGCGGCCCACGGCGGCACCCTGCGTGCCGACCATTCGCCTTTTGGCGGGGTTAGCATTAAAGTTGAGTTACCTCTGGAACATGATTTACCGAGAGACGTATGACTGAATTGCCTGTAGATGAAAACACCCCGCGCATTCTTATCGTGGAAGATGAACCCAAGCTCGGCCAGCTGCTGATTGATTATCTGCAGGCCGCCGGCTATGCGCCTACGCTGATTAACCATGGCGACAGGGTCCTGCCCTACGTTCGGCAGACTCCGCCGCACCTGATCCTGCTGGATCTGATGCTGCCCGGTACCGACGGCCTGACGCTGTGCCGCGAAATTCGCCGCTTCTCCGACGTTCCGGTGGTGATGGTGACGGCGAAAATCGAAGAGATCGACCGCCTGCTGGGGCTGGAGATTGGCGCCGACGACTATATCTGCAAGCCTTACAGCCCGCGGGAAGTGGTCGCCCGGGTGAAAACCATTCTCCGCCGCTGCAAGCCGCAGCGCGACCTGCAGGCGCTGGACGCGCAGAGTCCGCTGATTGTCGACGAGGGCCGTTTTCAGGCCTCGTGGCGCGACAAGCTGCTGGACCTCACCCCCGCCGAGTTTCGGCTGCTGAAAACCCTCTCCCAGGAGCCGGGCAAAGTGTTCTCCCGCGAACAGCTACTCAACCATCTGTATGACGACTATCGGGTAGTCACCGACCGCACCATCGACAGCCACATCAAGAACCTGCGGCGCAAGCTGGAGGCGCTGGACGCCGAACAGTCGTTTATCCGCGCCGTGTACGGGGTTGGCTACCGCTGGGAAGCCGACGCCTGCCGGCTGGCGTAGTGAGCCTTTCCCGGCTCGCGCTGCGCTTAGCCGGGCTACAAGTCCACCGCCGTCTGCAATCCGTAACCCGGGTAAGGCGTTTACCCCGCAACCCGGGAAACTCCGTAGCGTCTATCCCACCAGGCGTTATGAGTGCTGTCAGTGTGAGCACTGCCCAGGTTCAAAATGGCAAACAAATTAGCCATACTGAAAGATACCCATCTGATATTTACTCCCCTTCGCCGCGGCGCTACAATGCCCGCCCTTAATGTGGGGACACTCCCCAACTCGCCGCACCCGGTGCGGCGAATCTGACCTGTCATCAGAACGAGAACACCATGTTTAAACCAGAACTCCTTTCCCCGGCGGGAACGCTGAAGAATATGCGTTACGCTTTCGCCTATGGCGCCGATGCCGTTTATGCCGGCCAGCCGCGCTACTCGCTGCGCGTGCGTAACAACGAATTCAATCACGAAAATCTGCAGCTCGGCATCAATGAAGCCCACGCGTTGGGTAAAAAATTCTATGTGGTGGTCAACATCGCCCCGCATAACGCCAAGCTGAAAACGTTTATTCGCGATCTGAAGCCGGTGGTGGAGATGGGTCCGGACGCGCTGATCATGTCCGATCCGGGTTTAATCATGCTGGTGCGGGAAAACTTTCCGGATATGCCGATCCATCTTTCAGTGCAGGCCAACGCCGTCAACTGGGCGACGGTCAAATTCTGGCAGCAGATGGGCCTCACCCGCGTGATCCTGTCGCGTGAACTGTCGCTGGATGAAATCGAAGAGATCCGCCGCCAGGTGCCGGAGATGGAAATTGAGATTTTCGTCCACGGCGCGCTGTGCATGGCCTACTCCGGCCGCTGCCTGCTCTCCGGGTATATCAACAAGCGCGACCCGAATCAGGGAACCTGCACCAACGCCTGCCGCTGGGAATACAACGTGGCGGAAGGTAAAGAGGACGACGTCGGCAACATCGTTCACAAATATGAGCCGATTCCGGTGCAGACCGTGGAGCCAACCCTCGGCATTGGCGCGCCGACCGATAAAGTCTTTATGATCGAGGAAGCCAAACGTCCGGGCGAGTACATGACCGCCTTCGAAGATGAGCACGGCACCTACATCATGAACTCGAAAGATCTGCGGGCTATCGCCCACGTTGAGCGTCTGACCCAGATGGGCATTCACTCGCTGAAGATCGAAGGCCGCACCAAATCCTTCTACTACTGCGCGCGCACCGCCCAGGTTTACCGCAAGGCGATCGATGATGCCGCCGCCGGCAAACCGTTCGATACCAGCCTGCTGGAAACCCTTGAGGGGCTGGCCCATCGCGGGTACACCGAAGGCTTCCTGCGCCGCCATACCCATGACGATTACCAGAACTACGAATATGGCTACTCCCTCTCCGAACGCCAGCAGTTTGTCGGCGAATTCACCGGGGAGCGTAACGGCCCGCTGGCGGCAGTGGCGGTCAAAAATAAATTCAGCGTTGGCGACAGCCTTGAACTGATGACTCCGCAGGGTAACGTCAACTTCACCCTCGAGCATATGGTAAATGGCAAAGGCGAAGCCATGCCGGTGGCCCCGGGCGACGGCTATACCGTATGGTTGCCTGTGCCGGACGACCTGCCCCTGCAGTATGCGCTGCTGATGCGCAACTTTACTGGTCAGACAACCAGAAACCCGCACGGTAACTAGTTAATTTGCGTTATTTTTTCACGATGTAAGGATATTAGAATCGGATCACATACCGTTTCGATCGAAACAGGTATCATCCATTTCGCTGAAAAACATAACCCATAAATGCTAGTTGTACCAGGAACCACCTCCTTAGCCTGCGTAATCTCCCTTACGCGGGCTTATTTTTTTGCCTCTCTTCCGGCCTTCACTTGCGTCATGCGGTACACTTTATGCAACATTGAGCAATAAAGGTTCCCTTGATGATGTCTACGTTTCCTGCCAGCTTACTGATCCTTAACGGCAAAGGTGCCAATGAACCGCAGCTACGCGAAGCGGTTAACCTGTTACGCGATGAAGGGATTGATATTCACGTCCGCGTGACCTGGGAAAAGGGCGATGCCGCGCGGTTTATCGATGAAGCCCTGCAGCTGAACGTTGAAACGGTGATCGCCGGCGGCGGCGACGGCACGATTAATGAAGTGGCGACCGCGCTGGTGGAGCGCGGCAGCAACATGGCGCTGGGGATTTTACCGCTGGGCACGGCCAACGACTTCGCCACCAGCGTCGGTATTCCACAGGATCTGGCGAGCGCCCTCAAGCTGGCGATCGTCGGTCGCGATGTGCCGATAGATATCGCCCGGGTTAATGATAAGACCGGCTTTATTAATATGGCGACCGGCGGGTTCGGCACCCGGATCACCACCGAAACGCCGGAAAAGCTCAAAGCCGCGCTCGGCGGTGTCTCTTATTTAATCCACGGCCTGATGCGCATGGATACCCTGAAGCCGGACCGCTGCGAGATCCGCGGGGAGAACTTTCACTGGCAGGGCGATGCGCTGGTCATCGGCATCGGCAACGGCCGCCAGGCGGGCGGCGGCCAGCAGCTATGTCCGGAGGCGTTGATTAACGATGGTCTGCTGCATCTGCGCATTTTCACCGGCGAAGAGCTGATCCCTGCCCTCTTCAGCACCCTGGCGAATCCGGAAAACTCGCCGAATATTGTCGACGGCGTCTCCTCCTGGTTTGAGATCACCGCCCCCCATGAGATGACGTTTAACCTCGACGGCGAGCCGCTCAGCGGCAAAACCTTCCGTATGGAGCTGTTACCGGCGGCCCTGCGCTGCCGGCTGCCGCCCGACTGCCCGCTGCTACGCTGATCAGGCTTCGCAAAGCAAAGACGGTGCCCGGCTGGTATACAGCAGCCGGGTTCGTTGATTGAGCCTCTGAATGTTAAGGTAAAACGGCACCTGCGGCTGCAGGAAAAACCTAGGCAGGATATCGATCCAAACAACGCGCTTACATTAATAGACGATACCCACAACCACAAAAAACCTATAACATCAAATAGTTACCTATTAAAATGGGCGCATCTGCCGTGAGACAATGCGCCATAAAGCTTAGTATTCCGCCACCTCACGCGCCATTTCGCGCGTATATTGCCGACTGGCGTTAACCAGCATCTGCGTATAGGCCGTCTGCGCCTGGCCGCTGACCAGCGCATCGACCGTCAGGGTTTCGAGGATCTTCCCGTACTGCATCACCGCCACTTTCTGGCATAAGTGGGCAATAACCCCAAGATCGTGGGTGACCATCAGGTAAGTGAGCTTAGCCTCCCGCTGCAATTCTGCCAGCAGGTTAAGGATCTCAGCCTGCACCGACACATCCAGCGCCGACGTCGGCTCATCCAGCAGCAGCACCTGAGGCTCAAGAATCAGCGCTCTGGCTATCGCCACGCGCTGCCGCTGCCCGCCGGAGAGCTGATGCGGATAGCGCTCGCGAAAGGCGCGGTTGAGGCCAACTTTATCCAGCAGCACATTGATCCGCCGGTCGCGGTCGTTGATACGATGGATCTGCAGCGGCTCTTCGAGGATATCGCCAATGGTGTGACGGGGATGCAGCGATCCGTAGGGGTCCTGAAATACCATCTGCACCTGACGGCAGCGCTCGCGGCTAATTTCATGCCCTAAGGGCTGAGCATCGATGGTCAGTTTCCCCTGCCAGTGGGTAAACAGCCCCGCCAGGCACTTGAGCACCGTCGTTTTACCGGAACCGGACTCTCCTACCAGACCGTAGATCTCGCCGGGCTTAACGTGGAAACTGACGTCATACAGCACCTGGTTACGCTTCTCCCCCTCGCCAAACGCGAGGTTGAGATGTTGAACTTCAATCATTATCCGCTCCTTAATCCGTTAACCAGCTGGCCTGACGCTGCAGCACCGGCAGTATCGGGCGACGATGCTGCATATCCGGCAGCGAGTTAATCAATCCCTGAGTGTAGGGGTGACGGGCGTGATCGAGATCTTTAGCGGCGATGGACTCCACTACCCGTCCGGCGTACATCACCAGCACCCGGTCGCAGAAGCTGCGCACCAGGTTGATATCGTGGCTGATAAAAATCAGCCCCAGCCCGCGCGACTGGACCAGGTCATCCAGCAGGCCCAGCACCTGCAGGCGCACCGACACGTCCAGCGCGGAGGTGGGCTCATCGGCAATGATCAGCTCCGGGTCGGTAATCAGCATCATGGCGATCATGATGCGCTGCCCCTGTCCGCCGGATATTTCATGCGGATAAAGCTGATAAACGCGCTCCGGCTGGCGAATACGCACCACCTCCAGCATCTCCAGCGCCCTGGCTTTCGCCTCATCTTTGCGCCCGGGATGATGAGTAAGCCAGGCCTCGGCGATTTGCTTACCCACGCAGACCACCGGATTAAGCGAATATTTCGGGTCCTGCATAATCATAGAGATACGTTTGCCGCGTACGCCGCGCATCTGCGCTTCGCTAAGATGCTGCAGATCGAGGTCGGCAAACTGCATCCGGCTGGCGCTGACGCGGGCCTTTTTCGGATGCAGCTGCAGCAGCGCGCGCCCAACGGTGGACTTACCCGAACCGGACTCGCCGACAATAGCCAGCTTCTCATGCCCCAGCTGGAAGGAGACGCCGCGCACGGCGTGGGTCACCGCGCTACCGTTAACAAAGTCGACGCACAAATCGCGCACGTCGAGCAGCGGTGCATTATTCACTACGGGGATCGAGGATGTCACGTAGGCCATCTCCTAAGAAGTTGAACGCTAAGCTATTGATCAAAATCGCCAGCCCCGGAATGGTTACGACCCACCAGCACTCCATCATATAAGTGCGCCCGCTGGAGATCATCGCTCCCCACTCCGGCTCTGGCGGCTGCGCGCCGAGGCCGAGAAAGCCTAGGCCGGCCGCGGTCAGAATGATCCCGGCCATATTCATGGTGATACGGATAATGACCGAGGGCAGACACAGCGGCACGATATGGCGCCAGAGGACGCGGGCCGATGAAGCGCCCTGCAGACGCACGGCGGAGATAAAATCAGCCTGGCGCAGAGAGAGCGTTTCGGCGCGCGCCAGACGGGCAATCGGCGGCCAGGCGGTCAGCGTGATGGCGATAACCACGTGCTCCAGCCCCGGTCCTAAAGCGGCGACAAACGCCAGCGCCAGGACCAGACTCGGGAAGGAGATGAAAATATCGGTGACGCGCATCAGCACCATATCGACTTTACCGCCGAAATAGCCGGCACTGACGCCCAGCAGCAGTCCGAGCGGACCGACGGTCACTGAGACCAGCAGCACGATATAGAGCGTGATGCGGGAGCCGTACACCAGGCGACTAAAGATATCTCGGCCAAACTCATCGGTGCCGAACCAGTGCTGCGCATTCGGCGCGACCAGCGCACTATTCAGGTCCTGTACCAGCGGGTTATAAGGCGCAATCAGCGGCGCGAAAATCGCCACCACCAGCAGCATAAAGATAATTCCTCCGCCGATGGCCGTGAGCGGATTGCGCGCCATTTTGCCGATAAACCCGACGGCCCGCGCCGCCGCGCGTTGCAGCCGCTGACGGCCTTCGCCCGCACCACCCGAAAGCGGCGAATCCAGAGAAACGGTCATGATTTTGTCCTCGGGTCAAAGAATTGATACAGCATGTCGGAGAGCAGGTTGAGCATCACGAAGATCACCCCCACCAGCAGCACGCAGCCCATCACCGCATTCATATCGCCCAGCAGCAAGCTTCCGGTAAGGTAGGAGCCAAACCCCGGCCATGAGAAGACGGTTTCAATCAGCACCGCGCCTTCCAGCAGCGCGCCGTAGGCCAGCGCCACCACCGTCAGCAGTTGCACGAGGATGTTACGAAACGCATGGTTCCAGATAACCTGGCGCTCGGTCAGCCCTTTCACCCGGGCGGTAATAATGAACTCCTGCGACAGCTGGGCCAGCATAAAGCTGCGGGTCATACGGCTGATATAAGCCAGCGAGTGAAAACCCAGCAGCGAGGCGGGAAGAATCAGATGATTAATGGCGTTCCAGAACACCTGGCCGTTGCCGGCCAGCAGCGCATCAACGGTCATCAGCCCGGTGCAGCGCGGCACCACACCATCCAGCCCGAGCTCTACCCTCCCGGCGCCGCCTACCCAGCCAAGCCAGGCATAGAACACCAGCAGCCCCATCATCCCGACCCAAAAGATCGGCATCGAGTAGCCCGCCAGGCTGATAATGCGTACCACATAATCGGAGACGCTATTGCGCCGCGCCGCCGCCAACACGCCCAGCGGAATACCAAGACCCGCGCCGACAATAATCGCCATCGTTGCCAGCTCCATGGTGGCCGGGAAGACGCGGATAATATCGTCCACCACCGGTTTCCCGGTCAGCAGCGCGTTGCCCAGATCGCCGTGCAACAGGTTGACGAAATAGATGCCAAACTGGGTGGTCAGCGATTTATCAAACCCCAGCTGCTGGTAAACCTGCTGATAGGTACTCTGGTCAGCATCCGGGCCGACAATCGCCAGCACCGGGTCGATGGGCATGACGCGGCCAATGGTAAAGGTCAGCAGCAGCAGGCCGAACAGTGTAATCACCACCTGCAGTAGCCGTTTTGATAAGCGCCGGCCGCGTGAGCCGGGCGCAAGGATTGCGGTACTCATCCTTTCTCTCCTTCGCGGACTTTATAGACGTCACGCAGAAAAGTGGTGGCGGAGGGGTGCGGCTGATACTCCCGTACCTCGTTGCGCACGACGACCGAATCAACCATCTGCGAAAGCGGAATTAAAGCCGGAACCAGCTGGTCGTAGCGTGTCTGGATGGCCTGGTAGTCAGCCACCTGTTTTTGCGGATCGCGTTCCAGCAGGGCCTGGTCAATCATCGTATTCAGTTGCGGGTCGTAAAAACCGGTACGCCAGCCCTGGAAGTTGGTCAGGCGCGCCTTATCGCTGTTATCCGGGTTATAGACCAGCGCGCGCAGGCTGGAGTGCGGATGCGGCTCCATCCCGCTGCCGCCGCGACCTACCAGCAGGTCAAATTTACGCTCGCGCATTGCGCCGTAGATCTGGTTACCAGTGCCGGTGATGATTTTGGCGTTAATCCCCGCCTGCATCAGCGTCGACTGCACGGCGATAGCGATGTTAAGAAATGGCTGATCGGAGAGTACCCGCAGCGTGGTATCAAAGCCGTTGGGATATCCCGCTTCCGCCAGCAGCTTTTTCGCCCGCGCCACATCCAGCCTGTAGCCGGGATCGGGTAGCGTGGACGGCATTCCCGCTTTGATAGGCCGCTGGTGCAGCACGCCGTAGCCCGGCATCAGCGCTTTATTGATACCCTGGTAATCAATCAGATAGCGCACCGCCTCGCGCACTTTCGGATTGGCGAAGTGCGCCTCTTTCATGCTCATCGCCACGTAGTACATGGTGCCGCGCTGCACCGCATCGACGGTCAGCTGCGGATCGCTGCGCAGGGCGTTGATATCGGAAACCGCCATATTGTTGGCAATATCAAGGTCGCCTTTTTCGATCATCAGGCGCAGAGTTTGCGACTCCTGGAAATGACGCAGTACCACGCGGCTCATTTTCGCCTCGCCGCGCCAGTAGTCAGGGTTGCGCTTCATGCGCAGCACATCTTTCGCCTGCCAGGTTTCGAGGATAAACGGCCCGGAACCGGCTTCATGGGTGGTTAGCCAGCGGTTACCCCAGTCGTTATCCTGCTGGTGGCTTTGCACCGTTTTACTGTCCAGCACTCCGAGGTTGCCCAGCGCCGCCAGCGAGTAAATCACCAGCTGCGGATCGTTATCTTTGGGTAATACGATTTGCACCGTGAAGCGGTCCGGCGCGCTGACCTGGCTGTCGATATTTTTCTTACTGAAGCCATAGGATTTCCATACTGAGGCCTGGGCCAGGTTGAGGTGCAGGATGCGCCGCATTGACCACACGACGTCGGCGGCGGTCAGCGGGTTGCCGGAGTGAAACTTAACGTCATCGCGCAGATGAAAGGTCAGGGTTTTGCCGTCGGGGCTGATATCCCAGGATTTCGCCAGCGCGGGCCTGACGGTGGTGAGCTGCTCAGGGTCAAGCTCCACCAGCGAGTCGTAGAGGTTGACCACGATCCCCACCACTTCGTTACCGGTCATCGCCGCCGGGTCAAGGGTGAGCAGGTTATTCATATTCATGCCGATGATCAGCTGGTCGGGCGGCGTTTTCGCCACCGCCTCCCCGCTCCCCATCGACATGGCGAGCGCGAGAATACACGCTCCCAGTAAGGAGGTTTTTTTCATATCTCTGTTTGCCTGTACTGTAGGGTACATGTTGCCGGATGGCGGCATTTTCGGCTTATCCGGTCTACCGGGCCGCAGGCTCGATAAGCGCAGCGCCATCGGGTATTTATTTTTTTAAATCAGTCGTGGCTAACGGTATTGGCTTCGATATACGCAAAATTAATGTCTTCACCGAGACCCGGACGTTGTGACAAATGCACAAATCCCTGGTCATCCATCGGGTCGACAATGCTGTTGAGATAGGCCGCCGGTTCATCGTAGTCGAGGAACGGATGCAGCAGGCCGCGCTCGTACCAGCGGCAGTTGCGGATCGCGCCCACCACCGCCAGGCTTGCCGCTCCGTTGCCGTGGACTTCGCAATCCATGCCGAAAGATTCCGCCAGCGCCGCCACCTTCATGGTCGGTGTAATCCCCCCCACGCCGTTAGCGCCGGCGCGCAGAATGTCGCAGGCCCCGGCTTTCACCCATTCGGCGCGCATGTGGTGCTTGCCGCCGAAGCTCTCCGGCCCGACGATGGGAATCGACAGGTTTTCCGCCAGCCACGCATAGGAGGACATCGAATCCTCCTCCATCGGCTCTTCAAACCAGGCGAAATTGAGTTTTTCCAGCTCTTTGCCGATCCACAGCGCCTCGGCGCGGCTGTACCAGTGATAGCCATCAATCATCAGGTCAATATCCGGCCCTACGGCTTCGCGCACCGCCGCGCAGGCTTTAATGTCCATTTTGGGATTGGGCGCAAAAGAGATTGGCGGCATCCAGGTGTGCAGCTTGATGGCCTTGTAGCCGCGGGCGACCAGCTTCTCAGCAAAAGCCGCATACTCTTCCGGGGTCGACAGGCCGCCCGGCAGATCGTCGCCGCACATGGTGCTACCGTAAGCCGGGACAGTGTCGCGATAGCCGCCGAGCAGCTTATAAACCGGCATCTTAAGGCTGCGGCCGATCAGGTCCCACAGCGCCTGTTCAACAAACGACAGCGCGCGCTCCGTTAGCTGATGTGCGCTGCCGCGCTGCCAGTGGTTAAGATCCTGCCAGATACGCTCACGGTTAAACGGGTCCTGTCCCACCAGCACTTTGCGAAAAAAAGTATTCACCACGAACGGGCGCACGACTTCCGGAGGCGCAAACGAAAAGCCCTGCGCCCCATCATCAGCGGTGATGGTCAGCATCGCCATTTTGGCCATGCTTTCACCCCCCGGATGGGAGTGCCCGGCGCTGTCGGAAACCCGACGAGTGGGATATTGGAAAACGGTGACATTCACAGATTCAATTTTCATGCTCGGTCCTTATCACGGCCAAATCCGATCGACATAATCAAATCGGCAAAGCGGTTTCACATTATTGAAAATACGTTTCAATATATAATCTAAGCACAACTTCGTAGTAGTGCCTCGGACAAACACCGCTAAGCAAGGCCATAAATTTGGGCATTGGCACAACAAGACGTGACTGTTTTCACAAAAGATGAGCGAAATGTGAGGCAGATCGACCAGGAGAAAAAAGGGCGTGAGCGCAGAGAAGAGATTAACCGACCAGCTACATCCCGGGAATGTCTGCGCCCACAAATGGCTGACTTAAACCGCCGCCGCTGGCTCCGCGCTAAGCGCTTCCAGCAGTTCAGGTAAGGTTTGATAGCGGCCAGCGGCGGCCTTAAAACGCGCGTGCTGGCTATCTTCTGCAATCACTATCGTGGCAATCCCCGCCGACTGGGCCGCGCAAAAGCCGGTAAAGCTATCCTCAATCACCAGACACTGGCTGGCGTTGAGATTGAGCTTCCGCAGCGTCGTGAGGTACACCGCCGGGTGCGGTTTGCCGTGTGGTTCATCATCCGCGCTGGAGATCGCGTCAAAAAAGTGCCAGAGCGAAAGCTTGTTCAGCACAGCGGCAATAACCTGACGAGATGATGACGTGGCGAGCGCAATCTTATAACCCGCTTCGCGAAAATAGCGTAACGCCTCCTGCACCCCACGCATCGGCTCGCCATCGGCGGCAATCAGGCCGGTGATGCGCTGCAATATGGCCTCTTCCAGCAGCGATGGGGCAAGGTTAAGCTGAAAATAGCGGCACCAGGTGTCGGCGATTTCGTCGAGACGCTTGCCCTTGGTCAGGGTTTCACACTCAGCCACGCTCGCCGTTGCTCCCCACTGCGCAAGGGCGTCAATCTGCGCCTGACGCCAGAGCGCCTCGGAATCAATAATCACGCCATCCATGTCAAAAATAACCGCCTGCATACCCATTCGTTCACCTCATTAAGGCTGGCATGAAGCGCATGCCAGCCGCAGTACCTATGAGAATTCAACCTGCTCGCGGGCAGTCGCTTCCTTGTGGGAGAACCCCGGCTGCTCCACGCGAATAAAGGCGCAGAGGAAAAAGGCCACCACGTACAATGCGGTATAGGCGATGACTACCCCAATGGTGCTGAAGAACGGCAACAGCACCACGGCAATCGCCGGCGCGAGAAAGTTCGACATCCCCGCCGACAGGTTATAGACCGAAATGGCCGCGCCTTTATGCTTCGGCTCCAGCGCCGGGAACACGGCCGCCAGCGGCACGAAGGCGGCGACAAAGATCCCGAGGGCGATGGCGGGGATCAGCGCCATCGCAAAGCTATGGCCAAAGTGCTGAGGAATGTAGTAAAACGCCAGGCTGGAGAGCGCCATCCCGATGCAGCCGAACCAGCGCACCACCTTCATCCAGCCCAGTTTTTCACCCAAAATGCCCCACAGCACGTTAGAGAAAATGGTGGTGAAGAAGAAGACCGCCCACACCTGAAGCCATTCTGAAGTGCTGAAGCCCAGCTCATCAACGAACATCATCGGCATAATCACCGCAAACCCGAACAGCGAGAGGGTATTGATGATCCTGACCATGCTCGACAGCAGAATATTGCGGTTGGTATAGAGCAGCGTCGCGGCGCGTCCCAGCTCGGCAAACTTCTCACGGGTGGTGAGATTCTGCATATGCTGCGGCGTTTGAATATGGCGCAGGGAAGCCAGAGCAATCCCCCCCCCGGTAAGGCAGAAGGCCAGCGCCAGCCACAGGGTGCCCATTTCGCCAATATGCGGAATGGTGAAACTCGGAATATAGCTGCCGAAGACCCCGATGCCGATGGAATAGACCGCCCAGAACCAACCGATGGCCGAGCTGGCGTTGTCGCTTTTGACGTTATGGACAATCGCCACGATAAACGAGTAGAGGAACAGCGGATAGGCGAAGCCGCGGATGCCGTAGAAAAGCAGGATCAGCGCATAGTTGGCGTGACCGAGGCCGAAAACGAGGAACAGCACGTGGAACACGCACCACAGTACGAAGCCAATCATCATCGTTTTCAGCGGGGTGATAATTTCCGCCACCACGCCGGAAATCCACGCCGACAGCGCGGCGGCCAGGCCGTAGAGGGTAAAGGCAAAGGAGGCCTCCGCCGGAGAGAAGCCGAGCGCTTTGATATAGTGTGAGAGAAACGCTAATTCAAAACCGTCGCCGGTCATAAATACGGCAATGGCGATGTATCCCCAGAGCAGGTTCAGGGGTAAACCGAGCCACTGTTTATTATTGATAGACATAATGACCTCGTTTTCAGGGTACAGGGTGGCCGCTCCGCGACGTTCAACGAAGCGGCTGTGGTGGTAAAATCAGTGCTGCCGATAGTGCAGATCGTTTAAATACAGGGCCTTAAACTGCGCGTAGCGTTGCATCAGGGTGTGGTGGCGAACAGGATCCGCACGCCAGGTCTGCCAGACTTCCGGTTTTTCACACACCGCGTCAATGGGTTTGCCCGTCGCCAGGCAGGCCAGCCGCGCCGCGCCCAGTGCGCCGCCGGTCTCTCCGCCTTTGTGGGTCACCACCGGCATAGCGAGAATATCGGCCAGCAGCTGGGCCCAGAACGGACTGCGGGCGCCCCCGCCCACCAGCGAGCACTGCGCGATCGGTGTCCCGCTCTCTTTCAATGCCTGCAGACCGTCATTGATGCCAAAGCTCACCCCTTCCAGCACCGCGTAGCCGAGCTGGGCACGCAGGCTGGAGTGGGTCATGCCCCAGAAGATGCCGCGGGCGTCAGGATCGTTATGCGGGGTTCGTTCCCCGGAGAGATAAGGCAGGAAGAACGGCGCGTTGGCTTTCTCCTCCTCGCTTAGCTCGGCAATCTCCGCCAGCAGCGCCACCTCCGTGGTGCCGGTGAGGCGGCAGAACCACTGCAAACAGCTGGCGGCGCTAAGCATCACGCTCATCTGATGCCACAGGTTCGGCAGAACGTGACAAAACGCATGGACCGCCGACTGCGGCGCCGGACGATAGGCGTCGGTCACCACAAACAGCACCCCGGAGGTACCGAGCGAAATAAACGCGTCCCCCGGCGAGACCGCGCCGACGCCAATGGCGCTGACTGCGTTATCGCCGCCGCCCCCGGCCACCACCACCGAGGCGTTCAGCCCCCAGCGCGCAGCCACCTGCGGGTCAAGGGTGGCGGAAACCTCACAGCCTTCCACCAGCGTCGGCATCTGGCTGCGCGACAGGCCGCATTTATCCAGCAGCGAGTCGGACCAGTCGCGCTTCGCCACGTCCAGCCACAGCGTTCCGGCGGCGTCCGACATATCGGAGACTTTCTTCCCGGTCATCCGGTAGCGCAGATAATCTTTCGGCAGCAGCACCGTGGCGGTGCGCTGAAAGTTTTGCGGCTCGTGACGACGCACCCACAGCAGCTTCGGCGCGGTAAAGCCCGGCATCGCCAGGTTGCCCGCCACCTGATGCAGCTCCGGCGCCATCTCCTCCAGCTCTGCGCACTCTGCGGCGCAGCGGGTGTCGTTCCACAGAATGGCCGGACGGATCGTCTCCCCCTTTTCATCCAGCAGCACCGCGCCGTGCATCTGTCCGGAGAGGCCAATCGCCTTGACGGCCGACCAGTGCTGAGCGCATTTTTCCCGTAGGGTGGCCATCAGGTACTCCGTCGCCTCCCACCATAACTCCGGCGATTGTTCTGACCAGTGCGGATGAGGCCGCTGAATGCTCAGCGGCGCGCTATGGCTGGCGATAACCTGATTGTTCTCATCAATGATCAGCGCTTTGACTTCCGATGTGCCAAGATCGATACCCAGATACATAGCCACCTCTTATTTAATCAGCGTGTAAACGGCGGCGACTTTCTCGCGCATCAGCGCCAGGAAATCCGCGTTGTTGGCGAGATCACCAAACAGGGCTTTATCACGGGCGAAGACAGCCACCGGATCCTGAGCCTCGAACATCTCATGCACCGCCTGCGCATCCAGGATGCCGTCCTGGTACTGATACGGCAGAGTTCCCTTGTGCCACTGCTCCATAAAGACGAAGAACAGCGCCGGCAGCATGGCGGTCGCTTCCGGACGGACGCCGCGCTGATAGCACTCCTGCAAGGTTGGCGCGATCATCGCCGGAATCTTTGAGAAACCATCGGCGGCAACGCGCTGGTTGGTGTCCTGGATATGCGGGTTGGTAAAGCGCTTGAGCACCACATCGCGGTAGGTCGGCAGATCAATGCCGTTATCGCCGAGGCAAGGAATGACATCCTCCGTGACGTAGCGGTCGGCAATGGCGTAGATAGCATCGGTGAGCGTGCTTTCGTGAATATACTGCTGGCCGATTAAGGTCCCCGCCCAGGCAATGCAGCTGTGGGACGCGTTCAGGATGCGGATTTTCGCCTCTTCATAGGGGATAACCGACTCGACCATCTCCACGCCGACCGCTTCCAGATTTGGGCGGGCATCGCGGAAGTTGTTCTCCACCACCCACTGGATAAAGGTCTCGCCCATTACCGGCGCCTTATCGTCAATGCCGGTTTGCGCTTTGATACGGGCCGGCAGATCGGCCGCCGGACGCGGGGTGATGCGGTCCACCATGGTATTCGGACAGGTGGTATTCGCGGCCATCCAGTCAATCACCGCCTGTTTGCCGGTAAGCTGCAGGAACTCCACCATCCCGTCGTGGAAGCGCTCACCGTTATGCCGCACGTTGTCGCAGTTGAGCAGGGTCAGCGGCCCGGCATTGTCCGCCATGCGCTTTTCCAGAATTCGTGCGAGGGTGCCGTAAATGGTTTTGCATTCGCCTTTCAGGTCGGCCTGCAGATCGGGGTTGCTGGTTTCCAGCTGATGGCGGGTGTTCAGGTAGTACCCCCCTTCCGTCACGGTAAAGGCGATAACTTTTGTTTGCGGATTGGCCCCTTCGTTAATCAGCGGCTGCAGCCCTGCCTGCCACGGCAGCAGTTTCTGAATAGAGGTGATTTCTTCATATTCGCGCTCCCCTTCCGGGCTGACGGTCTCCAGCACGTAACGTCCTCCCTGCGCCGCCAGCGCCTGCACCACCTGCTCGGCGTCGTTGCGGATATTGCCCGCCGCGATGCGCCAGCGCTTATCCCCGGAAGCCATCAGACGATGCAGATACCACGCCTGATGCGCGCGATGAAAAGAACCCAGACCAATGTGAAGCCATGTGAATTGATTGTTCATGTTCTGCTCTCCTTGAGTTGATGGCGCCACTGTAATTGATCATTTGACCAAAATAAGAGCCACAGATCACAAAAGAACAATTACCCAATTAAATTACAAATGACCAGTCGAGAGCAAAAGCTTGCCAGTTATGCCAACCACGGCGAGAAT
This sequence comes from Klebsiella sp. 2-CIP_Kleb., assembly GCF_050378715.1. Classification (NCBI taxonomy): domain Bacteria; kingdom Pseudomonadati; phylum Pseudomonadota; class Gammaproteobacteria; order Enterobacterales; family Enterobacteriaceae; genus Klebsiella; species Klebsiella sp. 2-CIP_Kleb. The sequence continues at coordinate 1,238,346 of NZ_JBNRLG010000001.1, forward strand.
GCGGCTATTCGCCGGGCCAATTGCGTGCCCAGGCCAGCAACTTAGGGCGGGAAACCATGAGTAAAGAAGACGATATCCGGTTGGATCAGAAGGTGCGTGCCGCATGGATGTACTACATCGCCGGCCAGAATCAGAGCGAGATTGCCAGCCAGCTGGGCACCTCCAGACCGGTGGTGCAACGGCTGATCGCCGCCGCGAAAGAAGAAGGGATTGTGTCGATTAATCTGCACCATCCAGTGGCGAACTGCCTCGATTATGCGCAGTTGTTGCAGGAAAAGTATCGGCTTCTTGAGTGCAATGTGGTCCCCGCCTTTAGCGAAGAAAGCACCCTCGACAGCGTATCGTTTGGCTGCTATCAGCTGATGGCTCGCTACCTGCAGGATGATAAAGAGAAAATCATCGGTCTGGGCTCGGGCCTGACCCTGAAAAAAGCGCTGCAGCGCATCGATTTCGACAGCCTGAATACCCGCTGCGTGGCGCTGATCAGCGCCATGGACGCCGACGGGCAGTGCAACTATTACGATGACGTGCCCCTGCTGCTGACGAGCAAAATAAAAGCCAAGTACTATCAGTGGCCGGCGCCGCGCTACGCCCAGACCGCGGATGAGTATGAGATGTGGTGCACCAATCGCTTATTCCGCAGCGTCTCTGGCGTCGCCCGGGAGGCGGACGTGATTTTTGTCGGTATTGGTCCGCTGGGCACGCAAAGCCCGATCTTTAAAGACGGATTTATCAATCAGGCGCAGATGGATGAGCTGACCGCCCGCGGCGGCATCGGGGAGATCCTCGGGCGGTTTATTGATGCAGAAGGCGAGGTGGTCGACAGCGAGATCAACCGCATGATCACCAGCTATGATATCCGCCAGAACCACTGCCCGCGGATTGCCGCGGCCTGTGGAGAATACAAACGACCGGCGATCCTGGCCGCCCTTAAAGGCGGCTGGATCAACGGCCTGGTGACCGATGAACATACCGCTCGCTGGCTGCTGACGCGCTAACGGCAAACAGCGACTCAGCTGCTGCTCATCAGTCGCGGCGGAATTTCAATCCGCTGCTGGCTGGCTTCGCCGGCGTCAATAATCGAAAAAACAGCGTCCAGCATCGCCGGCACGTCCTGCTGCACCATGTCGATATCGTGCCCCAGCAGATAGACAAACGGATCCCAGTCGAAGCAGCCCATCGGCGGCTGCTCGCTGCCGGTCAGCCCCACCTGCGACAGCCAGCGCACAACCCCTTCAAGGGATATCGTCGAGTTAACAAATATCCCCTGCAATAGCGTCTTCGCGCTGCCAAACCGCTCCTGCAGGCAGTCCTCGACGTGACCTTTCGAATAGCCGGGAGCCAGAATATTCGCCTGCGGCACGCTCAGCCCCTGCTCGTGATGCGCATCGTGGAAACCGCGTAAACGCTCGCTGGTGTTATGGTCGCTGCTGCGCCCGCCGATGAAGGTCAGCGGCGCCAGCGATCCCCGACGGCGGGCGCTGTTAGCGAGGATCTTGTGGGTCAGCGCTTTCGCACCGCCGTAGTTATCCGAAATCACCGACGGAGAGAGAGACCCCGGCAGGTCGAGATTGACCGTAGGCACGCCCGCCTGCTGGCAGAGCGCGGAAATTTTATCCGGATTGGTCGCCCCGGTCGCGATCACCCAGTCAACCTGCCAGGAGAGCATCGCTTTTACCGCTTCGAGCTCCAGCTCCGGGCTTCGGCGCGTACAGGTGATAATCGGCAGCAGGCCACGCTCGCGGGCCATCTCCTCAAAGCGTTCGGCGACGGAACCGAAGTAGCGGTTATCGTATTTGGGGATAATCATGCCAATGACGTGTGATTTTTTACTGCGCAGCATGCTGGCCTGGCGGTTAATCGCATAGCCCTGCTCCTCAGCAATCCGGGTCACCTTCTCGGCAAGCTTTGCGCTGATGCGGCGCTTTTTCCAGTTACCGTTGAGGATAGCGCTCACCGCGCTCGCCGAAACGCCGGAAAGCTCCGCCAGGTCGTAAATCGTTATCTTCTTCATTTTTCCAACTTGCGTCACAAAATCATGTCGCTGTTAATTTCCCCACTTGCTCAATCGATGAAGCGAGCGCAACATAGCTTCATCGATTGAGCATCCATTTCACGCCAGGAAGTACGCGCGCATACTGCCTTAACATGCCAGCAAGCCTGAATAATGATGCTGATATTCAATATGTTACCAGGTTTTTGTCCATAACCTCGAACGCGATGCCCTCGGGTTCGATAGTTTTAACCAGACACGGCAAAGGATTATAAAATGAACCACTCTGTCTCCTCTATGAATACTTCCCTCAGCGGTAAAGTCGCCGCGATCACTGGCGCGGCGTCCGGTATCGGCCTCGAGTGCGCGAAGACCCTGCTGGGGGCTGGCGCAAAAGTAGTGCTAATCGACCGCGAAGGCGAAAAGCTCAACAAACTGGTCGCCGAACTTGGCGAAAACGCCTTCGCTCTGCAGGTGGATCTGATGCAGGCGGACCAGGTCGATAATCTTCTGCAGGGCATTTTGCAGCTTACCGGGCGTCTCGATATCTTCCACGCCAACGCCGGCGCCTATATCGGCGGGCCGGTGGCCGAGGGCGACCCGGACGTCTGGGACCGCGTGCTGCACCTCAACATCAACGCCGCCTTCCGCTGCGTGCGCAGCGTCCTGCCGCATCTGATCGCGCAACAATCCGGGGATATTATTTTCACCAGCTCCATCGCGGGCGTGGTGCCGGTGATCTGGGAGCCTGTCTATACCGCGTCGAAATTCGCTGTGCAGGCGTTTGTCCACACCACTCGTCGTCAGGTGGCGCAGTATGGCGTGCGCGTCGGCGCCGTACTGCCGGGCCCGGTGGTGACCGCGCTGCTGGACGACTGGCCAAAAGCCAAAATGGATGAAGCGCTGGCCAACGGCAGTCTGATGCAGCCGATTGAAGTGGCGGAGTCGGTGCTGTTTATGGTGACGCGTTCGAAAAACGTCACCGTACGCGACATTGTGATCCTGCCGAACAGCGTGGATCTCTGACCCGTAACCAGCCTGTGAGAGGATGTGATGCAAAACGATACGCAAAACATGATTGGTGTGGATGTCGGTTCGGGCAGCGTGCGCGCCGGGGTCTTCAATCTGCGGGGCGAGCTTCTCGCCCACGCGACCCGGGAAATTACCCTGTTTCGCAGCGCCGGAAACAAAGTCGAGCAGTCGAGCCGTGAAATCTGGCAGGCGGTGTGCTACTGCATTAAAACCGCGGTGGCCAGCGCCGGCGTCCCGCCGTCGTCGATCGCCGGGCTCGGCTTCGATGCCACCTGCTCGCTGGTGGTGATTGGCGATAACGACGCGCCGCTGGCGGTCGGGCCTTCGGACGATCCGGACCGCAATATTATTGTCTGGATGGATCATCGCGCCACCGCGCAGGCGGAAAAGATCAACGCGACGGGCCACCCGGTGCTGCAGTACGTTGGCGGCAAAATCTCGCCGGAGATGGAAACGCCGAAAATTCTGTGGCTGAAGGAGAATCGCCCGCACATCTATCAGCAGGCGCGCCACTTCTTCGACCTCGCCGATTACCTTACCTGGCGCTCAACCGGCGATGACGCCCGCTCGGTCTGCACGGTGACCTGTAAATGGACCTACCTGGCGCATGAACAACGCTGGGATGCCGGCTACTTCCGCCAGATTGGCCTCGACGAGCTGGCGGATGAAGATTTTGTCCGCATCGGCCAGCGGATTGTCGACCCTGGAACCCCCTGCGGCGACGGTCTTTGCGCCACGGCGGCAGAAGAGATGGGCCTGCCGATCGGCACGCCGGTGGCGGTGGGGATGATTGACGCCCACGCGGGCGGCATTGGCACCGTTGGGGTGCTTAACGGCGCGGTCAACAATATGGCCTACGTCTTCGGCACTTCTTCCTGCACCATGACCACCACTGAGGAAGCGGTGTTCGTCCCCGGCGTCTGGGGCCCCTACTATTCGGCGATGGTCCCGGGCTACTGGCTGATTGAAGGCGGACAAAGCGCCGCCGGCGCAGCTATCGACCAGCTGCTGAGCTTCCATCCGGCGGCGGCGGCGGCTCGCGAGCAGGCGCAAGCCGCGGGCGTCCCTCTGCCGGTCTGGCTGGCAGATCGCGTACTGACGCAGGCTGCCTCGCCTTCTGAGGCGGTCACGCTGGCCGCCGGTCTGCACGTGGTGCCGGAGTTTCTCGGTAACCGCGCGCCGCTTGCCGACCCCCACGCGAAAGCGCTGATTGCCGGGCTGGGGATGGAGCGGGACCTGGATAACCTGACCGCGCTGTACGTTGCCGGGTTATGCGGGATTGGCTATGGCCTGCGACAGATCCTCGACGCCCAGCGCGCCTGCGGAATTGAGAGTGAAAATATCGTCATCAGCGGCGGGGCCGGACAGCATCCGCTGGTGCGGCAGCTGCTGGCCGACGCCTGCGGCGTTAGCGTCGTGAGCACCGCCTGCAGCGAGCCGGTGCTGTTAGGCTCCGCCATCCTCGGCGCCGTCGCGGGCGGAATCGCGGCTTCGCTGCCGGAGGCCATGAAGCAATTTACTCAGGTGGATGCCACCTATCACAGCGAGACTGCGTTTAGCTCGCTACATCAGCGCAGGTATGAGGCCTATAAGGCGCTACAACAGGCCGGCAGGCTGATTCGCGAATAACATCCCTCTTTTTTAATAACAATAATGCTCCGCTGCTGTGCAGCGGAGACACTCATCTGCACTCTGAAATCGAGGTCAACATGTCCGTTAATAACAAACAGTGGTACGGTCTACCGCTCAACCTCATCTGGGGATATGTCGCCATCGCCGTGTTTATGACCGGCGACGGCTTTGAGCTGGCTTTTCTGTCGCACTACATCAAAGCACTCGGATTCACCCCGGCGCAGGCTTCCTTTGCCTTTACGCTATACGGTCTGGCCGCCGCCCTGTCGGCGTGGGTCTCCGGCGTGGTGGCGGAGATCATCACCCCACGCAAGGCCATGATGATCGGCTTCGTGCTGTGGTGCGTATTCCATGTACTGTTCCTCGTCTTCGGCCTCGGTCGCGCCAACTATGCGCTGATCCTGCTGTTTTATGGCATCCGCGGCCTGGCCTACCCGCTGTTCCTCTACTCATTTATCGTCGCCATTATCCACAACGTTCGCAGCGACAGTTCCAGCTCTGCGCTGGGCTGGTTCTGGGCGGTCTACTCCGTGGGCATCGGCGTGTTCGGCAGCTATATTCCGAGCTTCACCATTCCCCACATTGGCGAAATGGGCACCCTGTGGCTGGCGCTGGTCTTTTGCGCCACCGGCGGCATCATTGCGCTGGTGTCGATGCGTCATACCGAAACGCCGCGCCATATGCAGAACCTGACCACTCGCGTAAAACTCGCCGAACTGGGGCGCGCCGCGACGCTGCTCTATACCAACCGCAGCATCCTGTTCTCGAGCATTGTGCGCATTATTAACACCCTGTCGCTGTTTGGTTTTGCGGTGATTATGCCGATGATGTTCGTTGATGAGCTGGGCTTTACCACCTCGGAGTGGCTCCAGGTGTGGGCGGCCTTCTTCTTCACCACTATCTTTTCGAACGTTTTCTGGGGGATCGTGGCGGAGAAAATGGGCTGGATGAAGGTGATTCGCTGGTTCGGCTGCATCGGGATGGCGTTCTCCAGCCTGGCGTTTTACTACATCCCTCAGCACTTTGGCCACAGCTTTGCGATGGCGCTGGTGCCGGCTATTGCCCTGGGTATTTTCGTCGCCGCATTCGTGCCGATGGCGGCGGTGTTCCCGGCGCTGGAGCCGAACCATAAAGGCGCGGCGATTTCGGTCTATAACCTGTCAGCCGGGCTGTCGAACTTTCTGGCGCCGGCGATCGCCGTGGTGCTGCTGCCCTATTTCAGCACCATCGGGGTGGTGATTGCCTATACCGCCTTATATATTCTGGCCTTCTTCCTGTGCCCGTTAATCCGCGTTGAACAGCCTGGCTTTACCAGTGCTCAGAGTGCAAAACCGTTTACCGCCAACGCGGCGGAGTCTTAATAAACCCGACATCGGGTAGGAACAACGAGCAATCCGGGCGGTGACGCCCGGATTTTCGCCTTAGGCGATGGTGACTTTGCCGTCGAGGTAGACATCCTGCACGGCATTGATCAGCTTCACGCCGTCGGCCATCGATTTCTTAAACGCTTTACGGCCAAGGATCAGTCCCATGCCGCCGGCGCGTTTATTGATCACCGCCGTGCGCACCGCGTCGGCAAGGTCGGTCTCCCCGCCCGCCGCGCCGCCGGAGTTAATCAGCCCGGCGCGGCCCATATAGCAGTTGGCCAGCTGGTAGCGCACCAGATCGATAGGGTTATCGCTGGTCAGTTTGCTGTACACCCGGTCGTCGGTATAGCCGAAGTTAACCGCTTTGTAGCCGCCGTTATTCTCCGCCATTTTCTGCTTAACGATATCGGCGCCGATGGTGGCCGCCAGGTGGTTGGCCTGACCGGTCAGGTCAGCGGAAACATGATAGTCGACACCGTCTTTCTTGAAAGCCGAATTGCGCAGATAGGCCCACAGCACGGTGACCAGGCCCAGCTCATGCGCCCGCTCAAAGGCAGCGGAAATCTCTTCTATCTGACGACGCGATTGTTCCGAGCCGAAATAGATCGTCGCGCCCACGGCTACCGCCCCCATATTGAACGCCTGCTCAACGCTGGCGTAGAGGGTCTGGTCGTACTCGGTGGGGTAGCTCAGCGTTTCGTTATGGTTGAGCTTCACCAGGAAAGGAATGCGATGCGCGTAACGGCGCGACACCGAGGCCAGCACGCCGTAGGTCGACGCCACGCAGTTACAGCCGGCTTCGATCGCCAGCTCGACGATATTTTTCGGATCAAAGTACAGCGGGTTGGCGGCGAAGGAGGCCCCCGCCGAGTGCTCCACGCCCTGGTCGACCGGCAGAATGGAAAGGTAGCCGGTCCCCCCCAGACGTCCGGTGTTGTACAGGGTTTGCATATTGCGTAGCACCGCCGGTGGCCGGTTGTTATCCACCATCACCCGATCAACATAATCTGCGCCAGGCAGATACAGCTGGTCGGCCGGAATGGTTATACAACGGTGCTGCAAAAGGCTCTCGGCATCTTTGCCCAGCAACTGCGTAATATCAGTCATAGCAATCTCCCGTAAGGCCGGCCGGAGCCGGCATGCATTATCCCAACCCAATTATTTTGGGCAGGTTAAGCCTGGTACCGACTTAGCCTATTTTCCAGCCGGGAGGGCATTTTTTCAGGAGATTCTGCTGTCCCGTTACGCTGCCATTTACCACCAGGCGTGGAAATGGTGTACCGGTCCGATGCCGTGGCCCACCTCCAGGGAGTCGGCCTGGGCCAGGGCCGCCGACAGCCAGGCCTTGGCCTCGGTAACGGTGGCCGCCCAGTCGGCGTGACGCGGGCGCAGCGCCGCCAGCGCGGCGGAGAGTGTGCAGCCGGTGCCGTGGGTGTTTTTGGTCTGCACTCGCGGCGCGGTAAATCGCTGTTCCCCTTCGCGGGTGAAGAGCCAGTCCGGGCTTTCGGCATCGTCGAGATGGCCGCCTTTCATTAATACTGCGCCGCAGCCCAGCGCCAGCAGCGCCCGCCCCTGCTCCAGCATTTCGCGCTCGTTGCGCGCATGGGGAGCATCGAGCAGGGCGGCCGCTTCCGGCAGGTTCGGGGTGATCAGCGACACCTGCGGCAACAATCGTTGACGCAGGGTCTCCACCGCCGAGGCCGACAGCAGCGGATCGCCGCTTTTCGCCAGCATGACGGTATCCAGCACCACATTGGCCACCCGGTAGCGCGCCAGCCGCTCGGCCACGGCTTCCACAATATCGGTCTCCGCCAGCATGCCGATTTTGGTGGTATCGATGCGCACATCGCTGAATACCGAATCGAGCTGCGCCGCCACAAAGTCCGGTTCAATACGATAGACCGACTGCACGCCGCGGGTATTCTGCGCCACCAGGGCGGTGATCGCCGAGCAGCCATAGGCCCCCAGCGCGGAGAAGGTTTTCAGATCGGCCTGGATACCGGCCCCGCCGCTGGGATCGGTGCCGGCGATGGTCAGGGCGTTGATACGTTTCATCCCTGCACCTCCTGATACAGCGCGTCGAGAAACGCCGGAATAAAGCTGCCTGGGCCTCCCTGACGGGCGGCGATTTCCCCGGCCTGCTTCATTAGCCCGCAGGCGGCGGCCACGTTTTCCAGCCGATCGCCCGGCAGCGCCGCGCTCGCCGCCACCACCGCCGACAGCGCGCAGCCGGTGCCCACCACCCGGGTCATCAGCGCGCTGCCGCCCGCCACGCTGAGCACCCGCTCGCCGTCGGTGACGTAATCCACCTCGCCGGTGACCGCCACTACGGTGGTCAACTGACGAGCCAGCGCCTGGGCCGCCGGCAGCGCCGCGGCGGCCGTATCGGTGGTATCCACCCCGCGCCCGCCGCCGCTCATCCCGGCCAGCGCCAGAATTTCAGAGGCATTGCCGCGAATGGCCGCCGGCTGCAGGGCCAGCAGCTCGTGACAAAAGGCCGTGCGTACGGTCAGGGCGCCGACCGCCACCGGATCCAGCGTCCAGGGCTTGTCGGCCTGGCGGGCCTGCTCCACTGCGGCGCGCATGGCCACGGCGCGGTCTGCGGTCAGGGTGCCGACGTTGATTAACAGCGCATCGGCGATGGCGGCGAACTGCGCCGCTTCGCGAGGATCGATCACCATCGCCGGCGAGGCGCCGACGGCCAGCAGAACATTGGCGGTAAAGGTCTGCACCACGTCATTGGTCATGCAGTGCACAAGGGGGGAATGGGCGCGCAGCAGATGGCGCAGGTGCGCGACAGGCGCGGGATTCAGCAGCTCAGGCATGGTTTGCTCCCGCCAGACGAGGTAGAAGCAATGACCCTGCGGTCTCTGACTTCCCTACGCTGGCATTATCCAGATCAGGTGGTACGGGTATTTCTCAGCCTTCAACGAAGAAGGGCACCCCGAGTCAAAATAGTGAAATTGTTAAGCGTTGTGGAATTTACCGCAACTCACCGGTTCATACAACAAGCCTTTAGCCCTGCAACGACACCATCGCGGCTATCATGCTTATCAATCGACCGGGCGAGATTGCATTCCGCTGCTGGCGAGCGGAAAATGATGACATCACGCGCTATTTAGCCTACCGAGGATATACGCCATGGCCGTTTATCACCATGCGCTGGTACTGATTAACAGCAGTCAGGACGGCGTCCCGCTGCTCGAGCATGCCGCCAGAATGGCAGAAGAGAACGGCATGCGCATCACCATCGCCCACATCAGCACCGACTACCGGGCGCTGAACTATGTTTCCGACAGCCTGCGCGACGATCAGGTCTCGCAGGAGGTGATCCAGGCCAAAGCCCTGCTCAACGAGCTGGCCTGCACCGTCTCCCTGCCGGTGGATACTCTCTCGCTGGTGACCACTCGCCGGTTTGAAGATGTCGAAGCCTGCATTCGACAGCGGCAGATCGATTTAATTATTGCCGGGCACCATAACAGGCTGCTGGGCGTCCTCTCCTCACACTCGCTGGAGTACATCAACCACTTAACCATAGACGTGCTGATCAAGCACCTGCCCTAGCGCAAGGCGGCCTGTAGCAGGGAAAAACAGTCTTCGATAAGCGGCGGCAGCGCCTGCGGCCCGCGCATCAGGGCCACCGTGCGGGTCAACGCCGGCTGCTGCAGCTGCGCGACCTTGAGCGCCGGGTCCTGCAGATGGGTGGTGTACAGCTCCGGCAGAATCGCCACCGCTAAGCGCGAGCGTACCAGGCCATACAGGGTTTCGATATAGTCCACCTGGTAGCGGGTGGTCAGCGTCAGGCGATGGCTCTCCACTAATGCCGCCACCAGCCGCTGGATATTGCCCTTCGAGAACACGGCAATGTCCCGCCCCACCAGCTGTTTCCACGGCAGATGCGCCTGCGCGGCCAGCGGATCGTCGCGGTGCAGCACCGCCACGAAGGGATCGTCGCGCAGCGGATAGACCAGCAATTCCGCGGGCAGTGAGCTGTCGATCGCCCCGATGCCGAAATCAATCTCGCCACGCTGCAGCGCCAGGATAAGCGCATCGTTGGTCTGATCGTGAAATTCAATGCGCAGGCGGGGAAAGGCCTGGGCCAGGGTCTGCGGCAGCAGAGGAAACAGCAGCGAACTGACCGACGGCACCAGGCCGATGCGCACCGTCCCGTCGCCGCCCGCCTCGACGATCTGCTGCATATCGAAAAAGGCCGCCTGCGCCACGCTGAGGATCCGCTGGGCGTGGGGTAAAATCGCCGCCCCCAGCTCAGTCAGGGTGACCGCCGAAGCGGTGCGGTTGACCAGCTTGCCGCCGAGCACCGTTTCAATCTGCCGCAGGGCGCTGCTCAGCGCCGGCTGGCTAATCGCCAGCCGACTGGCGGTATCGGTAAAATGGCGCAGCTGGGCCAGGGTGACGAAATACTGAAGCTGTTTAAGTGAGAGCGCGGGCAGTCGCTGCCAGGGTTCTTTCATTATCGGGTTCGCTACGGTGGTCCTGCACAATAACCCGAGCTTATCGGGTGATAAATTTATTCATCTGGGCAAACGTTTGCTGTGCCTCTAGAGTATCCGCATTATCCTTGTGCCGGAGTGGTTATGTCCAGCAATGCTCAAGTCCGCCGTCGCGCCGTGCAGGCCGCGCGCGGCGAATCCCCGTTTGATCTGCTGCTGGTCGATGCGCAGATCGTCGATATGGCCACGGGCGAAATTCGCCCCGCTGACGTCGGTATCGTCGGCGAGATGATCGCCAGCGTCCACCCCCGCGGCAGCCGCGCCGACGCCCATGAAGTGCATTCCCTGGCCGGTAGCTACCTGTCGCCCGGCCTGATGGACACCCACGTGCACCTCGAAAGCTCGCATCTGCCACCCGAGCGCTACGCCGAAATCGTCCTCACCCAGGGCACCACCGCGGTGTTCTGGGATCCGCATGAGCTGGCCAATGTCCTCGGCGTCGAGGGTGTGCGCTACGCGGTAGACGCCAGCCGCCACCTGCCGCTGCAGGTGATGGTCGCCGCGCCGTCGAGCGTCCCCTCCACCCCCGGCCTTGAAATGTCCGGCGCCGATTTCGCCGGCGCGGAAATGGAGACCATGCTCGGCTGGCCGGAAGTGCGCGGCGTGGCGGAAGTGATGGATATGCACGGCGTGCTGCACGGCAGCGAGCGGATGCAGGAGATTGTCCAGGCCGGTCTTAACAGCGGTAAACTGATTGAAGGCCATGCCCGCGGCCTGAGCGGCGCCGACCTGCAGGCCTACCTCGCCGCCGGCGTCACCTCCGATCATGAACTGACCTCGGCGGACGACGCGCTGGAAAAACTGCGCGCCGGACTGACGATCGAGATCCGCGGCTCGCACCCCTATCTGCTGCCGGATATCGTCGCGGCGTTGAAAACGCTGCCGCACCTCTCCTCGCAGATCACCGTCTGCACCGATGACGTGCCGCCGGATATGCTGCTGGAGAAAGGCGGGATCATCGCCCTGCTCAACCTGCTGATCGAGCACGGTTTACCGGCGGTCGACGCGCTGCGTTTCGCCACCCTCAACGCCGCTATTCGTCTGCAGCGCCACGATCTCGGGCTGATTGCCGCCGGGCGGCGCGCCGATCTGGTGGTGTTTGACTCCCTGGAAAAACTGGCGGCCCGCGAAGTCTATGTTGGCGGGGAACGGCTGGCCCAGGCCGGCCGCCTGCTGAAGCCGATCGCCCCGGCGCCGGGCGTAACGCCGCCGCGCGATACCTTACAGATAGCCCCCCTCGCCGCCGATGACTTTATCCTGCGCATCAAGGGCATTCGCCACGGCGTCGCCCGCCTGCGCCATATCCGCGGCGCGCGCTTCACCCAGTGGGGTGAGGTCGAGGTGCAGATCCGCGACGGCCAGGTCCAGCTGCCCGCCGGCTTCAGCCTGATCTGGGTCAAGCACCGCCACGGCCGCCATCAGGCGACGCCGCAAATCGCCCTGCTTGAAGGCTGGGGCGAGCTGCGCGGCGCCATCGCCACCAGCTACTCCCACGACTCACACAATCTGGTGGTGCTCGGGCGCGATGCTGAGGATATGGCGCTGGCGGCCAACCAGCTTATCGCCTCCGGCGGCGGGATGGCGCTGGCGCAACAGGGCGAGATCCTCGCCCATGTGGCGATGCCGATTGCCGGCATGCTGTCGGATCTGCCGGCCGTCGAGCTGGCGCGTCAGTTCCGCGAGCTGCGCGATCTGAGCAGCAGAGTCGCTGACTGGGAGCCGCCGTACCGGGTCTTCAAGGCTATTGAAGGCACCTGTCTTGCCTGTAACGCCGGGCCGCATTTAACCGATTTGGGTCTCACCGACGGCGGCAGCCGCCAGATAGTCGACCCGTTGATAGCCTGCCGGGAGACCCCGGCGCCAACGCCTCACAACAATAATCCTCAGGGAGCCTGAGCATGGCCGATAACACACTTCACTCTTCCGCCCGCGATAACTGGCTGGAGCGCCGCTTTGCGCTGCGCTCGCGCGGCGGCACGCTACGCACTGAATGCCTGGCCGGGATCACCGGTTTCCTCGCCGCCGCCTATTTACTGGTGGTCATCCCGGGACTGCTGGCGATCGGCGGGATGGACAAAGGCGCCGCGACCACCGGCACCATTCTGGTCTTCGTCGTCGGTTCGCTGCTGATGGCGTTTTACGCCAACCTGCCGTTTATCGTCGGCCCGGGCATTGGCGGCTCGGTGCTGGTAGGGGTCACGCTGGCAGGTAGCGAGGGGATTGGCTGGCAGACAGGCCTCGGGATCGCCTGCTGGTCAGGGGTTCTCTTCTTCCTGCTGACCCGCTTTGGCCTGCGCGAAGTGGTCACCCGCTCGGTGCCACAGTCGATCAAGCTGGGGCTGACGGCCTCCATCGGCCTGTTTGTCGCCGTTCTCGGCTTTCGCAACGCCGGGCTGGTGCTCGCCAATGCCAAAACCAACGCCCTGATGCTCGGCGACTTTCTCGCCCCCAGCGCGCTGGTGGCGCTGTGCGGCCTGTTCCTGGCGATAGCCCTGCAGGCGCGTAAGGTGCCGGGCGCCATTTTGTGGGCCATTCTGTGCGCTACCCTGGTGGGGATCCCGTTCGGCGTGACCAAACTGCCGACGCATTTTATCGATGTCCCCCACTCGCTGGCGCCGGTGCTGGGACAGGTCGACCTGCTGGGGGCGTTAAACATCGCCTTCCTGCCGTTCCTGTTCGTCTTTTTCGCTTCTGAGTTTTTCTCCACCATGGGGACGACGCTGGCGGTGGGCGGCGAGGCAGGTCTGCTGGATGAAGAAGGCAACATGCCGCAGATTAATCGCCCGTTTATGGTCGATTCGATTGCTGCGGCGCTCGGCCCGTGGGTGGGGATTCCGGCGGCAACGGCGCTGATCGAGTCCTCGGCGGCAGCGGAAGCCGGCGGCAAAACCGGCCTCACCGCGCTGTCGGCGGCGGTGATGTTCCTGCTGATGCTGCTGTTCACGCCGGTGGCGCTGATGATCCCGAAAGAGGCCACCGCCCCGGCGCTGATCCTGATCGGCCTGAACATGTTCAGCGGCCTGCGCAAAGTGGATCTCGGCAACTTCACCGACGGCCTGCCGGTGCTGATGATGGTGATGATCACCCTCATCGCCAACAGCTTCGGCACCGGTATCGCCGGCGGGCTGCTGTTTTACATTGTGATCAAGGCCATCGCCGGCAAGTGGCGGGAAATCCCGATTGGCCTGTGGGTGCTGGCCGTCCCTCTGGTCTACTACTTCGCGACCTTAGTTAGACATTAAGCCCTTCACAATGTGCTTTCACCTCTTCATATAACAAACGCACCGCGGCAGAGAGCTGCTTGCGGTGCGGACAAATCAGGTTCAACGGCACCATATCCCCCTGGTAACGCGGCAGCAGGCGCCGCAGGCGGCCCGCCCGCAGATCGTCGCTGACGTCGAGCATCGATTTATAGGCAATGCCCTCCCCGGCCACCGCCAGCCGCCGGATCACCTCCGCGTCGTCGCTCATCACCGTGCCGGAGACCTTCTGCTGCTGAACTTCTCCGTCGAGGCTCAGTGACCAGCGGTCGAACGGGCGGCCGCGCAAAATGTAGATCAACGCATTGTGCTGGCCGAGCTCCTGAAGGGTCTGCGGCTCGCCGTGGCGGGCGATCCACTCTGGGGAGGCCACCAGCACCCGACGATTTTCCGGCGCCACCGGCAGCGAAATAAACGAGGCGTCATCGTTATTGCCATAGCGAAACGCGACGTCCACCGGATCTTTAAACACGTCGGTCAGCTGGTCGGAAAAGAGCAGCCGCAGGCGCAGCGCCGGATGGCGTTGCCGAAAGTCGCGGAACAAGGTCAGGAGCAGGTTACGCCCGAGGTCTGACGGCACGGCAATCTGCAGCATGCCGCGAATTTCATCATCCGGGGTCTGGATCTTCTGCAGGCCGGCCTCGAGGGTATCGAGCATCTGGGTGGCATACGGCAGCCAGGTCTCCCCCTCCGGCGTCAGGCGCAGGCTGCGGGTCGAGCGGGCGAACAGGCGAATATTGAGGATCGTCTCCAGACGTTTAATCGCCGCGCTCACCTGCGCCGGCTGCTGCCCCGCCTCGCGCGCGGCGTCGCTAAAACTGCCCAGTGCTGCGGCGCGGACAAATAAGGTCAGATCTTCCAGCCTGAACATGCCGATTCTCCCCTGCTTCAGATTGCTCCCAAAATACGCATCACCGTCGCTGCAACGCAAGCGGCGCAGGACTTGCGCCGTGTTTTGCTTACACTTTTTAAAAATCCAGTGCTTGCCATTTCAGCAACGCATCAGGAATGATACGAGGCTGCTATTTTGAGTCCAGGTAATATTGAGGAAATTATGCGTAAAACAAAAATGATGCTTCTGGGCGTACTCCTTGCCACCGCTGGCGCCAGCTGGACGGCTTCTGCCGCGGGGATCGATCAGTATGCGCTGAAAGAGTTCACCGCCGACTTCACCCAGTTTCACATTGGCGACACCGTTCCGGCGATGTACCTCACCCCGGAATACAACATCAAAGGCTGGCAGCAGCGTAATCTGCCCGCGCCGGACGCCGGCAGCCACTGGACCTATATGGGCGGTAACTACGTGCTGATCACCGACACCGAAGGCAAAATCCTCAAGGTGTACGACGGCGAGATCTTCTATCATCGCTGATCCGCTTAATATCCGCATCCGCCCCGGCGAACCAGCGGACTCTCCGGCGCTGCGCCAGCTCTTCCTGCGGGCGCGCAGTGTATCGTGGACCTGGCTTCCCTCCACGACCTGGCGGCTGGAAGATTTCGATGCCGCCACCGCGGATGAACAGCTGTGGGTCGCGGAATGCGACGGCCTGCCGGTGGGCTTTGCCGCCGTATGGACCGCCGATAATTTCCTTCACCATCTGTTCGTCGACCCGGACTGGCAGGGCAAACATATCGGCAGCGCGCTGCTGGCGCAGGTCGAACGGACCTTTACCGCCAGCGGGACGCTGAAGTGCCTGATGGAAAATAAAAACGCCCTGCGCTTCTACCAGCGTCACGGCTGGACCATCGAAGCACAGGGCGCCTCGCCCGAGGGCGGATACTGGCTGATGCGCTCGCCGCGGCCTTAAACGGCGCGGAAGGCAATCTCACCCGGGATCACTTCTCCCTGCCAGTACATCTGGGCCGCCACCCGGCCCGCCAGCTGGCGGTAAATGTCGGTAAATTCGCTTTCCGGACGCGCCACCACCGTCGGCGTGCCGTTATCCAGATCTTCCCGCAGCGTAATATGCAGCGGCAGCTGGCCCAGCAGCTGGGTGTGGTATTTCTCGGCCAGTTTTTGCGCGCCGCCGGTGCCGAAGATCGGCTCGTGGTGCCCGCAGTTGCTGCAGATATGCATGCTCATGTTTTCCACGATCCCCAGCACTGGCACTTCCACTTTCTCGAACATCACGATGCCCTTTTTGGCGTCGATCAGCGCGATGTCCTGCGGCGTGGTGACCACCACCGCGCCGGTGACCGGAATGTTCTGCGCCAGCGTCAGTTGAATGTCGCCAGTGCCCGGCGGCATATCCAGCACCAGGTAATCCAGATCCGGCCACAGGGTCTCCTGCAGCATCTGCATCAGCGCCTTGCTGGCCATCGGGCCGCGCCAGACCATGGCGTTGTCGTCAGTCACCAGGTAGCCGATGGAATTGGTGGCCAGCCCGTACTTCATGATCGGCGCCATATGGGTGCCGTCCGGCGAGGTCGGGCGGCTGTCCTCCGCGCCAAGCATGGTGGGAATCGACGGGCCGTAGATATCGGCATCCAGAATGCCCACCTTTGCCCCTTCCGCGGCGAGAGCCAGCGCCAGGTTTACCGCCGTGGAGGATTTACCGACGCCGCCTTTCCCGGAGCTGATGGCGATAATGTTCTTCACGCCGTTGATCCCGGGCTGGTTTTTCACGCGCTTGAGGGTGGCGATGCTGTGGGTCAGCTTCCAGTCGATAGCCTTCGCGCCAGTGATGCGCAGCAGCTCGGCGCTACACTGCTCTTTCAGCGCTTCGAAGGCGCTGCTCCAGACGAACGGCATCTGCAGCTCAATATGAATGGTATCATCCAGCCAGGCGACATGGTGCAGCGCCTTGAGGGTGGTGAGGTTATGCTTCAGGGTTGGGTGCTGGAAATTGGCCAGCGTCCCGGCGACCATCGCACGTAGGCGCTCGGGGGATTTGGCCTGGGATTGCGAATTCATCCCGACTCCTTTGTTGTTTTGAGATGCTTTCAGTAATCACAGAGTTTATCACAGGTAAGGATTATCCATATATGGGCAGCCATTTATGGCGCACCCACAGCCCTTTTGGTAATATCGGAAGCCCTTTTTACAACAGAAGATGTAATGCTCACTATGACTCAAGTCGCGAAGAAAATTCTGGTAACGTGCGCCCTGCCGTACGCCAACGGCTCCATCCACCTCGGCCACATGCTGGAGCACATCCAGGCTGATGTCTGGGTCCGTTACCAGCGAATGCGCGGCCATGAAGTCAACTTCATCTGCGCCGACGACGCCCACGGCACGCCGATTATGCTCAAGGCGCAACAGCTCGGTATCACTCCGGAGCAGATGATTGGCGAGATGAGTCAGGAGCATCAGACCGATTTTGCCGGTTTCGACATCAGCTACGACAACTATCACTCGACGCACAGCGATGAGAACCGCGAGCTGTCGGAGTTGATCTACACTCGTCTGAAAGAGAACGGTTTTATCAAAAACCGTACCATCTCTCAGCTCTACGATCCGGAAAAAGGCATGTTCCTGCCGGACCGTTTTGTGAAAGGCACCTGTCCGAAGTGTAAATCTCCAGACCAGTACGGCGATAACTGCGAAGTGTGCGGCGCGACTTACAGCCCTACCGAGCTTATCGATCCGAAATCGGTGGTCTCCGGCGCCACGCCGGTGATGCGTGACTCCGAACACTTCTTCTTCGACCTGCCGTCATTCAGCGAAATGCTGCAGGCGTGGACCCGCAGCGGCGCGCTGCAGGAGCAGGTGGCGAACAAAATGCAGGAGTGGTTTGAGTCCGGCCTGCAGCAGTGGGACATCTCCCGCGATGCGCCGTACTTCGGCTTCGAAATTCCGAACGCGCCGGGCAAATACTTCTACGTCTGGCTGGACGCGCCGATCGGCTACATGGGCTCCTTCAAGAACCTATGCGACAAGCGCGGCGACACCACCAGCTTCGACGAATACTGGAAGAAAGACTCCACGGCCGAGCTGTATCACTTTATCGGCAAGGACATCGTCTACTTCCACAGCCTGTTCTGGCCGGCGATGCTGGAAGGCAGCCAGTTCCGTAAGCCGACCAACCTGTTCGTGCACGGCTACGTGACGGTCAACGGCGCGAAGATGTCCAAGTCGCGCGGGACCTTTATCAAGGCCAGCACCTGGTTAAATCATTTCGACGCTGACAGCCTGCGCTACTACTACACCGCCAAGCTCTCTTCGCGCATCGATGACATCGACCTCAACCTGGAAGACTTTATCCAGCGCGTGAATGCCGACATCGTCAACAAGGTGGTTAACCTCGCCTCGCGCAACGCCGGCTTTATCAGCAAGCGTTTTGACGGCGTGCTGGCCGCTGAGCTGGCCGACCCGGCGCTGTACAAAACCTTCACCGACGCGGCGGAAAGCATCGGCGAAGCGTGGGACAGCCGCGAGTTCGGTAAGGCCATCCGCGAAATCATGGCGCTCGCCGACGTGGCCAACCGCTATGTCGATGAGCAGGCGCCGTGGGTGGTGGCGAAACAGGAAGGCCGCGACGCCGACCTGCAGGCCATCTGCACCATGGGTCTGAACATGTTCCGCGTGCTGATGACCTGGCTGAAACCGGTCCTGCCGCAGCTGGCCGCGCGTGCGGAAGCGTTCCTCAACAGCGAGCTGAGCTGGGACGCCATTCAGCAGCCGCTGCTGGCGCATAAGGTCAATCCGTTTAAGGCGCTGTACAACCGCATCGAGATGAAACAGGTGGAAGCCCTGGTTGAAGCGTCAAAAGAAGAGGTGAAAGCCGCAGCTGCGCCAGTGACCGGCCCGCTGGCGGACGATCCGATTCAGGACACCATCACCTTTGACGATTTCGCCAAAGTCGATCTGCGCGTGGCGCTGATTGAGAACGCGGAATTTGTTGAAGGCTCCGACAAGCTGCTGCGCCTGACGCTGGATCTGGGCGGCGAGAAACGTAACGTCTTCTCCGGCATCCGCTCCGCTTATCCGGATCCGCAGCCGCTGATTGGCCGCCTGACGGTGATGGTCGCCAACCTGGCGCCGCGCAAAATGCGCTTCGGTATCTCGGAAGGGATGGTGATGGCCGCCGGCCCTGGCGGGAAGGATATCTTCCTGTTAAGCCCTGACGACGGCGCCAGGCCGGGTCAGCAGGTGAAATAATAAAAAAGCCGGATTAACCATCCGGCTTTTTTTTGCCCGGCGGCGCTGCGCTTGCACGGGCCTACGGGTTATGTAGACCGGGTAAGGCGAAACCGCCACCCGGCAAAAATCACGGTTTCGGGTGATGCACCCGCTGGGTCAGCCCGCGCAGGAAATTGCGCAGAAACTGGTCGCCGCACTCGCGGTAGTTTTTGTGGTCAGGCGATCGCATCATGGCGGTCACTTCCGGCACTGACACGCGGTATTTCTGCTCGCTCATGATCGCCACAATATCGTCCGTTTTCAGCGAGAAGGCGATCCGTAGCTTTTTCAGCACCGTGTTGTTATTCACCCGACGCTCCAGCGCTAACTCCGGCGCCGAATCGTCTTTGCCGCGCTTATCATAGATCAGGCCGTTGAGGAAACCCGACAGAATAATGTCCGGGCAGCGGACAAAGCCCTCTTCATCCTCTTTCGTTGTCCAGGTGTCGAAGCTGGCGGAGGTGGATTCCATCGCGGATAGCGCAAGAATACGCACCATATCGTTATTATTGACTTTCAGGGTGTAGCGCAGGCTACGAAGAATATCATTACTGAGCATGAGTGCCTTTTACTGTCGATGATGCAATGGGGCGCAGTGTAGCAGCTTTACAGGCCAATCGCCTCTTTCAGGCTTTTTAAATAGCGTCGGCTCACTGGCACCGTTTGCCCGGCGCGCATTAGCAGCTCCGCCTGACCATTCTCCTCCAGGCGAATCTCCTTCAGGTGCGCCATATTCACCAGATACTGGCGATGGCAGCGCAGCAGCGGCGTGCGGCTCTCAAGGGTGCGCAGGGTCAGCTCGGTAAACCCTTCCTTGCCCTCGCGGTCGGTCACGTAGATGCCGCTCATCCGGCTGCTGACGAAGGCTACATCCTCCATCTGCAGCAGCCAGATACGGCTGTGACCGGTACAGGGTATGTATTTCAGCGTCTGCTGAGCATCATCCAGCAGCGACACATCCTGCAGATTACGCTCCTGGCGCAGGCGGGCGAGGGTTTTCTCCAGCCGCGCAGCTTCAATCGGCTTGAGCAGATAGTCAAAAGCATGCTCCTCAAAGGCTTTCACCGCGTATTCATCAAAGGCGGTGAGAAACACAATATAGGGGCGGTGCTCCGGGTCGAGCATCCCGACCATCTCCAGACCGCTGATGCGCGGCATCTGGATGTCGAGAAACAACACGTCGGGACGCAGTTTATGTACCGCGCCAATCGCCTCCACCGCGTTGCCGCACTCGCCGACGATCTCGATATCGCGCTGTGTCTCCAGCAATATACGCAGGTTTTCCCGTGCCAGCGGCTCATCATCGACGATCAATACTCTCAGCATGCATTCTCCTCCAGGGGCAGACGTAGGGTGACACGGGTAAAGCGCTCCGGCTCGCAGGTGACGCTGATGCCGCAGTCGGCGCCAAAACGCGCCCGCAGCCGCCTGTCCACCAGATTCATCCCCAGCCCGCTGGCCTGAGGGTTGGCCTGGTACAGCCCGGCGTTATCTTCGATATCCAGCTGCAGCCAGCGATCGTCCTGGCTGGCGCGAATGGTAATTTCGCCGACGCCTAGATGCTGCGATGTGCCATGCTTAATGGCGTTCTCCACGATCGGCTGCAGGGTAAAGGCCGGCAGCTGGTGATGCGCCAGCCCTTCCGGCACCGCCATCTGGATCTGCAGGTTAGCCTGAAAGCGGGCCTTCTCAATCTGCAGATAGGCGTTAACATGCTCTATCTCATCGGCGAGGGTGACGATTTCCGTCGGCCGCTTCAGGTTCTTGCGAAAGAAGGTCGACAGATACTGCACTAGCTGGCCGGCCTGCTCGCTGTCGCGACGGATCACCGCCTTCAGGGTGTTGAGCGCGTTAAACAGGAAGTGCGGGTTAACCTGGGCATGCAGGAGCTTGATTTCGGATTGCGTCAGCAGCGCCTTCTGCCGCTCGTACTGCCCGGCGAGGATCTGCGCCGACAGCAGCTGAGCAATACCCTCTCCGAGGGTGCGGTTGATCGAACTGAACAGACGGTTTTTCGCCTCATACAGTTTGATGGTGCCGATCACCCGCTGGTTCTCACCGCGTAAGGGGATCACCAGCGTCGATCCCAGCTTACAGTGCGGATGAATCGAGCAGCGGTAGGGCACCTCGTTGCCGTCGGCATACACCACCTCCCCGGTCTCAATCGCCCGTTGCGTATACGACGAGGAGATAGGTTTGCCCGGCAGATGGTGGTCGTCGCCGATGCCGGTAAACGCCAGCAGCTTGTCGCGATCGGTGATCGCCACCGCGCCGATATCCAGCTCCTGGATAAGCACCTGGGCCACCTTCATGCTGTTCTCTTCGTTGAACCCCTGACGCAGGATCCCCTCGGTGGACGCCGCCACCTTCAGCGCCGTGGCGGAAAAAGCGGAGGTGTACTTCTCGAACATCGCCCGCTTGTCCAGCAGAATGCGCATAAACAGCGCCGCACCGACGGTATTGGTCACCATCATCGGCGCGGCAATGCTCTGCACCAGATGCAGGGCGTCCTGGAACGGGCGGGCAATCAGCAGAATGATCATCATCTGCACCAGCTCGGCCACGAAGGTGATCGCCCCGGCGGTGAGCGGGCTAAAGACTTTGTCCGGCCGGCCGCGTTTGACCAGCACGCTGTGCACCAGACCGCCCAGTAGCCCCTCGACGATGGTGGAGACCATGCAGCTTAAGGCGGTCATCCCCCCCAGCGAGTAGCGGTGCAGTCCGCCGGTCAGCCCCACCAGCCCGCCGACCACCGGGCCGCCGAGCAGGCCGCCCATCACGGCGCCGATGGCGCGGGTGTTGGCGATAGAGTCTTCGATATGCAGACCAAAATAGGTCCCCATAATGCAGAAAATGGAGAAGGTGACGTAGCACAGCAGCTTGTGCGGCAGGCGAACGGTGACTTGCATCAGGGGGATAAACAGTCGGGTTTTGCTCATCAACCACGCGATGACCAAAAATACGCACATCTGCTGAAGCAGCAGCAACACCAGATCAAACTCGTACATACCCGCAAACCACACATTTCAGAAAGCGCGTACCATACCCTGACTGGCGAAAACTTTCTTTGAAGCCCTGCATAAAAATGAAAAATGACGGGCAGGATCACACTTTTTTGCGGCGCGTTGCTCAGCCAAATAGGCAAAAAGCCCGGCGCGGCGCGCTAAACCGCAATTAATGTTTCATTAACACCTGCGCTTCACCGTATAATCCCCCTGTTAACATCAGGAGCCTATTATGAAGCCAGCGAAAATCGCGGTCGTCACTCTCTTCTTACTTATGGCCATCGGCGGGATCAGCGGCGTAATGCTGGCCGGCTATTCCTTTATTGTGCGTGGCGGTGTCGGCTGATCCAGCGGGTCAGACGCTCAAACGCGCGGTCGACAATGATCGCCGCCAGCGCCACCAGTAGCGCCCCCTGCACAATATAGGCGGTATTAAACCCGCTCAGGCCGATGATGATCGGCGTCCCAAGCGTATTGGCCCCCACCGTCGAGGCTATCGTCGCGGTACCAATATTGACGATGACCGAGGTGCGGATCCCCGCCAGGATCACCGGGGCCGCCAGCGGCAGCTCCACCTTATACAGGCGCTGCCAGCCGGTCATTCCCATCCCTTCTGCCACATCTGACACGCCCGACGGTATCGATCCCAGCCCGGCCAGCGTCCCCTGCAGCACCGGCAGTATGCCATACAGCGCGAGGGCGATCAGCGCCGGCAGCCAGCCAAAGCCCAGCACCGGTACCGCCATCGCCAGCACCGCCACCGGCGGAAAGGTCTGCCCGATAGCGGCGATGGTCTCCACCAGCGGACGAAACGCGCTGCCCGCGGGCCGGGTAACCGCCACCCCTGCCCCCAGCCCGACGGCGGTTGCCGCGAGGCTGGATACCACTACCAGCCAGCCGTGATCGAGAGTGAGCGCCCAGAAGCTCTCCTGCTGGTAAACCGGCCGCGGCAGCTCCGGAAACAGCCGGCTGAACAGCGGCGCGCTGTAGGGTAGCCCCATCAGCAGGCCGATGAACAGCGCGATAAGCCACCACAACGGCTCACGAAGCGCCTTCATGACTCGCCTCCTGGCGCAGCAGATCGGCAAAATGCAGCGTGCCGCAGGGCTGCCCCTCGGCATCCACGACCGGCAGCGCCTCGCAGCGCCGGGCGACAAACTGCGATAGCGCTTCCCGCAGGGTCATGGTGACGATCAACCCCTCGCCCGCCAGCCGCTCGTCGGGGCGCAGATAGTCCCGCACCTCACGCAGCGACAGCAGGCGCACGCCCAGCTCGCTGCGGCCAAAAAAGGTCTGCACAAAGCTATTCTCTGGCCGCAGGAGCATCGCCAGCGGCGCCCCCTGCTGGATCACCTCGCCACCATCCATCAGCACCAGGTGGTCCGCCAGGCGCAGCGCTTCGTCAATATCATGGGTCACCAGGACAATGGTTCGCCCCAGCAGGCGGTGAATGCGCAGCATCTCCTGCTGCAGCGCCTCGCGGGTCACCGGGTCGAGAGCGCCGAAGGGTTCATCCATCAGCAGCACCTCCGGGTCTGCCGCCAGCGCCCGCGCCACCCCGACCCGCTGCTGTTGGCCGCCGGAAAGCTGATGGGGATAGCGGTCGCGCAGCGTCGCCTCCAGCCCCAGCAGCGCCATCAGCTCGTCGACCCGGTCGGCGATCCTCGCCCGCGGCCATTTTTGCAGCTGCGGCACGGTGGCGATATTCTGCGCCACCGTCCAGTGGGGAAACAGGCCGATAGACTGGATGGCATAGCCCATCCGTCGCCGCAGGGTCAGGAGCGGCTGCTGGCGGATGTCTTCGCCGGCAAAGCGAATCATGCCCCGGTCCGGCTCCAGCAGGCGGTTGATCATTTTCAGCGTCGTCGACTTGCCCGAGCCGGAGGTTCCCACCAGCACCGAAAAGGCGCCTTCGCGCAGCTCCAGGGTCAGGTCCTTCACCGCCGGGTGGCCGGCAAACGCTTTGCTGACCCCTTGAAATTCAATCATTGGCCTCTCCTTTTAGCCAGGCGCCCCACAGCGCGAACAGGGCATCCACCATCACCGCCAGGGCAATGGTCGGCACCACGCCCAGCAGCACCAGATCCAGCGCGCTGCTCAGCAGCCCCTGAAATACCAGCGCGCCAAAGCCGCCGGCGCCGATCAGCGCCGCCACCACCGCCATGCCGACGGTTTGCACGCTGACCACCCGCAGGCTGCGCAGCAGCACCGGCATCGCCAGCGGGAGCTGCACCTGGCGAAAGCGCTGCCCGGCGCTCATGCCCATCGCCGTCGCGCTCTCCAGCGCATCCTGCGGCACCTGCTGCAGGCCGGTCACCACCCCGCGCACCAGCGGCAGCAGCGCATACAACGTCAGGGCAATCAGGGCCGGCGCCACGCCGGTCCCGGAGACGCCCAGCTCGCCCAGCGCCGGAAAATAGCGCGCCACACCGGCAAGCGGGGCAATCAGCAGGCCGAACAGCGCCACCGACGGGATAGTCTGGATCACATTGAGCACAGTGAAGGCCGGCGCCTGCCAGCGCGGACGCCGCCAGAGCCATACCCCCAGCGGCAGGCCGATCAGCAGGCCCGGCAGCAGGGTGCCAAACAGCAGAAGCAGATGCTGGCGCAGAGCGTCGTCAAACACCTCCTGGCGGTTGGCATACTCTTTCAGCAGCGAGAGCTGATCGAGCGCCCCGGCGGCGAGCAGGATGATGGGCAGAAGCCAGACTTGCGCATTGAGCAGCCAGCGCCACAGCGGCCGGGCGGTAAGATGACGAACGGCCTCGCTGGCCAGCAGCAGGCAGAGCGCCAGCGACAGCCACAGGCCGCTGCCGGGCGAGGTGCGCGCCAGCGGCGAGCCGTGCCGGGAGAGCTCAAGCGCCGCCTGGCCGCTGCCCCAGATAAGCAGCGGGAAGAGCAGTTCGGCCAGCAGCAGATGGAGAAGCGGCGCGACCCTGCCCGGCAGCCAGCAGAGCAGGATCCCGGCGAGGGCTGCCGCCAGCTGAACGCCGGCGAGCCAGGGCATCACCTGCCACAGCCCGCGCCCTTCCCCGGAGAGTAAGCGATTCGGCGCGTAAGTGATAAACGGCAGCGCCAGCGTAACCAGCAGCAGGCCTGTCAGCAGCAGGCCGACGCGGTGAGTACAGCGAATGGTCACCGGTGGCTTACTTCAGCAGGCCTTTCTGCTGCAGATAATCTGCCGCCACGCGCTTCGCATCCTGGCCTTCCACCGCGATGCGGGCGTTCAGCTGCTGCAGGGTCTTTTCATCGAGGCTGGCGAAGACCGGCTTCAGCCAGTCGGCGATCTGCGGGTAGGCTTTCAGCACCGTCTCGCGCACCACCGGCGTTGGGGCGTAAATCGGCTGCACGCCCTGCGGGTCGCTCAGCGTCTGTAATCCCAGGGCCGCCACCGGGCCGTCGGTGCCGTAGGCCATCGCCGCGTTGACGCCGGAGGTCTGCTGCGCCGCCGCTTTGATGGTCACCGCCGTATCGCCCCCGGCCAGCGACAGCAGCTGATTCTGGTTGAGTTTAAAGTCATACGCTTTTTCAAACGCCGGCAGCGCGTCCGAGCGTTCAATAAACTCCGCCGAGGCCGCCAGCTTAAATTCGCCGCCCTGCTGCAG
Source organism: Klebsiella sp. 2-CIP_Kleb. (assembly GCF_050378715.1). Taxonomy (NCBI): domain Bacteria; kingdom Pseudomonadati; phylum Pseudomonadota; class Gammaproteobacteria; order Enterobacterales; family Enterobacteriaceae; genus Klebsiella; species Klebsiella sp. 2-CIP_Kleb. The sequence continues at coordinate 1,263,873 of NZ_JBNRLG010000001.1, forward strand.
ATAGCGGCTGAGGTCGGCCAGCGAAGTCAGGTGATTTTTCTCCGCCAGCTCCTGACGCACGGCGATGGTCCAGGTGTTGTTAGCCGGCGCCGGGGTAAGCCATACCAGCTGATGTTTCTCCTGATCCAGGCGCTTCACCTTCTCATAGCCCTGCTGGGCATTCTTCCATGCCGGGTCGTTTTCATCTTTAAAGAAAAAAGCGCCATTGCCGGTATATTCCGGGTAGATATCCAGCTCGCCGGCGACAATCGCCCCGCGCACCACCGGCGTGGTGCCGAGCTGGATTTTGTTAATCGTTTTGACGCCGTGGCTTTCCAGCACCTGCTGGATCATATTACCCAGCAGCGCCCCTTCGGTATCAATTTTCGAGCCGACCTTCACCGGCTCCGCCGCCTGCAGCGGCACACTTATCAGGGCGGCCAGCGCCAGCGCGCCGGACCATTTCGTCGCCATCTTCATCCCGCATCCCTCAGTTCTTTTGCGCTTCGCTTACAGAAGCTTAAGAGAAAAGCGTAGTCCATTTGCCAGCGATACGAAAAAGAAAAGGCCGATTAATCGGCCTTTTAAGTGTGACGTTGGGCTTAAGGGTTATGTCTTACAACAGCTCAAACTCGCTCTGCTTCACGCGGGCGGAGTCCACGCCGATAAAGACATTGAATTTGCCCGGCTCAGCGACGTATTTCATCTGCTGGTTCCAGAACTTCAGCGCGTCGACGTCGATCGGGAAGCTGACGGTTTGCGTTTCGCCCGGCTTGAGGTTGACCTTTTTAAAGCCGCGCAGCATTTTTACCGGCCGGCTCATGGAGGCGGTGACGTCCTGCAGATACAGCTGAATGACCGTCGCCCCTTCGCGTTTGCCGGTGTTGGTCACCTGCACGCTGGCGGTCACGCTGCCGTCGCGCGGCAGGGTGGCCGACGACATGGTGACATCGGAGACGCTAAAGGTGGTATAGCTCAGGCCGTAGCCAAACGGGTACAGCGGGCCGTTGGCTTCATCGAAGTAGCGCGAGGTGTACTTGTTCGGCTTCTCAGGATTATACGGACGACCGGTATTCAGGTGGCTGTAGTAGGTTGGGATCTGCCCCACCGAGCGCGGGAAGGACATCGGCAGCTTGCCCGACGGGTTATAGTCGCCAAACAGCACGTCGGCGATGGCATGCCCGCCTTCGGTGCCGGCAAACCAGGTCTCCAGCAGCGCATCGGCTTGCTGATCCTCTTTCACCAGCGCCAGCGGACGGCCGTTCATCAGCACCAGCACCAGCGGTTTGCCGGTGGCCTTGAGGGCGGCAATCAGGTTGCGCTGGCTCTGCGGCAGGGTGATGTCGGTCCGGCTGGAGGCCTCATGGGCCATGCCCTGCGCCTCGCCCACTACGGCAACCACCACGTCGGATTGCTTCGCCGCCGCGACGGCTTCGTCGATCATTTCCTGCGGCGAGCGCGGGTCAACCTGCACCGCGTTCTCATACAGGTTGAGGAAATCGACAATGCCTTTGTCGTCGGTAACGTTCGCCCCTTTGGCGTAAATCACTTTGCCGTTATCGCCCAGCGCTTCTTTGATGCCGGTCAGGACGGTCACCGACTGGTCGGCCACGCCCGCCGCCGACCAGCTGCCCATCATGTCGCGTTTGCTGTCCGCCAGCGCGCCCACCACCGCGATCGTGCCGGATTTTTTCAGCGGCAGCGTATCAAGCCGGTTTTTCAGCAGCACCAGGCTCTCGCGGGCGACTTCCCGCGCCTCTTTACGATGCAGACGGCTTTCTGCGTTGGTGTCCTGCGGGTCAGAATCTTTTGGCCCCAGGTGGCTGTACGGATCGTTGAACAGCCCCATATCATATTTGACGTTAAGCACGTGACGGGTGGCGTCATCCAGCTCGGCCATGGTCACCTTGCCGGACTTTACCAGCCCCGGCAGGTACTTGCTGTAATACTCGTCGCTCATGCTCATGTTGATGCCGGACTTGAGCGCCACGCGCACCGCGTCTTCCGGGTCGGAGGCCACGCCGTGCTTGATCAGCTCTTTAATGGCGCCGTGGTCGGAGACCGTGATGCCTTTAAAGCCCCACTGGTCGCGCAGGACATCTTTCAGCAGCCAGGAATCGGCGGTCGCCGGGGTGCCGTTCAGCGAGTTCAGGGCCACCATCACCGCGCCGCTGCCGGCATCCAGCCCGGCTTTATACGGCGGCATATAGTCGTTGAACAGGCGCTGCGGGCTCATGTCGACCGTGTTGTACTCTTTCCCGCCCTCCACCGCGCCGTAGGCGGCGAAGTGCTTGACGCTGGTCATCACCGAATAGCGGTCCGCCGGGCTTTTGCCCTGCATCGACTCCACCATCGCCTGACCCATCATCGTGGTCAGATAGGTGTCTTCCCCGAACCCTTCGGAAGCGCGTCCCCAGCGCGGGTCGCGGGAGACGTCGACCATCGGCGCCCAGGTCATGTTCAGCCCGTCATCGGCGGCTTCATAAGCTGACACCCGGCCCACGGTCTTCACCGCGTCGAGGTTAAACGACGAGGCCAGGCCGAGGCTTATCGGGAAGACGGTGCGCTGGCCGTGCAGCACATCGTAGGCAAAGAACAGCGGGATTTTCAGGCGGCTGAGCTGCATCACCTGATCCTGCATCACGCGGATATCCGGGCGGGTAACGGTATTAAAAATCGCCCCCACCTGACCGTTTTTGATCATTTCACGGATCGCCTCTTTGGGGTTATCCGGGCCGACGCTTATCAGACGCAGCTGGCCGATTTTCTCGTCTACGGTCATTTTTTTCAGCAGGTCGGTGACAAAAGCATCCCGCGCCTGCGGGGTCAGGGGGTGGTTACCAAACAGTTCATCCGCCAGCGCGGGTTGCAGCGCCAGACTCACGGCGACGCCTACAGTGCAGAGCCATTTCATTGTTATCTCGCTTTTTCTCAGACGGGGACTCGGTAAAACATAATAAAAACCGCAGTTTGCCATATATATAAACAACGCGCCCGCAGAATGCTAAGGTTCTTCTCTGATTTTTGCGAAACATTCATGCATCAAATTGTCATACAAAGCGCTATGCTTATCCTCGATATTTCGCGCACCACCACAAGGAGTGGAACATGTCATCTGCACCCACTAACACCAATAAAACGTTTCTGGCTGACCTCGCGCGCCTGGTTGGCCCTTCGCATCTGCTGACCGACCCGGCAAAAACCCAGCGCTACCGCAAAGGCTTCCGCTCCGGTCAGGGCGAGGCGCTGGCGGTTGTCTTTCCCGGCACCCTTTTGGAACTCTGGCGCGTGCTCAACGCCTGCGTCGACGCCGATAAAATCATTCTGATGCAGGCGGCCAACACCGGCCTGACCGAAGGCTCCACCCCCAACGGCAATGATTACGATCGCGAGATCGTGATTATCAGCACCCTGCGCCTGGATAAACTGCATCTGCTGGACAAAGGCGAGCAGGTGCTGGCCTGGCCCGGCACCACGCTCTACTCACTGGAAAAAGCGCTGAAACCGCTGGGGCGCGAGCCGCACTCCGTGATCGGCTCATCGTGCATCGGCGCGTCGGTGATCGGCGGGATCTGCAACAACTCCGGCGGTTCCCTGGTGCAGCGCGGGCCGGCCTACACCGAGATGTCGCTGTTCGCACAGATTGACGCCGACGGCAAGCTGAAGCTGGTCAACCATCTGGGCATCGATCTCGGCAGTACGCCGGAGCAGATCCTCAGCCGACTCGACGACGAGCGGATCAGCGATAGCGATGTGCTGCACGATGGCCGCCACGCCCACGATCACGACTATGTTACCCGCGTGCGCGATGTCGATGCCGACACCCCGGCGCGCTACAACGCCGACCCGGACCGCCTGTTCGAATCCTCCGGCTGCGCCGGCAAGCTGGCGGTTTTCGCCGTGCGTCTCGATACCTTCCCGGCGGAAAAGCGCCAGCAGGTGTTTTACATTGGCACCAACCAGCCGCAGGTATTGACCGAGATCCGCCGCCATATCCTCGCCGAGTTCCAGCATCTGCCGGTGGCCGGGGAATATATGCACCGCGATATTTACGATATCGCCGAGAAGTATGGCAAAGACACCTTCCTGATGATCGACAAGCTCGGCACCGACAAAATGCCGTTCTTCTTCACCATGAAGGGGCGAACCGACGCGATGCTGGAGAAAGTGTCGCTGTTTAAACCGCACTTTACCGACCGCTTTATGCAGAAGCTCGGCCACGTCTTCCCGGCGCATTTACCGGAGCGGATGAAAACCTGGCGCGACAAATATGAACACCATCTGCTGCTGAAGATGGCCGGCGACGGCATCGAAGAAGCACAGCGCTGGCTGACGGAATACTTCCAGCAGGCCGAGGGAGATTTCTTCGCCTGTACGCCAGAAGAAGGCAGCAAGGCATTCCTCCACCGCTTTGCCGCCGCCGGCGCGGCGATCCGCTATCAGGCGGTGCATGCCGACGAAGTCGAAGATATTCTGGCGCTGGATATCGCCCTGCGCCGCAACGATACCGAGTGGTTCGAAAATCTGCCGCCGGAGATCGACAGCCAGCTGGTGCACAAGCTCTACTATGGCCACTTTATGTGTCATGTGTTCCATCAGGATTACATCGTCAAGAAAGGGGTCGATGCCCATGCGCTGAAGGAGCAGATGCTGGAGTTGCTTAAAGCGCGCGGCGCCCAGTACCCGGCGGAGCATAACGTGGGTCATCTGTATGAAGCGTCGGAGAGCCTGCAGCAGTTCTATCGCCAGAACGATCCGACCAACAGCATGAACCCGGGGATTGGTAAAACCAGCAAGCAAAAATACTGGGGTGAAGCGGCCCCGGCGCCGGTCTCCCCGGCGGATCCGCAATAATCGGCGGCAGGGCTATTCAGCCTGGCGCTTCTGTATTACGCTGCACGCCGGAGAATGTCTCTCCGGCAGATTCAGGAGCGCCGCCATGCCCGCAGAGGCCCCGTTACTCGACAGTGATTTAGAAATTCGTGAAGCGCTGCCCGACGATGCGCACGCCATCGCCGCGCTGTATGTCTGGCACGTGCTTAATGGCCGCGCCTCCTTCGAAGAGATCCCCCCCACCGTTGACGAAATGCGTAAACGGATCCAGACCGTGCGCGATAACGGGCTGCCCTGGCTGGTCGCGCTGTGGCGCGGGGCTATCGTCGGCTACTGCTACGCCACTTTCTATCGCCCGCGCCCGGCCTATCGCTATACCCTCGAGGAATCGATCTACGTGGAGTCCGGAATGGGCGGGCGCGGCATCGGCAGCGCGCTGCTGTCGCGGCTGATCGCCGAATGCGAGAAAGGCCCGTGGCGGCAGATGCTGGCGATCATCGGCGATGGCCATAACAATGCCGGCTCGCTGGCGATCCATAAAAAGTTCGGTTTTACCGTGGCGGGTCAGCTGCGCAGCGTCGGCTATAAGATGGGCGACTGGCGGGATACGTTGATTATGCAGCGCGCGCTGGGTGACGGCGACTGGACGCTCCCGGAGTAATATTCGGCGTCAAATCCCCGGCTCGCGGCGTAAACGCCTCAGCCGGGCTACCGTTCAGCGCGGTTCCCCAGGCCGGATAAGACGTCAGCCGCCATCCGGCACAAACACCGGCACTCGGCCTGATTACCCGGCGGCGCTGCGCTTGCCGGGCCTACGAAGGGGGCGAACCGGTGCCAAATCACGTAGCCCGGATAAGGCGCAATGCGCCGTCATCCGGGGGATGTGCAGATTAATCGTTCTGCGCGGTCTGGGCGCCGCCTTTCAGCATCGCCTCCGCCATCTGCGCTTCGCGCTGCTTCTTATAGCTCAGCGCCGAAGCCGGCACCGGCATCACCTTCCCGGTCTCGATCCACGTGCGCAAACGGCTGGCGTCGGCAAAGTGGGTATATTTGCCGAAGGCATCCATCACCACCAGCGCCACCGGGCGTTGGTTGATCACCGTGCGCATAATCAGGCAGTGGCCGGCGGCGTTGGTGAAGCCGGTTTTGGTCAGCTGGATGTTCCAGTTGTCGCGATACACCAGATGGTTAGTGTTGCGGAACGGCAGGCTGTAGGCCGGATGGGCAAAGGTGGCGGTCTCTTCTTTAGTGGTGCTCAGCTGGCCGATCAGCGGGTACTGCTCGCTGGCGATCAGCAGTTTGGTCAGATCGCGGGCGGTGGAGACGTTATGCACCGACAGTCCGGTGGGCTCCACGTAGCGGGTATGGGTCATACCCAGCGCCTGCGCTTTGGCGTTCATCGCGCGAATAAAGGCGTCGTAGCCGCCCGGATAGTGATGCGCCAGGCTGGCGGCCGCACGGTTCTCGGAAGACATCAGCGCCAGCAGCAGCATATCGCGGCGGCTGATTTGGCTGTTGAGACGCACGCGCGAGTAAATCCCCTTCATTTCCGGGGTATGGCTGATATCCACCGTCAGCATCTCATCCAGCGGCAGATGGGCATCGAGCACCACCATGGCGGTCATCACCTTGGTGATCGACGCCATCGGGCGCACCAGATCCGGCTGGCTGGCGTAGATGATTTTTTTGGTGGCCAGATCGACGATCATGGCGCTGCCGGAAGCGATGTCCGGCTGCGAGGCGGTCACCGCCATCGGGGTTTTTGCTAACGCCTGGGGCGCAAAAGGCACAGCCAGCAGCAAGGTCAGGCTGAGCAAAGAGACTCGAAATTTCGGCATCATGGGCATTCTGAAAAGTATTTTTGCACGTTATGCAACGTACGCCGCGAGGTTAAGTGGGCAACTTCGCTGGCAAACGCCATCATACCGCGCTGTAAGGCCCTGTGCCTAATAAGAATCGTGAAGAAATGCTGCATTGCCGACATAAAATACATATTTGCCGGCAATGCATATTGACCCGTTACGTCCGATCAGAAGAGTCGGTAGCCATACCCCCACAGCACCACGGTGATCGCCAGCAGGACTTCCAGCACCAGCACCCCGATGGCCAGGGTTGAGCTGGCGAAACTGAGTCCCTCTTCCCGGTTAATGCTCAGGAAGGTCGGGATCCCGAGATAGAGCAGATAGCCAGTATAGAACAGGGCAATGGTACCGATCAGCGCGCATAGCCAGACCAGCGGATAGAGCGCCACAATCCCGCTCAGGAACAGCGGTGTGGCCACATAGCCGGCAAATACCATGCAGCGTTTCAGGGAAGGCTGCTGCGGATACTGCCTGGCCATCCACCAGATGACCCGCCCCATGATCGCCACCCCGGCCAGCATCACGGCATAAAACAGCACCGCCAGCGCCAGCCCGGTCAACATCGACAGTTTAATAATAGTGCCGTCGCCGAAGTTCCAGCCCAACTGCGTGGTGCCGATAAAGGCGCAAACCACCGGAACCGCCGCCATCAGCAGCACATGGTGCGTATAGTGATGAGAAATGGTTTCATTCTCGCTCTTAATCACGCTCATCTCCCGGTTGGGATGAGCGAAGAGCCCCCAGACATGGTTCATAGCGTCCCCCTTGTCACGGCTTCGTACTGCACTGATCCAAGTATAATTCACCCTGTAGATTATTTTGTGTACAGCGCAAAAAATCTGCCTCGCCGCGTTTTGGTCAGCAGGGTGTATGATTAAGAGGTGATGAGGTAAGGAGAAAAGCTGTTTATGGATATCAATCACCTGATTTCCCAGTATGGCTACGCGGCGCTGATCGTCGGCAGCATGGCGGAAGGTGAGACCATTACCCTGCTGGGCGGCGTCGCAGCGCATCAGGGGCTACTAAAGTTTCCCCTGGTGGTGATCGCCGTCGCCCTCGGCGGGATGATTGGCGATCAGCTGCTCTATCTGCTTGGTCGCCGCTTCGGCGGGCGCATTCTGCGCCGTTTCGCCAGCCAGAAGGCGCGGATCCGGAAAGCGCAGCGCATGATCCAGCACCGGCCGTGGCTGTTTGTCATCGGCACCCGCTTTATGTACGGCTTCCGGGTAATCGGCCCCCTGCTGATCGGCGCCAGCCGCCTGCCGCCGCGCATTTTCCTGCCGCTGAATATTGTCGGAGCGCTGGTGTGGGCCCTGCTGTTTACCACCATAGGCTATCTGGGCGGCGAGGTGGTGGGCCCGTGGCTGCACCATCTGGACGCCCATCTGAAGCATTGGATCTGGCTGATCCTCGCGGTGCTGGTGGTCGTTGCCGCCCACTGGTGGCTCAGGCGGCGCGAGAGTAAGAAGAAAGACTGAGCGGCGCGCCCGCGGGCGCACCGTGGTTGGCGGTTACTTCACCGTCTGATGGTAGCCGCCGCCAAGGGCCGAGGTCAGCTGAATGCTGGCGTCAATCCACTGGCCGTGCAGGCGCAAGGCGGTGATACGCTCCTGCAGCGCCGGGAGTTTCGCCAGGCTCACCCTGGAGCCGGGCAGGATCCCCGCCGCCATTCGGGCCTGCGCCAGATCCACCACCCGCTGGGCGTCTTTTTCAACCTGCTGCTGCTGTTGGCTTTTGGCCATCAGCGTCTCAACCTGGCTGGCGGTTTTCGCCACCTGGTTGACGGCGTCCACCACCGCTTTGTTGTATTGGGCGATGGACAGGCTGTTCTGCGCGCTGGCGATATCCAGATTAGCATTGAGACGACCGCTGTCGAAGATCGGCAGCGTCAGTCCGGCGGTGACACCCATCTGCTGCGCCGAATGGCGGAAAAGATCGCTTAAGTGCAGGGCATCCTGCTGCAGGAACGCCATCAGGTTGATGTCCGGATAAAACGCCGCCTTCGCCGCGTCCACTTCGCTCAGCGACGCCTCGATATACCAGTGAGCGACCTGCAGATCCGGGCGGCGCGCCAGCAGCTCATAGCCGAGGGTATCCGGCAGCTGCGCGCTGACCGTCGGCAGGCTGGCGGGTTTGAGGTTTAGCGACTGGCTCTGGCTGTTGGTCAGGGCCATCAGCCGCGCTTCAATCTCTTTCATCGTGCCCGCCACGTCCGCCAGCTGCTGGTCGGTTTTGCTGACGTTAATATCGTTCTCCGCCCCTTCGGCGGAGTTGGTGATCCCGCGCTGATACAGGGCCTTGTCGACCGTCACGATATTATTTTGCTCGTTTTTCACCTGCTGCAGCACCGCTTTGATCGCCGCTTCCGTCTGCCACTGCCAGTACAGGCGCGCCACGCTGCCGGAGAGCAGCTCGCGGGTCTGGGCCTGCTCGGCCACCTGGGCTTTCAGCTCGCCGATGCGCGCTTTCACCAGCGCGCGGTTTTTGCCCCACAGATCGAGATCCCAGCCGGCAGTCAGGCCGAAGGTGCCATTGGTGTACCACGGGCCGGTATTGCCGTCGGTATCGGTGGCGAACGGCCCCATCAGGCCTTCAGCGGACATTTTCTGCCGTTCGATATCGGCGGAGAAATCCATCTCCGGGCCAAGATTCGCCTGCGACATTCGCGCCTGCGCTTCAGCAAGCCTGATGCGCTGTTCGGCAATCTGCATGTCCGGCGCGTTGGCGAGTGCGCGCTGAATCAGATTATCCAGTTGGGCATCGTGGTAGTCTTTCCACCAGTCGGTGTGTGGCCAGCCATTTTTGACGGCGGCGGGAAGATCCATGGAAACGTGGGAAGCCGGAATTTGCTGCTGCGGCGGATTAGCGACCTCATGAGAAGGCGCGCAGCCAGCCAGCGCGATGGCCAGGGGCAACGCCGCCAGCACGCTATTTTTTAATATCAATTTCATTTAACAGGTCAGATAACGTAATCAGGTTGGTTATCATAAATTAATTGAATTAAACGCGTTTAGTAAAGCGTGTGACTAAATTATTAGTTAGCTAAAAATAAACAACCTTATCAATTCAAGGGATGAATATGAGTCAGAATATTTATGACGACCCGCAGTTCTTTGCCGGCTATGCGACCCTCGATCGCTCGGTGAAGGGACTGGAGGGTGCACCAGAGTGGCCATCGCTGCAGGCAATGCTGCCGCCAGTAACCGGTTTGCGGGTGGTGGATCTCGGTTGTGGCTACGGCTGGTTTTGCCGCTGGGCGCTGCAGCAGGGAGCCAGCCAGATAATTGGTTTTGATATCTCCCGACGTATGCTGACGCAGGCGCGAGAGATGACCCGCGGGGATGAGATTGACTACCGCTGCGCCGATCTGCAAACCCTGACGTTGCCCGCCAACAGCTGCGATCTGGTCTATAGCTCACTGGCGCTCCATTACTTACCAGACATAGCCCCGCTCTTCACTGCCCTGCAGCAGGCGCTGGTCCCTGGCGGCATCCTGGTCTTTTCCGCGGAACATCCCATCTATACCGCGCCGCTGCAGCAGGGATGGCAGGTAAATGAGCAGGGGCAAAAAAGCTGGCCGGTCAGCCACTATCAGCAGGAGGGCGAGCGCGTAAGCAACTGGTTTGCCGAGGGCGTCATTAAACAGCACCGCAAACTCTCAAGCTGGGTAAACGCGCTTATCGCCGCTGGTTTTGTGCTGGAGCAGCTGGATGAGTGGGGTCCGAGCGCCGAACAGATTGCTCAACAGCCCGCCCTGGATGAAGAGAAAGAGCGTCCGATGATCTTTTTACTGCGCGCGCGTAAACCGGGCTGATCCCTCGCCCGGCGATGGCCGGGCGGGGAAGCATTACGCTTTCAGGCTGGCGCCGCGGCTGGCAATCACCTCTTTATACCAGTCAAAGCTCTTCTTCTTACTGCGTGCCAGGGTGCCGGTGCCGTCATCATGGCGGTCGACATAGATAAAGCCGTATCGCTTCGACAGCTCCGCCTTCGAGGCGCTCACCAGGTCAATCGGCCCCCAGCTGGTAAAGCCCATCAACTCAACGCCATCGTCAATGGCTTCCCGCGCCTGCACCAGGTGGTCGTTCAGGTAGCTGATGCGATAGTCATCATTAATGCTGCCGTCGGCTTCCACTTTATCTTTGGCGCCCAGACCGTTTTCCACGATAAACAGCGGCTTCTGATAGCGATCCCACAGCACGTTCAGCAGCGTACGCAGGCCGAGGGGGTCTATCTGCCAGCCCCACTCCGAGCTCGCCAGGTGCGGGTTCGGCACCATGCTGAGAATATTGCCGCGCGCCTGCTGGTTCAGCGCCTCATCGGCGGTGACGCACCCAGTCATGTAGTAGCTGAAGGAGATAAAATCGACGGTGGTTTTCAGCGTTTCGCGATCGGCCTCGGTGATGTCGAGCGTGATGCCGTTGTCGCGGAAAAAGCGCTGCATATAGCCCGGGTACGCCCCGCGCGCCTGCACGTCGCCGAAGAACTGCCAGCTGCGGTTCTCCTGCAGCGTCGCAAACACATCTTCCGGTTTGCAGCTCAGGGGATACATCAGCCCGCCGAGCAGCATATTGCCGATTTTGCCCTCGGGCACCAGCTCATGACAGGCTTTGACCGCCAGAGCGCTGGCCACCAGCTGGTGATGAATGGCCTGATACACCTCGCCTTTACTGCTGCCGGCCGGCAAGCCGACGCCGGTCATCGGGGCATGCAGCGACATATTGATTTCGTTAAAGGTCAGCCACAGTTTGACTTTGTTTTTATAACGGCTGAACACCGTCCGGGCGTAGCGCTCAAAGAAGCCAATCACCTGCCGGCTGCCCCAGCCGCCGTAATTTTTCACCAGCGCCCATGGCATTTCATAATGCGACAGCGTCACCAGCGGAGTGATGTTGTGCTTCGCCATCTCGTCGAACAATTTGTCGTAGAAGGCGAGTCCGGCTTCGTTCGGCTCGGCGTCGTCGCCGTTGGGGTAGATGCGCGTCCAGGCGATGGAGACCCGCAGGCAGTTAAAGCCCATCTCAGCGAACAGGGCGATATCTTCCGGGTAGCGATGGTAAAAATCGATCGCCACATCCTTTATGCCGCTGTCGCCGGGTACGCGCTCGACCACTTCGCCGAAGACGCCGTGCGGCTGCACATCGGAGGTGGATAACCCTTTGCCATCTTCCAGGTACGCCCCTTCCACCTGATTCGCCGCGGTCGCGCCGCCCCATAAAAAATCTGTCGGGAATGTTTTCATCTCTCTCTCCTGTGATTAATGGCTGACTGACAACAACGGCTGACCGGCTTCGACGGCGCTGGGCGCCACCGTGTCGATCTCACGATAGTCATCGCTGTTGCTGATAATAATCGGGGTCGCCAGGTCGTAACCGGCGTCCAGAATCGCCTGACGATCGAACTCAATCAGCAGATCGCCGGCCTGTACCCTGTCGCCCTCTTTCACATGCGCGGTAAACGGCACGCCGTCGAGTTTGACCGTGTCGATGCCAACGTGGATCAGCAACTCGATGCCGCTGTCGCTCTGCAGGCCGATGGCGTGTTTAGTCTGAAACAGGGAAGCCACTTCGCCCGGGAATGGGGCAATGACTTTGCCCACAGCCGGGATAATGGCGACTCCTCTCCCCAGCAGGCCGCTGGCGAAGGTGCTGTCCGGCACCTGATCGAGGGCGATGACGCTGCCGCTCATCGGCGCAAGGATGTCATTTGCCGAGACCGGCGCTACCGCCACGGCGCCCGGCGCGGCGCTGGCGCGCGGCAGGCCGGCGAAGAAAGTTAAACCACAGGAGATAATCAACGCCGCGAAGATACCCACTACGCCGCCCCAAACGGTGCTATCAAGCCCTTGGGGCGGGATCATTTGTGCGACAGTAAAAATGTTCCCGAAGCCGAATGAATAGACGTGAGCGTTGCTGAAGCCCACAATCGCGCCGCCAATGGCGCCCGCCACGCAGCCGAAGATAAACGGCCGGCGCAGCGGCAATGTTAAGCCATAGATAGCCGGCTCGGTAATGCCGAAGATGCCCGCTGAAAACGCAGAGCCGGCCAGCACTTTTTGGCGGGCGTCGCGGGTTTTCAGCAAAATACCCAGCACCGCGCCGACCTGTCCCATCACGGCCGGCAACAGCATGGGCAGCATGGAATCATGGCCAAGCACCGTCAGATTGTTAATCATCAGCGGAATCAGCCCCCAATGCAGGCCGAAGATCACACAAACCTGCCACAGCGCGCCCATCGCCGCTCCCGCCAGCCACGGCGCCACCGCGTAGATAATCTGATACCCCTGGGCCAACAGATGACTGAGCCAGGTCGCCAGAGGACCAATCAGCAGAAACGTCAGCGGAACCACAACGGCGAGACAAATCGCCGGGGTAAAAAAGTTTTTCATCGATGACGGCAGCAGCGCGTTGCTCTTGCGCTCCAGCCAGCAGCAGACCCATGAAGCGAGAATAATCGGGATCACCGATGAGCTGTAATTGATAAAGGTCACCGGGATGCCGAGAAAGTGCTCCACCGCCGCGCCTGGCGCCTGGCTGGCCTCAAAGGCCTGAATCATCAGCGGGTGGGTTAACGCCCCACCGATCACCATCGAGACAAACGGGTTACCGCCAAATTTTTTACCGGCGGTGTAACCGAGAAACAGCGGGAAGAAAAAGAACAGCGCGTCGCTGGCGGCAAACCAGATTTTATAGGTTCCCTGTTGCGGGGTCAGCCAACCGCAGACGACCGCCAGCGCCAGCATTCCTTTCAGGATACCAGAGGCTGCCAGCACGCCGATAAACGGGGTGAATATCCCCGACACGACATCGATGATCTGCCCCAGCAGCGACCCTTTTTCAACGCTTTCCGCCGTCGGCTCGCTGTCATCGCTCAGCCCAGCCTCCTGGCGCACCGCCTGCCAGACGTCGTGGACGTGGTTGCCAATCACCACCTGAAACTGGCCGCCGCTCTCCACCACCATAATGACGCCCGGATTCGCCTTCAGCCCTTCGGCATCGGCTTTGCCGTTATCTTTCAGTTTAAAACGCAGACGTGTCGCACAGTGAACCAGACTCACAATGTTCTCTTTACCGCCGACGCGGTTGAGAATATCCTGCGCGAGTGCTTTATATTCCATGCTCTTTTCCTTACTGCCGCTGCCCGCAGACAACCGGCGACTGAGTAGTAAAAATAAAAAAAACCCGAGAACCACGCCGGTAGGCGTCGCGCTCAGGTTTTGCCTGCATCATGCAGTAACAATCCAGTTTGTCGGGAGACTTAGCGTCCCTCTTTTCTTACCCGTTCAATATGAATGGCAAGAAACATAATTTCTTCGGTGGTCAGCGCCCGCTGATACTGCTTTTGCAGATGCGTCGCCACCGTTTCCGCACACTTCCACGCTTTGGCGTAGTTGTCTTTCACCGCGCTGTGCAGCGAGACGTCGTCATCTTCCACCACCGTGCGGGTCAGCATCCGCTGAGCGAAAAACTTCAGGTGGGTGACGAAACGCTGATAGCTCAGCGACTCCTCGTCGTAGTTCAGCTGCAGCTGATACTTCACCAGCTGCAGGATCTCCTGCATCACCCGGGTCACGTGCATGACCTCCGGCATTTCGCTGTTGAGCTGCGCCGTCACCAGATGCAGGGCGATAAATCCGGCTTCATCCTCCGCCAGCGCCACGCCTAGCCTTTTGGCAATGATGGCCCTTGCCTCCTGGCCCAGCGCGAACTCCTTCGGATAGAGCCGCTTAATCTCCCACAGCAGCACGTTACGCAGCGCGATGCCCTTTTTCTGCCGCTCGATAGCAAAGTGGCAGTGATCCGTTAACGTGATGTACAAACTTTCCTGTAACTTGCCCAACCGCCCGCGTGCCAGGTCGATAATGCGATCGCAGGTAGTCATCACTTCTAACGGAATCTGACTGAGTAACTCACCCAGACGGCCTACCAGTTCATCGCTTTGTAAGGCGAAGACTTTTTCAATTTTGCTGTCGTCCAGCGCGTCGCCCGGGCGTTTCTGAAAGGCCAGCCCTCGCCCCATCACCACCTGTTCGCGCTGGTGCTCGTCAAGAACCACCACCACATTGTTATTGAGTACTTTGGCGATTTGCATATTGACCCCAGAAACAAAAAAACCTGACCCCCGACGAAACGCCAGGTAATCAGGTTTTGCCTGCCGCAGCAGTTGCAATCCAACGCCAGCACTGTAACAACTTCTGCTGCGCGCTCAACCTGACAAGTGAAAAAACGTGATAAAGATCGCGACTATCAGAAGGTCACGACGGTTTTCCACTCCACCACCCACGCGTCCTGGGTCTGCGCAACGCCGCCCGGACGGTGCCAGTACTGCAGGCCCGGTTGCAGCTCCAGCCAGGAGACCGGGCGGAAGCGATAATAGAGTTCGCCATTCAGCGAGTGGCCGGCCACCGGCTGCCAGGCCGGATCGTTATAGTCGGTGGCGCCGCTGAGCTGGTTCATATAGCGCTGATTGCGCGCGTAGTGGCTGCTCATGTCGATCCACGTCAGGCCGAAGCCGATCCAGTCCTCCGGACGGGCGTCAAACAGCCCGCGGTAGCGCAGTGAGGCGGCGACGGCGGAGTGGATATAGTTGCTGCGCTGGTCGCTGAGGCTGCCGCTCAGCGAGACGCTCATTCCCCGCAGCGGATCGTCGGCATGGCGGGTAATCTGCTGGTTCAGGCCAGCGTACATAAACCAGGTGCTGTCGTGCTCGGCGTAGCCTTGCGGGTCCGTCGCCCCGGCGCCGCCAGATTTGCCGCTATAGAGGTCGCTTTGCGGCGCGTTAGTCCAGACCACACCGAGGTTATAGGCCCCCGGAAGGCCATTAATCAGCGGGCGGGTTTCGATCTCCATTGGCAGTAAAATGCCTTTGCTGCCCTTCGTCGACCAGCTCCAGGCGTGGCTGCGCGAGGCGGCCTGCGGGTTCTGCTCCATCACCCCGCCTTTGAGGGTGACCGTCGGCGTCAGCTTGTACTCGAGGGTGGTGCCCCAGGTGTGGATGTTCCAGTTATTCCACGTCAGCGAGTTGGCCGATTTGCCGCCGCACTGGGTCAGCAGCTGGAAATCGCAGGGAATGATTTGGTCGAAGGTTTGCACCTTGTTCATCATGCCGATACGCCAGGTCAGGCGACGGTCGTCAAAGCTGCGGGCGAAGGTCAGCCAGCCGAGACGGGTGATCGACCCGCCGCCCCAGCTCTCCTGCGACAGATCGTTAAAGCTGACCCGCGGATCCTGCAGCCGTTTCGTGGTGAGGTTATCATCATGGTTGCGGTTGACGATATTACCCTCAAGCCGCGCGTCCGGTATGCCGGTCCAGCGCTCCAGATCCTGGGTAAAGGTCAATGACACCTGGTCAATATAGGCCAGATGTTTATCATGGTTATAGCCGCCGCCGGCGTTGTAGGCCATCTCGTTAAGATAGCCAAGATTATAATGAAAGCCGTTCTCTTCAAGGATGGGACGAATACCCAGCATATCGCCCAGCAGCCCTGGCTGTCCGGCTTCAAACCCCAGCACGCTGCCGTTCCACGCCGGGGTTTGCGCCGCGTTCACGGCGGGCGCCATAGTCGCCAGCGCCGCGCCGATAAAAAGCTGATTTATTTTTTTGTTATACATTGTGATCTCCACCGTGACTGAATAAAAACAAAGGGGATCCCCAGGCTATTTATTTACCTGTTTTCTTTTTTAAAAAATGAATGGCAAGGGGCGTCCTTCGGTAATAAAACCGCGACCGAGCCAGAGAAAAGATTAATTACAACCGCTTGTTTTACGTCATCATTTACCCACCGTTAAATTTTTGCCAAAAAAAAACCTAAGCACTTGCCGCCACGCATGACGGAAGTGCTTAGGTTTTGCCTGTGTTCAGTAGCAATCCTGAATTGATTGACGGCACATTATCACTTTATTCAACCCATGCCTATCATCAATAGGCATGCAAGTAATAATATGTGAAGCGAATAACAATATGGCGCTTAATAGCGGGCGATCGCCGCCGCTATTTCAGCAGAGGTTTGCAGGGCGCGAATTTCATTAAACAGCGTCAGCGCCTCGGTATATTCCTTGCGTAAATAGCCCAGCCACTGCTTAATTCTCGCCACATGATACAGGCCGGTATCGCCCTGCTTTTCCAGACGGGTATATTTTTGCAACAGCTGAACCACCTGCGGCCACGGCATGCGCGGTTCGTTGTATTTGATCACCCGGCTGAGGTTCGGCACGTTGAGCGCCCCGCGGCCAATCATCACCGAATCGCAGCCGGTGACGGCCATACAGTCCTGCGCGCTTTGCCAGTCCCAGATCTCGCCGTTGGCGACCACCGGAATAGTCAGACGCTGGCGGATCTCGCCGATGGCCTGCCAGTTGATGCGCTCTGCTTTGTAGCCATCTTCTTTGGTGCGGCCATGGACCACCAGCTCGCTGGCCCCTGCCTGCTGCACCGCGTCGGCGATTTCAAAGCGCCTTTCGCCGCTATCCCAGCCGAGACGCACCTTGACGGTCACCGGTAAATCCGCAGGGACCGCTTCGCGCATGGCTTTCGCGCCGCGATAGATCAGCTCTGGATCTTTCAGTAGCGTCGCCCCACCGCCGCTGCCGTTCACCAGCTTCGACGGACAGCCGCAGTTTAAATCAACGCCCCACGAACCCAGCGCCACCGCGCGGGCGGCGTTTTCCGCCAGCCACTCGGGATATTGTCCCAGCAGCTGGACGCGCACGCGGGTACCGGACGGGGTACGGCTTTGATGATGCAGTTCCGGGCACAGCCTGTAGAACGATTTGACCGGCAGCAGTTGGTCCACCACGCGCAGAAATTCGGTGATGCACAGATCGTAATCGTTAACCTCGGTCAGCAGCTCGCGCACCAGCGAATCGAGCACGCCTTCCATCGGCGCCAGTAGTACACGCATATCGTTACCCGGAAAAAAAAGAGGCGCTATGGTAGCGCCTCCGGGCGTTGGTTGAAAGCGCTCAATGCGTCCGACCCGGCGCACTCCGGTCCCCGGACGCCCGAGGCGGCAAAACGGCGAGATAATCTCTATGCTTTACAGGGGCCTGTGGCGTCTCATTTACCTTTATTTGCCGCGCCTCGTCCAGCAAGGTAGCGTGGGGAGAGAAACCGTCTAAGCCGCAAGGCTTCGGACTCTGACGGGCGAGACGATGGTTCCCGTAAGCTATCAGCGCTATGCATAGAATTCATGATGTGATCGGTAGCACATTTTAGGGATTAATTGTATGATGAATGCACTTCATCAAGGGTTATTACCATGAGTAAATCGCTGACTATTATCTGGCAGTACCTGCGGGCTTTCGTCCTGATTTACGCCTGCTTGTACGCCGGAATATTTATCGCCGGGCTGCTGCCCATCACCATCCCCGGCAGCATCATCGGCATGCTGATCCTCTTCGTGCTGCTGGCGCTGCAAATCATGCCGCCGCAGTGGGTCAACCCCGGCTGCAATATCCTGATCCGCTATATGGCGCTCCTGTTCGTGCCGATCGGCGTCGGCGTGATGCAGTACTGGGATCTGCTACGCGCCCAGCTTGGGCCTGTCGTTATCTCCTGCGCCATCAGCACGCTGGTGGTGTTTGTGGTGGTGAGCTGGAGTTCCCATCTGGTGCATGGCGAACGTAAAGTGATTGGGCAAAAGGAAAAGAAAAATGATGCATGAAATCTGGTGGTCGCTACCGCTTACCCTGATCGTCTTTTTCCTCGCTCGCAAACTGGCGGCCCGCTTCAAATTCCCGCTGCTCAACCCGCTGCTGGTGGCGATGGTGGTGATCATTCCCTTTCTGCTGCTGACCGGGATCTCCTATGAACGTTATTTTGCCGGCAGCAAGATCCTGAACGATCTGTTGCAGCCGGCGGTGGTCGCGCTGGCCTTCCCGCTATATGAACAGCTGCACCAGATCCGCGCGCGCTGGAAATCGATCATCACCATCTGCTTTATCGGCAGCTGTGTGGCGATGATCACCGGTACCACCGTGGCCCTGCTGATGGGCGCCACGCCGCAAATCGCCGCCTCTGTTCTGCCCAAATCGGTGACCACGCCGATTGCGATGGCGGTGAGCGGCAGTATCGGCGGCATCCCGGCCATCAGCGCCGTGTGCGTGATTTTTGTCGGTATCCTTGGCGCGGTATTCGGCCATACGCTGCTCAACCTGATGCGTATTCGCACCAAAGCATCGCGTGGCCTGTCGATGGGCACCGCCTCGCACGCCCTCGGTACCGCCCGCTGTGCGGAACTGGACTATCAGGAAGGAGCGTTCAGCTCGCTGGCGCTGGTGCTGTGCGGGATCATCACCTCGTTGATGGCGCCATTTTTATTCCCGCTGATCCTCGCGGTGGTGGGATAAATAGTGATTCAAGTCACACTTCTTAATGCAACAAAGAAAAGTTGCATTAGCAATGGGATGTAAATCACATTTGAAACCCCTTGACGCCCGTACACTGGTTCCCCATTACACTGTTATGAGGCAACGCTATGCACTCACGTTTTCAAGCTGCTTTGACTACCCTGGCAGCAGACCTGCAGGCGGCCATCTCCCCGATGCTCGCCGACCCGCACTTCCCGGCGCTGCTCGAAGCCGATCAGGTGGCGACGCTGCAACAGGCGACAGGTCTGGACGAAGACGCGCTGGCCTTTGCGCTACTGCCGCTGGCCGCCGCCTGCGCGCGCGCCGACCTTTCTCACTTTAACGTCGGGGCTATCGCCCGCGGCGTCAGCGGCCGCTGGTACTTTGGCGGCAACATGGAGTTTCTCGGCGCCACCATGCAGCAGACCGTCCATGCGGAGCAGAGCGCCATCAGCCACGCCTGGCTGCGCGGTGAAACCTCCCTGCGCGCTATCACGGTGAACTACACGCCGTGCGGCCATTGCCGTCAGTTTATGAACGAACTGAACAGCGGACTGGCGCTGCGCATTCATCTGCCCGGTCGTGAAGCCCATGCTCTGCAGCACTATCTGCCGGATGCCTTCGGCCCGAAAGACCTGGAGATCAAAACCCTGCTGATGGACCACCAGGACCACGGCTTCCCGGTCAGCGGCGATGCCCTGACGCAGGCGGCGATTGAGGCCGCTAACCGCTGCCATGCGCCGTACAGCCATTCGCCTTCCGGCGTGGCGCTGGAGCTGAAAGATGGCACCCTTTTCAGCGGCAGCTATGCGGAAAACGCGGCGTTCAACCCGACGCTGCCGCCGCTGCAGGGGGCGCTGAATCTTCTCAGCCTCAACGGCTATGATTATCCGGACATCCAGCGGGCGATCCTGGCGGAGAAAGCCGATGCGGCGCTGATTCAGTGGGACGCCACCGTCGCCACCCTGAAGGCGCTGGGCTGCCACAATATCGAGCGCGTGCTGTTAGGTTAATCCGCCTGCGCAGACGGCCGGATGGCGTCTTCGGCTTATCCGGCCTACCTTTTATACCCTTAGGTGTCGGGTGGCGCTACGCTTACCCGACCTACGGTTCGCGCCATGGCGAGCTGAAGATCCCTATGCCGGGTGTCGGCTCACGCCTTACCCGGCCTGCGTTCGGCGATCTGTCTATATTGCTGAAAATCCCCGCAATCAAACGCGGGTTTCTTGCGCTTACCCGGCGGGTAAAGTAGCCTGAAGACTCCGTTGTCTATTATTGAGCCAAGTTCATGTTAAAGCGTGTGTTCTACAGCCTGTTAGTCCTGCTCGGCCTGCTGCTGTTGACCGTGCTGGGTCTTGACCGTTGGATGAGCTGGAAAACCGCGCCCTATATCTATGACGAGCTGCAGGACCTCCCCTACCGCCAGGTCGGCGTGGTGCTGGGCACTGCTAAATACTACCGCACCGGCGTCATCAATCAGTATTACCGCTACCGCATCCAGGGCGCGCTGAACGCCTACAACAGCGGCAAGGTCAACTATCTGCTGCTGAGCGGCGATAATGCTCTGCAAAGCTACAATGAACCGATGACCATGCGCCGGGACCTGATTAAAGGCGGCGTCGATCCGGCGGATATCGTGCTGGACTATGCCGGTTTCCGCACGCTTGACTCGATCGTCCGCACCCGCAAAGTGTTCGACACCAACGACTTCATTATCATCACCCAGCGCTTCCACTGCGAACGGGCGCTGTTTATCGCCCTGCATATGGGGATCCAGGCCCAGTGCTACGCGGTACCGTCGCCGAAGGATATGTGGAGCGTGCGGCTGCGCGAATTCGGCGCCCGCTTCGGCGCGCTGGCGGACCTCTACATTTTCAAACGGGAACCGCGCTTCCTTGGCCCTTTAATCCCGATTCCGGCGCAGCAGCACGACGTGCCGGATGACGCCCAGTCATACCCGGCGGTCACGCCGGAGCAGCTGCTGGAGCTGCAGAAAGAAAAGTAGCCTCCATCATCGCATCCGTTTCAGGTATAAAAAAACCCGCGCCAGGCGCGGGTTTTTACTCAGGCAAAAATTACTTCTTACGGGCGTATTTCAGGGAATCCAGCGCCACGGCGAAGATAATGATCGCCCCCTTAATGATGTACTGCCAGTAAGGGTTGACGCCAATGTAGGTCAGGCCATAGTTGATCACGGTGAAGATAATTACCCCTGTCACCACGCCGAATACGGTCCCTACCCCGCCGCTGAACGATACACCGCCCACCACGCAGGCGGCGATGGCGTCCAGTTCGTACATAAAGCCGAGGTTATTGGTCGCCGAGCCGATACGACCGGCTTCCAGCAGGCCGCCGAAGGCGTAGAACACCCCGGAGAGGGCATAGATCATCAGCAGGTTCAACGCCACGTTAACCCCGGAGACTTTCGCCGCTTCCGGGTTACCGCCGATAGCGAAAATGTTTTTGCCAAAGCGCGTTTTGTTCCACAGGATCCAGACAAAGAAGACGGCAATCAGCGCGTAGAAGGTAATGTAGGACAGGCGGAACGAGCCCAGCGCCACAAACCCCTGCGCGAAATGGGAGAAGTGACTGTCGAAGCCGGAGATCGGCGACGCGCCCACGAAATCGTAGTACAGCGAGTTAATGCCGTAGACGATGATCATGGTCCCGAGGGTGGTAATAAACGGCGTTACGTTCAGATAGGCAATGACGATCCCGTTAATCAGCCCGATGACCGCCCCGATGGCGCATACCAGCAGGATGACCAGTGGGATCGGCATGGTCGCCATATCCGGGAACACCTTGTTGGCATTATCCACCGCCTGCAGCATGGTCGCGGCAATCACCGCCGCCAGTCCCACCTGACGGCCGGCGGAGAGGTCCGTGCCCTGCGTGACGATCAGTCCGGCCACGCCGAGGGCAATAATAATACGCACCGAGGACTGGGTCAGAATATTACTCAGGTTGAGCAGACTTAAAAATGTCGGATCCTGGAAAATAATAATGGCCAACAGGACCAGAAGGACGACATATATCCCACCCTCTTTCAGGTAAGTGAGAAAACTCTTTTTATTTAACGCACTCATGTGAAGCCCCTGATCTTAAAGGTGCAATGACGCAAGACGCAGTATTTCGTTTTGCGTGGTGGTTTTAGTCTCAACAATGCCCGCGACCAGGCCGTTGCTCATTACCAGAATGCGGTCGGTAATCCCCAGCAGTTCCGGCATTTCGGAAGAAATAATAATGATCCCTTTATCTTTTTTAGCCAGCTCGGCAATCAGCTGATAGATCTCGAATTTGGCGCCGACGTCGATACCGCGCGTCGGCTCGTCCAGCATCAGGATCTCCGGCTGGGTCAGCAGCCAGCGGCCAATAATGACCTTTTGCTGGTTACCACCGGAAAGCGAACCAATCTGCGTATGCTGGCCGGGGGTTTTAACGCGCATGGAGTCAATCACCCATTGGGTATCGCTCTTCATCCGCGAGTTATCCAGCAAGCCGACGCTGTTTTTATATTTCTTAATATTGGAGATCAGCGAGTTAAAACCGATGTCCAGATAGGCGTAAATTCCGGTGGAGCGCCGCTCCTCGGTTACCAGCGCAAAACCGTGGTTAATCGCCTCATTGGCGCTGTGGTTGTTGATCTTCTTCCCGTGCAGGGTGATGGTGCCGCTGGCCTTCTCACGGATCCCGAACAGGGTCTCCACGATGTCGGTACGCTTCGCGCCCACCAGACCGGCGATACCGAGAATTTCGCCCTTATGCAGGTCGAAGGAGACATCGCGAATGGAGGGCTGGCGCAGGGAGGTGAGATTGCGCACCTGGAGGATGACTTCCCCCGGGGTGTTTTCACGATCCGGGAAGCGCTGATTGAGCGAACGCCCGACCATCATGGCGATGATCTTGTCCATATCCAGCCCTTCCAGCGGCTGGGTAGCGATCCACTGGCCGTCGCGCAGGATGGTAATTTCATCGCACAGCTGGAAAATCTCTTCCATTTTGTGCGAGATATAGACGATACCGCAGCCGCGATCTTTCAGCTTGCGGATGATCTTGAACAGATGGTTGACCTCTTTCTCCGTCAGCGATGACGTCGGCTCGTCCATGATGACGATTTTGGCGTCATAGGAAAACGCCTTCGCGATCTCAATCATCTGCATCTGAGATACCGATAAAGTCCCGACGCGGGCGCGCGGATCGATATCAATATCCAGCTCATCAAAAATAGCCTTGGTATCCCGGTACATTTTGTCCTGATCGACAAACATGCCTTTGGTGGGATAGCGGCCGAGCCACATGTTGTCCATGACCGAACGCTGTAAGACCAGGTTTAATTCCTGATGCACCATCGAAATACCGTTTTCCAGGGCTTCTTTCGCCGAATGGAAATCGATCTCTTTTCCCTGAAAAAGAATGCTGCCGGAATCTTTTTGATAGATCCCAAAAAGGCATTTTAATAATGTCGATTTTCCGGCACCGTTCTCACCCATTAACGCATGAATGGAGTGCGGACGAACCTTCAGGTTGACATTATCAAGAGCCTTGACGCCAGGAAACGATTTGTTGATGTTGGTCATCTCCAACAAATATTCGCCTGACCGTTCGCTATTATTGCTGACCATAGTTATACCTGGCTGCGTTCATGCACGCCCCGTCCGGCGCAATAACGCCAGCAGGAGTCTGGTTCTGTATCAGGAATAATCGGGCGTGGATAACCCACGCCCGCAACTCACATCACGATTATTTGCCGGTAAACTGGCTCAGGTTGTCTTTATCGACCCCCACGTAGGGGACGCGAACAATCTTGTTGTCAATTTTCCAGTTGGTGCCTGCCGCCGCCTCTTTTCCGTCGGCAAGGTTTTTCGCCAGCTCGAAGGTCGCTTTCGCCTGGTTGTTAGCATCGTTCAGCACGGTACCGGCCATCGCGCCGGATTTCACCAGCGCCAGGGCTTCCGGCAGGGCGTCAACGCCGAACACCGGAATGCTGCTCTTGTTGTGCGCTTTCAGCGCTTCAACCGCACCCATCGCCATGGCGTCATTGTTGGCGATCACCACTTCAATCTTGTTCGCATTCGGGCCGGAGAGCCAGGCGTCCATTTTGTCTTTCGCCTGGGCGGTATCCCACATAGCGGTGTCCATCTGCAGCTGCTGGGTCTTCAGACCTTTATCGTTCAGCTCTTTGATAACGTAGGTGGTACGCGCTTCCGCATCCGGATGGCCCGGCTCGCCTTTCAGCAGGACGTACTGGATCTGGCCGTCTTTATTCAGATCCCAGTTCGGGTTTGCTTTCCAGTGCTTGGCGATCAGATCGCCCTGAATAATCCCGGACTCTTTCGAGTCGGTACCGACGTAGTAAGCCTTGTCATAACTATCCAGCGCTTTACGGGAAGGCTCTTTGTTGAAGAACACCACCGGAATATTCTGCCCGCGCGCTTTTTCGATGACCGTTCCCGCTGCCGCCGGGTCAACCAGGTTGATCGCCAGGGCTTTCACGCCTTTCGCCAGCAGCACGTCAATCTGATCGTTTTGTTTCGACTGGTCGTTCTGCGAGTCATTCATCAGCAGCTGGACGTCAGGCGCGGATTTGCCATCTTTTTCAATCGCCTTACGCACCACCGACATAAAGTTGTCGTCATATTTATAAATCGTCACGCCGATACGGGTATCTGCTGCGTGTGCTGCGGCGCCAAATAACAGACCAGCCATTACAGCAGAGAGGGTAAACACCTTCTTATTCATGGAATCTCCGGTTTTATTATGCAGGGTCATTTTTGTGAAAAGTGCGGGCGGGACTTGTTGCATTAGTGTTACCGCACAACGCATTTCACGACGAAAATTCGGTCTTCCGTGTCGGGTAACGCTCCAGGAAAATACGACTCTAATACTCGTTTAACGCCTTGTTCCTAATAGTAAAAGTGAGGATTTCCCATCACCTTGTGGTTCAGACTGGTAAACGCTGCCATCATAATCAGGCGAATGTTAATATACTGTGAATTTACTCACAAATTGAAAGCGGTTACATCCCGCTGCCGCTTCAGTTAGTGATCGGCCCCACAGTTTGCCGCTGGGCAACGGAGTGACGGCGCACCAGGGTCGGCATAAAGCAGTGCGTCGCCTCGCGATCCAGCTTGCCGGCCGCCCCCAGCAGCGCCAGCTCGGTGGCCAGCTTCGCCATCGACATCACCGGATAGCGCACGGTGGTCAGTTGAGGATCGGTGTAACGGGAAATAGGAATATCATCAAAGCCAATCAGCGATAGATGCTGCGGCACGACAATGCCGTTATCCTTTAGCGTTGTCAGCGCGCCGGCCGCCATGCTGTCGTTATAGGCGAACACGGCGGTGAGGCCGAGATTCCGCCCCAGCAGTTCGACCATCGCCGCTTCGCCGCCCTGCATGTCCGGGGAGCCGGACCCGACCCAGCTGTCCGGGGCGATGATGCCCTGCTCCTGCAGCGCTTTGCTCCACCCTTCCCGGCGCATATCGTCGTCTTCAATGCCGTGATTTGAGGAGAGATAGCCGATGCGCTGGTGGCCGTGATTGAGCAGCATGCGGGTAGCCATCAGCGCGCCGCTGACGTTGTCGAGACCCACGCAGCGATGGGCAAAGCCCGGCACGATGCGGTTGATCAGCACCATCCCCGGGATATGTTGCATAAAGTCGCTCAGTTCAGCATCGCTGAGCGCTTTCGAATGGACGATCAGCGCCGAGCAGCGCTGGCGGATCAGCACCTCGATGGCGTGGCGCTCTTTTTCCGCCTCGTGATAGCTGTTGCCGATCAGCACATACTTCTGATGCTGCTGGGCGACGGTATCCACCGCTTTCACCAGCGCGCCGAAGAAGGCATCGGAGACGTCCATCACCACCACGCCGATGGTATCGCTGACCTGGGTGGCCAGCGCCTGGGCATTGGCGTTTGGCCGATAGCCCAGCTGGGTCACCGCTTTCATCACGACGTCGCGCGTATCCGGACTCACCAGCGCGCTGTTGTTCAGCACCCGCGACACGGTGGCCACGGATACGCCCGCCTGGCGGGCGACATCACGAATAGTGATCATACTCAGCGACCTTAAGAGAATTACAGCACGTCACATTCACCTCCTGTGCTCAGCAAGGAGGCTATTCTGGCAGCGACCCGCGGTCCGCTACGTGAGTGAGGTCACACGGCTGGAAACGTTTACATCCGTTTTGTTAATGATTGTGATCGAGATCGTTATCTGGATGTATCTTTCAATGATGTCCCTGACGCACGCAGGGTTAACTGACGCCACAGCCATTCCACCGGCCCCTGGCGGAAGCGACGCAGCCAGAGTGATGACAGAAGGAGGTTTACGGCCCAGATGGGGGGAACAAAGGCCAGCAGCTGCAGACGATCGAAGCGCATAAACAGCCCGAGATGATAAAACAGGGTGGTGCAGATCAGGGTCTGCAGCAAATAGTTGGTCAGCGCCATGCGTCCAACGCAGGCGATAGCCCCCACCAGGCGGAAACGGCAGAGCTGCGGCCAGTAGCCCCAGGCCAGCGAGGCATAGCCGATAGCCTGCAGCGGGGCGCTCAGTTCACGCGGCGCCTGCAGTAAAAACGCGCACCAGCGATAGTCCCAGGCCAGATACCACTGGGCGACGATGGCCGGCACATTCACCGCCATCCCGGCCGCCACCAGCAGCACGCCGGTGCGCCGATAGTGACGCTGGCTGAACTGCCCTTTCAGCCAGCCGCTGCGCATCAGCGCCGCGCCTATCAGCATCATCCCCGCCAGCTGCCAGCCATACTGCGCGCCGAGCGCCAGCAGATTGTCCGACAGCATATCCGCCCGGTTGCTGACCGCCTCCATGCCGCCGTGCAGCTTCCAGTACTGCTCATACTGCAGATTGGCCGCGTCCGGGACCCAGGAGCGATTGGCTGCGGGTCCGGAGATCATCCCCAGCAGGACCAGCACCGCAATGCCGGTGAGGTAGAGCACCACCCCGGTGTTGAACAGCGATTTGACATGCTGCGCCTCGCGCACCATGCGCCAGCTCACCAGCCCCACCAGGGCGTAGGCCAGCAGAATGTCGCCATCCCAGAAGAAAAGACCGTGAATGAAACCAAGCAGCGCCAGCAGGGTCAGGCGCGACTGGATCCAGCGTTTTCCGCGGGGGAGCAGAAGCTGCAGACCGGCGCCAAACAGCAGCGCGAACAGGGTGAGAAATTTCACCTGCGCCAGCAGGTCGAGAAGCGCCCATGTCCAGGTATCGCTGAGGGTCGCGCTTCCTGACCAGGCCGGATTGAGGTAAGCGGCCTTCGGCAAGCCGAAGGCGCTGATATTGAGAAGCAGGATACCGAGGATGGCGACGCCGCGGACAAAGTCCAGCGTGACATTTCTCTCCATGTACCCTGCTCCGTTTTAGCTGTGGTGACGTACTGCGCGCAGGAATTCCTGGCGGGTATTCTGGCTGGATTTGAACAGGCCACCGAGGGAGGTGGTGGTAGTGGCGCTGGTCGCGTCGCGGATGCCGCGCGCTTTCACGCAGTAATGCACCGCGTCAATGGATACCGCCACGTTGCTGGTGCCGAGCAGCGTCTGCAGCGCGATCAGGATCTGCTGCGTCAGACGCTCCTGGACCTGCGGACGCTGGGCGAAAAACTGCACGATACGGTTGATTTTCGACAGGCCGATCACCGAATCTTTCGGGATATAGGCTACCGTCGCTTTACCATCGATGGTGACGAAATGGTGTTCACAGGTGCTGGTCAGGGTGATATCGCGTACAGTGACCATTTCATCGACCTTCATTTTGTTTTCAATGACGGTGATTTTCGGGAAGCGAGAATAATCCAGTCCGGAGAAGATCTCATCGACATACATTTTGGCGATGCGATGCGGGGTCTCCATCAGACTGTCATCACTCAGATCCAGATTCAGCAGTTGCATAATCTCGGTCATATGACCGGTAATCAAACGCTTGCGTGTTTCGTTATCAATTTCTTGTACTGGCGCACGCATCGGCGTCTCCAGCCCACGAGCGACCAGCGCTTCATGAACGAGGACGGCTTCTTTACTCAGTGATGACATTTGGGTTTCTCCTGCAGGTGTGGCGCTCTTTGCTTTTTCTGGGGGCAAAGTTTGTATTCATTGTGCGTGAGGCGGCGCACAGAATCCAGTAGCCGTAACGATAATTATTGAAATTGGCGCTGCCTTTTATTAAGGCGCGAAGTCTCGCCTCAGGCGCGGCGCCAAATCCCTACCGCCGAATCCGGAATGATCCAACCGCTGTACGCATCCATAAGCGCCATCGCTACACCGGCATGTTGGCTATAAGTTGCATTAATGATGCAGTAAGTTCTCAAAAGGAGAAAGTGAAAGTTGCTCACTGGCTAATGAAATATCTGTATTATGAACGTTTACGCGCACACCCCTTCCGAGGAGCCTTGCATGGAACTGCTTGAAGAGCATCGCTGTTTTGACGGCCGGCAACAACGCTGGCGTCATCACTCCCCTGTCCTGAACTGCGCCATGACGTTCAGCATTTTTTTACCGCCTGAGCGCGAAACGCCGCCGCCGGTGCTGTACTGGCTGTCCGGGCTGACCTGTAACGATGAAAACTTTACCACCAAGGCGGGCGCGCAGCGCATTGCCGCCGAGCTGGGCATCGCGCTGGTGATGCCGGATACCAGCCCGCGCGGTGACGAGGTGGCCAACGACGACAGTTACGATCTGGGGCAAGGCGCCGGCTTCTACCTGAACGCCACCCAGGCGCCCTGGGCGGCGCACTACCGAATGTACGATTACCTGCGCGACGAACTGCCCGCGATTATCCGCAGCGAGTTTAGCATCGGCGACCGCTGCGCCATCAGCGGCCACTCGATGGGCGGTCACGGCGCGCTTATCATGGCGCTCAACAATCCCGGCCGCTACGTCAGCGTCTCCGCCTTCGCGCCGATCGTCAATCCCTCCCAGGTGCCGTGGGGTAAGAAAGCGTTTACCGCCTATCTCGGCGCCGATGAATCGACATGGCACGCCTGGGACAGCTGCGCCCTGATGCAGGCCAGCCAGCCGGCGGACGCTGTGCCAACGCTTATCGATCAGGGCGACAGCGATCCATTCCTTGCCGGACAGTTGCAGCCGGCGGTACTGGCGGAGGTCGCGCGGCAGAAGGCCTGGCCGTTAACGCTGCGCATCCAGCCCGGTTACGACCACAGCTACTACTTCATTGCCTCGTTTATTGAAGACCATCTGCGCTTCCATGCGCAGCATCTCTTTGGCTAAACGCAAATGCGCCGCGAAGCTGCTTCGCGGCGCATGTTCAGGCCTACAGGACGCGTTTTAGCGCCGGCAATCAGAAGCGATAATCCACCGCCATAAAGTAGCGACGGCCCTCTTCGGTATAGCTGTAGTCGTCCCGGCTGAGATCTTTATCGCCCACGTTCTGCACCCCGGAGCGCAGTTTCACATTCTTGGTGACCTGCCACGCCGCGCCGACGTCAAACAGGGTATAGCCGCCCGGCGTTTTGCCGGTGGCGCTCACCGCGCGCTGCTGGCCAGTATAGTTGGCTGTCACGTAGAAGGACCAGTCATCCAGCGGTTTCCAGTCGAGCGTGCCGTTGGCGGTATGGAACGGCAGCGTCTGCAGCGGTTTGTCGCCGCCGTTGCTCAGATCGCGACCATCGTTGTAGGTGTAGTTCACCGTCAGCTTCCACTCATCGCCAAACGGGATCTTCACCTCGGTCTCCACCCCTTTGATGCGCGCTTTGTTGACGTTGAAATAGCGGAAGATCGGCACGCGCTTGCCGTTGACGGTTTTCCAGCCGACAAAGTTCGGGTAGCCCGGCGCTTCGCTGGCGCTGGAGGTGCGCAGAACATCGATCATGTCGTCGACATTATTCTGGAAGGTGGTGATGCTGCCTTCGACATTTTCAAGCCAGCCCTCTTCCCCGCGGTAGTAGAGACCGAGCTCGAAGCTTTCGCTGGTTTCCGGTTTTAGATCCGGGTTACCAACGATGCTGCACGAGCCGCGGCAGGAGTTGGTGGTCCAGTCGGGATTAAGCTGCAGCAGGGACGGGGCTTTAAACGCCGTCGCCCAGCCGCCTTTGACGGTGACGGTATCGGTGGCGTTATACACCAGATAGGCGCGCGGGCTCCAGTGATCGCCATAGGTCTGATGGTCGTCCATACGAATGCCGGTGGTCAGCGCCAGCGGCTCGATGATGCGCCATTCGTCTTCAATAAACAGGGCGTACTGGCTGGCCGACGTTGACTGACCGCCGCTGCTCAGGTTGACCGGATCTTTCAGCTTGTCGTGGCGCCATTCGCCGCCGAAGGTCACCAGCTGGTTAATCATGTCCAGCGGCAGAACGTACTTGCCGTCGATGGCATTGCTTTCCGAAGTGATGGTCCCGTTCTGCCCCGGATTTTTGTTATCCACCTTTTCGCCGTAGAACTTGAGCTCGCTGTTGCCCATATCCCAGCGGCCGTTATGGCTCAGGGAGTAGTTCTCACGCTCAAGGCGGTTGCGGTCAAGGGAATCGGAGTCGCGATCCTGGCGGTCAAAGCCATAGCCCGCGGTGAAATCGTGGCTGTCGTTCGGCGTCCAGGCGAATTCAACATTGCCATCGCGGCTGGTGAAGCCCTCGATGCGCGGCGTTTCGCCGGTGGCATTGCTGGAGGACTGCGGATCGTCCTTGGCGCGTTTCGCCAGGCTGCCGTAGGCCTTCATCCCAAGCACGCCGTCGATCAGCGGGCCGCTGGTGAAGAACTGGCCGTTCCAGGTATCCCCGCGGTCGCGGTGCTCCTGGATGGTGGTATCAGCACTCAGCGTCCCGGTCCATTTCTGGCCGATTTTTTTGGTAATAATGTTGACCACGCCGCCGAGCGCATCGGAGCCGTACAGGGAAGACATCGGGCCGCGCACCACTTCGATACGTTCGATGGCATCCACCGGGATCCAGTTAAGGTCGAAGTCGTTGTGGCGGAAGACGGCGTTCCGCGAGTTGACGCGCTTGCCGTCAACCAGGATCAGGGTATAGCTGCTGCTCAGACCGCGGATGCTGACGCCTTTGCGGTTATCCCCTTCGTTGGTGAGCTGGACCCCGGGCACATCGCGCAGTACGTCTTTCAGGTTCTGGACCGGCTTGCGCTGCAAATCCTGCTGAGTGATGACGCTGATGCTCGCCGGCGCGTCTTTGACGCTCTGTTCAGTCGCCGAGGCGGTCACCACCAGCGTTTCTTCATTCACGTCGGCCAGGGCCGGAAACGCCAACGATACGACGGACGCAGACAATCCCGCCCGGATAAAAGGGTTTAACCTGAACATTCCAAATCTCCATGAGGTGTACAACCAAACAAACAAAAAAGGTGCTGCTCACACGCGCTGGCGGCCTGCCGCTCTGTCGGCGGTAGACTCGCTGTTTTCTTGTCGATGTGGCTGGTCGCCCGATGTCAGTCTGTACACATGGCAGAGACGGGGGAGTGGCTTCATCCGTAATGGTCGGAAATGATAAAGATAATGATTTCTATTATCAATATAATTATGAAGAATTGTGTCAGGCTGTAACTGCGCGGACATAAAAAAAGCCCTCTGTATCAGAGGGCTTATGCTGTATCACCGCCGGGATTAACGCTTAAAGCGGTCCGGGAAGGTCATATCGCTGTAACGAACGAAGCGGGTGCCTTTCGCCAGTTTGTAGCCAAACCAGATGACGAGGAACAGCGGAATACCGATGTAGGTCGCCGCCACACCGCCCCAGTCAATGGTGTCCTTGAGGAACGCTTCATAGTTCTGTCCCAGGGTGATGATGAGGCACAGCACGAAGGCGAAGATCGGCCCCAGCGGGAAGAACCCGGAACGATACGGCAGGTTATTGAGATCGTTACCCTGCAGGACGTAGCCGCGACGGAAACGGTAGTGGCTGATGGCAATCCCCAGCCAGGCGATAAAGCCCGTCATCCCGGAGGTGTTCAGCAGCCACAGGTACACCGTCTGGTTACCGAACATCGAAGTCAGGAAGCACAGCGCCGCGATAACGGTGGTCGCGTACAGGGCGTTGCGCGGCACGCCGCCACGCGACAGCTTCGAGAAGATGCGCGGCGCTTTGCCGTCGCAGGCCAGGGTATACAGCATACGCGTAGAGGCGTACATCCCCGAGTTACCCGCCGACAGAACGGCCGTCAGGATAACGGCGTTCATGATCGCCGCCGCCGACAGCAGACCGGCGTGCTGGAAGACCAGCGTGAACGGGCTGACGGAGATATCTTTAACGTCGTTGCGCAGCAGGCTCGGATCGGTATATGGAATGATCAGGCTGATAATCAGGATCGCGAAGACGTAAAACAGCAGGATACGCCAGAAGACCTGGCGCACCGCGCGCGGAATGTTCTTCTCCGGGTTCTCAGACTCACCGGCGGCAATACCGATAAGCTCGGTGCCCTGGAAGGAGAAGCCGACAATCATCGCCACGCCGATCATCGCCGAGAAGCCGCCGGCAAACGGCGCATCCGCGATCCCCCAGTTGCTCCAGCCGGCAGGCTGCGCCCCTTTGAAGATGCCGACAATCATCATCACGCCGACGATGATAAAGATAATGACGGTGGCCACTTTGATCAGCGAGAACCAGTATTCCGCCTCGCCAAAGCCGCGCACCGAGATCCAGTTCAGCAGGAACATAATGCCGAGGAACAAGGCGCTCCAAATCCAGCCCGGGGTGTCAGGGAACCAGTAGCTCATCACCAGCTGCGAGGCCACCAGATCAACGGCGATCGTTACCGCCCAGTTGTACCAGTAGTTCCAGCCCAGCGCGAAGCCAAAGCCCTCTTCAACATAATTCTGCCCGTAGGTGGCGAAGGAACCGGACACCGGCATAAACGCCGCCAGTTCGCCCAGGCTGGTCATCAGGAAATAGACCATCAGACCGATCAGAATATAAGACAGCAGCGCCCCGCCGGGACCTGCTTGCGAAATCGTTGCGCCAGAGGCAACAAAAAGACCCGTACCGATGGAACCGCCGATGGCGATCATGGTCAAGTGGCGCGCCTTCAGTTCACGACGTAGCGTGGGCGCTTCTGTGGTTTTAGTTTCCGAAACCATGTGATAATGCTATCCATCCAAAAAATGAGGCGCGATTGTAGCAGACGATCGGGGTTCCATCCGGTACAAATGCAAAGTTATAAGAGAGCTTCATGATCGACCGCAAATTATTAGTAAAGCACTAACCTGCGGAATTGCCAGCAAATTCCCCCCACCATTATCAGGCGATAAAGCCGGATCGCTACACCTGGCAATACTGCAGAAAACGTTGTAATGCTTTAGAAATATGCTTCTGCCGGTGGTGGATCCGCCATAGCGTGCGCGTCAGCCGGGGCAGCGGCACTTTCAGCTCCGCCAGCGTGCCGGAGGCCAGCTGTTCGGCAATCACCCGCCGCGATAAGCAGCTGATCCCCAGCCCATGGCGTACCGCGTGTTTGATCGCCTCCGAGTTGCCGAGCTCCATCCCCAGATGAAACGCCGGCAGATGCGACAGCAGAACGTAATCGACAATCTCCCGGGTGCCGGATCCATGCTCGCGCAGGATCCACGGCGCCTCGGCCAGTTGCTGCAGGGTCACCTCCCCCGCCAGCAGCGGCGAGTCAGGCGCGGCAAACACCACCAGCTCATCTTCCAGCCACGGCTCGGCAATAATATCGGCGGCATGACACGGCCCCTCGATCAGACCGAAATCCACCCGCAGGTCGGCAACGGCGTTGATCACGTCCAGGCTGTTGCCCACGCTCAGCTCAACCGGTAGATCCGGGAAGTCATGGCGATAGCGGGCGATGATCTCCGGCATAATATAGTTGCCGATGGTGCTGCTGGCGTAGACCCGAATCGCCCCGTTGTCGCCGCGAAACAGCTGCTCGATCTCCAGGGCCCGCTCCAGCAGCGCCAGGGCGCGCGGATAGAGCAGCCGTCCATGCTCATTGACCACCAGCCGCTTGCCGACGCGGTCGAACAGCTGTACGCCGAGCTGCCCTTCCAGATCGGTCAGCGCGGCGCTGACCGCAGATTGCGAAAGCGCCAGCATCTGTGACGCCTGAGTGGTCGACCCACTCTTGTGGACTTCGGCGAACACTTCCAGCTGCCGCAGCGTAATATGCATAACCCACCCGTTGAGTAATCCAGTCTGAATAACCTTTCTTACTATGGTGACACAAATCGAGGCGGCTGATGGAAGGAAAATCCCCTTACGTCACAAAATCATCGTCTTGCTGACAAGAACAGCTCGCCTCCTCGCCTCACTCCCCTGCCCCATTGTCACCGGCGAAGCGGTCATTAACCACTTATTACGATTGATTATAAACATATAATCAATTTTATATTTAATCCCGCGCGGCGTAACCTTTAGGCAGACAAAGGAGAAGGTTATGACAGCACTCACTTTACCCACCAAACATCGTTCCCTGTGGCATTTTGTCCCAGGCCTGGCGCTGACCGCCGCCCTGACCGGCGCCGCCCTGTGGGCCGGTAGCTTTCCGGCCATCGCCGGGGCGGGCTTCAGCGCCCTGACTCTCGCTATCCTGTTCGGGATGGTCGTCGGTAATACGGTCTATCCGAAAATCTGGCAACCCTGCGACGGCGGGGTGATCTTCGCCAAACAGCATTTGCTGCGCCTGGGGATCATCCTCTACGGCTTCCGCCTGACGTTCGCCCAGATTGCCGACGTCGGCGTGAGCGGTATTTTGATTGACGTTCTGACGCTCTCCAGCACCTTTTTCATCGCCTGCTTCCTGGGCCAGAAAGTGTTTGGACTCGATAAGCACACCAGCTGGCTGATCGGCGCCGGCAGCAGCATCTGCGGCGCTGCGGCTGTGCTCGCCAGCGAGCCGGTGGTCAAAGCCGAAGCCAGTAAAGTGACCGTCGCCGTCGCCACGGTGGTGATCTTCGGTACCATCGCCATCTTCCTCTACCCGGCGATGTACCCGCTGCTGGCGCACTGGTTTACCCCGGAGACCTACGGCATCTATATGGGTTCCACCATGCATGAAGTGGCGCAGGTCGTCGCCGCCGGCCATGCGGTCAGCCCGGATGCGGAGAATGCCGCGGTTATCGCTAAAATGCTGCGCGTGATGATGCTGGCCCCGTTCCTGCTGTTCCTGGCGGCGCGTGTTAAACAGCTGACCCCGGCGGGTAACGGCGAGAAAAGCAAAATCACCATTCCGTGGTTTGCCATTATGTTCATCCTGGTGGCAGTGTTTAACTCCTTCCATCTGCTGCCGAAAGCGGTCGTGGATATGCTGGTGACGCTGGATACCGTCCTGCTGGCGATGGCCATGGCCGCTCTTGGGGTGACCACTCACGTCAGCGCGCTGAAAAAAGCCGGGGCGAAACCGCTGCTGATGGCGCTGATGCTGTTCGTCTGGTTGATTGTCGGCGGCGGGGCCATTAACGTCGCGATCCACAGCCTGATGGCATAAAGCACTACATCTTTCTCCAGTTAAGCCGCTATCATTACCCACCCCCCAGCGGCTTTAACTGGAGTTTTTTTATGAAATACGTAGGAGCGCACGTGAGCGCCTCAGGTGGACTGGCCAATGCCGCCATTCGCGCCGCCGAAATCGAAGCAACCGCCTTCGCCCTCTTCACCAAAAACCAGCGCCAGTGGCGCGCCGCGCCGCTCAGCGACGAGACCATCGCCGAATTCAAAGCCGCCTGTGAAAAGTATCACTTTGGCCCCGGGCAGATCCTGCCGCACGACAGCTACCTGATTAACCTCGGCCATCCGGTGGAAGAAGCGCTGGAAAAATCCCGTGATGCCTTCATCGATGAGATGACCCGCTGCCAGCAGCTGGGGCTGACGCTGCTCAACTTCCACCCCGGCAGCCATCTGCAGCAGATCCCGGAGGAGGAGTGCCTGGCGCGCATCGCCGAATCGATCAATATCGCGCTGGCCAAGACCGAAGGCGTCACCGCCGTGATCGAAAACACCGCCGGCCAGGGCAGCAACCTCGGCTTTAAGTTCGAGCATCTCGCGGCCATCATCGATGGCGTGGAAGATAAAACCCGCGTCGGCGTCTGCATCGATACCTGCCACGCCTTCGCCGCCGGCTACGACCTGCGGAGCGCCGAAGCCTGCGAGAAGACCTTTGCCGACTTCGACCGTATCGTCGGCTTTCAGTATCTGCGCGGCATGCACCTCAACGATGCCAAGAGCGCCTTTGGCAGCCGGGTTGACCGTCACCATAGTCTGGGGGAAGGCAACATCGGCCACGACTG
This sequence comes from Klebsiella sp. 2-CIP_Kleb., assembly GCF_050378715.1. Classification (NCBI taxonomy): domain Bacteria; kingdom Pseudomonadati; phylum Pseudomonadota; class Gammaproteobacteria; order Enterobacterales; family Enterobacteriaceae; genus Klebsiella; species Klebsiella sp. 2-CIP_Kleb. Next base: position 1,300,118 of record NZ_JBNRLG010000001.1, read on the forward strand.
CTTCAGCTGGATCATGCAGGACAGCCGCTTCGACGGCATTCCGCTGATTCTGGAAACCATCAACCCGGATATCTGGGCGGAAGAGATAGCCTGGCTGCGGGCGCAGCAGATCGCCGAAGTGGCGTAAACAGAGACATAAAAAAAGGGCCGAACAGTCGGCCCTTTTTTATTGCGGAGAGATTATGCCGCTTTTTCGACTTCCGCTACCTGCGCTTCCGGGCGTTTCAGCACCGCGTAGGAGAGGCCCGCCACCAGCGTCCCGGCGACAATCGCCAGCAGGTAGCCCAGCACTGGCGTAATCGCCCCCGGGATCAGCAGAACAAACAGCCCGCCGTGCGGCGCCATCAGTTTTGCGCCAATTGCCATCGAGATAGCGCCGGTTACCGCGCCGCCGACGATACAGCAAGGCAGCACGCGCATCGGGTCACGTGCGGCAAAAGGAATCGCCCCTTCAGAGATAAAGCACAGGCCGAGAACCAGCGCGGCTTTGCCCCCTTCCCGCTGCCCTTTGTCGAACTTATTGCGGGCAACCAGCGTCGCGACACCCATCGCCAGCGGAGGCACCATACCGGCCGCCATGATCGCCGCCATCGGCGCGTAAGTCTGGGTACTCAGCAGGCCAACGCCGAAGGCATAGGCCGCTTTGTTCACCGGGCCGCCCATGTCGGTACACATCATCGCGCCGAGGATCGCGCCCAGCAGAACCGCGTTGGCGGTGCCCATGGTTTGCAGCCAGTGGGTCAGCCAGGCGAGGATACCGGCGACCGGTTTACCGATCAGGTAGATCATCGCCAGGCCCACGATCAGGCTGGAAACCAGCGGAATGATCAGGATTGGCTTCAGCGCTTCCATACTCTGCGGCAGTTTCAGCTTAGTGCTGATGGCTTTCGCCACGTAACCGGCAAGGAAACCGGCGATAATCCCGCCGATAAAGCCGGAGCCGCCGCTGACCGCCAGCATACCGCCGATAAGACCCGGGGTCAGACCCGGACGGTCGGCAATAGAGAAGGCGATAAAGCCCGCCAGCACCGGCACCATCAGCGCGAAGGCCGAGCCGCCGCCGATTTGCATCAGCGCCGCCGCCAGGGTGTCTTTTACTTCAAACGCTTTGATCCCGAAGGCAAAGGAGAGCGCGATGCACAGGCCGCCCGCCACCACCATCGGCAGCATGTAGGAGACGCCAGTCAGCAGGTGGCGGTAGGCGCCCGCCGACTCTTTTTTACCTTCGCCAGCAGCCTGAGGTTTCCCGGAAGGCTGGTACGGTTTGGCTTCCACCACCGCTTTGTCCAGCTCCTGGGCGGTTTTCTTCAGCGCCAGACCGGTGGTAGTGCGATACATCGGCTTGCCGGCGAATTTCGCCAGGTCGACTTCGATATCAGCGGCGACGATCACTAGATCCGCCTCGGCCACCTCTTCCGGGGTGATAGCATTGCCCGCGCCGACGGAGCCGCGAGTTTCCACTTTCACCCACCATCCGCGTTTTTTCGCTTCGGTTTCAATGGCTTCAGCGGCCATAAAGGTATGGGCAACGCCGGTCGGACAGGCGGTGACCGCGACAATACGTTTCGGTCCGCTGGTGGCCGCCGGGACTGCCGCGGCGGCAGGCGCCGCGTACGGCGTCGCATGGCCCTTGGCTTCGCTCAGGAACAGCTCCGGGTGCGCCACGGCGCGATTAATATCGCCGAGGAAAACCTGTTTGCCGTTCAGCGCGCTGTCAGTGGGCAGCGCCGACCCGAGAACAATCACCAGTTCGGCGTCGTTGGGGTTATCAATCAGTTCAAGGTGCGCTTTTGGCGCGGCGGCGCCCAGCAGGGTTTTCGCCATATAGGCGCGCGCCTGTCCGAGTCCGGCATCAATAATCAGCAGCGTTTTCATTATGCCTCTCCTGCTGTCAATTAAAGGGTTGTAAGTCGACGCGCGCCATCATCGCGGCCAACTGGGTACGGTCGGTGATCCCTACATTGCTCTGGCTGACGGCCAGGGCAGCGACAGCAGTCGCCAGGCGCAGGGTATGTTCGCTGGATTCACGCATCAGCAGGCCGTAAATCAGGCCGCCGACCATCGAATCGCCGGCGCCAACGGTGCTGACCACTTCGACTGAAGGCGGCTTGGCAATCCACTCGCCGGAGGCGTTCACCCACAGCGCGCCCTCTTCGCCCAGGGAAATCACTACGTGAGCGATCCCCTGCTCGCGCAGCGCATGGGCGGCGTCGATAACGTCTTTCATCTCCGGCAGCTTACGGCCAGCCCAGATTTCCAGCTCGCGACGGTTCGGTTTCACCAGCCACGGCGCCGCTTTCAGTCCGGCAACCAGCGCTTCGCGGCTGCTGTCGAAAATGATGCACGGGCACTGGCTGCGCAAACGGGTCATCCAGTCGGTAAAGGCCTCCGGGCTGACGCCGGACGGCAGACTGCCGCTGACGCAGACCATATCGAACTGCCCGAGCCAGCTCAGGGAGTCGTTGACGAAGCGTTCCCAGTCGCCCGGGGTCACTTCGAAGCCGGAGAAGTTGAAATCGGTCACTTCGCCATCTTTTTCCGTCAGCTTAACGTTGATACGGGTCCGGCCCTGCACCACCTGGAAACGGTTGGCGATCCCCAGCTCGCTGAACAGCTGCTGAAAGCCATCCTGGTTGTCTTTCCCCAGGAAGCCGCCGACGGTGACGTCAATGCCAAGATCTTTCAGCACTTTCGCCACGTTGATGCCTTTCCCGGCGGCGTGCAGGCCGGTGGTACGCACCAGGTTCACTTCACCGCGCTCGATCTCCGGGGTGAAGCCCACCAGATCGTACGCCGGGTTTAAAGTAATGGTTGCTACACGTCTGCTCATTTATGCGCCCTCCCCAAGGCCTGCGGCGATCGCTTCGCCAATCGCATCCAGCGCTTGTTGCGCATCTTCACCCTGCGCGGTAAAGCGCAGACGGTGACCTTTTTTCACACCCAGCGCCACGACCTTCATCAGGCTACGACCGTTGGCCGGCTTGCCGGAACCGTCGAGGTTAGTGACGGTGACGTCGCTGGAAAATTGTTTAATGGTGTTGACCAGCATGGTGCCCGGACGGGCATGCAGGCCATGCTCATTGCGCACCACGAATTCGGCGCTCAGCACATCTTCGGCAATCGCGTCGTCGCTGGTCAGCAGCGCCAGCACGGTGGCGGCGTCGGCTTTCAGCAGATGGTCAGCTTTCTTGTCCAGCAGCAGCTTGCTCAGGCGGTTCAGCACCGCGGTTGGCTGCTCGTCGGTCATCGCCACCGTGACCAGCAGGGAAACCGGCTGATCGTCGCGGGTGAAGGCGGTGGCGGCGCGGCTGACCGCCACGGCGCTGCGCAGATTGCCTTCAGCGCTGTCGTTCAGCCAGATGCCCTGACCGAGGTTCAGCGGCGTATCGTTAATGACGTGGCTAACGAAGGCGGAATCCACCGCGCCTGCTTCTTTCAGACGCGCGGCGTTCAGCGCCTGCAGGGTCAGCAGATCGCTGGCCGCGACGTCGAGACTGAGGGTCTCGTTGTCCAGCTTCAGCGCTTCGCTCTGTTTCTCTCCCATCAGCAGCGCACGCAGCTCTTCCGCGGTGGTGGCGGACTGCAGCTGGGCGGCGACGGCGTCATCGCTCAACACGTGGGTCAGCTGACGCAGCAGGCCGAGGTGTTCATCTGAGCTGGCGGCAATCCCGATCGCCACATAGGCGGTCTGCCCTTCGCCCCAGGTGACGCCCTGCGGGAACTGAAACACCTGAACGCCGGTCTTCAGCACCTGATCACGCGTATCCGTCGTGCCGTGCGGGATCGCGATCCCGTTGCCGAGGAAGGTCGAGGTCTGCTGCTCGCGGGCCAGCATGCCGTTCACGTAGCCATCGGCCACGTTGCCGGCGCTGACCAGCGCGGCGGCGACCTGCCGGATGGCCTCTTCTTTATTACCGGCCTGCTGGCCGGGATGAATATCCTGCACAGATAACTGGAACATGGTTCTCCTCTCCTGCTGAATTGAATCGTTTCAGCTAACTTGAGAAAAAAGGCGCCATCTGACGGTGAACGATATGTCGAATGACGCTGAAACGTTTCAAGAATTTTGTACCTTTCTTGCTCAATGCGCAAGGTACGTCAGCGACTTGATTGCAGAACTTAGAGGTACTGCACACTTTTGCTGAAGCCCTGGCGCCTGGCTGGGGTAAGCGTCAGCTTTTTGCTGAACCTTGTATTTTGAAACGCCTTTTTAATTATTCGTGCCATACTACTGTTTATTTTCAGCCAGCAGGCGTAAACTCCGCGCCGTCTCCTGAAACTACAGAAAACCAAACACATGGAAAACCGAAGCGCCGCCCTTCCCCGACGCGGATTCGATGTCACCTCTTCCGCCTTCCTGATCGTCGCCTTTCTGACGGGCATTGCCGGGGCGTTGCAGACGCCGACCCTGAGCCTGTTTCTGACCAATGAAGTACACGTCCGCCCGGCGATGGTGGGTTTCTTTTTTACCGGCAGCGCCGTCATAGGCATTCTGGTCAGTCAGTTCCTCGCCGGACGTTCTGACCGTCAGGGCGACCGCAAGCAGCTGATTGTCGTCTGCTGCCTGCTGGGAGTGCTGGCCTGCGTGCTGTTTGCCTGGAACCGGAACTACTTCATTTTGCTGTTCGTCGGCGTCTTCCTCAGCAGCTTTGGTTCGACCGCCAACCCACAGATGTTCGCCCTCGCGCGCGAGCATGCCGACAAAACCGGCCGCGAAGCGGTAATGTTCAGCTCCATTTTGCGCGCCCAGGTTTCCCTGGCATGGGTGATTGGTCCCCCGCTGGCCTATGCGCTGGCCATGGGGTTTGGCTTTACCGCGATGTACCTCAGCGCCGCGGCGGCGTTTATCGTCTGCGGGATTATGGTCTGGCTGTTCTTGCCCAGCATGCGCAAAGCGAAGGCGGTGGCGACCGGCCGGCTGGAGGCCCCGCGCAAGCACCGCCGCGATGCGCTGTTGCTGTTCAGCATCTGCACGCTGATGTGGGGCACGAACAGCCTGTACATCATTAATATGCCGCTGTTTATCATTAACGAGCTGCATCTGCCGGAGAAGCTGGCCGGCCTGATGATGGGAACCGCCGCCGGGCTGGAAATCCCCACCATGCTGATTGCCGGTTACTATGCCCGGCGCTTCGGTAAACGCTTTCTGATGCGCCTCTCCGCGGTGGCTGGGGTGCTGTTTTATGTGGGCATGCTGACGGTGCATACGCCGGGGCTGCTGCTGGCGATGCAGGTGCTGAACGCCATCTATATTGGGATCCTCGCCGGGATTGGCATGCTTTATTTCCAGGATTTGATGCCCGGGCAGGCAGGCGCTGCCACCACCCTCTACACCAATACCACCCGCGTCGGTTGGATCATCGCCGGCTCACTGGCGGGCGTGGTGGCAGAGATCTGGAGCTATCATGCGGTGTTCTGGATTGCGCTGGTCATGGGGATCGCCACGCAGGCCTGCCTGTGGCGGATCAGGGACGTCTAGATAAGGTTGCCCGGCCGGAGCCGGGCAATGGGGATTAATGATCCAGATAGAGATAATGCAGCCAGCTGGTCATGCGCAGCAGCACTTTGCGCATAATCGACACATGGGCAAAATAATCGGTATACACCGCCGCCTGGGCGCTGACCCCGTCCGGTAAATGTTCCACTTCCGGATGGGGATCGAGGTCGATCAGCACGTAAATGCCCTCTTTCCCTGCCCCGGCGTTCAGTCCTTGCAGGGCGCCGCTGGCCTGGTAGCTGCCGTCCGGGACGGTCGGCAACACCCGCGATACCTTACCGCTGTAGACGCTGCCCGGCAGACCGTTAAACACCACCTCCGCGCTATCCCCGGCCGTCAGACGCAGGACCGAATTCTGGCGGAATACCGCCACCACCTGGCGCTTTTGCTGGGGAATAAACACCAGCACCGGCTTGAAGGGCAGACGCACCGCGGTCATCCCCGGCCGCGCCAGAAGCTGGGTGACGTAGCCGTCGCTCGGCGCGCGAATCACGGTTTGCGCCAGATTATACTCCGCTTCAAGGATCTGCGATTTCAGGCTGGCAATATTGGCATCCAGCCCGTGGTAGCGTCCGGATACCTGCTCTCGGGCGTTTTGTAATTGCGCTTTCGCCGCCTGCAGTACCGCCGACTGGATCTGCACCTGCTGCCTGGCATGAGTCACATCCTGTTCCGAAAAAGGATTCACCGGCATGGCCGCTCCCTGGGCATAGCGCTGGTAGTCGCGGGTGACCCGGTCGTACTCCGCCTGCGCCTGCTGTACTCTGGCGCTGGCATCGTCAATGGTTGCCTGCTTCGCCCGCAGCGTGGCCTCCTCGGCCGCCAGATCGGCTTTCAGCTTGTTCAGGCGTGCGCGGTAGCGGGTATCGTCGATGCGAAACAGCAGTTCGCCCTTCTTCATTAACACATTGGTTTTACTGGTCACCTCCACCACCTCGCCTGATACCTGCGGCACCATCGGAATGGAGACGACAATTTTTTGCGCTCGCATCGTATAGGGGTGGTTATAGTTCATCGTTAATATTAGCGCACCGACGATCACTATTCCGCCTAATATAGCGGTGGGGATCGTCCATTTATTTACTGGAATGCGAAATATTTTAAACACGCCCCAGGCAATGGCGACATAGCAAAGGATAATTAACAGATCCATATTATTTCTCGCTATTCTCCACCGACGCCTGCTGGCTGTTTTTTAATGCCGCTTCAAGTAACGCAATGCGTTTCTCCAGCTCCGCTCGCTGCTGATGTCCTCCGGTCTGTGAGGCCATCCCCCAGCCACGATCAGGCCGGTACAACGTGGCCCAGATCCACAGAAAAGGCCAGATAGCATGCAGGGTAAACAGGCTTATCCAGCCTGCTACATGAATCGCGTCCTGATGGGGATGCTGGCGTTTTTGCGCGATGTGATAGGGAATATCGTGGATAATAATAACTCCATAAAACAATATGAGAAATACCAGTATTAATACAAACAAAGCAAAATAATTAAGCAGCATGGTGCATATACACTCAGTAAGCCAGCGGGAAGATCGTTATTTTTAATCACGTCGAGAACCACAAAAGAAGCAATAAAACGCACAGATTTCCTTAAATAAACGACTGTTCAACGCAAAGGCCATCATACGTTCAGCGGATCAATAAATCACATGGCAATTCAGCCAAACTGGTATATCATTTTTGATATACCATTAATATCAGGCAGCGATAAGATGTTGAAAGACTTTAAAATGGACGAGCTGAGGATCCTCTGCGCCATCGCCGAAACCGCCAGCGTAAGCCGGGCAGCCCAGCGCCTGAATATGCCCCAGTCTAACGTCTCACGGACGCTGACCAGCGTGGAGCGGAAAGTCGGTCTGGCTATTTTTCTGCGCACCGCCAGGGAACTGGTGCGTACCGAGTTCGGCGAGCAGTTTATTCACGCCAGCAGCGCCGTTCTTGCGCAGCATGAGCAGCTTATCAACCTCGCCGACCGTTATAAGAACACACTGCAGGGCGTTGTCACCCTTGGAGCGCCCATCGGCATCCACCAGTTTCTCGGGCGCTATATTCTGCCAGCGCTAAGAAAAACGCTGCCGGAACTGCAGATCAATCTGGTCACCCGCAACGCCAGCGAGCGGGAACAGAAATACGGCGCCATTTTCAATAGCGACTGCGATCTGCTGATAAGCCCCTTTAAGCCACAGAATGAAAACCTCATCGCCCGCCCGTTTACCCGCTTTCGTACCGGCGTCTTCGCCTCCCCAGATTACCTCGCGCAACACCCTATCGCCGAACCGGAGGCGCTGGCGGATCATGAGTGCATCACCCTGCGTATGCTGGGCGGCAGCGACAATATCTGGACCTTCAAAAGCAAAAACGGCAAACCGCTTAATCTCACGGTAAAGGGGGGATTCGTGTGCGATAACACGCTGCCGGCGGTGGAGCTGGCGAAGCTGGGGATGGGGATCGTTTATGCGCCCTACTATTCACTCGCCACCGAGCTGGCGGCAGGACAGTTGGTTCCCTGTCTGAAAAAGGAGCGCTGTATCGATCTGCAGGCCTGGCTTATCTACCAGCGACGGGACATTCTTCCGCTGCGCGTCCAGGCGCTGCTGGACGGCCTCAGCGTCCATATCAAAAACCTGTCTCATTTGCTGCTTTAAGCTCAGGGCGCGGTGGCCAGCTCAAGCGCCAGCAGCCAGGTAATGGCTTCATCACGATGAGTCAAGCACATCTCCGGCGAGGGCTGCAGGCTGGCGCACACCTTCGGGCGCAGTGGGGAACCGAAAATGAGGCACAGATTGTGCTCGGAGAGCTGAATACAGCGAGTGTTGGCCGGCTTGCCCTGCGGCATGCCGGGGATCGGCGATGATATAGAGGGGGCGATGCAACATGCGCCACAATCAGTACGACATTCCACAACCCAGCTCCCGAACGCTCATTTTGCGCCACAGCCTAAACGTTTTGCCAGAAGATAGCAAAACTCGCGAATTCCACTTGCCTGAACGCCCGGGCGCGAGTAGTTTTACGCGATATTTTTGACTCGTTAAGTGACAGGATTACTGCAATGCCAAGAGCGAATGAAATTAAAAAAGGTATGGTGCTGAATTACAACGGCAAGCTGCTGATTGTGAAAAATATCGATATTCAGTCACCCAGCGCCCGCGGTGCTGCGACACTGTATAAAATGCGCTTCTCCGATGTGCGTACCGGCCTGAAAGTAGAAGAGCGCTTCAAAGGCGACGATATCGTCGATACCGTGACCCTGACCCGCCGTTTCGTTGACTTCTCTTATGTCGATGGCAACGAATACGTGTTCATGGATAAAGAAGACTACACCCCTTACACCTTCACGAAAGAGCAGATCGAAGAAGAGCTGCAGTTTATTCCGGAAGGCGGCATGCCGGATATGCAGGTGCTGACCTGGGATGGGCAGCTGCTCGCGCTTGAGCTGCCGCAGACCGTGGACCTGGAAATTATCGAAACCGCGCCGGGGATTAAAGGGGCATCCGCCAGCTCCCGCACCAAGCCCGCCACCATGAGCACTGGCCTGGTGATTCAGGTGCCGGAATACCTGACCACCGGTGAGAAAATCCGCATTCATATCGAAGAGTGCCGCTTTATGGGCCGCGCGGATTAATCTTCCGTGACGAGTTGACATAAAAAAGGACAGCCGCTGGCTGTCCTTTTTATTATCCCCATTGCCGCGATTACAACAGTTCAGGGTATTTGGTCATCTTCAGCGCCAGCTCCACGCCGCGTACTTCCGCCATCCCCTTGAGACGGCCAATAGCCGAATAGCCTGGGTTGGTTTTCTTGCGCAGATCGTCGAGCATCTGATGACCATGATCCGGACGGAAGGGGATCGGGCGCAGATCGCCGGCCTGCTTACGCCGCTGCTCTTCACGCAGAATCGCATCCACCACCGCCACCATATTAACGTCGCCGCTAAGGTGCGCCGCCTCGTGGAAGGTTTTCGGGTTCGCTTCACGGCAGGTGGAGCGCAGATGGGTAAAGTGGATACGATCGCCAAAGGTCTCCACCATCTTCACCAGATCGTTATCGGCGCGGACGCCATAGGATCCGGTGCACATGGTAAAGCCATTATTAATGCTGTCCACTGTCTCTTTCAGCCACTGCATATCTTCAATGGTCGAGACGATACGCGGCAGGCCAAGGATCGGCCGCGGCGGATCGTCCGGATGCACAGCCAGACGGATCCCCACCTCTTCGCACACCGGCACGATGGCCCGCAGGAAATAGGCCATATTTTCGCGCAGCTGCGCTTTATCGATGTGGTCATATTCCGCCAGACGCGCGCGGAACTGGTCGAGGGTGTAACCCTCTTCCGCTCCCGGCAGGCCGGCGATGATATTGCGGGTTAGTTTCTCAATGTCCGCTTCGCTCATCGCCTTGTAATACGCCTCGGCCTGGCGCTGCTCTTCTTCGCTGTAATCCGCTTCCGCCCCCGGGCGTTTGAGGATATGCAGTTCAAAGGCGGCGAAGGCGATCTGATCGAAACGCAGCGCCCGGGAGCCATCCGGCAGCTCATATTCCAGATCGGTGCGCGTCCAGTCGAGGATCGGCATAAAGTTGTAGCATACGGTATCGATGCCGCAGGCCGCGAGGTTGCGGATGCTCTGCTGATAGTTGGCAATCCAGGTCGCATACTGCCCGCTGTGGGTTTTAATATCCTCGTGCACCGGAATGCTTTCGACCACCGACCAGGTCAGCCCTTTCGCCGCTAACAGCGCCTGACGCTCTTTAATCTCGTCGACCGGCCAGACCTGACCGTTTGCAATATGGTGCAGCGCAGTGACGACCCCGGTCGCTCCTGCCTGCCGTACATCATCAAGCGATACCGGATCGTTCGGCCCATACCACCGCCAGGTTTGCTCCATCGCTATGCCCTCACAAAAGTTGTTATACCAATAATGGCGACACTCATGACGACTACCATACATGTTTCTCAGCAGGCTGCAAACAGTGCCGGCGCATTGATTGATCCAGCTCACAGTCAGCGGATAATTTCGGCTTACCAATTTAATTTCCTGTCATATAACTTTAGACTGGCAATGTTAATAAGCAGTTAAACAGGTGTGTAAAGAATGACAACAATTGCAACCGCTACGCTACCGGAAAACGTGCAACGTCCTCAGTACGATCGCAGCCAGCTCCGCTCGCGTATTGTCCATTTCGGCTTTGGCGCGTTTCATCGCGCGCACCAGGCGCTGCTGACCGATCGCGTGCTGAATAACATCGGCGGCGACTGGGGGATCTGCGAAATCAGTCTGTTCAGCGGCGATACGCTGATGAGCCAGCTTCGCGAACAGGACCACCTGTTTACCGTACTGGAAAAAGGCGCCGACGGTAATCAGCCCATTATTATCGGCGCAGTGCACGAATGCCTGAACGCCAGGCTCGATTCGCTGGCGGCAATTATCGAGAAATTTTGCGAGCCGCAGGTGGCGATTGTCTCGCTGACCATCACGGAAAAAGGCTATTGCATCGATCCGGCGACCGGCAAGCTGGATCCGACGCATCCGCGCATCGTTCACGATCTGGAAAATCCGACGCTCCCGCAGTCGGCTCCCGGTATTTTAGTTGAAGCGCTGGCCCGCCGCCGGGAACGCGGCCTGCCGCCCTTTACCGTGCTCTCCTGCGATAACATTCCCGATAACGGCCACGTGGTGAAAAATGCCGTCCTCGGCATGGCGGAAAAACGCAGTCCGGCGCTGGCGAGCTGGATCGCCGACAACGTTAGCTTCCCGGGCACCATGGTGGATCGCATTGTTCCCGCCGCCACCGCCGAATCGCTGGCGGAAATCGCCGCCGTGCTGGGGGTGGAAGATCCCTGCGCCATCAGCTGCGAACCCTTCATTCAGTGGGTAGTCGAAGACCACTTTGTCGCCGGGCGCCCCGCCTGGGAGACGGCAGGCGTGCAGATGACCGACGACGTGCTGCCCTGGGAGCAGATGAAGCTGCGGATGCTCAACGGCAGCCACTCTTTCCTCGCCTGGCTTGGCTATCTGGCAGGTCATGCGCACGTCAGCGACTGCATGCAGGATGAGGTCTTCCGCCGTGCCGCTCGCCAGCTGATGCTTGATGAACAGGCCCCGACGCTGACCATTACCGGCGTCGACCTGGCGGCCTATGCCGACAGCTTAATCGCGCGCTTCAGCAACCCGGCGCTCAAACACCGTACCTGGCAAATCGCCATGGACGGCAGCCAGAAGCTACCCCAGCGCATGCTCGACGGTATTCGCGTGCATCTTGAGCGCGGCAGCCGCTGGCCGCTGCTGGCCCTCGGCGTGGCCGGCTGGATGCGCTACGTCAGCGGCACGGACGATGCCGGTCAGACCATCGACGTGCGCGATCCGCTGGTAGACAAGATCCAGCAGCGGGTGGCGCAGAGCGATGAGCAGCAGCGTGTTGACGCCCTGCTGGGTCTGGAGGAAATATTTGGCCGCGACCTGCCGCGCAACGCCCTGTTTGTCGCCGGGATCCGCGCCGCCTGGCAGCAGCTGGCGATGCACGGCGCCCGCGAGGCAGTTGCCCGCGCGCTCGATTCTTAACAATATTTGCGCTTATGCGGACAGAATTCCCTTCTGTCCGCCTCAGGACTTCTCTTTTCCCTCTTTTTTCGTCAGGATAGGCATAACTGTTACAACATTACATTTATCCTGGAGAAAAGAGTGACCAGAACCAATTTGATCACCGGCTTTCTCGGCAGCGGTAAGACGACCTCGATTCTTCATCTGCTGGCGCAGAAGCCTGCGGATGAAAAATGGGCCGTACTGGTTAACGAGTTTGGCGAAGTCGGGATAGACGGCGCGCTGCTGGCCGACAGCGGCGCCCTGCTCAAAGAGATCCCCGGCGGCTGCATGTGCTGTGTCAATGGCCTGCCAATGCAGGTCGGGCTGAACACCCTGCTGCGCCAGGGGAAACCCGATCGTCTGTTGATCGAACCTACCGGACTTGGCCATCCAAAGCAGATCCTCGATATTCTCACCGCGGCGGTGTATGAACCCTGGATCGATCTGCGCGCGACCCTGTGCATCCTCGATCCGCGTCAGCTACTGGAAGAGAAAGCGGTCAACAACGACAACTTTCGCGACCAGCTGGCGGCGGCGGATATCATCGTGGCCAATAAAAGCGATCGGGAAACGCCCGAAAGCGCTCAGGCGTTTGCCGACTGGTGGCAACGCTGGGGTGGCGAGCGCCGCCAGGTGTCGGCGATCCAGGGGAATATCGACCTCGCCCTGCTTGATGAACCCCGGCGCAACACCGCCCCACTGCCGGCGAGCGCGGAGCACGCCCATCGCCATCCTCCAACAGCCGGTCTCGCCGCCCTTAGCCTGGCGGAACACCAGCGCTGGCGCCGCCACCTTAACAGCGGCCAGGGCTATCAGGCCTGCGGTTGGATCTTCGACGCGGAAACGGTCTTTGACACCATCGCCCTGCTGGAGTGGGCCCGGCTGGCGCCGGTGGCGCGCGTCAAAGGTGTGCTGCGCATTGCCGAAGGGGCGGTGCGGATCAACCGCCAGGGTGAGGATCTGCATATCGAGACCCTCAGCGTCGCCCCGCCCGATAGCCGCATCGAGCTTATCTCCGCTAATGAAGCCGACTGGAATGCACTCCAGACCTCATTGTTGAGGCTTCGTTTAAGTTAAGGCGGCTAAGGTTGCCGCCGACTGTCACAAAATCGCAATGGCTATGATGAAAAACCGAATTCCTTTAATCTTGCTGCTAAACATCGCGGGTGTGGCGCTATTTTGCTCCTGGTATCTGCCAGCCAACCACGGCGCGTGGGCGCCTGTTGACTCCGCGATCTTCCATTTCTTTAATCATGGCGTCAGCGTCAGTCGCGCTTACGCCTGGCTGCTGGCGATCATCAACAATCGCGCCTTCGACGCCTGCTCGCTGCTGGCGATGGGGTGCCTGATGCTTAGCTACTGGCTCAAGGCGCCGGCGGCAGGCCGTCGTCAGATCGCCATTATGGGCCTGGTGATGCTGCTGGCGGCGGTGATCATCAACCAGCTGGCGCAGCACCTGATGCCGGTTCAGCGCGCCAGCCCGTCGCTGTTTTTCAGCGATGTGACCCGCGTCAGCGACGTCGTTAACTTCCCCACTAAGGATGCTTCCAAGGACAGCTTCCCCGGCGATCATGGGATGATGCTGCTGATCTTCGCGAGCTTTATGTGGCGCTATTTTGGTCGCCGCGCGCTGGCCGTGACGCTGGTGATATTTGTGGTCTTTGCTTTCCCGCGGGTGATGATTGGCGCCCACTGGTTCAGCGATATTGCCGTCGGCTCGCTGACCGCCGTGCTGATTGGCGCGCCCTGGGTATTGATGACTCCCCTGAGCGATAAACTGATCGCCTTTTTCGATCGCTACTTACCCGGTGGAATATCAGCCAAATAATGTCTCCGGCAGTCGCCAGACTCATTATCTATAAGGGGACCTTTTGGGTCCCTTTTTTTCAATTGTCCTTTTTTTCTACATCACGTTCATCTTCTTGTCACATTAATCCCGTGACAAATGAAGGAATTGTCTGTTTTTTGCCCGATATTGTCGCTATTTTGGCCTTTCCCGATGATTCACTTTTTGTCACCAAAATACTTATAAGAAATCGCGCAAAACCGCTCGCCATGCGGCGTTTGATAGGGTAATCTCGTTCTCGTTTTGCCTTTTCCGCAACATTAATTCAAGGCGTGAATAAAATTGTGCGTGACTGCACAAATTTAAGCTTAAGGAATTGTCTCATTGCGGATGGGTATTTAGGCTCTAACACGTTTGGCATTTTTTATAACGACATTGTCGTTAAGGACAACAAGGGAAAATAAACAGCATGGTCAAATCTCAGCCGATTTTGAGATACATCTTGCGGGTAGCCCCCGCGATTGCAGTAGCGGTTCTGCTTTCCGCGTGTAGTTCAACAAGTACCGCCAGGAATATGCATTCTGAGACGCATGCTGTGGGTAGTGGCGATTTATCATCACTGCAAGCCTCTCAGGATGAATTTGAAACGATGGTCCGTAACCTGGACGTGAAGTCCCGTTTAATGGATCAGTATGCCAGCTGGAAAGGCGTGCGTTACCGCCTCGGCGGCAGCACCCGCAAAGGTATCGACTGCTCGGCGTTCGTGCAGCGCACCTTCCGCGAACAATTTGGTCTGGAACTGCCGCGTTCAACTTCTGAACAGCAGGAAACCGGAAAATCGATTTCCCGTACCCAGCTGCGTACCGGCGATCTGGTTCTGTTCCGTGCCGGTTCTACCGGCCGCCATGTAGGGATCTACCTCGGCAACAACCAGTTTGTTCACGCCTCTACCAGCAGCGGGGTGACTATCTCCAGCATGGATGAGCCATACTGGAAAAAGCGCTACAACGAAGCGCGTCGAGTCCTGAGCCGCTCGTAAACTGTCCTCTACCGCCGCCGGTTATCCCTTGGCTGGAAGCGGGATAAAAAACACTGCCCCGGCAGTGTTTTTTTTTGCCACCTGATTCTGAACGACGCAAAATAAGCTATGTCTTTTAAGTGGGAATGAGAAAAACGACGACTGACAACCCGTTGCTGCGCATCAATAACACGGAAAGACTATAGCTATGCTGACTCGCTACTTTTCGCCCCAGCGTAAAACCTGGATAACCAGCCTGTGCGTGGGAGTTATCGTCGCGCTACTGGCCGGCAGCATTCAGTTTATGGTGATTTACCATAACCGGGCGGAGCGTTTCGACGCCATTATCAACAACGTTAATACCTATCTGAAGAGCTACTTTCACGACCTGCGGCAGACCATCGACGGCCTGCAGCCGCTGGTGGACCAGCCCTGCGAGAATATTGACTCCGGGCTCACCTCCCATGCCGCTTTCAGCCCTAACGTCCGCGCCTTTCTGCTGGTCAAAAACGGCGTGGCCTTTTGCTCCTCGGCAACCGGCGCCATGGATACCCCCCTCACCCAGCTGATCCCGGCCATTGATATCCGCAAACCCCTTGATATGGCCATTTTGCCGGGCACGCCGATGATGCCGAAGAGCGCGGCGCTGGCGTTGTGGGTAGGAAAACCTGGTGATAAAAACAGCGGCATTTTCGTGTCGATTAACGCCAATCTCACACCGTATATCCTCTATTCTGCACGGCAGAATGATTTCAGCGGCATTGCGCTGGCCATCGATCACACCGCCATCTCCACCTTCAGTAACCGGCTGGTGGATCCGCAAACGCTGCATGACGCGCCGATCCGCCAGACACAGATCGAGGGTTTACCGCTGAAGGTCTACCTGTATGCCAACAGCTGGCTGGCGGAAAATACGCAGTTTGCTCTGCTGCTCGGGGTGGTGTGCGGCCTGCTGGCGGGGCTGCTCTGCTATTACGTGCTGACGATCAAATCCGATCCGCGAAAATCCATTCTCCTGGGGATCAAAAACAACCAGTTCTACATCGTCTATCAGCCGGTGGTGAATGCTCAGACCTTGCGGATCATGGGCGTGGAGGTTCTGATGCGCTGGCGCCATCCGGTGGTGGGCGAAATCCCGCCTGACATCTTTATTAACCTCGCGGAAACCCAGCAGATGATCGTGCCGCTGACCGATCACCTGCTGGCGCTGATCGCCCGCGACGCGCCGGCGCTGCAGCGTATTCTGCCGCGCGGCGTCAAGCTGGGGCTGAATATTTCCCCTGCGCATCTGCAGGCCGACAGCTTCCGCGACGATATGCTGCGCTTCACCGCCGCCCTGCCCGCCGGCCATTTTCACGTGGTGCTGGAGGTGACCGAGCGGGCGATGATTGATAAAGAAAAATCGATGGCTAACTTCGCCTGGCTCCACCGCCAGGGATTCGAAATCGCGATTGATGATTTTGGCACCGGGCATAGCGCGCTGATCTATCTTGAGCGCTATAACTTCGACTATCTGAAGATCGATCGCGGCTTTGTGCAGGCGATTGGCACAGAAATTGTTACCTCGCCGGTGCTGGATGCGGTGCTGACCCTCAGCCGCCGGCTGAAATTAATGACCATCGCCGAAGGGGTGGAGACCCAGGAGCAGGCGGAGTGGCTCCGCGCTCAGGGGGTTCATTTCCTGCAGGGGTACTGGATCAGCCGGCCGCTGTCGCTGGCGGCGCTGGTGGCCGCGCACGATGAACCCGCGAACTATTTCACAACGCGTTAAGTCTCACTTATGATGCGGGAACAGAAGTCGGCCATGGGGGCCGGCTATGACGGGGTATTCTGCCGCCTATGTATGCGCGACTTTTTCTGCTTCTGCTTGCTCTGTTTAGCCTGAGCGCTAACGCGCAATCCATTCAGGAAAGCGTCGCCTTCGCGATTATCGGCGAGCCCAAGTACGCCGCCGGTTTCAGCCATTTTGATTATGTCAATCCACAGGCGCCGAAAGGCGGTACCCTCACCCTGGCGGCAATCGGCACCTTCGACAACTTCAACCGCTACGCGCTGCGCGGCAATCCCGCGGTACGAACTGAGGCGCTCTACGATCCCCTGTTCACCACTTCGGATGATGAGCCCGGGAGCTATTATCCGCTGATTGCCGAGCGGGCGCGCTACGCCGGGGACTATTCATGGATGGAGATCGCTCTCAACCCCCGCGCCCGTTTTCACGACGGCACGCCAATCACCGCCCAGGATGTCGCTTTTACCTTCAAGAAGTTTATGACCGAAGGGGTGCCGCAGTTCCGCCTCTTTTATAAAGGCACCACCGTGAAGGCCATCGCGCCGTTGACTGTGCGTATCGACCTCGGCCAGCCCGGTAAAGAGAATATGCTGAGCCTGCTGAGCCTACCAGTGATGCCCGAGGCGTTCTGGCGCCATCACAAACTTAGCGACCCGCTGTCAAAGCCACCGCTGGCCAGCGGACCCTATCGCATCAGCGCCTGGCGGATGGGACAGTATATTACCTATTCCCGGGTCGCCGACTACTGGGCGGCCGACCTGCCGGTCAACCGCGGTCGCTGGAACTTCGATACGCTGCGCTATGACTATTATCTTGACGACAACGTCGCTTTTGAAGCCTTTAAAGCCGGGGCCGTTGACCGCCGGGAAGAGACGGTCGCCAAAAACTGGGCTACCCGCTACGTTGGCCGCAACTTCAGCCGCGGCTACATCATCAAAGAGGAGTATGCCAACACCTCGGCGCAGGATACCCAGTGGCTGGCGTTCAATATCCAGCGCCCGGTATTCGCCGATCGCCGGGTGCGGGAGGCCATTACCCTGGCGTTTGATTTTGAATGGATGAACAAAGCGCTGTTCTACAGCGCCTATCAGCGCGCCAATAGCTATTTCCAGAACACCGAATATGCCGCCCGCAGCCTGCCCGACGCGGCCGAACTGGCCCTGCTGACGCCGATGAAAAACGAACTGCCCCCCGAGCTCTTCAGCCAGGTTTACCAGCCGCCGGTCTCCCGCGGCGATGGCTTTGACCGCGCCAACTTACTCAAAGCCGACGCCCTGCTCAACGCGGCAGGCTGGACGGTGAAGAACCAGCGCCGGGTTAACGCCGCCACCGGTAAGCCGCTGCGCTTTGAGCTGCTGATGCCGGCCGGAAGCAATGACCGCTGGGTGCTGCCGTTCCAGCACAACCTGCAGCGCCTGGGGATCGTCATGGATATTCGTCAGGTGGATAACTCGCAGTACAGCAACCGCCGCCGCAGCCGCGATTACGACATGATGCCAAGCCTGTGGCGTGCCATGCCCTGGCCGGGGACCGACCTGCAAATCTCCTGGGCGTCAGACTATATTCACTCCAGCTACAACGCGCCGGGGGTGCAGAGTCCGGTGGTAGATAAACTGATTGCGCAGATCCTGCAGTGGCAGGGTAATAAGCAGAAGCTGATCCCGCTCGGCCGGGCGCTGGACCGCGTCCTCACCTGGAACCACTATATGTTGCCGATGTGGTATATGGCGCAGGACCGCACCGCGTGGTGGAATAAATTCTCGTTCCCGAAAACCCGCCCCATTTATTCGTCCGGCCTTGATACCTGGTGGTATGACGTGAACAAAGCGGCCACCCTCCCCGCGGACAGACGCTAAGGACATACCATGGGCAGTTACCTGATCCGCCGTTTGCTGTTAGTGATCCCCACCCTGTGGGCCATCATCACCATTAACTTTTTTATTGTGCAGATCGCCCCCGGCGGCCCGGTCGACCAGGCCATCGCCGCCATCGAATTTGGTCAGCACGGCGGAATGCCAGGCGCCGGCGACGGCGGGATGGGCGCCAGCCATGCCCGCACCGGCGCCGGCAATATCAGCGAGGGGCACTATCGCGGCGGGCGCGGCCTCGATCCGGAAGTCATCGCCGAGATCACCCACCGCTACGGCTTCGACAAACCGCTGCACGAGCGCTACCTGAAGATGCTGGGCGATTATCTGCGCTTTGATTTTGGCGACAGCCTGTTTCGCAGCGCCTCCGTGCTGCAGCTGATTAAAGACAGCCTGCCGGTCTCGGTGAGCCTCGGGCTGTGGAGCACGCTGATCATCTATCTGGTCTCCATTCCGCTGGGCATCCGCAAAGCCGTCAGCAACGGCAGCCGCTTTGACATCTGGAGCAGTACGCTGATTATCATTGGCTATGCGATCCCCGCCTTTCTGTTCGCCATCCTGCTGATCGTGATTTTTGCCGGCGGCAGCTATTTCGACCTCTTCCCGCTGCGCGGTCTGGTCTCGCCAAACTTCGACACCCTGCCGTGGTATGAAAAGATCCTCGACTATCTGTGGCACATCACCCTGCCGGTGCTGGCGACGGTGATCGGCGGCTTCGCCGCCCTGACCATGCTGACCAAAAACAGCTTCCTCGACGAGATCCGCAAACAGTATGTGGTTACCGCCCGCGCCAAAGGGGTCGGGGAGAAACAGATCCTCTGGGGACACGTGTTCCGCAACGCCATGCTGCTGGTGATCGCTGGTTTCCCAGCCACCTTTATCAGTATGTTCTTTACCGGCTCGCTGCTGATCGAAGTGATGTTCTCGTTGAATGGTCTGGGGCTGCTGGGCTATGAAGCGACGGTCTCCCGCGACTATCCGGTGATGTTCGGGACGCTCTATATTTTCACCCTG
Organism: Klebsiella sp. 2-CIP_Kleb.; assembly: GCF_050378715.1. Lineage (NCBI taxonomy): Bacteria > Pseudomonadati > Pseudomonadota > Gammaproteobacteria > Enterobacterales > Enterobacteriaceae > Klebsiella > Klebsiella sp. 2-CIP_Kleb. The sequence continues at coordinate 1,319,668 of NZ_JBNRLG010000001.1, forward strand.
ATCGGCCTGCTGCTTAATATCGTCAGCGATATCAGCTATACGCTGGTCGACCCGCGTATTGATTTTGAGGGCCGCTAATGTCGTTCTTCAGTCCCGTTAATCAGGCCCGCTGGGCGCGCTTTCGCCACAACCGTCGCGGTTACTGGTCGCTGTGGCTGTTTTTAATTCTCTTCCTCTGCAGCCTGGGGGCTGAGCTGCTGGCTAACGATCGGCCGCTGCTGGTGCAGTACCGAGGCCAGCTGTACGTCCCGGTATTAAAAAACTACACCGAGCAGACCTTCGGCGGCGCATTCGCCACCGCCGCTGACTATCAGGATCCGTGGCTGCAGCACCAGCTGGCCAGCCACGGCTGGGCGCTTTGGCCGCCGGTGCGCTTCGGCGCGACGACGATCAATTTTGCCAGCACGGTTCCTTTTCCCTCGCCGCCCTCAGCCAGCAACTGGCTCGGCACCGACGCCAACGGCGGCGATGTGCTGGCGCGGATCCTCTATGGGACGCGCATATCGGTACTCTTTGGCCTGCTGCTGACGCTGTTCTCCAGCGTGCTGGGGGTGCTGGCCGGGGCGATCCAGGGTTATTACGGCGGTAAAATCGACCTCTGGGGGCAGCGTTTTATCGAAGTCTGGTCCGGCATGCCGACGCTGTTTCTGATCATTCTGCTCTCCAGCGTGGTGCAGCCGGGCTTCTGGTGGCTGTTGGCGATCACCGTCCTGTTTGGCTGGATGACACTGGTGGGCGTGGTGCGCGCTGAATTTCTCCGCACCCGCAACTACGACTACATCCGGGCGGCGCAGGCGTTAGGGGTCAGCGACCGGCAGATCATCCTGCGGCATATGCTGCCCAACGCGATGGTGGCGACCCTCACCTTCCTGCCTTTTATTCTCTGCAGCTCTATTACCACCCTGACGTCGCTGGATTTTCTCGGCTTCGGCCTGCCGCTTGGCTCGCCCTCACTCGGCGAGCTGCTCCTGCAGGGCAAAAACAACCTGCAGGCGCCCTGGCTGGGTATTGCCGCGTTTCTTTCCGTCGCCGTGCTGCTGACGCTGCTGATTTTCATCGGTGAAGCGGTTCGCGACGCCTTTGACCCCAGTAAGGCGGTGTAATATGACCCACCCGCTGTTAGCTATCGACAATCTCTCTATCGCCTTTCGCCAGCAGGGCGAGACGCAGACCGTCGTGCATAATCTGTCGCTCGAGGTGGCGGTCGGCGAAACGCTGGCCCTGGTGGGTGAATCCGGCTCCGGTAAGAGCATCTCCGCCCTGTCGGTGCTGCGGCTGCTCCCTACCCCGCCGGCCAGCTACCCCAGCGGCGATATCCGTTTTCATGGCCAGTCGCTGCTGCATGCGGATGAGACGACCCTGCGCGGCGTGCGCGGCAACCGGATCGCGATGATCTTTCAGGAGCCGATGGTGTCGCTCAATCCCCTGCACACCCTGGAAAAACAGCTCTACGAGGTGCTGTCGTTACACCGGGGAATGCGCAAAGAGGCGGCGCGCGGGGAGATCCTCGACTGCCTGGAGCGCGTCGGGATCCGTCAGGCGCCGCGGCGGCTGGCGGACTATCCGCACCAGCTCTCCGGCGGCGAGCGCCAGCGGGTGATGATCGCCATGGCGCTGCTGACGCGCCCTGAGCTGCTGATCGCCGACGAGCCGACCACCGCCCTCGATGTGTCAGTGCAGGCGCAAATTTTGCAGCTGCTGCGCGAGCTGAAGCGGGAGCTGAACATGGGGATGCTGTTTATTACCCATAACCTGAGCATCGTCCGCCAGCTGGCTGACCGGGTGGCGGTAATGCAGAACGGCCGCTGCGTGGAGCACAATCACTGTCGGGCGCTGTTCAGCGCGCCGGCTCATCCCTACACCCAACGCCTGCTGGATAGCGAACCGGACGGTGAGCCGGTGCCGTTGGCCATCGATGCCCCGGTGCTGCTGCAGGTGGACGATTTAAACGTGGCATTTCCTGTTCGCAAAGGGATCCTGCGCCGGGTTGTCGATCACCATCGGGTGGTCAACAGCCTCAGTTTTCAGCTACGCGCCGGCGAGACGCTGGGGCTGGTGGGCGAATCGGGATCGGGGAAAAGCACCACCGGTCTGGCGCTGCTGCGCCTGATCTCATCCGAGGGCAGGATAACCTTTACCGGTCAGCCGATTCAGGGGCGTAACCGTCGACAGCTGCTGCCGCTGCGCCGACAAATGCAGGTGGTTTTTCAGGATCCGAACTCGTCCCTCAATCCGCGCCTGACGGCGCAGCAGATTATTGAAGAAGGATTGCGCGTCCACCAGCCGACGCTGACGGCAGTCGAACGCGAACAGGCGGTAATCCTTGCCATGCAGGAGGTCGGGCTCGATCCGGCCAGCCGCCAGCGCTACCCGGCGGCATTCTCCGGCGGCCAGCGCCAGCGTATCGCCATCGCCAGAGCGTTAATCGTCAAGCCGCAACTGATCGTCCTCGACGAGCCGACTTCTTCGCTGGATAAAACCGTTCAGGCGCAGATCCTGAATCTGTTGAAAGCATTACAGCTGAAGCATCAGCTGGCCTATATTTTTATCAGCCATGATTTAGGCGTGGTGCGCGCGCTGTGTCACCAGGTGATGGTGCTGCGGCAGGGAGTGGTGGTTGAACAAGGCGAGTGCCAGTCCGTCTTCAGCGCGCCCCGGCATGAGTATACCCGCCAGCTGCTGGCGCTAAGCTGACGGTCAGAAAGGGTTATTGCCGGAGAAGGGCTCGGCGATCGCCACGCCAAAATTTTTCAGACGACAGGTGGCGGCAAACTCATCCTGCAGATTAACGAACAGGCAGGGTTCGCCTTCGCACTCAAGAACGGAACAGTCGACTTCGATGTCGCTTAACGCCTGGCTGAGCTTATGCATCACCGGCCAGGCTTTTTCACCGTCCGGACTCAGCAGTTTCAGGGCGACGAGACTGTTTTCGTTCTGCGCGCCGTTTTGCGGAATCGGTTCAACTCTGGAACCCGCAAAACCGGCCAGCCAGCGATAGCTCTGCGGCAGACGGTGTACGATAGAGAGTTGTTGTGTATTCACGTGGTTTCCCCGGAAGCAAAAGGCTTCACAATAAATTTACATCAATATTAACACACTGTTGACAAATAGTCCTGCTCAGACGCAGAAAACGTTTACAGCCGCGTCGGACCAGGGTTAAGCGCTTATATTCCAGCGTGTTATTTTTTAACCCGGTAAGCCGATTGGCGCTATATGTACCCGTTTCTGTGATCCAAAACAACTTTTTTATCGCAACAATGCGACTTTTTACACTAATTGATTTTACATAAAGGAAACAAATCACAGAACCCTGAAGCCCATTGCGGTTGACATGCATCAAGAAAGGGGCGATTTCGCCCCTGAAAATGTGACCTAGCGTGCGATTTTTCGCCGGCGGGAAGCGTAAAGCGAGAAGAAAATAGAGCTGGTGGCACAGAAGGCGATAGAGATCAGCATCGGCCAGGCGGTGGTAAAGGTCGCCATCGACAGCAGCGCGCCGATAATCGCCCCGATACCAAAGCGGAAAGTCCCCGCCAGCGACGAAGCGGTGCCCGCCATATGCGGAAACTCATCGAGGATCACCGCCATAGCGTTAGACGACACCATCGATACGCAGCCAACGAAGGCCGCCACGCCGATCACCAGCGACCAGAAACCGACGTCGAGCAGCGCGCAAACCACCATCCACACCGCCATGGCAAACTGGATCCACAGCCCGGCGCGGAACATGCGCAACGCCCCTACCCGCCGCACAAACCGGCTGTTGAACATGGTCATCAGGAATAAAAAGACAATGTTCAGCGCAAAATAGTAGCCAAAGTGCTGAGGCGCAACGTGGTTAATATTGATATAGACGAAAGGCCCGGCGCTTAGGAAAGAGAACATGCCCGCGAAGCTAAAGCCGCTCGCCAGCATATAGCTCAGGACCCGCTTATGGCGGAACAGGGTGGCAAAGTTACCCAGCGTGGTGCGCAGGTGGAACGGCTGACGCCTTTCAGCCGGTAGCGTTTCGCGGATAAACAGGCCGATCATCAGCGAGGCCAGCAGGGCCACCAGGGCAAGGATCCAGAAAATGGCATGCCAGCTGAACCAGACCAGCACCGCCCCGCCGACCATCGGCGCCACCAGCGGCGCAATGGTCGTCACCAGCATGACAAACGACATCATCCGCGAAAACTCATCTTTCGGATAGATGTCGCGCATCAGGGCGTTAATCACCACGCTGGCCGCCGCGGCCGCCAGACCGTGGAAGAAGCGCATGGCGATCAGCATCTCGATGGTCTGCGACAGGGCGCAGGCCACCGCCGCCGCTGCGAAGACCAGCGTTCCGCCGAGGATCACCGGCTTGCGGCCGAGGCTGTCAGCCATCGGACCGTACAGCAGCTGACCCAACGCAAAGCCGAGGATATAGGTGCTGAGGGTCATCTGCGCGCTACCGTACGGCACGTGGTACTGGGCAGCGATCACCGGCAGGGCCGGGAGGTACATATCGATCGACAGCGGCATCAGCATGGCCAGCAGGCCAAGGATAAACACAATCCCCAGTGAAGAATTCTGCTTCAGCGTCACGTTTTACTCCGTGGCTGCGGGGCGCCCACGCTGGCGATTTCCGCTTCCGTCAGCGGACGATATTCACCCGGCGCCAGCGATTCATCCAGCTGGATGTCGCCGATGCGTTCCCGATGCAGGCCAACCACGTGGTTACCTACGGCGGCGAACATGCGTTTCACCTGATGGTAGCGGCCTTCGCTGATGGTGAGGCGCACTTCGGTCGGAGTGATAATTTCCAGCACCGCCGGTTTGGTGAGATCTTTTTCGTTATGCAGCTGGACCCCTTTGGCGAACAGCTCCGCGGTCCCTTCCGCCAGCGGGCTTTCCAGCGCCACCAGATAGGTTTTTTCACAATGGTGGCGTGGCGAGGTAATGCGGTGCGACCACTGGCCGTCATCGGTCATCAGCACCAGTCCGGTGGTGTCGATATCCAGCCGTCCGGCGGCGTGCAGCTTATACGCCACCGGCTCGTCGAGGAAATAAAGGATAGTCGGATGATCGGGATCGTCGGTGGAACAGACGTACCCTTGCGGCTTGTTGAGCATAAAATAGCGCGGGCCGTTCTGCTGGGTCAGCGTGTTTCCGTCATACTCCACCTCGTGCTCCGGCTGAAGCTTAAAGGAAGCATCTTTTACAATGTCGCCGTCCACGGTAACGCGGCTGCCGCGGATTTCACGCCCGGCAATAGCCCGGCTGACGCCAAGCTGCTGAGCGATAAACTTATCAAGTCGCATGAGATTTTTTTAGCCTGTCAAAGTGCTGGAGCGGGCAAATCGCCCGAAAAAGAAGAATTTCACTGGCTAGTATAACGGGCTCTTAACACCACTCAAGGGAAAAGATTCATGGCATACTATTCGCGAGTTAATTAGCCCCGTGAATTCATGACTTTTACATTACGTCCTTACCAACAAGAAGCCGTCGATGCCACCCTCGCCTGGTTCCGTCGCCATACCGAGCCGGCGGCGATTGTCCTGCCCACCGGCGCGGGCAAAAGCCTGGTGATCGCCGAACTTGCCCGCCTGGCCCGCGGCCGCGTGCTGGTGCTGGCCCACGTCAAAGAGCTGGTGGCGCAGAATCATGCCAAATACTGCGCCCTTGGCCTCGAGGCGGATATCTTTGCCGCCGGTCTGCAGCGAAAAGAGAGCCACGGCAAAGTGGTGTTCGGCAGCGTGCAGTCGGTGGCGCGCAATCTCGACCAGTTTCGCAGCGAATTTTCGCTACTCATCGTCGATGAATGCCACCGCATTAGCGATGATGACGACAGCCAGTATCAGCAGATCATCGGCCACCTGCGGCAGGTTAATCCGCAGATCCGGCTGCTCGGCCTGACGGCCACTCCGTTCCGCCTTGGCAAGGGCTGGATCTATCAGTTCCACTACCACGGGATGGTGCGCGGCGATGAAAAGGCCCTGTTCCGCGACTGCATCTATGAGCTACCGCTGCGCTATATGATTAAGCACGGCTACCTGACGCCGCCGGAGCGCCTCGATATGCCGGTGGTGCAGTACGATTTCAGTCGCCTGCAGGCGCAAAGCAACGGCCTGTTCAGCGAAGCCGATCTTAACCATGAGCTGAAAAAACAGCAGCGTATCACCCCACATATCGTCAGCCAGATCGTGGAGTTCGCCGAAAGCCGCAAAGGGGTGATGATCTTCGCCGCCACCGTGGAGCACGCCCGGGAAGTGACCGGCCTGCTACCGGCAGGCCAGGCGGCGCTGATCACCGGGGAAACCCCGGGTCCGGAACGGGATCGCATCATCGAGGCGTTTAAAGCGCAGGAGTATCGCTATCTGGTGAACGTCGCGGTGCTGACAACCGGCTTCGACGCCCCGCACGTCGACCTGATCGCCATCCTCCGCCCCACCGAGTCGGTGAGTCTTTACCAACAGATCGTTGGCCGCGGCCTGCGCCTGGCGCCGGGAAAAACCGACTGCCTGATCCTCGACTACGCCGGCAACCCGCACGACCTGTACGCCCCGGAAGTGGGAACGCCGAAGGGTAAAAGCGACAACGTGCCGGTGCAGGTCTTCTGCCCGGCCTGCGGCTTCGCCAATACCTTCTGGGGCAAAACCACCGCCGACGGCACCTTGATTGAGCATTTTGGCCGCCGCTGCCAGGGGTGGTTCGAAGATGACGACGGCCACCGCGAACAGTGCGACTTCCGCTTTCGCTTCAAAAACTGTCCGCAGTGCAACGCGGAAAACGATATCGCCGCCCGCCGCTGCCGGGAGTGCGACACCATTCTGGTTGACCCGGACGATATGCTGAAGGCGGCGCTGAAGCTGAAGGACGCGCTGGTGCTACGCTGCAGCGGCATGGCCCTGCAGCACGGCGGCGACGAGAAAGGCCCGTGGCTGAAAATCACCTACTACGATGAGGACGGCGCCGACGTCAGTGAGCGCTTCCGTCTGCAAACGCCCGCCCAGCGTACCGCCTTTGAGCAGTTGTTTATCCGTCCGCATACCCGCACGCCGGGGGTGCCGCTGCGCTGGATAACGCCGGCGGATATCGTGGCCCAGCAGGCGCTGCTGCGCCATCCGGACTTTGTCGTCGCCCGCATGAAAGGCCAGTACTGGCAGGTGCGGGAAAAAGTGTTCGATTATCAGGGGCGTTTTCGCCGCGCCAACGAGCTGCGTTAATCACCCGAAAGCTGAGGTTTTGATTGCCCGGGTGTCGTTTGGCGGCTATAATGCCGCCCGCTTTTGCATTCGCAAAGCAGATAATCCGCCTGTTGCTGGGTCGCCTGTAGCAGGCTTTATATATAGAGAGACATCAATGTTTACTATCAACGCAGAAGTACGTAAAGAGCAGGGTAAGGGTGCGAGCCGCCGCCTGCGCGCAGCTAACAAGTTCCCGGCAATCATCTACGGTGGCGAAGCTGCTCCGGTTGCTATCGAACTGGACCACGACAAAGTTTGGAACATGCAGGACAAAGCTGAGTTTTACGGCGAAGTTCTGACCGTCGTGGTTGATGGCAAAGAAGAAAAAGTCAAAGTTCAGGCTGTTCAGCGCCACGCGTTCAAGCCGAAACTGACTCACATCGACTTCGTTCGCGCGTAATCGCCGATAGCAAGTTGTATGGCAAGCGCCCCGGGGTCTTCGGCTCCGGGGCGTTTTGTTATCCGCGCCGCCAAAGCTCCGGCGCCTTGTCCACGATGTCGCTAAGCATCCGGTGCTTATTCATTCCGGGCAGCCAGAGCATCACCATGGTGACGTTCAGCCCCTGACTGCCGACCTCCGTCGCGATTTCACTGACTCCCTGCCACTCGCCTGGCCGCAAATGGTCCGGTAAAAACCCCCAGCCCCTCCCCTGCTCCAGCGCATGGCGCAGCAGAGTAATTTCGTTCATATACAGCGTATGGCCGGAGATCTGCAGCCGGCGGGCAATCTGATCGTCACTGCGCCGGTGCATCACTAACTGCGGCGTCAACGAAAGATTCAATAGCGTCAGCGGCCGCGGAGCGTCGTGGAACAGGCTGTCCGCCGCGTAGAAACGCAGATCCACGGTGCCGAGCGCCCGCCACTCCATTTCGCTCCCCAGCGTGCGGTTGTTAGCCTGGCACAGCGCCATATCCGCCACGCCATCGCTCAGCGCCTGCTCGGCTTCGCGCCGCGAGGCGCTCCAGCAGCTCAGGCGGATCTGCCGCCGGGCCAGCGTATCGGCCAGCGCGCAGAGAAAATCACGTGGGATAAAGGGATCGTACACCAGACGCAGCGCCTGTCCGGTGGTTTGCGGCAGCGTTTGCGCAAAAGACTCGAAAGCCTGCGCCTGGCGCAACAGCAGATGCGCCTGACGAAAAAGCTGCTCGCCTTCGGCGGTTAAGGTCAGGGTACGCCCTTCCCGGTTGAACAGATGGTACCCCAGCGCGTCTTCCAGATAGTCCAGCAGATCGCGCAGCGTGGTTCGGTCTTTACCTAAACGAATGGCCGCCCGCGACAGGCTTCCGGTCTCGGCGATGGTGGCGAATGCTTCAATCTGCGCGAAAGAATATTGCAGGGTTTTCATCCTTCTCTCCCTTACGGGGGAAAATCCCCCCTGGGCTGATTTTAGCCGGCGCGCGCCGATTTATATACTGCGCAGCGAATCTATGGCAAACGAGGAAAGGAAGATGATAAGAAAACCACTGGCCCTGGCGTTAATCCTGGCGGCGCTGCCGGCGGCGGCAATGGCGCAAAACTGCGGCGGCCTGACGCTGGATGTCTGCCCAACGCCTTACGATCAAACGCTACCCGCGGCCAAAGACATGCTCAGCTGGGATCAGACTTCACGCGTGATTGGCTTTCGCAATGACTATCGCAACTATGCCGGGGATGTCTTCCACCACGGCGCCTCAGTGCCGCTGGAACGCGCTGAAAAACAATTGACCGATGCCCGCTATACCCTTAACGGCCACACCTGGACCCTGCAGGATTACCTGAAGCGCGAGAACGTCAGCGGTATGCTGGTGCTGAAAGACGGCAAAGTCGCCTGGAAATATCTTGGCGACGGCAACACCGATACCACCCTGTGGACCTCACGCTCGGTGGGAAAATCGGTGGTCTCGACGCTGGTGGGCATCGCCATTCAGCAGGGTAAGATCCACTCCCTCGATGATCTGATTACCGTTTATGAACCCGAACTGAAAGGCACCGCCTGGGACGGCGTGACGCTGAAGCAGTTGATGCAGCACACCAGCGGTGTGGAATGGAATGAAGACTACACCGACCCGCAGTCGCACTTCGCCCGCCTGACCCAGTGCGAGGCGCAGCCCGGCGCCTATGCCTGCGTGCGCAAGATCGTCACCGGCCTGGCGCGCCAGCATCCTGCGGGCGAGCAGTGGTCCTACTCTTCCGGCGGCGCCTGGCTACTGGGCGATATCCTGGAGCGCGCCACCGGTATGCCGCTGGCCGCCTGGCTTGAGCAGTCGCTGTGGCAGCCCGCCGGGATGGCCCACGACGGCGTATGGCATGCTTATCAGCAAGGGAAGCATGATGTTGGCGCCCATGGCTTTAACGCCACCCTTGAAGACTGGGGCCGCTTCGGCGAATTCGTCGCCCGCGATGGTCGGTTAAGCAACGGCAAACAGCTGGTGCCTGCGGGCTGGTTCGATCAGGCCGCAAGCTGGACCACAGCGCTGAACTCGGTCTCGGCGGCGCATCCGCAAGGTATCTACGGTTATCAGTGGTGGAATAACGCCATTCCGGCGAATGCGCAAAACGTCCAGCCGACGCCGCAGGAAGGGCTGAAGGACTCGCTGTGGGCGCTGGGTATCTACGGCCAGGTGATCATGGTGAACCGCGCGGAACACCTGGTGATCGTCCAGTGGTCGACCTGGCCGCAGGCGGAACCCTCCTTTAACGCCCAGCCGCTGGAAGCGGCGCTGATGTACAGCGCCATTGCCCGCGAGCTGCGTTAACCCCCCCAGCTCCTTGCCGCTCAGCCGGCGAGGATCGTGTCGGCATTCAGCGCCAGGTGCTGCAGCAGGATAATGGTTTTGGCATCCATGATCTCGCCATCGCGAATGGCCTGCAGCGCCCGCGCCAGCGGCCACTCCAGCACTTCAATGTCCTCACCTTCCGCCGCCAGCCCGCCGCCATCTCCCTGCCGGTCATCGGCCTGATATTCGGCGATAAAAAAGTAGAGTTTTTCGGTGACAGATCCGGGGCTCATAAAGACGGTGAAGACGGGCTCGATGCGCGTCACCCGAAAGCCGGTCTCCTCTTCCGCTTCGGCAACGATCCTCGCCTCCGGCGAGGCGTTATCCAACAGCCCGGCCGCCGCTTCAATGAGATATCCGTCGTGACCGTGAGTAAACACCGGAAAACGGAACTGACGAGTCAGGACCACCGTTCGCTTTTCCCGGTTGTAGAGTAAAATGACCGCGCCGTTGCCGCGATCGTAGGCCTCGCGGCTCTGCTCCTGCCAGCGTCCATCCCGGCGCTGCAGTTCAAAGGTATATTTTTTCAGCGTGTACCAGTTATCAGAGAGCAGCGTCTCGCGAATGTGGCGGACGTGCGGTGCATGAGTTTGCATGTTATATCCCCTTTAAGATGACAGCAGGCACCATAACATGCATAATCGTGCACAAACAAGATCACTCGTGAAGGAAAAATCATGCTCGCCAGTCAACGAAAACAGCAAATCCTGCAGATTCTTGCGGAGGAAAAACAGGTGATGTCCGGGGAGCTGAGCCAGCGGTTTAACGTCTCAGAGGACTCCATTCGCCGCGACCTGCGCGAGCTGGCGGCGGAAGGAAAACTGCAGCGGGTCCACGGCGGGGCGCTGCCGGTCTCCGCTGCCATCGCCCCTATTGAAACACGCAAAAGCGTGCAAATCGCCTCCAAGCAGGCGGTGGCGCGCGCCGCCGCCGCCCTGATCCAGCCGGGACAGGTGGTGATTGTCGATGGCGGCACCACCACCGCGGCGATGATCGACTTCTTACCCGCCGACCTCAGCTGCACGGTGGTCACCCATAGCCCCGGCATCGCCGTGGCGCTGGTCGATCACCCGCGAATCGAGGTGATCCTGCTTGGCGGCAAAGTGTTTAAGCATTCAGTTGTCGCCGTCGGCCCCGAAACGCTGGAAGGAATGTCGCGGATCAACGCCGATGTGTTCTTTATGGGGGTGACCGGCGTCCACCCGCAAGCGGGTTTTACCACCGGTGATTATGAAGAGGCAGGCATCAAGCGCGCGCTGGCGGCCAGGGCCGCGGAAACCGTGGTGATGGCCTCCCGGGAAAAGCTCAACGCCGCGTCGGCCTTTGCCATCGGCGAGCTGAACCTCGCCAGTACGCTTATCGTCGATGGGGATCCCGACGCCGCGCTGCGCCAGCAGCTGGTGCAGCGCGGCGTGGAGATCGTCCCCGTTCAGCGGTCGCGCTGAACGGGGCGCGGCGCTTAGTTGCCGCCGGAGGTCCGGCGCTGCAGCTGGTCGCGCAGGTTCGGCGGGGTGCCCTTAATGGTCAGAGTATCGGTGGCGGGATCCCAGAATACGCGTTCGCCCAGCAGCATCGCGTCGAAGTTAATGGTTAAACCGCCGCCGCTGCCGGCAAACTTGGTCAGCTGACGTAAGGTGCTGCGATCCGCCGGGAAGCTCTCTTCCAGTTCGTAACCCTGTTCGGCGGTGAATTCCTGGAAGCTCTTTTCGCTGACGCCGGCCAGCTCTTTGGACAGCGATTCCAGCTCAATCTCTTCCCCGGCCTGCAGCTGTTCGTTGCAGTACGCATAGACCTGCTGACGCACATTCTGTCGCTCGGATTTATCAAGCTGCGCGTCGGCGGCGAAGTCATCCACCGCCTGCAGCAGGCCGCGGTTCTGCGCTTTGGCGTTGAGGCCTTCGCTGGCGCCGAGGAAATCCATAAAGAAATCGGCCACTTTGCGCCCCACCCGCCCTTTCAGGAAGGTTAAGTAGCGAGTCGACTCCGGGTTGGTTTCCCACTCGGTCAGATCGATGCGCGCGACGATATCGGCATGGTTAATATCCAGATAATGGGTCGAGCGGATATCCAGCTCTTCGTTGACGCGCATACTGCTCAGGTTATTGAGCACCGCCACCAGCAGATACTCGACCGCCAGGTAACGATACTGGCAGAAGAGGACAATGCCCCCTTCGGCGAACGGGTATTTCGCCAGCTCATCGCGTAGGCGGCCGGTCGCCGCGCGGCTGAACGCCAGAAACTCCTCTTCGCCCTGACGCTGCAGGCGCAGCGCCTGCGCCAGTTCGCTCTCTTCATTGAACAGCCCATAGGCTTTGCTTTTGGCGCTATAAACCCGGTGCAGTTCAGCCATCATCTCGACGACCGTCGCGTTCGGCTCCAGCAGTGACTCGCGCAGCACCAGCTCCAGATTTTGTTCATCACGTTTGATTAACTGATGCAGGGCAATCTGGTCGATATCCAGACTCATGTTAAACTCTCCTTTTAGACCGGGCGGTATTCAACCACCGCCGGGTAGCCGACGCAACTGGCGCCACACATTTCGACGTCATGACTGACGATCGGTGCGCTTTTGCGCCGCGGCGAAAAAATGCGGAAAAAAAGCTGCTGCTACGGTAATATGTTGCCCTTTCACGAACAAACAGATTTTGAGTTTATGCCGCAAATTTCCCGCTATAGCGATCAACAGGTCGAACAGTTGCTCAGCGAGCTGACGAACGTCCTGGAATCACACAAAGCCCCGGTTGACCTTTCACTGATGGTGTTAGGCAATATGGTGACCAACCTGATCAACAGTAGCGTCGCGCCGGCGCAGCGTCAGGCCATCGCCCGTTCTTTCGCGCAGGCTTTGCAATCTTCGATTAACGACGATCCAGCGCATTAAGGATAACAGCAACAGTATATGGTGACTCTACGTCAGCCCTACCGAGAAAAAGTCTCCCAGATGGTTAGCTGGGGGCACTGGTTCGCCCTGTTCAACATGTTGTTGGCCATGGTGCTCGGCAGCCGCTACCTTTTTGTCGCCGACTGGCCGACGACGCTTGCCGGACGACTCTTTTCGTACGTCAGTCTCGTCGGGCACTTCAGCTTCCTGGTGTTTACCAGCTATGTGCTGATCCTCTTTCCGTTGACCTTTATCGTGGTCTCGCAGCGCCTGATGCGCTTCCTGTCGGTGATCCTTGCCACCGCCGGGATGACGCTGTTGCTGATAGACAGCGAGGTCTTTACCCGCTTCCATCTTCATTTAAATCCGGTGGTCTGGGAGCTGGTCATCAACCCTGACCAGAATGAGATGGCGCGCGACTGGCAGCTGATGTTTATCAGCGTCCCGGTCATCTTTTTGATTGAAATGCTCTTCGCCACCTGGAGCTGGCAAAAGCTGCGCAGCCTGACGCGCCGCCGCCATTACGCCCGCCCGGTGGCCTGGTTCTTCTTTTTGTCGTTCGTCAGCAGCCACCTGGTCTATATCTGGGCGGATGCCAACTTCTATCGCCCGATCACCATGCAGCGAGCGAATCTACCGCTTTCCTATCCGATGACCGCCCGTCGTTTCCTTGAGAAACATGGCCTGCTCGACGCCCAGGATTATCAGCGTCGCCTGGTGGAACAAGGGGCGCCGGAGGCGGTATCGGTCCAGTATCCGCTCAGTAACCTGCGCTACCGCGACCTCGGCGCGGGCTATAACGTGTTGCTGTTCACCGTCGACAACCTGAACTACTCGCGGTTTGAAAAGACGATGCCGGCGCTGGCGGCGTTTGCCAAAGAAAACGTCAACTTTACCCAGCATATGAGCTCGGGCAATACCGCCGACAGCGGCCTGTTTGGCCTGTTCTACGGCATTTCGCCAGCCTATATGGACGGTGTCCTCTCGGCGCGTATTCCCGCAGCGCTGATCACCGCCCTCAACCAGCAGGGCTACCAGCTGGGGCTGTTCTCTTCCGATGGGTTTAGCAGCCCGCTGTATCGCCAGGCGCTGCTCTCCGACTTCTCGCTGCCGAGCGCGAAGACCCAGAGCGACGAGCAGACCGCCAATCAGTGGATCAGTTGGCTGGACCGTTACGCGCAGGATGAGAATCGCTGGTTCTCGTGGATCTCGCTCAATGGCACCACCCTCGACGACACGCAGCAGCAGAACTTTGTCCGCCGTTATAGCAAGGCGGCAGGCGACGTTGATGCCCAGATCGATCGGGTGCTGACCGCGCTGCGCGAAGCCGGCAAGCTCGATAATACGGTGGTGATTATCACCGGCGGCCACGGCAAGCCGCTTAACGTCAAACACGACTCATTCGACTGGTCACGCGAGCAGCTGCAGGTGCCGCTGGTTATTCACTGGCCGGGCACGCCGGCCCAGGAAATTGCCACCCTGACCGATAACAAAGATGTGATGACCACGCTGATGCAGCGCCTGCTTCACGTTTCGACGCCGGCCAATGAGTATTCGCAGGGTGAAGATCTGTTCAGCGCCGCGCGGCGTCGGAACTGGGTCACCGCGGCCAACGGCGATACGCTGGCCATTACCACCCCGACCATCACCGTGGTCCTCAACCATAACGGCACCTACACCACCTGGAGCCGCGACGGCGAGAAAATCAAAGATCAGAAACCGCAGCTCAGCCTGTTGCTGCAGGTCCTGACCGACGAAAAACGCTTTATCGCTAACTGATTGATTAATTATGAATCAATCGCGCGCGACCCGCTTGCATTCGCCTGGGGAACGGGTAATATTGTTCCCCACGCGTCGGCACGTAGCGCAGCCTGGTAGCGCACCGTCATGGGGTGTCGGGGGTCGGAGGTTCAAATCCTCTCGTGCCGACCAAAAATCCCAGAGAAACCAGCCTTTTAAGGCTGGTTTTTTTATGTCTCTCTTTTACGCCCGTCCCCCACCTCGTTGAATTTGTGCCCTTTCCGCGCCACAGCTTATAGAGTACGACTATCCTGATGGTAAATTACGTCGTAGCATCTATTATTCGACCGTATGACTCATAAGCAGGAGCGGATGACATGAGAGTTAATGGACTTACCAAAGGATTTTTCATCCTTATCGTTTTCATTGTAACCCTGGCCTTTTTTGATGTTCTCTCACCCTACTATTCCGCCATTCTCTGGGCCGCGATCCTCGCGGTGATTTTTAATCCGGTCAAAAACAAAATTCGCACCCGCCTCGGCGAGCGTAATGGCCTCGCGGCGCTGATGACCATCGTCATTATCTGCCTTATCGTGTTTACGCCGCTGGCGATTATCCTGTCGTCACTGGCCTACGAGCTGAACGTGGTGTACAGCAAACTGCAGCATAACGATACCCAGTTCCCGACGGTGGTCGCCAGCCTGATTGCCCACCTCCCCGGCTGGGCCAGAAGCTTCCTGGCAGAACATAACCTTGATAGCGCGCAGCAGATCCAGCAGCAGCTCTCCGATGTCGCCCTGAAAGGTGGCCAGTATCTGGCCGGCAGCGCGTTTCTGATTGGCAAAGGAACCTTTGGCTTTACCGTCAGCTTCGGCATCATGCTGTACCTACTGTTTTTCCTGCTGAAGGATGGACCTTACCTGGTGCTGTTGATCCTCGAATCTCTGCCGTTATCCAGCTATGTGAAGCAGCACCTGTTCGCTAAGTTCGCCGCAGTGGCCCGCGCCACGGTAAAAGGCACCGTCGCCGTGGCGCTGGCGCAGGGGGCGCTGGGCGGCTTAGCCTTCTGGATCGCCGGTCTGGACGGCAGCATTCTCTGGGGGGCGCTGATGGCGTTCCTGTCGCTTATCCCGGCGGTGGGCTCGGCTATTATCTGGGTGCCGGCGGCTATTTACCTTTTTGCTACCGGCCAGTTGTGGCAGGGCGCCTTTATCGTGGGCTTCTTTGTCGTTGTGATTGGTCTGGTGGACAATATTCTGCGTCCGCTGCTGGTGGGCAAGGATACCAAGATGCCGGACTACCTGATCCTGATCGCCACTTTAGGCGGCATGGAGATCTACGGTATCAATGGATTCGTGATCGGGCCACTGATCGCCGCCTTGTTTATCGCCTGCTGGAATTTGCTGTCGGGACGGGAACATGCTGGCAACACCGATGAAATCGATGAAGAGTTTATTGAGGAGGCGAAAAATAGCCGTACTGAATAGCTTCTCCGGCAGGCGTCTGGCGGCCCGCCAGCGCCTCTGTTGCGCTCTGAACGCTGCCTTTTTGCCAGTAGATAACACTGTTCACTTTGCAAAAAATGGTAAATAAATCTTAACATTCAGCTAAGTGATGATAGGCTATCCCTGTCAGGAACGAAAATAAAGGATGATCAACCGTGAAAAAAATCACTACGCTAGCCGTTTCTCTGCTCACCGCCGCCTGCATGTCTGCCGGCGCCCTGGCCGCAGACCAGCCGCTGGAAAAAGTCGCGCCGTTCCCGAAAGCGGAAAAAGGCATGAAGCGTCAGGTTATTCAGCTGCCGCAGCAGCAGGATGAGTCGGCGTTGAAGGTTGAGCTGATGATCGGCCAGACGCTGGAAGTCGACTGCAACCACCATCGTTTTGGCGGGCAGCTGGAAAGCAAAACCCTGGAAGGCTGGGGTTATGACTACTATGTCTTTGATAAGCTGAGCGGCCCGGTATCCACCATGATGGCCTGCCCGGACGGCAAGAAAACGAAGAAATTTGTTACTGCCGGCCTCGGCGATGACGCTATGCTGCGCTACAACAGCAAGCTGCCGATCGTCATCTACACGCCGACTAATGTCGATGTAAAATATCGCATCTGGCGCGCCGACGAGACTATCGGCAACGCCGAGATCCGCTAAGGCGCGCAATTAAATCAGTAATAAAACAACGGCAGCCCGCAGGCTGCCGTTTTTGTCAGAGCGCGATGTCCGCCATCGGCTTGCCGCCGCTCAGCGGCTTCAGCTCCGCCTGCGGAGCTTCATCCGCCGCCGCGGCCGGCTCATATTTCAGCTCCAGCACTTCACTGGTCCACGCCAGCGCTTTCTCAATCTCCGCCGGGTTGCCATCAAGGCGAATACCGTAGGTCGGGATGATCGCCTTCAGCCTGGCCTGCCATTCGGGCGAATTCACTTTGTCTTTAAATACTTTTTCCATCAGCTGCAGCATGATAGGCGCCGCGGTGGAGGCGCCTGGCGATGCGCCGAGCAGCGCCGCGACGGTGCCTTCGTCATCGCTGACCACTTCGGTGCCCAGGCGCAGTACCCCGCCCTTCTTCGCATCGCGCTTGATGATCTGCACGCGCTGACCGGCCTGCCACAACCGCCAGTCCTCTTTCCGCGCTTCCGGATAGTATTCGCACAGCGCGGCCAGACGATCTTTATCTTTCTGCATCACCTGGCTAATCAGGTATTTCACCAGATCGAAGTTGTCCAGGCCGACGTTGAGCATCGGCAGGATATTCGAGGTATTGGTCGAGGCCAGCAGATCCCACAGCGAACCGTTCTTCAGGAAGCGGGTCGAGAAGGTCGCGAACGGCCCGAACAGCACCACGCGTTTACCGTCGATAATACGGGTATCGATGTGCGGCACTGACATCGGCGGCGCGCCCACTTCGGCCTGGCCGTAAACCTTCGCCAGATGGTGGTTTACTACCTCCGGATTTTCGCAGACCAGGAACTGGCCGCCGACCGGGAAGCCGGCATACTCTTTGGCCTGCGGAATGCCGGTTTCCTGCAGCAGGGTCAGCGCCGCGCCGCCGGCGCCGATAAAGATAAATTTGGCTTTAATAACCCGCTTCTGACGACGGTTGTCGGCATCCGCGAGGGTCACCGTCCAGCTCTTATCGGCGTTGCGCTTGAAGCGACGCACCACGGTGCCCAGCTGCAGGGAGAAATTATCATGCTTTTGCAGGCTGGCGATCAGCTGGCGGGTGATTTCGCCATAGTTGACGTCGGTTCCCATTTCCGTACGGGTGGCGGCCACCTTTTGCAGCGGGTCGCGGCCTTCCATCACCAGCGGCGCCCAGGCTTTGATCTGCTGATGGTCTTCAGAATAACGAATGCCGCGGAACAGTTCGCTCTGCTGCAGCGCCGCATAGCGCGCGCGCAGGAAGTTGACGTTATCTTCGCCCCACACAAAGCTCATGTGCGGCACGCTGTTAATGAATGATTTTGGTTTGTTCAGGACGCCGCGCGTCACCTGATGCGCCCAGAACTGACGCGAGATGTGGAAGGCTTCGTTGATGTCGACCGCTTTGTCGATATTGATGCCGTTGGCGGTCTGCGGCGTATAGTTCAGCTCCATCAGCGCCGCGTGGCCGGTACCCGCATTGTTCCACCCGTTTGAGCTCTCTTCCGCCACGCTGGACATCTGCTCAACCATGGTAATAGACCAGTCTGGCTCAAGCTCCTGCAGCCAGGTTCCCAGTGTGGCGCTCATAATGCCGCCGCCAATCAACAATACATCCGTCTCTTGCTCATGGCGGGTGTTGGTCCGAGTGCTGTTGGGACCAACCGCCTGTGAGCGTGGTACGGCCATCTTTTTATTCATCGGATTTGAGCCTTACTTTACTCGCTGTTTTATTTAGCGCAGGTGATACGATTGTCACCCCTCACGTTACCACCGAAGCTCAAAAATTTAAATATTGTTTAAATTTTAAGTTCTGTTTTGAGATCCGTTATAAAAATGTTTAATAAATGTATACACCAAATCACTTTTTGTACTGGTGCCCTGGCAGATTCCGCGCTATCATCCCTGGTTTTGTGACAGACCGCACGGAAGCAGGGCCTGACACCGCTCCTCCTTTTTTTATAATCTGCGAACTTTTTTTATGCCCCCAGTTTCAGACCCCGCCGCTTCCGGCAACCTGCGTCCAATCCTTCGTTCTCCGTCGCTGCTGACGCGCGAAGTCCTGGCCGGCGTGCTCACCGCCCTGGCGTTAATTCCTGAAGTGATTTCGTTTTCGGTTATTGCCGGCGTTGACCCGCAGGTGAGCCTGATTGCTTCCGTCGTGCTCTGTCTGGCGATGTCGCTACTCGGCGGACGCCCGGCGATGGTCACCGCCGCCGCGGGATCAGTGGCGCTGGTCATTGGCCCGATGGTGCATCAGCACGGCGTGGGTTACATTCTGCCAGCCGTCATTCTGGCGGGTATGATTCAAATTTTGTTTGGTCTGTGCGGCATGGCGCGCCTGATGCGCTTTATTCCCCCGGCGGTGATGACCGGGTTCGTCAACGCCCTCGGGATCCTGATTTTCTTCGCCCAGGTGCCGCACTTCTGGAGCCGCCAGCCGCTGATCGTCGGCCTGTTCGTCCTGACGCTGCTTATCGTTCTGTGGGCGCCGCGCTTTATTAAGACTATCCCGGCGCCGCTGATCGCCATCGTCGCGCTCACTCTCTATACCGCGACCACCGGCCAGCTGCTGCCGACCGTGGGTGATGAAGGGTCAATGAGCGGCGGCCTGCCGGGGTTCACCGCCCTGACCGTTCCCCTGAACCTGACCACCCTGCAGATAATCTGGCCGTGCGCCCTCAGCATCGCCTTTGTCGGCCTCATGGAGTCTCTGCTGACGGCTAAGCTGGTGGATGACCTGACCCATACGCCGTCGAATAAATCGCGCGAGAGCGCCGGGCTGGGGATCGCCAACATCCTCGCCGGCTGTTATGGCGGTATCGCGGGCTGCGCGATGATCGGCCAGACTATCGTTAACGTGGAAATGGGCAAAGCCCGTAGCCGTCTCTCAACGGTTATCGCCGGCCTGGTGCTGCTCCTGCTGGTGACAGCGCTCAGCCAGGTGATGGCGAAAATCCCGATGGCGGTCCTGGCCGGGGTGATGGTGATCGTGGCGGTGAAGACCTTTAGCTGGCACAGCATTCTCCCGGGCGAGCTGGCGCGCAATCCGTGGCCGGAAACGCTGGTGATGCTGGTGACCGTCGCCGCGACGGTGGGAACCAGCAATCTGGCGATTGGCGTGCTGGCGGGGATTGTCGCGATGGCGATCATCCCCCGCCGCCTGCGGGCAAAAGCGCAGGCTACATCAGAAACAGCGTCGCCAGACCCAGAAAAATAAAGAAGCCGCCGGTGTCGGTGATAGCGGTAATCATTACGCTGGAGCCGACCGCCGGGTCACGCCCCAGCTTCACCATGACCATCGGGATTATCACGCCCATCATCGCCGCCATCAGCAGGTTGAGCATCATGGCCAGCGTCATCACCCCGCCAAGCTGCGGATCGTCATACAGCCACCAGGTGATGGCCCCCATGATCCCGCCCCACACCAGGCCATTAATCAGTGCAACGCCCATTTCACGCAGGATCAGAAAGGTAAAGCTGCCGGGCTGGATCTGCTGCAGCGCCATCGCCCGAACGATCATGGTGATCGTCTGGTTGCCGGTATTGCCGCCGATCCCGGCGACGATCGGCATCAGCGAGGCCAGCGCCACCAGCTGTGAAATGGTATGTTCGAAGCCGTCGATGACCCTGGAAGCGATAAACGCCGTACACAGGTTCACCGCCAGCCACGCCCAGCGCGTTTTCACCGCTTTGCTGACCGGGGCGAAGACATCTTCTTCATCGCTCAGGCCGCCCATCCGCCGCAGATCGTTGTCGGTCTCTTCATAGACCACATCGACGATCTCATCGATGGTCAGACGGCCGATCAGTTTGCCATCGGCATCGATAACGGCGGCGCTGAGCAAGTCATCACGCTCGAAGGTGCGCGCCACCTTCTCCGCTTCTTCATGCGGCTGAAAGGTGACCGGATCGCCCTCCATCACCTCCCCCACCCGCTTCTGCGCATCGTTGAGCAGAATGGTCTGCAGCTCCAGCTCGCCGAGCAGCAGCTTATTGCGGGTGGTGACGAACAGTTTATCGGTGTTCTCCGGCATTTTCCCGAGACGCCGCAGATAGCGCTGGACCGCCGCCAGGGTGGCCTCCGGCCGCACCGTAATGACCTCAAACTCCATGATCGACCCGACGCTGTTGTCGGCATAGCGCATAATCTGGCGAATACGGGCGCGCTTCTCAGCCGGCAGGGTCGCCAGCAACCGTCCGGTCAGATTGCGCGGCAGATGCTGCAGCAGGTAAACCTGTTCATCGATATCCAGCGGCTGCATCGCCTGCAGCAGCTCGTGGTCGCTCATCTTATCGATGAGGTCGCCCCAGACGTTTTCTGAAGCTTCCAGCAGCACTTCGCCGCGTTTATCGTCGGGCACCAGGCACCACAGCGCGGTGCGGGCGTCATAGGGGAGCGCTTCCAGCGCATCGGCGAGATCCGGCGGCGGCAGATGCGAGACCAGCATTTCCACTTCAGCCAGGTCATCGGCCAGCGTCCCTTCATCGTAACGTTCGGCCAGCGTCAGTTTGCCCAGCAGCGCGGAGGTCACCGCTTTATCGGTGCTCAAGAGCCAAATCAGACGGGCGCGCTCTTCGTCACGCAAGCGGGCGCTTTTTTTATGCAAAACGGACATCGGTCAGGCAATCCTTTTGAGAATAGTGAGCCGGCCTGCGGGCCGGAAGCCTTAAGCATAGCGCGAGGAGGGGGAAATAATAACCGTCAGCACTGTAGACGCTGAAAATTTCAGCGGCGCCCGGCTTTCCCCGGGCGCGCAGCGTGAATCAGGCCGTGCGGGCCACCGCATCGCGGGAGGCCTGCGCCCGCTCTTCGCCAGTGAGCTCGGACAGCTGCCCGGCACGCATCTCCAGCAGGCGATCGGCGTGCTGGAAGTAGTGATCGTCATGGCTGATGGCAAACACGGTTTTCCCCATCTGCTTCATCAGCGGCAGCAGGACCTGGTAGAACTCGCGGCGGAAATGCGGATCCTGATCCGCCGCCCATTCATCCAGCAGAATGATATCCCGGGACTCGGCCAGCGCCAGCAGGAGCGCCACGCGCTTCTTCTGCCCTTTCGACAGCCGCAGGTCGCCGATCTTACCGTTTTCCAGCTGCAGCTTGTGGGCCATTTGCAGACGCTCCAGCCACGTTGCCACCAGCGCCGGATCGGCCTCTTCGCCCTGCGGCCCGAGCAGACGGTCGAACAACCAGACGTCAGTAAACACCGCGGAGAACAGTTTGCGGTACGCCTCCGGTTTATCCGCCGCCAGCGGCTGGCCGTCCACCAGAATCTGACCGGAAACCGGCTGATACAGGCCGGTCAGGAGCATCGCCAGGGTTGACTTGCCGCTGCCGTTGCCGCCGATCAGAAACACCAGTTCGCCGCGTTTTAGCGTCAGGTTAAGCGGCCCTACCGCAAAGCGATGGTCCGGATAATGGAAAGTGACATCGCGCAGCTCCAGCGTCTGCCAGTCAGCCTGCGGCTGCGGCCGGGGGAAATCCGCCCGGTAAGGGGCGAGCGAGAACTGGCGCAGCTTATTAAACGCCACCTGGGCGCTAAGCAGCGTGGGCAGCGCGCCGACGGCGGAGAGCAGCGGCGTGCGCAAAAACAGCAGCGTCAGGGAGTAGGTCGCCGCCACGGCGGTATCGGCCCAGCCGAGGCTGTTGGCCATCCAGAACACCAGCCCGATGGCGCCAAGCATCATAATATTCGACCAGTTGACCGCGCTGAGATGGAAGGTATCGGCGCGAACGATGTGGTGCCGGTAGTCGCGGGCGTCCGGGAGATAGAGCTGATTAAACACGTACTCCGCGCGCTCCCGGTTGAGGGTCAGCTCTTTGCGCCCTTCCAGCACCGTCTGGTAGTCGTGATAGAGCTTATCTTCCGTTTCGCGCAGGCTGGCCATATGTTTGTACACCCGCGACACCAGCACAAAGCCGCCCCAGATGGTGAGCGCCATCCACAGGGCCGTCACCAGCATCATTTTTCCTGACAGCCAGGCCAGATAAGCGGCGGAGCCGAAGGTGAGAATGATCCCCTGCACCAGCTCAGGGAGGCGTACAAAGGCGATGGTAATATTGCGGATATCGCTGGTCAGCCCGGCAAGCAGCGACGCGCTGCCGATCTTCTCCACCTGTTCAATCTGGGTATCGAGGATGCGTTTCACAAACTCGCCGCGCAGGCGATAAACAAAATGGTGGCCGAGGGTGGTCAGCGCCAGCTGCGAACCCAGGGTCACCGCCATTAACAGCCCCAGCAGGCCAAGAAATTCCGGCAGCACCCGCAGCGAGGTATCGACAGTGGCGATCAGGCGCATGTTAATAAAAGCGATTAAGCCGATACCCAGCGCGGCGCTGAGCAGGCTAAGGGCAATAACGCCCAGAAACGGCCAGCGATACTGGCGCCAGACGAGAGAAAGAAGTTCCATAACAGGCTATCCGGAAAAGCAAAACAGCCAGCAGTTTAAACGGCTCGCCGGTGACATCAAGAATAATTCTTATTTTAATCGCCGGGACGGCCCGCCTGCCGAAAGGTGAGGTTATATCGACAGTCGCCGGTCTCGGGATGATGGCCCGCTTTCAGCGGCTGAACGCCATGATAAAACAGGCGCGACTCCCCGCCCCAGACCACCACATCGCCATGCTCCAGCAACAGCCGCCGCAGCGGGTCGCTGCGCTGCAACCCGCCAAACTGAAAGATGGCCGGCAGGCCCAGGGAGACCGAGACGATCGGCGCCCGCAGATCCTGTTCATCTTTATCCTGATGCAACGACAGCTTTGCGCCGGGCTGGTAGCGGTTAATCAGACAGGCGTCGGGGGAAAAGCCCGGATAGCCGCCGGCCGCGGCTGCCGCCAGCGCCAGTTCACGGAATACGGCCGGCATCAGCGGCCAGGTGTGACGGGTGACCGGATCGACCGGGGCGTAGAGGTAGCCGTGGCGATCGGTGGTCCAGCCCAGCCGGCCGCAGTTGGTCATCGCCACCGACATGGTGTACCCGCCCGGCGTGACCATCTGGCGAAACGGCGACTGGCGGGCGACGTCGGCAATCGCCTGCAGCAGCCCTGGGGCACGCTCGCGTGCAAAGCGGCGAAGCACCACCGCGCCGGGGGCCAGCGGCTCCTGCCACGGTGGGGTATCGCTAAACAGATCGAGCATTACTCCTCCTCTCGTTGCGCCTCGCGCGCCAGCAGCTGCGCTTTTCGCGCCGTTCCCCAGCGATAACCGGATAGTGCGCCATCTTCACGCACCACCCGATGGCAGGGAACGATCACCGCCAGTGAATTCGCCGCGCAGGCGCCGGCCACGGCTCTTACCGCCCGCGGCTGGCCAATATGCTCGGCCACCTGGCGGTAGCTGCGGGTCTCCCCCGCCGGGATCTGCCGCAGCGCCTGCCAGACCTGCAGCTGGAACGCGGTGCCCCGCAGATCCAGCGGCAGCGACACCGGCCGCCGGCTGTCGTCGAGGTGGGCGAAAATCTCCGCCATCTGACGACGAAACTCAGGGTCGCCCTGACGCAGCTCGGCGTGGGGAAAGCGCTGGCGCAGGTCGTCGAGCAATGCAGCATCGTTATCACCCGGCAGCACAGCGCAGACGCCGCGTTCACTTTGCGCCACCAGGCAGCGGCCCAGCGCGCAGTCGCCCGTCGTCCAGGTCACCACGGTGGCGGCGCCGCCGCGACGAAACTGGCTGGCGGTCATCCCTAATGCGGCATCGGCCTGGCGATAATAGCTGCTGCTGTCGGGAAAGCCGGCCGCCAGCGCGGCGCGGGTCACCGGTTTCCCCTGCTCCAGCGCCTCCCGCAGGCGTCGCGCGCGCCACGCCTGCTGCCAGGCTTTCGGGGTCATGCCGGTGACGGATTTGAATAAACGGTGGAAATGAAACGGGCTGACCGCCAGCTCGCGCGCCAGCGCCTCGAGGGTCAGGGGCGCCTCCTGCTCCAGCAGCCGACAGGCCTGCGCCACCTTGTCGATCCTTTGCTGCTGCGGAGAGTCTTTATCCGGCTGGCAGCGTTTGCAGGGGCGGAATCCCGCCGCCACGGCAGCAGCGACGTCGGCAAAAAAGCGCACGTTTTCCCGCCGCGCGCGCCGCGAGCGGCAGGAGGGACGACAGCAGACGCCGGTGGTCAGTACCGCAAAGACGAACTGACCATCGGCCCGGGTATCACGCTCGCAGACCGCCTGCCAGCGGCGGTCATCGGTATCGGCAACTATCGGTTTCATCACGGGTCTCCTGCTGTAAGTGTATCCTCAGTCTGCGGTAAAGCCCGCAGCAAAAAACCCGCAATCTTGCTTTTTAATTTTTTTCGCCGACGAGGAAGGTACGGAACTGCGGCGACATCCAGGTTTTAAAGCCCTCCCCCTCTTTGACGATCATGTAGACCGCCAGGCCCTGCTCGCGCACCACCTGCTGCGCTTTTTCCGGCCCCAGCACCATCAGCCCGGTATCCCAGCCGTCCGCCTCCAGCGCCGTTGGCGCAATGACGGTCACGGAGACCAGCTTATGGGTTATCGGCTGCCCGGTCTGCGGATCGATGACGTGCGAGATACGTTTGCCATCGAGTTCATAGTAGTTGCGATAGCTGCCGGAGGTGCTGATGCCGTGACCATTGATGTCGACAATCGCCTGAACGGCGTTTTCCTGGTCGGTCGGTTTCTGGATCGCCACCCGCCAGGGCTTACCTTCGCCGTTCATCCCGCGGCTCACCAGCGCCCCGCCCACCGACACCAGATAGCGGGAGATCCCTTCCTGCTCCATCAAGCGCGCGAGGTGGTCGGCGGCATAGCCTTCCCCCACGGTGGAGAGGTCGACAAACAGATCGGGAATATCTTTTTGCAGGAACTGCCTGCCGCTCTGATTGATAACCTGCAGATGCTGCAGGCCGGTGCGCGCTTTCGCCGCGGCGATCGCCTGCGCATCCGGGGTGGCGACCGGCTGTTTATCCGGGCCAAAGCCCCACAGGTTGACCAGCGGCCCGACGGTAATATCCATCGCGCCGTGCGTTTTGGCGCCAATCCGCAGCGACAGGGTGACGATATCCGCCATCGCTTCGCTCACCGGCCAGGGCCGGGTATCCGTCGCGTGGTTGAAACGCATCAGCGCCGAGTCGTTTTTCCAGGTCGACAGCAGGCGATCGTCGGCGTCCAGCTGGGCCTGAACCTTGGCGCGCAGCGCCTGCGCCTTTGCCTCATCCACGCCGATAACGCTGACCCGCCAGAAGGTGCCCATTGTTTTGCCATCCAGCACGGTGGCCGTTGATGCGGGTGTCGCGGGAGTGGTGGCTGAATCGCAGCCAGAGAACAGTACGCAGGCGCCCAACAGCGCGGCGCGAAAGAAAGTCATATCCATTAATCGAGGCTCCTCTTACCAGGGCGACAAGAGTATACCAGCGAGGTTAAACCAGACATAAAAAAAGGCGCCGGAGGCGCCTTTTTGTTATGCATCTTGCGACTTAGAACTGGTAAACCAGGCCCAGTGCAACCACGTCGTCGGTAGAAACACCGGCGTTGCGGGTGAAGCTGTTGTCGTCCAGCAGGTTGATTTTGTAATCAACATAGGTGGACATGTTTTTGTTGAAGTAGTAGGTCGCGCCCACGTCAACATATTTCAGGATGTCCTGGTCGCCGTAGCCTTCCAGATCCTTACCTTTAGACTGCAGGTAAGCCACGGACGGACGCAGACCGAAGTCGAACTGGTACTGAGCAACCACTTCGAAGTTCTGCGCTTTGTTAGCAAAGCCCAGAGAACCAGCGCGGGTCGCGTTGTAGGTCTGGGTGTACTGAGTGGCCAGGTAGATGTTGTTCGCGTCGTATTTCAGACCGCCGGTGTAGGTTTCAGCGTTGTCGCCGTTACCCAGAACCAGGTTGTTCTGATCGTCGGTACGTTTAGAGTGAGAGTACGCGAAACCAGCGCTGATGCCATCAAAGATGTCATAAGTTACAGAGGTACCGAAGCCGTCGCCGTTCTGTTTCTGAGCGCCACGACCGTTGTTGGTCGCGCCTTCGCCGCTGACGCTGCCGTTTTTACCCTGGTACTGCAGAGCAAAGTTCAGGCCGTCAACCAGACCGAAGAAGTCAGAGTTACGATAGGTTGCAACGCCGTTAGCACGGGACTGCAGGAAGTTGTCAGAACCGTAGGTGTCGCCGCCGAATTCCGGCAGAACGTCGGTCCAGGACGTTACGTCGTATACTACGCCGTAGTTACGACCGTAGTCGAAAGAGCCCGCGTCGCCAAATTTCAGACCGGCGAATGCCAGACGAGTCCATGCCTGATCGCTGGAGCTTTCAGTGTTGTTCGCCTGAACGTTGTATTCCCACTGGCCGTAACCGGTCAGCTGGTCGTTGATCTGAGTTTCGCCTTTCACGCCTACACGCATGTAGGTCTGGTCGCCGTCGACGCTCTTGTCGTCAGAGAAGTAGTGCAGACCGTCAATTTTACCGTACAGGTCTAATTTGTTGCCGTCTTTGTTATAAATTTCAGCCGCATTTGCTGCGCCTGCTACCAGCAGAGCCGGTACCAGGAGGGACAGTACTTTAACTTTCATGTTATTAACCCTCTGTTTGTTATATGCCTTTTATTATGCCACTGCTTACTGATTACCCTTCTAATCAGTCGGCTATTTCATTGTGCTGCAAAATGCAGAATAATCCAACAAGAATATGATACTAAAACTTCTAAGATGTTTCAAAGTTCCCACAAGATGTTTCAATTTGTAAATATGGCGGAACTTTTTTTTACCCCAAAATGGCCAGGGAAATACGCACTAATAATCAAAAAAATTATTTAGCCATTTAAAATCAACACGATATACAAAACTAAGCCTATAGCACTGAATGGTAAAACAAAATGATCATCGGTGACTAAAATAATAGTCGCTATCATCATTAACTTTATTTATTACCGTCATTCAGTTCTGAATGTCTGTTTACCCCTATTTCAACCGGATGCCTCGCATCCGGTTTTTTTTACCCTTCTTTACACAACTTTAATTTATCTGTGCTACAGCCAATGATTCCCTAACGAATATTAATCAATCAATTAGGCCGTCTTTTGCGCTTATTCTGCCAATGTCTTGTTATTTCGTGCGATTCCTGGCTTTTGTTTCTGTCAATATCGTCACTGGTCAGTCTTGCGGACGCGGTTTCATTTACGCTTCGTTTCTAAGATAATTCCTGGGCGGTATCGCGCCGCTGGCACCAATCTGTAGTATGGATTTACGCCATTAGCCTTTATACTGCCTGCAGCATCTGCTTTGTTGCCAGTTACTCTGGCGCTACATCCTGTTTACAAACAATGATGAGTCGTTCAGCCACAAGATGACCCCGAAAAAATTCTCTCTGATCCCCGGCAACATCAGCCGCTTCTTCATTTTGATGGTTATTGTCCTGCTGGCGACGATGGGGGTGATGATTCAAAGCGCCGTCAATGCCTGGCTGAAAGAGAAGAGCTATCAGGTAGTTGATGTCTCCCATGCCCTGCACCAACGCATTGATACCTGGCGCTATGCCACCTGGCAGATCTACGACAATATCGCCGCCACCTCCGCCAACACCGCCAGCGGCGGTCTGCAGGAGACGCGTTTAAAGCAGGACGTGTACTATCTGGAGAAGCCCCGGCGTAAAACCGAAGCCCTGATCTTTGGCTCCCACGACAGTTCGACCCTCGAGATGACGCAGAAAATGTCCGATTATCTCGATATTTTGTGGGGCGCGGAGACCATTCCGTGGTCGATGTACTATCTCAATGGGCTGGACAATAGCCTGATCCTTATCTCCACCCTGCCGTTGAAGGACCTCTCCTCAAGCTTTAAAGAGTCAACGATCAGCAGCGTGGTGGAATCCCGGCGCGCGGAAATGCTGCTGCAGGCCAATACCCTTGATGAGCGCGAGACCTTCTCGCCGCTGCGCCATCTTGCCTGGCAGAACGCGCACTACTTCACGTTACGTACTACCTTCAATCAGCCAGGACACCTGGCAACGGTGGTCGCCTTCGACCTGCCGATTAACGATCTGATCCCGCCGGGCATGGCGCTGGATAGCTTTCGTATCGAGCCTGATCCCACGCAAAATGTGGCCGCCAGCCCCGAGAAAGAGGCTAGCGATCATATCGGGATCACCTTCAACGGCATGCAGATTGACATCGCCACCGACATCAGCACCACCGGTATGCAGTTAGTGTGGACGGTACCGATGAGCACCATGCTGCTGGAATCCCTGCAAAACATTCTTCTGCCGCTGCTGCTTAACATTGGCCTGCTGGCGCTGGCGCTGTTCGGTTTCACGACCTTCCGGAATTATAAAGGTCGCAGCAGCACCTCGGGCGCCGGGCTCCCCTCCGCCGCCAATAGCGAACTGCGTTTACTGCGCGCCCTTAATGAAGAAATTGTTTCTTTGCTGCCGCTGGGGCTGCTGGTCCACGATCAGGAAGCCAACCGAACGGTGATCAGCAACCCGATTGCCGACCATCTGCTTCCGCACCTGAATCTGCAGAACATCACTAACATGGCGGACCAGCATCAGGGGGTGATCCAGGCCACCGTCAACAACGAACAGTATGAGATCCGCCAGTATCGCAGCCAGGTCGCGCCTCGCACGCAGATCCTGATTATCCGAGACCAGGACCGCGAAGTGCTGGTCAATAAAAAGCTCAAACAGGCCCAGCGCTTGTATGAGAAAAACCAGCAGGGCCGGACGACCTTTATGCGGCATATCGGCAGCGCCCTGAAGCAGCCAGCCCTTAACCTGGCGGCTGAGGCAGCGGCGCTCGACGGCGCGGAGAGCCGGACGCTGGCGCAGCATGCCGATGAGCTGGTCAAACTGATCGATGATATTCAGCTCGCCAACCTGCTGGAAAGCGATGCCTGGAAAACCAGCCAGTCGCTGTTCTCGGTGCAGGAGCTGATCGACGACGTCGTACCGGAGGTGCTGCCGGCGATGAAGCGCAAGGGTCTGCAGTTGCTTATCAATAACGCGCTGCCTGCCGGCGAGCAACGCTATGGCGACCGTGAAGCCCTGCGGCGCACGCTGGTACTGCTGATCCAGTATTCCATCACCACCACGCCTATCGGCAAGATCACCCTCGACGTCTGCCAGGAAGAGTCGGCCAGCGATCGCCTGACCTTCCGCATACTGGATACTGGCAACGGGGTCTCGGCAAACGAGATCGACAATATGCACTTCCCGTATCTCAATGAGACTCAGAGCGATCTGTACGGCAAAGCGAACGCCCTTACCTTCTGGTTATGTGACCGTATGACGCGCAAGCTGGGCGGGCAGTTGACCATCAAAGCGCGGGAGTCGCTGGGGACTCGCTATAGCCTGCATCTGAAAATGCCGGCCAGCGAAGAGGCGCCAGAGGCGGGAGAACATCTGCTGGATGACGTTATCGTCCTGCTGGATGTGACCTCCAGCGAAGTACGGCGGATTGTCACCCGCCAGCTGGAGAGCTGGGGGGCGTCCTGCATCACGCCGGACGATCGAGCGACAAGTCAAGCGTTCGATCTGTATTTAACGGATAATCCGTCTAATCTTACTGCTTCGGGCTTGCTTTTAAGCGATGATGAGGTTGGGATACGCAAAATCGGCCCGGGCCAACTGCGGGTCAACTTTAATATTAGCACGGCGATGCAGGAGGCTATCCTGCAGCTTATTGAGCAGCAGCTGGCGGAGGAGGCGGTTCAGCCCGCCACCTCAGGAAACGAGAGTAACGCCGAACTCCATGCCAGCGGCTATTACGCACTGTTTGCCGATACGGTACCGGATGATGTTCAGAGATTGTATACTGAAAACGAAGCGGGTGATTTTGCTGCTCTGGCGCAAACCGCCCACCGCCTCAAAGGGGCATTTGCTATGCTTAATCTGATACCCGGCAAGCAGTTATGTGAAACGCTTGAGCATCTGATTCGCGAAAAGGATGCGCAAGGCATAGAAAAATATATCAGCGACATTGACGCTTACGTCAAGAGTTTGCTGTAGAAGGTAGCCTTATACATGAACACTATGAACGTAATTATTGCCGATGACCATCCGATCGTACTGTTCGGTATTCGTAAGTCACTTGAGCAAATTGAGTGGGTGAACGTCGTTGGCGAGTTTGAAGACTCCACGGCCCTTATCAACAATCTTCCGAAGCTGGACGCCCATGTGCTGATCACCGATCTGTCCATGCCCGGTGATAAATACGGCGACGGGATCACGCTGATCAAATACATCAAGCGCCACTTCCCGGATCTGTCGATCATTGTTCTGACCATGAACAATAACCCGGCAATCCTCAGCGCGGTGCTGGATCTGGATATCGAAGGGATCGTCCTCAAGCAGGGGGCGCCGACCGATCTGCCTAAAGCGCTGGCCGCGCTGCAGAAAGGGAAGAAATTCACCCCGGAAAGCGTCTCTCGTCTGCTGGAAAAAATCAGCGCCAGCGGCTATGGCGATAAACGCCTGTCGCCGAAAGAGAGCGAAGTGCTGCGTCTGTTCGCCGAAGGCTTCCTGGTGACCGAGATCGCCAAAAAGCTTAACCGCAGCATCAAAACCATCAGTAGCCAGAAAAAGTCGGCGATGATGAAGCTGGGCGTCGAAAACGACATCGCCCTGCTGAACTACCTCTCCTCCGTCTCGCTGAGCTCGACGGACAAAGAGTAATCCCGACGCGCTCTCCGTCTCGCCCCGGCGAGACGGAGCTCCCGATTATTCCCGCCCTTTACGTACCCGCGCCGCATATACCGTCAGCGTTTGCTTCAGCACGTCAAGCGTCACCGGCTTGGACAGACAGCTGTCCATCCCCGATTCCAGACAGCGCTGCTTCTCTTCCGCCAGGGCATTGGCCGTTACGCCAATCACTGGCAGCGTCAGGCCAAGCTGACGAATGCGCTGCGTCAGGCGATAACCATCCATATTAGGCATGTTGACGTCGCTGAGCACAATATCGATGTGCTGCTTGCTGAGGACGTTGAGCGCGTCGACCCCGTCGTTGGCGGTCACGCACTGGTAGCCGAGCGATCCCAGCTGATCCGCCAGCAGGCGGCGGTTGATCGGATGATCGTCGACCACGAGAATCATCATGTCGTCGTTATTGCCGACCTGCGCCTCCGGCGCCATCAGCGCCCGGCTATTCTCCGCACTGGCCAGCGCGACGTGGAAAATACGTCCCAACAGCGGCAGCAGTTCATGCGGCGTCGTCACGCTATGCAGCCACTCGCCGGCGGCCCGCTCCTGCGGAATACCGATATGACGACGGCAGAAGATGACCATCGCCCTTCCCTGCCAGCCGCTCAGCGCTTCATCGTCAGTGAGTAAGACATCCTCGGCGTCCGGGGTTTCTCCGGCATGGCGGCGTACCGTCAGGCCGTGATAGCTGAGCAGCGAGGTGACGAACATCGCCAACGAGGTGTTGTGGATGGCCAGCCAGCAGGTCTTGCCAGCGAAACCGTCCGCCGTCACCTGCGGCGTGTTCTGCACGCCATACAGCGGGATGCGGATGGTAAAGCGGCTGCCCATTCCCGGCTCCGTTTCCACGGCGATATCGCCATCCATCATGCTGATCAGTTTTTCGCAGATCGCCAGGCCAAGGCCGGTGCCCTGGAAGTTGCGCTGCACGCCGGTCCCCACCTGGAAGAAAGGGTCGAAGAGGCGCAATACCTCTTTCGCCGGGATCCCCTCCCCGGTGTCGCGGACGCTAATCTGCAGATAATCTCCTGCGCACTGAACGTGCAGGATAATGCAGCCGGTGTCGGTGAACTTGATCGCATTGCTCAGCAGGTTTGAGATCACCTGCTGCAGACGCATCGGGTCGCCGGACATCTGTTCCGGAACGTCCGGTTCGATAAAGCAGTACAGACCCAGCTGCTTGCGCACCACCAGCGGCAGATAGTTGGCGGAGATATGGTTCATGACCTCGCGCGGGGAAAATTCCCGCGGCTCGATCTTCAACTGCTCGGACTCGATTTTGGAGAAATCGAGAATATCGCTGATGATTTTCAGCAGCAGGCTCGAGGAGTTGTTCATCGCCGTCACCAGGCGATCGACGCCTTTCGGCAAGGCTTTAGTCTGCAGCAGATCGAGGTTACCGATGATGCCATACAGCGGGGTACGCAGCTCATGGCTGACGGTGGCAAGGAACATCGATTTCGACTGGCTGGCCTGCTCCGCCGCCTGGGCCATCTCCTGCAGCGACTCCTCCATCTTCACGCGGGCGGAAACGTCCACCAGCACGCAAATCGCCACGTTTTCATTGCGATAGCGCGAGTGGACAAAGCTAATCTGCAGGTTGGTATGGTTGCTGGTCAGCACATCGACAAAGTTGACCTGCTGGCCGCAGATAATCTGCGTCAGCCGCTGGCGGTCCTCGTGGGTCAGCATGTTCAGATAGTTGTGCGCCAGCTCGTTACTGAGAATGTTGGTCCCGTCGAGGGTGCGCAGAATACAGATCCCCACCGGGGCGGAGGCCACGATTTTGCGGTTGAACTGCTCATGCTCTTCCAGCCGTTGAGCGTCATTTTCCGCCGGGATAAAAATGCGCCGCTCATACATCCGCGCCAGCGCAAACAGCATCGCGCCGCTGAGGATATTGAGAACGATGGCGTTGATGATCAGCATGCGGATCCGCTCCAGCACCTGGTCTACCGAGACGGAATAGACGATGCTCAGGGAGGACGGCGCGAGGCTTTTCTTCAGCACCAGCTCGCGGAAACCCGTGCTGTAGCCAAACCACATTCGCTCCTGCATCCACTTCGCTTCGCTCTGGATTTTGCCTTCCGCGCCGGCCAGCGAGATCAGCGGCTGGCCGTTATCGTCGAAGATCGTCACGCTCATCGGCAGGCTGCCCGGCGTAAAGAAGCTTTCCATGCGGATGGTCTGCTCCACGCCGAGCATCGCCTGCAGGCGATTGGCCATATAGATCGGCGTCAGGGCGTAAAAGTAGCCCACCCCGGGGCGCACGCCCTGACTTATCCAGAACAGGTTGTTGCCGCGCTCGTTTTGCGGCGCATTGCGGTATTGCTCAATGCGTTGATGCAGGACTTTCAGCGCCTGATCGCGCTCAATCGGCACGTCCCTCAGGCCAAAGTTGGCCATACAGAGATTATCGCTGCCGATGAGAAAGATGCGGTTAAGGTCGTAGGCGGCGGTAAAATTATCCCGCCAGTAGCGCATAAACCACGCCAGCGATTGGAGCGAATTACGCCATGCACTACTCATTGCGCTGCAGTCGGAGTCAGGATACAGGGGTTCAAAGCTGGGGATCGCAATATCGCCGCTTTGCCCTTGCGCTACCGCATCCCCTGCCGACAGCCGGTTACCGGCGACATACTTGAGCTCTTTAATCACGTCCGCCGTACGCTGAATGTAGCGCTGGGCCTGATCGGCATTGAGATTGAGCTCCTGATGGATCTCGGCTTCCCGCTCGTGTAGCGCGTTGACGATATAAAACACAGAGACAAACGCAATCAGCAGCCACAGCAATACCGCCAGCGCTCTGAACAGATAACGTGAAACCTTCAGGGTTGTGTGGAAAGAGGCAAGATATTTCAATGTGGCGATGCTCGGCCGTCAGGGACTCAACAGAATGGGGTTAAAGTAGCGGTAAACCGGCTTTGCCGCAATGTTAATGCAAAAAGGGCCGGGAGAATACCCGGCCCTTTCAGAACATTTACCTGGGACGATTACTCTTCGTCTTCGGCGATGTCGTCATCGGTATCTGCTTCCGGGGCGATATCGTCATCGCCTTCCGCCGCGCTACCGTCGATAGCGTCCAGTTCTTCGTCGTCTACCGGCTCAGCGACGCGCTGCAGACCCACCACGTTTTCATCTTCCGCGGTGCGGATGAGGATCACGCCCTGGGTGTTACGGCCCACGATGCTCACTTCGGAAACGCGGGTACGCACCAGCGTCCCGGCGTCGGTGATCATCATGATCTGATCGCAATCATCCACCTGTACGGCGCCGACCACGGAACCGTTACGCTCGGTGACTTTGATCGAGATAACGCCCTGGGTGGCACGCGACTTGGTCGGATACTCAGCCGCGGCGGTACGTTTACCGTAACCGTTTTGCGTCACCGTCAGGATCGCGCCTTCGCCGCGCGGAATAATCAGCGAGACGACGCTGTCGTTTTCCGCCAGCTTAATGCCGCGTACGCCGGTGGCGGTACGGCCCATGGCGCGAACGGCATCCTCTTTGAAGCGCACGACCTTGCCGGCCGCGGAGAACAGCATCACTTCGTCCTGACCAGAGGTCAGATCGACGCCGATCAGCTCATCGCCTTCGTTCAGGTTCACCGCGATGATGCCAGCGGAACGCGGACGGCTGAACTCGGTCAGCGCGGTTTTCTTCACGGTACCGCTGGCGGTGGCCATAAAGACGTTAACGCCCTCTTCGTACTCGCGGACCGGCAGGATAGCGGTGATACGCTCATCGGCTTCCAGCGGCAGCAGGTTGACGATCGGACGACCGCGCGCGCCGCGGCTGGCTTCCGGCAGCTGATAGACCTTCATCCAGTACAGACGACCGCGGCTTGAGAAGCAGAGGATAGTGTCATGGGTGTTGGCCACCAGCAGGCGGTCAATAAAGTCTTCTTCTTTAATGCGCGCTGCCGATTTGCCTTTACCGCCACGACGCTGTGCTTCGTAGTCGGTCAACGGCTGATACTTCACATAGCCCTGATGCGACAGGGTGACCACCACGTCTTCCTGGTTGATCAGATCTTCGATGTTGATATCAGCGCTGTTGGCGGTGATTTCGGTACGACGTTCGTCGCCGAACTGGTCGCGGATCAGCTCCAGCTCTTCGCGAATCACTTCCATCAGACGGTCGGCGCTGCCGAGGATATGCAGCAGTTCCGCGATCTGTTCCAGCAGCTCTTTATATTCGTCGAGCAGTTTTTCATGCTCAAGGCCGGTCAGTTTCTGCAGACGCAGATCCAGAATCGCCTGAGCCTGCTGCTCGGTCAGGTAGTATTTACCCTCGCGCACGCCGAACTCTGGCTCCAGCCATTCCGGACGCGCGGCGTCATCACCGGCACGTTCCAGCATCGCCGCGACATTACCGAGATCCCACGCCTGGGCAACCAGCGCCGCTTTCGCTTCAGCTGGGGTCGGCGCGCGACGGATCAGTTCGATAATCGGGTCGATGTTGGCCAGCGCCACGGCCAGCGCTTCGAGGATATGCGCCCGGTCGCGCGCTTTGCGCAGTTCGAAAATCGTACGACGGGTCACCACTTCGCGGCGGTGGCGCACGAAGGCGGCGATGATGTCTTTCAGGTTCATGATCTTCGGCTGGCCATGGTGCAGCGCAACCATGTTGATACCGAAGGAGACCTGCAGCTGGGTCTGGGAATAGAGGTTGTTGAGCACCACTTCCCCTACCGCGTCGCGCTTCACTTCAATCACGATGCGCATCCCGTCTTTATCAGACTCATCACGCAGCGCGCTGATGCCTTCCACGCGTTTTTCTTTTACCAGCTCGGCGATTTTCTCAATCAGGCGCGCTTTGTTCACCTGATAAGGAATTTCATGCACGATGATGGTTTCGCGGCCGGATTTGGCGTCCACTTCCACTTCCGCGCGCGCGCGGATGTAGACTTTACCGCGACCGGTGCGGTAGGCCTCTTCAATGCCGCGACGGCCGTTGATAATGGCGGCGGTCGGGAAATCAGGGCCAGGAATATGCGCCATCAGCCCTTCAATGCTGATGTCTTCGTCGTCGACATAAGCCAGACAGCCGTTGATCACTTCCGTCAGGTTATGCGGCGGTATGTTGGTGGCCATCCCGACGGCGATCCCGGAGGCGCCGTTTACCAGCAGGTTAGGAATTTTGGTCGGCATGACGTCCGGAATACGCTCCGTACCGTCATAGTTGTCAACGAAATCGACCGTCTCTTTTTCAAGATCGGCCATCAGCTCATGAGCGATTTTCGCCAGACGAATTTCGGTATAACGCATCGCCGCGGCGGAGTCGCCGTCGATGGAACCAAAGTTACCCTGGCCGTCCACCAGCATGTAACGCAGCGAGAACGGCTGCGCCATACGGACGATGGTGTCGTATACCGCGGAGTCGCCGTGCGGGTGGTATTTACCGATTACGTCACCAACGACACGGGCTGATTTTTTATAGGCTTTGTTCCAGTCATTGCCCAATACGTTCATGGCGTAAAGTACGCGACGGTGTACCGGCTTCAGGCCATCTCGGACATCCGGCAGCGCACGGCCAACAATGACCGACATCGCATAATCCAGATAAGAGTTCTTAAGCTCTTCCTCAATGTTGACCGGTGTAATTTCTCTCGCAAGGTCGCTCATCTAACCGCTATCCCTCTACTGTATCCCGGATTCAAAGGTCGCAAATTATAACACAGCCGCGCTAAGAGAGGTAAAGCAATACGGTTTATTCATGGCGCGCTGCTGATATACTCCCAGGTCTGAACAGAAAAGGAGTAAAAGCGCCCATGAATGCCGAAAAAACGTCGGTAGCCCCTAACGTCGATCATGCTGAAATCGCCAAATTCGAAGCCGTCGCCTCGCGCTGGTGGGATCTGGAGGGCGAGTTCAAACCGCTCCACCGCATTAATCCCCTGCGGCTGGGCTATATCGCCGAACGCTCAGGCGGCCTGTTCGGTAAAAAAGTCCTCGATGTCGGCTGCGGCGGCGGCATCCTCGCCGAGAGTATGGCGCGCGAAGGCGCGACGGTCACCGGACTGGACATGGGCGCAGAGCCGCTGCAGGTGGCGAAACTGCACGCCCTGGAGAGCGGTATTCAGGTGGAATATGTTCAGGAAACGGTTGAGGAACATGCCGCGAAGCACGCGCAGCAATACGATGTCGTCACCTGCATGGAGATGCTGGAGCACGTCCCTGATCCACAGTCGGTAGTCCACGCCTGCGCGCGGCTGGTGAAGCCTGGCGGTCAGGTCTTCTTCTCCACCATCAACCGCAACGGTAAAGCGTGGCTGATGGCGGTGGTCGGCGCGGAATATGTCATGAAGATGGTGCCCAAAGGCACCCATGATGTGAAAAAATTTATCAAGCCGGCCGAACTGCTGGGCTGGGTAGATCAGACTACTCTGAAAGAGCAGCATATCATCGGTCTGCATTACAATCCGTTGACCAACACCTTCAAGTTGGCGCCGGGGGTTGATGTTAACTATATGTTGCATACCAGCGCCAAAAAAGCGTGACGTCAGCAGCTGCGCTTATGATGATTGCGCGGCATCAAGCCGCGTGATTATTTCTTCCGATGAAGAAATCAGCACTCGATCAAATTTTCATTTTTTTTTCTGTTTTATTGACTTCTTCTCCAGGCCTTATGCGACGTGGACTTGCGGATTATTACCCTTCCGCAACCTCAATTTAACGTCAAAATCAACCCTTGTACTCAAAAGATTCCTTACTAAAATACTCACCATATAGCGTTCCTTTTATCGACAACCCCCTACATATAGTATTTATCCACAGAGTTAGTCACAACGGCCTTCTGTGGATAAACGGGGGATATTTTCTTTCACGGACAGGTAAAATCCACATGAATCAGAGTCTGCTGGTGACAAAGCGCGACGGGACCACCGAGCGCATCAATCTCGACAAAATCCATCGCGTACTGGATTGGGCGGCAGAAGGACTGAATAACGTTTCGATTTCCCAGGTAGAGCTGCGCTCGCATATCCAGTTCTATGACGGCATTAAAACCGCGGACATCCACGAAACCATTATTAAAGCCGCTGCGGACCTGATCTCCCGCGAGGCGCCGGATTACCAGTACCTCGCCGCACGTCTGGCGATCTTCCACTTGCGTAAAAAAGCCTTCGGCCAGTTTGAGCCGCCGGCGCTTTACGATCACGTGGTGAAGATGGTCGAGAAGGGTAAATACGATCATCATCTGCTGGAAGACTACACGGAAGAAGAGTTCCAGCAGATGGACGGTTTCCTCGACCACTGGCGCGACATGAACTTCTCCTACGCTGCCGTGAAGCAGCTGGAAGGCAAGTATCTGGTACAGAACCGCGTCACCGGCGAAATTTATGAGAGCGCGCAGTTCCTTTATATTCTGGTGGCTGCCTGCCTGTTCTCTAACTACCCGCGCGAAACGCGTCTGGACTACATCAAGCGTTTCTACGACGCGGTGTCGACCTTTAAAATCTCGCTGCCGACGCCGATCATGTCCGGCGTGCGTACCCCGACCCGTCAGTTCAGCTCCTGCGTGCTGATCGAGTGCGGCGACAGCCTGGATTCCATCAATGCCACCTCCAGCGCGATTGTGAAATACGTTTCCCAGCGCGCCGGCATCGGCATCAACGCCGGCCGCATTCGCGCGCTGGGCAGCCCGATCCGCGGCGGCGAAGCCTTCCACACCGGCTGCATTCCGTTCTACAAACATTTCCAGACTGCGGTGAAGTCCTGCTCGCAGGGCGGCGTTCGCGGCGGCGCGGCGACCCTCTTCTACCCAATGTGGCATCTGGAAGTGGAAAGCCTGTTGGTGCTGAAAAACAACCGCGGTACCGACGCCAACCGCGTTCGTCACATGGACTACGGGGTGCAGATCAATAAGCTGATGTACACCCGTCTGCTGAAGGGCGGCGACATTACCCTGTTCAGCCCTTCCGACGTCCCGGGCCTGTATGACGCCTTCTTCGCCGATCAGGACGAGTTTGAGCGCCTGTACACCCAGTACGAGCAGGACGACAGCATTCGCAAGCAGCGCATTAAAGCGGTTGAGCTGTTCTCGCTGATGATGCAGGAGCGCGCCTCCACCGGCCGCATCTACATCCAGAACGTCGACCACTGCAACACCCACAGCCCGTTCGATCCGGTGGTCGCCCCGGTGCGCCAGTCTAACCTGTGCCTGGAGATCGCTCTGCCGACTAAACCGCTGGAAGACGTCAACGACGAAAACGGCGAAATCGCGCTGTGCACCCTGTCGGCCTTCAACCTCGGGGCTATCGACAGCCTCGACGAGCTGGAAGAGCTGGCGGTGCTGGCGGTGCGTGCCCTGGACGCGCTGCTCGACTATCAGGATTACCCCATCCCGGCCGCCAAACGCGGCGCAATGGGCCGCCGTACGCTGGGCATCGGCGTGATCAACTTCGCTTACTATCTGGCGAAGCATGGCAAACGCTACTCCGACGGCAGCGCCAACAACCTGACCCACAAAACGTTCGAAGCGATTCAGTACTACCTGCTGAAGGCCTCCAACGAGCTGGCTATCGAACAGGGCGCCTGCCCGTGGTTCAACGAAACCACCTATGCGCAGGGTATCCTGCCGATCGATACCTACAAAAAAGACCTGGACGGCATCGTCAGCGAATCCCTGCACTACGACTGGGAAGCGCTTCGCGAGTCCATTAAAACCCACGGCCTGCGCAACTCTACGCTCTCCGCGCTGATGCCGTCCGAGACCTCGTCGCAGATCTCCAACGCCACCAATGGCATCGAGCCGCCGCGCGGTCACGTGAGTATCAAAGCCTCGAAGGATGGGATCCTGCGCCAGGTGGTGCCGGACTACGAAAACCTGCAGAACGCCTACGAGCTGCTGTGGGAAATGCCGAACAACGACGGCTACCTGCAGCTGGTGGGTATCATGCAGAAGTTTATCGACCAGTCGATCTCTGCGAATACTAACTACGATCCGACGCGCTTCCCTTCCGGAAAAGTGCCGATGCAGCAGTTGCTGAAAGACCTGCTCAACGCCTATAAATTCGGCGTCAAAACGCTGTACTATCATAACACCCGTGATGGCGCTGAAGACGCTCAGGATGACCTGGCCCCGTCCATTCAGGACGACGGCTGCGAAAGCGGCGCTTGTAAGATCTAAGGTATTTTTGCCGGGTGGCGCTACGCTTACCCGGCCTACGATTTTGTAGGCCCGGCCAACCCATTCCCGCCGGGCAATACAGTTCAACAGGACTCACTTCAATGGCATACACCACTTTTTCACAGACGAAAAACGATCAGCTGCTTGAGCCAATGTTTTTTGGCCAGCCGGTTAACGTGGCCCGCTACGATCAGCAAAAATACGACATCTTTGAAAAGCTGATTGAAAAGCAGCTCTCCTTCTTCTGGCGCCCGGAAGAGGTTGACGTTTCCCGCGATCGCATCGACTACCAGGCGCTGCCGGAACATGAAAAACACATTTTCATCAGCAACCTGAAGTACCAGACGCTGCTCGACTCCATCCAGGGCCGCAGCCCGAACGTCGCTCTGCTGCCGCTGATCTCCATCCCGGAGCTGGAGACCTGGGTGGAAACCTGGGCCTTCTCTGAGACCATTCACTCGCGCTCGTACACCCATATCATCCGCAACATCGTCAACGATCCGGCGACCGTGTTCGACGATATCGTCACCAACGAGCAGATCCAGAAACGTGCGGAAGGGATCTCTCACTATTATGATTCGCTGATCGAGATGACCAGCTACTGGCATCTGCTGGGCGAAGGCACCCATACCGTCAACGGCAAGACCGTGACCGTCAATCTGCGCGAGCTGAAAAAGAAACTCTATCTGTGCCTGATGAGCGTTAACGCCCTGGAAGCGATCCGCTTCTACGTCAGCTTCGCCTGCTCCTTCGCTTTCGCCGAGCGCAAACTGATGGAAGGCAACGCCAAAATTATCCGCCTGATCGCCCGCGATGAAGCGCTGCACCTGACCGGCACTCAGCATATGCTGAACCTGCTGCGCTCCGGCAGCGACGATCCGGAAATGGCGGAAATCGCCGAAGAGTGCAAACAGGAGTGCTATGATCTGTTCGTGCTGGCGGCCCAGCAGGAGAAAGAGTGGGCGGACTACCTGTTCCGCGACGGCTCGATGATTGGCCTGAACAAAGATATTCTCTGCCAGTACGTCGAGTACATCACCAATATCCGCATGCAGGCGGTGGGCCTTGATCTGCCGTTCCAGACCCGCTCCAACCCGATCCCGTGGATCAACACCTGGCTGGTCTCCGACAACGTTCAGGTGGCGCCGCAGGAAGTAGAGGTCAGCTCTTACCTGGTCGGCCAGATCGACTCTGAAGTCGATGCCGACGATCTGAGCAACTTCCAGCTGTAATGAAGCGGATCTTCTTGAAAATCTCTGACACTCGCCTTGAGTGTCAGGATGAACACCCTTCCCTGTTGGCTGCTCTTGAATCGCATAATATCGACGTCGAGTATCAATGCCGCGCAGGCTATTGCGGCTCCTGCCGCACCCGTCTGGTCTCCGGCCAGGTTGACTGGCTGACCGAGCCGCTGGCCTTTATCCAGCCGGGCGAGATTTTGCCCTGCTGCTGCCGGGCGAAGGGCGATATCGAAATTGAGATGTAAGTTTTGTCGGGCGGCGTAACGCTTATGCGCCCGACAAAACTGCCGTTCACAGGCCGGGTAAACCCGGCTTTTTACTGCTTAGCGTCCAGAAACTGCACCGCTTTATCCGGGAAATCGGTAAACAAGCCATCGACGTCCGCCTGGCGATACAGCAGGTCATAGAGCTGATTGACGTTGCTGGCGTACTCCGGCAGCTGATCCGCGCGCACGGTATACGGATGCACCTGCAGATGGCTGGCGTGCGCCTCCTTCACCATCGCCGTCAGCTTCACCGCCCCCGGCTTTGAGCCTTCCGCCACCAGCATATGGTAATCCGGACCAATGCCGTCGGCGTATTGTGCAATCTGCGCCATGGCCCCCGGCTTGAACATCCAGTCATAGCTGTAGTTCACCCATTGGCCATCGGCCTGTTTCTGCTGGGTTTCATTCCAGTCGGTATAGGCGATGAGCTGCACCAGATTAAGATCCATGCCCATCTTCGGCTCCAGTTCATTTTTAATGCGCTTCAGCTCGTTGGCGTCAAAGCACTGCAGATAGACCTTATCCTGCTTGCTGGTATAGCCATATTCTTTCAGCACTTTCAGGGTGCTGGCAGCAATATCTTTGCCTTCCTGATGGTGGAACCACGGCGCTTTGATTTCCGGGTAAATACCGATGTTTTTGCCGGTGGAATGATTCAGCCCCTGGACAAACTCAATCTCCTCTTCAAAGGTATGAATGCGGAAATCGGATTTGCCCATCGGGAAACGCCCGGGGTAGGTTTGCACGTTCTTGCCATCTTTCGGCTCAAAGCCTTCGGTAAACTTCAGCGACTTAATCTCGGCCAGGGTAAAGTCGATGGCGTAGAAACGGCCATCTTGACGCGCCCGCTGCGGGAAGCGCTGAGCGACGTCGGTCACCCGGTCGAGATAATGGTCGTGCAACACCACCAGCCGGTCGTCTTTGGTCATCACCAGGTCTTGCTCAAGGTAATCCGCCCCCTGCGCGTAGGCCATCGCTTTCGCCGGCAGGGTATGTTCGGGCAGATAACCGCTGGCGCCCCGGTGGGCGATAACCATTTTATCCGCCGCTGTCGCGCTGAAGCACAGCGCCGAACTGGCCAACATCATGCCGCTCATTAGCGTGGTGAGTTTCATGTTCATCGCCGCTCCTTAGGCTTGTTTCAGCTGTTGATGATGACGGCGTTCACCGAGCATCACGATAACCAGCAGGACGACCGCCAGCACACTGCCGCCGATCATTACCATAAAGCCGCCGTCCCAGCCGAAGAAATCGACGGTGTAGCCGACGATGGCGCTCGCGGCCACGGAGCCGCCGAGATAACCGAACAGACCGGTGAAGCCTGCCGCGGTGCCGGCAGCTTTCTTCGGCGCCAGCTCCAGCGCATGCAGACCAATCAGCATCACCGGGCCGTAGATCAGGAAGCCGATAATAATCATACAGGCCATATCCACGCCCGGGTTGCCCGCCGGGTTCAGCCAGTACACGATGGTAGCGATGGTCACCAGGGTCATAAAGAACACGCCGGTGGCGCCGCGGTTGCCTTTAAACACCTTATCCGACATCCAGCCGCACAGCAGGGTGCCCGGGATCCCCGCGTACTCGTACAGGAAGTAGGCCCAGGAGGATTTATCCAGCGCGAAGTGCTTCACCTCTTTCAGGTAGGTCGGCGACCAGTCGAGAATGCCGTAGCGCAGCAGATAAACGAAGACGTTGGCGACCGCGATGTACCACAGCAGCTTGTTCGGCAGAATGTACTGCATAAAGA
Organism: Klebsiella sp. 2-CIP_Kleb.; assembly: GCF_050378715.1. Taxonomy (NCBI): domain Bacteria; kingdom Pseudomonadati; phylum Pseudomonadota; class Gammaproteobacteria; order Enterobacterales; family Enterobacteriaceae; genus Klebsiella; species Klebsiella sp. 2-CIP_Kleb. The sequence goes on from NZ_JBNRLG010000001.1 coordinate 1,363,428, forward strand.
TCTGCTTCGCCGTCAGCTCTTGTTCATGCTCTTCGCTGTAATCGTCCGGGTAGTCATTTTTATATTCTTCGATTGGCGGCAGGCCGCAGGATTGCGGAGTATCGCGCATCATCGCAAAGGCGAAAATCGCCAGCAGGATAGCGGCGAACGCCGGCATATAGAGCGCCGCGTGCCAGTCGTTAAACCAGGCCATACCCAACAGGAACAACAGCGGCGGGATCCCGCCGCCGACGTTATGCGCGCAGTTCCACACTGAAACAATTCCGCCACGCTCTTTCTGCGACCACCAGTGGACCATGGTACGGCCGCACGGCGGCCAGCCCATCCCCTGGAACCAGCCGCAGAGGAACAGCAGCACGAACATGATCATGATGCTCGAGGTGGCCCACGGTACGAAGCCCATCACCAGCATCACCAGCGCGGCGAGGATCAGCCCCGCCGGCAGGAAAATGCGCGGATTCGAACGGTCAGAGACCGATCCCATGATGAATTTCGAAAATCCGTAGGCAATGGAGATGCCGGAAAGGGCGAAACCGAGGTCGCCGCGGGAGAAACCCTGCTCGATAAGATAGGGCATCGCCAGGGCAAAGTTCTTACGAACCAGATAGTAAGCGGCATAACCAAAGAAGATGCCGATAAAAATCTGCCAGCGTAACCGACGATAGAGCGGGTCGATCTCCGCGGCTGGCAAACGCGCTTTATGCGCGGCGGGTTTAAAAATACTTAACATATCAGCCTCCGTGGCCCTTGCTGTTTTTTACTAACGTCACGACAACAATCCCAGATTAATCACTAACTTCGAATCTGGCCGCGATGGTAGGCAATACGTAGAGCTGATACTGTGAAACATCGCACAATTTGTTACAGAAATATGACAAAAGGTTCCAATGTGAGCACGAAATCACATAACACGCTCAAATAACGCGCGAATATGCTCGAAATCAAACAATAACCTTATAGACTGTGGCTAAATGGTGTTAAACGAAAGCAAAGGAGCTGAAGATGACGGGACGTCTGGATAGCGAGGTTATTATCATCGGCGGCGGAGCAACCGGCGCCGGTATCGCCCGCGATTGCGCCCGGCGCGGATTACGCACACTGCTCATTGAGCGTCATGATATCGCCACCGGGGCCACCGGCCGTAATCATGGGCTGCTGCACAGCGGCGCCCGCTATGCGGTGACCGACAACGAATCCGCCCGCGAATGCATCAGTGAGAACCGCATCCTGCGCCGCATCGCCCGTCACTGTATCGAACCGGCCGGCGGTCTGTTCATAACCCTGCCTGAAGACGATCTGGCATATCAGCAGACCTTTATCGCCGCCTGCCAGCAGGCTGGCATAGAGGCCACGCCGCTCTCTGCGCAGGAGGCGCTGCGCCGCGAGCCCGCCGTCAACCCGGCGCTGCTGGGGGCGGTGCAGGTTCCGGACGGCACCATTGACCCGTTTCGCCTCACCGCGGCCAATATGCTCGACGCCCGCGAACACGGCGCGCAGATCCTCACCGGCTGCGAAGTCACTGGCCTGCTGCGCCAGGGCGATCGCGTCTGCGGCGTCCAGGTATACGACAGTCAGCTTCACCAGGCCCGCACGCTGTACGCCGGGGTAGTGGTTAATGCCGCCGGGATCTGGGGGCAGCGCATTGCGGAATATGCCGACCTGCGCATCACCATGTTCCCGGCGAAGGGATCGCTGTTGATCCTCGACCACCGGATTAACAACCTGGTGATCAACCGCTGCCGTAAGCCGGCCGATGCCGATATTCTGGTGCCTGGGGATACCATCTCGCTGATTGGCACCACCTCGATGCATATTCCTTATGATGAAATTGACGACAACCGGGTCACGACCGCGGAAGTTGATACCCTGCTGCGCGAAGGCGAAAAGCTGGCGCCGGTCATGGGCCGCACCCGGATCCTCCGCGCCTACTCCGGCGTCCGCCCGCTGGTGGCCAGCGACAACGATCCCAGCGGACGCAGCGTCAGCCGCGGCATCGTCCTGCTCGACCATGCTCAGCGTGACGGCATGGAAGGCTTCATTACCATCACCGGCGGCAAGCTGATGACTTATCGCCTGATGGCCGAGTGGGCCACCGACGCCGTCTGTCGTAAGCTGGGCAACACCACCCCCTGTACCACGGCCGAGAGCCCGCTGCCCGGCTCACAGGAGCCGACGGAAAGCACCCTGCGAAAAATTATCTCCCTGCCTGGCCCGCTGCGCGGCTCTGCCGTCTACCGCCATGGCGATCGCACTCCGGCCTGGCTTGGCGACAGCCGCCAGCACCGTAGCCTGGTCTGCGAATGCGAAGCCGTCACCGCTGGTGAAGTGAAATACGCGGTGGAAAATCTGGCGGTCAACACCCTGCTCGACCTGCGCCGCCGTACCCGGATTGGCATGGGGACCTGCCAGGGGGAACTCTGCGCCTGCCGCGCCGCCGGGCTGCTGCAGCGCTTTAACGTCACCACCCCCGCGCAGTCGTTGGCCCAGCTGTCGGCGTTTCTCAATGAACGCTGGAAGGGCGTGCAGCCCATCGCCTGGGGCGACGCGCTGCGCGAAAGCGAATTCACCCGCTGGGTCTACCTCGGCCTGTGCGGACTGCCACAGGAGCATCAGGATGAAATTTGACTGCGCGATTATCGGCGGCGGACTGGCCGGTCTGCTGTGCGGCCTGACGCTGAATCAGTCCGGCCTGCGCAGCGTTATCATCAGCCGCGGGCAAAGCGCGCTGCATTTTTCCTCCGCGTCGTTAGATCTGCTCTCGGCGCTGCCGAACGGCGATAACGTCACTGACCTCGCGCAAGGTCTGCAGCAGCTCGCTGAACTGCTTCCTGAGCACCCTTATTCCCGGCTCGGGGCCGGGGCGGTGCTCGAATACGCTAAACAGACTGAAGCCCTGCTGACCACCTGCGGGGCGGTGATGCAGGGCGACGCGCACCACCCGCACCGGCGAGTAACGCCGCTGGGGACGCTGCGCGCGGCGTGGCTATCGCCGCAGGAGGTGCCTGTCGCGCCACTCCCCCGACAAGGGGTCTGCCTGGTGGGGATCAGCGGCTTTGCCGATTTTCAGCCGCATCTCGCCGCCGCCGCGCTCGGGCAAACCGGCGTTACCGCCGTGGCGGCGGAAATCGAGTTACCGCTGCTGGATGTGTTGCGTGACAACCCCACCGAATTTCGCGCCGCCAATATCGCCCGCCTCCTCGACGATGAAAACCACTGGCCTGCCCTGCACGCGGCGCTGCTGCCGCTGGCGCAGCAGCATGAGCTGCTGATCATGCCCGCCTGCTTTGGTCTCGCCGACGATCGCCTGTACCACTGGCTGCAGGCGCGCCTGCCCTGCCCGCTGCGTCTGCTGCCGACGCTGCCGCCTTCGGTTCCCGGGATGCGCCTGCACAGTCTGCTGCAGCGGCAGTTTATTCGCGGCGGCGGCACCTGGCTTGCCGGCGATGAAGTGGTGAACATCAGCCATCGACAGGGCACCGTCGAGGCCGTCTGGACGCGAAATCACGGCGATATTGCGCTGCGTCCGCGTTTTACCGTGCTGGCCAGCGGCAGCTTTTTCAGCAACGGTCTTGTCGCCACGCGGGAGAGCGTGCGCGAACCCATTCTTGGTCTCGATCTGCAACAGACCCTGCCGCGCGACGACTGGTACCAGCGGGACTTCTTTGCCTCCCAGCCGTGGCAGCGCTTCGGGGTGAAAACCGATGCCCTGCTGCATCCCCTGCTGGGCGGGCAGCCGTTCAGCAATCTGTTCGCCATCGGTTCGCTGCTCGGCGGGTTCGATGCCATTCAGCTCGGCTGCGGCGGCGGGGTCTGTGCCGTCACCGCGCTGCACGCCGCCAGACAGATCCACGCCCTTGCCGGAGGCCGGCCATGAACGATACTCGTTTTGAAAGCTGCATTAAGTGCACGGTCTGTACCACCACCTGTCCGGTAAGCCGGGTCAATCCGCGCTATCCCGGGCCGAAACAGGCGGGGCCGGATGGCGAACGCCTCCGCCTGAAGGATGGCGCGCTGTACGATGAGGCGCTCAAGTACTGCATCAACTGCAAGCGCTGTGAGGTGGCCTGCCCGTCGGATGTGAAAATTGGCGATATCATTCAACGCGCCCGGGCACAGTACGGCCAGCAAAAGCCGACCCTGCGCGACGCCATCCTCAGCCATACCGACCTGATGGGCACCCTTTCCACCCCCTTTGCCCCACTGGTTAATGCCACCACCGGCTTAAAACCGGTACGCCGCCTGCTCGACGCAGCGCTCCATATCGATCATCGCCGCACGCTGCCGAAATATGGCTTCGGTACCTTCCGCCGCGCTTACCGCCAGCTCGCGGCCCACCAGACGCAGTACCCTGAGCAGGTGGCCTTCTTTCATGGTTGCTACGTCAACTATAACCACCCGCAGCTGGGCAAGGACCTGATTCGCGTCGTCAATGCGCTGGGCACCGGCGTGCAGTTGTTATCAAGGGAAAAATGCTGCGGCGTGCCGCTGATCGCCAACGGCTTTTTTGACAAAGCACGTAAGCAGGCGCTGAGCAACGTCGCCGCGATGCGGGAAAACGCGCTGCCGATCATTGCCACCTCTTCGACCTGCACCTTTACCCTGCGCGATGAATACCCTCACCTCCTGGATGTTGACAACAGCGACCTCCGCGACCGAGTGGAACTGGCCACTCGCTGGATCTGGAAACAACTGGATAGTGGCAAAACGCTGCCGCTGCGCCGGCTGCCGCTGAAGGTGGTCTATCACACCCCGTGCCATATGGAGAAAATGGGCTGGTCGCTGTATACCCTCGAACTGCTACGGCTGATCCCCGGCCTGCAGCTGGAGGTGCTGGATTCCCAGTGCTGCGGCATCGCCGGCACCTACGGGTTTAAGACTGAGAATTACGCGGTATCCCAGGCTATCGGCGCCCCGCTGTTCCGTCAGATTGAGGAGAGCGGAGCCGACATCGTCGTCACCGACTGCGAGACCTGCAAATGGCAGATAGAAATGTCCACCAGCAAACGCTGCGAACATCCGCTGACGGTGCTGGCGCAGGCGCTCGCCTGAGTCCGGCGCCAGCCTGCGCCGTCAATAGCTCGCTTTCCCCTGCGGCTGAGCGCTGGCGGATTTAAACATCGCCAGCCGGCGGTCCAGCGCCTCGGTGTAGAGCATGGTATCGACCCCGACGGCGACGAAATTGGCCCCCCAGGCGAGACATTTTTCCGCCATCGCCGGGTCGACCGCCAGAAATCCGGCCGCTTTACCCGCCGCACGAATGCGCCGGATGCTCTGCTCAATCACCCGCTGCACGTCAGGATGGCCGGCATCGTCCGGGTGCCCCAGCGAAGCGGAGAGATCCGCCGGACCGATAAATACGCCGTCAATGCCCTCCACCTCGAGGATAGCGTCCAGATTTTCCAGCGCGGTTCGGCTCTCTACCTGAATCAGCAGACAGAGTTCGTCATTCGCCTCCGCCATATAATTCTCCACTCTGCCCCAGCGTGCCGCCCGGGCCACGCCGGCGCCCACGCCGCGGCTACCGACGGGAGGATAACGGGTTGCCGAGACGACTTCCCGCGCCTGCTCGGCGGTATCGACCATCGGCACCAGCAACGTTCTGGCGCCAATATCCAGCACCTGTTTTATCAGACTGCGGCTGCCCTCCACCGGTCGGATCACCGGCTGACTGGCATAGGGAGCGATGGCCTGGAGCTGATGATAAAGGTCCTGAATGGTGTTCGGGGCATGCTCGCCGTCGATCAGCAGCCAGTCATATCCTGAGGTGGCGGCAATCTCCGCCATATAGGAGGAGGTCGAGCTCAGCCACAGGCCAATTTGCGTCTCACCGCGTAATAATCCACGTTTGAAGGGGTTAGATAACAGTGCGTTCATAGCGATTCCTTTAATCAATGCTGTACGCTGCCGCGCTGAGGAACCGCGCGGGTGAGGCTTAATGAGAAGATGATGATCACCCCGACGATGGCCACACCGGCCAGGGTTAACAATCCGGCGGCGCTGCTGGCGAACAGCGTTTCGGCCTGCACGCGAACGATTGGCGCCAGAAAGCCGCCGATGGCGCCAAACAGGTTAACGAAGCCAATCCCGGCGGCCAGCGCCGTGCCGGAGAGCAGCTGCGTCGGCATCGTCCAGAAGACCGGCTGCACGGCAATCACCCCAACCGCCGCCACGCACAGCGCGATGATAGCCAGCACCGGCGCCACCAGTCCGGAAACCGCAATCCCGACCGCTGCCGCCAGCAGCGTCAGCGCGGCAATATTGCGCCGCTCGCCGGTGCGATCGGAGTAGCGAGGGATAAGCCAGGTGCCGAACAGCGCCGCCACCCATGGGATAGCCGTCACCACCGACGCAATGAAGCCGACTTTGGTGCCCAACAGCGCGGCGACCTGAGTAGGCAGGAAGAAAATCAGGCCATAGACCGCCACCTGAATGGTCATGTAAATCAGCGCCAGCTGCCAGACCCGCCCGTTACGCAGCGCATCGGACAGGCGCGAGGTGACCTTTTTCTCCTCCTCTCGCGCCAGCTCGCCGATCAGCGCCTGTTTCTCCGCAGCGCTCAGGAAGCGGGCATGCTGCGGCGAATCGTCCAGCCAGAAGAAGGTGAACGCTCCCGCGGCGACAGCAAGCAGGCCTTCAATCACAAACATCCAGAACCAGCCGGGATGGCCCATAAACCCATGCATCTCCAGCAGTGCGCCGGATAAAGGCGAACCGAGCGTCAGCGCCAGCGGCGCCCCCATATAAAAAAGCCCCATAATGCTGGCGCGGTTTTGCTGGGGAAACCACTGTGAAGTGAGGTAGATCATGCCGGGGAAGAAGCCCGCCTCCGCCGCGCCCAGCAGGGTGCGTACCAGCAGGAATTTCGCTTCCGTATCCGCCCACGCCATCGCCGCCGACAGCACGCCCCACAGCAGCGTGGTGCAGCCGATCCATTTTCTGGCGCCGAATTTGCGCATCAGCAGGTTGGCCGGTACCCCGAGAAAGGCATAGACCACAAAGAAAATCCCCGCCCCCAGCGCATAGGCTTCGTTGCTGAGGCCCGTATCCAGCTGGTAGGTCTCTTTGGCGAAACCGATATTCGAACGGTCAAGAAACGCCAGCACGTACAGCGCCAGCATAAAGGGGATTAAGCGGGCGCGGTTTTTCTTCACCACGCTCTCCAGCAGAGTGTTGCTCATCATAATATCCTCAGGCGTGGGCCGCCGGGCGGCCCGGGGGATCAGTGTTGATAAGGACGTTTCAGGTTGCAGTCGCGATTGAGTTCGACGCCAAAACCGGGTTTATCCAGGACCGATTTATGAATGCGCCCCCTCTCAGGCACCGGCTCGCCGAGCAGGATCGGGTCGAACTGCGGACGCAGCGTGGCGCAGTCCGGACTGGTCATCAGAAACTCGCTGAACGGCGTGTTGGTGAAGGTGATCACCGCATGATGTGAGTACACCGACGAGCCGTGCGGCACCACCAGCTGCCCGCGCGCTTTAGCAATAGCCGCTATCTCCACCAGCGTGGTTAAGCCGCCGCACCAGCCGACGTCGGGCTGCATAATATCGATTCCGGTCTCCGACAGGGTGCGGAAGGACTGCAGGGTGCCGTGGTGCTCGCCGCTGGTCACCATCATCCCGGCCGGCGCCTGGCGCTTCAGCTCGCGATAGCCTTCATACTGCTGCGGCGGCAGGCACTCTTCGATCCACTTGAGGTTGTAAGGGACGCAGGCATGGGCAAGTTTGGTGGCATAGTTAACGTCCTGGCTCATCCAGCAGTCCAGCATTAACCAGAAATCCGGGCCGCATTTTTCGCGCATGTCCGCCACCATGGCGACGTCTTTGCGGATCCCGGCGTCGCCATCGTGCGGCCCCCAGTGGGTGGGCATTTTGCCGCCGATAAAGCCCATCTCCTGCGCCAGATCCGGACGAGCGCCGGTAGCATAGAACTGGATTTCGTCACGCACCGCTCCGCCCAGCAGTTTGTAGACCGGCAGGCCAACCACTTTCCCGAACAGATCCCACAGTGCGAGGTCGACACAGGAGATAGTGTTCATCACCAGACCGCCGGATCCCGCGTAGTAAAGGGTAGCGTTGAGCATCTGGTCATGGATCAGTTTGATATCGCTGACGCATTTGCCTTCGATAAAGCGGTTGAGATGTTTCTCCACGATAAAGCAGCCCATCTCTCCGGCCGTCGACACGGCAAAGCCGGTCTGCCCGTTGTCAGCCTCCACTTCCACAATCAGCGTGCCCAGCACGTTGATGCCAAACGACTGGCGGGACTGCTCATACTGTTTATATTTGCTCATCGGGGTAGCGATATGATCGTCAATCCAGTGGTTAGCCCCCTGATCGTGGTAATCGCCGCCGCCGGCGCCCTGCTCTGCCGTGGCGCCGCCGGTAAACCAGGCACGGACGTGTTTAATTTTCGGTAGGGTCATGGTGTTCTCCTTATGATGAGGCGAGTTGTTCGAAGGGGCTTTTCCACCCCAGCAGTCGTGAAATATCTTTCGCGCAGGCAATCGCCTTACCGGCCAGATAATCGCGATTGTCTTCATTGATTTGCAGACGGGTGCCCACCACCGAGATGGCGGCGGTCAGGTCGTTATTGGCGTTAAAAACCGGGGCGGCCACGCAGCGCACATCCGGGTAGTCCTCGCCATTATCAAAGCTCCAGCCCCGGGCGCGGATCCGCCGCAGCTCCTCCCGCAGCTGTTGAGCATTGCTGATGGTCGTTGGCGTAGCCCGCTCCCACTGCAGTTCATCGATAATCGACGCCTGAACGCTGGCGGGCTGCCAGGCCAGCAAACATTTGCCGATCCCGGAGCGATAAAGCGACAGGCTCTTACCTTCGTGCGAACGCACGCTAATGGTGGCGGGAGACTCAATTTTAAGAATGTAGTAGGCGTTACCCTGATCGATAATGCCCAGATGGCAGAGCAGGCCGCACTCATCCATCAGCCGGGTCAGGCGTGGCCGCGCCAGCTCGCGCAGGTCCATTTTGCTTAGCGCCTGCCCGGCCAGCTCCACCAGTTTGGTCCACAGGCAGTAGTTATCCTGATTATCCATACTGATGAAGCGCTGCTTTTTCAGCTCGCCCAGCAGCAGATAAACCGTGCTTTTCGGGATCCCCAGCTCCGCTATTATCGTCGCCGCGCTGCAGGGTCCGATGCGGCCAATTAAATTGAGGATCTCAATCGCGCGGGTCAGCGCCGGGACTTTCGTTGATTCCAACATACTGGACTCCAATCCTGAATACTGGAATCAGTGTTGCGGTTGTCCGGGCGGTAAAGTGTGAGCGACATCGCGGGGCAATCGCTTTCCCGTATGCTGGACCGTTCGCAGCGGAAAATTGCGACTTAACGCACAGAATTTTTTCAGGAGAGTACAACAGGCTGGACAACCGGCGCCAGGGAGAAGCCCGTGCGCCGGGAAACGACTTACAGCGAGAGGGAATCCACCACGTTAATCCAGCCATGTTCGCTGGCCAGCGGTTGGCCATTCAGCCAGCGACGCAGCAGGTTTAATGCCATCATGGCGCAGACTTCCTGGCGTACCGCCAGGCTGTGGCGGGTGACGCTGAACTTCACCCGCAGCGCGAAGGTGCCGTCCGGGGTGGCCAGGGCCACGTTAAGATGATCGTTCTCCTGGCCGCTCACCGCCAGGGCCAGGCCGGCAAAATGGTTTATGCGCCGCTCGGCCGCCCAGCGGGCCGCCTGCGCCAGCGTCTCCTCCTGCGCCGGGACCACTTCGCTGGCCAGCAGCGGCGCGCCGGCGCGGGACAGCTGGAGCGCCAGCAGACCGCCGGTAAACTGCTCGCTGAGCGTCAGGCTCAGCTGCCGCTCCTGCAGGGAGCGTGCAATCTGCGCCGGTAACCCTTCAGTGCCTTCGAAAATCAGGCTGTCGCCAGCCACTTTACGCACTTCCGGCCACAGAGCCAGCATGGCGTCACGCTGCTCAGCCGGTCCGGTCAGCTTCAGCTCAATGATCGGCATCGACGAGCGGTAGCCCATCACGACGCCAGGCGGTAACGTCAGCGGATTGAGGTTTTGCGCCAGCTCGCTTTCCGAGCGGCCAAAAGTGGTCAGCCGCAGGCATACCGGCGGTTCCGGCAGCGTAAAGCGCTGGCGCAGGCGCGGTAAAATCTCCTGCTCGACCATCACTTTGAATTCAGAGGGAACGCCGGGGGTGAAAAACATCAGGCAGCGATTGAGCTGGATGGCAAAGCCGCAGGCCGTGCCCACCGGGTTATTGATCATCTCGGCGCTGGCGGGGATTTCCGCCTGCTTACGGTTGCTTTCCGCCATCGGCCGCCCGCGTTCAGCAAAGAAGCGGGTCATGGTATCCAGCCACTCCGGATGCAAAATAAGCCCTTCGCCTTTCGCGGTGGCCGCGGCCAGCGCGCTCAGGTCGTCGCTGGTGGGGCCAAGGCCGCCATTGACGATCAGCACATCCGCCTGTTCGCTGCGTTCGCGCAGAATCGCCACCAGCGCATCGAGATCGTCGCCGACGGTATGACGGCGCGTTAACGGTAAACCCTGATTAAAAAAGAAATCCGCCAGCCATGCTGCATTGGTGTCAACGATTTGACCATGCAACACTTCATCGCCAGTGGACAGCATTTCCACATTCAACATTGCTCACTCCTTGCCTGCCAGGTGGCAAATACTATAACGCAAAGCGGGATGCTGACGAGGAGGAAAATCTGGCGCGGCAAGAAGAGACCGCGCCGGAGGAGATTAGAAGCTGGCGCTGGCGCCGATGTACGGGCCGTCGGCGATGGTGTTATCGCGGTTGCCATCTTTGCCCGCCAGGTTCAGATAGCGATAGCCTGCCTGGATGCTGAGCGGACGCATGATGGTCCAGCTGGCGCCGACGTTGGCTTCCTGATAGCTGTCAATGCCGCTGGAGAGGGAATCCGGCGAGTAGTAGTAGTCGCCGTACAGGCGGAAGCTGTCGCCGATTTTCCACTGCAGGCCGCCGCCGACCGCGGCCGCATAGCCTTCATCACCCTGTTTCGGGTTGGTGTATACCCCTTTACCGCCCACGGTCGCGAGGAACGGCCCCAGCGGAATATTCAGGCCCAGGCCTAAACCCGCGGCGTCGCCGTCGTTATCGCTGTGCAACCAGTTACCCGAAACAGCCAGACCGGTGGACTCGGTGCCGAAGCCGACCCCAAGGTTGGTGTAATGCTCGCCTGCTTCGCCGGTAACGCTGATCGCATGGGCCGCCGAAGAAACCAGCATGACGCCAGCCAGCGCCATAAAAATGCTTTTTTTCATTATTTACTCTATCCAGAAAATTAAAATCAAAGAAGTCCCGAAAAAACCTGAAAATTCTACTGCGCACTCGTCAGGAATCAATGACCTGGCGAAATGATTTTTCACAAGAGTGTAACCAGTTGCGTCTTTTATGGCATCGGACGTTGCCGGTGCGGGGCGTCGGGAATTCAGCGTCATTCATATTGATGTTTAATATGATTTACGCCAAATACATTGACGTTAAAAGGGGCACGCCGCACGATCGGCGCGGCGAGGGGGTATTCGTCGCCCTTTCCATGGCGGTGCTCCATACGGATATTTTCGCTTAACGTAGCACTCGACAAGGCCAGGGCTTTATTTCTGTTGCGATTTAACGAGGCGGCTCGCAAACTGTTTCATCAGCCTACCGCCCTATCCCCTGAAGGAGAAAAACCATGCGCCAAAGGACCATCGTTTGCCCGCTGATCGAGAATGACGGCCATTTTCTGCTCTGCAAGATGGCTGCCGACCGCGGCGTTTTTCCCGGACAATGGGCCTTATCCGGCGGCGGCGTGGAGCCGGGGGAACGTATTGAAGAGGCGCTGCGCCGGGAAATCCGCGAAGAGCTCGGCGAAAAACTCATCCTTACCCATATTGCGCCGTGGAGCTTCCGCGATGATACCCGTGTTAAAACTTACCCCGACGGGCGCCAGGAAGCGATCTATATGATCTATCTGATCTTCGACTGCGTCAGCGCCAATCGTGACGTGACGATCAACGAGGAGTTTGACGATTACGCCTGGGTGAAAGCGGATGAGCTTAAAAACTACGATCTCAACGCCGCTACCCGCCTCACCCTGAGCATGAAGGGGCTACTCTGACGCCACGGTCGGCAGGCGCAGCGTCGCCTTCAGTCCGCCCAGGCTTTCGCTGCGCGAAAGCTGCAGGTGGCTACGATGCAGACGCGCGATATCGTTTACCAGCGCCAGCCCCAGCCCGGCGCCGGGTATCGCGCCCGCGTTATCGAGGCGGCGAAACGGCATCAGCGCCTGGTGTACCTGCTGGTCGTCAATTCCCGGGCCGCTGTCTTCCACGCTGAGCAGCACGGCGTCGCCGTCGCGATGCAGGCTAAGCGTGACCGTACCATATTCCGGGGTATAGCGAATGGCATTGTCGAGCAGGTTAGCGCACAGTTCCCCCAGCAGAACGCTATCGCCTGCCACCTGTACCGCCGACTGCTCGCCCTCATAGCCAAGATCGATATGTTTGCTCCGCGCTTGCGCAATACGCGAAAAGCAGCTGTTGCGCACAATTTCCGGCAAGTTAATCACCGCAAACGCCTGATCCCGCTGTTTTACCGTCGCCAGCTGCAGCAACCGCTCCGTTAACAAGACCGTATCGTCCAGCGTGGCGCGCATCGCCTGCAGGCTTTCGCGCCACAGTTGCGGATCGTCGCTGGCCAGCGCAACCGAAGCCTGCGTTTTCAGCACCGCCAGCGGGGTTTTCAGCTGATGGGACGCATCGGCGCTGAAGCGCTCCTGGCGGGAGATCATCACCCGCAGGCGATCGATATAGCGGTTGAACGCGACAATCAGCAGCCGCGTTTCTGACCAGGGCAGCAGCTCCGGCAGCGGCGTCAGCAGGCCGGGTTCACGGCGCACCATCAGCGCGGAGAGCTGGCGCATGGGCCGCAGCACGCGGCGCAGCAGCCAGGCTGCCAGCACCAGCGTCAACAGGACCAGTAAGCCCTGCGACACCCAGGATGAGAAGAGTAATTGTCCAGCCAGCCAACGGCGGGACTGCAGCGTTTCGGCAATATAGATCTCCGCCATGCCCACGATGCCCCCTTCGTTGATGGGCTGCAGCAGGCGCGCCACGCGAATTGCCTGACCGCGATATTCGGTATGATAAAACCATGCCAGCGCCGGATAGAGCTGAGTTCGCGAGGTGGAGGGCGGCATCGCGGGCAGATCGTCATAGCCGGAAATGACCTTCCCCTGCGGGTCAAGCACCTTGTAATAGAGGCGATCGTTCATGTTGAGCTCGAAGCTGTCCAGCACCACCCAGGGCACATTCACCTCCAGTTGCCCTCCGCGCACCACCAGCCGTTCGGCCACCGTCCGCGCCGACGACAGCAGGGTACGATCGTAGGCTTGCGTCGCCGCCTGCAGCGCGCTGACGTAGCTATTAAACGCGGAGAGTCCCCACAGCAGGACCAGCGGCAGGCCGAGAAACAGCAACAGTTGGGCATAGAGCGATTGCGGCTTACCCCATCTCATGGCGCTCGCACTCAAGCAGATAGCCTAACCCGCGCAGGGTGGTTATACGCACATTGCTCGCCTGAAGTTTCTTGCGCAGACGGTGAATATAGAGTTCGATGCTTTCCGGACTGACGTCGTCGCTGAGACTGAACACCTGTTCGAATAACTGCTGGCGCGAAACCGGGCGGGTGCGGCGAAACATCAGCACCTTCAATAACGCCAGCTCGCGCGGCGTCAAAGACAGCATCTGGCCACGGAGTAAAAAATAGCCTTCGTCACAATACGCCAGCTCACCAAGCTGCTGCACCTCATGCACCTGCCCTTCGCTGCGCCGGAGCAGCGCCCGCAGGCGGGCGTCGAGCTCTTCCAGCTCAAAGGGCTTGGGTAAATAGTCATCCGCGCCGGCATTTAAACCTTTCACCCGGTCCGCTACCGCGCTGCGGGCGGTCAGCAACAGCACCGGCAGAGTCTGCCCGCGCTTGCGCAGCCGCTGGACCACTTCAAGGCCATCGTACCCCGGCATACCGATATCCAGCACCGCCAACGCATATTGCTCGCTTTGCAGCAGATGGTCGGCCGCACGCCCGTCAGCGACGCAATCCACGGCAAAACCGCCCTGCACCAGCGCTTTTTCCAGCCAGTGAGCCAGCTCACGATTATCCTCGGCTAATAAGAGACGCATATCACATCCTGTAACGTTGCTGCCGCATTGAAAGGGAAATGAAAGGTAACTGTTTTAACAATCATGCAACCGAATCGCCATATGTCGGTTCACATAATCAAAAAAACCTGCCCTGTACCTGCTGAGGAAGCCTATGAAAACGCCATTTCTCCGTCATCTGAGCGCCATCGCGCTGTGCCTCTGTACCACATCCGCCTTCGCCGCGGAGGCCCCGTCCCGCACCGAATGTATCGCGCCTGCTAAACCGGGCGGCGGCTTTGACCTGACCTGTAAGCTGATTCAGGTGAGCCTGATGGAAACCGGCGCCATCGAAAAACCGATGCGCGTCACCTATATGCCCGGCGGCGTGGGCGCGGTGGCCTACAACGCCATTGTCGCCCAGCGCCCGGCAGAGCCGGGGACCGTCGTCGCCTTCTCCGGCGGCTCGCTGCTAAACCTGTCGCAGGGTAAATTCGGCCGTTACAGCGTCGATGACGTGCGCTGGCTGGCGAGCGTCGGCACCGACTACGGCATGATCGCCGTGCGCGCCGATTCGCCATGGAAAGATCTGAAATCGTTTATGACCGCGTTGGAGAAAAACCCCTCCAGTATCGTGATTGGCGCCGGGGCCTCTATCGGCAGTCAGGACTGGATGAAAGCGGCGCTGCTGGCGCAAAAAGCCAACGTCGACCCGCATAAAATGCGCTATGTCGCCTTTGAAGGCGGCGGCGAGCCGGTGACCGCGCTGCTCGGTAACCATGTGCAGGCAGTCTCCGGCGATCTCAGCGAGATGGTGCCCTATCTGCAGGGCAATAAAATCCGCGTGCTGGCGGTCTTCTCCAGTGAACGGCTGCCGGGGGCGCTCGCCGATGTCCCCACTGCAAAAGAGCAGGGCTACGACCTGGTCTGGCCGATTATTCGCGGCTTCTTTATGGGCCCGAAAGTCAGCGACGCCGAGTACCAGTGGTGGGTCGATGAATTCACTAAACTGCAGCAAACCGAAGCGTTCAAAAAGCAACGTGAACTGCGCGGCCTGTTTGAATTCAATATGAACGGCAAGGCGCTCGATACCTACGTTAAGCAGCAGGTCAGCGACTACCGCGAACAGGCGAAAGCCTTTGGCCTGGCAAAATAAACCGCGGAGGCGCTCATGAGCGATCGTATTTTTGCCGGAGTATGGCTGTTGTTATGTACTGGCGGTCTGTTTATCGCCTGGCAGATCCATAGCGAATACTCCTATGAACCCGTCGGCCCGCGCCCCTTCCCGCTCGGGATCATCGGCCTGATGCTGCTGTGCTCGGCGTTAATGCTGCTGCGTCGCCCGGACGCCGTCGAGTGGCCGGGACGGCATGTGCTGCAGCGTCTGCTGACCATGGTCGTGGTGCTGGTGGTGTACGCCTGGGGGTTTGAATGGCTCGGTTTTCCGTTGGCCACCGCGCTGCTGACGGCGATCATTGGTCTGCTGTTCGGCGCGACGCTGCCGGCGGCGGGCATTGCCGGCGTCGCGATGGGCGTGTCGTTATGGTACGCCTTCGACACCCTGCTCGATGTCACCTTGCCCCTCGGCATCTGGTTTAATTAACGGAGGCGTTTATGGATACCTGGATCTATCTCTCGCAGGGCTTCGCCGTCGCCATGACGCCGGAGAACCTGTTGATCGCCCTGATCGGCTGCTTTGTCGGGACTATCGTCGGCCTGCTGCCGGGGCTGGGGCCTATCAACGGCGTGGCGATCCTGCTGCCGCTGGCTTTCGCCCTGCATTTACCCGCGGAGTCGGCGCTGATCCTGCTGGCGACGGTCTATATCGGTTGCGAATACGGCGGGCGTATTTCATCGATTCTGCTGAACGTGCCCGGCGATGCCGCCGCCATTATGACCGCCCTCGACGGCTATCCGATGGCCCAGCAGGGTCGCGGCGGCGTTGCGCTGTCGATTTCCGCCGTCAGTTCCTTCTTTGGCTCACTGATCGCCATCGGCGGCATTATTTTGTTCGCGCCGCTGCTCGCCCAGTGGTCGCTGGCGTTCGGTCCCGCGGAATACTTCGCGCTGATGGTCTTCGCCATCGCCTGTCTTGGCAGCATGATGGCGCAGAACCCGCTGAAGTCGTTCCTCGCGGCGTTAATCGGCCTGGGGCTGGCGACGGTGGGCGTAGACGCTAATACTGGGGTTTACCGCTTCACCTTCGACAGCGTCCATCTCTCCGACGGCGTACAGTTTATTGTGGTAGTGATCGGCCTGTTCTCGGTTTCGGAGATCCTGCTGATGCTGGAGAGCACCAGCGGCGGACAAACCCTGGTGCGGAAAACCGGACGGATGCTGTTTAACACCAAAGAGGCCGCACAGTGCGTCGGCGCGACGCTGCGCTCCTCGGTGGTGGGTTTCTTCGTCGGTATTCTGCCCGGCGCCGGGGCGACCATCGCCAGCGCCATTACCTACATGACGGAGAAAAAACTCAGCGGTAACAGCGATAACTTCGGCAAGGGAGATATTCGCGGCGTGGCGGCGCCGGAAGCGGCCAATAACGCCTCCGCCTGCGGTTCCTTTATTCCCATGCTGACGCTCGGCGTGCCAGGGTCCGGCACCACCGCGGTGATGATGGGCGCGCTGACGCTGTATAACATTACGCCCGGCCCGGCGATGTTCACCGAACAGCCGGATATCGTCTGGGGTCTGATTGCCGCCCTGCTGATCGCTAACGTGATGCTGCTTATCATGAACATTCCGCTGATCGGCCTGTTCACCCGTATGCTGACCATTCCGCTGTGGTTTCTGGTCCCGGCCATCGCCGCGGTCTCCGCCGTCGGCGTTTACGCGGTACACAGCACCACTTTTGACCTGTTGCTGATGGTGGGGCTTGGCGTGCTTGGCTACATTATGCGCAAAATGCACTTCCCGATGTCGCCGCTGATCCTTGGCTTCGTGCTGGGGGAGATGCTGGAGCAGAACCTGCGCCGCGCGCTGTCCATCAGCAACGGCAACCTGGCGATCCTGTGGCAAAGCGGGGTAACCAAAACGCTGCTGGTGCTGGCCATCGCCGTGCTGGTGGTGCCGCCGCTGCTGCGTCTGCGGCGTAAACAGCGCCAGCGTCGCGCCGAAGCCAATATCGGCTAAGCCGGCGAATTGACCCATTCGCGCAGCGCCCGGCGCGAGATCTTAATCCCACCGTTCTTTAACGTTTCCGGCAGCCGCAGCCAACGCACCGGCTGCTGGAAACGCGCCAGCCGCTCCGCGCTCCATGCCGCCAGCACACTGATCTCGCAGCCATCATCGCATTCCACCACCGCGACCGGACGCTGGCCATATTCCGCATCGTCCAGCGGCACGACAAACGCCTGCTGTATCTGCGGGTGCGCCACGATGATCCGTTCCACCTCCTCAGGCTGGATCCCTTCCCCACCGCTGAAAAAGAGATTATCCAGGCGCCCGAGGAGAGTGAGCCGTCCATTGATGATCTCGCCGCGATCGCGGGTGGCAAACCACCCTTCGTCGTTGGTCAATGGCAACAATTGACCGTCGCGCCAGTAGCCTGCGGCCATACTCGCCGCCCGCAGCCAGACCTCGCCGGCAACGATTTTCATCTCCCGCCCCGGCAACGGCGCGCCCACATCCGCCGCGCCGTCGGCCTCTTTGGCGCAGACGGTGGAAGCGAACTCGGTCAGGCCATAGCCGCAATAGGTGCGTACCCCCTGCCCCCGCGCCCGCTCGGTCAACTCGACGGGGATCGCCGCGCCGCCAAGCAGCACCGCCTTGAGGGAGAGCGCAACACCGTCATTCAGCAGGCGCCACAGCTGTGTCGGTACCAGCGAAGCATGGGTGCAGCCCTGCAGCATCTGCGCCAGCGGCTGTTTATCGCGCACCGTCAGCCGCGCGCCGGCCAGCAGCCAGCGCCACATAATCCCCTGGCCGGAGACATGAAACAGCGGCAGCGACAGCAGCCAGTCATCTTCTGCGGCAAACGGCATCAGCGCCAGCACGCCGGCGGCGCTGGCCAGATGGGCGCTGGCATCATGCACTGCCGCCTTCGGCAGACCGGTCGACCCCGAGGTCAGCGTCATTGAGGCGAAACGATCCCTGCGCCACGGCACAGCATGGGTTCCCGCTGCCGCCTGCAGGGTTAACGCCGGTAAATCCCCCGGCAGCGCATCGCCGTTAAGCACCAGCTGATGCTGGACGGTCAACGCTGGCAGCAGTTCCTGCAGCAACGCTGCGGGCAGCTGCGGATTCAGCGGCAGCACCCGCGCGCCGCACTGCAGCAGCGCCAGCCAGGCCAGCAGCGTCGCCGGCTGGTTAAAAGCCTGCAGCGCCACCCCTTGACCTGCCGTTACGCCCTGCGCGGCAAAGCCGACCGCCAGCGCGTCAACGTGGGCGCACAGGTCGTGCCAGGTCAGCGGCTGGTCATTCAGGCGCAGCGCCTGCGCCTCTCCGCGCCGCTGGCGCCAGTGGCGCCAGGGCCAGTCGCAAAAGGTCACAACAGCGCCTCCAGCGTATCCATGTTGATCATCGGCAGGGTGCTTTCCGGCCACGGCCGCACCAGCTGGGCGCCCATCAGCGACAGGGTGTCCAGTCCGGGGATGGTCTGCGGCGTCAGCCAGGCGGCAACCCGCGCCAGCTGGGTTAACCCGAGGCTGGACTCGATTGACGAGCTGATCACCGCGCTCAGCCCCAGCGCATGGGCCGCGGCGACCTGCTGCTGAACCTGGTGTAAACTGCCGGTTAGCGTCGGCTTGATCACCACCGCGCGCACGCCAGGCTCGGCGACGAAGCGAAAATCCGCCTCGCGCAGGCTTTCATCCCAGGCGATAGCGATCCCGGTTTCGCGGCTAAAGGCCCGTGAGTCCGCCGGCGTTTGACAAGGCTCCTCAATAAACGCAATGCGCTGGCGATACGCCGGATCGACATATTTCGCAAACTGCTGCGCTTTCAGCGGCGTCCAGGCCCGGTTGGCATCCAGACGCAGCTGCAGGTCGGGGATGGCTTCCAGCAGCAGATTAACCACCATGCCGTCGCGGACCGCCTCCCAGAGCCCCACTTTCACCTTAGCGACTTTCTCGCCGGGCATCGCCGCCAGTCTGGCGAACAGCTCATCCGGATCGCCGGAGCAGAGCGGCGCTGCGCGATAATCCGCGGCCAGCGGCAGCTCGCCGCTGAGCTCCGCCTGCGCGCAACTGATGCCAAACGCGACAGAAGGCCGCGCAGGAAGCGCCGGCTCCGCGCCGTCGCGCCAGGCCTGCGCCCAGAGCAATAGCGCCGCCTGCGCCTCCTCCAGGGTCTCTGCGCTGAATCCCGGCAGGGGAGATATTTCCCCCCAGCCCTCCCGTTCACCCTCCCGCAGGTGGATGAACAGCCCATCGCGGGTTTTTAACCGCCGTTCGCGCAGCACCACGCCCGCGTCCATCGGTATCTGCCAGCGGTAAACCTGCGATACGCGCATTAGGGATTCCGTTTAAATTTGCTGAAGTCCGGCTGACGTTTCTGGTTGAAGGCATTGCGGCCTTCCTGCCCCTCTTCCGTCATGTAGAACAGCATGGTGGCGTTGCCGGCCAGCTCCTGCAGACCGGCCTGGCCGTCGCAGTCGGCGTTCAGCGCCGCTTTCAGGCAGCGCAGCGCCATTGGACTGTTCTGCAGCATTTCCCGACACCAACGCACCGTCTCTTTTTCCAGATCCGCCAGCGGCACCACGGTGTTCACCAGCCCCATATCCAGCGCCTGCTGGGCGTCATACTGACGGCAGAGGAACCAGATTTCCCGCGCTTTTTTCTGCCCGACGATGCGCGCCATATAGGAGGCGCCCCAGCCGCCGTCGAAGGAGCCGACTTTCGGCCCGGTCTGACCGAAGATGGCGTTTTCCGCCGCGATGGTCAGATCGCACATCATGTGCAACACGTGGCCGCCGCCGATAGAGTAGCCGGCCACCATCGCCACCACCGGTTTCGGGCAGGTGCGGATCTGGCGCTGAAAATCGAGTACGTTGAGATGATGTACGCCGGAGTCATCCTGATAGCCGCCGTAATCACCGCGAACTTTCTGATCGCCGCCCGCGCAAAAGGCTTTCTCACCTTCGCCGGTCAGGACAATCACCCCGATATTGTCGTCATAACGGGCATCCGCCAGCGCCTGGATCATTTCTTTGACGGTCAGCGGGCGGAAGGCGTTGCGCACCTGCGGGCGGTTGATAGTGATTTTGGCAATGCCGTCGGCCGATTTGTGGTAGCGAATATCGGTATAGCCTTCGGAACAATCGTGCCATTCAACAGGGGCATAGAGCATTGCTTCATCAAGAGAGATCATAGAATGTCCTTCAGTTAACTTGCCAAAATCTGCGCCAGACAGGCAATCACCGCCGCCGGGTTGTCCCGGTGCGCGTTGTGTCCGGCATGGTGAATAAGATGGAGATCCGCCGCGAGCGCCTGGGCGATGGCGTGAAACTTCGCGTCGTGCTCGCCGCACAGGTAATGAAAGGGGAAATCGCGCGCCTGCAGGGATGCGCGCAGATCGGCCTGCCCGGCAAGGGAGGTTGCCTGCAACATCGCCGCCAGCGTCGCGCCGTTGTTCCGGCTGCGTAAGGCGACCAGCGCCGCGCGCTGCCCGGCGTTCAGTGAAGCGAAGACCGGCTGCTGATACCAGTCGGCAAAGACCTGCGCCAACGGCTCATGGCGAAAACGGTCCGCCCAGGCGCTGTCGTTGCTGCGCCGCGCCCGCCGCGCTTCGGCATCCTTCAGGCCAGGATGGCCGCCTTCGACGATCAGGCCGCGCAGACCCGCGCGCGGCTGGCAGGCGAAGTTCATCGCCACCCGGCCCCCCAGCGAGTAGCCGATCAGCCAGTAGTTAAGTATGTTGTAACTATTAAGCGTAGCCTGCAGCAGAATATTGACCCCGGCAAAGTCCTGCACTGCGATATTCGCGGAGCCGCCGTGGCCCGGCAGATCGAGATACAGCCGCGGCCAGGCGCGAAACGCGTCGCCCACTTCCCGCCACTCGTTGCGGTCGCCGGAAAAACCGTGCAGAAAGACCAGCCAGGGATAACCCGGCTGGCCATGTTCGACAGCCGCGCTGAGAGTCACAGGCGGCTTACCTGCGCCAGCAGCTGCTGGAGGGTCTGTGTGCCGTCGGTCTCATTGACCGCCAGCTCAATCACCGTCGCCCCTGCCCTGCGCCAGGCGCCGGCCAGCGCCTCATCCAGCGCCTGCCAGTCAGCCGGGCGATGATAGGCCAGGCCGAACATCGCCGCCGCGTGGCTGAAATCAACATCCTGCGGCATTAAGTAGAACTGACGCCGCTCGTCCTGCGGCGTCGGCAACATGGAGAAAATCTGCCCGCCGTTGTTGTTCACCACGATCAGCACCAGCGGCGCCGACGCCTGGCGCAGTAGGGCCAGCGAGTTGAGATCGTACAGCGCCGAAAGATCGCCGACGATGGCCAGGGTTGGCCTGGCGCTGGCGCGCTGCACGCCGGCGGCGGTGGCGATCAAGCCATCAATGCCGCTGGCGCCGCGGTTGCTGTAAACCGGGTAGCCGGCCGGCAGCTGCGCCAGGGCGTCGATCAGGCGCACCACCAGGCTGTTGCCGACAAACAGTTGCCCCTGTTCCGGCAGATAGCGGCGAATTCGCTGCGCCAGCTGCGCTTCGCCAAAGGGTTCGTTGCTGGCGACCGCCGCCTCCCACGCCTGACGGGCCAGTTCAGGAATGGCCGTCGCCCACGGCTGGCGTTTCTCCGCCGGGTGCAGCTCAAGCCAGCGGTCAACGCTGGCAAGCAGACGGCGGCCGCGGTGCTGTGCCGGATCGAGACGACCGGGCAGATTATCCACCAGCCAGTATTCATCAGGCTCGCAGGTGGCCTGCCACTGCAGAACCCGCTTGCCGGTCAGGCTGCTGCCGAGCTGAACCACTATCTGCGCCTGCGCCAGCTCGCTCACCGCTTTGCCATTGCCCAGCCACAGGTCAGCGCACGGCAGCGGCTGCCCGGTCTGCGACAGGACATCGCCGATCAGCGGCCAGCCGAGGGTTTGGGCCCACTCGGCCACTTTTTTCCCTTCGGCAGCGCTCATTCTGCCCGCCACGACCACGCCGCGCTTTTGCCGCCAGAAGAACCAGTCGCGCTGTTTCTCACTTTCCCTCTGCAGCGCCTGACGTAACCAGGGCTTATCGCTCTGCCACCAGCTGCCGAGCTGCTGCTGCCACTCCACGCCGGTATCATCCATATCGCCATACAGCGGTTCGGCGAACGGGCAGTTGATATGCACCCCGCCGGCGTGCAGCTCGCCCAGCACCTGGTCGATGGTCGAGACCAGCCAGCGGGCGGAAATATCCTGCGAGGGACGCGGCAGAGAAATCGTCTGCGACGGATGGGAGGCGAACATCCCCGGCTGACGAATCGCCTGATTGGCGCCACAGTCGATCAGCTCCGGCGGACGGTCGGCGGTCAGGAGAATCAGCTTTTCCCCGGTGAGCCCTGCCTCAATCAGCGCCGGATAGAGGTTCGCGGTGGCGGTCCCGGAGGTCACAATGACCGCCACCGGCTGGCGGCTGGCTTTCGCCAGACCGAGCGCCAGGTGGCCGAGGCCGCGTTCGTCAAAATGGGTATGATGGATAAAGGCGCGGTTTTCCGCCGCCGCCAGGGTTAAGGGTGTCGAGCGCGAGCCCGGCGCGATGCAGATATGCTGCACACCGTGGCGCGTTAAAGCTTCCAGGATCACCGCCGCCCAGCGTCGGTTAAATGCGCTTACTGACATGAAATTGTCCGGTATCAAATATTGATGCTAAGTATAGATAAGCCAAAGTGACGGCGTTTTGATATGCATCGTCATTCCCGCTTATGGACAGAGTAGCGAGCGCAGCCCGGCCGCTTTGTTGTCAATCTCCTGCCACTCCTGCAGCGCATCGGAGCCGCTGACGATCCCCGCCCCGGCATACAGTCGCAGGGTGTCGTTGTCCACTTTCGCCGAACGCAGCGCCACGCAAAACTCGCTTTGCGCCAGCGACAGATACCCGGCGGAACCGGCGTACCATTCACGGGAAAAAGGTTCATGGCGCTGAATGAATGCCAGCGCCGCCCGCCGCGGCAGGCCGGCCACCGCGGCGGTAGGCTGCAGCTGCAGCAGACAGCGGCTGTCGTCAGGCTCCGCCAGCTCGGTCCAGATGCAGCGTCGAAGATGCTGTACCTTGCGCAACCTCACCACCTGCGGCGGCAGAACGTCCAGCGTCGAGGCCTCACTCTGCAGGCGCTGGCAGATATCCTCCACCACCAGCATGTTTTCCCGCTGATTTTTGTCGTCTTTCATCAACCAGTCGGCCAACTGCTGCGCCTTCGCGTCATCCTGATGATTAGCGACGGTGCCCGCCAGCGCTTCGGTGCGCAGCAGCGCGCCGCGCCGGCGCCACAGCCGCTCCGGCGTGGAGCCGAAAAACGCCTGACGGGCATTGAACGCCATCAGGAAATGAAAACAGTTAAGATTGCGGCTGCGGCTGGCGGCCATGATGCTCACGGCATCCAGCGGGGCGGCAAACTGCAGGTCGGTTGCCCGCGCCAGCACCACTTTATCCATGTCGCCGGCGGCGATGGCCTGCGTCGCCAGGTCTATCATTGCCTGCCACAGGGGATAATCGGAGGAGTGGCGCTCGCTCAACAGCGGCGGTACGCCGCCAGGGGTCGCCTGGGCGGTGGTCAGGCTGGCGAGAAAATCACGCGCCGTCATGGCATCGTCGCGCAGTGAGAGGTCGCTGTGCAGCACCAGTCGCATCACGGCCCTGCCGCCGCACCGACGCCATTCCAGACGCGGCAGCACCAGCCGGCCTTGCTGCGGGGCAAACGCATTCAGGCCGCAGATGCGCAGATCCTGCCGTCCGGCCTGGTGTAAAAAGCGGTTCGCGGCGTCGAGCGAGGGAAAGCTTTTTACCGCCCCCAGCGCCGCCAGCTCCTCGTCGCCATTGCGCTGTTGCCAGTAGAACTGCGGCCACTGCGGCTGCTGGCCGCACCATAGCAGCGGATCGAAGGCATCATTCAGCGGAAAGGCAATATCGATAATTCGCGTGCCGGGTGAGTCAGGAAAGGGCTCACTCAGGCCGTCACGTAAACGGGCCAGCGCAGTGGAAACAGACAGCACGCAAACCTCCACGGTAGTAAAACCCCACATTATAAGGGGTTCGACGGCGGAATAGCAGTACCCATGACGAGGGAGCGGGTTTTATCTCACCTGCTCGCCGGCCCGGAACAGGGTTGGAATGTGAGTGTTGAGGGGTCAAACAGCGCGGCTTTCCCGCGCCATGCCGATGTGCGGAATGCCATCCTCATCATAGACCTCAGTCACCGGCGTAAAACCGAAGTGGGCGTAAAAAGCTTGCAGGTGCGCCTGCGCCCCAAGGTAAATCGACTTTTGCGGCCAGTGCCGCTGACAGCTGGCCAGCGCCTGCGCCATCAGCTGATGGCCAAGCTTTTCGCCGCGCGCGGCGGGGCTGACGATAACCCGGCCAATCACCACCGGATCGTACATCTCTTCGCTTTTAAGGATCCGCGCATAAGCCACCAGTTCGCCATCGCGCCAGCCGAGAAGATGGCGATTTTCCCCAACCAAATCATCGCCGTCGACATCCTGATAAGCGCACTGCTGCTCCACGACAAAGACTTCGCTGCGCAGCTTCAGTAGCGCATACAGCTGGGGAACGGTGAGTTCACTATGATGGAGGTCCTGCCAGGTCATCATCTGCTGCTCCTTATTGATATACTGATGTTTTGCGACTCGCCCTGAGGACACTGGACGATGGAATTAACTTTTTTGGGGACATCCGCCGGGGTGCCGACCCGCACGCGTAATATGACGTCGATAATACTCAATTTGCAACAGCCAACCCGCGCCGAAATGTGGTTGTTTGACTGCGGCGAAGGGACCCAGCATCAGTTTCTGCATACGCCCCATCATCCTGGCAAACTGAATAAGATCTTTATTACCCATTTGCACGGCGACCATCTGTTCGGCCTGCCCGGGCTGCTGTGCAGCCGCTCGATGCAGGGGAATTCGCTGCCGCTGACGGTCTACGGACCAACAGGAATAAAAGAATTCATTGACACCGCGCTGCGCCTCAGCGGCTCGTGGACCGACTATCCTCTGACCATCATCGAAGTCGGCCCCGGTCTGGTGTTCGACGAAGAGGGCTATCGGGTCACCGCGTTCCCGCTTAGCCATCCGGTGGAGTGCTACGGGTATCGCATTGAGCAACACGACAAGCCCGGCGCCCTCGACGCCGCCCAGCTGATTGCCGACGGCGTGCCTCCCGGGCCGCTGTTTCACCGCCTTAAGCGCGGTGAACAGGTGACGCTGGCGGATGGCCGGGTGATCGACGGCAGCCGCTACCTGGGGCCCGCCACGCCGGGTAAAACGCTGGCCATCTTTGGCGATACCGCCCCCTGCCCGCAGGCGCTGGAGATGGCGCGCGGGGCGGATGTGATGGTCCACGAGACCACCCTGGAGCAGGCGATGGCGGAGAAAGCCAATAGTCGCGGCCACTCCTCCAGTCAGCAGACCGCGACGCTGGCTAAAGAGGCAGGCGTCGGCACGCTTATCGCCACCCACTTTAGCTCACGCTACGATGCCGAGGGCTGCCTGCGGATGCTGGCGGAATGCCGGGAGATTTTCCCGGACACCCTGCTGGCGGAAGACTTTATGGTTTACACGGTGGCGTAACATTCCGGGCATAAAAAAACCGCCATTCCGGCGGTTTTTTTATTGAGTCAATCCACTTACATCAGCGGCGTCGCCAGCTGCACGATGCTAATCAGCGGCTGCGGCCAGATACCGAGCACCAGCACCAGCAGGGCAGAGATCAGCACCACGATACCGCCAGCGCTGTACTGCCAGTTCGACGGCGCATCACGGTTCAGCTGCTCCGGCGCGCTCAGGTACAAGCTCACCGCCACGCGCAGGTAGTAGTAGAGACCGATCGCCGAGCCGACAACCACCGCGGCAACCAGCCACCACAGATGGGCGTGAACACCGACGGCCAGCACGTAGAACTTACCGATAAAGCCGAGAGTCATTGGGATACCGGCCAGGGAGAGCATCATCACCGTCATCACCGCCGACAGGATCGGACGGTGCCAGAACAGACCGCGGTAGGAGAACAGCGAGTCCGCGTCCGGGCCACGGTATGGGCTGGACATCAGGCTGACCACGCCGAACGCGCCGAGGCTGCTGAACAGGTAGCCGGCCAGGTAGACGCCAACGGCTTCCATCGACATTTCGCCGCTTTGCAGGGCGATCAGCGCCACCAGCAGATAGCCGAGGTGGGAGATAGAAGAATAACCGAGCAGACGTTTGATATTGGTCTGGCTCAGCGCCATCAGGTTACCGAAGATGATAGAGGCGAAGGCGATCAGCCCCAGCACCACGCGCACCGCTTCGCTGTTGCCCACCGGCATGTACAGGAACAGACGCATCACCACGCCGAAGATGGCGATCTTGCTGGCGGTCGCCAGGAAGGTGGAGACCGGCGCAGGCGCCCCCTGGTAAACGTCCGGCGTCCACAGGTGGAACGGCACCAGCGACAGCTTAAAGCCAAGACCGACGATCATCAGGCCGAGACCCGCCAGCAGCAGCGGCTCGTGCAGCGTGTTGTCCGCCAGGCTCTTGCCCAGCGCAAGGAAGGACAGGTTGCCGGAGTTCGCATACACCAGCGCCATACCGAACAGCAGGAAAGAGGAGGCTGCAGCGGAGAGGATGGTGTATTTGATGCTCGCTTCCAGCGAACGCTTCTGGCGGAAGGCGTAGCCGACCAGGCCGAACAGCGGCAGCGAGATTAACTCAATGCCGAGGAACAGCGCCGCCAGATGATTCGCACCGGCCAGCAGAATGCCGCCCAGGGCGGCGATCAGCACCAGCAGGTAGAACTCTTCTTTGTTGTCCTTGTAACCCTCAAGCCACGGATAGGCGAAAGTACAGGTGGCGAGACTCGCCAGCAGCACCAGCCCAGTGTAGAGCATCGCGTAGCCGTCAACGCGGATCAGCGGCGTGACGTCCATTGCCCCATTCTGGCCGACGAACCAGAGCGAGACCAGCGCGGCATTAAGCCCGAGAACCGACAGCGTGGCATTGAGAAAATGATTGCGTCGCCACGCAATGGAGAGCATCACAACCACCACCGTCAAGCCGACGATCAGCAGCGGTAGCAGTGCGATCAGTTGTTGTGGAGTTATTGTCATGGCGAATTACGGCCTTGTAGTAGAAACAGAATTAACAAACCACTGCTGAATGTTGCTCATCGCAGCATGCGAGGTGTCGAGGATCGGCTGTGGGAAGAAGCCCAACAGCACCAGCAGCACCACCAGCAGCAGGATGATAGACAGTTCACGCAGGGACATCCCCGGCAGCGCTTTCGCCGCGATTTCGCTTTTCGCTTTACCGAAGTAAGCGCGATGCAGCATCGACAGCGAGTAAACGGACGCGAATACCAGACCAAAGGTCGAGATCACGGTGATCACCGGCACCACTTTATAGCTGCCGAACAGGATCATAAATTCGCCGACGAAGTTACCGGTGCCCGGCATCCCCAGGGTGGCGACGGCGAAGAACATCGACATCGCCGGCAGCCATTTGATTTTGCTCCACAGACCGCCCATCTGACGCATGTCACGGGTATGTAGACGTTCGTACAGCTGGCCGCAGAGAATAAACAGACCCGCCGCGGAGAGACCGTGAGCAATCATCTGGATCACCGCCCCCTGATACGCCAGCTGGCTGCCGGTGTAGATAGCAATCAGCACGAAGCCCATGTGGGACACGGAGGTGTAGGCGATGAGACGTTTGATATCAGTCTGGGCAAAGGCCATCCACGCGCCGTAGAAGATCCCGATCACGCCCAGCCACATGGCGATAGGCGCAAACTCGGCGGAGGCGTTCGGGAACAGCGGCAGCGCAAAGCGCAGCAGACCGTAGGCCGCAGTTTTCAGCAGGATCCCCGCAAGGTCGACGGAACCGGCGGTCGGCGCCTGGGAGTGGGCGTCCGGCAGCCAGCCGTGCAGCGGCACCACCGGCATTTTCACCGCGAAGGCGATGAAGAAGCCGAGCATCAGCAGATATTCCACGCCGTGGGACATCGGGGTTTTCAGTAGCTCTTCATAGTTGAAAGTCCACACGCCGGTGGCGTTGAAGTGGACGAATGCCAGCGCCAGAATGGCAATCAGCATCACCAGGCCGCTCGCCTGGGTATAGATGAAGAACTTGGTGGCCGCCGTGATACGCGTTTTACCATCAGAGGCTTTGTGGCCCCACAGCGCGATCAGGAAGTACATCGGCACCAACATCATTTCCCAGAAGAAGAAGAACAGGAACATGTCGATGGCGAGGAACACGCCGATGACGCCGCCCAGGATCCACATCAGGTTGAGGTGGAAGAAGCCCTGGTATTTTTCGATTTCGCGCCAGGAACAGAGCACCGCCAGCACGCCGAGCAGGCCGGTCAGCACTACCATCAGCAGCGACAGGCCGTCGATCGCCAGATGAATGCTAATGCCGAAGCGTGGGATCCACGGCAGCACGAACTCAGACTGCCACTGCGGAATACCCGCGGATTGCGTCAGAGAATAGCCGCCCTGCATCCACAGCTGCAGGCCAAGCACCAGCGTCAGTCCCATGGTAATCAGCGCGATCCAGCGCGGCACTTTCACGCCAAAGCGTTCGGTCTGCCAGCACAGGAAGCCGCCGATAAAGGGGATTAATATCAACCAAGGCAATAACATGGTGATTTTTATTCCTTATTTAAGTCCGGTTCAGGCTATCTTACTCGTCATAGCGAACTCCGGCTGTGCTCACAATCCTCACGTACTTTAATACGCTCCGGTTGCTCCGCGCAGGCGGCGTCCACGTTGACTTCGCCGATAATGCCTGTCCTTTACGACCTGATTTTCAACGAATTCTCACAGAAAATTCACTTCGGTTTGAGGCTTGTTTTGTCGGGTGGAGCTAATGCTTACCCGACCTACGCTCCCGTAGGCCCGGCAAGCACCGGGCCGCCGGGCAACACAATCGTTCTCAAACTCAACGCAATACCATCAGCAGCGCCAGCACCACCACCGCGCCAATGCTCATTGACGCCACATACCAGCGCAGATAGCCGTTCTCGCTCACCAGCAGGCCTTTACCTGCGAAGCGGGAGAGGAGCGCCGGGATATTCATCAACGAGTTCAGCGGATCGCTCTTCAGCAGCCAGGCAATGCCGAGGAATGGCTTAACGAATACTTTGTCGTATAACCAGTCGAAGCCCCAGGCATGGAACCACCAGGTACCGAAGAAGCGGCCAGGCGCGCTGTTGGCGATAGAGGTCACCAGGGTGCGTTTGCCCAGCCACAGCCATGCGGCGATCAGGATGCCGGCAATAGCGATGATCCCGGAGGCAATCTCCAGCGTCATCACGCTGCCGTGCGCCAGTTCAGTGGTCTGCGGTAAGACGCCTTCCAGCGGCGGCACGATCAGCGCGCCAACGAAGGTGGACAGCACCAGCAGCACAATCAGCGGCAGATGATGGGTGATCCCCTTCCCTGCGTGCGCGTGAATTTGCTCTTTACCGTGGAACACAATGAAAATCATGCGGAAGGTGTACAGCGAGGTCATAAAGGCGCCGACCAAGCCCGCCACCATCAGGTTGATATGGCCGTTGGCCATCGCCCCCGCCAGAATCTCATCCTTACTGAAGAAGCCTGCGGTAATGAGCGGCAGAGCGGACAGCGCCGCGCCCCCCACCAGGAAGCAGACGTACACCAGCGGAATAGATTTGCGCAGGCCGCCCATCTTGAAGATGTTCTGTTCGTGATGGCAGGCGAGAATCACCGAACCAGACGACAGGAACAGCAGCGCTTTAAAGAACGCGTGAGTCATCAGATGGAAAATCGCCGCGTCCCATGCCTGCACGCCCAGCGCGAGGAACATGTAGCCAATCTGGCTCATGGTGGAGTAAGCGAGAACGCGTTTAATGTCGGTCTGCACCAGCGCGGCGAAGCCCGACAGCACCAGGGTAACCGCCCCGACGATCCCGACCAGATGCAGCACTTCCGGTGTCATCAGGAACAGACCGTGGGTACGGGCGATCAGGTAGACGCCGGCGGTGACCATGGTCGCGGCGTGGATCAGCGCGGAAACCGGCGTCGGACCCGCCATCGCATCGGCAAGCCACGTTTGCAGCGGCAGCTGGGCGGATTTACCGACCGCGCCGCCGAGCAGCATCAGCGTCGCCCACTGCAGCGTGGTACTGCCGTTAGCAAAGTGCTGCGGCGCCAGCTCAACCATTTCGCGGAAGTTGAGGGTACCCAGTTCGTTGTAGAGGATGAACAGCGCGAAGGCGAGGAACACGTCGCCGACGCGGGTCACCACAAACGCTTTCATCGCTGCGGCGCCGTTCTTCGGATCGGTGTAGTAGAAGCCGATCAGCAGGTAAGAGCAAAGACCCACCCCTTCCCAACCCAGGTACATCAGCAGCAGGTTGTCGGCCAGTACCAGAACCACCATGCTGGCGATAAACAGGTTGGTGTAGGCGAAGAAGCGGGAGTAGCCCTCTTCACCGCGCATATACCAGGAGGCGAACATGTGGATCAGGAAGCCGACGCCGGTCACCACGGAGAGCATGGTCAGCGACAGGCCGTCCAGCACCAGGTTGAAGCCGATGTTGAAATCCCCTACCGACATCCAGGTCCACAGCGGCACGCTGACCGCCTGTTTGCCGTTAGCGAAAAAGTCGACGCCGACATAGGCGGTGACCAGCGCCGCCAGGCCTACCGAGCCCATGCCAACGGTGGCGGAAAGGTTTTCCGACCAGCGCCCGCGGGAGAAGGCCAGCAGCACAAAGCCAATCAATGGCAAAAGAATGGTTAAGGCAAGCATGTTCATCCACGCAACTCACTTACTGAATCGATGTTCAGGTTCTGGCGGCGACGATGGAGCTGCAGCAGCAGCGCCAGACCGATACTCGCTTCCGCAGCCGCAAGGCTGATGGCGAGGATATACATAATCTGACCATCTGCCTGGCCCCAGTAGCTGCCCGCCACCACAAAGGCCAGCGCGGCGGCGTTAATCATGATTTCCAGGCTGATCAACATAAACAGCAGATTGCGGCGGATCACCAGCCCCGTCAGACCAAGCACAAACAGGATGGCCGCGAGGATCAGTCCATGTGTTAAGGGGATCATGCGTGTTCCTCCGTTTTTCTTTTGTCGCTGTCGTTCACGCGGTTGCTCAGCACCTCGCCGGCGCGCTCTTCGCGACCGATGTGGAAGGCGACCACCAGGCCCGCCAGCAGCAGCATGGAGGCCAGCTCCACCGCCAGGACGTACGGCCCAAACAGCGCAATACCCACTTCTTTAGCGTTGATTGCCGCGCCGTCGATACCCTGGTCGTTAATCCCCAGAATGGCGTAAACGATAACCACCAGCAGCACTGCGGAGAGGATGGCCGGGCCAATCCAGATCCCCGGCTGCAGCCATTTGCGTTCCTGTTCGATTTCGCTGCCGCCCAGGTTGAGCATCATCACCACGAAGACGAACAGCACCATAATGGCCCCAGCGTAGACGATAATCTCCAGCGCCCCGGCGAAGTACGCGCCCAGCGAGAAGAACACCCCGGCAATCGCTAACAGCGAAATGATCAGGTACAACAGCGCATGCACCGGATTGGTGTGGGTGACGACCCGCAAGGTTGCGAGGATGGCGATCAGGCCACAGATATAAAAAGCGAATTCCATTGCCCTCTCCTTACGGTAACAGGCTCTTGACGTCGATCGGCTTAGCTTCGTTTTCCGCTTCGCCCTTATCTTTGCCGTCGATTGCCATACCCGCCATCCGGTAGAAGTTATATTCCGGGTATTTGCCCGGACCGGAAATCAGCAGATCCTCTTTTTCGTACACCAGATCCTGACGTTTGTATTCACCCAGCTCGAAGTCAGGGGTCAACTGGATCGCCGTGGTCGGGCACGCTTCTTCGCACAGACCGCAGAAGATGCAGCGTGAGAAGTTGATGCGGAAGAACTCAGGGTACCAGCGGCCGTCTACCGTCTCTGCTTTCTGCAGCGAAATACAGCCCACCGGGCAGGCTACCGCACACAGGTTACAGGCGACGCAGCGCTCTGCACCGTCCGGATCGCGCGTCAGCACGATGCGGCCGCGATAACGCGGCGGCAAATAGACCGGCTCTTCCGGGTACATCCGGGTTTCACGTTTGGCGAAGGCATGCAGGCCAATCATCCAGATACTCCGGACCTGGGTGCCGAACCCCACCAATAATTCTTTTAAGGTCATGTTCAATTCACCCCTTATTGCGCCTGCCAGAGAATGACAGCCGCCGTTACCAACAAGTTGACCAGCGTTAACGGCAGGCATACCTTCCAGCCAAAGGACATTACCTGGTCATAGCGCGGACGCGGTAATGATGCGCGGATCAAAATGAACATCATCATGAAGAACGCGGTTTTCAGCGCGAACCAGATGAAAGGAGGTAACCACGGGCCATTCCAGCCGCCGAAGAACAGTGTGACGATCAGCGCTGAAACGGTGACGATACCGATGTATTCACCCACGAAGAACAGACCGAACTTCATGCCGGAGTATTCAATGTGGTAACCATCGGCCAGCTCCTGCTCCGCTTCCGGCTGGTCGAACGGGTGACGGTGACACACCGCCACGCCGGCGATGGCGAACGTCACGAAGCCGAAGAACTGCGGGATAACGTTCCACAGATGCGCCTGGTTGTTGACGATATCGGTCATGTTGAATGACCCCGCCTGCGCCACCACGCCCATCAGGGAGAGGCCGAGGAACACTTCGTAGCTTAGGGTCTGCGCGGAAGCACGCATCGCCCCCAGCAGGGAGTATTTGTTGTTGCTCGACCAACCGGCGAACAGCACCGCGTAAACCGCCAGGCCTGCCATCATCAGGAAGAACAGGATCCCGATGTTCAGGTCAGCCACCACCCACGTCGGGCTGACCGGCACGATAGCGAAGGCCAGCAGCAGCGAGGTAAAGGCGATAACCGGCGCCAGAGTAAAGATCACGCGATCGGAAAAGCGCGGGATCCAGTCCTCTTTAAAGAACATCTTGATCATGTCGGCGACCAGCTGCAGCGAACCGCCCCAGCCCACCCGGTTTGGCCCGTAGCGGTTCTGGAACAGACCGAGCAGACGACGCTCGCCGAAGCTCATGAACGCGCCGCAGGTGACCACCACCAGCAGAATGACCACGGCCTTCAGGATGCTTAACAGAATGTCGATAAGATCCGGCGTTAACCAGCTCATGCTTTCGCCTCCTGCAGTGAATCAATACGCGATCCGGTCAGTACCGGCGCAATGCCCGGCATGCCCATCGGTAAGCCAACCTGTCCTGCGGTCAGACCTTCAGAGATAACCAGCGGCAGACGCAGGGTCTGGCCTTCCACGCTAAAGGAGAGCATCGCCCCGGCGTTGACGCCAAGCTTCGCGGCATCCGCCGGGTTCAGCTTGATGTACGGCTCAGGCATCCGGCTCTGGAACACCGGCGCGCGCTGTGACAACTCATCGCTGCCAAACAGGTGATAATAAGGTGCGATACGCCATTTCCCCTCTTCCGCCTGGAAGCTGGCCGGCACCGCCGTGAAGTATTCCAGCCCGCTGGCGGAAGCTTCAAACAGGCGGACGCCCGGATCGCCATGGCGCAGTTTCCCGCCCACTTCATCCTGGAACTTGTTCCATGCCTGCGGGGAGTTCCAGCCCGGCGCCCAGGCGAACGGGATCTGCGAACGCGGGGCAGACGGCTGGTTGTTCCCTTCCATGGAGAAGGCGAACATCGTGTCTTTATCCTGCGGCTGACGCGGCTCGTGGACGCTGATGTTAGCGCGCATCGCCGTGCGGCCGCTGTAGCGGTGCGGTTCACGCGCCAGTTTCTGCCCACGAATGCGGAAGGTCGCATCCGGCGCGGCATCTTTTATGCCCGCCAGCTGCGGCAGTGCGGCAATCGCGGCATCGATAACGTGGTCCAGCTGCGTCCAGTCAACCTGACGGTTGTTAACGGTGCTGTGCAGAGAATGCAGCCAGCGCCAGCTTTCCAGCATCACGGTTTTCGCGTCGTAGTAGGCCGGGTCGTAGACCTGGAAGAAACGCTGGGCGCGGCCTTCGTTGTTCACCACGGTACCGTCGCTTTCCGCAAAGCTTGCTGCGGAGAGCACCAGGTGCGCTTTGTCCATAATCGCCGTGCGCTGATGGTCAACCACCATCACCAGCGGCGCTTTGGAGAGCGCTGCGTCGACGCGGGCGGCGGAAGCATGACGGTGAAGGTCGTTTTCCAGCACGATAACTGCGTCTGCGGCGCCGCTTTCCAGTTCGTCGAGCGCCTCCTCGAGCGAGCCGCCGCCGATCATACCCAGACCGACGCTGTTCACTGCGCGGGCAACCATGGTCACGCCGACGTCGGCGCCACGGCCTTTCAGGGCTTTCGCCACGTTAGCAGCGGCCTGGATGATCTCCATGCTGCCGGCGTTGGTCCCGGAAATAATCAGTGGTTTTTTCGCCCCGGCCAGCGCCTGGACGATGACATCGACTTTACCCTGCAGTTCGCGGCTCAGGCCATCAACCGCCGGCGCGCTGTCATCCAGCGCATGGGCGATAGCGAAGCCCAGACGCGCCTGATCTTCCACCGGCGCGCGGTAGGTCCACGCCGCGATGTCATCGAGGCGAGTGTCGTCGATATTAGTGACAAATAACGGATGCTTGGCACGCTGTCCGATGTTGAGAATTGCCGCAATCTGCCAGTCGGCCACTTTCTGTGCCGCCGCCATTTCGCGTGCTTTCCCTTTCACCGCCTGACGCACCGCCAGCGCGACGCGCGCGCCGGTCTGGGTAATGTCTTCGCCCAGCACCAGTACCGCGTCGTAGGATTCGATATCGCGCAGGCTTGGGGTGTGGATCCCACCTTCGCGCAGCACTTTCAGCATCATCTGCAGGCGCGCTTGTTCGCCTTTGGCGATGCCGGTATAGAAGTTGTCGGCGCCCACCAGCTCGCGCAGCGCGAAGTTGCTTTCAATGCTGGCGCGCGGGGAGCCGATGCCGATCACTTTCTTCGACTGGCGCAGGATATCCGCCGCCCCCTGCATCGCCTGTTCGGCGTTGAGCGCGATCAGATCGTCGCCGCGGCGCTGAACCGGCTGACGCGGACGGTCTTTCAGGTTTACGTAGCCATAGCCGAAACGACCGCGGTCGCAGAGGAAGTAGCGGTTAACGGTACCGTTATAGCGGTTTTCGATACGACGCAGCTCGCCATAGCGTTCGCCCGGGCTGATGTTGCAGCCAATGGAACACTGCTGGCAGATGCTCGGCGCAAACTGCATGTCCCACTTACGGTTATAACGCTCAGAGTGCGTTTTATCAGTGAAGACGCCGGTCGGGCAGACTTCCACCAGGTTGCCGGAGAATTCGCTTTCCAGGGTGCCATCTTCCGGGCGGCCGAAGTAGACGTTGTCGTGGGCGCCATAGACGCCCAGATCGGTGCCGTCGGCATAATCTTTGTAGTAGCGCACGCAGCGGTAGCAGGCGATGCAGCGGTTCATTTCGTGAGAAATAAACGGCCCCAGATCCTGGTTGCGGTGGGTACGCTTGGTAAAACGATAGCGGCGGAAGCTATGGCCGGTCATCACCGTCATATCCTGCAGGTGGCAGTTGCCGCCCTCTTCGCAGACCGGGCAGTCGTGCGGGTGGTTGGTCATCAGCCACTCCACCACGCTTTCGCGGAACTGCTTCGCTTCGCCGTCGTCGATAGAAATAAAGGTGCCGTCGGATGCCGGAGTCATACAGGACATCACCAGGCGACCACGCGTGTCTTCCGCGTTCTGATATTGCTTCACCGCACACTGGCGGCAAGCACCGACGCTCCCTAGCGCCGGATGCCAGCAAAAGTAGGGAATATCAAGCCCAAGAGAGAGACAAGCCTCCAGCAGGTTGTCCGCTCCGTTGACCTCGTATTCTTTGCCGTCTACATGAATCGTAGCCATTAGCGTGCTTCCAAAAATAAAAAAACCTTTAGATTACCAGCGCGTCTTAAGCAGGTTCGGCTGAATCCCGTTGATTGCATGGGTATTGCTGAACTGCTGCTTAATGCCAGCCTCGAATTCTTCGCGGAAATATTTAATCGCGCTCTGCAGCGGCTCAACCGCGCCCGGCGCGTGCGCGCAGAAGGTTTTCCCTGGGCCCAGGAATCGACACAGTTGCTCAAGCGTTTCGATATCGCCAGGCTGACCTTCGCCGCGCTCCAGGGCGCGCAGGATCTTCACGCTCCACGGCAGACCATCGCGGCACGGCGTACACCAGCCACAGGACTCGCGGGCAAAGAACTCTTCGAGGTTGCGCACCAGCGAGACCATGTTGATCTCGTGGTCAACGGCCATCGCCAGCGAGGTGCCCAGACGGCTGCCCGCTTTACCAATGCTTTCGAACTCCATCGGCAGATCGAGGTGCGCTTCGGTGAGGAAGTCGGTCCCTGCCCCACCCGGCTGCCAGGCTTTAAACTTCAGGCCATCGCGCATACCGCCGGCGTAATCTTCAAGGATCTCGCGGGCAGTGGTGCCGAACGGCAGCTCCCAGACGCCCGGGTTCTTCACGCGGCCGGAGAAGCCCATCAGCTTGGTGCCGGCATCTTTACTGGTGGAGATGTTCTGGTACCACTCGACGCCGTTAGCCAGAATCGCCGGCACGTTGCACAGGGTTTCCACGTTGTTGACGCAGGTCGGCTTACCCCACACGCCGGAGCTCGCCGGGAACGGCGGCTTGGAGCGCGGGTTAGCGCGGCGGCCTTCCAGGGAGTTGATCAGCGCCGTCTCTTCGCCGCAGATATAGCGTCCTGCCCCGGTGTGGACAAACAGCTCGAAGTCAAAACCAGTGCCGAGGATATTTTTCCCCAGCAGGCCCGCCTCGGTGGCTTCGGCAATCGCGCGGCGCAGATGCTGGGCCGCTTCGATATACTCTCCGCGCAGGAAGATGTAGCCGCGATAAGCCTTCAGCGCAAAGGCGGAGATCAGCATGCCTTCCACCAGCAGGTGCGGGAGCTGCTCCATCAGCAGGCGGTCTTTATAGGTGCCCGGCTCCATCTCATCGGCGTTACACAGCAGGTAACGGATGTTCATGGATTCGTCTTTCGGCATCAGGCTCCACTTCAGACCGGTGGAGAAGCCCGCGCCGCCGCGCCCTTTCAGGCCAGCGTCTTTTACCGCCGTGACGATCTCGTCCGGCGCCATGCCGGTCAGCGCTTTTCGCGCCCCTTCATAGCCATTTTTGCTGCGATACTCGTCCAGCCAGACCGGCTGCTTGTCGTCGCGCAGGCGCCAGGTGAGCGGATGCGTTTCCGCAGTACGAATTACGGTTTTCATTTGTACTGCTCCAGCAGGTCAGGAATTGCCTCCGGCGTCAGATGGCTGTGAGTGTCCTCATCAATCATCATGGTCGGTCCCTTGTCGCAGTTGCCCAGGCAGCAGGTCGGCAGCAGGGTAAAGCGGCCATCAAAGGTGGTCTGCCCTGGCTTGATGTTCAGCTTCTTCTCGATGGCGGCCTGAATCCCCTGATAGCCGGTAATGTGACACACCACGCTGTCGCAGTAGCGGATCACGTGACGGCCAACCGGCTGGCGGAAAATTTGGCTATAGAACGTCGCCACGCCTTCGACGTCGCTGGCCGGGATGCCCAGCACATCGGCAATGGCGTAGATCGCGCCATCCGGCACCCAGCCGCGCTGTTTCTGAACGATTTTCAGCGCTTCGATGGACGCCGCACGCGGGTCTTCGTAGTGGTGCTTCTCGTGCTCAATAGCCTCACGCTCTGCCGCACTCAGCTCAAAAGCCTCGGTTTGTGGTTGTTGATTCTCGTGCATAATTAGCGGTCCACGTCTGACATAACAAAATCGATACTACCCAGATAGACGATCAGGTCGGATACCAGGCTGCCGCGGATCGCCGACGGGATCTGCTGCAGGTGCGCAAAGCTCGGCGTGCGGACGCGGGTACGGTAGCTCATGGTGCTGCCGTCGCTGGTCAGGTAGTAACTGTTAATCCCCTTGGTCGCCTCAATCATCTGGAAGGATTCGTTGGCCGGCATGACCGGGCCCCACGATACCTGCAGGAAGTGGGTGATCAGGGTTTCGATATGCTGCAGCGTGCGCTCTTTCGGCGGCGGCGTGGTCAGCGGGTGATCCGCTTTGAACGGCCCTTCCGGCATATTGTCGAGGCACTGCTGAAGAATGCGCAGGCTCTGGCGCAGCTCTTCGACTTTCAGCATCACGCGGGTGTAGCAGTCAGAAACGCCACCGCCGGTCGGGACTTCGAAGTCGAAATTTTCGTAGCCAGAATAAGGACGCCATTTACGCACGTCGAAGCCGATACCTGTGGCGCGCAGGCCTGCGCCGGTGGTGCCCCACTCCAGCGCCTCTTTGGCGGTATAGGCTGCCACGCCGACGGAACGGCCCTTCAGAATGGTGTTGCGCAGGGCGGCTTTTTCATAGGAGTCCAGACGCTTCGGCATCCACTCGAGGAACTCACGCAGCAGACGATCCCAGCCGCGCGGCAGATCGTGCGCGACGCCGCCGATGCGGAACCACGCCGGGTGCATACGGAAACCGGTGATCGCTTCCACCAGATCGTAGATTTTCTGCCGATCGGTAAAGGCGAAGAAGACCGGCGTCATCGCGCCGACGTCCTGAATAAAGGTTGAGATATACAGCAGGTGGCTGTTGATGCGGAACAGTTCGGAGAGCATCACGCGGATCACGTTGACGCGATCCGGCACGGTGATCCCGGCCAGTTTTTCTACGGCCAGCACGTACGGCATCTCGTTGACGCAGCCGCCAAGGTATTCGATACGGTCGGTGTACGGGATGTAGCTGTGCCAGGACTGGCGCTCGCCCATCTTCTCGGCGCCGCGGTGGTGGTAACCGATATCCGGCACGCAGTCGACGATCTCTTCGCCATCCAGCTGCAGAATAATGCGGAAGGCACCGTGCGCGGACGGGTGGTTCGGACCGAGGTTGAGGAACATGAAGTCCTCGTTGTCGGTGCCGCGTTTCATGCCCCACTCTTCCGGTTTGAAAGTCAGCGCTTCCATCTCCAGATCCTGTTTGGCTTTGGTCAGCTCAAACGGATCGAATTCGGTGGCGCGCGCCGGGTAGTCTTTACGCAGCGGGTGGCCTTCCCAGGTCGGCGGCATCATGATGCGACGCAGATTTGGGTGGCCATCAAAGGTAATACCAAACATTTCCCAGGTTTCACGCTCATACCAGTTGGCGTTGGGGAACAGTTTGGTGAAGGTTGGCAGATGCAGATCGTTTTCAGACAGCGCCACCTTGAGCATGATGTCGCGGTTGCGGTCGATGGAAATCAGGTGATAGAAAACGGAAAAATCCGCGGCGGGCAGGCCATCGCGGTGCGTGCGCAGACGTTCGTCCATACCGTGCAGGTCAAACAGCATCACGTAAGGCTTCGGCAATTTCTTCAGGAAATCACCCACCTCAAGCAGCTGCTCGCGCTTGACCCATACCACCGGTACGCCGGTGCGGGTTGGCTGAACGGTAAAGGCATCCGGCCCAAAGCGGTTGCGCAGTTCGCCGATCACCGGGTCATCAAGGTGATCGCGGGTTTGCCAGGCTGGTGCGGCGTCATGCGCGGTTAAATCGGTCATATTGTTCACCATTGCAAAAGGTCCGTGGTGACTGCCGGGCGAGACTTCGCGCTGTTGTAGATTGATTTGCGAAGTGTTTCTCCCGCCCGCAGGCGCAAATTAAATCTCGTCCGGCGTCCGCAGATTGGTCACTGCAATACGTTCGCCGCGTTTACGCTCGCGTTCCGACTGCATATTGGCGCGATAGACGCCCTGATCGCCAACCACCCATGAGAGCGGACGACGTTCTTTACCAATGGACTCCTGCAGCAGCATCAGCGCCTGCATATAGGCCTCCGGACGCGGCGGGCAGCCCGGGATGTACACATCGACCGGGATGAATTTATCCACGCCCTGGACGACGGAATAGATGTCGTACATGCCGCCGGAGTTCGCGCAGGCGCCCATGGAAATCACCCACTTCGGCTCCAGCATCTGATCATAGAGACGCTGAATCACCGGTGCCATTTTGGTGAAGCAGGTTCCGGCGACCACCATCAGGTCCGCCTGACGCGGAGAGGCGCGCAGAACTTCGGCCCCAAAGCGCGCAACGTCATGCACCGCAGTGAATGACGTCACCATTTCCACATAACAGCAAGAAAGGCCGAAGTTATACGGCCAAATTGAGTTCTTACGGCCCCAGTTCACCATGTCATGCAGCGCGTGTTCGAGTTTCCCCATATACACGCTTTTGTTGACTTCCTGCTCCAGGGGGTCGGTAACGATCTCCTGTTTCTGCAGGGGGTAACGGTCGTTCTCACCGTTAGGATCTATGCGGGTGAGCGTATAATCCATCTTATTGCCTCGCTTTTACTGCATATGACGGTTAGTGGGACTGT
Source organism: Klebsiella sp. 2-CIP_Kleb. (assembly GCF_050378715.1). Taxonomy (NCBI): domain Bacteria; kingdom Pseudomonadati; phylum Pseudomonadota; class Gammaproteobacteria; order Enterobacterales; family Enterobacteriaceae; genus Klebsiella; species Klebsiella sp. 2-CIP_Kleb. The sequence continues at coordinate 1,404,041 of NZ_JBNRLG010000001.1, forward strand.
CTGTTTCCGGGTTAACCAGCGTGCGACGGGAACGCGCAGGCGTCCAGTCCAGTGCGCCGATGCGAACGAGATAAACCAGACCAGCCAGTAGCACTAAAATGAAAATTGCGGCTTCCACAAAGCCGACCCAACCGCTCTCGCGGATGGAGGTCGACCATGCGTAGAGATACAGGGCTTCCACGTCGAAGATAACGAAGAACATGGCAACCAGATAAAACTTCGCAGAAAGACGTAAGCGGGCCGAACCAACGGAGTCGATCCCCGATTCAAACGGCGTGTTTTTGCTACGCGCGCGCGCGCGGCCGCCAAGGTACCAGCCGCCGACGAGCATCAGGCAGCACAGGCCGATAGCGATGATGAGAAATATAGCGAATGCCCAGTGATGAGCGATGACTTCAGTGGATGTTGACATACGCATTGCTTAACCAAAAAAGTGTAGCGCCAAAACCCTCTGCTCTTACTGGCAGATGAACGCCACAGCGTTTCACGGGAGGAATAAAAAATAACCGTGCAAAAAAGCGTCCCTGGAAGATGTGAGAAGCCCAGATGCCGTGGCTTTTTACCCCTTTCTTTAACCTTTTGTCAACTTTAACAAAAGTTTTCATAACATTAATTTACATTGGAATCTTTTCATTAACATTAAATGCCCTTTTATGCGAAATAACCTTGCATACTGTTCGGTTTTAGTGTTGTTGAATCGTGTCCGTTTCCGTCGTAAATCAAAAATCCCTGCTATTTTGACAGGATTTAGCCTCGATTCCTCCCCCCAAAGAGGGGTATTTTCTTGATCTGCGACACGGTTTTGTTAATTACCCCAGGAAATCGGCAACAATCCATCCGGTTTTTTAACATTAGCAGGAAGTGTTGAAAGTGCTGGGAAAAGTCGGCAAGGTGAGCGCCAGGTCACGCCAATATGCTGATTTTCTTGCAAAGAAATAAAAAAAAGATTCAAAACATCAATAATAGTGCAAAAAAAAGAGCCACCAGACGGGAAACCCACCCTTGAGGCTCTTTTTGGGCACTTACATTCTGTTACCAGTTTTTGTGATCTTTGTTAGCAAAATAACCTCACAAAATGAAGGTGCTTCCTCCCTCTTCCGGAGTAAGTGCCGGCCCGGCGCGCCAGGGATCGCTCTCCTGGCTCAGAGACTGAAAAATCGCCTGCGGTAGTTCGCCCACCGTCTGCGGATTGCAGCTAACGACGTACCGGGTATCCGGCAGGACCGGCAGGCCATCGCTGATGCCGGCCACGCGCAAATCCGGGCTCATCATTTCGACCGGACGCGCGGTGACCCCCAGCCCGGCTTTCACCGCCGCTTTCACCCCGGAGAGCGACGAGGCGCCGTGAGCCAGATGCCAGGAGACGCGGGCAGCCTCCAGCGCGGCGATGATGTCCTCACGGAACGGGCCAGGCTCTTCGAGCAAGATGAGGGGGATCGATTCCCCTTTCGCCAGCACGTAGTCCGCTGCACAGTACCAGAGGGTAGGCGACGTTCTCAGCGTGAAAGCGGTAAAACCGGGAAGCTGATGGGTGGTTAATGCCAGATCGACCTCCCCCGCGCTCAGCATCGCCATGATGACGGCATGGGGATGGACTTTAATCTCCAGCGTCATTCTGGGATAGAAGCAGCCGATGCGGTTTAAAAGAAACGGCAGGATAGTATCAGCGGTTTCTTCCGACGCGCCGATGGTCAGTCCCCCCTGCAGGCTGCCATACATCAGCGACATGCAGGCTTCATCGTTAAAGCGCAGGATTTTGCGGGCATAGCCCAGCAACTGGATGCCCTGCTCGGTCAGCAGTTTATTGCGTCCGTGACGAGCGAAAAGCTCCTTGCCAACCAGTTGCTCCAGGCGTTGCATTTGCTGGCTGACCGCGGACTGGGTACGACACACTGCGGCGGCGGCGGCGGCGAAGGTGTTCAAATCAGCGACTGCTACAAAGGTGCGCAGCAGATCGAGATCGAGGTTGAGTATCGGACGTGTTGTATTAATCATCTTTCTTCACTTACAGGTGGCTAACGCTGACCTGCCTTGTTGATGCTTTACGCCAGGTTTCCGGCTATTCCCTGAGCCTCGTGCTCACCGTCTGATGGCGGATAAACAACTGGACGAACGTTATTACATGCCAAAGTACTCGTCTGAGCAAATGCGCAGAACACCGGAGTAATATATTGTTCGTATTTCTCATTATTATTTATTACCACGGCCAGCCAGGCGTCTTACGTCGCCCCGGAAAATCGCGCAGTAGTGGTGAGAAAGCCTCTCTTTCGCCGGACTTCTTTTTGGCGAACGACGAACAATAAAATCCTGTAATAACAATATATTAAATATCAATTCAGCCATAATTCATGCCGACTACCACTGATATTAACGGCGATATTCTAACCGATTCCCATCCTTTTTATAAGCCTTAATAAGGATTAACTGAGATAATTTTAAATTTTTTTCAACATTTTATATAAATTAACAAACCTCAGATTATTACCTGTCAAAAATAATAATAATGCGCTTACGCGCAGTTTTTTATTAAAATTATTTAACATCAAAATTACAAATCAACCGCTATGAGATTAAGAATAGCGTTTTCTAGCCGCCCCCCATTCTCCAGCGCCCCGTTTACCTAACCAACAAACCAGATAAATGATGGTAAAAAAGGCACTACATCAACATAGACGACCGAAAAAATGCCATGAAAAGGCATAAACAATAGGAAAAACCAGCAACCAACAGATAAATCAATTACGCTTAAAATCCTGCATTAGCAAAATCTTCTCCTGCAAAGCCTTCAAAACAGCGGGGAGGCGGAGTACATTGTTCCGTGCTGACTTCCACGGCAGGGAGTGGCGATAACAGCTAAAAGGTCAAGATTCATGTCCCCCATCGAAAAATCCAGCAAGTTAGAGAACGTCTGTTATGACATCCGCGGACCGGTTCTGAAAGAAGCGAAACGTCTTGAAGAAGAAGGCAATAAGGTTCTGAAACTGAACATCGGCAACCCGGCACCCTTCGGCTTCGAGGCCCCTGACGAGATCCTCGTCGACGTCATCCGCAATCTGCCTACCGCCCAGGGATACTGCGATTCGAAAGGATTGTACTCGGCGCGTAAAGCTATCATGCAGCATTACCAGGCGCGGGGAATGCGCGATGTCACCGTGGAAGATATTTACATCGGCAACGGCGTGTCCGAGCTGATTGTGCAGGCGATGCAGGCGCTGTTAAACAGTGGCGATGAGATGCTGGTTCCCGCTCCGGACTACCCGCTGTGGACGGCGGCGGTGTCTCTTTCCAGTGGTAAAGCGGTGCACTATCTGTGTGACGAATCCTCTGACTGGTTTCCGGATCTTGACGATATCCGCGCCAAAATCACGCCTCGCACCCGCGGGATCGTGATCATCAACCCCAACAACCCCACCGGCGCGGTCTACTCCAAAGAGCTGCTGCAGGAGATCGTGGAGATCGCCCGCCAGCACAACCTGATTATTTTCGCCGATGAGATCTACGACAAGATCCTCTACGACGAAGCCCAGCATCACTCGATTGCCGCTCTGGCGCCGGATCTGCTGACGGTGACCTTCAACGGACTGTCGAAAACTTACCGCGTCGCCGGCTTCCGTCAGGGCTGGATGGTGCTGAACGGCCCGAAAAAACACGCGAAAGGCTATATCGAAGGACTGGAAATGCTGGCCTCGATGCGTCTGTGCGCCAACGTGCCGGCCCAGCATGCTATCCAGACCGCGCTGGGCGGCTACCAGAGTATCAGCGAATTCATCATTCCCGGCGGGCGTCTGTATGAACAACGCAACCGCGCCTGGGAGCTGATCAACGATATTCCGGGCGTCTCCTGCATGAAGCCAAAAGGCGCGCTGTACATGTTCCCGAAAATTGACGCCAAACGCTTCAATATTCACGACGACCAGAAAATGGTGCTCGATTTCCTGCTGCAGGAGAAAGTGCTGCTGGTGCAGGGTACTGCCTTTAACTGGCCGTGGCCGGATCACGTGCGTATTGTGACCCTGCCTCGCGAAGACGACCTGGAGATGGCGATCTCCCGCTTTGGCCGCTTTCTCTCCGGCTACCATCAGCTTTAGTCGTGCTGCCGCCGGCATTTGCATCCGGCGGCGATCCCTGCGCACAATGGAACCCGATGTTGTCACTGATTAAGGGTCCCTATGAGTCAGAGTCATTTCTTTGCCCACCTCTCCCGTCTGAAACTGATTAACCGCTGGCCGCTGATGCGCAACGTGCGCACCGAAAATGTCTCCGAGCACAGCCTGCAGGTGGCGATGGTCGCCCACGCGCTGGCGGCGATTAAAAACCGCAAATTTGGCGGCCAGGTCAACCCAGAGCGTATCGCCCTGCTGGCGATGTACCACGACGCCTCCGAGGTTTTAACCGGTGATCTCCCTACCCCAGTGAAATATTTTAATTCACAGATTGCTCAGGAATATAAGGCGATTGAGAAAATCGCCCAGCAGAAGCTGGTGGATATGGTGCCTGACGAGCTGCGCGATATTTTCGAACCGCTGATTGACGAGCATCATTACAGTGAGGAAGAGCAGTCGATCGTCAAACAGGCTGACGCCCTCTGCGCCTACCTGAAATGCCTCGAAGAGCTGTCGGCGGGCAACAACGAATTTCTGCTGGCCAAAGGCCGTCTGGAAAAAACGCTGGCGTCGCGGCGCAGCGCGGAGATGGATTACTTTATGCAGGTGTTTGTCCCGAGCTTCCAGCTGTCGCTGGATGAAATCAGCCAGGATTCGCCGCTGTAATTTTTCAGGCCGGGCAGCGGTCGCCCCCTACCCGGCCTGCATCTCTTAAAACGGGAAGAGCACCGGGATCAGCAGAACGCAGACCACCATCACCAGCACGGTAAAGGGCACGCCGATTTTGACAAAATCGCTAAATGAGTACTTACCCGGGCCAAGCACCAGAGTATTAACCGGCGAAGAGACCGGGGTCATAAACGCCGCCGAAGCCGCCATCGCCACCACCATGGCAAAGGGATACGGCGACACACCCATCGACTTCGCCGCCGCCAGGGCAATAGGCGCCATCAGCACCGCGGTGGCCGTGTTAGAGATAAACAGGCCTATCGCCGCGCACATCACAAACAGGCAGCCGAGCATCAGATAAGGCCCCTCGCCTCCGGCGACGTCCATTAGTCCCTTAACCACCAGATCCACCCCACCGGTTTTCTGCAACGCCAGGGCGAACGGCATCATCCCGACAATCAGAATGATGCTCGGCCAGTGGATCGCCTTGTAGGCGCTTTCGGCGTTGATACAGCGGAATTTGCCCATCAGCAGACAGGCGATGATCGCGGCGATGGGGTTGGGGATTTCATCCGTCAGCATCAGGGCCACCATCAGGACCAGACAGAAAATCGCGTGCGGAGCCTGGCTGTGGGCCGGCGAAGCGTCATCGACCTCAACCGGCATATTGAGCACCACGAAATCCCGGCCGCGCTTCGCCAGCAGGGCAATTTGCCGCCAGTTGCCGACCACCAGCAGAATATCGCCGAGCTGCAGCGGCTCATCGACCACGGAACCATCCATCGCCTTGCCATCGCGCTTCATGCCGACGATATTGAGACCAAACCGGGTGCGGAAGGCTATCTCACGCACCGTTTTGCCTATCATCTCTGAATCCGGGATCAGCGCCACCTCCGCCATCCCCACATCCAGCGCCTGATCGGCAAAATACTCCCCGCGCAGCACCATCGGCTCGAGCATTTGCTCGCCGCAGAACTGGCGCAAGTCGACATCGGAGGCAGACATATCGATCAGCAGGACGTCGCGGGCGCGAAATTCCGAGACCCCATTAACGTTAACAATCACCCGACGGAACCGCCGCCAGCGCTCAACGCCGATGACGTTGGCACAGTAGCGCTCACGCAGCTTTAAATCATCCAGCCGCTGACCGATCATCGGCGAACCGGGTCGGATCGCCAGCCGGCGGGCGCGGCCGGTGAGGTGATATTCGCGGATCAAATCGCGAAAGGTACTTCTTTTTCGCCCATCGCGCGCGGAATCGCCATTATCCGTCTTCAGCATAAAGCGCACCGCCAGCATATAGACGATGCCCAGGATCAGCACCACCAGGCCAATCGGCGTGACGCTGAAAAAACTGAAGCCGTGCAGTCCTTCGCGCAGCAGTTCACTGTTGACCACCAGGTTGGGCGGCGTCGCCACCAGGGTCATCATCCCGCTGATAAGCCCGGCGAAGCTCAGCGGCATCATCAGCCGCGAGGGTGAGGTATTCATCCGCGCCGAGACGCTAAGGACCACCGGAATGAAAATGGCGACCACGCCGGTGGAGCTCATAAACGCGCCCAACCCGGCGACGGTGAGCATCAGGTAGATCAGCATTTTGGTTTCGCTGTTGCCTGCCACGCTAACCAGCCAGGCGCCCATCTTGGTGGCCACCCCGGTACGCACCAGGCCGTCGCCGATAATAAACAGGGCGGCAATCAGGATCACGTTAGGATCGCTGAACCCGGAAAAAGCTTCAGTCAGCGTCAGCGTGCCGCTGAGGACAAAGGCGACAATGACCATCAGGGCGATAGCATCCATGCGCACCTTACCGGTAGCAAACAGCACAACCGCGATGGCCAGGAGGGATAAAACCCAAATCAATTCACCGTTCACAACGTTTCCTTGTCACAAGTGGGAGTCGACATAGTGGCATAAAAAAGCCCCGACGACGCGGGGCGAAATCATGGGTTTACGCTTTAAGACGCACATTTACCACGCCGTCAGTCTGGCGTTCAACCACCAGATCTTCCAGGCTGCTCAGCACGAGGTCGGCTTCATCCCGACGGGGGGCATCGGCGGGCACGTTGACCGCGATAGTGCGACAGCCGGCCGCCAGTCCGGAGAGGAGCCCCGCCGGCGCGTCTTCCACCACCGCGCACTCCCCGGCAGGCAGACCCAGCCGCTCGGCGCCCAGCAGATAGGCGTCCGGCGCCGGCTTGCCATGCTTCACCTGCTCAGCGGTGACAAACACCTCCGGCATCGGCAGGCCCGCCGCGCGGTGACGCGCATGGGCAACCGGAATCGAGCCGGAGGTGACAATCGCCCACGGGATCCCGGCCTCATTGAGCGTATTCAGCAGGGCTAACGCCCCCGGTAGAGCGACGATGCCTTCGATATCAGTGGCTTCCATCTGCTCGAGATAACGGAATTCGGCCTGGATATCCTCCTCGCTGCGACCCGGCATAAAATGGCGAATGGAGGTAATGGCCTGCTTGCCGTGAATAAAACTGAGAATTTCATCATGGTCAATGGCGAAACGATCCCCCCATTTGCACCATGAACGCTCCACCACCGGCAAGGAATCCACCAGCGTCCCGTCTAAATCGAACAGGAAACCTTTACACTGCACGGGCACCTCCCTCAGGCATTGATGATTTGGTTAATTTCGTTACTGCTCAGATGATACTGGCGTGGGCAGGCGTGCCAGACGCTCAGCATCCGCTGATATTTCTCCCACATCGGGGTCTGCGAGTTAAAGCCATGGGTGCCGGCGTCAAAGTGGCTGTAACGGCCTTCAACGTTGACCATAAAGCGCACGTAGCCGAGAAAACGCGCTTCGGTGGCGGCATCAAATCCGAGGAAGGTGACCCGACGCTCGTCGATACCCGCCGCATCTTTCAGGTTGGTCCAGGAGACGTGTAGCGCGTGGTACATCTCCATGATGTCGATTACGGTACGGCAGGTTTCTTCCGTCAGCTGGCCGAACTCGCGGTCCAGTTCACGCATCTGCAGCCCATACCCACGCTCAATGATGGTTTGCAGACGACGGTAGCGCTCCGCATTGTCCGGGTCGAGCATCGTCATCATCTTGTACTGATTGGATAAAATCAGACGCTGCGCATTGGTCATTTCCATGTTGTGACTCCTGTAGCACGGTAGGGCGTGAAATAAAGAAGGCGCATAAATCATGCGCCTTCTTTTATATGCGTTTTCCGTAGTGAATTACAAATCATCAAGGAAAGTTTTATCGAGTTGTTTGAAGGCGCGCTTAAGCGTGTCAGCCAACGCCTGATAATCGGGCTTGCCTTCGACAGGCGCCAGCGCCTGCCCCGCCTCCTGCAGTTTGCCGCGTACTTCGTAGAACCAGTTAAGAATGGAAGGCGGCAGCGGCGTCACTGAACGTTTACCCAACCACCATAACCCCTGCATCGGCAGGCTCAGTGCAAACAGCGCGGTGGCCACGGCGGGCCCCAGCTGGCCGCCCAGCGCTATCTGCCAGCAGAGGGTGAAAATGGCGATCGGCGGCATGATGCGGATGGCGTAGCGGGTGGCACGAATGATGCGGTTTTCAATAAATACCGGCGCGAGGCGCTTGTCGAGAGGCCAGGTCTTCGCGTAGTGCTGCCCGCGGTTGAACAAGCTAAAGAAGCTAACGGGGCGTTTCTCAGGGGTCGACATGGCTTTACCTCAACTTTACATATAAAACTTAAAAAATTCGTGCAAAACACCAACTATGCATGACATCGTTCAAAAGATTTTGGCAAAGGATGCCGCAATCAGGTATCCTGTGCCCGCCTGAAAGGGCGGATAGACTCTTTTGCCAGGCTAGTCAAATTATCGCATATTCTGCCATTGGCTGAAAATTATGCAAAATGGCATAAAATCAAATGTACTTATCTCATCGTGCCTGAAAACAGAACAAGGCATGATGTTAATCATAAATGTCGAGGTCATCCTGCGCTACGCTAATGACACACTGACGTTTTTTTAGCCACGTATCATAAAAAGGTACTTCCATGTCGAGTAAGTTAGTACTGGTTCTGAACTGCGGTAGCTCCTCTCTGAAATTTGCTATCCTTGACGCCGTTAACGGCGACGAATACCTGTCCGGTTTAGCGGAATGCTTCCACCTGCCAGAAGCCCGTATCAAATGGAAAATTGACGGCGGCAAACAAGAAGCCGAATTAGGCGCGGGCGCCGCGCACAGCGAAGCACTGAACTTTATCGTTAACACTATTCTGGCACAAAAACCAGAACTGTCTGCTCAGCTGACCGCAATTGGCCACCGTATCGTCCACGGCGGTGAAAAATACACCAGCTCCGTCGTCATCGACGAGTCCGTGATTCAGGGCATTAAAGACGCGGCGTCCTTCGCACCGCTGCACAACCCGGCACATCTGATCGGCATCGCTGAAGCGCTGAAATCCTTCCCGCACCTGAAAGACAAAAACGTGGCAGTATTCGATACGGCGTTCCACCAGACCATGCCGGAAGAATCCTATCTCTACGCCCTGCCGTACAGCCTGTACAAAGAGCACGGCGTTCGTCGTTACGGCGCACACGGCACCAGCCACTTCTACGTGACTCAGGAAGCCGCTAAGATCCTGAACAAGCCGGTTGAAGAGCTGAACATCATCACCTGCCACCTTGGCAACGGTGGTTCGGTTTCCGCTATTCGTAACGGCAAATGCGTTGACACCTCCATGGGTCTGACCCCGCTGGAAGGCCTGGTGATGGGTACCCGCTCCGGCGATATCGATCCGGCAATCATCTTCCATCTGCACGACACCCTGGGCATGAGCGTTGACGCCATCAACAAAATGCTGACCAAAGAGTCCGGCCTGCTGGGCCTGACCGAAGTCACCAGCGACTGCCGCTACGTGGAAGACAACTACCAGGAAAAAGCCGACGCTAAACGCGCGATGGACGTCTACTGCCACCGCCTGGCGAAATACATCGGCTCCTACACCGCGCTGATGGACGGCCGTCTCGACGCCGTGGTCTTCACCGGTGGCATCGGTGAAAACGCCGCGATGGTGCGTGAGCTGTCGCTGGGCAAACTGGGCGTACTGGGCTTCGAAGTTGACCATGAGCGTAACCTGGCTGCCCGCTTCGGCAAGTCTGGCTTCATCAACAAAGAAGGCACCCGTCCTGCCGTGGTTATCCCGACCAACGAAGAGCTGGTCATCGCGCAAGACGCCAGCCGTCTGACCGCATAATTCCACACCGCCAGCCCTGACCCGCAATACTTCGCGCTGCAGGAAGGCGGCGACACAGCAGATCCCCGGCGCATACGCGACCGGGGTGAGCAAGTAGAGCCAACGCACGTGCAACGTGGAGTATGACGGGTCGCTGGTGGTGCTGTTTTGTATCCCGCCTGATACTGGCGGTAACGAAAGAGGATATACCGTGTCCCGTACTATCATGTTAATTCCTACCGGTACCAGCGTAGGTCTGACCAGCGTCAGCCTCGGTGTGATCCGCGCTATGGAACGCAAAGGCGTTCGTCTGAGCGTCTTTAAACCTATCGCCCAGCCGCGCTCCGGCGGCGATGCCCCGGACCAGACCACCACCATCGTTCGCGCCAGCTCCTCCACCACCACCGCTGCTGAACCGCTGAAGATGAACCACGTTGAATCTCTGCTCTCCAGCAATCAGAAAGATGTGCTGATGGAAGAGATCATCGCTAACTATCACGCGAACACCCAGGACGCGGAAGTGGTGCTGGTGGAAGGCCTGGTGCCGACCCGTAAGCATCAGTTCGCCCAGGCGCTGAACTTTGAAATCGCCAAAACCCTGAACGCGGAAATCGTCTTCGTCATGTCGCAAGGCACCGATACGCCAGAACAGCTGAACGAGCGTATTGAACTGACCCGCAACAGCTTTGGCGGCGCGAAAAACACCAGCATCACCGGCGTTATCATCAACAAACTGAACGCGCCGGTCGACGAGCAGGGCCGTACCCGTCCTGACCTGTCGGAAATTTTCGACGACTCATCCAAAGCGAAAGTCGTGAAGATCGACCCGGCTCAGCTGCAAAAAGGCAGCGCGCTGCCGGTGCTGGGCGCCGTACCGTGGAGCTTCGATCTGATCGCCACCCGCGCGATCGACATGGCCCATCACCTGAATGCGACCATCATCAACGAAGGCGATATCAACACCCGCCGCGTGAAATCCGTGACCTTCTGCGCGCGCAGCATCCCGCACATGCTGGAGCACTTCCGCGCAGGTTCGCTGCTGGTTACTTCCGCAGATCGTCCTGACGTGCTGGTTGCCGCCTGCCTGGCAGCGATGAACGGCGTGGAAATCGGCGCCATCCTGCTGACCGGCGGCTATGAAATGGACGCGCGCATCAGCAAGCTGTGCGAACGCGCCTTCGCCACCGGCCTGCCGGTGTTTATGGTCAACACCAACACCTGGCAGACCTCCCTGAGCCTGCAGAGCTTCAACCTCGAAGTACCGGTTGACGATCACGAGCGCATTGAGAAAGTTCAGGAATACGTTGCCAACTACATCAACGCCGACTGGATCGAATCGCTGACCGCGACCTCCGAGCGCAGCCGTCGTCTCTCTCCGCCAGCCTTCCGCTACCAGCTGACCGAGCTGGCGCGCAAAGCCGGCAAACGCGTCGTTCTGCCGGAAGGCGACGAGCCGCGTACCGTGAAAGCTGCAGCCATCTGCGCCGAACGCGGGATCGCCACCTGTGTGCTGCTGGGCAACCCGGATGAGATTAACCGCGTTGCAGCAGCGCAGGGCGTTGAGCTGGGCGCCGGTATCGAAATCGTCGACCCGGAAGTGGTGCGCGAAAGCTACGTGGCTCGCCTGGTCGAACTGCGTAAGAACAAGGGCATGACCGAAGCCGTCGCCCGCGAGCAGCTGGAAGATAACGTGGTTCTCGGCACCCTGATGCTGGAACAAGACGAAGTCGATGGCCTGGTGTCCGGCGCGGTACACACCACCGCCAACACCATTCGTCCGCCGCTGCAGCTGATCAAAACCGCACCGGGCAGCTCGCTGGTCTCTTCCGTGTTCTTCATGCTGCTGCCGGAACAAGTTTATGTTTACGGCGACTGCGCGATCAACCCGGATCCGACCGCAGAGCAGCTGGCGGAAATCGCGATTCAGTCCGCTGACTCCGCGATTGCCTTCGGCATCGAACCGCGCGTGGCGATGCTCTCCTACTCCACCGGTACTTCCGGCGCGGGTAGCGATGTAGAAAAAGTCCGCGAAGCGACCCGTCTGGCGCAGGAAAAACGTCCTGACCTGATGATCGACGGCCCGCTGCAGTATGACGCCGCGGTGATGGCTGACGTCGCGAAATCCAAAGCGCCGAACTCGCCGGTAGCTGGCCGCGCGACCGTGTTCATCTTCCCGGATCTGAACACCGGTAACACCACTTACAAAGCGGTACAGCGCTCTGCCGACCTGATCTCCATCGGGCCGATGCTGCAGGGTATGCGCAAGCCGGTCAACGATCTGTCTCGTGGCGCGCTGGTTGACGATATCGTCTACACCATCGCACTGACCGCGATCCAGTCAGCTCAGCAGCAGAAGTAATCGCCCGCTGAGAGAAAGCAAAAGGCAGCCAGATGGCTGCCTTTATTTGTCAGGAGGCGAACAGCAGTTGCTGCCACGCGTTAGCGCGTTTATTCGCGCTCGCTCTCTTCCGCGTCATCATACTCGTTGCCGGCGTTACGGGTCATCCACAGCGCCAGCGCTTTCAGCGAGTCGGGCGTGAACTCATCGCAGCGGGCGGTGATCTCTTCCGGCGTTAACCAGCACACCTCGCTCACCTCCTCTTCCTGCAGGGCAAACGGCCCGTGGGAGACGCAGCTGAACAGGCTTCCCCAGACGCGGCAGAATTTATCTTCGTAGTAGAACTGGCCGTGATCGGCAAACGGCACCCCGGCGATGCCTAACTCCTCTTCTGCCTCGCGACGGGCCGACTCCAGCAGCTGCTCATCAGCCTGCACGACGCCGCCGGCGGTGGCATCCAGCATGCCCGGATGAAAGTCTTTTGTCTCGGTGCGTCGCTGCACCAGAATTTTCCCCATTCCGTCGTGAACGACGATATAGGTCGCCCGGTGGCGCAGGCACTGCGCGCGCATCTGCTCGCGGCTGGACTGTGCTATCACCTCATTGTTTTCATTAACAATATCGACCCATTCTGTGCTTGCCAAATGATTCTGTTCCGCCATCAGGAAACCTTACTTTAAAAGCGCTCTTGCGGCGCGTCTTTATGATTGAGGGCTAAATTACGGGTAAATTGCGACCTCTGCAATAACCTGATTATCATTGAGTGCTAAAACCTGCAGACGCCCCTCATCCAGTAGCCCATAGCTGGCGGAATATCCCCCTTTTGGGATACTCACTGAGCCTGGATTAAACAGAGAGAACGCCCCGCGTTTTTCAGCAACCGGAATATGAGTATGGCCATACGCCAGGACATCGCCAGCGGCAAGTGGTGGCAAATTGTCCGGGCTATAAAGATGACCGTGGGTCAGAAACAAGCGGTAGCCTTCGCCAAGCACCTGCTGCCAGGGCGCGGTCATGGGAAAACGAAGCAGCATTTGATCCACTTCGCTGTCGCAGTTACCGCGAACCGCAATGATGCGCTCCGCCACGCTGTTCAGCCGCTCGGCCACCTCCGCCGGCGCATAGCCTTCCGGCAGCGCGTTGCGTGGCCCGTGATTAAGCACATCGCCGAGGATGATCAGCCACCTGGCGCCACTTTGCGCGAACCGCTCAAGCACGCGTTCCGTCGCAGGTAGCGAACCATGAATATCGGAGGCAAACATCAGCTTCATAGGTTCCATCTCCACTGGTTACGATGCCTCTATGATAGCGGAAGCGCGGCGGGTTATCAGCCTCCGCGTTTGGCGGAAAGCGCCGCGTAACGCTGGATTGAGGCCCGCTGCCACTGGAAAGTCGCATAATCCGCCAGCGCCTCCGGCACCTCATCGCCATTAAGAACCAGACGATTGAGCATCAGCGCCAGGTCGGCATCGGCAATAGACCATTCGCCGAATAAATTTTGCCCGCCGTGGGCCAGCAGCGTGGTAGCGGTGGCAAACAGTTTTTCCGCCGACCGCTTGCCTGCCTCGCTGAGCGCCGGCATTTTCACCCCGCCAAACACCACGGCGGTGGATCGCTCTTCACGAATGGGCACCAGATCGCTGCGTAGCCAGGCCTGGATCTGCCGGGCGCGGGCCCGCTTTTGCAGATCGTGTGGATAAAGGCGCTCCCACTCAGGCGGCGCGAAACGCTCATCCAGATATTCGGTAATCGCCGAAGACTCGCTCAGCGCGAAATCGTCAACCTCCAGCAGCGGTACGCGACGGGTGGCAGTATAGCCCGTCCAGCCGGCCTGCAGATGTTCGCCGCTGCCCAGGTCGATGGTTTTAAGGCTAAAAGGCAGGCTCTTTTCCTGCAGCGCGACATAAACAGACATCACGTGCGGTGAGAAAAAATCGGCATCGGACCACAGGGTAATCACAGGCTGGCTCATAACTTCCTCAGGGTTGGTAGACAGGGCAATAAACCAACATAGCCTGTCTTACCGGCGATGTCACTGCTCGTCCGCTGCGTGGCTGGCGCCCCGCTCGCGGATTTTTTCCCGGGTCGCGCAGCTTCACCTATACTCGATCAGTTTGCGACCCACGACGGCGGGAAATATTATGATCGATCTCTACTATGCACCCACCCCAAACGGCCACAAAATCACCCTGTTTCTCGAAGAGGCGCAGCTGGCCTATCGGCTAATTCGGGTCGATATTGGCAAAGGGGAGCAGTTTCATCCGCAGTTTATGGCGATTTCGCCGAATAACAAAATTCCAGCTATCGTCGACCACATGCCTGCCGACGGCGGCGCGCCGTTGAGCGTCTTCGAGTCCGGCGCCATCCTGCTCTATCTGGCGGAAAAAAGCGGCAAGCTGCTGAGCGGGGAGCTGCGGGCGCGCTATACCACCCTGCAGTGGTTGTTCTGGCAGGTCGGCGGCCTGGGGCCGATGCTGGGGCAAAATCAGCATTTTTCCCACTCAGCGCCGCAAACCGTGCCCTACGCGATTGAGCGTTTTCAGGTGGAAACCCAGCGACTCTATGGGGTACTGAATCACCGCCTGGGATCCAGCCCGTGGCTGGGCGGGGACCACTACAGCATCGCCGACATCGCCGCCTGGCCCTGGGTGAACTGCCATGTCCGCCAGCGGATCGATCTGGCGAACTATCCGGCGGTGCATAACTGGTATGAGCGCATTAAGCTGCGGCCGGCGACGGTGGAAGCGATGCTAAAAATTCAGCCTTATTAACCCCCTGCTCGCCCGTCGCGCTTTGTTGTATGATTGCAGGACTTAAACCACGGAGGAAGCCTGCAATGTCTCAACCAGACGCCATTATTCGTATTAAGAACCTGCGCCTGCGTACTTTTATTGGTATTAAAGAGGAAGAGATCGCCAACCGCCAGGATGTGGTAGTGAATGTGGCCATTCACTACCCTGCCGATAAAGCGCGCGACAGCGAGGACATTAATGATGCGTTGAACTACCGCACCATTACCAAACGCATCATTAGCCATCTTGAGAATGGTCGTTTCTCGCTGCTGGAAAAATTAACTCAGGATGTGCTGAATATCGCATGCGAACATCACTGGGTCACATATGCTGAAGTGGAGATCGATAAACTTCACGCGCTGCGCTATGCCGACTCGGTATCCATGACCATGAGCTGGCGGCGCTAACCATGTCAGGGAGGTGGTATGAAGATCCTGCTTACTGGTGGTACCGGCCTGATTGGCCGACATCTGATACCCAGACTGCTGGAGCTTGGGCATAGCGTCACGGTCTCCACCCGACATCCGGATACCGCCCGCGCCCGTCTCGATCCGCGCGTCACGCTGTGGCGCGATTTCGAGGGCCATCACCACCTCAATGACATTGATGCCGTCATCAATCTGGCGGGCGAGCCCATCGCCGATAAACGCTGGACCGCCGAGCAGAAACAGCGCTTATGCCATAGTCGCTGGGATCTCACTCAGCGGCTGGTGGGCTTGTTCCACGCCAGCGATACTCCTCCCTCCGTGCTGATCAGCGGGTCAGCCACCGGCTATTACGGCGACCTCGGCGAAGTGGTGGTGACAGAAGAAGAGCCGCCGCACAATGAGTTTACCCATAAGCTCTGCGCCCGCTGGGAGCAAATTGCCTGCGAAGCGCAAAGCGAGCGCACCCGCGTCTGTCTGCTGCGCACCGGCGTGGTACTGGCGCCGCGGGGCGGTATTCTTGGCAAAATGACCCCGGCCTTTAAGCTCGGCCTCGGTGGGCCTATCGGCAGCGGCAGACAGTACCTGGCCTGGATCCATATCGACGATATGGTTAACGGCATTCTGTGGCTGCTGGATAACGATCTGCGCGGCCCATTCAATATGGTTTCGCCCTATCCCGTGCATAACGAGCAGTTCGCGCACGCGCTGGGTCATGCGCTCAATCGACCGGCGATTTTCCGCGTTCCCGCCGCCGCCATCCGCCTGCTGATGGGCGAATCCGCTGTGCTGGTGCTCGGCGGCCAGCGCGCGCTGCCTAAGCGACTGGAAGCCGCCGGCTTCGCCTTCCGCTGGTACGATCTCGACGAAGCGCTAAAGGATGTGCTGAGTTAATGGCTGACACAGGGGAGCATTGGCTCCCCTGATTCCATTCTGCTGGCTCATGCTCCACGCCTGGATGGCCTCAGCCTGGCGCTGCAGCATCGCCATATCCCGGACAGCCAGCGCCCTGAAGCGCCTGAGTTCATCGCCAGTCGGCCGGTTCGCCGGTGTTACCTGGCGAAGCAAAGTGCTAAGGTAGGCCTTTCCTTCTTCGAATTGACTGCTTTATGACGACCATCACCACGCCTCGCCTTTCGCTTACCCGCTTTGTTACCGATGACTGGCCCTTTTTTCTGCGCCTGCGCCAGGATCCGCAGGTGATGCGTTTTATGGGCGAAGTGTTAAGCGAGGAGACGTTGCGCAGCGTGTTCGCCAGTCGCTGCGCCGATCCCGGCGTGTATGTTCTGCGTAATAAGCGCGGCGATGCGCTGGGCGATATTGGGCTTCGCATCAGCCCTAAAAATCCGCACGAGGCCGACGTCGGCTATGCGCTGCTGCCCGAGGCTCAGGGAAAAGGCTATGCCAGCGAAGCGCTGCGGGCGATCTGCGATTATGGTTTCAGCACGCTGGGGGTACAGGCCATCAATGCCTGGGTGTTGGGAGAGAATCGTGGATCATCGCGCCTGCTGGAGAAGCAAGGCTTTGTGCGCACGCAGGTGCTGGAGAAAGCCTATCATCTGAACGGCGTCGATTACGATGACTGGATTTACCGGCTGGAGCGTGAATCCCACCCGGCGCCCGCAGACGCCGGGTAAGCCGTTTATTTCAACGAACCTTTCAGAAACTGCTGCAGGCGCGGGCTTTTCGGCGCGCCGAACAGCGCGTCCGGATGCCCTTCCTCTTCGATTTTTCCCTGATGCAGGAAAATGACATGTGAAGAGACGTGGCGGGCAAAGCCCATTTCGTGGGTCACCACCACCATGGTTTTCCCCTCTTCCGCCAACTGCTGCATGATGCGTAACACTTCGCCCACCAGCTCCGGATCCAGCGCGGAGGTCGGCTCATCGAACAGCAGCACTTCCGGCTCCATCGCCAGCGCGCGGGCAATAGAGACACGCTGCTGCTGGCCGCCGGAAAGATGCACCGGGTATTTCGCCTGCTGACGTTCGTCTATCCCGACCTTGGCCAGGTATTTTACCGCCCGTTCGCGCGCTTCCTGTTTGCTTAAGCCCAGCACCTGAATCGGCGCCTCCATGACGTTCTCCAGCACCGTCATATGGCTCCACAGATTGAAATGCTGAAACACCATGGTCAACCGGGTGCGCAGCAGGCGCAGCTGGTTCTTGTCGGCCACCTTCAGCTGACCGTCTTTATCCCGTACCAGGCCAATATTCTGGCCGCTGACGACGATCGTGCCTTCGCTCGGTTTTTCAAGGAAGTTAATACAGCGTAAAAAGGTACTTTTCCCGGAACCCGATGAACCGATGATACTGATAACGTCCCCGGCTTTCGCCTGCAGCGAGACGCCCTTCAGCACCTCGTGTTCCCCATAGCGTTTATGCAGATCGATAACGTTTAATTTATTGTCGGACATGGCGTTCTCAATGCGTCGAAGAAGGTTTGATATGCTGCAACCAACGCTTTTCCGCTTTGCGGAACAAGCTAATCAGCACATACGAGATAATTAAATAGAGCACTGCGGCGATGCCAAAGGCGGTGAACGGCTGATAGGTGGCCGAGTTGATATCGCGGGCGATTTTCAGCAGATCCGGCACCGTAGCGGTAAACGCCAGCGCCGTCGAGTGCAGCATCAGGATCACTTCGTTACTGTAGGCCGGCAGCGCAATCCGCAGCGCGGAAGGCAGGATGATGCAGCGGTACAGTTTGACCGAAGAGAAGCCGTAGGCCCGCGCCGCTTCAATTTCGCCCGCCGGTACCGAGCGGATCGCGCCGGCGAAAATTTCGGTGGTATAAGCGCAGGTGTTCAGGGTCAGCGCCAGCACCGTACAGTTTAGCCCGCTGCGGAAAAAGGCGTTCAGCAGTTCAGTGCCTTTGACGATTTCCAGGGTGTACATACCGGAGTAAAAGACCAACAGCTGCACATACAGCGGCGTGCCGCGAAATATGTAAGTAAACAGCCAGATGGGAAACTGGATGAACTTATTGCTCGAAACGCGGCCGATTGCCAGAAAGACCGCCAGGATGCCCCCCATGACCACCGAAGAGATCAGCAACCATAAGGTAATCGCCACGCCGGTAAAGCGATAGCCGTCGGTCCACAGCAGGGATTTCCAATATTCCTGAATAATTTCAATCACAGGTCAGCCCTCTTGACGCCAACGGTATAGCGGCGTTCGAGCAGCAGCAGTACGCCATTAGAAAGGGTGGTAAATACCAGATAAATCAGGCCGCAGACGATGGCGAAGTAGAACGGCTGCCAGGTGCTTTTGCCCGCCAGCTGCGTGGCTTTGACCACATCCTCCAGCCCCAGCAGCGAGACCAGCGCCGTCGCCTTGAGGATAACCTGCCAGTTGTTGCCGATCCCCGGCAGCGCGTAGCGCATCATCGCCGGGAACAGGATGCGCCGGAACGTCTGCCCGCCGCTGAAGCCAAAGGCGGTGGCCGCTTCGATATGCCCCTTCGGCACCGCCAGGTAGGCGCCGCGGAAGGTTTCCGTAAAATAGGCGCCATAGATAAAGCCAAGGGTAATAATCCCGGCGATCATCGGGTCAATATCAAACTGCGCCATGCCCAGCGCGTCGGTAACGCTGTTAAGCGCAATCTGCAGGCCGTAGAAAATCAACAGCATCAGCACCAGGTCGGGGACGCCGCGGATCAGTGTGGTATAGCCTTCAAATACCAGCGCCAGAGGACGATTGCTCGATAGCTTTGCGCCAGCGCCCGCCAGCCCAATCAGGACGGCGAGAACGACCGAGCTGAGCGCAAGCTCCAGGGTGACAAGCGCACCCTGCAAAATAACCTGTGAAAACCCATACAGCATGCTGCCTACCCTGTCTGTCATCCACCATTGCGCGTGAATCGGACGCGCAATGGTGAGGCGTGAGAATTATTCGCCGTATACGTTAAAATCGAAATATTTTTTCGCCAGCTTGTCGTAGGTGCCGTCCTTACGCATCTCTGCAAACGCTTTATTCAGCGCTTCGCGCAGTTCGTTGTCTTCCTTACGCAGCCCCATACCGGTGCCGACGCCGAACAGCTTTTCGTCCTTAATCGACGGACCGCCAAACTGATAATCTTTACCGATAGGCTGTTTCAGGAACCCTTCGCTGGCCGCGACCTCATCCTGGAAAGCGGCGTCAATACGGCCGGCGGTCAGGTCGGAATAGATATTGTCCTGCCCCTGATAGGAGACAATTTCGATACCTTTCGGCGCCCAGTGCTCATTACCATAAGTTTCCTGCGTCGTACCCTGCAGCACGCCCACGCGCTTACCCTTCAGGGTGGCAAGATCCGGCGTTACCGGGCTGCCCTTTTTCACCACCAGACGCGAATCAGCCGCATACAGTTTGTCGGTGAAAGCGATTTCCTGCTGACGCTTTTCGGTAATCGACAGCGAAGACATAATCGCGTCGATTTTCTTCGCTTTTAAAGAGGGGATCAGCGCATCCAGCGGGTTTTCCACAAAGGTACATTGGGTATTAATACGCTTACACAGCTCTTTTGCCAGATCGATATCAAAACCCACCAATTCCCCCTGCGCATTCTTCGATTCGAAGGGAGCATAAGTCGGATCGGTACCGATACGAATTTTTTGCGGAATAGCGGCAAAGACCGTGGAAACGCTGGAAAGGGCCAGCGCTAAAGAGAGAGACAACGCCAGTTTTTTCATAACTATCCTCGACAGACTGTCATTCTAACGGGTTTATTAGAACTATTAACACCAGTTATCGTGCCATTATTCGCCCCTTGAGGGCAAAGATTTATGCACCAGAAAGGCCATTTTTTTGCATCACAAACGCTTAACTATGCATTTTTTAGCCGCAAAAGCGCCTGCCTTTGCACTAAAATGATCCACAGCGTCTGGCGATGCACCTTTTCAGGGCTTTTACACGAGCATGGCGGCAGGCCCACCCGATAGCGCGGGCCTGCGGCAGTCTTAGTCGCCGTAGACGTTAAAATCGAAGTATTTCTTCGCCATTTTGTCGTAGGTGCCGTCTTTGCGCATCTCGCCCAGCGCTTTATCAAACGCGGCTTTCAGCTCGGCGTCGTCCTTACGCAGGCCGATACCGGTGCCGTCGCCAAAGTACTTTTTGTCTTTAACGGACGGGCCGGCAAAGGCGAAATCTTTCCCGGCAGGCTGCTTCAGGAAGCCTTCGCTGGCGGCGACTTCATCCTGCAGCGCCGCATCCAGACGACCAGCGGAGAGGTCGGAATAGATCAGGTCCTGGTTCTGATATGCCACCACGTCAACGCCCTGGCTGCGCCAGCGATCGTTAGCATAGGCTTCCTGCGTGGAGCCCTGCAGCACGCCGACGTGCTTACCTTTCAGCGCCTCCAGCGTCGGCTGGATCGGCGAGCCTTTGGCCGCGATCAGCCGGGAGTCGGCGGCATAAAGCTTGTCAGAGAAGGCGATCTCTTGCTGGCGCTTCTCGGTGATGGAGAGCGAGGAGATGATGGCGTCAATTTTCTTCGCCTTGAGGGAGGGGATCAGGGAGTCAAAATCACTGCCGACCCAGGTACATTTCACCTTAATACGGGAGCACAGTTCATTGCCTAAATCGATATCAAAGCCAACAAAGTCCCCTTTCGCGTCTTTCGACGAAAAGGGCGCATAGGTCGCGTCAGTGCCAATGCGAATGCTCTGCGGCAGAGCAGCAAACACACTGGCCGTGCTGCTCATTCCCACGAGTAAAGAGAGAGCCAGAATCGTCTTCTTCATACAGTACCCTTAAGTGTCGTGATGTGGTGCGTTGCTTGTTATGGTGATTGCCGATCAATCCTGCAGTTTTTGTGCCATCTTCCCGGTGCGTGCCGGGAACAGGGTTAAATTTGTTAAAATAAAGTTGCAGGATTGTCTTAAAAGGGAAGATACCAGCATTACTGGCGAAACCGCAGCGCCTGAGCGCAAAAAGACGAAATAAATGTCGAGGATTTGATCGGGACGACAAATTTGCACCAGCGCAGCGCAAGCGTACATTTCACGCACCTATTTGGTGCAATCCTGTGACCCTTGCCAGCGCGTAAATAAGTCTTGTTCCAGGCTAATGTCGAACTGATCGAGTACCCGGTTGACGGTCTGGTTGATAACATCATCCAGGCTTTGCGGCCGATGGTAGAAGGCCGGCACCGGCGGCATAATCACCGCCCCCAGCTCCGCAGCCTGCACCAGCAGTCGCAGATGGCCAAGATGGAACGGAGTCTCCCGCACGCAGAGCACCAGCGGACGACGCTCCTTCAGCACCACATCCGCCGCCCGCGTCAGCAGACCATCCGTGTAGCTATGGACAATACCCGAGAGCGTTTTCATTGAGCAGGGTAAAATCACCATCCCGGCGGTTTTAAACGAGCCGGAGGAGATACTGGCGGCGATGTCGCGGGCATCATGCACCACATCAGCCAGCGCCTGCACTTCACGCACGGTAAAGTCGGTCTCCATCGCCAGCGTCTGGCGCGCCGCCTGACTGAGGATCAGATGGGTTTCAATATCCGGCACATCCCGCAGCACCTGCAGCATCCGCACGCCATAGATGGCGCCGCTGGCGCCGGAAATGCCAATAATCAGTCGTTTCACGTTCTGTTACCCCTTGCGCGTCATGCCGCAGACTTTGCCGGATTATAGCCGTTGGCGCAACCATTGACGCACCGTTGCCGGGCGAAAAAAAGGCCCGCCGTCCATCAGGAACGGCAGGCCCGCGACGCGTGAACGGCTTAACCCTCGTTGTGCATCTCGAGGTTTTCGACTTCGTTCTGCAGCTGAACCGCTTTGGCATCATCGTTACGCAGGGAATCGAGGTAGTCGAGGTACTGCTGGTCGACATCCCGGGTGACGTACACGCCGTTGAACACAGAACATTCAAACTGCTGAATATCCGGATTTTCCGCGCGCACCGCCTCGATCAGATCGTTGAGATCCTGGAAAATCAGGCCATCGGCGCCGATGATCTGGCGGATCTCATCCACTTCGCGGCCATGAGCGATAAGTTCGTTGGCGGTCGGCATATCGATACCGTACACGTTCGGGAAACGAATTTCCGGCGCGGCTGAGGCCAGATACACTTTTTTCGCCCCTGCTTCGCGCGCCATCTCGATGATCTGCTCCGAGGTGGTGCCGCGAACGATGGAATCGTCCACCAGCAGCACGTTCTTATCGCGGAACTCCGCACGGTTGGCGTTGAGCTTGCGGCGCACAGACTTACGACGCAGCTGCTGGCCCGGCATGATAAATGTGCGGCCGACGTAGCGGTTCTTCACGAAGCCCTGTCGATAAGGCTTGTCGAGGATGCGGGCGATCTCCAGCGCGATATCGCAGGAGGTCTCCGGGATCGGGATAACGACGTCAATATCCAGATCTTCCCACTCGCGGGCAATCTTCTCGCCCAGCTTGGTTCCCATATTAACGCGGGCGCTGTAGACGGAAATTTTGTCGATAAACGAGTCCGGACGGGCAAAATAGACGTACTCGAACAGGCACGGGTTGCTGACCGGGTTATCGGCGCACTGACGGGTAAACAGCTGGCCCTTCTCGGTAATATAAACCGCTTCGCCCGGCGCCACATCGCGCAGGAATTCAAAGCCAAGGGTGTCAAGCGCCACGCTTTCCGAGGCCACCATATACTCGGTGCGGCCATCGCCTACGTCACGTTTGCCCAACACCAGCGGACGAATGCCGTTCGGGTCGCGGAAGGCCACCATGCCATGACCGATGATCATCGCCACGCAAGCGTACGCGCCGCGGATCAAGCGGTTGGTCGCCGCAATCGCGGCAAAGATGTTATCCGCTTCCAGTGGGTAGTGACGGAAGTTATCCAGCTCACTGGCGAAAATATTGAGGAGGATTTCGGAATCTGAGGTGGTATTGATGTGGCGGCGTTTTTCTTCAAACAGCTTTTTACGCAGCTCATGGGCGTTGGTCAGGTTGCCGTTATGCGCCAACGTGATGCCATACGGCGAGTTGACGTAAAACGGCTGCGCTTCGGAGGCGCTGGAGCTGCCCGCCGTGGGGTAACGCACGTGGCCAATCCCCATATTGCCCTGCATACGCTGCATATGGCGGGCTTCGAATACGTCGCTTACCAGCCCGTTAGCCTTACGCAACCGGAAGCAGTTGTTAGCATCAATGGTGATGATGCCAGCGGCATCCTGTCCACGGTGCTGGAGCACCGTTAGCGCATCATAAATCGACTGGTTAACCGGCATAACACCGGCGATACCGACAATACCGCACATACGTCTTTTCCTCGTTCAGCAACGACCTAAAGTCTATACTTTAGGCAAGAAACTTGACGAGCTTTGCAGGTATTCAAAAAACCATCTGATGACGGGGGTAAAATAGGGAATAAACTGCGACTGATGCCAGTCATCGCTCTTCGCCATCCCGGTAAAGGTGTCAAGGAAGAACAGAATAGCGGCGATGATCAGCACCCCACGTAGCGCGCCGAAGCAGATCCCCAATACCCTGTCGGTACCTGACAAACCGGTTTTCTCCACCAGCTGGCCTATCACATAGTTCACGATAGCGCCAACGATGAGCGTCACGATAAACAGCGCCGCAATAGCAATCCCATTTCGAACCCGTTCATCCTCAAAGCCCGTAAACCAGACAGACAGATCAGCGTAGTAGTGGCTGGCGACATAAAACGCGCAACCCCACGTGACTAACGATAAAGCTTCGCGAACGAAGCCGCGGATCAGGCTGACCAGGCAAGAAAGACCCAGCACCGCCATAATGGCGTAATCAATCCAGACCATATACGTCCCACGATTTTACGCCCTGTCGTCCAGTTCGGGGCGCATTCTAACAGAAAAAGAAAACGTTTGCGTAGGGATTTCCTTGCCCTACAGAAATAAAAATGGCGCTGAAAAAACATTCAACGCCAGACTGTCTTTCGCCTCTTCAGGGCGGCTGAGACAGGGTTTACGGGGCGTTTAGCCCCGCCGCGTTCTTTCCGCATCGCGGAAAAAACAATCAGTTCGGGGTGAAGCCCATCACCACCCCGCTGAGCCCGGAGATCTGTTGCAGATCGCCCAGCTGGCCCTTGAGCTTGTCTTTTGACGCATCCGGCCCGACGAGGATACGGGTAATTTTACCCTGTACCGGCGTCGAAGGCGACGTATACACTTTGAAGCCCGACGCCCGCAGTTTACCAACGATCTCGTTCACCTTATCGGCGTTCTTCAACGCGCCCAGCTGAACCACATAGGCTTTGCCGGTCGGCGCCGGCAGGGCCGCCTGCTGCTGCGGTTGTTGCTGCTGTGGCTTAGCAGGCGGTGGCGTTGGCGTCGCGGCCTGCTGTTGCGGCTGCGGCTTCGGCTGAGGTTTAGGCTGGGGTTTCGCGGCCACTACCGGCTCCTGAACGTCATCGAAGCTGTTGCTGTTCACCGGGATACGCGACGGATCTAACGATGGCGCGGCGGCATCGCCCGCCCGCACCTCTTCCGCCGCCCCTTCCGGCGGCTGCGAAGGCAGCGCCTGAGTCGCCGCCGGAAGCATATCCGGTTCATCACGATCGCCCGGTTTCGGCACCAGCGGGATCGCGGCAAACTCATCCTGGTAATGCTTTTTCTGCCCGTCCAGCAGCCCTGGCAGGATAATCACCCCCAGCGCCACCAGCACGATTGTCCCGACTAAACGGTTCTGAAACTTACTCGCCACCGATTCTCCCCGCGTCTATCTCTTCCATAACCTGTGCGACCGTGTGAAACGAACCACACACCAGCACGGTATCTTCCACTTTAGCGTCAGCCATGGCCGCATGCCACGCCTGCGCCACGCTGCTATAGACTGTGCCGCCACGCAAATGTTCCACCAGCTGCTCCGCCGTCGCCCCGCGCGGCCCTTCCAGCGGCGCGCAGTACCAGGCGTCGACTTCCGGGGCCAGATTGGCCAACGTGCCGGCAATGTCCTTATCATGCAGCATACCAATAACCGCCAGCACGCGTCCCGTTTTCGCTAACGTTTTGAGACGCCCGGCGAGATAAGCCGCCGCGTGCGGGTTATGCGCCACATCGAGGATCACCCGCGGGGCGTCGCTGATTATCTGAAAGCGTCCCGGCAGCATCGCGTCGCGGATCCCCGCGCGCAGGATAGCGTCATCCACGGCAAGTCCGCTGGCGCGCAGCGCCGCCACGGCCGTGGCGGCGTTCGGCAACGGCACCTGAGGCAGAGGCAGGCGGCTTAACGCCCCGCCCGCGTCGCGGAAAGACCATGTCTCGCCTTCCACCTCATAGCGCCAGTCGACGCCGCGGCGCTGGAGCAGGGCGCCCTTCTCGCTCGCCACTTCAGCAATGGTGTGCGGCATATCCGGCTCCCCTACTACCGCCGGTTTTCCGTCACGGAAGATACCGGCTTTCTCCCGGCCGATACTTTCGCGATCCGGTCCCAGCCAGTCGGTATGATCGAGAGCGATGCTGGTAACCACGGCGACATCGGCATCCACGATATTAGTGGCGTCGAGACGGCCGCCGAGCCCCACCTCCAGGATCACCACGTCCAGCTGCGCCTGCTTAAACAACCATAGCGCAGAGAGCGTGCCGTACTCAAAGTAGGTCAGCGAGATGTCGCCCCGCGCCGCTTCAATCTCCGCAAACGAGGCCGTATGCGCCGCCTCCGGCAGTTCCGCTCCCTGAATGCGCACGCGTTCGGTGTAACGCACCAGATGCGGAGAGCTGTAGACCCCCACTTTATAGCCGGCCGCCATCAGGACGGTTTCCAGCGTGCGGCAGGTGGTGCCTTTGCCATTGGTGCCCGCGACCGTAAAGACGAACGGCGCCGGTTTGACGATATCCATCTGCCGCGCGACCTCGCTGACGCGCGCCAGCCCCAGGTCGATGGTTTTACTGTGCAGATGTTCCAGATAAGAAAGCCACGTAGCCAGGGGCGACGTGGCCTGAGGAATAGGATCTTTTTCCATGATGCCCGCAAGAATTGACGGTTAACGCGTATGAATAAAAAAGGGCAGCGCCGCCAGGCCCTGCCCTCTGCTTTATCAGGCCTCGGGTTCCTGATCCGGTGCCGGCGGCACCACCACGCCTTCATGAGGCGTTTCCGAAGCGGCAACCGGCGCCGGCAGGTTCATCAGCTTCGCCAGAATGCTGGCCAGCTTGAGACGCATTTCCGGACGGCGAACGATCATATCGATCGCCCCTTTTTCAATCAGGAACTCACTGCGCTGGAATCCCGGCGGCAGCTTCTCACGTACGGTCTGCTCAATGACGCGAGGACCGGCAAAGCCGATCAGCGCTTTCGGCTCGGCAATGTTCAGGTCACCCAGCATCGCAAAGCTCGCCGATACGCCGCCCATGGTCGGGTCGGTCAGCACAGAGATGTACGGTAATCCGCGCTCCTGCATTTTCGCCAGCGCCGCGGAGGTTTTCGCCATCTGCATCAGCGACATCAGCGCTTCCTGCATACGGGCGCCACCGGAGGCGGAGAAGCAGATCAGCGGGCAGTTATCTTCCAGCGCCTGCTCCACCGCGCGCACAAAGCGTGCGCCAACGACGGAACCCATCGACCCCCCCATAAAGGAGAATTCAAAAGCGGCGGCCACAACCGGCATCGCGTAGAGCGTACCTTTCATTACCACCAGCGCGTCTTTCTCGCCCGTCTCTTTTTGAGCGGACGCCAGGCGGTCTTTGTATTTTTTTGAATCGCGGAACTTCAGCACATCTTTTGGCTCAAGTTCGCTTCCCAGTTCCACCAGAGAACCTTCATCCAACAGGCTATGCAGGCGATTACGCGCCGACATGCGCATATGGTGATCGCACTTAGGACAAACCTCCAGGTTGCGCTCCAGCTCGGCGCGGTAGAGTACCTGACCGCAGCTGTCGCACTTGGTCCATACACCCTCAGGAATGCTCGCCTTGCGGGTGGGAGTGATGTTGCTTTTAATTCGTTCAATCCAGCTCATTGATAACCTTTCTGCCTGAACCTGGTCGATGCCAGTTTTGTCGTAAGGGGCGCATAATGCCATTTTTGCCTCTTACAGACCATGAATGTTGCACATTAAATCATATCATCCCGGAACATGGGATAAAAAAGTGGTCAAACCGCTGCGCGTGACGCTCTGCACCGTCACGCGCAACACAGGCTAAACTACTTCGCCTGCTTCGTCGCCGCCCGCTTATGGCGAATAATCTCAATCACGCCCGGCAGGACGGAAAGCACGATGATCGCCACGATCAGCAGCTTAAGGTTCTCCTGCACCACCGGCAGATCGCCAAACAGATAGCCGGCGTAGGTGAACAGCAGCACCCACAGCAGCGCCCCGACGACGTTATAGGCCGCAAAATGACGATAGGACATATGCCCCATTCCCGCCACAAACGGCGCGAAGGTTCGGACTATCGGCACAAAGCGCGCGAGGATAATGGTTTTTCCGCCGTGACGTTCGTAGAAGCTATGGGTTTTATCCAGATAGCTGCGACGGAAAATCTTCGAGTTCGGATTGCTGAACAGCTTTTCGCCGAACAGCCGGCCAATGGTGTAGTTGACCGCATCGCCGACGATCGCCGCGATGACCATCAGCAATACCATCAGATGGACATTAAGATCGTTGGTGGGCAGGGCCGAGAGCGCGCCCGCGACGAACAGCAGGGAATCTCCCGGCAGAAACGGCGTCACCACCAGCCCGGTTTCGCAGAACAGAATCAAAAACAGAATGGCATAAACCCAGACGCCGTACTGGGCGACCAGCTCGGCCAGGTGCACATCAATATGCAGGATGAAATCAATTAAAAAGTGAATCAAGTCCATGTTTGTCTTTACCCTTAATGACCCTATTAGTCCGCCAGAAACAGCGGGCCCATTGGCAGCACCGGTAAATCATAATGGGCCGGGTAATCCACCGACACCAGATACAACCCTTCCGCTTTTGCCGTTGCCGCAGCGAGCGTCCTGTCTTTTGCTGCCAGCAGTTCTGCCATCCAGCTCTCCGGCTGGTTACCGGCCCCGATTTCCATCAGGCTGCCCACAATATTCCTGACCATATGATGTACAAAGGCATTCGCTTTGATATCCACCACCACATAAGCGCCGTAGCGGTTAACGTTAATGTGCATCACGTTGCGCCACGGGGTTCGCGACTGGCACTGCACTGCGCGAAACGAGGTGAAGTCATTCTCCCCCAGCAGACACTGCGCGGCGCGCTGCATGCGCGCGGCGTCGAGCGGCTGGTGAAAATGCGTGACGCCATGACTCAATACCGCCGGACGCAGGCGATGATTATAGATGACGTAACGATAGCGGCGCGCCGTGGCGCTGAACCGGGCATGAAAATCCGCCGGTACATGTTTGACCCAACGCACCGCGATGTCACCAGGTAAATTCGCATTTACCCCCAGCGTCCAGGCGGCATCTTTACGCTGCGCCCGGGTTTCGAAATGCACCACCTGGCCGGTGCCATGGACACCGGCGTCGGTGCGGCCGGCGCAAAAGACGGTAATCGGTTCGTTCGCCACCTGCGAGAGCGCCTTTTCCAGCTTCTCCTGCACGCTGCGCACTTCGTTTTGCCGCTGCCAGCCGTAATATTTGCTACCGTCGTACTCGATGCCCAGCGCGATTTTACAGACCGGCTGTTGCTCCATCTCAGACATCAGTACAGGTACTCCTCAATCAGCTTCTCGGCGATCTTCACCGCCATCAGCGCGCCGCCGAAGCGGACGTTATCCGCCACCGACCAGAACTGGACCTGCTCCGGCATGCCGTAGTCATTATGCACGCAGCCGATGGAGAGACGGGCGTTACCGGAGGCGTCGCCAACCTGAGTGGGGAATTCGCCCTCTTCAGACAGTTCGATCTCCTCGCCGCGGGTAAAGGCGTCACGCGCCTCTTCCGCCGCCAGCGGACGCATCGCTTCAAAGTTCACCATCTGCGCATGGCCGTAGAAGACCGGCGACTGGACGACGCTGGCGGAGATCATCAGCCCGTCATCCTGCAGAATTTTGCGCGCTTCATCGACGATACGGCGCTCTTCGCGCACGCTACCTTCACGATCCGGCAGCAGCGGCAGCATGTTGAACGCCAGCTGGCGGCCAAAGAAATCGTCTTCATCGATGGGGATGCCGTTCAACAGCTTGGCGCTCTGCCCTGCCAGCGCATCCACCGCTTTTTTCCCCTGCCCTGAGGCGGAGAGCAGGTTAGTGACGCTAATGCGCGACAGTCCACCCTGATCGATAAGCGGCTTGAGCGCCGTCAGCAGCTGGCTGGTCAGACTGTTGGGCACCGCAATCAGATTGCGGTTGCGGTAATCGCCTAACACAAACGGGTTCACGTCCGGCACCACCAGCGGTACGTCCGGCTCCAGCGCAAACAGGCCGCTGAGATCGATAACCAGACACCCGGCGTTTGTCGCATCTTCGACATACGCCGCACTGGCTTCTGCGCCTGCGGCAAAGAAAGCCAGCTGGGCCTGGGTCCAGTCAAACTCGGCGGCGTCCTTGACGATCACCGACTTGCCACCAAAACGCAGATGTTCGCCCGCGCTTTCATTGCGCGCCAGAGCAAAAATCTCCCCCACCGGGAACTGGCGTTCAGCAAGAGTTTCGAGCAGGGCTTCGCCTACGGCGCCCGTTGCGCCCAGTACGGCAATATTCCAGCCTTCAGACATGGTGGTTTACTCCAGAAATAAAGCGGCCCTGCCGGAGTATCCGGCAGGGGCATTAAGAAGACATTAACGAACAGGATGATGCACGGCGTTAAAACCGAGCTGGCGCAACAGGGCCGCCGCCTGCTCATCGCTGCACTGCACGTACAGCGAAGACCATTCGCGACGTTCCTGATAATTTTTACGCAGCTTGTCGAATTCACCGGCGACGCCCGCCACCTTCCGCAGCGGCGCATCATCGCGGCGCACATCATACACCAAATGTACCAGTCTTTTCAGCGTCGGCTGATCGAGCGGGCCATGCAGGGTGATGCGGCCAAACTCCGGGGCCGGCAACAGGGTATCCAGCGCCACCTGCTGCGGATGGCCGATAAAGGCGCTATAGGCTTCGAACACCTGCGTCGTCCCGCGCGCCTTCCCTTCAAGGGTATAGCCGGCGATATGCGCCGTGCCGATATCCACTCGCTTAAGAAGCTCTACGTTGAGATCCGGCTCCGGCTCCCAAACGTCCAGCACCACGCTCAGGGACTGACCGGCTTCCAGTCGTTTCAGCAACGCAGCGTTATCCACCACCGGCCCGCGGCAGGCGTTGATCAAAATCGTTCCGGGCTTCAGGCGGCTAATCAGCGCCTCATCCGCCAGATGCAGGGTTTTATATTGCCCTTCTTTATACAGCGGGGTATGGAAGGTGATGACATCAGCTTGCTGGACCAGATCGTCGAGGGAGCGGAAGTCGCCTTCGTCGCCGCGGTCGGCACGCGGGGGATCGCAAAGCAGGGTTTTGATACCCAACGCCTCCAGGCGCTTTTGCAGCCGCCCGCCGACGTTACCGACGCCGACGATCCCGACGGTGCGATCGCGCAGCGCGAAGCCGTCACGTTCGGCCAGCATCAGCAGCGCTGAAAAGACATACTCCACCACCGCGATGGCGTTGCAGCCGGGCGCCGCGGAGAAACCAATCCCCGCCTGCTGCAGCCACGCCTGATCGACATGATCGGTGCCTGCGGTCGCGGTGCCGACGAACCTGATGGCCTTGCCGGCAAGCAATGCTTCATTGACCCGGGTGACCGAGCGCACCATTAAGGCATCCGCATCGGTCAGGGCATCGGCCGGAACCGGGCGGCCCGGGATCGCCTGCACGTCGCCTAAACGGCTAAAAAGCTCACGGGCATAGGGCATATTTTCATCAACGAGGATTTTCACAGTTCAGTACCTGTCTGAGAACGAGAGTTAACCGGGGAAGTGTGCCATAATCTGGCCGCCAGGCATACTCATCACCTGGTTCCAGTACCGCGATATCGAAAGGATGAATCATGACGCACCCCCTTGCAGATATGCCAGACCGTCCTCCTGGGCGAGGCCCATCAGGCACTGCCGCCACCGGCGAACCTTCGCTTTCCATGCAGCAACGCACCGTCCTGGAGCGATTGATCACGCGCCTGGTGGCGCTGACCTCGCAGCAGAATGCGGAAGTGTGGGCCTGCGTCAAACATGATCTCGGACTAAAAGGCGACACGCCCCTGCTGGCCCGCCATTTCAGCGCCGCAGAGGCCAGTCTCAACCAGCGCTTAGCCGCCGCGCAGGACAATCATCATCATCGCCAGACCCTGGCGCAGCTCAGCGATCTGCTCGGCCAGGGCAATAACCGTCAGGCGGTGAGCGATTATATTCGTCAGCATTATGGGCAAACGGCGCTGCATGCCCTCAGCCAGACGCAACTGGAGCACATTCTGCATCTGCTGCAGCGTGGTCAGCTGTCTATCCCGCAGCCGCAGCAGCGCCCGCCGACCCTCCGCCCGCTGTTGCCAGCCGAGCACAACACGCTCAATCAGCTGGTGACGAAGCTGGCGGCCGCCACCGGCGAACCAAGCAAGCTGATTTGGCAGTCCATGCTGGAACTTTGCGGCGTCAAGTCCGGGGAGCTGATCCCGGCGACGCACTTCACGCCGCTTTCCTACTGGCTACAGGCGCGGCAGACCCTCAGCGCGCAAACCGCGCCGACGTTGACCTCGCTGCAGGGAGCGCTCAAGCAGCCGCTTGAGGCCGCAGAGTGGCAGAAGATTGTCGACTTTGCCCGTCGCAACTGGCAGGTTACGCCGCAGACCACGCTGAGCCCGGCGCAGATCCTGGCGCTGTTGAACAAGGTGTTTGTGCTGCGGGTAGCCCGCGCCCAGGAGACGCTGGCGATCCCGCAGGAGGAGCCCGTGACCAGGCGGACATGGGCCGCTAAGCCCTGGCAGCTGGCGCTGGGCGCGGTTGTCCTGCTCCTGGTGCTGTGGCTCCTGCTGTAGCCCAGCAGGCACAGGTGGCGTTCACGGCTCCCTTTCATGCCAAACGCCACGGTGTTGACTACAGCGGTTTCAGGCCGGACAACAACCTAGCGGCGAAATGAGATGAGGGTGACGAGGATCCCCAGCGCCGCGCAGAGGGCGCCGGCAAGAAATACCGACGAGTAGCCCAGCGAAGTGGCCAGTAGACCGGTCAGCGGCCCGGTCAGGCCATAAGAGATATCCTGAAAGGCCGCATAGCCGCCGAGCGCAGTGCCGCGCACCTGCGCCGGGACGCGCTTCACCACCTCCACGCCAAGCGACGGGAAAATAAGCGAACAGCCGCATCCGGTCAGCGCCGCGCCGGCCAGCGCTACCCAGACGCCCGACGCCAGCCCCAGCAGCGTCAGACCGACCGCCTCTATCAGCAGCGAGACCATCGCCACTTTAACGCCGCCAAACCGATCCGGCATCCAGCCGAACAGCACCCGCATCAGCACAAAAGCGCCGCCAAACGCCGTCAGGGTAAAGCCGGCCATCGGCCAGTGATGGCTGGCAAAATAGAGGGAGACGAAGGTGCCGATCACCGCAAAGCCGACGCCCTGCAGGCCCAGACCAATCCCCGGCCGCCAGATCATGCCGATGACGCTCCACAGTGAAGGCCGCTCGCCTCCGTGCGCCGCCACTTTGCGCACCGTCCCGTTGATGAGCCAGGCGACGAGCGGCAGTGTCATGGTGACGCAGGCGAGGACCGCCACGCCAAAATGGCTATATATTAACAATCCCAGCGGGGCGCCCACCGCCAGCGAACCGTACATCGCCATGCCGTTCCATGACATCACTTTGCCGGAGCGGGCCGGCCCCACCAGGCCCATCCCCCAGCTCAGGTTGCCGGTCAGCAGCTGGCTTTCGCCAAACCCGAGGATCAGGCGGCCCAGCAGCAACAGGCCCAACTTCGCGAACACCGGCAGCGGCAGCAGCGCAGCGGCCAGCCAGGCCGCACCGGCCAGGGCGCAGGCCAGCATCCCCTGCAGGACGGAACGTTTGGCGCCGTACTGGTCTGCCAGACGCCCGGCGTAGCCGCGGGTCAGAACGGTGGCGAGGAACTGGATCCCCACCGCCACGCCGACCACAGTGTTACCAAATCCCAGCTCCTGATGGACAAATAGCGGGATCACCGGCAGCGGCAAACCGACGGTCATATAGGTCAAAAAGACGGCGAATGTAATGCGAAAAAGCGAAAAATTCGCGGAAGAATGAGATGTTGTTTCAGTGACTGCGGACATGCATTACTCCAGATTCGCAGAGTAAGGCGAGCAAAGCGACACGCCCCCTCCACCTGACTATCAGGGTTAAGGCGCGTTGGTTGACGTTAAACGCTTACGCATTAGTGGAGAGACTAATGGATTCGCCAGCAGTGTGCCTGCGGGACCTTACCCTGTCAAGATGACAAAAAAGGGGAGCCGGTGGCTCCCCTCAGTGCATCGCGTGCTGATTAGGCGTTGTATTTACGCATCACCAGCGTGGCGTTGGTGCCGCCGAAGCCGAAGCTGTTGGACATCACGGTGGTCAGCTTAGCGTCAGTCGGTTTGGTGACGATGTTCAGGCCGGCTGCCTGCTCGTCCAGCTCTTCGACGTTGATGCTCGGCGCGATAAAGCCGTGCTCCAGCATCAGCAGGGAGTAGATAGCTTCCTGTACGCCCGCCGCGCCCAGCGAGTGGCCGGTCATCGCTTTGGTCGCCGAGATAGCCGGGCTGTTATCGCCGAACACTTCGCGGATCGCGCCCAGCTCTTTCACGTCGCCGACCGGCGTGGAGGTGCCGTGAGAGTTCAGGTAGTCGATCGGGGTATCCACGCCGTGCATCGCCATCTGCATACAGCGCACTGCGCCTTCACCCGATGGAGCTACCATGTCTGCGCCATCGGAGGTTGCGCCATAGCCGACGATTTCGGCATAGATGTGCGCGCCGCGCGCCAGAGCATGTTCCAGCTCTTCCACCACGACCATACCGCCGCCGCCGGCGATAACGAAGCCGTCACGGTTGGCGTCATAGGTGCGGGAGGCTTTTTCTGGAGTGTCGTTGTATTTGGTGGACAGCGCGCCCATGGCGTCGAACTCGCAGGCCATTTCCCAGCACAGCTCTTCGCCGCCGCCGGCAAAGACGATATCCTGTTTGCCCAGCTGAATCTGCTCTACCGCATTACCGATGCAGTGTGCGGAAGTGGCGCAGGCGGAGCTGATGGAGTAGTTAACGCCGTGGATTTTAAACGGCGTGGCGAGGCAGGCGGAAACGCCGGAAGCCATCGCTTTGGTGACCACATACGGACCCACGGCTTTCAGACCACGCGGGCTACGCATGGCATCAGCGCCGAAGACCTGGAATTTCGGGGAGCCGCCGCCGGAGCCTGCGATCAGGCCGACACGCGGGTTATTCTGGTATGCTTCCGGCGCCAGACCTGCGTCGGCAACGGCCTGTTCCATGGACAGGTAAGCATAGATGGAGGCGTCGCTCATGAAGCGCACTACTTTGCGGTCAATGAGGCCAGTGGTATCCAGTTTGACGTTGCCCCATACGTGGCTGCGCATCCCTGAATCTTTAAGCTCCTGAGAGAAAGTGATCCCTGAACGTCCTTCACGCAGAGATGCCAGGACTTCCTGCTGGTTATTACCGATGCTGGAAACGATGCCCAAGCCAGTAATCACTGCACGTTTCATTAAATACCTCTGTAAGTCTCACTATTTTAAGTTTCGTGTCGCACAATAGCGTACACTTGTACGCCGAACAAGTCCGATCAGACATTTTGTGTATAAATTTGCGCCCTCAGGCACACATCGCTAAGATCGCGCTACGCCTTGTGATTCGAGTAACTTACGTGAAACAAAACGCTATACAACCCGCCAACCTGGAATTCAATGCTGAGGGTACACCTGTTTCCCGAGATTTCGACGATGTTTACTTTTCCAATGACAACGGTCTGGAAGAGACGCGCTACGTCTTTCTCGGCGGAAATCGCCTGCCGGAGCGCTTCTCCAGCCACCCTCGCCCGCTGTTGATCGTTGCGGAGAGCGGCTTCGGCACCGGGCTCAATTTCCTCACTCTCTGGCAGGCGTTTGACGTTTTTGTTCGCGATAACCCGGACGTTACCCTGCAAAGGTTACATTTCATCAGTTTTGAGAAATATCCGCTGAAGGCGGAAGATCTCCGCCTGGCGCACCAGCGCTGGCCAGAGCTGGCCCCATGGGCAGAACAGCTGCAAGCGCAATGGCCTTCGGCCTTCGCCGGGTGCCATCGTCTGCTGCTCGACGGCGGACGGGTGACGCTCGATCTGTGGTTTGGCGATATCAACGAGCTGACCAGAGAGCTGGATGATTCGCTGAATCAGCAGGTGGACGCCTGGTTTCTCGACGGCTTTGCCCCGGCGAAAAATCCCGACATGTGGACCCAGGATCTGTTCAATGCCATGGCGCGCCTGGCGCGTCCCGGCGGAACACTGGCCACTTTTACCTCCGCCGGTTTTGTCCGCCGCGGCCTGCAGGAAGCCGGATTTACCCTGCGTAAAACCAAGGGCTTCGGCCGCAAACGGGAGATGCTGACCGGCGAGATGGCGCAAACGCTGGCCTTTCCGGCGCGCGCGCCCTGGTTCGCCCGCCGAGGCAGCGAGGCCCGCGAAGCGGCCATCGTCGGCGGCGGTATCGCCAGCGCCCTGCTCTCCCTGGCGCTGCTGCGTCGCGGCTGGCAGGTGACCCTCTACTGCGCGGACGACGCCCCGGCGCAGGGCGCCTCCGGTAATCGCCAGGGCGCGCTCTACCCGCTGTTAAGCCAGCACGATCCGGCGCTGGCGCGCTTTTTCCCGGCCGCCTTTACCTTCGCCCGCCGCACCTACGACGCGCTGCCGGTG
The DNA here is from genome assembly GCF_050378715.1 of Klebsiella sp. 2-CIP_Kleb. NCBI lineage: Bacteria > Pseudomonadati > Pseudomonadota > Gammaproteobacteria > Enterobacterales > Enterobacteriaceae > Klebsiella > Klebsiella sp. 2-CIP_Kleb. Next base: position 1,440,318 of record NZ_JBNRLG010000001.1, read on the forward strand.
CTGTTCGATCATCAATGGTGCGGGGTCACCCAGCTTGGCTGGGATGAAAAAAGCGCGCACAAAATCGCCCAGATGTTGGCCCTGGAGTTGCCCCCTGATATCGCCTGCGCGGTGACGGCGGATCAGGCCGCGGAGCTGACCGGCGTCGAGACCGGCTGCGGCGGCATAACCTATCCGGCCGGCGGTTGGCTGTGTCCACAGCAGCTCACCGCCGAGCTGCTGGCGCTGGCGGCAACTCGCGGTCTGCACGTGCATTATGGTTATCAGGTCGAGACGCTGAGTGCAGAAGGCGATGGCTGGCTGCTCAACCACCAGCGCTATCATCAGGCGGTCGTGCTGGCCAACGGCCACCGCATCGCGGATTTTGCGCAAACCGCGCCGTTGCCCGTCTATCCCGTGGGTGGCCAGGTCAGCCATATACCCACCACCCCGCGGCTTTCCGCTTTGCGCCAGGTGCTGTGCTACGACGGCTACCTGACGCCGCAGAATCCGCAAAACCAGCAGCATTGTATTGGCGCCAGCTACCATCGCGGCAAAACCGACACCACCTTCAGCGAAGGAGATCAGCAGCACAACCGGCAACGGCTGATCGACTGCTTCCCGGGCGCGGAGTGGCCGCAGGACGTGGATATCAGCGCAAGTGACGCCCGCTGCGGCGTGCGCTGCGCCACCCGCGATCATTTGCCGATGGTCGGCAACGTCCCGGACTATGCGGCGACATTGACGCAATACGCCAACCTCCACGAACGGCAGGATAGCGCCGGTAGCGCGCCGGTCTTTCATAACCTGTTTATGCTTGGCGCCCTCGGATCGCGAGGCATTTGCACCGCGCCGTTAAGCGCTGAGATACTGGCGGCGCAGATGAGCGCTGAACCGCTGCCGCTGGATAGCGACACCCTGGCGGCGCTGAATCCGAATCGGCTATGGGTGAGAAAACTGCTGAAGGGAAAAGCGGTGAAATAAAACCATGAGGGCAGGCAATTTCCCGGGTACGGCTGACGCCTGACCCGGGCTACAACATGGCTCAGGCCTGATTTTTTGCCTGCAGATACAGGTTTTCCCACATGCCCTGCACCAGAATTTGGTCCGGCGGCGACAGCTCGCCAGCGCCGATGGCTTTCTCCAGGCTATGGCTGACTTTGCTGTGTACCGCTTCAGCTGAATGCTCGCCCTCACCTTCCAGCTCTGCCACCGCCAGCGTCAGGTGGCCGCGCAGATAACCGCCGGCAAACAGTTCATCATCACTGGCGTGGTCTACCATGTTGTCAATCAGCGCCAGAATGCGTGATTCAAACTCCGCGATCATCGTCTTACCTCTTGTCATGTAATGTGTGGCCTTAGTGCAGGTCTTCCGGCCACGGAAAGTGTTCTGCCGTCAATGGCGGCGTTTGATAATAGTGTTGTAGTGCGCGAATAAGACGCGCCGGACGTTCGGGGATCCCTTGTTCAAGCAGAGTCATCACCTGGGCATGTACCCGGCGCTGAAAGGCGATGCGATCGGGTTCGACGTCACCTTCCAGATTGTCACAGCTGACGTTAAACGGAAATCCCGCCGCCACGCAGAACAGCCACTCCAGGGCCTGCGGTTTCACCTCGACGTCCTCAAACTGGCTTTGGGTCATTGCATCGCGACCGTCCGGGCAGTACCAGTAGCCAAAATCCACCTGTTCGCGGCGAGCCTTGCCGGCGATACACCAGTGGGAGATCTCGTGCAGAGCGCTGGCAAAAAAACCGTGCGCGAAGACGATACGGTGATATGGCGTGCCATCGTCTGCCGGAAGGTAGATCGGCTCATCGTCGCCTTTCACCAGGCGAGTATTAAAATCTGCGGCAAAGCAGCTATCGAAGAGATCGATCAGCTGCTGATAATGGTGTTGCTGTTGCATTAATGAATTCCCAACCACTGCAAAATCTCAGCCCCGTGGCTGTCGTAGAGAAGCTTCGCGCTCATCACCGCCGAGACGATAACGATCATCGGTCGGATCAGCGATTGCCCTTTACTCAGCACCAGCCGGGAGCCGGCGCGGGCGCCAATAAATTGTCCGGCCATCATCACAAAGCCGGTAGCCCAGATAACCTTCCCGCCGATAATAAACAGCAGCAGGCCGCCGACGTTCGAGGTGGCGTTGAGCAGTTTGGCGTGGGCCGTCGACTTCGCCAGGTTAAACCCGGCGAGGGTGACAAACGCCAGCGCATAAAACGAACCGGCGCCGGGGCCGAAAAAACCGTCGTAAAACCCGACGCTGCCGCCGGCGACCAGCGCAAACGGAAGACCGTAGAGCCGACGCTGCCGGTCCGCTTCGCCCAGTTTCGGCATCAGCAGAAAATAGAGACCGATGCCGATCACGAGCAACGGCAGGATCTGCTTAAGAATATCGGACTGCACGTGCTGGACCAGCAGCGCGCCGGCGGTTGAACCGATAAAGGTCATCAGAATATTCAGCTTCTGATCGGCGAGATTGACCACCTTGCGCCGGACAAAGTAGAGGGTCGCCGACAGCGATCCGCCGCAGGCCTGCAGCTTATTGGTCGCCAGCGCCTGGGCCGGCGGCATGCCTGCCGCCATAAGCGCCGGCACGGTCAGTAAGCCCCCGCCCCCGGCCAGTGAATCAATAAAACCGGCCAGGATGGCGACAAAAAAAAGCACCACCAGCACCAGCGGCGATACGGAAAACAACTCGATAAAACTATCCATTACAGCACATGCTCATCCAGTAGCGCCTGGCAGGAAGGCGGCAACGGCGGCGGCGTCTTCTTCACAGGTGGGGTAGACCCGGGTTTAGGTGGCTCGAACCAGCTCTGCAGCTCCGCTCCGCAGCCATCGCCGGCCGGCGGTGGCGCCTGATCTTCGCACTCCAGGCTGCCTGCCGGGCAGCGCAGACGGACGTGCATATGGGCGCGATGCTGGAACCAGGGACGAACTTTGCGCAGCCACTGGCGGTCGCTTCCCGCGTCCAGGCACAGCTGCTGTTTAATCGCCGGGTTGACGAAGATGCGGGTCACTTCGCTATCTTCCGCCGCCAGCTTGATCAGCTGGCTGATTTGCGGACTCCACAGCGACGGTACCACGCGTTTGCCATCGCTGGCGACCAGATCCAGGGCCTGCGGCTTCAGCAGCTGGGACGATGTCCAGCGCGTCTGCGGCAGCTGGAGGAAGATATCGACATCGAGGCCCGTCTGATGGCTGGCGTGGCCGCCGTTAAAACGGCCGCCTGCCGGCATCCCCATGTCGCCAATCAGCACGGTCCCCATGCCTTTATTGTGCACCTGATTGCTCAGGCGCTGAATAAACTGAATCAGATCCGGATGACCGAAGTAGCGCCGCTGATCGGTACGCATCACCTGATAGCCGACAGCGTTCAGCGGCAGCGCCTCGGCGCCAACGATACAGCCATTGGAGAACGCGCCAATCGACTGCGCGCTGCCGCCGATTGGCTGGGATATCTTCTGCCATGGCGTGGCGGCCAGGCTGCCGGCGCTGGCCAGCAGCGCCAACAGGGCGATAACGGTGTTTTTCATGGTTACCAGCGTGGAATTGTCGTCGTCACGTCGCCATTCTGCGCGCGCTGACGCATAAAATGATCCATTAAAACGATCGCCAGCATGGCCTCAGCGATCGGTACGGCGCGAATGCCGACGCACGGATCGTGACGCCCTTTGGTGATCATCTCCACCTCTTCGCCAAAGCGGTTAATGGTATGACCGGGAACGGTAATACTGGAGGTCGGCTTCAGCGCGATGTTGGCAACGATCTGCTGACCGCTGCTGATGCCGCCAAGAATGCCGCCGGCGTGGTTGCTCTGGAATCCGGCTTTGGTGATCTCATCGCGGTTTTCGCTGCCGCGCAGCTTCACCACCTCGAAGCCGTCGCCAATCTCCACGCCTTTCACGGCGTTGATGCTCATCAGCGCATGGGCGATATCGGCGTCAAGGCGGTCAAAGACCGGCTCGCCAAGGCCCGGCGGTACGCCGTCGGCGACGACGGTAACTTTGGCGCCAATGGAGTCGCCCTCTTTTTTCAGACCGCGCATCAGTTCATCGAGAGCGTCGATTTTCTCCGGATCCGGGCAGAAGAAGGGATTCTGTTCAACCTCTTCCCAGTCCTTAATGGCCAGCGGAATGTCGCCCATCTGCGTCAGGCAACCGCGAATGACGATGCCGAACTTCGCGGCGAGGAATTTTTTGGCAATCGCCCCGGCCGCCACGCGCATCGCGGTTTCGCGGGCGGAGGAGCGACCGCCGCCACGATAGTCGCGTAGACCATACTTTTGTTCGTAGGTGTAATCCGCATGGCCAGGACGGAACAGATCTTTGATCGCGCCGTAATCCTGCGAACGCTGATCGGTGTTCTCAATCAGCAGCCCGATACTGGTCCCGGTGGTGACGCCTTCGAAGACGCCGGAGAGGATTTTGACCTGATCCGGCTCGCGACGCTGCGTGGTGTAACGCGAGGTGCCCGGGCGACGACGATCGAGGTCGTGCTGCAGATCGGCTTCGGTCAGCGGAATGCCCGGCGGCACACCATCAACGATGCAGCCAAGCGCCAGGCCGTGCGACTCGCCGAAGGTGGTGACGCGAAAGAGTTGTCCAATTGTATTTCCTGCCATCACGGCTCCATTATTTGTCGTTATGTTGGCGTGTTGTTTTTTTTAGTCTTTATAAATACCGAAGTGCGCGCGAGCGTCAATCAGCTGCTGTTTGGTCAGCATAAAGACGCCGTCGCCGCCGTTATCAAACTCAAGCCAGGTAAACGGCACGTCCGGATACTGCTCCATCAGATGTACCATGCTGTTACCGACTTCACAAATCAGAATGCCGTCGTCGCTGAGATAATCCGGCGCATTGCCGAGGATGCGGCGCGTCAGCTTCAGGCCATCGCTTCCGGAGGCCAGACCCAGAACCGGCTCATGCTCATACTCTTCCGGCAGGTCGGCCATGTCCTCTTCATCGACATACGGCGGATTAGTGACGATCAGATCGTACTGTAGCTTCGGCAGATCGCGAAACAGGTCGGAACGGATCGGGGTCACGTGATGGATCAGGCCATGGGATTCCACGTTGTGCTCGGCGACGGCCAGCGCGTCCGGGGAGATATCCACGGCGTCGACTTCGGCTTCCGGGAAGGCATAGGCGCAGGCGATGGCGATGCAGCCGCTGCCGGTGCACATATCAAGGATATGCTGCGGCTTATGGTTAATTAGACCGGCAAACTGGTTATTGATCAGTTCGCCGATCGGGGAGCGCGGCACCAGCACCCGCTCATCAACGAAAAACTCATGGCCGCAGAACCACGCTTTGTTGGTCAGATAGGCGACGGGAATACGCTCGTTCACGCGGCGAATCACCCGCTCTACAATGCGGTGTTTCTCGCTGGAGGTCAGGCGCGCAGTGCGCATATCTTCCGGGATATCCAGCGGCAGATACAGTGAAGGCAGCACCAGCTGTACCGCCTCGTCCCACGGGTTGTCAGTCCCGTGACCGTACCAGATATTAGCAGCGCTGAAACGGCTTACCGCCCAGCGCAGCATGTCCTGAATGGTATGCAGCTCATTGACTGCCTCATCAACAAAAATTTTATCCACGACATCCTCCAGGGCACACTCTGCTATAAATTCGGCGGCTAGTGTGCCATGAAGACGGCGATAAATCAGCATTCTTGCGTAGGGTGGCGGGGGAAAAAACAGGTTTTCCTTGCCCGAAGGGATATTGAGTCGGGTAAACTAGCGCAAAGTATTAATGAGAGCGGACAATGAAAAAGAAGACATCGCTTAGCGAGGAGGATCAGGCGCTGTTCCGTCAGCTGATGACCGGCACGCGGAAGATCAAACAGGACACCATCGTGCACCGCCCGCAGCGCAAGAAAATCACCGAGGTTGCCCCTAAGCGTCTGTTGCAGGAACAGGCCGACAACAGCCACTATTTTTCCGATGAGTTTCAGCCGCTACTGAATACCGAAGGCTCGACGAAATATGTCCGCGCCGACGTCAGCCATTTTGAGCTGAAAAAGCTGCGCCGTGGGGATTATTCGCCGGAACTGTTTCTCGATTTGCATGGGCTCACCCAGCAGCAGGCCAAACAGGAACTGGGCGCGCTGATTGCCGCCTGCCGCCGCGAGCATGTGTTTTGCGCCTGCGTGATGCACGGGCACGGCAAGCACATTCTCAAACAGCAAACCCCGCTGTGGCTGGCGCAGCATCCACACATTATGGCTTTTCATCAGGCGCCAAAAGAGTACGGCGGTGACGCCGCACTGCTGATTCTGATTGAGGTCGAGGAGTGGCAACCACCGGAGCTGCCTTGACGGCGAGCTCCGGGGGCCATCAGATGGCGTTGGCCATTTTGAGGTTGCAGGGGCTTTTCTGCCAGAGGTATTCACCCTTGCCGTCGGCGTCCAGATTGACGCAGGCGATAGCCGAGGTGGTGAACATCGGGGGCGTTTCCCCCGGGCACAGCTCTGAGACGAGGTACCCCACCAGCGGCAGGTGGGAGACGACCAGCGCCGTCGCCACGCCTTCATTTGCCAGCGCCTGCAGATAGGCGCTCACCATACCTACATCGCCGCACGGCGTGAGTTCCGGCATCACGTCGACATGTTTCGGCAGGTTCATGCACTCCCCAACAATATCCAGCGTCTGTTCCGCACGCAGATAGGGACTGACAAGAACGCGCTCAATATCCACTTTTTGACCTTTCAGCCAGGTTGCCATCTGACGAGACTCATCACAACCGCATACGGTTAATGGACGAACCGAGTCGCTGGCTGCATCGAGGGCAGCGTCGCCGTGACGCATAATAAAAACTTGCATATTGCACCGCTTTTGTTAACCAGAAGCACCGAAGTTTAGCCTGCGAAGACAATACGCAGGCAACCCGGTGGCCGGGCATTGTGCCTGATCCATTCAACGAATGAAACGCTGTTTTTTACCTCAATGGCGTAAGTATAGTCAATGATTGTTTACAAAACAGCCAATCAACAGCGTCATCCGCAGCCGGATTTACCTTCTTTGACCACAACTTAGGTCAGCCGTTCATCCGCTGGCCAAAAGGTGGTCCCCTGTTCGGCCATGCGTAACAAAGTGTCACAGGGTGTAAAACGTGGGCCGTACTGGGCGGCCAGGCGCTGCAGGATCGCGGCAACTTCACCCGCGCCGATAGTATCCATATACCGGAACGGGCCGCCAAGAAATGGCGGAAACCCTATACCAAATACGGCGCCGATATCACCATCGCGCGCGCTACGGATGATCTGCTCATCAAAGCAGCGCGCCGCCTCGTTAAGCATCAGCATCACACAGCGCTCGGCCACCTGCTGCGCGGACAACCGCGACTGCGGGCGGTCGATGCCCAGCAGCGGATAGACTGCCGGGTCGGGCCGTTTTTTGCTTTTACGCCCTTTTATCTCATAAAGATAGAAACCACGATTATTTTTTCTACCTTTGCGATCGTCCTTCAAAATCGCGTCAATGATGTTTGCAGGCGGGCTAAAACGTTCTCCAAAGGCATTCTCCAGTACGGGAATAATTTTGGTGCCGGTATCGATACCCACCTCATCCAGCAGTTGAACCGGTCCCACCGGAAAACCGAATTTCACCAGGGCCTTATCAATCACCTCAACCGGTTCTCCCTCCACCAGCAGACGCATCGCTTCATTTATATACGGCGCGAGAATGCGGTTCACATAGAAGCCCGCTTTGTCCGCCACGACGATCGGCGTTTTCCCCTGACGTTTAGCCAGTTGCACCACCGTGGCAATGGTCTGCGGATCGGTTCCCTTATGCGGGATCACCTCAACCAGCGGCATTTTCTCCACCGGACTGAAAAAGTGCAGGCCGACCACCCGCTCAGGGTGGCTGGCATGGGCGGCTATATCGCCTATTGGTAACGACGACGTATTCGAGGCAAAGATAGTCTGCGGCCCGCCGTTTTGCTCCACTTCACTGACCATCCGCTGTTTCAGCGCCAGGTCTTCGAATACCGCCTCAATCACCACGTCGCGATGGGCAAAGCCCTGATAGTCGGTAGTGCCTGTGATCAGCGCCAGCTGACGATCGCGCTTGCTGGGGCGCAGTCGGCGCTGGCGAACCTGTTTGTTCAGCAGATCCCAGCTGTACTTTAAGGCGTGGTTGATCCCGCTCGGCTGAATATCTTTAATTCGCACCGGCAGTCCGCCTTTACAGGCGGTCACATAGGCGATCCCCCCGCCCATCAGGCCGCCGCCCAGGACTGCAACGCTTCTCAGCGGAGCGGGTTCCGCCTCGGCGCCACGGTCTTTTTTCAGATCGGTACTGGCAAAGAAGATCGATCGCAGCGCCTGCGACTGCGGGGTCATCGCCAGTTCGCCAAACGCGCGGGCCTCTTCGGCGTAACCGCTGCTGCAGCCGTGGGCCAGACCATTCTCGACGACCTGCAAAATTCGCTTCACCGCCGGGTAGTTGCCCTGGGTCTTGCGCTGCGTTTGCTTGCCGACGTACTGAAATAACAGATGGCGACCGAGGGGGCCCGCCAGCACGCGTTCGCGAACCGGCACCTCGCGGCTGGTCGGACGTCCCTTCAGCGCCAGCTCCACCGCCGCCTGCAGTAAAATTGTCTGCGGCACCACCTCGTCCACCAGACCGGCCTTCAGCGCCTGGCGCGGCCGTAATTGCCTGCCGGTGAGCATCATATCCAGCGCCGTGCTGACGCCGATTAGCCGCGGTAAACGCTGCGTCCCACCGGAACCCGGCAGCAGACCAAGCTGTACCTCCGGCAACCCGAGTCGGGTTTTTTCGTCATCGCTACAGATGCGGCCATGGCAGGCCAGCGCCAGCTCCAGTCCGCCGCCCAGACAGGCGCCATGGATGGCGGCAATGACCGGAATCGACAAGCCATGGATTTCGGCCATAATCTGCTGCCCCTGGCGCGCCAGCGCTTCCGCCTCCTGCGCGCTGCGGCAGCGGGCAATCATGTTGATGTCTGCGCCGGCGATAAAGTTATCGGCTTTGGCGGAGATAAATACCACGCCGCGCACCGACTTATCGTCGCGTATCTGGCGTATCAGTCCCCGCACCTGATTGCCGAACTCGGCCTTCAGGGTATTCATTTTTTCACCCGGAGCATCAATGGTGATCACCGCGATTTTGTCCGCACGGACCTCAAGCTTAAAAGCGGAAACAGTATCCATTATTCAGCCTCCACAATCATCGCCGCGCCCAGACCGCCTGCCGCGCAGGCCGTCACCAGACCAAATCCCCCTCCCCGTCGCCGCAGCTCATGCAGCGTCTGGGTGATCATCCGCGCGCCGGTGGCGGCAAAGGGGTGACCGTAGGCGATAGAGCCGCCGAGGACGTTAAATTTACTCTCATCCACCTCACCGGTGGCCTGCGCGCGGCCCAGCACCTCGCGGGAAAAGCGGTCGCTTGCCAGACACTGGAGATTGGCCAGCGTCTGCGCGGCGAAAGCTTCGTGCATATCGATAAGCGTGAGATCAGCCAGCGTCAGGCCAGCGCGCTCCAGCGCCAGCGGCGTGGACCATGCGGGCCCCAGCAGCATATCCTGCCAGACATCGATGGCGGTAAAGGCATAGCTGCGCAGATAACCCAACGGCGTCAGACCCAGCTCTTTGGCCCGCGACTCGGTCATCAGGATCACCGCCGCCGCGCCATCCGTCAGCGGCGTGCTGTTGGCGGCGGTAACGGTGCCATGTTTACGGTCGAAGGCCGGACGTAACTTTTGGTAATCCGCGAGGGTTGAATTTTTACGGATATTGTTATCCTGCTCCAGCGGTTCGCGGAAGGGAGAAGCATAGGCGGTCATCACCTCTGCGGACAGTTTGCCCTCCTCCCAGGCTTTCGCTGCCAGCTGGTGTGAACGATGTGCCAGCGCATCCTGTTGTTCCCGGGTGATCCCCCAACTTTTCGCCATCTGCTCGGCGGTATCGCCCATCCGTAAGCCGGTTGAATATTCAGCAACCGCCGGGGGAACCGGCAGCAGGTCGCGCGGCCGCAGGCGGGAAAACAGCTTCAGTTTCTGGCTCAGCGTGCGGGCTTTGTTCGCATCTACCAGCGTGCGGGCCAGCGTTTTGCTGACGCCGATAGGCAACACAGAGGAGGAGTCGGCACCGCCGGCGATACCGGCGCGGATGGTGCCGGCCATCAGGCTTTCAGCGACATTCGCCACGGCCTGGAAGCTGGTGGCGCAGGCGCGACTGACGCTGTAAGCGTCGGTGTGCACGCTCATTCCGGTACCGAGCACAATTTCCCGGGCGATATTCGGCGCCTCCGGCATCTGCACGACCTGACCAAAGACCAGTTGCTCAATGGCTTGCGCAGGAATGTCGCTGCGCGCCAGCATTTCGCCAACCACCATTTTTCCTAAATCAACGGCGGGAATGCCATGAAATGCCGTCGCCTGACGCGCAAACGGCGTGCGTAACCCTGTGACAATGGCAATGCGATCGCCCTGCCGGGTGATAAGCGGTAATGCCTGACTCATAACTCTCCCCTGTTAACCAAGACAAACAAGTGGTCTGACCTGATAGCATTGTTAACTAATTTTTTACATTAAGCCAATCGGGGAAGCGAAAAATTGCGAGCCAAAACACATTGAACGGAAAAGATAACGCCCCTTTCACGGGGCGTTAAGCGGAGGGATTAACGCAGACCCAACTGGAAGATCAGGGATTCGGCCTCACAGCTAAACACAAAATCGATATCCAGCTGTACGCCGCCGTCAACGTCGGCGAAGACGGGATTAATCTTGCACGGTTCAGATTCCACACTGCGGGCTTTTTCGCTCAGCGCGGCGAGCATTTGCTCTGCTTCCGCACGGTTGGCGAATACGCGGCTGTATGAGGCGGTGCAGTCGGTGTTGTCGACAATGGTCCCAACATCCATACAGCAGCAAACCGGGGTTTCATCAGCGCTACATTTACTCATCGTAGATTTCCTCTGGATATGCACCTGCGGTGCCAGACAATTTATGTGCCTATTTTACGCCCGCTCCCTGGTCTGCCTCCAGCCGATAATCGCCATCGCGGCGTTAAGTGACAGAAATCACACTTAAAAATGATCTAAAACAAAAATCACCTTTTCTCTCTCTCCTTCCCCCCGACAATTTTGCCAGCTGGATCGCGTTTCTGTTATCACAATTGAAAAACTTCATAAACAAACTTGCAACAACTCATCTGGTCAGACCTATACTCAGCGCACTGGTCTGATTTCTCTGTTGTACCGCAGACCCTACACTTCCGCGCTTCTGTTACGGCATGTAACATAGTTTAAAAAAAAATAACTCAATGAGGTTATGGGCATGAGCCAGAAAACCCGCTTTACCCAATCTGCCCTTGCAGTGGCTGTCGCACTTGTTTCCACCCAGGCCTGGTCAGCAGGCTTCCAGCTCAACGAATTCTCTTCATCAGGGCTGGGTCGGGCCTATTCCGGTGAAGGGGCTATCGCAGACGATGCAGGCAATGCCAGTCGTAACCCGGCATTAATTATGATGTTTGACCGTCCGACCATGTCGGCGGGCGCCGTTTTTGTCGATCCGGGCGTCAATGTCTCCGGGACTTCACCCACCGGCAAAAGCCTGAATGCAGACAATATCGCCCCGACGGCGTGGGTACCTAACTTCCACTTTGTCGCGCCGATTAACGATCAGTTTGGTTGGGGGGCGTCCATCACCTCCAACTACGGCCTGGCAACCGAATACAACGATGACTATGCCGCCGGCAGCATGGGCGGGAAAACCGACCTGACCACCGCGAACTTTAACCTGAGCGGCGCCTACCGTCTCGACAGCAACTGGAGCTTCGGCTTAGGCTTTGACGCGGTCTACGCTAAGGCGAAGATCGAGCGCTATGCTGGCGATCTGGGGCAGATTGTCGCTGGCTCGGGCGCGCTGCCGCCGGCGCTGGCGGGCCAGGTAGCGAAGATCCCGGCCGACACGCAGATCGCCCATCTTAACGGCAACGCCTGGGGCTTTGGCTGGAACGCCGGTATCCTCTACGAGCTGGATAAAAATAACCGCTACGGTTTAACCTACCGTTCCGAGGTCAAGATCGACTTCGACGGTAACTACCGCAGCAGCCTGCCGGCAGCCTATAACCAGATCCTCGGCAACTTCGGTCTGCCAGCAGGTACTAATGGCCAAACCACCGACGGTTCACTGACCCTTAACCTGCCGGAAATGTGGGAGCTGTCGGGTTATAACCGCGTAGCGCCGCAGTGGGCGGTCCACTACAGTCTGACCTACACCAGCTGGAGTCAGTTCCAGGAGCTGAAAGCCACCGGCAGCAACGGCCAGACGCTGTTCTATAAAGAGGAAGGCTTTAAGGACGCCTACCGACTTGCGTTGGGGACCACCTATTATTATGACGATAACTGGACCTTCCGCACCGGTATCGCCTTCGATGACAGCCCGGTACCAGCCAACAATCGCTCCATTTCCATTCCGGATCAGGATCGCCTGTGGCTGAGCGCGGGTACCACCTACGCGTTCAACAAGGATGCGTCGGTTGACGTCGGGATTTCCTATATGCACGGGCAGCATGTTGAAATCAAGGAAGGCCCGTATACCTTCCGCTCCGAAGGGACCGCCTGGCTGTACGGCGCCAACTTCAACTACCGCTTCTGATAAGCGGCACACAACAAAAAAGGGTGAACATCATGTTCACCCTTTTTTTTCTTTGCCGATTACTGTGAATCGATATCTTTCAGTTCATCCTGAATGGCCTGGGCGTTCGGATTGTCCGCCGGGGTCAGCTTACCGCCGTTGGCGATAAAGTCATGACGCTGGAAGTAAGCTTCACGCACCATAATGTAAGGATCGGAAGACTGGCGCAGCAGACCGTCGGAATCCAGCAGCTGAGCGCGTGTTTCAATGCCTTCCACCGCCCATTTGCCGATCGACATCGGCCAGGTCAGCCAGGAGAGCACCGGATAGAGGCCATCGGCCATATCGCCGCCTTCGTCGCGCAGGGTAAAGCTGCCGTAGAATGGCAGTTGCACATACGGACCATAGCCGACGCCATAGTGGCCAAGCGTGCTGCCGAAACGATGCGGTTCAACGCGCTGCAGCTGCGGATTAGCCATCCCGGCGACATCGATCAGCCCCCCCATCCCGAGGATGGTGTTCAGGAAGAAGCGGGTAAAGTGGACCATTCCTTTATAGGGGTCGCCCTGCAGGAAGGAGTTCACCATCACCGCCGGCTCTTCCAGGTTGCTGGTGAAGTTACTTAAGCCATTGCGCGCCGGCTGCGGAACATAGTCACGCCATGCCACCGCGACGGGACGAAGCACGTAAGGATCAACCACGTTAAAGTTGAAATTGAACATCGTGCGGTTAAACCCTTCTAACGGGTCTGAGCGCCCCTGCGGCTGATCGCCAGAGCTGGAACTGGCACATCCCACCAGCAATGTGGCGCCAAGCGCAAGCGCCGACAGGCGATAATTCATAGATGTCTCCCTGGTTTTTATGGCTATCGCGAGTTGCCATCCATGACGGAAAGACAACGTTTCCGCCCGTAAAGATGTGAGCGATTGTAACAGCACGTTGAACGATGTCTATATCACCCAAGTTGTTGATTTGATCATAGCCTGGGAATAACGAGATCGCGGGGCTCCTATTCTAGCGGAGCGATAAAAATCTGGCGTAACCATTTTTGCGATTTAAGAGTATCCCCAGCCAGTCGCCAGGGAAAGCCGCTACGCTTTAACTAGATAACTTGTCAGCGAGGGCCGTGAAATGGATGAACCAGACGATAACAAATTAAAGCCTGCGGATGACGAACGCGAGGTCGAAAGTGAAGAAAAACAGCGAGGTGAAGAGATAGAAGTTGACGAAGATCGCCTTCCCTCTCGGGCTATGGCGATCCATGAACATATTCGCCAGGAAGGGGAAAAAGAGATGGAGCGCGATGCGCTGGCCCTGCTGTGGTCGGCGATTGCAGCCGGTCTGTCGATGGGCGCCTCCCTGCTGGCGAAAGGGATTTTTCACGTCAAGCTGGAGGGGATCCCTGGCGGATTTTTACTCGAGAACCTCGGGTATACCTTCGGCTTTATTATCGTGATTATGGCCCGCCAGCAGCTGTTCACGGAAAACACGGTCACCGCCGTACTGCCGGTGATGCACAATCCCACCCCCGGAAACGTCGGTTTGCTGATGCGGCTATGGTCGGTGGTACTGGCGGGCAATCTCATCGGCACCGCGGTGGCCGCATGGGCCTTCAATTATATGCCTGTTGTTGATGAGCCGACCCGCCAGGCCTTCGTCAGCATCGCTGAAGATGTGATGAAAAACAGCCCGACGGAGATGTTCGCCAATGCGATTATTTCCGGCTGGCTGGTCGCCACCATGGTCTGGATGTTTCCCCTTGCCGGCGCCGCCAAGATCGTGGTGATCATTCTGATGACCTGGCTTATCGCCCTGGCGGATACCACCCATATCGTGGTGGGCTCGGTAGAGATCCTCTATCTGGTATTTAACGGAAGCCTTCCCTGGAGCGACTTCATCTGGCCGTTCGCCCTGCCGACGCTGGCGGGAAATATCTGCGGCGGAACCTTCATCTTCGCGCTGTTGAGCCATGCGCAGATCCGTAACGACATGAGCAACAAGCGAAAAGCAGAAGCCCGCGCGCAGGCCGCCGGAAAAGCCAAAAACGCCGACCGGGCATAAAAAAAGCGCTCAGAATGGCGAGGGTTTAAGCAGTCAGACGGTATGGCACTTACTCAGGCGGGCGAAAAACGCTATACTCGTGCCGCCTTGTCCCCTTAGTTAAATGGATATAACGAGCCCCTCCTAAGGGCTAGTTGCAGGTTCGATTCCTGCAGGGGACACCATCCCGCCGTACACCAACGTCTACCATCGTCCACAAATCCCCTGCAACCATCTAAAAAAAAAGATATTTTCCTCTCTTGACGTCCATTACCGTCTATTGAAATCAAGTAAGTCTATGGGGCATAATTTGGGGCATTGTTGGTTCGATTGTATATGTGCCCCCAATATGACCAGAAACACCCTCAACAAATTGACAGATCGTCAGTGCAAAACAGCCAAGCCACGAGACAAAGCTTATAAGCTGTCTGATGGCGGTGGTCTTTATCTTGAATTATCCCAGACCGGTTCGAAGTATTGGCGTATGAAGTATCGCCGCCCATCAGACAAGAAAGAAGACAGACTTGCTTTTGGGGTATATCCAACCATCAGCTTACAAGACGCCAGAGAAAAACGAGACGACGCCAGGAAGCTGCTATCCAGAGGAATAGATCCCAAAGCCGAACAAAGAGCAGCAAAGGCGGAAGAAAAAGGCGCATTCACTTTTGAGACGATAGGACGTCAATGGGTTGAAAGCCACCAGATGTGGAACGAAGACCACCGAAAACGCGTACTTAGAAGCCTTGAAATGTATATTTTCCCTCACATTGGCACTTCGGATATTCGCAAACTGGAGGCGATGACAATTTTACCTTTGTTTAAGAAGGTAGATGACGCTGGGAAACACGATACAGCCAACCGACTTAAACAACGAGTTAAGGACATCATACATAGCGCCCGTCTGAGGGGTATTAAGACAGAAATCATCACGAATGATCTCGATGTCCGGTTAATGCAATATGAAACTAAGCATCATGCCGCACTGCATCCCAGAGATTTACCAGACTTTTTCACTCGATTGAGCAGCTTTAAAGGTAATCCTCTTACCCGCCTTGCCATTGAGCTAACCATGTTGACCTTTGTTCGTTCAAGCGAGTTAAGGTTTGCCCGTTGGAAAGAGTTTGACCTTGATCGGGCTGAGTGGATTATCCCTAAAAAACGAGAGCCTATCGATGGTGTGAGGTTTTCCACCCGTGGCACAAAGACGGGAAAAGACGAACATATCGTGCTTCTTAGCCGTCAGGCTGTTTCTATTGTCGAGCAGTTGAGAGAACTAAGCGGAAGCTACGATGTTGTGTTTCCGAATGAAAGAAACACAAAAGGCGTGATGAGTGAAAACACGGTAAATAAGGCATTACGCTTAATGGGTTATAACACGCAAGAGGACGTAACTGGACATGGATTCCGTGCCACAGCCTGTAGTTCCCTGATGGAGTCCTGTTTGTGGCAAGAGGACGCAGTAGAGCGCCAGATGAGCCACAAAGAATATAAAGACGTTAAAAGAGCCTACAAGCACAAGGCTGATTACTTAGAAGAACGCAAACTAATGCTTCAATGGTGGGCAGATTATCTGGACGCCAATCGAGAAATACATATAAGCCCTTACGAGTTCGGAAGGAGAACACGCCGTGACTAAGATGACAGGACTAGATGCGTTTTATAACGAGTCAGAAGATAAAATCTGGTTTGGTAATCTGATCAGCGAACTGGCAAGGCTAAACAATGAAAATGAAAGAATGATAGCTGCCGCTATCTTAAGTAACTACAGATTCAGCAAGGCTAAACCCGATACTTTAGGGGGGCTGGGCTTTTATCAGTTCGATTGGGTATCAGGTTTTACAACTAATGAAGACTTTGAAAAGCAGTGTGTGGAGTTTTTAGGTCTTCTGGCTATGGGGCATGAATACAGGGAGAGCCCGATACCGGGGGAAGAAGGGACTTTCAACGTTAGGAAAGGAGAAGACTTTTTATATCACGATGATGAGGATGATTGGTATGGGTCTTACGATTCGTTTTATTTCAGGCGCTCCGAGTTGGTGAACTTCTTCCCCGAACTGGAAGATGACAACATTGATGAACCGATAGCAGAGGAAACAGAAAGTGGGTCGATCCCCAGTGACTGGCGCGGCAAAAACACCGCCTGGAAAATGATTGCTGGGCTGGCGATTGCTTTATATGAATCCAGCGAGGACGTTAGAAAGAATGGAAAGCTCAACCAATCCGCGGTGTGCGAGAAAGCAGCAAATAACATCGCAAAGTACAGTGAAGAATACAATGATGCTGGCATGACCATGGATAATCTAAGAACGCTTCTAAAAAAGACTTTGCAGCGGCACGCACCCAATTTTTTGGGAAAGATAACAAAGTAAGATAATGATGTTCCCAAATTGGCTGGAGAGACGAAAACAAACGCCCAATTTGGGACAATTCCTTTCCCGAAAACTTTTTCTCCAAATTCACAGAAAACTTAAAAAAACAATGATTTACTATCTCACATAGTCAAGCAACGTATTACGAGGTAGATATGAAAAAGTCGCTGATTCGGCTATCTGAGGTTTTGAAACGCACAGGTTATAGCAAGGCGTGGGTATATGCTCTGATGAGCCGCGGACAATTCCCCCAATCAGTCAAGATTGGTGCTCGCGCAATAGCTTTTATTGAAAGCGAGATCGATGACTGGATCGATCAACGTATAGCCGAATCGCGTAGCAACTAAAGATCAGAAACAAACAGGATACAAACAATACGTTATTAGGTATTAAGAATGCAGTTGAACCCCACCAATCAAAAACTGAACGTAACCCATGTTGATTTTGAAACCTTCGCGGAACTGATTAGATCAGTGCCACAAAAGGTAAGCACCAGCACCTGGGTTTATGATGTGAAATCCACCAGCGGTGGAAAAGCTATCGGCATTGCCTCTGGCGATACTTACTTAGTAATCGATCTGATTTAATCGCACAAAATTTGTAGAGTAATTTGGGGAGACAGGAAGTCTCCCCCGTATTGCATTTTGGTACAACAGTAAGGGAATAAAATGATTAATTACCTGACCGCTAAAGACGCAGCAGAATATCTTGGCGTCTGTCAGTCACGCTTCTATCAGTTAAAGCGATATATCCCCAGCTTTCCTCCCTATATAAATCAGACCATCAATGGACGCAAGCGCCGGGTGTGGCTTGCCTCCAGCCTTGATCAATTTTCCGACAGATTTCTGGGGGGACGAAAATGAGCACTCTGACACGTACTCAGGTCGCCGCAAATATACGCGATAGCCTACTAAGTGGCAGGAAGCTTACCCCAAAGGAGTTTGACGACATATTAAGGAAAGCCGGAAATCACGAACGTAGTCGCGTTTTAACGCTGTTACGCAACGATTGGGGAATTCCTGTTGAGCAGTTTAAAACAGGGGCGTATCACGTCACAGAACGCAATTTAGAAGCATACCACAGCGATAAAGACGAAACATTGAAGATCTGGAGGACGAACGCCAGATATGTAAAGACATTGCGTAAGGTAAACATAACGTTGTCGTTGTTGCGTGGGCTGGTGGGCAAAGTGCCTGAAGACACGCTTAGAACTGTTTACAAGGGTATTGAAACCAAATACCTGTGATTGACAAAGCAGAAAGCCGACTTTGCGAGAGTCGGCTTTGAAGCAATTAAAATATATGAACTTTACACATGGAATTATACGATAAAGACTCGAGTCTATCCACAAAATCACAAGCCGTAATCAATCGCATCAATGGTCGCACATTAGCTTATGTGAAATCAGTTACGTACAAACGTAATGAATTAAAGGCGGAGAATAAACGCCAATCATCAAAGGCTAACCACTGCATACCACCAGCCTGGACAAAGAAGAAATGGCGTACAATGAGGCGAGCTTTGTTTACTCTGGATGTCGAATCAACTAGTGGTATCCCCTACTCCTTTACCTTCAGACCCGTTAAGGGAACAACGCCAGAGAAATTCAACAAAGCGTTAAAGGCACTTACCAGATGGTTGACTTCGAAAGGCAATCAGTGGGTTTACGTCATGGAGTGGGCTCGACACCAGTCAGAGCCGCACGTACACGCAATAATCATGATGAACGAAAGAAGCATTAATGGGCAAACTGGCAAAATTATCAGCAAATGGGTAACACTGGCAAACAATGCAATCCCATCAAATGTTCCTCCCCAGTGGGATCTAGATTTGAAAGGTCAGCAATATTCAGAGCCTACAAAGTGTATAGGTAAACAGATTGATTACATGGCAAAGCCCGAAACTAAGTTAAATGACTTTAATAGAGAGGCGAGCAAGAGCCTATATGATTGGTCAGATGCCAACGTTTGGGGTTATTCGAATGGCTGGGCGCGGCATGAGATAAAAAAAGAAACACTTTCTATCACTGGCTTTCATGCTGTAAGACGCATACTAAAAGCCGTTCAGGCATCAAGGAAAGACAACTACAAAGCTAAGCGACAGATACAGCGTACATTGAAACGACAAGACATAAATCGCTCACCAATCACCCCGTTCCAAGCACCGTTAATTAGCAAACACGATTGGGATTTATCAGTGATAGCGGTCACCAAAGAGGCAGAGACAGAGCGCAGGGAGTTACTATCCTCACAGATAATAAACTCGAACAAAGTACAAACCCACCCGCTGTTAAGGATGTTAAGAAAAGCACGAGTGAGAGCATCCAGAGCCAGAAGAGAAAGCGGAGGTTATGACCATTACTACTAGTAGTGACAGATCGTGACAAGGCAGTGCAAAAAACGACCAATAATAAGAGAGATATGCCTGCCAAACCGCCAAAAGCGCGGAGCGCGGCAAACGCCGCGAGAGGCGCAAGAAGGCGAACCTATCCATTGAAACGGTCAGAAGAGCGCATCGCGCTCGATGACCGAAGTCCCCACTAACACCGTAAACGAAAGATCAAAGTCTTAGAAAAAAATGACGTTTCTTTGATGGACTTCCATCCGTAAAAATCAAATTTTGAGAAAAAGTACTTATAGAAATTAATCGCTCTATAAGGATAAGTTGACGTTAGTTTAAAGTGATAAAACATTAAATAAAAAACGTAAAATCAAATACATAAAATAAGTCACCAAGGGATCATTTTCAGAAAACAACGTCAACGTAACGTCAACTCTGTAAGCACTTTTTTGGTCACTTTTTGGGTTGAATGTACGTAAAAATCCCCAGCAGTGAAATTTGAGCGCGTAAGCACAATTCTGAGGGGCTTTTTGTCTGTAGGTTAGGCAGTGTAACTAACAATACAAGAAGTTAGCTCTGACTAACTATTTAATTAACTTTTCAATCTAATTGCGTTAGATATTATACCCTAACGCAATATTTTTAATTCAATAATGTCTGTAAATTGTTATTACTTATTATTATACATTTAACTATATCTACATTGGCTGCTTCCAATTACTACTTACGTAACGGAATCTCGGATCCTCTGTTTTTGGCTCGGTATAATAAGAATCATCAATAGTAAAGTTCGACGCTAATTTATCCCGAAGCCCACCTAAACGTTCAATGCTTGTTAGTTCGTTAGTAACATCCTTGAAAACGGTAGAAAATGCTTTATGTTGTTTAGACTTCATAAATTCAGGAGTGCTCAGTGCAAACTCTTTATCAGGCAAACCTGGAATACCCACGAGTCCTGTCAATGAATTTATACATTTTATCAAAAAACTGCCTTGAATACCTTGATTTGATGGAACACCGTAGCTTCGTTTAATATCTCCAGATATTTTATCTAAATCACTTAGTAATTTTGTTACTTTTTTATTTCCTGCACTTATCCCCGATTCATCGTAGGTCACATGAATCTCTCGGATTACATCTCGACACGTACGAAAATGATCATGTGTTCTAAGCTCTAAAGCTGAATTGATAACTTGAGAGACATTTCCTGTTTCGTTTGCTAGCCATGCAGAAAATATTGGTAAATCTAATGAAATAGTAGATGTGCGTCCATGATCTACAATTTCAGATCTTGCAGTACTGATTTTATCAGACAACGATTGCACCAACCTTGCAGTATAATCATGACCAAAAGCACCTGTTTTTTTCATCCAATGCAATTGATATGCATGCCTTATTGGATGAATAAATGAGTCTGCTTTAAAATGCTTAGCAATGACGCTGTAATAAATAGATTTATATGCCAGCCAATTTAGCGATGCGATAAACATTTCAAGTGAACGAGTCATACCTCCTTTACCGCGAGTAGATTTTTCCCTTTCTAGTTCAAATTCACGCTCAGTATATTCATGTCCAGATGAACTCACTAGCTTCACATCGGTTGACCAGTACCCTTTCGTATCAGAAGCATCTGATAATTCATTAAAAATCGATGCACTTAGTTCACTATATTTCGCATATTCAGGAGTACCGGGCTGACCAAGCATTTTCATTGTTAAGTAATACACGCTAGACCGAAGATCCCATGTGCAAATCATATTCAGCTTAAGCATCTCTACAAGTTGCCTAAAATCATCGTCAACAAACTCCCCACCTCTAATTTCGGGAGTGATTTGCCGAGATTCAACTTGTGCTAACTGATCAAGTTCACTGAGTTGAAAATCACTTTCAGATACAAATTTAATAAAGTCAAATTTAGCAATGCGTTTATCTCTATATTCTTTTTTATAATTATCTACACAGATCAGGGTATCGTAAAAAAGTATCGCTTGAATAAGATTTTCAAAAGCGACTAGATCTCCGTTAATAGTATCTGGATTCTTAACAAGAATATCACCCAGTGTTCTTTCGACTGCTGTTAACGAAGCATTATCAATCAACGCATAAGACATTAAACTACCTCCATTAGATAATATCTAATAACATTATATTTCAATTAGGTTTAAAAATTGTGATACTTATTACAGATTTGAGTGACATTTTATCAATCTACTGATTTTGATGGTGAAATTTATTAGATGGTATGCGTAGTGCTACGGGAGAAATGAGAAACGCGCCCAGCAATGGCGCGTCCTATCTTAAGCAAGTTGGCTAGTATCTATAGCATCCATCCAATCAGGAGCAATTCCCAAACGTTCCGCGAACTCTTCATTGGTCACGTCTTCCATTGAGAGACTAGCCAAACAATCGTTAATTTCAGGATAGACGGGGGAAAGTAATAGGTATTCCCGCAACTCTTTCAGGTCTTTTTCCATCTTAACACTCCTTGTTAATAGACCGTCGAACAATGGTACAGATTTGTACCATTCCAAGTACTGGCAAGCACCCCCACCAGCACAACAAATTATCTCATACGGTAAAAACGGTGTCGGGCTGTTTCTTTCGGCTAGCTCAATATATCACCTTAAACACCAGCCGTTATCATTGTCTCAATTGGGTATACCGTAACGATAAGGTGATACAAAGTCTCAATAGGATTACCTAGGAACATTTTGACTACACAAAATGCCTTATGTATCATTTGCAATTATATTCATAACCCTATTGAGACAATGCAATGAACGTTAGAATTTACTGCCGAGCATCAACTGAGGGGCAACACGCTGATCGAGCACTTACCAGCCTACGTGAATTTTCAAAATCAAAAGGCTGGCAGATTGCTGGAGAGTACATAGAAAATGCTAGCGGGGCGAAGCTGGAGCGCATAGAGCTTATGCGGCTATTGTCTGAAGCCCAGCCCGGCGATCTGTTGCTAGTGGAAGCTATAGATCGTCTGAGCCGTCTGGAACATAGCGCATGGGTTGAACTGAAAGATACGCTCAACCGAAAAGGGTTAATCATTGTATCAATGGATTTGCCAACGAGCTGGCAGATGGTTGAGATAGCAGGCAATGACCTAACCAGCGGTATCCTGAGAGCCGTAAATGCAATGTTGATAGATATCCTTGCCACAATGGCGCGACAGGATTACGAAACACGCCGTAAACGCCAACAGCAAGGCATAGAGAGGGCTAAAAGCGAAGGCATATACATTGGCAGGGAGAAAAATCAGGAAGCCCGTGAGATCGTTCGAGAGATGTTGGAGCAAGGAGTAAAACCTGAACTAATCATGAAGGCAGCTGGAATCAGCCGAGCGACTTACTACCGGATAAAAAACGAGCTATTGATCGTAAAATCAGAATAATATTTGAAAGGAAGTCAGGCTTGTTTCATCAGCTAAAAATCAGCATTTATGACCACTACTTTCGGGGGCGTCCACTAAAATCGAAAAAAAATTAAGCAGAAAAACATCGAATCAGCACACAAATAGTTAGTAAGATTAAAGGTGAGGCAACTATCAGAAGCTAAAAAATTATATGCTTTCTGAGACAGCTAAGCTCTATCGCTGCTATTTTAAAATAGCAAAAATGTATAAGCAGGACAGCACTAAGTCCCATCCTGCCTTTTATATACTGCTAAATATCCAGCTTGGGTAATTCCTTCACAATCCTCAGAGTCTCAAGGCTGACAGTGATAACCCGGAGGAATAATTCTAATGGGTATTTGGCATTTCCCATTGTTTCGACCGCCCAGTCATTGGCATCATTCACAATACCACTATCTTTATGTGTTGACACACCTTGCCGTTCCATCACCCACTCAAGAGCTGACTTACCATTCACAATATAGTCATAGGCTTCAATCGGAATGTTTTTTATGCGTATTTTGTTATTATAGATGACAGTGTCTTTTTCATCTTTTTTAGCAAATTTCATCTTTTCGACATAAAAATCTTCTTTACCTAACTGGGAGTAAATCAGGTTACCGGTATCAATAGTTGCTTTATATGGTTCGACTGTTTCATAGTTTAAATGCAGACTAGCCAAGTCAAAACCTGCATTAGAGAACGCCCAAAAATCTTCCAGCTTTTTCACGCATGGGATACGCGGTAGCTCCTTAGAAAGGTTATCAGCATATCTTTCGCGATATTCATTTGAATGAAGCAAACCATAAACATAATAAAAAACATCTTTTTTGTTGATCTTTTCTGTTTTGTAGAAGTCCTGAAATATCTTAATTCCTTCATCACTAATTGAATCTTTCCTAGAGTAATTCGTACCAGTTGAATAACCCAAATTATTACTTATGACATCTGATTTTTTTTCGTATATGTACAAAGGAAAAGCTTGACCTTTTTCAACTGTATCCATACAAAACAAACCATTCATAACCAATGTTGAAAATCCTTTTTTTGCCCCCACTCCACTAACACAAATAACAATATTTTCAACGCCTTCAAAAGGAAAAAAATATGGCATTCGCAACTGCATTTCATTTAGTTCTTTACTAAAATAAAGATGATTTTTAAAAAAAGGTCTATATGTACTAATTCTTACCTCACCATTATTGATGTCAATTTTATTACCTTTAATGAAGTTTTGCTTTAAACCTCTTGTCCAACTTATTTTATTAAGATTAATTTGAATATCATCAACACCAACCCCAGCACTCAACTGATCATTGTAATACTTTATTGTTGTCTCTATGTTTTTTATTAACTTCTTCTTCGAAGAGTTAAAAACCCAAGCATCTCTATTTGTTGAAACCCCAAGAGAATAATCGACAAACAAACAATTATTTGATTTGTCTTTTTTATTACCTATAGGCAAGAAGAGATCAAAACTATCATCGCGCTGATTCAGCCAGTCGTTATAAGCATCAGGTGTAATTGACTGCCAACCATGTATTTTTTCAATACCGTTAATGCTGGCAAAATCAGAGATTTTTTCCAATTTTTCTTCGCGCGAAAGATAATCGCCAATATCATGGAAATAAATCTGACCATATTTTTTTGCTGCAGGATTTTTCACTAAAATAGCTATAGCTATCGGCGCACGACTTCCACTACCAAAAATTTTCCCGCCTTCTTGTCGCGATTTTTCTCCAGATGTTCTCTGATCTCCTCTTAAATGGAAAAAGTATAAACTACTGAAATCCTCTGCCAAACACTTACGTAATCCATCTGCAGAATTCGAATCAATATATCCTGCGTTAGTAACAAACCCAATCACACCTTGCTTTCCAACCCTATCGCTAGCCCAACGAATAGCCCTAATATATGAGTCGTATAAACCTTTAGACAAAACGGCTTTTGAATTTTTGGCATAAGTAGATTCTATCCTTGCATCCAAAATTGGATAAGCCACATTAGCGTTATTATCATTAGCATTTGACTGTCCGATTGAATAAGGCGGATTTCCGATAATCACCCGAATATCCAGTGCCTTTTGACGCTTACGTCGTTCACTGTTATCAACCAGCACTGCACTGACTAAATCATCTTTTTCATACATTTCAAAGGTATCAGTCAGACATATGCCTTCAAACGGCGTGTAGTCCGATTCTTCCGTGATGCTGTGGTAAACCGCCTCGATATTAATCGCCGCAATGTAATAGGCTAATAAGACGATTTCATTCGCATGGATTTCATTTTTAAATTTATACGCCAGTTTATCTGGCGGGATAAGACCACTTTGCATCAGACGGGTAATGAATGTGCCAGTACCGGTGAACGGGTCAAGAATATGCACGCCTTTGTCCGCCAGTGTTTGTCCGAACTCCTGCTTCAGCACGTCATTCACACTGTGAATAATAAAATCGACCACCTCAACAGGGGTATACACAATTCCCAGACGCTCCGTCATTCGCGGGAATGCATTTCTGAAAAACTTATCGTATAACTGCACGATAATCTGCTGCTTGCCTTCCGCCGTCGTGATACCGTCAGCCCGCATTTTGACGGACTCATAGAAACTGTTCAGCGTACTGGCTTCTTTTTCGAGATGATGCTCCTGCAACGTATTCAGGACGTTCTGCATCGCCGTACTCATCGGGTTATGGTCGGTAAAATTGTAATCAGCAAACAGGGCATCAAAGACGGGCTTGGTAATCAGATGCTGTGCCAGCATTTCAATTATTTCATCGTCAGAAACGCTATTATTCAGGTCATCACGCAGTTCATCCGCAAATGCACTGAAGGCGCTGATTTCGGCCGTATTGGCAGGATTTTCCAGAATAACGTGAATACGGTCGATATGGGTGCGGGCAATTTTGGCAATATCATTCGCCCAGTCTTCCCAGTGATGGCGGTTACCGCATTTTTTGACGATTTTGGCGTACAGTGCTCGCTCAATTTCCCCGACTGAGAACTCAATATCAAACTGCTCAGGCGCTGACGTAACCGCCGAGCCAATACCACTACTTTTACGTGCTTTCCCTGCAAGCTCCGATTTTTTAGTCTGCCGCTTGGTTTTCTTCACCACGTTATCAGCAACGGCAACCACCTCCATTCTGGCGGTGTCCTTGCCGTTAAATTCCAGCTTATTTATCATGGCATCAAAGCGATCATCATGCGCCCTAAGTGCATTCAGCACCTGCCAGACGACACGGTATGCCTGATTATTGTTTAAGGCAGTTTCCGGCTCTTCACCAGCGGGGATCACAACAGGAAGAATGACGTAGCCCAGCTCTTTACCTTCAGCGCGACGCATAACACGCCCGACTGACTGCACCACATCCACCTGAGAGCTTCTCGGGGTTAAAAACAACACTGCATCCAGCGAAGGCACATCTACGCCTTCAGATAAACAACGGACGTTGGACAATATCCGGCAGACATTCTCATCTGTTTCCGCTTTCAGCCATTCAATTTTGGACTTTTTCTCCGTGGCATTCATGCCGCCGTCAACATGCTTAACCTGACACTGAAGTTTTAATGACGGGTCAATCTCCTGCTCCGGCGCAGTTTCCCTGAGATGTTCAATCTCGGATGCCTGATAGGCTTCAACCACTGCCCCGAACATTTCAGTGATGAGTTTTGAACTGACTTTATGCGTTTTGCCGCGAAAATCTTTTTCAATTACCTGACAGAAGGCAACAGCCCTCTTCATAGCATCAGGTTGACTACTATCAGAGGCAGCTAGTCCCTGTTTTGCCAGTGCTTTCCAACAACCCACGATTTTTGCTGCATCATCCACTTTAAGCTGGTTGTTTTCATCCTTCAGTAAAGACTGAATGCGGCGGCTGACATGCTTTTCTTCTACTGCGAGTACAATGACTTTGTAATCACACAATATCCCTAACTGAACGGCTTTTGAGAAGGTAATAACATACAAGTCGTCACCGTAGAGGTTTGTATCATCCATCGAGCAGAGTGTGACACCTTCAGTCTCTTTTGCATCATCGCCGAAAATGCGCGGTGTGGCGGTCATGTATAACCGCTTTTTACCGGCAATATACGCATTATCATGAATGCGGACGAAGGCAGACTCATCATCCCCCTCAAAAGTCGCCCCTGTCGTGCGGTGCGCTTCATCACAAATAATGAAATCAAACTCAGGAAAGCCCAGTTTTTGCGCCAGATGGATCACATCAACAGAATGATAAGTTGAAAAAACCACGTTCATGTGAGGTTGTTTATCACTGCCAAAAATATCGGGCTGATTAAACGCATTCACCAGGCTTTTTGCATTCGTGGTGGCGGGATATTTCAAATCGCTGATCCCGACGACAACATTGTCATCATGGTTTTTCTTGCCAACATCACTATCAGAGCAGACCGCGAAACAGCGCAGATCAATCAGTGTATCCTGTGTCCACTCATCCAGCGTTTGACTCAGCAATGCCAGACTCGGAACAAGAAACAGCACCGTTTTCCCGCGTCCGGCGACAGCTTCCGCTATCCGCAGAGAGGTAAATGTTTTCCCCGTTCCGCACGCCATAATGAGCTTGCCACGATCAGCCGTACTGAGTCCTTTTTTGACAGCTTCAAGCGCAGGAACCTGATGAGGACGGAGCTGTTTTTTCGCTTTCATCACCGGTTTGTATTCCGGATCAAATTCGAATTGTGTCCAGTCTAATGCGCTTTGTTCAAGGTCAGTCAGACTCAATGCCGTGACCGGAACCGCCTTGTCCCGCAGCATGTCTTTGGCTTCCTCCGTCCAGTTATCCGTGGAGGCGACAATATACCGGAGCGTAAAATAGGTTTTGTCGGAGGCAGCAAGAAAGCTATCAATGTCTTTTTTGGCTATTTTAGTCTGATTGTAGTTTTTGCACTGAATGGCATGAAAGTCACCGGTTTTAGTAATCGCCACCAAATCAATACCGGCATCTTTTTTCGTCGCAATCCCGACAGTATCGCCAAATTGCTCTATCCATCCGGCATAACTCAGCACATCGCTGTAGAGTTCGGCATACTTAGGTTCATTAATAAAATACTGAACACAAAGATTTTCAAAGGTTGTACCTTTGTCACGCTGAGTGGGTGAAGCTTGTTCAATTCGAAAAAGTAACTCCGAAAGCGCATTCATTGCTAATGTCCTCAAAATTGTTATCAACTCAATTTTACGAGGTTTTTAGGCTAAAAGCAGCCATCTTCTTCTAGGGTTTCGCTCTATGTGACTAATACATTTGGAAAAACTATCTCTTAGAGGAGTTTTGCGTGCTGAACTCACATCCTGTTATCCATGCCAAAATTTTCACTACTAAATAGCTGCGCCTAATACCGCTACACTTTTGCCTGACCATGTTTTCCTCCGGGGAATGGGCTGGCGGTTTCCATAAAATGGCGGACCTTTTTCAGTAACTGCCACATTGAGCGGCACTGATGATTACGGGTTATCGTGTCATGAAGTGCCTGCCATAGCCGTTCCACATGATTCACCCACGGCGAGTAAACCGGCTGGTAAATTACCCTGAACTTGGGATTTGCTTTCAACCAGCGCTGTGTTTCGCGGCTTTTATGGATAATGTAGTTATCAACGATCAGCTTGATTGTTTTCGCCCGCCGGTAAGTGGCTTTCAGGTGCTTCAGCAGAGCGATAAACAGCGCTGAACTTTTGCTGTTGCCGCCCACGTAGCTGACTTTACCCGTGCCACTGTGCAGTGCGCCGGCCAGATAGTATTTTTCGTTCTGCCCCGGCGTCACTACCCGTTTCTGCTGTCCGCGCAACTGCCAGTCCGCACCGATTTTAGGATTAAGGTGGATATCCACTTCATCTTCATAAAATACCGGATGCTCTGCGCTGCATTCATCCAGCGCTTTGTGGATTACCGCCATCTTTTCATCTTTATGTGGGTCACGGATACGCAGAGTTGGCGCGGCCCTGCGCCATACAAGCCCCGCAGATGGCAACCAGCGGCGAACGGTTCCTGCATGTAACTGGCAACCGGTTATCTCATTGATTTTTATTGCCAGTAATTCGGTGCTCCAGCGTGAACGTTGATAACCAAAATCGCCGGGAGAATGCTTTATCAGCTCACGTAACAGGGTGCAGATATGTTCAAAAGGCCAGCGTCGGGAGCGCCCTGCGGGTAAGGATTTCAGGCCTTCAATACCTGAGTGCGTAAACCAGTTAATCCAGCGACCAACGGATGAACGGGCACAACAGAGAGTTCTGGCAACATCGCTGACCCGTTCACCCCGATGAAGCATCAGCATGGCCGTGAGTCTGCGGGCATGATTTTTATCGCGCGTTTTATGAATAGCTTTCTGCATCAGGCGTCGTTCGCCACGGGGTATTGGTGCTATGATCGGCATCGCTCAGTCCGGTTGGTGGTTTTGGTTGGTTTGGCGATTGATCAGATCGCACAATCCGGGCTGAGTTCCCTTTCAGTGATCTACTATTCCGCGCAGCTATTTAGAACAGTAGCCTTATTGCTCATATAGCAGCCAACATACTTAAATTCATCTATTGATAGTAGTTGGGGGCATATTGCGGGGCACAAAAAAATCAAAACAATTAAAACAATTAAAAATCATTGTGTTAAGTATAAACATGATTCCTGCAGGGGACACCACGCCCCTCCTGTTTTATGACGGATCCACGGCGATTTTTGATGATTTTTCTGCAGCTCCGGTAGATAGTTCACTCAAGCTAGTACCGACCTGATCATCAATGCCCCTCCCTGTTAACGCACAAAGTGATTTATTTATAGATATAAAACCCGTTGCGCCATTCCTCTTTTTAAAAAGAGGAAAACACCAGTGATCATTTTACAAATAAAATGAAAGACTCACAGGAAAAGATGAGTTGTAAAACGTAATGATATCGTCAGCAGCAACCGCACGAAAAGCATACTGCTCACTCCTCACCGTCATTCACAATATTGATATTCACGATCATAACAACATAGTTTTCTTACCCTGACAGGTATGACCTAATGAACAGGCCTTCAGCCTCATCAACGCTCCGGACACCGTTGTTTTTTATTGTATCTATACTGGCGCTATTTTGCTTAATTAATTTTACCACAACCTACATTAACACGATAACGACCCCGGCGCCGTTGTTGTTTTACGGCATGACCCTTATTATATTGATATTTTACTTTTTAATATCAATAACTATCGCTTTAAAATACTTAAGTGATAAACGCTGTCTGTTTCTCATACCAGTAGCCTGTGCCTTTATTGGCTCTGCCATAATGATGATTCTTGCGTTACAAAATTACAGCAAACTGTTTTATTGCAATCTCAACGACTCAATCTCATACAAGGAATTTCTGCGGTATTACTTTTACCGCAACGCCTTAACACTCACCCAAATCATCACCGCGGCATTAGTATACAGATTTCGTTCTCATCGCCTGCTGGCCTCCCATAATCACATTATTATTACCTTTGCCTGCATAAGCCTTACTTTAGCTATCGTCCTGATTGTTGGATTTTCCTCAACGCACTTGTATGAACCAACGATTCGCTTAGCCAGTAATATAATGGTTTACATGTGGACGCTCCTCTTTTTCACGACGATTGCATTAACCCGCTTCAGAAATATATTCTGGACAGGAATCTATTTTTACTGCTTCGTTTATATCTTAACCTTCTCTTTCTTAACAACCGCAGATGTCGCTAGCGAAAACACATGGTATAAAGCGAGGCTTTTCGAAACGCTGGGCACCCTGATCTTTATTATTATTATTTTCCTTAATGCGTTTAAGCTTTATCAATTATCCAACAATAAATATGAGAATGCCTATCAGAACTCGATTCGTGATTATCTGACGCAGCTGTACAACCGCCGCTATTTTTACCTTGCGCTGACAAAAAAAATGCAACGGGTCTCTGTGCAAAAACCATTGTCTATCTTGTTATGCGACATCGATCATTTCAAACGCATAAATGACAAATATGGCCACTTTCAGGGAGATCTTGTTATTCAGTATGTAGCCTGGGTTCTTCAGGATCAGGTTCGAAGAGATGATATTGTGGCCAGAACAGGCGGCGAGGAATTTGCACTATTACTGCCTGACGTCGGCCAACAGCAGGCGCAACTCATCGCCGAGCGGATTCGCCAGGCTATTATCTCCCCAGGCGACGTCAGCAGCAGGGTTAAACTCCCCGAGAGCGTCACGATCAGTATCGGCCTTGCCACTACGGAGGATCCTAAAACGGTAGAGACTGAATTACTTAACCGCGCCGACGACGCCCTGTACCAGGCAAAAAAAGCAGGAAGGAATTGTGTGGTTGCCTGGCAGAAGTCCTCCTGTACTCGATAGCCTCGACAATTAACCGACAGCAACACGCTTTCTGAGTACAATATCGCGTGGCCTGGGCGTCAACCTACCGCCCTGCCGATTAAACACTCTCTGGACAACAAAGGAGCCAGGCGTTGGTATGAAACAGATCACCCTTAGCGATATGCAGCAGCAGAGCGAAGCGGCAGCCACTTCCCCGCGCTTACGTGCCCATCGCAATTTTCACCTTGAGCTGAGCGATCCGGTGCAGCGCCTGGCTATCGCTATGGAACCCGGCACCTATATCCGCCCGCACCGGCACCGACATACTTTTGAACTTTTGCTGCCGCTGAAAGGCCGCTTTGTGGTGCTAAATTTTGATGACCATGGCGTGATTACTAACCGGGTGGTGTTGGGTGAAACCTGCACGGCCTTGGAAATGGAGCCCGGCACCTGGCATACGGTGCTCTCACTTGACGCAGGAGGAATGGTATTTGAAGTCAAACAAGGCGCTTATCAACCGCTTGCTGAAATCGACACCATGGACTGGGCGCCAGCTGAAGGGCAGCCGGGAACCGCGGAGATGATGGCCTGGTATGCCATCGCGCAGCCGGGGGATCGCTATCCCTCTGTCAGCCGATAAGCATGGCCGCCGCAAACGGATGCCGAGAGCGTCCGTTTGCGTTATCCCTGTCGTCATGGCATTTATCTCGAGAGCCGCGTTTTCCTCATGATGTGTTCTCCCTCGTCGGAGTCATTAATAAAAAATAACAAAAAAGTGTTGTATTCAGGCGCTAAGCAAACTATTTTTCTCGAGCGAAATAAATGATAGGATAACCCAGTCAAGTTAATATCTGACGTAACAATAAGAATAATCAACTTATCGATATAATATTCTCAACGTGAATGCATTTCATTAATCAGGTCATTAAACCCAGGCAATAAAACGTGGCTATTAGATGATTACGCCCAATACTAACCGCTATTTTTTTCAGCAACAAAAAAACCTTATGAATATAACAGAACGGAATATCTGGAAATTAAATAATTTACCGCCAATGGAGTATTGTTCTCTCCCCCGGGCGCAAAAATTATTAAACTGCGAAATTGAAGACATTCTTCACTGGCATGATATCGGCGCGATCAATCTATGCCTGAAGCTTAACCCGACGCGGGGAACATTAAAACTCGCCGTCCTTTCTCATCAGGAAAAAGAAGTAACCAGCACATTTAATCCACTCAATTCATCGGAGACGGTGGAGACCTTCTTGTCGCCACACTCTCATATCCATAGCATTCTGCGGCTTGATGGCGATATTCCCGTCATGGAAACCCTGCGCGGGAATACCGTCACGCAGTTCAACGTCAAGGTCACTGCGTCAGGACTCTGGCATCCGCACAGCCGGAATTTAATGGCGTTACTGGAGGCGCCTGACGATATTCATCATGAAAACAGGCTCAGCATGATGCTGCCTGAGAAACCGTTTGTATATTGTCACTTCATTCCGCAGGAGGCAGAAAACCCCACCCTGTCATTGAACCGGCTCTATATTACCAGTCAGGCAATTGAGAAAATATTTGCCCATAGCATTAGCGCCCGACCGATGGATGTCACAAAAAATCCGCTACGGCAACAAACCGGTTATATCCATCAGGAATTAACCTCCCTTCCGCAAAGTGAGGTACTGCTGGAATTTATCCACGATCTAATTCAGTCCCATACTTTATTTAATGTGAAATTGCAGAAGATGGCTGAGCCAGACAAGACCCAGCTCTTTCATCACGTGCTGGAAAGGCTTAAGGAGGAAGTCATGCTGAGAGAGGATGTCCTGCCCAATGAGGCCGACTTCAGCAGCGCAACCCACCGTTAGTCCAGGCTCGCCGCCGAGCGACGCAGGCCGTCAGGCAGGAGGCTGGCAGTTTTCCTGCTCAAGCGTTAGCGCAATCTCCCGCGCCAGGGCGATAAATTCGCGTGCCGCGGCGCTCTGCCATGCATCCCTGCGCTGTAGCAAACAGGCCGTTCGCTGCAGCAGCGCAGGTTCGAGCTCAATAGCCACTACATCATCAAACTGCCCGGCGATCGCCGCCGGCAGCAGTGTCGCAAGGGACGTGCGCCGAATGACCGACAGAAGGGCGCCGATAGAGTTGGCCTCCATCCGCACGTCAGGTTCGAGCCGATGACGACGGCAATAACGATCGATCTGCTCCCGGGTGGCAAACTCGCTGCTCAGTAAAATCAGCGGCTGCGCGTCGAGCGCCTGCAGCCGGAGGGCGTTCTCTCTGGCCAGAGGATGACTGCGGCTCACCACCAACGCGAGGGTTTCCGTCAGCAGCGGATGAACGACAATATCCCGGGAACGGCTTTCGTCAAAGGCAATGCCGACATCCAGTTCATCCTGCAGCAACATCGTTTCCATGCGCTCCTGGTTCATCTCCTGAATCAGCAATTTCACTCCGGGGTAGCGTCGATAGTAGTTTTCCACCAGCGGTCCCAGCATGTAGGTGGTGAAGGTCGGCGTCATGGCAATGCGGAGTTTGCCACGCTGCAGATCCTCAGCGTCATGCAGAGCGCGCCGCCCTTCCTCAAGATCGCGTAACGCCCGGCGGGCATACTCCAGCCAGATCTCTCCGGCATCGGTTAACCGGGTATAACGGCCAGAACGGTCGAAAAGCTGAACCTCCAGCATGGCTTCAAGCTGGCGGATCTGCTGTGACAGCGCAGGCTGGGAGACGTGCAGCGCCGCGGCGGCGCGAGTAAAGCCACGGTGTTCTGCCACGGCGATAAAGTAGGAAAGATGGCGCAGGAGCATCCGCTTACCTATAAGTAATTCAACTAGGGTTAATCATAAATAAGTCTTTTAACTTATGAAACAAGTTACGTACCCTCTACGCCCGACCCGTTGCTTTTTTTCCCTGAACAGCATCTTATGCAGGAGTGACTATGTCCGCTCACGATCGCTATCTCCAGCGCGCCCTAACGCTGGCAAAACACAACATCAGCCACGGTGGTCGTCCCTTTGGCGCCGTGCTGGTGCGCCATGACGAGGTTGTTGCCGAAGCCGTCAATACCTTTCATCTAAGCGGCGACCCAACGGCGCATGCCGAACTGAATGCCGTCCGCGATATTGCCGCCAGGCTGGGGAGCGAGGTTCTGCGCGAGTGCGTTATCTACGCCAGCGGACAACCTTGCCCGATGTGTCTTAGCGCCCTCTATTTAACCGGCGTGCGAGAAGTGTTTTTCGCCAACAGCAATCAGGACGGAGAACCTTTCCAGCTATCCACAGCCGCGATTTATCAGCAGTTTCAGCAGCCGCTGGCGCAGCAGACGTTGCCGATCCATCATCGCCCGCAGCCGGAGGGGCTGGCAGTTTATCAGCGGTGGGCGGAACAGCAGCCATGAAAGCCGTGTTGCGACAGAATCTGACGCTGGGGATCCTGGTGCTGATCGGCATAAATATGCGACCACTGCTCACCTCCATCGGTCCTTTGCTTCCGGAGATCCGTGCCGCCAGCGGGATGAGCTATACCCTGGCCGCGCTACTGACCGCCCTGCCGGTGATAGCGATGGGCGTGCTGGCGCTGGCCGCCGGTTCGGTCGATCGTTATGTCGGTCAAAACCGTAGCATTGCGCTAAGCCTGCTGATTATCGCGGCGGGCGCCCTGCTGCGGGAAATCGCTCCGAATAGCGGCCTACTGCTCACCAGCGCCCTGGCCGGAGGCGTTGGCATCGGCATAATCCAGGCTGCCATCCCAGCGGTAATTAAGCGCTTGTTCGCCCGCCGGACGCCGCTGGTGATGGGGCTATGGTCAGCGGCGCTAATGGGCGGTGGCGGGTTAGGCGCTGCGTTTACGCCATGGCTGGCGTCGCATAGCACAGCATGGCGGGATGCGCTGGCCTGGTGGGCGCTCCCCGCCCTCCTCGCCCTGTTCAGCTGGCTGGCGATTTGTCGGCACCTGCCCCGCGCCCCGCATCAGACCAGCGCCGCGCCCCGGGTGGCGATTATTGGCCAGCGCCGCGCCTGGACGCTGGGACTCTATTTCGGACTGATCAACGCCGGCTACGCCAGTCTAATCGCCTGGCTGCCGCCCTACTATATGCAGCTTGGCGACAGCGCCCAGTACAGCGGCTCGCTGCTGGCGCTGCTGACGGTTGGGCAAACCGCGGGCGCGCTGCTGCTGCCGGCGCTGGCTCGCCAGGATGACCGGCGCCAGCTTCTGCTGCTTGCTCTGGCGCTACAGCTGATTGGGTTCTGCGGCTTCATCTGGCTGCCGCAGCACTTCCCAGCGCTTTGGGCCCTCGCCTGCGGCGTGGGTCTGGGCGGCGCGTTTCCCCTGTGCCTGGTGCTGGCCCTCGATCACGCCGGGCAACCGACGGTGGCCGGCCGGCTGGTAGCCTTTATGCAAGGTATCGGATTTATCATCGCCGGCCTGTCGCCCTGGCTTTCCGGCCTGCTGCGTAGCCTGAGCGGGAACTACACCCTTGACTGGTCCTGGCATGCGCTTTGTGTCCTGTTACTCATGGCGCTCACGCTGCGCTTTATCCCAGCGCACTACCCGGCCGAGTGGCGACAGCGCGCCTCTGATCTGCATTAAACCGGCGGCGCGTGGCAACCTGAATGCCGCGCGCCAAGCCTGACTAGCCCCGCTAATCTCACTAACGAGAAACCCGTTTTGGTAGCGTCGCTGGCGCTAAATTTATTACCGGGCGAAATTAATGTGTCGCCGAATCACGACACTCGTAAGTAACTAAAAATTAATAAAAAAATGCCCCTTGTTTCCCTGATTTTTTAGGCGTACATTAGCGCCATCTGGAGCATTAAACGCACAGAATTGCGAGCTGCCGCAGGGTGAGATTTCACCGGCGACAGCCCTTGAAAAACAGAACAATTAATTCATTTGAACGTCGTATAAGCGCGTGGAGTGATGAGTCGTGAAATACTTCTTTATGGGTCTCTCTTTTATGGTCATCGTTTGGGCCGGTACTTTTGCCCTGATGATCTAGACTGCAGCGGTGTCAAAAAAACGGGAGCCCACAGGCTCCCGTTTTTGTTATAGCGTATTCGCCGAAGCGCTAGCTCGCGGCGGGCAGTAAGCCATCCGCGCGGAACATCGCCTTGATGCCGCGGATCGCCTGACGCGTCCGGTCCCGGTTCTCGATCAGCGCGAAGCGGACATGGGTATCGCCATAATCGCCAAAGCCAATCCCCGGAGAGACGCAAACCTTCGCTTCGTTAAGCAGCTTTTTCGCAAACTCCAGCGAGCCCATGTCGGCATAAGGTTCCGGAATTTTCGCCCAGACGTACATGGACGCCTTCGGACACTCAACCATCCAGCCGGCCTCGTGGAGCCCTTTCACCAGCACATCGCGGCGGCGCTTATACTGTTCCGCGATATCCCGCACGCATTGCTGATCGCCCTCCAGGGCCGCTATCGCCGCCACCTGCAGCGGCGTAAACGTGCCGTAGTCATGGTAGCTTTTGATGCGGGCGAGCGCGTTCACCAGGGTCTTATTGCCGACCATAAAGCCAATTCGCCAGCCGGCCATGTTATAGCTTTTCGACAGGGTAAAGAACTCGACGGCGACATCGCGCGCGCCAGGCACCTGCATAATGGAGGGCGCTTTCCAGCCGTCATACACGATATCGGCATAGGCCAGATCGTGGACGACCAGGATGTCATACTGCTTCGCCAGGGCGACAACCTTTTCAAAGAAATCCAGCTCGACGCACTGCGCGGTCGGATTCGAGGGAAAGCCAAGGATCATCATCTTCGGCTTCGGATAGCTCTCGCGGATGGCGCGTTCCAGTTCGTTAAAGAAATCCACCCCTTCCACCAGCGGCACCGAGCGCACCTGCGCCCCGGCAATCACCGCGCCGTAGATATGGATCGGATAGCTGGGGTTCGGCACCAGCACGGTATCGCCATGATCCAGCGTCGCCAGCATCAGGTGCGCCAGCCCCTCTTTCGAACCAATGGTGACAATCGCTTCCGATTCCGGATCGATATCGACGTTATAGCGTTCTTCATACCAGCGCGAAATAGCGCGACGCAGGCGTGGGATCCCCCGCGAAGTTGAGTAACCATGGGTGTCAGGCCGCTGCGCGACGGTGCAGAGTTTTTCCACGATATGCGGCGGCGTCGCGCCATCGGGATTGCCCATACTGAAATCGATAATATCTTCGCCGCGCCGGCGCGCAGCCATTTTCAGTTCGGCAGTAATATTAAAAACGTACGGGGGGAGACGATCGATACGCGTAAAACGGCGTTCAGGACTGGATTCAGCCATAGGTTCCTCTGATTAACGTTAGCGCCCGGACCGTCCGAGCGACGCTGCCGCTGTTGCGGCTCGTTTAGAAAATAACCTGAAAAAAAACACGTTGTCGAGAGCCCTGACGAAAAATAATCACTGGCGTTAAAAACGGGTATCGTCTGCGCTAAATACGGCAGTACGCCGCGGGATGAATACCGTTTTGTATGCAAGTGGTAACATATTGATATCTTTTCTATCACCGGTATTTATCGTTTCCCCTGCTGTCTAGCGGTACATCGCCCCCCACCAATCAATCCCCTTTTAAAAGTGCGTCTTTTCCTCATTATTTTTCTGCGGCTGGTCTTCTGTCGTCAGGTTTTTTATCATGTTCTTTTCTGGCCACTGACGCGGCGCACCCATGCACGAAATCTTTACTATGATGCTGGCGGTCTATGATCGTGCGGCCCTGATGCTTATTTGCCTGTTTTTCCTTATTCGCCTGCGCCTGTTCCGCGAACTGCTGCATAAATCAGCGCATACGCCGAAAGAGCTGCTGGCTGTCACCGCCATCTTCTCGCTGTTCGCGCTCTTCAGTACCTGGTCCGGTGTGCCGGTGGAAGGATCGCTGGTAAACGTGCGCATCATCGCCGTGATGTCCGGCGGGATCCTGTTTGGCCCATGGGTGGGAGCCATTGTCGGGGTGATTGCCGGTGTGCACCGCTATCTGATTGATATTGACGGCGTGACCGCCGTACCCTGCTTTATCACCAGCATCATCGCCGGTCTGCTGTCGGGGTTGATTAACCGCAAGGTGGCCCGCGATCAACGCTGGAAAATCGGCATTCTGGCCGGCATGGTCTGCGAGACCCTGACCATGATCCTGGTGATAGTCTGGGCGCCCTCTCTGAGCCTCGGCCTGGATATCGTCTCGAAAATTGGTATCCCGATGATCCTTGGCAGCGTCTGCATCGGCTTTATCGTGCTGCTGGTGCAGAGCGTGGAAGGGGAAAAGGAGGCCAGCGCCGCGCGGCAGGCGAAACTGGCGCTCGACATTGCCAACAAAACCCTGCCGCTGTTCCGTCAGGTCAACAGCGATTCTCTGCGCCAGGTTTGCGACATCATCCGCCGCGACATTACCGCCGACGCGGTGGCAATCACCAATACGGAACACGTGCTGGCCTACGTGGGCGTCGGTGAAGCCAACTATCAACACCATGACGATGTCATCAGCCCCACCACCCGACAGGCCATTCGTTATGGAAAGATCATTATAAAAAACAATGACGAAGCCCACCGCACGCCGGAGATCCACTCCTTAATGATCATCCCGCTGTGGGAAAAGGGGGTGGTCACCGGCACGCTAAAAATCTATTACTGCCACGCCCATCGCATCACCTCGACGCTGCAGGAGATGGCGATAGGCCTGTCACAAATCATCTCCACCCAGCTGGAGGTTTCCCGCGCCGAACAGCTGCGGGAGATGGCCAACAAAGCGGAGCTGCGCGCTCTGCAAAGCAAGATTAACCCACACTTTTTATTCAATGCCCTGAACGCGATCTCCTCCTCGATTCGCCTTAATCCGGACACCGCGCGCCAGCTCATTTTTAATCTGTCGCGCTATCTGCGCTATAACATCGAATTAAAAGACGATGAGCAGATCGATATCAAACGAGAGCTGTATCAGATCAAAGATTACATCGCCATTGAACAGGCGCGATTCGGCGACAAACTGACGGTCATCTATGATATTGACGACGACGTCAGCTGCGTGATCCCGAGCCTGCTTATCCAGCCCCTGGTGGAAAATGCCATTGTGCACGGCATTCAGCCATGTAAAGGGAAAGGGGTGGTGACGATCGGCATCAATGAGTGCGGCAATCGGGTTCGCATCAGCGTTCGCGACACCGGCAACGGCATCGATCCCGCCGTGGTCGCCCGCGTGGAAGCCGATGAAATGCCAGGTAACAAAATCGGCCTGCTCAACGTTCATCATCGGGTGAAACTGCTCTACGGCGAGGGGCTGCATATCCGCACCCTGACGCCAGGAACGGAAATCGCCTTTTATGTCCCCAATCACTCTACGCCGCAGGCGCTGACGGAGTCTCTGTTGTCATGAGCGGAGAAAAGATGAAAGTTATCATTGTGGAGGATGAGTTTCTGGCCCAACAGGAGCTCTCCTGGCTTATCAATACCCACAGCCAGATGGAGATCGTCGGCAGCTTTGACGACGGCCTGGACGTGCTGAAATTTCTCCAGCACAACAAGGTCGACGCCATCTTTCTCGATATCAATATTCCGTCGCTGGACGGCGTTCTGCTGGCGCAGAACATCAGCCAGTTCGCCCATAAGCCTTTTATCGTTTTTATCACCGCGTGGAAAGAACACGCCGTGGAAGCCTTTGAGCTGGAGGCGTTTGACTACATCCTCAAGCCCTACCAGGAGTCGCGCATCATCAATATGCTGCAGAAGCTGACCGCCGCCTGGCAGCAGCAAAATAACGCCGCCTCCGGGCTAGCCAGCGCGGCGCCTCGGGAAAACGACACCATCAATCTGATAAAAGATGAGCGGATCATCGTCACCAGTATCCATGATATCTATTATGCAGAGGCACACGAGAAGATGACCTTCGTCTACACTCGCCGGGAGTCTTTCGTCATGCCGATGAACATTACCGAATTCTGCAGCAAACTGCCCACCGCACATTTCTTTCGCTGTCACCGCTCGTACTGTGTGAATCTCAGCAAAATTCGTGAAATTGAGCCATGGTTTAACAATACCTACGTGCTACGCCTGCGCGACCTGGAGTTTCAGGTTCCGGTCAGTCGCAGTAAAGTGAAAGAGTTTCGCCAGCTGATGAATCTGTAGACGACGGGGAGCCCCGCCTTGCCGGGCTACGGCGGTAGCCCGGGAGGAATGCGCTTACAGCACCTGACCCAGCGTCTGACGCAGATGCGCGCCGGAGCCCAGCAGGCCTGGGTTGTCATGCACGATCAGGTAAACCGGGATATCCTGGACATAGGCTTTAAATCGGCCTTTGTCCTCAAAACCGCCGCGGAAGCCGGAGGCTTTAAAGAACTCCAGGAAGCGCGGCACGATGCCGCCGGCGATATACACGCCGCCAAACGTCCCCAGGGTCAGCGCCAGGTTTCCACCGAAGCGCCCCATAATGACGCAGAACAGCGACAGCGCCCGGCGACAGTCGGTGCAGCTATCCGCCAGCGCCCGCTCGGTGACCTCACGCGGCTGCAGGTTCTCCGGCAGTCGACCATCCGATTTGACTATCGCGCGATAGAGGTTGACCAGACCAGGCCCCGAGAGCACGCGTTCTGCGGAGACGTGCCCCAGTTCAGCGCGCAGCTCTTCCAGAATAATGCCCTCTTCTTCACTGTTCGGCGCAAAATCGACATGGCCGCCTTCGCCAGGCAGGCTGACCCAGCGCTTATCAACGTGCACCAGATGGGCTACGCCCAGCCCGGTTCCGGCGCCATAAACGGCGATCGGTTTGCCAGCTACCGGCGCGCTGCCGCCGAACTGAATCAGGTGCTCAGCTTTCAGCATCGGGATGGCCATTGAAACGGCGGTGAAATCGTTAATAATCTCCAGGTGCGCAAAGCCAAGGTTGCGCTTCATCTCGGCGATGGAGAAGGCCCAGGTATGGTTGGTCATCGCCACCCAGTCGCCGGTGATCGGGCAAGCGATGGCGATACAGCCTTCGCTGACGGTCACCTGATGCTCCTCGAGATAGACGCGCACCACCGCCTCCAGACTGGGGTAATCGAGCCCGGAATAGGTCTTTGCACGAGAGATCTCTCCGCTCGCCAGATCACACAGCGCCAGGCGGGCGTTGGTCCCCCCGACATCTCCTACTAAAGCAAATTTTGTCATTCCGTTACGGCTCCGCTAAAGTCAAAATAAATCTTTTGGCACACTGTAAATTCATGGCGGCTTAACAACAACGTCCAACTCGCGGACGCCCCTTGTTTAGCGACACAGGTCACATTTAGTTTGTAATCAATGCAAAGTAGCCTATTAACGAGGCCACGGGTATCAGACGCCGCCTTAA
The DNA here is from genome assembly GCF_050378715.1 of Klebsiella sp. 2-CIP_Kleb. NCBI lineage: Bacteria > Pseudomonadati > Pseudomonadota > Gammaproteobacteria > Enterobacterales > Enterobacteriaceae > Klebsiella > Klebsiella sp. 2-CIP_Kleb. Next base: position 1,481,683 of record NZ_JBNRLG010000001.1, read on the forward strand.
CTTTATCGTTTCAGCACCATTTGCATCGACGGTCCCCGTCGACAAAGGCAAAGTAGTGCTCCTGAACTTTAACAAGGACATTTTCATGCTCCATCCTCGCGCCAGAACAATGCTGATCCTGTCGGTGCCAGCTATCCTGATTGGCATCGCCTCCAGTTTGATCCTGATCGGCGCGATGAAAGTTGCCGCGTTGCTGCAGCGCATCCTGTGGAGCAATCTGCCTGTGCAGTTTGGGGTGAGCGCCGACAACCCGCTGTGGATCATCGCCATTCTCACGGCGACGGGGATCGCGGTGGGCCTGGTCGTCCGTTACAGCCCGGGGCACGCCGGGCCGGACCCGGCGACCGAGTCGTTAATCGGCGCGCCTATTGCCACCGGCGCGCTGCCCGGGCTGCTGGCGGCGCTGATCCTTGGCCTCGCCGGCGGCGTCAGCCTGGGCCCGGAGCATCCAATTATGGTGGTGAATATTGCGCTGGCCGTCGCCGTCGGCTCCCGACTGTTCCCCCGGGTCAGCTCTCTGGACTGGACCATTCTCGCGGCCTCAGGCACCATCGGCGCCCTCTTCGGCACCCCGGTGGCCGCCGCGCTGATTTTTTCGCAAACCCTGAACAGCAGCAACGAGTCGCCGCTGTGGGATCGTCTGTTTGCCCCGATGCTTGCCGCCGCCGCGGGCGCGCTGACGACCGGGCTGTTTTTCCACCCCCACTTCACGCTGCCGATCGCGCACTATAGCCAGATGCACTTCGTCGATATCGTCAGCGGCATGATCGTCGCCCTGATCGCTATCGCTGTCGGTATGGTCGCCGTCTGGTGTCTGCCGCGCCTGCACACGCTGATGCATCGCCTGAAAAACCCAATCCTGACGCTGGGCCTCGGCGGCTTGCTGTTAGGGATCCTTGGAACCATTGGCGGACATTTAACGCTGTTTAAGGGGCTGGATGAGATGCAGCAGTTGGCCTTCAGCCAGACGCTGACCGCCTCGGATTATCTGCTCATTGCGCTGGTCAAACTGGCTGCGCTGGTTCTCGCCTCGGCCTGCGGCTTTCGCGGCGGGCGGATTTTCCCCGCGGTCTTCGTCGGCGTGGCGCTGGGGCTGATGCTGCATGCCCACGTGGACGCCGTGCCGGCGGCAATTACCGTCTCCTGCGCGATCCTCGGCATGGTGCTGGTCGTCACCCGCGACGGCTGGCTGAGCCTGTTTATGGCCGCTGTGGTGGTTCCGGACACCACGCTGCTGCCGCTGCTGTGCATTGTGATGCTCCCGGCCTGGCTGCTGCTGGCCGGGAGGCCCTTAATGATTGCCAGACACCATACCGACTAAACGCGGCTGTTTCGTTCCTCCAGCGCCTGCGTCACCGCGCGCAGGAAATCGGGGATATCCATTTTCGGCAGCATCACTTCCACCAGGGTGAGAGTATCGGAGGTGATACTCTCCGCCATCGCCTCCCGTAGCTCAGCAGTGTGCGTAACCCGCCAGCAGCGCGAGGCAACGTCCGGGGCGAAGGCTTCCGGCAGGCGCCGCCAGTCCCACAGGGCAATATCATTGTAGCGCTGCTCCGGACCGTGAATCGCCCGTTCTACGGTATACCCTTCGTTATTCAGCAGCAGAATAAGCGGCTTTTGTTTATCGCGCAGCATAGAGCCCATTTCCTGAATCGTCAGCTGGGCGGCGCCATCGCCGACGATCAGCACCACCCGCCGCTCTGCCGCCGCGGTTTGCGCGCCATAGGCGGCCGGGAGGGTAAAACCAATCGATCCCCACAGCGGCTGGACGATCAGCGATGCCTCAGAGGGGAGCTTAAGCGCCGCGATGCCAAATGCCGCCGTCCCCTGATCGGCGAGGATAATATCGCCGGGGCGCAGCGCATCCTGCACTGTCGACCAGAAATTCTTCTGGGTTAACTCGCCTTCGCCCTCCTCTTCCACTTCCGGCGCCACGACCTGAGGCGCCGCCCACTCCGCCGCCAGCGGTGCGGAAAGGGACATCAGCGCAGCCAGGGCTTGATCCATCGGCACGCCGCTGAACCAGTGATCGCCCACCCTGACGGCGAAGGGCTGGATCTCAATGGTCTTCTCCCGCGCCAGATGCTGGGTGAACCCTGCGGTGATAGTGTCGGTGAAGCGCGTACCAATGCAGATGATGGTGTCGGCGTTTTCGATAGCCTCCCGGGTCTGCGGCGCGCTGGCGATGCCGCTGTAAGTGCCGACAAAACCTCTCTGCTGCTCATCGAACAGCCCCTTGCCCATGAGCATGGTGGCGTGGGCGACGGGGGTTTTCGCTACCCACTCCCGGAGCGTGTTCTGCAGGCCATAGCGTTGCGCGAGGAAGTCTGCCAGCAGGGAAATGCGTCGACTGCCCCGCAGCAGGCAGCTGGCATGTTCGCAGAATCCGGCGAGCTGGTTTTGATCCGCCGGAGCGGCCTCCACCAGCAAGCGCTGCGCTGGGGCGATCGCTGCCGCTCTGGCGACATCGGCCGGCAACATCAGATAGCCGGGTCGATGATGCGTCAGCATATCGCGCAGAACACGGTCGATCTCATGGCAGGCGTTGCCAGCGGTCAGCAGCGCCTGGCTACAGGTGATCTGCTCGCTCATTCGCGCAAAATGGCGGAAATCGCCGTCACCCAGGGTGTGATGCAGCAGTTCGCCGCGCTGCTGAGCGCCAGTGGAGGGCGCACCGACGATATGTAATACCGGAATATGCTCCGCATAGCTTCCCGCCACGCCGTTCAGGGCGCTTAGTTCGCCGACGCCGTAGGTTGTTAATAACGCGCCGGCCCCCTTAATCCGTGCGTAACCGTCAGCAGCATAGGCCGCATTCAGCTCGTTGGCGCAGCCGACCCACCCCAAGGCGCTGTGCGCGATGACGCGATCGAGAAACTGTAAGTTGTAATCTCCTGGTACGCCGAACAAGCGGTCAATACCGCAGTCAACGAGGCGATCCAGCAGATAATCCCCAATAGTGTAGGTCGGTTGCATGTCCATTATCCTCATTTTGGTGCAGGTGTAATTTGAGTATTGAATAAGCGATCCGCCTGTCCAGAAGGGGGACGATAAAGCCGGTGTAAAGCAATAGTTACGCCCAAAAAGCGGTGTACTCCACGCAAAACATTGATTAGTGTAAACGTATACACAACTTGTTTTATCTGCGGAGGAAGAATGGTTTACCAGGCAAGCACCACGCGATATCAAACGATGGCCTATCGTCGCTGCGGGCGCAGCGGCCTTCAGCTCCCGGCGATTTCTCTCGGTCTGTGGCATAACTTTGGCGATGAAACGCGGGTGGAAACCAGCCGGCAGATGCTCCTGCACGCGTTTGATCTCGGCATTACCCATTTCGACCTGGCCAATAATTATGGGCCGCCGCCGGGATCGGCGGAGAGCAATTTTGGCCGCATCCTTAAAGAGGCCCTCCTGCCCTATCGCGATGAGTTGATCATCTCCACCAAAGCGGGTTACACCATGTGGGACGGCCCTTACGGCGACTGGGGTTCACGCAAATACCTGGTGGCCAGTCTGAACCAGAGCCTGCGGCGCATGGGGCTGGAGTATGTCGATATTTTTTATCATCACCGCCCGGACCCGGAGACACCGCTGACGGAAACGATGCGCGCGCTCGATCATCTTGTCCGCCAGGGTAAAGCGTTGTACGTCGGCCTCTCTAACTATCCGCTCGCCCTGGCGCGAGAAGCGGTGAAAATCCTTAACGACCTCGGCACCCCCTGCGTCATTCACCAGCCTCGCTACTCCATGTTTGAACGCGGTGTGGAAGAGGGATTACTGGATTTTTTGCAGACCGAAGGGGTGGGAAGTATAGCGTTTTCACCGCTGGCCGGCGGGCAGCTCACCGACCGCTATCTTAACGGCATTCCGGCAGACTCACGCGCCGCCAGCAGCAGTCGTTTTCTGCAGCCGGAGCAGCTGACCCGCGCCAAATTAGAAAAAATTCGTCAGCTGAATACGCTGGCGGAAGCCCGCGGGCAGAAGCTGTCGCAGATGGCGCTGGCCTGGGTGCTGCGCGAGGAGAAAGTCACCTCCGTGCTGATCGGCGCCAGCAAAACCGCCCAGCTGGATGATGCGGTAGGGATGCTGAAAAACCGTCATTTCAGCGCCGGGGAGTGCGCGGCGATTGATGCCATCCTGGCGCTGTAAAGCAAATGTTACTTTAGCAAAAAGTGCTCTTTTCTGCGCTTTCGGAGTTCGTCCGATGCGACGGGTCTTTACCGGCCCGTAATATCAGGTTAACAGGCCGCTTACGGCCCCGATCGTGAAGGAGAAGAGTATGTTCAGGTCACTGATTCTGGCAGCAGTACTGCTGGCCGCAGCGCCACTAGTCGCTAACGCTGGTGAAATCACCCTGCTGCCATCAGTAAAATTACAAATAGGCGATCGTGACAATTACGGTAACTACTGGGACGGTGGCGGCTGGCGCGACCGTGATTACTGGCGTCGTCACTATGAATGGCGTGATAACCGTTGGCATCGTCATGACAACGGCTGGCACCGCGGCTGGGACAAAGGCAGAGATAAAGCCTGGGAGCGCGGCTATCGCGCGGGCTGGAGCGACCGCGACGACCATCGCGGCGGCTGGGGACGTGGTCCCGGCGGACGCGGTCACGGTCATGGACATGGCCATCACTAACAGACGAAAAGGGGAGCCCATCGGCTCCCCTTTGCTTTATTCCGCAGCAGGAAGTCATCAATCCACCCCGAGCAGCGATCCCACAATTAACCAGCCGTTCAGGCTCACCACAATGGCGACTATCGCCCAGCCGATGCCTCTCACCCAACGGGTATTCACCAGGTCTCCCATTAGCTTTGCATTGCTGGTAAATATCAGCAGCGGCACCAGGGCAAGCGCAATACCAAAGCTGAGCAACACCTGACTCATCACCAGAATACGCGTTGGATCCAGTCCCAGCAGAATGACGACAAACGACGGCAGCATGGTGACCGCCCGGCGAAACCACAACGGAATATGAAAGCGGATGAAGCCCTGCATGACCACCTGGCCTGCGAGAGTCCCCACCACCGTCGAGGATAAACCTGCAGCGACCAGGCTGAGGCCAAAGATAGTCGCCGCCGCGTGGCTCAGCAGTGGCTCAAGCGTTCTGTAAGCCTGATCGAGATCGGCGACGCCGGTATGGCCGTTGAAGTGGAATGCCGCCGCGGCGGTCGCCATCATCGCCAGGTTAACGAACCCCGCAATGGTCATGGCGATCGCCACATCCCAGCGGGTCGCGTTATAGCGTTCTTTTCGCGTCCCGCCGTGCAGATGCTGGGTAAGCGAGGAGTGTAAGTAGATCACGTGCGGCATAATAGTGGCCCCCAGCACCCCGGCGGCTAAGAATACCGCCTCGCCGTTGGGCAGCGTAGGGATCGCCAGCCCTTTGGTCAGGGGAGCCAGCGCGGGCTGGGAAAAGATCAATTCAACGACATAGGCGACGGCAACAAACAGCAGCAAGCCGCCAATCACCTTCTCCAGCGGTTTTTGCCCGCGCCGCTGCAGCATCAGGATCAGGAAGGTCGCCACCCCGGTCAGCACCGCCCCTTGCAGAAGCGATACGCCCAGCACCAGCTTAAAGCCAATCGCAGCGCCGATAAATTCGGCCAGATCGGTGGCCATGGCGATGATTTCCGCCTGTACCCAGTAAAACCACACGACCGGGCGCGGGTAATGGTCGCGGATCTGCTCGGCCAGGTTTTTACCGGTGGCAATGCCCAGTTTGGCAGAGAGCACCTGGATCAGCATCGCCATCAGGTTGGCCCATACTACGACCCACAGCAGCTGATAGCCAAAGCTGGCGCCAGCCTGAATATTCGTGGCGAAATTACCCGGATCGATATAGCCAATGGCAGCGACGAAAGCGGGCCCCATTAAGGCGAGCTTCACCTTGCGCGCGGCGCGACTACTGCTATTCTCAACGCGACTGCTAGTCATCTTCTGCCTCTGGAAATATAGCCTTTGCTATGTTTCATGCTATCAAAATGCGAATGATTATCAAGTTCATTTAGAATGGAGATAATAATTGCTGTGATAGGAGGGAACAATTGCTGGCCGGATATGGAAAAGGGCGTCAGAAAACCCGATCGCGCCAAATATTAAGAGTAGTACAAGAATGCAACTTTTAAAACCTTTACGTAACATAACAAAAGTGGATGTTTGATCACTATTTTTGCCATTGGTCACAGTTCCTTGCAATAGTGTGCAATTGATCTCGTTTTCTTTAAAGCCGTTGCATAGAATGTGCACGGAAATTTAACCTGCCTCATATTTGGAGCAACTATGGACCGCGTCTTGCATTTTGTCCTCGCGATCGTTGTGGTGGCTATACTGGCCCTGTTGGTCAGTCATGACCGTAAAAAGATCCGTATTCGTTATGTTGTTCAACTGCTTGTCATTGAAGTCCTGCTGGCCTGGTTCTTCCTCAACTCCGATATTGGTCTGGGTTTTGTGAAAGGCTTCTCCGAGATGTTTGAAAAACTTCTCGGCTTTGCCAACGAAGGGACAAACTTCGTGTTCGGCAGCATGAACGACAAAGGTCTGGCCTTCTTCTTCCTTAAGGTTCTGTGCCCTATCGTCTTCATTTCCGCTTTGATCGGTATTTTGCAGCATATTCGCATCCTGCCGATTGTTATCCGCGCCATCGGTACCGTGCTGTCGAAAATCAACGGCATGGGCAAACTGGAGTCCTTCAACGCCGTCAGCTCGCTGATCCTCGGCCAGTCGGAAAACTTTATTGCCTATAAAGATATTCTCGGCAAAATGTCGCGCAACCGTATGTACACCATGGCGGCGACCGCGATGTCCACCGTATCGATGTCCATCGTCGGCGCGTATATGACCATGCTGCAGCCGAAGTACGTCGTCGCGGCGCTGGTGCTCAACATGTTCAGCACCTTTATCGTGCTGTCGTTGATTAACCCGTACCGCGTGGAAGAGAGTGAAGAAAATCTGCAGATGTCGAATCTGCACGAAGGTCAAAGCTTCTTCGAGATGCTGGGCGAATACATTCTGGCGGGCTTTAAAGTTGCGATTATCGTGGCGGCGATGCTGATCGGCTTCATCGCGCTGATCTCCGCGCTGAACGCCCTGTTCGCTACCGTGACCGGCTGGTTCGGCTACAGCATCTCCTTCCAGGGGATCCTTGGCTATATCTTCTACCCGGTCGCCTGGGTGATGGGTGTGCCGGCAAGCGAAGCGCTGCAGGTGGGTAGTATTATGGCCACCAAGCTGGTCTCCAATGAATTCGTCGCCATGATGGATCTGCAGAAAATCGCCTCGACGCTCTCCCCGCGTGCGGAAGGCATTATCTCTATATTCCTGGTCTCCTTCGCCAACTTCTCGTCTATCGGCATCATCGCCGGGGCGATTAAAGGTCTGAACGAAGAACAGGGCAACGTGGTTTCACGCTTCGGTCTGAAGCTGGTTTACGGCTCCACGCTGGTCAGCGTACTGTCTGCTTCAATTGCGGCTCTGGTTCTGTAACAGGCGCCAGTCCTCTGAGCCGGGCAATGCCCGGCTTTTTTTTACCCGTCATTCGCCCAGCGGCCGGGGCTTGCCCACCAGGTAGCCCTGCAGATAATTCACCCCCAGCTCCAGCAAGCGCGCTTTTTGCGGTTCGCTTTCGACATATTCCGCCACCACGCTCATCTGTTTCGCCCGCGCCATCTCAACAATCGATTTCACCATAATGGCATCCAGCGGGTCAGTGAGGATGTCGCGAACGAAGCAGCCGTCAATCTTGATGATATCGGCCTGCAGATGCTTCAGTCGTTCATAGTTCGCATACCCGGTGCCAAAGTCATCAATGGCGATGGCACAGCCAAACGCGCGCAGCGCTTCAAGATTTTGCTGGCTGATGTCGGCATTGGAAAAGGCCTGCTCTTCAGTGACTTCAATAGTGATAAGGCCTGGTGAGACCGCATAGCGTTGAAACAGCGCGATAATTTGCGCGGCGCTGTCCTTTTGCATTAGAGTTGCAGGCAGCAGATTGACCGAGAATCGCTGGCCAGGGTGCTGATGAAGCACGCTGAACAAGGTCTCCAGCACCAGCATGTCGAAACGTTGGCTGAGGTTAAACTGCACAATCAACGGGATAAACTGATCGGGCATAATGACGCTATCGCCACAGCGCATGCGGGTGAGGATCTCATGATATCCCTCCCCTTCCCTGTTATGAATCGGCTGCGCATAGAGCATCAGCGCCCGCTCTTTGAGCACCTGCTTGACGCGCATGAGGAGGCGCACCTGTTCGGTGGTTTGATCCACCACCAGCTCCTGCTCCTCATCCAGGGCCAGCACCCGACGTTCGCTGCCCGCCTGTTCGGAAAGCCAGCTTAGCTGACCCAGCATCTGGTGAAGACCCTCGCGCTGACCGTCGTCGCGGCCCCAGGCCGCGCCAAACTCCAGATCCAGCGGCTGATTGTGCCAGCTGAATTTTTTGTGGTTGAGAACCGCGACCATATGGTGCAAACGGGACGAAGGCTCCGGTCCGTCAAGCACGAGGATCAGTTCGCTGCCCGGCACCTGGAAAACTTTATCCGCCGCCCCCAGCAGCGGTTGCAGCGCCCGAATTATCTGCCGTTTACAGTCCACCCCCATCATCAGGCCATAATGCCTGCTGAGAAAGTCGAGATTATGAATACGCAGGCTGCAGATAACCTGCTGCGGGCAGCTCTGTAAATGGCTCTCCAGCGCGCGCAGGTTAGGCAAGCCAGTCAGCGGATCTTCTTCCGCCTGACTACGCCAGCGGCGTTTATTGCGGTCGCTACGGGCATAGGTGTCTGCCATATAAAACAAACAGATAGTAAAGGAGATCAGCACTGAGAGCACAAAGGATAATGAATACTCGCTTTGGACGCCCTGGAGAAAGTTTTTGTTATACACCACCAGTAAAAAAGCCGAGACCGACCATGAAATACGCAGCAGCGCATGACCAATTCGGCTAATCCCGATAAAGTAGACGATAAAAATCACCGGAACTAAATAACCGGCAATAAATTCAGACTGATACGGCGCACACAATAGCGTTAATATCACCGCCAGCGCAATAAACCAATATAGCGTAAAGGAACGATATTTTGCTGCCAGCCACGGTAAACATTCCTGCCGCCAGAAACGTCGGGCGTAGCGTGGATTGATAATCATCCGCATTGGATAATATAAAAAAGTGGTAAAAATTAATGCCGCGCTGATTAAACTTTGAATATCTATTACGGTATAAATCAATGGCATACTGCCAAAATAGCTGGTAATAGATAAGGGAAAAGCAAAATATTGCCCGGCAAGGTACATGGTGAGTTTCAGCAGCACCGGCGCGAAGAAGCCGCCCCAGAAGATCCGCGCTCCCATATGTTTTGCCGTCGGGCCACAGCGCCAGCGCTTACCCACCATCAGTCTTAGAATAGCGCAGGAGAAGAACACCGCAAACAGCTGACAAAAGAGTAAGATAAGCGCCTGCGGTAGCGTTAATTTAATAAGAAAGCAATTGGTGATGGCAAATGCGAGGATTAATGGCGCAATCGCATAGCGGCCAAAGATAAAAATAACAGAAAACATCACGCTAATGGGCAGCCAGGCAATATAAATAAGATTGCCATCAATAACCGTTTGCGGTGAAATAAAACGAGCCAGCGGAATAGCGACTAAACAGACGATAAAGGCCAACAGAGTTTTTTTGATATTAATGTTAATTTTATCAACCATTATTGTTAATTAAAACTCCGGCAACCTCATTACGTTTAATGGGGGAAATGTTATGTTGCTTATTTAGGGCAGGCAAGGTGATTTATCAGGAAAAAGTCTGAAATTACTTTCGATTTTAATTGCTGGAGATTAACTGACTTAAGCAGAAAATGCTTTACATGAAAATAGATAAAAACAAAAACCCCCGCCGAAGCGAGGGTTCTGAATTTTGGTGGAGCTAAGCGGGATCGAACCGCTGACCTCTTGCATGCCATGCAAGCGCTCTCCCAGCTGAGCTATAGCCCCACAGGACCTCTTTACGAACCAAATCCGCTGGGTGCAGAATTTGGTGGAGCTAAGCGGGATCGAACCGCTGACCTCTTGCATGCCATGCAAGCGCTCTCCCAGCTGAGCTATAGCCCCGTAACGTAAAGCGTGTCGTGTTGACGGGCGGCATAATATGAATTCCTCGCTCAGGTGTCAACGGCAAAATTATCCTTCTCGATTCAATCGCTGAAAAAGCAGGCAACCTGCTGACATTGCGAGCCTTATCGCAGCCAGAAGTTAAACAGGTCACCTTTTCCAGTAAAAGGATGCTATAACATGGACAGCTAATTCCCATACATTTACTCAGGAAATAGTATGCTCAAGGAACGAATGACACCTGAAGAAATCGCCCATCTGACCGGCTACAGTCGGCAAACTATCAATAAGTGGGTGCGGAAAGAAGGCTGGCAGACCTCTCCGCGGCCTGGCGTCCAGGGCGGCAAGGCGCGCCTGGTCCATGTCAATGAGCAAGTCAGGGAGTTTATCCGCAGCGCCCAGCGCGTGGCGGAGACGCCCGGCACCTATTCTCCCCACGACAGCGATCTGGAATCGCTGCTGCTGACCCTCTGTAAAGAACTCACCCCCAGCGAGCAGAAGCAGCTTATGTCGCTGTTGCTGCGCGAGGGGATCACCGGGTTACTGCTTCGGTTAGGGATCCGCGATCGGTAAACCATGATGAAACTAAAAGATAAAATGACGCCCGCAGAGCTTGCCGACTGCCTGGGGCTGGCCAGACAAACGATCAATCGCTGGGTTCGGGAGAAGAAATGGCGCACAGAAGCGATACCCGGCGTTAAAGGGGGACGAGCGCGACTGGTGGTCATCGACCAACCGGTGCGTGAGTTTTTGACTAACATTCCCGCCAGACGCCATCTTTTTAGCGACAATCATCTCGCGGAATCGCCAGGCGCTTACCTGGTCAATGAGGCGGACGCGATCTGGCGGCAAATCACAGAAACCCTGCAACTGATGACTCCGGCAGAACAGCTGCAGCTCCGCGACCTGCTGGCCCGGGAAGGGATTAGCGGTTTTCTTGCCCGCCTCGGCATCGCCAGCCCGGTATAACAGACAAAAAAAACGGCAGGAGTATATCCTGCCGTTATATCATCTACGTCCCCGTCAGGACGCCTGGCCTTCGCGCTCAGCGATAAAAGCCAGCGCTTTATTGATACGCTCTACGCTACGGGACTTGCCGATTGCATGGACGGTTACGTCAAGCGCAGGAGACTGCCCAGCACCGGTAACGGCCACGCGCAGCGGCATACCGACTTTACCCATGCCCACTTCCAGCTCATCAGCGGTTGCCTGAATCGCGTGGTGGACGTTTTCCGCCGTCCAGTCGCTAATCGCCGCCAGCTTGTCGCGGACGACCTCCAGCGGCTGACGCGCTACCGGACGCAAATGTTTCTTCGCCGCGTCGGCGTCGAACTCAGCGAACTCTTCATAGAAGTAGCGGCAGCTCTGGGCAATCTCTTTCAGCGTTTTGCAACGCTCGCCGAGCAGCTTCACCAACTCGGCCAGCTGCGGACCGTTGCGGGTATCGATATTTTCCTGCTCGATATGCCACTGCAGATGGGTCGCCACATACTCCGCTGGCAGCGTATTGATGTAATGATGGTTCAGCCACAGCAGCTTGTCGGTGTTGAACGCACTGGCGGATTTGCTGACCGCCCCCAGCGAGAAGAACTCGATCATCTCTTCGCGGGTGAAGATCTCCTGATCGCCATGGGACCAGCCCAGACGCACCAGATAGTTAAGCAACGCTTCCGGCAGGTAGCCATCGTCGCGATACTGCATCACGCTGACCGCCCCGTGGCGCTTGGAGAGTTTCTTGCCATCGTCGCCGTTAATCATCGATACGTGCGCGTATACCGGCACCGGCGCGTTCAGCGCTTTAAGGATGTTGATCTGGCGCGGCGTGTTATTGATATGATCTTCACCACGGATCACGTGGGTGATCGCCATGTCCCAGTCATCCACGACGACGCAGAAGTTGTAGGTCGGGGAACCATCGGTACGGCGAATGATCAGATCGTCCAGCTCCTGGTTGCTGAACTCGATAGGTCCGCGGATCTGATCGTCAAAAATAACTGACCCTTCCTGCGGGTTGGCGAAACGCACCACGCACGGCTCATCGTCGGCATGATGCTCGTGGCTATGGCGGCAGCGGCCATCGTAACGCGGCTTCTCACCGTTCGCCATCTGCTCTTCGCGCAACGCTTCCAGACGCTCTTTCGAGCAATAGCATTTATAAGCGGTACCGGCTTCCAGCATCTCATCGATCACGTTGTTATAACGATCGAAACGTTTGGTCTGGTAATAGGGACCTTCGTCCCATTGCAGATTCAGCCAGTTCATGCCATCCATGATGGCTTCAATTGCTTCCGGGGTGGAGCGTTCGAGATCGGTGTCTTCAATACGCAGTACAAACTCACCGCCGTGGTTACGGGCAAAAAGCCAGGAATAGAGAGCAGTACGCGCACCGCCAACGTGCAGATAGCCGGTTGGGCTTGGCGCGAAGCGAGTTTTGATTTTCATGAATTGGCCTTACGTTTAATAAAGATGCCGATAGACGGCAATGTCCGGTGGAAATTATGGGTCAATATTCTAACACCGTGGGCTGATTCCTCAATGTTGTTCCCGTCGGAACGTCGCGGTTTGCCATTTTTGTTTATAAATCATGCTATGACGCCGGTTTTACGATCGCTTTGTTTAATTTTACGACGAACGAACGAATTCTTTAGAAAAGGCGTTGACTCATTTTCAACTCTCCCTATAATGCGACTCCACACAGCGGGGGTGATTAGCTCAGCTGGGAGAGCACCTCCCTTACAAGGAGGGGGTCGGCGGTTCGATCCCGTCATCACCCACCACTACTTAACGTAGTCTCCGCCGTGTAGAACAGAAAATTGAGAAGTGGGTGATTAGCTCAGCTGGGAGAGCACCTCCCTTACAAGGAGGGGGTCGGCGGTTCGATCCCGTCATCACCCACCACTTTCTCGCCAGCTGAATTTTCTGTCAAAATGTGAAGTACCGAAGTGGGTGATTAGCTCAGCTGGGAGAGCACCTCCCTTACAAGGAGGGGGTCGGCGGTTCGATCCCGTCATCACCCACCACTTCGGGTCGTTAGCTCAGTTGGTAGAGCAGTTGACTTTTAATCAATTGGTCGCAGGTTCGAATCCTGCACGACCCACCAATGTAAAAAGGCGCCCTAAAGGCGCCTTTTTGCTATGCGCCGAACTCAACGATTCGAACCTGCAGCAGGTTCGGGTCGAACGCAGTGAGACAACGGAGCCGCTTGCGGCGACGGCCCGAAGGGCGAGGCGAAGTCGAGTCATCCTGCACGACCCACCAATGTAAAAAGGCGCCCTAAAGGCGCCTTTTTGCTATGCGTGGAACACAGCCCCGGCCACGAGCTTCCCCGTGGCGATAAACCGCGATCAACGCTGATACAGCGGATCTTCAACCCTGGCGGCGGTGAGATTGCCCCCTTCTTCTCGCACGATTTCCCATAACGCCTGGGCGGCGGTCGACAGCGAGCGGTTTTTCCGGCATGCCAGCATCAGCTGCCGCTCCATTACCGGAGCCAGTCGCTTTACCGCCAGATGGCTTCCCTGCGGTAACGGCAGCGCCAGCGCCGGCAGTACGCTGATGCCAATTCCCGATTCCACCATCGGAAACAGCGTTGCCGGATGGCCAATCTCCTGCACAATGTTCGCCCGGACAGCCAGCCTGCTGAGCGCCGCATCAATCAGCGGACGGCTGCCGGAAGCATAGTCCTGCAGGATCAGTCTCTCATCCTGTAGCGCCTGCCATGGCACTTCAGTCAGGCTGGCAAAAGGATGATCCTCCCGGCAGAGCAGCAAAAAAGGTTCCGCCAGGACCACCTCGCACTGCAGATCGGCCGCCGGGCCCGGATCAATCACGATGCCAAAATCCACTTCTCCCTGGCGAATACTCTCCAGGACCCACTGCTGGGGCCGGTCGTGCAGCACAAAATCGATATCAGGATAACGTCGATTACTGTGAGCAATACACTGCGGAATAAGGTGGGCGGAAATCGTCTGACTGGCGGCGACCTTAACGGTGCCACTCAGCTGCTGGCCTACCCGACCGGCATCGCGCAGCGTCACCGCAAGCTCATCGAGCAAACGCTCCAGCCTGCCTGCCAGCTGCTGACCCGCCTCGGTGAGGACCACCTCCCGGGTGGTACGGTCAAGGAGACGGACTCCGGTCTGATGCTCCAGCTCCTTGACGCTGTGACTGACGGCCGACTGGCTTAAGCCAATCATCTCCCCCGCCCGGCTAAAGCTCCTGGCGCGGGCAACGGTAACGAATACTTTTAACTGACGCAGAGAGTAATTCATCTTTTTAATTCATGAATAGATGCAATAAATCAATTTTATTTCTCAAATCAAAAAAAGCACAATAGCGCATCTCTTTTCAGGAGCGTTTATGAAACTTTTCCGCATTCTCGATCCGTTTACGGCAACCCTGGTCACCGTTGTCCTGTTGGCCTCATTCTTCCCGGCCCGTGGCGCTTTCGTCCCCTTCTTTGAACATCTCACCACCGCCGCCATCGCCCTGCTGTTCTTTATGCATGGCGCCAAACTCTCCCGGGAGGCAATTATCGCCGGCGGCAGCCACTGGCGTTTGCATCTGTGGGTGATGTGCAGCACCTTTATCCTCTTCCCGGTGCTGGGGGTTCTGTTTGCCTGGTGGGCGCCGGTGAAGGTCGATCCGATGCTCTACAGCGGCTTTATTTATTTGTGCATTCTGCCGGCCACCGTGCAATCCGCCATCGCCTTCACCTCGCTGGCCGGAGGCAACGTCGCGGCGGCGGTCTGCTCAGCTTCGGCCTCCAGCCTGTTGGGCATCTTTGTTTCACCGCTGCTGGTGGGGGTCCTGATGAACCTTCACGGCGCAGGCGGTAGCCTCGAGCAGGTCGGAAAGATCATGCTGCAGCTGCTGTTGCCTTTCGTGCTCGGCCATTTATCGCGGCCGTGGATCGGCAACTGGGTGGCGAAGCATAAGAAGTGGATTGGTAAGACCGACCAGACCTCGATTCTGCTGGTGGTCTACTCCGCCTTTAGCGAGGCGGTGGTGAACGGGATCTGGCATAAAGTGGGCCTGGGATCGCTGCTGTTTATCGTGGTAGTCAGCCTGGTGCTGCTGGCCATCGTCATCGCGGTCAACGTGTTCGTCGCCCGCCGCTGCGGCTTTAACAAAGCTGATGAAATTACCATCGTCTTCTGCGGTTCGAAAAAGAGCCTGGCCAACGGCATCCCGATGGCCAATATTCTCTTCCCGACCTCCATCCTCGGCATCATGGTGCTGCCGCTGATGATCTTCCATCAAATCCAGCTGATGGTCTGCGCGGTGCTGGCGCGGCGCTATAAACAGCAAACCGATGCGCGTCTCGCTCAGGAAAAGACTAACGCTGCCAAAGCTTAACGCGCTTTCTTCAGGGGCTGGACCAGATCGCTCAGTCCCTCGCTTTTAATCAGCAGGGTCAGCGCCATCAGCTCGCCGAGATGGCCGGCAGGGAATTGATCCTTGCGCGCGAACCACAATAAATACTCCTCCGGGACATCGATTAAACGACGCCCCTTGTATTTACCGAACGGCATCTCGGTATTGGCGATCTCGACCAGCTGCGCTTTATCCACGTTATTCTCCCAGCAGACGCATCATTTCGGCTTCGTCAATCACCTCGATGCCGAGCTCCTGCGCTTTCGCCAGCTTAGAACCCGCCGCTTCGCCTGCAATCACCAGATCGGTTTTCTTCGACACGCTGCCCGCCACCTTCGCCCCCAGCGCCACCAGACGCGCTTTGGCATCATCCCGCGACAGTTGACTGAGGCTGCCGGTCAGGACGACGGTTTTGCCTGCAAACGGGCTGTCAATCTCTTCCGCCTTCACCACCACCGGAGCCGGCCAGTGAACCCCTTCCGCCAGCAGCTGCGCGATGACATCGCGGTTGCTCTCTTCGGCAAAGAAGTTGAAAGTATGGGTGGCGACGACGATGCCGACATCAGGGACCTTCTGCAGCTCCTCAATGGAAGCCTGCTCCAGGGCTTCGAGGGTGCCAAAATGCGCCGCCAGGCCTGCCGCCGTGGCTTCTCCTACCTCGCGAATGCCCAAGGCGTAGAGGAAACGCGCGAAGGTTGTCTCTTTGGCTTTCTCGAGAGCGTTGACCACGTTTTGCGCGGACTTCGGCCCCATCCGATCCAGCCCGGTCAGTTTCCCTGCGGTCAGCCGGAACAGATCCGCCGGGGTATGGACGTACTCTTTCTCCACCAGCTGGTCGATGATCTTATCGCCCATGCCGTCAACGTCCAGCGCGCGACGGGAGACAAAGTGCTTGAGCGACTCTTTGCGCTGCGCGCCGCAGATCAGGCCGCCGGTACAGCGGGCTACCGCCTCGCCTTCCACTCGCTCAACGTCTGACTGACAGACCGGGCAGTGGGTCGGGAATTCAACATCCCGGGCATCTGCCGGACGTTCGGAAAGCACCACGTTGACCACCTGAGGGATCACGTCGCCTGCCCGGCGAATCACCACCTTGTCGCCGATTTTCAAGCCTAAGCGTTCAATCTCATCGGCGTTATGCAAAGTGGCATTGCTCACCAGCACGCCGGCGACATGGACCGGCTCCAGGCGCGCCACCGGCGTAATCGCCCCGGTGCGACCCACCTGGAACTCCACGTCCCGGACGAAAGTCATCTGCTCCTGGGCCGGGAACTTAAAGGCCACGGCCCAGCGCGGCGCGCGGGCGACGAAACCCAGCTGTTCCTGCAGCGCCAGCGAATCGACTTTGATCACCACGCCATCAATGTCAAAGCCCAGATGGGGACGATCTTCCTCGACTTTACGATAGTAAGTGAGCACTTCCTCGGGGGTATGGCAAAGAGTGACGCGATCGCTCACCGGTAATCCCCATGCTTTAAACTGCTGTAAACGGGCCGAGTGGCTGGCCGGCAGCTCACCGCCCTCCAGCACCCCAACGCCGTAGCAGAAGAAAGTAAGCGGTCGCTTCGCGGTGATGCGCGGGTCCAGCTGGCGCAACGAGCCCGCCGCCGCATTGCGCGGGTTAGCAAACACTTTTCCGCCGGTGCGGCGAGCTTCTTCATTGATTTTTTCGAACCCGGCCTGCGGGAGGAACACTTCCCCGCGCACCTCCAGGCGTGCGGGGATATTATCGCCATGCAGCCTGAGCGGGATGGTGCGGATGGTTCGCACGTTAGAGGTAATATCCTCGCCGGTGGTGCCGTCGCCGCGGGTCGCCGCCTGCACCAGCACGCCGTTTTCGTAGAGAATGCTCACCGCAAGGCCGTCGAGCTTCAGCTCGCAGCAGTAGATGAGCGGGTCAGTGCTTTTCAGGCGATCCAGCACCCGCTTGTTGAAGGCCAGAAAGCTCTCTTCGTCAAACACGTTGTCCAGTGACAGCATCGGCACTTCATGGCGGATCTGGCTGAAGGCGGTCAGTGGCGCCGCCCCCACGCGCTGAGTCGGCGAATCCGGGGTAATCAGCTCCGGATGCTGGCTCTCCAGCTCGCGCAGCTCGCGCATCAGCCGGTCATACTCCGCATCGGGCACTTCCGGCGCGTCCATAACGTGGTACAGGTATTCATGATGGCGAAGCGTGGTTCGCAGTTCAGTCAGTTGTTGTTCGATCGGTTCCATATCACACCATCAATGATAAAAAACCCCCGACAGGCGGGGGTTGAGAAGGAGTTGAGATAACGCGGGACGTCAGGCGTTCGCGTCTTTCACTTCGCGAATACGATCCTGGTATTCACGCAGTTTTTGCGGCGTCATCATGCGACGCTGATCGTCAAGCACCACGCCGCCCACTTCATCGGCGATATACTGCGCAGACTGCAGCATCAGCTTGAAGTTCTGCAGTTCATCACCGTAGGAAGGGACCTGCATAAAGATAGTCACCCCAGGGGTCATCATATCCGCCATGCTGTCCGGATTGAAGGTCCCCGGCTTCACCATGTTGGCCAGGCTGAACAGCACCGGGCCGCTGCCGTCCGGGCTCAGATGGCGGTGGAAAATATTCATTTCACCAAACTTGAAGCCGGCCTGCTGGATGCTATTGATAAGCACCTCGCCGTTAAGCTGCGCGCCATGGTGCGCGGCGACGTTCATCACGATGACCGTCTCTTTACGCTCTTTCGGCTGCGGCGCTGCAGGCTGCTGCGGCTCTGTCGGCTGCGGTTCAGCCACCGCGGGCTGCGGCGCGGCAACAGGCTGTGGCGCAGGCTGCTGCGGAGCGGCCGGCTGCGGCTGGGCGACGGTCGGGGTCACCGGCTGCGGCGCGACAGGCTGTTGCACAACAGGCTGCGGCTGGTGTTGCGGTTGCACGGGCGGCTGCGCGGGTTGCGGCTGTTGCCAGCCCGGCTGTGGAGCCGCATGCGGCGCAGACGGTTGTCCCTGCGGTTGTACCGGGGCCTGGCGCGGCGGCGGCGCCTGACGAACCGGTTCCTCAGGACGCACAGGCTGCTGCATCTGGCGCTCGTAAGGCGGCTGGTACTGGTGCTGCGGCGCCTGACGAGGGGCTTCATGCTCCCCATGCGCGCCGTGCGGAGCGTGAGTCACCGGATGAACGCGGACTTCACCTACGCCTTCAACATTATCATCAAAGTCGTCGTTTTCCGACTCATCGTCGCGCGACTTCATACGTTTCAGTGGGCGATCGCGAAACATCGAAGAACGTTCTTTACGGCTGGTCCAGAAACCATGTACCAGTAAAGCGATTATGGCGATCGCGCCAACAATGATTAATATCAGACGCAAATCCTGCATCATTATATTCTCTGTTGTTCTAACACCTTGCCACCACGGCAAACATTTACTCACTAAGAGTATTTGCCGATTACCTCAAGTGCAAGTGTGTCGGTCGCTTTCACCACATAAAGATGAACTAAATCGTGCTTTTTGCTGTTTTTTCGAACATTTCCTAACTGGTTATTGTCTGACGACCCGATAAAATAAGCGAGCATTCACACTGGATGTTAAAAAAGGAGCAATGCCTGGCTATGGTTTCATCATCCGCACCGACCCCGCGTAGCGGCGTACACTATTTTTCGCAGGGCTGGAAACTCATCGGGCTGCCGGGCATACGTCGTTATGTCTTCCTGCCTTTACTGGTTAACGTGCTGCTGATGGGCGGTGCTTTCTGGTGGCTGTTTACCCGTCTCGACAGCTGGATCCCTTCGCTGATGAGCCATGTACCTGACTGGCTGCAGTGGCTGAACTACCTGCTGTGGCCGGTGGTGGTGCTGTCGATCCTGCTGGTGTTTGGCTACTTCTTTTCTACTATTGCCAACTGGATTGCCGCCCCGTTCAGCGGCCTGCTGGCGGAACAGCTGGAAGCGCGTCTGACTGGCGCCACCCCGCCGGACGTCGGCGTCTTTGGCATCATGAAGGATATTCCACGCATCATGAAGCGTGAGTGGCAGAAGCTGGCATGGTACCTGCCCCGCGCCATCGTGCTGCTGCTGCTCTACTTTATACCCGGCGTTGGCCAGACGGTGGCTCCGGTACTCTGGTTCCTGTTCAGCGCATGGATGCTGGCGATTCAATACTGCGATTACCCCTTCGATAACCACAAGGTCCCCTTCAGGACCATGCGCGAAGCGCTGCGCAGTCGCAAGGTGATGAATATGCAGTTTGGCGCGCTCACCAGCCTGTTCACCATGATCCCGGTGTTAAACCTGGTGATCCTCCCGGTGGCTATCTGCGGCGCCACCGCCATGTGGGTCGATTGCTATCGCGACAGACACGCCAGCTGGAAGTAGTCGTCACACCTCCCCCCGGGAGCGGCGAGCGCCGCTCCTTATATCTCCGCTTATTCCTTCTTGCACATCATTATTTCCCTTACGCATATAGATATGCTAAATCCTTACTTCCGCATATTCTTTAAGCGGGTATGCTGATGCCGTACCCCCAAATTTCATACAGTTAAGGACGGGCCATGAGTAAGATTTTTGAAGACAACTCCCTGACTATCGGTCATACGCCGCTGGTACGACTGAACCGCATTGGTAACGGCCGTATCCTGGCAAAGGTAGAATCTCGTAACCCGAGCTTTAGCGTAAAATGCCGTATCGGCGCCAATATGATCTGGGATGCTGAAAAGCGCGGCGTGCTGAAACCTGGCGTGGAACTGGTCGAACCGACCAGCGGCAACACCGGTATCGCCCTCGCCTACGTGGCGGCGGCACGCGGCTACAAGCTAACGCTAACCATGCCGGAAACCATGAGCATTGAGCGTCGTAAGCTTCTGAAAGCGCTGGGCGCCAACCTGGTGCTGACCGAAGGCGCCAAAGGCATGAAAGGCGCCATTCAGAAAGCGGAAGAGATTGTCGCCAGCAACCCGGAAAAATTCCTGCTGCTGCAGCAGTTCAGCAACCCGGCTAACCCGGAAATCCACGAAAAGACCACCGGTCCGGAAATCTGGGAAGACACCGACGGTCAGGTGGATGTCTTCATCTCCGGCGTCGGTACCGGCGGTACGCTGACCGGCGTCAGCCGCTACATTAAAAACACCAAGGGCAAAAAAGATCTGATCACCGTCGCGGTTGAACCGACCGATTCGCCGGTCATCTCCCAGGCGCTGGCGGGGGAAGAGCTCAAGCCGGGCCCGCACAAAATTCAGGGCATCGGCGCCGGCTTCATTCCTGGCAACCTGGATCTGAAGCTGGTGGACAAAGTAATCGGCATCACCAATGATGAAGCGATCTCCACCGCACGCCGCCTGATGGAAGAAGAAGGCATCCTGGCGGGTATCTCTTCCGGGGCCGCCGTTGCCGCGGCGCTGAAGCTGCAGGAAGATGAGGCCTTTACCAATAAGAATATTGTGGTTATCCTGCCTTCCTCGGGTGAGCGTTATTTAAGCACCGCGCTGTTTGCCGATCTCTTCACCGAGAAAGAACTGCAACAGTAGTGCCAGCTTGTAAATAATGTGTAAAAAAGCACCTTTTCAGGTGCTTTTTTGTGGCATACGTCAAAGTTTTACCCCTCCTGGCATTGATTCACCTCGTAGGGTCTGGTATTTAACCAGCACATTTATTTTGATGCGCGAAATTATTCAGAAGAGGATTTCCGCCAGCTGAATCGATTTTATGATTTGGTTCAAGTCTTCCTTTCGCGGCATAATGTTTAATGACGTGCTAGACGTCAATGGCCCGCAGGTCTTCGCAGCGCCAGGCGCTGCCGACGCCAAGGCCGGAAACGTAACGCCGGCGCTAACAATACAGGCTAAAGTCGAGTCGTTAGACTAGACTTTAGGTCCACAACACTAAACCTATAAGTTGGGGAAATATAATGTTCCAGCAAGAAGTTACCATTACCGCTCCGAACGGTCTGCACACCCGCCCTGCTGCTCAGTTTGTTAAAGAAGCTAAAGGCTTCACTTCTGAGATCACTGTAACCTCCAACGGCAAAAGCGCCAGCGCCAAAAGCCTGTTCAAACTGCAGACTCTGGGCCTGACCCAGGGCACCGTAGTGACCCTCTCCGCGGAAGGCGAAGATGAGCAGAAAGCTGTTGAGCATCTGGTTAAACTGATGGCTGAACTCGAGTAAGTTCACGGGTTCTTTTTCATATCAGTCACAAGTAAGGTAGGGTTATGATTTCAGGCATTTTAGCATCCCCGGGTATCGCCTTCGGCAAAGCACTGCTGCTGAAGGAAGATGAAATTGTCATCGACCGGAAGAAAATTTCTGCCGATAAGGTTGATCAGGAAGTCGAACGTTTCCTGAGCGGCCGCGCCAAGGCCTCCGCCCAGCTGGAGGTCATCAAAACCAAAGCTGGTGAAACTTTCGGTGAAGAAAAAGAAGCCATCTTCGAAGGGCATATTATGCTGCTGGAAGATGAGGAGCTTGAGCAGGAAATCATAGCCCTGATTAAAGATAAGCACATGACTGCCGACGCGGCAGCCAATGAAGTTATCGACGGTCAGGCCACTGCCCTGGAAGAGCTGGACGATGAATACCTGAAAGAACGTGCGGCTGACGTACGTGATATCGGTAAGCGCCTGCTGCGCAACATCCTTGGTCTGGCTATCATCGATCTGAGCGCGATTCAGGATGAAGTCATCCTCGTCGCCGCCGATCTGACCCCGTCTGAAACCGCACAGCTGAACCTGAAAAAAGTGCTGGGTTTCATCACCGACGCGGGCGGCCGTACCTCCCACACCTCCATCATGGCGCGTTCCCTGGAACTGCCGGCCATCGTGGGCACCGGCAGCATCACGGCTCAGGTGAAAAACGGCGACTATCTGATTCTCGACGCGGTGAACAACCAGGTTCTGATCAACCCGTCTAACGAGCAAATTGAAGCGCTGCGTAATCTGCAGGCTCAGGTTGCGGAAGAAAAAGCCGAACTGGCGAAACTGAAAGATCTGCCGGCGATTACTCTCGACGGCCATCAGGTTGAAGTGTGCGCCAACATCGGTACCGTTCGCGACGTCGAAGGTGCTGAGCGCAACGGCGCCGAAGGCGTAGGCCTGTATCGTACTGAATTCCTGTTCATGGATCGCGACGCGCTGCCAACCGAAGAAGAGCAGTTTGCGGCTTATAAAGCGGTGGCTGAAGCCTGTGGCTCTCAGGCCGTTATCGTGCGTACCATGGACATCGGCGGCGACAAAGAGCTGCCGTACATGAACTTCCCGAAAGAAGAGAACCCGTTCCTCGGCTGGCGTGCCGTGCGTATCGCCATGGATCGTAAAGAGATCCTCCGCGATCAGGTTCGCGCCATCCTGCGTGCCTCCGCTTTCGGTAAGCTGCGCATTATGTTCCCGATGATCATCTCTGTTGAAGAAGTGCGTGCGCTGAAGAAAGAGATCGAAATCTACAAACAGGAACTGCGTGACGAAGGTAAAGCATTTGACGAATCCATTGAGATCGGCGTGATGGTGGAAACACCGGCTGCGGCGACCATTGCTCGTCATCTGGCCAAAGAAGTTGATTTCTTTAGTATCGGCACCAATGATTTAACGCAATATACTCTGGCAGTTGACCGTGGTAATGATATGATTTCACATCTTTACCAGCCGATGTCACCGTCTGTACTGAATCTGATTAAGCAAGTTATTGATGCTTCTCACGCTGAAGGTAAATGGACTGGCATGTGCGGTGAGCTTGCGGGCGATGAACGTGCTACACTTCTGTTGCTGGGTATGGGGCTGGACGAATTCTCTATGAGCGCCATTTCCATCCCGCGCATCAAGAAGATTATTCGTAACACGAACTTCGAAGATGCGAAAGTATTAGCAGAGCAGGCTCTTGCTCAACCGACAACGGACGAGTTAATGACGCTGGTTAACAAGTTCATTGAAGAAAAAACAATCTGCTAATCCACGAGATGCGCGGCCCAAATTACTGCTTAGGAGAAGATCATGGGTTTGTTTGATAAATTGAAATCTCTGGTTTCTGATGACAAGAAAGACACCGGAACTATTGAGATTGTTGCTCCCCTCTCCGGTGAGATCGTCAACATTGAAGACGTGCCGGATGTGGTTTTTGCGGAAAAAATTGTGGGCGATGGGATTGCCATCAAACCGACCGGCAACAAAATGGTCGCGCCGGTAGACGGTACCATTGGTAAAATTTTCGAAACCAACCATGCGTTCTCTATTGAATCTGATAGCGGCATCGAGCTGTTCGTTCACTTCGGTATTGATACCGTTGAACTGAAAGGCGAAGGCTTCAAGCGTATCGCTGAAGAAGGCCAGCGCGTGAAAGTCGGCGACCCGGTTATCGAATTCGATCTGCCGCTGCTGGAAGAGAAAGCCAAGTCTACCCTGACTCCGGTGGTTATCTCCAACATGGACGAGATCAAAGAGCTGATCAAACTGTCCGGTAGCGTGACCGTGGGTGAAACCCCGGTAATCCGCATCAAGAAGTAATGATTGCTGCATAGAAATGGCGCCGAAAGGCGCCATTTTTTTATATCGCGTGGGTCACCGGCTGATAGCATTTTTCGCGAGATATGAGACGCAATCCTTCCGGGGTGCTCTCCAGAATGCGCCGCTCGCCGTCAGAGACCAGCAGTTCGCACTGATATCCACCGGCCAGGCCGAACAGCGACCGCGCCACGCAGGCATCCTCCAGCGCCGCCTCCCCTGTGGTATCAAAATGACCAACAATGCGTCCCTGCTGACGGATCACTAACCGATAGCTTTTCATCTCTGTTGCTCCAGCGGCGGCAGGATCAGTTCGTCACACCCCTGCGCGGCAGTCCAGTTCATCACCTCCAGCACGCGCTGGGCGGCTGCTTCCGTCGCTGCCCCCAGCGCCAGGCCCGAAAGCAACCCGCTCACCAGCTCAGCGCAAAACAGATCGCCGGTACCCTTCAAGTCCGTTTCCACCCGCGGGTGAACCACCACCTGCACTGCATCGGCCGTCACCACCAGCACATTGATTGTCGAAGCGGCCTCTCCTGGCGCGCTGGTGATCACCACCCACTTGAGACTGTCCGACAGCAGGCTTCGCGCCGCGGCGACCGCCTCCTGCTGATTGCGACAGCGCCGGCCGCTCAGCGTCTCCAGCTCAAACAGATTAGGGGTGATCCCTTGCGCCAGCGGCAGCAGGTGCTGACGATAGGCGTCCGGGATCTCGGCCTTGACGTAGATGCCGCTGTCGACATCGCCAATCACCGGATCCACCAGAATACAGAGATCGGGATGGCGGTCGCGGACCCGCGTCAGCCACTGCGCCAGGCGTTCAATTTGCACGGCGTTGCCCATATAGCCGGTGGTCACCGCACGCAGTTCGCGCAACGCGTCGCGCTCCTCAAGCGCCTGCAGGTACCCGACAAACCACTCCTCCGGGATAATGCCGCCATAGAACGTCTCATAATGGGGCGTATTGCTGAACAGCACCGTCGGCACCGCCAGCACGCGCAAACCGTGCTGTTTAATCGCCGGTACCGCGATACTGTTGCCGACGCTGCCGTAAACTACCTGCGACTGCACGGCGACGATATCGACTTCCGACGCCCGGCTTTTGTCGTGAAAGAGCACTGATTGTATGTCATCTTGCTGGCCCATCTTTTCTCCCCCCGCTGGACAGCGGGTCACGCTCTGATTATGATTCGTCCTATGCTAAATTTCATTTTGTCATAGGTCAATAATGTTTGCCGGAAAAACCGCCAGCGATATCTTCGATCATATCCGCCATCTGGTGCAGAGCGGTGGCTTGCAGCCCGGAGAAGTTCTGCCGCCGGTACGCGAGCTCGCCAGCCAGCTGGCGGTGAATCGCAATACCGTCGCCGCCGCTTATAAACGGCTGGTCACCTCCGGGCTGGCCGTGAGCCAGGGACGAAACGGCACGGCCATCAAAGCACGGGATCCGCTGCCGGCGCTGGAGGGCGGTGACCCCACGACGCCGCTGAACGATCTCTCCAGCGGCAATCCGGACCCCGCCAGACTGCCTGATTTAGCACGCTATCTGGGCCAAATTGCCCGCATGCCCCACCTGTATGGCGATGCCCCCATCGAGCCGCGGCTTGGCGAATGGGCTGAGGCATGGTTTGCCGGGGAGATAACCGTTCCCTTTGCCCTGAACCTCGCCAGCGGGGCGATTGACGCGCTGGAGCGTCTGCTCTGCGCCTTGCTGCTCCCCGGCGACGGCGTGGTGGTTGAAGATCCTTGTTTTCTTAGCAGCATCAATATGGTGCGTTACGCTGGCTTTACCCCCTGCCCGGTGGCGGTGGATGCCGAGGGGATGGATCCTGTCGGGCTGGAGGAGGCGTTACGCAACGGCGCGCGGGCGGTGATCTTAACCCCGCGCGCGCACAATCCTACCGGCTGTAGCCTGACGGAAACCCGGGCGCATGCCCTGCGGGAGGTGCTGGTCCGTTATCCGCAGGTGCTGGCGATCGTCGATGACCATTTTGCCCTGCTGTCGGCTACGCCCTGGTTTTCTCCTCTGCCCGCGAGCACCCAGCGCTGGGCGGTGGTGCGTTCGATGTCAAAAACCCTCGGGCCAGACCTGCGGCTGGCCTTTATCGCCAGCGATATCGACACCTCCTCGGCGCTGCGCCTGCGGCTTAACGCCGGCAGCCAGTGGGTCAGTCATCTGCTGCAGGATCTGACGCTGGCCTGTCTCACCGATGAGGCGTTTATCGCCTCGATGACGGAAACCCGCCGTCACTATCGCCACCAGAATGAGAAACTGGCGGCAGCGCTGGCCCGGCACGGCTACAGCCATGCTACGCCTGGCGAAGGCCTTAATTTCTGGCTGCCGCTGCCAACGGCGAGCCAGCCCTACGCCTTACGCCTGGCCCGCGCCGGCTGGCTGGTCCGCGAGGGGGAGGTGTTTGGCATTCGTACGCCCTCCCACGGGCTACGTCTGTCGCTGGGCCGCCTGAATGACGATGAGATTGCCCGCCTGGCGGCCGATATAGCCCAGGTCTTAGACGCTCCCTGACGCAGGTAGTGCGTCGAACGCATCGGGGAGTGGTAGCTACTGCCGACAAGTTACTGTAAAAATAAACGAAAACAGGCGTAGTCTTACCTGCATGCCCGGATCGTCGAAACGGATGAAACGCTCACGGTGGCGGACACATCGCTCACAATAAGGAGCACCAGAGATGCATCACATTGACCTGACCCTAAAAGCAGTCATCGAAGCCTGCGATCGCGCTATCTCGCAGGAAGATTACGATACCCTGATGGGCTATTACGCGGAAGACGCCGCGCTGGTCGTCAAACCGGGCATGGTAGTCAGAGGGAAAGAGAATATCCGCAAAGCGTTTATCGCCATTGCCGACTATTTCCAGCACCGGCTGATAGTAACCCAGGGGAAAATGGAGGTCATTGAGGGCGGCGGCAATGCACTGGTGATTATGGAGACCCGGCTGGATATCCCGACGGCACAGGGAATAACACAGGTTACGCGACGCGCAACCTATGTCTTTCAGAAGCAGGGGGAGCGCTGGTTGTGCACGGTCGATAACTCCTACGGCACCGACCTGCTCGATGATTAAATACCCGCTCCCTGGCTAAAGTGTTCCTCGCCGAACACGCCGGTGGAGAGGTAGCGATCGCCGCGATCGCAGACGATCGCCACCACCACCGCGCCTGGATTTTCGCGGGCGATACGTAACGCCCCGGCTACCGCGCCGCCAGAGCTGACGCCGCAGAAAATGCCTTCCCGCACCGCCAGCTGACGCATGGTGTTCTCGGCATCCTGCTGATGAATATCCAGCACCGCATCCACCAGCGAAGCGTTAAAGATCCCCGGCATATACTCTGCCGGCCAGCGGCGGATCCCGGGAATACTGCTGCCCTCCTCCGGCTGCAGGCCGACAATGGTCACCGGTTTGCTCTGTTCGCGCAGAAATCGTGACACGCCGGTAATGGTGCCGGTGGTCCCCATACTGGAGACAAAGTGGGTGATACGCCCTGCGGTCTGCTGCCAGATTTCCGGCCCGGTGGTGATGTAATGGGCGTAGGGGTTGTCCGGGTTGTTAAACTGATCGAGCAGTTTGCCCTCTCCGCGCTGAGCCATCTCGAGGGCCAGGTCGCGAGCCCCCTCCATCCCCTGCTCTTTAGTGACCAGGATCAGCTCGGCGCCGTAGGCGCGCATCGCGGCCCGGCGCTCCTGGCTCATGTTGTCGGGCATCAGCAGCTTCATCCGGTAGCCTTTCAGCGCGGCGATCATCGCCAGCGCGATACCGGTGTTGCCGCTGGTCGCTTCGATCAGCACGTCGCCGGGCTGAATTTCGCCGCGCTTTTCCGCTTCGACGATCATCGACAGCGCAGCGCGATCTTTCACCGAACCGGCCGGATTATTGCCTTCGAGTTTGACCCAGATTTCGCTGCCGTTGTCCGGTCCGAGACGCTGAAGTTTGACCAGAGGGGTATTGCCGATGGTGTGTTCGAGTGTATTCACGATGTTTACTCAATAAAAAAGCCGGGCGGCGCTTCGCTTACCCGGCCTACCAGACGCGTGATAATTTCAGACCGGGTAAGCACAACCTCACCCGGCAAAAGCACATGGATTTAAGCTATCAGGCCGACTGCGCCAGAGCAAGCTCGCCGCGTGGCTCGATACGCTCGGTACCGTTGTACAGGCGCGCATTTTGCAGCCCGACGAACAGCCGTTCGCCGCGGGACGGCGCCTCATCGCCCGTTAACACCACGCTCAGCGGTTCGTCATACCACCCCAGAGGCTGGACGACTAATTGGGTGTAGTGTCCTTTCGGACTGGCCTCCAGGACCTGCACCGGCAGCGGCGAATCCAGGCTGGTTCGGCGGCTGATGTCCACTTCCCACGGACGCAGGAACAGATCCACCGGCCCCTGGTATGCTGGGGTATAGCCTAACGGCCAGCGGTGGGCGCCAACGTGGAACTGTCCGCCGCGGATAACCCCCTGCAGACGATTCACTTCCCCCATGAACTCCAGCACGAAGCGGGTGGACGGCTCACGCCACACGCGTTCAGGCGCATCGGCCTGTTCGATGTTGCCCTGGCTCATCACCACCACCCGGTCGGCAACTTCCATCGCTTCTTCCTGATCGTGGGTGACGAACACGCTGGTAAATTTTAGCTCTTCATGCAGCTGACGCAGCCAGCGGCGCAGCTCTTTACGCACCTGCGCATCCAGCGCGCCGAAAGGTTCATCCAGCAGCAAAATTTGCGGCTCTACCGCCAGGGCGCGCGCCAGCGCCACGCGCTGCTTCTGACCACCGGACAGCTGCGCCGGATAGCGATCCGCCAGGTGAGCCAGCTGCACCATCTCCAGCAGTTTGGTCACTTTGGCCTTAATCGCCGCCGCATTGGGTCGTTCACGGCGCGGCAGCACGGTCAGGCCAAAAGCGATGTTATCGAACACCGTCATATGGCGGAACAGCGCATAATGCTGGAAGACGAAGCCCACTTTACGGTCGCGGGCGTGCATCCGGCTGACGTCGGTGCCGTGGAAGCGGATATGACCGCTGGTCTGATGCTCCAGCCCGGCGATAATCCGCAGCAGGGTAGTTTTCCCGGAGCCGGAAGGCCCCAGCAGCGCGACCATTTGTCCGGAAGGGATATCCAGCGAGATATCATTCAGCACCTGGGTGCGACCAAACGATTTCTTAATATTGGCAATCTCAATGCTCATGATTTCCCTCCTGTTGCGCGCGTTTTTCCTGATTGGCCAGACGCCATTGCAACATACTCTTTAAAAACAGGGTCAGAATAGCCATTAACGTCAGCAGGGCCGCGGCGGTAAACGAGCCGACGGTGTTGTAATCCTGCTCCAGTAATTCAATTTGCAGCGGCAGCGACAGCGTTTCTCCGCGGATCGAACCGGAGACCACCGACACCGCGCCGAATTCGCCGATGGCGCGGGCGTTGGTCAACACCACGCCGTACAGCAGCGCCCAGCGAATATTGGGCAACGTCACCCGGCGGAACATCTGCCATCCGGAAGCCCCCAGCAATACCGCCGCCTCATCTTCATGGCTGCCCTGACTCATCATCACCGGCACCAGCTCACGCACCACAAACGGACAGGTGACAAAGATCGTCGCCAGCACCATGCCCGGCCAGGCGAACATGATTTGCAGATTATGTGCATCAAGCCAGCCGCCCAGCGGACCGTTAGAGCCGTAGAACAGCAGATAAACCAGACCCGCGACCACTGGCGAGACGGCGAACGGGATATCCAGCATCGTCAACAGCAGCTGGCGTCCCGGGAACGTAAAGCGCGTGACCAGCCAGGCCAGCAAGGTCCCGAACACCAGGTTCACCGGCACGGTAATCAAGGCGATCATCACCGTCAGCCAGATGGCGTGCAGCATGTCCGGGTTCGCCAGGTTTTCCAGCACCGGCATTAACCCTTTGCTGAAGGCCTGGATGAAGATGTAGAGCATCGGCACCACAAGGATGAAGGCGGAAACCAGCATCCCGACGCCAATCAGAAACCATTTGCCCCAGTTGATGCGGGGCGCGTCGTAGCGTTTCAATTGAGTAACTTCCGCCATTAGTGACCTACCACGCGTCGACCAAAGCGACTCTGCAGGGTATTGATGGAAAACAACAGCAGCAGCGAGGCGGCCAGGATCACCGAGGCGATGGCGCTCGCCGCCGGATAGTCAAACTCCTGCAGACGAATAAAGATCATCAGCGACGTCACTTCCGTCTTCCACGCGATGTTGCCGGCGATAAAAATCACCGCGCCGAATTCGCCGAGGCTGCGGGTAAACGACAAGGCGATGCCCGCCAGCAGCGCCGGCGACAGCTCCGGCAGGACCACCTTGCGAAAACTCTGCCAGCGCGTGGCGCCCAGCGTTTCCGCTGCCTCTTCATATTCCGGTCCCAGCTCTTCCAGCACCGGCTGCACGGTACGCACCACGAACGGGATGCTGGTGAAAGCCATCGCCACGGCGATACCGAGCCAGGTATAGGTCACTTTAATATCGAACTTCGCCAGCCATTCCCCGTAAATGCCGTTTACCGAAAACAGCGAGGCCAGGGTCAGGCCGGCTACCGCCGTCGGCAGCGCAAACGGCAGGTCCATTAAGGCATCCAGCAGCGTGCGGCCCGGAAAACGATAGCGGGTAAGGATCCACGCCATCAGCAGACCGAAGACGCCGTTAAAAATCGAGGCCACGAACGCCGACAGCAGCGTCACCTTATAGGCCGCCACCACCTGCGGGTTGGTGATCACATCCCAGTACTGCGCCCAGCTCATCTGCGCCAGCTGCATCACCAGCGCGCTGAGCGGTAATAACAGAATCAGACAGACAAACAGCAGGCTGGTGCCGAGGCTCAGGGTAAAGCCCGGCAGCACGCGCTTGGACGACACAGCAAACATTACTTACGCCCCGCCGCCAGCAGTTTGTCCAGTTCGCCGCCGCTGGCGAAGTGGGTTTTCATCACCTCAGGCCAGGAGCCAAACTTGTCCTCCACGCGGAACAGTTCGGTCTGCGGGAATTTATCCTTCAGCGAATCCATCACTTTCGGGTTGTTTACCCGATAGTAGTAGTCGGTAATGATGGTCTGCGCCTGCGGGCTGTAGAGCCAGTTCAGATAGGCTTTCGCCGCCTTTTCCGTGCCGTTGGCTTTGACGTTTTTATCCACCCAGGCCACCGGGAACTCCGCCAGAATGTTGGTTTTCGGGATCACCACTTCAAATCCCTGCGCCTCATACTGCTTGCGAATATTGTTCACTTCCGACTCGAAACTGATCAGCACATCGCCCAGGCCGCGCTCGGCGAAGGTAGTGGTCGCCCCGCGTCCGCCGGTGTCGAAGACTTCGACGTTCTTCAGGAACTGGGTCATAAACTGTTCGGTTTTGGCTTTATCGCCACCGTCGGCTTTATCCGCCGCGCCCCAGGCCGCCAGGTAGGTGTACCGCGCGTTGCCCGAGGTTTTCGGGTTCGGGAAGATCAGCTTAACGTCAGAGCGGACCAGGTCGTTCCAGTCATGAATGTTTTTCGGGTTGCCTTTGCGCACCAGGAAGCCCATCGTCGAATAGAACGGCGAGCTGTTGTTTGGCAGGCGGCTTTGCCAGTCGGCCGGGATCAGGTTGCCTTTGTCATGCAGGATCTGCACGTCCGTCACCTGGTTGTAGGTCACCACGTCCGCCTTCAGGCCCTGCAGGATCGCCAGCGCCTGCTTGGAAGAGCCGGCGTGCGACTGCTTGATGGTCAGCTTGTCTCCACCATTGTCCTTCGCCCACTGTTGCTCAAAAGGCGGGTTAAGGGCGGCAAACAGCTCGCGGGAGACATCATAGGAGCTGTTCAGCAGCTCCGTCGCCTGCGCCTGCGCCACCAGCAGCAGGGAAGCCGCCAGCGCCAGATATCCTTTTTTCAGTGATTTAACGGCCATTGCGCACCCTTATCAAAAATGATCATTTACTGATGATCATCATATTTATAACGGGTACGAAAGGAGTAACGGTTTTATATACCGTTTGGCGATTTGGAAGTCGAAAAGGGAATAAGCACCTGGCAAAGCTTAGCTGAAAGCGGCTCGCAGATTAGACGTGTCATTGTGACAAACGGCAGCCAGGCGCGCACTGTGTTTATATGAAAAACACACAGATATTTGCTCGTCAGCTCAGACGTAGCTTAACGCCAACAGAACGTCGACTATGGTACTTACTGCGCAACCGCTGTTTTGCTTGCTATAAGTTTCGCCGCCAGCATCCCGTTGGCCCCTATATTCTCGATTTTGCCTGCTGCGCAACACGGCTGGCGATTGAACTGGACGGCGGTCAACACGATCAGAGACGCGTCTACGATGTTCGCCGTACCCGCTGGCTACAGAGTCAGGGATGGCGGGTTTTACGCTTCTGGAATAATGAGTTTGAAGAGTATGAAGAGGCGGTGATGGAGAGGATACTTGAAGCGCTTGAGTCGCCAATGCCCTCACCCCGCCCCTCTCCCTGAGGGAGAGGGAGAAAGAGAGTCCGCACGCAGATTCCATAACCGCACCGAACGATTCCCTCTCCCTCAGCGAGAGGGAGAAAGAGAGTCCACACGCAGATTCCATAACCGCACCGTACCGTCCCCTCTCCCCTTTGGGCAGAGGGTTAGGGTGAGGGGCAACATTACAGCGCCTGAATACGCTCAAGCGACGGCGCGAAGTAATAGCCGCCGGTCACTGGTTTGGTGAAGCGCAGCATCGCGTCGCGTTTGCCGTCGGTATCGCCGAACATGCTCAGCAGCTGCTGCTCGATGTTGTACAGACGCGCGCAGTAAGCGCAAAAATAGAGGCCATGGGTACCGCTGGCGGTGCCATACGGCAGGCTCTGGCGAACAATTTTCAGCCCTTTGCCATCTTCTTTTAAGTCAACGCGGCTCAGGTGCGACGTGACCGGACGTTCGTCGCCATCGATCTCTTCATTGGCTTCCTTGGTGCGGCCGATCATCATCTCCTGATCCGGCACGCTCATGCGGTTCAGCTGTTTGAGATTATGCTCCCAGCGCTGGACGAACACGTAGCTGCCGCCCGCGTCCACGCCGTCTTTGATCACCGCCACTTCACGACGGGTTTCTTCCCCCGCCGGGTTTTCGGTGCCGTCGACGAAGCCGCTGAGGTCACGCTCTTCCACCCAGCGGAAGCCGTGGATCTCTTCTTTCACCTCGATAGCGTCGCCAAAGGCGGCCAGCGCGGCCTGCGCCACCGAGAAGTTCACTTCATGGCGGGCGGATAAAATATGAATCAGCAGGTCATACTGGGTGGACGGCGCCAGCCCTTTGCCGTAGACCGGAAAATCTTTTAACTCTTCCGCCCCTTCGCCGCCGCTCAGCTGACGCCAGACGTTATTGCCGAACGCCACCACGGCACCGAGTTTGGCGTCAGGGAATTTAGCCTGAAAGGTGGCCACTTTATCGACAAAAATTTTGCTCGCTTCGCGCAGGGCGTTAACGTCCCCTTTGACATTGGCTTCAATCCAAATCGCCGCGCGGCAATGTTCCGGCAAAATGCCGCTCTGAACCTGAGACATCGCTCCTCCTGAAATGATGCAACCACAACGCTGTCGCGTTGCTAACGCGCCATTGTAACCGTTTTTCAGGGCCGTCGTGTCTCTTCAGATCAATTTAGCGACGCCAGATAATTTTGCTGACCTTCCAGTTTTTCAGCGTATCGTCGGAGGGCATCAGTTCGTCCGGGCCGCTCCAGTGGCCGGTGAAGGCGTAACTGATATGCTGGCTCCCCTCGGCCTGACACTCGACGACCGCCCCGTTGTCATTGCTGCCTTTCTGGCAGTTGCCGAAGGCTTTGCTGTACAGATCGCTGAACGGTGTGCCGATTTTCACGCCGCTGGCGGTTTTGATTTCGGCATCACGCACCTCAATCCGGCTGATGGCGCCGTTGTCGCCATTGATGGTCAAGGCCACGCTGTTGTCTTTCAGCGCTTCAAAGTAGTGGACGATATTGCCCTTATCGGTCTTCATTCCGCTGCGCAAACGATAGTCGCCCCCCAGGGCATCGCTAATGGCCTGTTCGTTGAGCGGCGTGGACGCCGTCAGTTTACCCACCCCCTGCTCGGTCACCTCGGTGGAAGAACCAAACCAGTTCCACGGATAGGCCGCCGACCAGTTGACCGCGCTCATCGTTGAGCAGCCGGTGAGCGCCAGCGGAAGCGCGCAGAGCATTACACGTAGCGATTTCATTTCACAATCCTTTCTGAGTCATTCAACGCATGTTGGAGTTCACGATCGGTAAAAAGTGCCATTAAAAGCTAGTCTGGCGAAAACAGGCGCCGAGGCGACGGCTGGTTGCCAGCCACCACAGGGCATAGCCATCCGCGACCAGCAGCGCAATGGTCAGCGATGAGGGCGATTCGCCGCTCAGCCATAGCATCGGCTGCCAGAGCAACAGCAGCACTTGCGATAGCACCAGCAGCCAGCGCATCGCCCGCCACAGGCGCGGCAGGCGCTGACGATAGCCGCTAAGCAGAAAGGCCAGCACCGCCGGCACGCCGGGAAGTAAACCGAGCCAGAAGCGGTCGTGATCGGGATAGAACAGATTCAGAATCGCATCGCCCTGCTGGCGCGACGCGCCGGCCATCAAGAACAGCACCCACGTGCGGGCCTGTAACAACAGTACGCACCAGAAAAGAAAAGGCAGGCGCAGACGGCCATGGGCATCAAAATCGGCGGGGATAAACTCAGTATTCTTCATCTTCAATCAGGCGTTTGCCCAGGGTCAGAACATCGGCGTACTCATAGCCCAGCCGCTCATACATCCCCTGCACCACGTCGTTGTCCTCGCGGACCATAATATTGATTTTCGGGCAGCCGCGAGCAATCAGCTTTTTCTCCAGACGGTTGAGCAACGCGTTCGCGATACCCCGGCCGCGATATTCCGGATGGACCCCCAGATAGTAGGCCGACCCGCGATGGCCGTCATATCCGCCCATCACCGTACCGACGACTTCGCCGTTCACTTCCGCCACCAGGAACAGGCTGACATCGTGATTCAGCTTGCGCTCAATATCCATTTCCGGATCGTTCCAGGGACGCAGCAGATCGCAACGCTCCCACAGCGTCACAACCTCTTCGAAATCCTGCTGGCGAAAAACGCGAATCTCCATGGTATTCCCCACCATTGACGGTTAAAAACAGTGATTATGGCGCGAATATGACTGATAGCCAATATCAGGCGAAATCAGCGACAAAAAATGGCATAATATGACTTTGTCATGTATTGAAATGAAAAGTAAAACAATTCTTATTTTGAATGGTCGTAACGGCAAACGCGATACGATATAACATTGGACATCACTTGTTTACAATTCAGGCCGAATGAGCACTTTTAAACCCTTAAAAATACTTGCTTCGCGCCGTCAGGTGCTGAAAGCCGGGCTGGCTGCCATGACGCTGAGCGGCGTCACTGCACAGGTCAGCGCAAAAGAGCAGCCACTGAAAACATCAAATGGACACAGCAAACCCGCCGCCAAAAAGGCCGGCGCCCGCCGCATTGTGATGCTCGACCCGGGCCACGGCGGCATCGACACCGGGGCTATCGGCCATAATGGCTCGAAAGAGAAGCATGTGGTACTGGCGATCGCTAAGAACGTGCGCAGCATCTTGCGCAGCAACGGCATTGACGCCCGCTTGACCCGCACCGGCGATACCTTTATCCCGCTGTATGACCGCGTGGAGATTGCCCATCAGCACGGCGCCGATCTGTTTATGTCGATCCACGCCGACGGCTTCACCAACCCGAGCGCCGCCGGCGCCTCGGTGTTCGCCCTGTCAAACCGCGGGGCGAGTAGCGCCATGGCGAAATACCTCTCCGATCGCGAAAACCGCGCCGACGAGGTCGCCGGTAAGAAAGCGACGGATAAAGACCATCTGCTGCAGCAGGTGCTGTTCGATCTGGTGCAGACCGACACCATTAAAAACAGCCTGACGCTGGGCTCGCATATCCTCAAAAAGATCAAGCCGGTGCATAAGCTACACAGCCGCAATACCGAACAGGCGGCGTTCGTGGTGCTGAAGTCGCCGTCCATACCGTCCGTGCTGGTGGAAACCTCGTTCATTACTAACCCGAACGAGGAGAAACTGCTCGGCACCACCGCCTTCCGGCAGAAAATCGCCACCGCGATTGCCAACGGCATTATCAGCTATTTCCACTGGTTCGATAACCAGAAAGCCCATTCGAAGAGACGTTAATGAAACCCGATGCCGCGCAGGTTAAAACTTTTCTGCTCCAGCTGCAGGACAGCCTCTGTCAGCAGCTGAGCGCCGTAGATGGCGCGCCGTTTATTGAAGACGCCTGGCAGCGGGAAGGCGGCGGCGGCGGACGCAGCCGGGTGCTGCGCGAGGGCAATGTGTTCGAACAGGCCGGGGTCAACTTCTCCCACGTCCATGGCGACGCCATGCCTGCCTCCGCCACGGCCCACCGCCCGGAGCTGGCCGGACGCAGCTTTGAAGCCATGGGCGTCTCGCTGGTGGTTCATCCGCTGAACCCCTATGTGCCCACCAGCCATGCCAACGTGCGGTTCTTTATTGCCGAGAAGCCCGGCGCCGACCCGGTGTGGTGGTTCGGCGGCGGCTTTGATTTAACCCCTTACTATGGCTTTGAAGAGGATGCCGTCCACTGGCATCGTACCGCCCGCGATCTGTGTCTGCCGTTCGGCGAGGAAGTCTATCCGCGCTATAAAAAATGGTGCGATGAGTACTTCTATCTCAAGCACCGCCAGGAGCAGCGCGGCATCGGCGGTCTGTTCTTTGACGACCTGAACACCCCGGATTTTGACCACTGCTTCGCCTTTATGCAGGCGGTCGGGAACGGCTATGCTGACGCCTATTTACCCATCGTCGAACGCCGGAAAGCCACGCCGTACGGCGAGCGCGAGCGCCACTTTCAGCTCTATCGCCGCGGCCGCTACGTCGAGTTCAATCTGGTCTGGGACCGCGGCACCCTGTTCGGTCTGCAGACCGGCGGTAGGACGGAGTCGATTCTGATGTCGATGCCGCCGCTGGTACGCTGGGAATATGATTACCAGCCGGAGGCCGGCAGCCCCGAAGCGGCGCTGAGCGAGTTTATTAAAGTGAAAGCTTGGATCTAAACGAAGCCAATTCAGACCAAAAGCCCCGGAGTACCGGGGCTTTTTTATGACGTTTACAGCGGTTCGGTTTGCGCTTCGACAACCGCCAGCGCCACCATATTCACGATGCGACGCACGGAGGCGATCGGCGTCAGAATATGCACCGGCTTCGCGACTCCCATCAGCACCGGCCCGACGGTTACCCCTTCCGAACTGGAGACGCGCAGCAGGTTATAGCTGATCCGGGCGGCTTCCATATTCGGCATCACCAGAATATTGGCCGACCCTTTCAGCGGGCTGTCCGGCATGCGATCGTTGCGGATGCTTTCCACCAGCGCGGCGTCGCCATGCATTTCACCATCGATCATCAGCTCCGGGGCGCGGGCCTTCACCAGCTCCAGGGTTTTACGCATCTTGCTGGCTGACGGGCAGTCGGCAGAGCCAAAGTTGGAGTGCGACAGCAACGCCACCCGCGGCTCAATACCAAAGCGACGCACGCTTTCCGCCGCCATCAGGGTGATCTCTGCCAGCTCTTCCGGCGAGGGATCGTGATTGACATAGGTATCGGCGATAAAGGTGTTACCGCTCGGCAGCAGCAGCGCATTCATCGCCCCGGCGGTGCTGACGCCGTCGCGATAGCCGAACAGCGGCTGCACCACGCGGTAGTGGTCATGATATTCGCCGATAGTCCCGCAGATCATCGCATCCGCTTCGCCACGGTGAACCATGATGGCGCCAATCACTGTGGTGTTGCTAATCACCGCCCGCTGCGCCTGCTCCTGGGTAATGCCGCGGCGCTTCATCAGCTGATAGTACTCGCTCCAGTACTCTTTAAACCGCGGGTCGGATTCATTATTGACGATCTCGAAGTCAACGCCGGCCTTGATCTGCAGGCCCAGCTTCTGGATGCGCATTTCAATCACGCTTGGGCGGCCCACCAGAATCGGTTTGGCCAGCCCCAGCGACACCAGCTCCTGGGTGGCGTGAAGCACCCGGGTCTCCTCCCCTTCCGCCAGCACCACACGCTTCGGCTCTTTGCGCGCCTGAGAGAAGATAGGCTTCATAAACAGGTTGGTCTTATAGACGAACTCGCTCAGCTTCTCGATATAGGCGTCAAAATCAGCGATCGGGCGCGTCGCCACGCCGGAGTCCATCGCCGCCTTCGCCACCGCGGGGGCGATCTTGACGATCAGCCGCGGGTCGAACGGTTTCGGAATGATGTAGTCCGGGCCAAAGCTTAAATCCTGATCGCCGTAGGCGGAGGCCACCACTTCGCTCTGCTCAGCGTGGGCCAGCTCGGCAATGGCATGCACCGCCGCCAGCTTCATCTCTTCGTTGATCGCCGTCGCGCCGACGTCCAGCGCGCCGCGGAAGATGAACGGGAAGCAGAGCACGTTGTTGACCTGGTTAGGATAGTCGGAGCGGCCGGTGCAGATGATGGCATCATCGCGGACCTGCTTCGCCAGCGGCGGCAGAATTTCCGGCTCCGGATTGGCCAGGGCGAGGATCAGCGGCGCGCGCGCCATCTTCTTCACCATCTCCGGGGTCAGCACTTTCGGACCGGAGCAGCCGAGGAAAATGTCCGCGCCGTCGATCACGTCATCGAGGGTGCGTTTGCCGTCGTCTTCCACTGCATAGGCCGCTTTGGTTTCCGCCATGTTCGGCTCACGATCCTTATAGATAACGCCTTTCGAATCGCAGACCACGATGTTGTGCTTTTGCATCCCCAGCGCCACCAGCAGGTTCATGCAGGCAATTGCCGCCGCCCCGGCGCCGGAGACCACCATCCGCACGTCGGACAGATTCTTCTCAACGACGCGCAGGCCGTTGAGGATCGCCGCGGTGCTGATGATCGCCGTGCCGTGCTGATCGTCGTGGAAAACCGGAATATTCATCCGCTCGCGCAGCTGCTGCTCAATGTAGAAACACTCAGGCGCTTTAATATCTTCGAGGTTGATACCGCCGAAGGTCGGCTCGAGGGCGGCGACGACGTTAATGAATTTATCCGGGTCCAGCTCATCGACTTCGATATCAAACACATCGATGCCGGCGAATTTCTTAAACAGGACGCCTTTGCCCTCCATCACCGGCTTGCCGGCCAGCGCGCCGATGTTACCGAGTCCCAGCACCGCGGTGCCGTTGGAGACCACCGCCACCAGGTTGCCGCGGGCGGTATATTTGTAGGCCGCCAGCGGATCTTTTTCAATTTCCAGACAGGGGGCCGCGACGCCCGGCGAGTAGGCCAGCGCCAGATCGCGCTGGGTGGCGAGAGGTTTGGTCGGCGAGACCTGGATTTTTCCGGGAACCGGAAATTCGTGGAAGTCGAGGGCGCTCTGTTTTAACTGCTCATCCATTTTATATTCCTTTCTTTCACGTATCGTTCGTAGGGAAAAAGCGTGATGACCATCCTGTCGTTCACCTTTCAGTGGCAGACAGTATCCCTCCTGGCGGGGCGATAAACTTTGAACACCGCCAAACTCTGGCCATCGCTATGATCTGGTTGTTATCAATTTATAGCGGTTATGTTACCCGGATTCGCCGCCAATAATAGCCCCGTCTGCTATGCTTTTTGGTTATGTACCTCATCAATATTTATACCGCATACCGGCAAGCACTCATGTAACACCTTGTTCCAGGAGGACTTATCTATGAATCAGCTAGACAGTATCAAGCAGTTCACCACCGTGGTCGCCGACAGCGGCGACATCGAATCCATCCGCCACTACCATCCGGAAGATGCCACCACTAACCCCTCCCTGCTGCTGAAGGCCGCCGGCCTGGCGTCCTATAGCGGACTCATTGACGACGCGATCGCCTGGGCGAAAAAGCAAGGAGGCGGCCGTGAAGCGCAGGTGACTCACGCCTGCGATAAGCTGGCGGTCAATTTTGGCGCGGAGATCCTCAAAAGCATTCCTGGCCGGGTCTCCACCGAGGTGGACGCCCGGCTCTCCTTCAACCGGGAGAAGAGCATCGAGAAAGCGCGCCATCTGGTGGCGCTGTATCAGGAGATGGGCATTGATAAGTCGCGGATCCTGATCAAGCTGGCCTCCACCTGGGAGGGGATCCGTGCCGCCGAGACCCTGGAAAAAGAGGGGATCCACTGCAACCTGACGCTGCTGTTTTCCTTCGCCCAGGCCCGGGCCTGCGCCGAGGCCGGGGTCTATCTGATCTCCCCTTTCGTCGGACGTATTTATGACTGGTATCAGGCGCGCAAACCGCTGGATCCTTACGTGGTTGAGGAAGATCCCGGGGTGAAATCCGTGCGCAATATCTATGACTACTTCAAACAGCATAAATACAACACCATCGTGATGGGCGCCAGCTTCCGCCGCACCGAGCAGATCCTCGCCCTGGTCGGCTGCGACCGGCTGACCATCGCCCCGCCCCTGTTAAAAGAGCTGCAGGCCAGCGACGCCCCGGTGGTGCGCAAACTGATCCCTGCCAGCCAGATCCTGCCGCGCCCGGTGCCGCTCAGCGAGGCGGAGTTCCGCTGGGAACATAATCAGGATCCGATGGCGGTCGAAAAGCTGGCGGAGGGTATCCGCCTGTTCGCCGTCGATCAACGCAAACTGGAAGATCTGCTTGCCGCCAAACTGTCACTTTAGTCTCACGGAGAAAACTATGTCCCGAAGAGAGCTTGCCAACGCCATCCGCGCCCTGAGCATGGACGCGGTGCAGAAAGCCAATTCCGGCCACCCCGGTGCGCCAATGGGGATGGCAGACATTGCCGAAGTGCTGTGGAACGATTTTCTCAAGCACAATCCGCAGAACCCTGGCTGGGTGGACCGCGACCGTTTTATTCTGTCCAACGGCCACGCGTCGATGCTGCTCTACAGTCTGCTGCACCTGTCCGGCTACGATCTGCCGCTGTCAGAGCTGAAGCAGTTCCGCCAGCTGCACTCTAAAACGCCGGGTCACCCGGAGCATGGCTATACCCCCGGGGTGGAGACCACCACCGGCCCGCTGGGCCAGGGGCTGGCGAACGCCGTCGGTATGGCCATCGCCGAACGCACCCTGGCGGCGCAGTTTAACCGCCCCGGTCATGAGATTATCGACCATCACACCTGGGTTTTCATGGGCGATGGTTGTCTGATGGAGGGGATCTCCCATGAGACCTGTTCGCTGGCAGGCACGCTCGGACTGGGCAAGCTGATAGGTTTTTACGACCACAACGGCATCTCCATCGACGGCAAAACCGACGGCTGGTTTACCGATGATACGGCAGAACGGTTCCGCGCCTACCACTGGCACGTGATCGGCGACATTGACGGCCACGATCCTCAGGCCATCAAACAGGCCATTACGGAAGCGCAGGCGGTGAAAGATAAGCCGTCGCTGATCATTTGTCGGACCATCATCGGCTTCGGTTCGCCCAACAAAGCCGGCTCAGAGGAGTCGCACGGCGCGGCGCTGGGTGAAAAAGAGGTGGCCCTGGCCCGCCAGCAGCTGGGCTGGAAACATCCCCCCTTTGAGATCCCGAAAGAGATCTATCAGGGCTGGGATGCGCGTCCACGCGGCGAAAAAGCCGAGCACGCCTGGAACGAGAAATTCGCCGCCTACCGGCAGCAGTTCCCGGAGCTGGCCGCTGAGCTGACCCGCCGCATGGATGGCGCCCTGCCGGAGGATTTTGCCGCGACCGCCCGCGACTACGTGGCGAAGCTGCAGGCCGAGCCGGCGAAGATCGCCAGCCGTAAAGCCTCGCAGAACGCGCTGAACGCGTATGGCCCGCACCTCCCGGAGCTGCTGGGCGGTTCGGCGGATCTGGCGCCGAGTAACCTGACCATATGGTCTGGCTCGACATCGATTAAAGAGGATGCCGCGGGCAACTATATTCACTACGGCGTGCGCGAATTCGGCATGACCGCGGTGGCCAACGGCATCGCCCTACACGGGGGATTCATCCCCTATACCTCGACCTTCCTGATGTTTGTGGAATACGCCCGCAACGCCGCGCGCATGGCGGCGCTGATGAAGGCCCGGCAGATCATGGTCTATACCCATGACTCCATCGGTCTGGGGGAAGACGGTCCGACCCACCAGGCGGTGGAACAGCTGGCCAGTCTGCGGCTGACGCCCAACTTCAGCACCTGGCGCCCATGCGACCAGGTGGAGACCGCTGTCGCCTGGCAGGCGGCCATCGCGCGTCAGGGCGGACCGACGGCGCTGATCCTGTCGCGACAAAACCTGGCGCAGATGCCGCGCACCCCGCAACAGGTGCAGGATATCGCCCGGGGCGGCTACGTGCTGAAGGATGCCGGAGGCAAACCCGACCTGATCCTCATCGCCACCGGCTCGGAAGTGGAGATCACCGTCCTGGCGGCGGAAAAATTGTTGGCCAACGGGGTGAATGTGCGAGTGGTTTCGCTCCCCTCCACCGATGTGTTTGACGCTCAGGACGAGGCCTGGCGCGAGTCGGTGCTGCCGTCGGACGTCAGCGCCCGGGTGGCGGTCGAGGCCGGGATAGCGGACTACTGGTATAAATATGTCGGCTTAAAAGGCAAGATTGTCGGCATGACCGGCTACGGTGAATCCGCCCCGGCGGAGCAGCTGTTCCCGTTCTTTGGCTTTACGGTCGACCATATCGTCGCCACCGCCGAACAGGTACTTAACGGGTGATCCACAGCGTGGGCCAGGCGTCTGGCCCCTGCCAGTTGTCGCACGTCGGCTGCTGCGCGTAGCGGGAGAGGCTGAACCGCTGGCCGTCAAAACGCCAGCGGGTCTGGATCCCGCAATCGCCAGACGCGCGCCCCTTGTCCAGGGTCACCAGCTCATGGCGGCGGTCATCATAGCTGGCGTTAATAAGCTCTATCTCCCGCGGCGCCTCGCCCGGCGGCTGAAATGGCAGCGTTAGCCGCACCTGGCGGGCGACATACGGGCGCTGGCGGGAGACCAGCCAGGCCAGCCAGACGGTGTTGTACGCCCCGGATTCGCAGCTGGTCATCAGCAGCACTTTGTCATCCGTCAGGGCAGTGACGCGAATTTCGCGGCGGAACGGATCGAGGGAGCAGTTACTGTTGCTCATCCGCTCATTGCCATAGTCCATCAGATCGTTGAGCTCATCACGCCCCAGCGGCGACTGCGCTGTATCCGCGCTCGCCACCGCGCGCAGCGCCGGCGCCGGCGGTACGCTGAGCGGCGGCTCCTCCCCTTTGCCAACCCAGGCCGTTTCGCTGCCCACCCGCTTTTGCCGGGCGTCGATAAAAAACAGGGCCGCTTTCAGCCCCTGCAGGGAGATAGTCTGCAGGCCGTTGGCCAACGAGAGGGTTTTTCCCTCCTGTACCCGCTGGAGGAACGCATCGATCGTCACGCTGTCGTCAGTTTTAATGAGTTTATCTTCAATGCGCCAGCGCTTGTCGGTCAGGGACAGCGGTTTACCATCCAGCAGCAGGCGCGGCGCTATCGGCGCGAGCGTCGCCACCGGATTGCCGGTGCCGCCCAGTTCGATACGCAGGCTGGCATCAGTAGCCGCCCCGGCGCTGCGGCTGAGGGTCATCACCAGACCATAATGCAGCCCCACGTTGCGGGTGACGCAGAAATTTTGGTTATTACAGGTGACCTGCCAGTCGTTGAAGCGCTGCTGCGCCGGTGCCGACCATGCCTGTGAGCAAGGCAGCACCGCCAGAAAGAGGAAAAAAATGATGCGAAAAAGCATGAACCGCCCGACCCCAGATAAACCCAACCACGGCGCCTATCCTGGACAACGGCAGCCGCTGACTCAATCGGATTTGTCAGAGTTCCCCGCCATCAGGCCAGAGGTTTGCAAATACTGCAGCAGAATGACCGCTTTCCCGTCGCGGATCTCCCCGTCAGCGACCATCTGCAGCGCCTGGCTAAAGGGCAGCTCCAGCACCTCGATGGCTTCGTCATCCACCCCGCCGCCGCTGGTCGTTCGCTGCGCGTCGCTGTACTCAGCGATAAAGAAATGCACCACTTCGGTGACGCCCCCTGGCGACATAAACAGCTCAAACAGCTTTCGCACCTCGCCCACTTCATAGCCGGTCTCTTCCACTGCCTCTTTACGAATGCAGGCCTCCGGCTCGTCGTTGTCCAGCAGCCCGGCGCAGGTTTCAATCAGCATGCCGTCATGATTGCCATTGACCCAGGTGGCGACCCGAAACTGACGCACCAGGACCACCGTCTGCTTATGACGGTTATAGAGCAGCACGGTGGCGCCATTGCCGCGATCGTAGACCTCGCGCTTGTGGCGCACGACGCTGCCGTCCGCCCGCGTCAGCTCATAGGTCATGTTGCGTAGTACGAACCAGTTCTCAGAGAGGATTTTATCTTTAATGACGTGAATATTGAGT
Source organism: Klebsiella sp. 2-CIP_Kleb. (assembly GCF_050378715.1). Classification (NCBI taxonomy): domain Bacteria; kingdom Pseudomonadati; phylum Pseudomonadota; class Gammaproteobacteria; order Enterobacterales; family Enterobacteriaceae; genus Klebsiella; species Klebsiella sp. 2-CIP_Kleb. Next base: position 1,526,021 of record NZ_JBNRLG010000001.1, read on the forward strand.
GACATACCGACCCCACAGCGTAAAAGGACGCCCTCATACTACGCTGCGGAGCCGGGTTTGTCGTCAGTGAAGCGGCGTCGTTTTCAGCCCCAGGTAGTCAAGGATCCCCTGCGCCGCGTGACGGCCTTCCGCCATCGCCGTCACCACCAGGTCGGCGCCGCGCACGGCATCGCCGCCGGCAAAAATCTTCTCCTGGCTGGTCTGATAACGGTAACGGCTCTCCACTCCGGCTTTAATACGCCCCTGGCTGTCCAGTGCCACCCCCGCAGCTTCCAGCCAGGGCATGCGGTGCGGGTGGAAGCCAAAGGCCATGATCACCGCATCTGCCGGCATAACAAACTCGCTGCCGGGGATCGGCGTCGGGCGACGTCTTCCCCCGGCATCCGGAGCACCCAGCTCGGTGCGCAAAAAGCGAACCCCGTTCACCCGCCCGTTCTCGTCCAGCTCAAGCGTCACCGGCTGGACGTTAAACTCAAAAAGCGCCCCCTCTTCGCGGGCGTTTTTGACCTCTTTTTTCGAGCCCGGCATGTTGGCTTCATCCCGCCGATAGGCGCAGGTCACCTGGCGGGCGCCATGGCGCAGCGCGGTACGCACGCAGTCCATTGCCGTATCGCCGCCCCCCAGCACCACCACGTTCAGCCCGGCGGTGTTAACATAAGGCTCCTGCGCCGATTCCGCCAGCCCCATCACCTGTTTGGTGTTGGCGATAAGAAACGGCAGCGCATCGTAGACCCCGGGGGCCTCTTCATTCGGCAGGCCGGCCTTCATGGAGCGATAGGTTCCGGCGCCGACGAACACCGCGTCATACTCGGCCAGCAGCGTCGCCAGAGGGATATCTTTCCCCACCTCGCAGTTGAGCTCAAAGCGGACGCCCATCTCGCTGAAAATCGCCCGCCGCCGGGTCAGCAGCGACTTATCCAGCTTGAACGCCGGAATGCCGAAGGTCAGCAGACCGCCGATCTCCGGATGACGGTCAAAGACCACCGGCTGCACGCCGTGGCGCACCAGCACATCGGCGCAGGCCAGACCGGCCGGCCCGGCGCCGATAATCGCCACCCGTTTACCGTTCAGCTTAATCTGCGAGAGGTCCGGACGCCAGCCACTGGCCAGCGCCTGGTCGGATATAAATCGCTCAATATTGCCGATGGTGACCGCACCGCTTTCCTCGCGCAGGGTGCAGGCGCCCTCACACAGCCGGTCCTGGGGGCAGACGCGGCCGGTGATCTCCGGCAGACAGTTGGTCTGATGGGACAGGGCGACCGCGGCGGCGATATCCCCTGCCTTCACCAGCTCGACCCACTGCGGAATAGTGTTATGTAGCGGGCAGGTCCATTCACAGATGCTGTGTTCTCCACATTTCAGGCAGCGGGCGGCCTGCTGCCGGGCCTGGGTCGGGCTGAACGGCTGATAGATCTCCTCAAAGTGGTTCTTGCGCACCTCCGCCGGCAGCTTATCCGGCTCTCCGCGCGGCGGCGTCATCGCCATCTGCCTGACCTTCTCGCCGGCGTCGGGCTGTCTGGCGGGGGCCGCGCCGCGCTGCCACGGCTGCGCCTCCTGGCAGGCCGAACGCAGACGCCGCTGCCTGGCCATCGTGGTCAATGTCTCATCGTCGGCGAGGGTCAGCGCCTGCGCCGGACAGTTTTCCACACAGGCCGGTCCCGCCTCGCGGCCCGCGCACAGATCGCATTTCTGCGCGCTGGCTTTCACCTGGCCTGCGGCCTGCGGCGTCACCACCACCTCCATCACCCCGAACGGGCAGGCCACCATGCAGGATTTACAGCCAATGCATTTCTCCTGACAGACCTGAACGCTGTCGCCAGTCTGGGCGATGGCGCCGTTGGGGCAGCTGCGGAGGCAGGGGGCGTCTTCGCAGTGGCGGCAGGTGATGGCGTTACGCTGCCCCTCTGCTTTAATCACGGTGATACGTGGCAAAAAGCGCTGCGGGGTCAGCGCATGTTGCTCCTCGTTATGCGCCATTACGCAGGCCACTTCGCAGGCCTGGCAACCGATACATTTTCGGCTATCGCTCAATATAAAGTGGTTCATGGCTTCCTTTTGTCTTATTGGTGAATAACCCCTTAATGCGCATGCCTATTTATTACCCGACAAGACGAGGCCGGAACAATGTTCATTTGCCCAGGATACCCTTTTTCTGGAAAGAATCCGTTTTGGATCAATTTTTTTGACTTATATGAAATCAGGTTTCACACCGGCAAGGGATAATGCGTCCCCGGGTGCGGCGGGCGAAGCGGTGTGGCCGACCTGGCGGCACGAAAGGTCGATGTTTCTTTACGATACGGCAAAAGCAACATGATAAATTACACTATCTCCTTAATTTCTCCACGATTGCCGGAGGCGCTGGCGCTAAAGTGGCACAGGCTGTGCAATAACAAGAACATGTGCATATGAGGTTTTCATTCTGATGGCGAATTTCTTTATCGATCGCCCCATTTTTGCGTGGGTGCTGGCAATCCTGTTATGCCTGACGGGCACCCTTGCCATTTTGTCGCTGCCAGTTGAACAGTATCCCGATCTGGCCCCGCCGAATGTACGGGTTACAGCCAACTATCCTGGCGCCTCCGCACAAACCCTGGAGAATACCGTCACCCAGGTTATCGAACAGAATATGACCGGCCTCGATAACCTGATGTATATGTCATCCCAGAGCAGCGCCACCGGCCAGGCGACCATCACCCTCAGTTTTACCGCCGGTACCGACCCGGACGAAGCGGTACAGCAGGTGCAAAACCAGCTGCAGTCGGCGATGCGTAAACTGCCGCAGGCGGTGCAAAACCAGGGGGTTACGGTACGCAAGACCGGCGATACCAATATCCTGACCCTCGCCTTCGTCTCCACCGACGGCAGTATGGATAAACAGGATATCGCCGACTACGTCGCCAGTAACATTCAGGACCCGCTCAGTCGCGTCAACGGCGTGGGGGATATCGACGCCTACGGCTCGCAATACTCAATGCGCATCTGGCTCGATCCGGCAAAGCTCAATAGCTTCCAGCTGACCACCAAGGATGTTACCGACGCTATTAGTTCGCAGAACGCCCAGATTGCCGTCGGCCAGCTCGGCGGCACGCCTTCCGTGGATAAGCAGGCGCTGAACGCCACCATCAACGCGCAATCTCTGCTGCAAACCCCGGAACAGTTCCGCAATATCACCCTGCGCGTCAATCAGGATGGCTCAGAGGTGACCCTCGGCGATGTCGCTACCGTGGAGATGGGGGCGGAGAAGTATGACTATCTTAGCCGCTACAATCGCCAGGCCGCCTCTGGCCTGGGAATTAAGCTCGCCTCCGGCGCCAACGAAATGGCCACCGCGGAGCGCGTGATCGCTCGCCTCAATGAGCTCTCGCAGTATTTCCCGCACGGGCTGGAATATAAAGTCGCCTACGAGACCACCTCCTTCGTGAAGGCTTCTATTACCGACGTGGTGAAAACCCTGCTGGAGGCGATCCTGCTGGTTTTCCTCGTGATGTATCTTTTCCTGCAGAACTTCCGCGCCACTCTGATCCCGACCATCGCCGTACCGGTGGTGCTGATGGGCACCTTCGCGGTGCTCTATGCCTGTGGTTACAGCATCAACACCCTGACGATGTTCGCGATGGTGCTGGCGATCGGCCTGCTGGTGGATGACGCCATCGTGGTGGTGGAGAACGTTGAGCGCATCATGAGCGAGGAAGGACTGTCGCCGCGGGAAGCCACCCGCAAATCGATGGGACAAATTCAGGGCGCGCTGGTGGGGATCGCGATGGTGCTGTCGGCGGTGTTTGTGCCGATGGCCTTCTTCGGCGGCACCACCGGCGCTATCTATCGCCAGTTCTCTATTACGATTGTCGCGGCGATGGTCCTCTCGGTGCTGGTGGCCATGATCCTCACCCCGGCCCTTTGCGCTACCCTGCTCAAGCCGATTAAACCAGGTGAATCCCATGAGCGAAAAGGCTTCTTCGGCTGGTTCAACCGCACCTTTAACCGCAGCGCCAGCCGCTATGAAACTTTCGTCGGCAAGATCCTTCACCGCTCGCTGCGCTGGATGCTGATCTACATCGTCCTGCTCGGCGGGATGGTGTTCTTGTTCCTGCATCTGCCCACTTCGTTCCTGCCGCTGGAGGATCGGGGGATGTTCACCACCTCGGTACAGTTGCCGAGCGGCAGCACCCAACAGCAGACGCTGAAAGTGGTACAGAAAGCGGAAGATTACTTCCTCAATAACGAGAAGCAGAACGTCGAGTCAGTGTTTGCTACCGTTGGCTCCGGCCCCGGCGGCAACGGGCAGAACGTAGCCCGCATGTTTGTGCGCCTCAAAGACTGGGACCAGCGCGATCCGCAAACCGGCTCCTCCTTTGCCATTATTGAACGCGCCACCAAAGCGTTTAATCAGATCAACGAAGCCCGGGTCATCGCCAGCAGCCCGCCGGCAATCAGCGGCCTCGGCAGTTCGGCAGGCTTCGACATGGAGCTGGAAGATCACGCCGGTAAGGGGCACGATGCGCTGATGGCGGCGCGCGATACGCTGCTTGAGCTGGCGGCTAAAAACCCGCTGTTGACCCGCGTCCGGCATAACGGGCTCGACGACAGCCCGCAGCTGCAGGTCGATATCGATCAGCGTAAAGCTCAGGCGCTGGGCGTCTCCATTGATGACATCAACGATACGCTGCAAACCGCCTGGGGGTCGAGCTACGTCAACGACTTTATGGATCGCGGGAGGGTGAAGAAAGTCTACGTCCAGGCGGCGGCGAAATATCGGATGCTGCCTGACGATATCAATCTCTGGTACGTCCGCAACAGCAGCGGCACGATGGTGCCGTTCTCGGCCTTCGCCACCTCGCGCTGGGAGACCGGTTCGCCGCGCCTGGAGCGCTACAATGGCTACTCGGCGGTGGAGATCGTCGGTGAAGCGGCGCCGGGCATCAGTACCGGTACCGCGATGGACATGATGGAGAAGCTGGCCGCGCAGCTGCCGACCGGCTTTGGCCTCGAATGGACCGCCATGTCCTATCAGGAACGCCTCTCCGGCGCTCAGGCGCCGGCCCTGTACGCGATTTCCCTGCTGGTGGTGTTCCTGTGCCTGGCGGCGCTGTACGAGAGCTGGTCGGTGCCGTTCTCGGTGATGCTGGTGGTTCCGCTCGGGGTGATTGGCGCTCTGCTGGCAACCTGGATGCGCGGCCTGGAGAATGACGTTTACTTTCAGGTGGGCCTGTTGACGGTGATCGGCCTGTCGGCGAAAAACGCCATTCTGATCGTCGAGTTCGCCAATGAGCTTAACGAGAAAGGCCAGGATCTGCTCAGCGCCACGCTGTCGGCCTGCCGTCAGCGCCTGCGCCCTATCCTGATGACCTCGCTGGCGTTTATCTTCGGCGTGCTGCCGATGGCCACCAGTACCGGCGCCGGCTCCGGCAGCCAGCATGCGGTCGGCACCGGGGTGATGGGCGGGATGATCTCCGCCACCGTGCTGGCCATCTTTTTCGTACCGCTGTTCTTTGTGCTGGTGCGTCGCCGCTTTCCGCTGAAGGAGCGTCCGCAATAAACCGTCGGGCGACGGCGGCGAGCCGTAATAACAGAAAAGGCGACCTGGATGGTCGCCTTCTTTATGTGTTCAGAACCATGACGCGCTTATTTACGTCGCGTTATTCCCCTGCTCACATTGCGGAAATTTATTTACGAAGCATGCCTTCAATAAAATCTTTCCAGTTCCCCAGTTCATGTTCAATCATAATAGCCTCTCTTATTATTATGGTCGATTCTATATAACTTCATTGCTGATGGGAAGTTGTGCTCCCCTATTGCTCTGATTGTCTTGTGGACCGCTGACAGAGATAAAACCTCTGGTTGCCGCCACTATGCCGTCTCGTATGTAAAAATTATGTGATACAGAGCACCATCAAGCAACATTTTCGTAATATTGTTAATGCCCTCACATCATGCCCGCGGCTGGGCGAATTTTAATCACCCTAACGCATTGCATGAGATACCCGGTAAAAGGTTATATTTATTCATCTGAATCACGTATTATTTCAACAAGGCTTATATATTCGGAAATATCTGAGTTAACCGCTTAATTGAATGTTAAAGGTTTATCTATGCTCACCATGTACGGAATTAAAAACTGCGATACCATTAAAAAAGCCCGCCGCTGGCTGGAAGCACATCAGATTGACTATCGCTTCCATGACTACCGCACCGATGGCCTCGACCGCGCGCAACTGGATACCTTTATTGCCGAACTGGGCTGGCAGGCGCTGCTGAACACCCGCGGCACCACCTGGCGCAAACTGGACGAATCGCTGCGCAACAGCATCGATAATGCCGATGCCGCCGCCGCATTGATGCTGGAAATGCCGGCGATCATCAAACGCCCATTGCTCTGCGCGCCCGGTCGTCCTATGCTGCTGGGTTTTAGTGAAGCAAGTTATCAGCAGTTTAACGAGGTATAGTCTATGTCTTGCCCGGTCATTGAGCTGGCTCAGCAGCTTATTCGCCGCCCTTCCCTTAGCCCCGATGATGCGGGATGCCAGGCGTTAATGATTGAACGCCTGCGTGCGATCGGCTTTACCGTTGAACCGATGGATTTCGGCGATACGCAGAACTTCTGGGCCTGGCGCGGCCACGGCGAGACGCTGGCCTTCGCCGGCCACACCGACGTGGTCCCGGCAGGCGACGCCGACCGCTGGATCAACCCCCCGTTCGAACCCACCATCCGCGACGGGATGCTGTTTGGCCGCGGGGCGGCGGATATGAAAGGCTCGCTGGCGGCGATGGTGGTTGCCGCAGAGCGTTTTGTCGCGCAGTACCCGAACCACCGGGGCCGACTGGCGTTTTTGATCACCTCTGATGAAGAGGCCAGCGCGAAAAACGGCACCGTCAAAGTGGTGGAGACGCTGATGGCGCGTAACGAGCGTCTGGACTACTGTCTGGTCGGCGAACCCTCCAGTACCGAAGTGGTCGGCGATGTGGTGAAAAACGGCCGCCGCGGCTCGCTGACCTGCAACCTGACCATTCACGGCGTACAGGGCCATGTCGCCTATCCGCACCTTGCCGATAACCCCGTCCATCGCGCCGCGCCGATGCTGGCGGAGCTGGTCAATATCGAGTGGGATAAAGGCAATGAATACTTCCCGCCGACCAGCATGCAGATTGCCAACGTGCAGTCCGGTACCGGCAGCAACAACGTGATCCCTGGCGATATGTTCGTCCAGTTCAACTTCCGCTTCAGTACGGAGCTGACGGACGAGACGATCAAAGCCCGGGTGGTCGCCCTGCTGGAAAAATACCAGCTGCGTTACAGCGTGGAGTGGTGGCTCTCCGGACAGCCGTTCCTTACCGGACGGGGCAAGCTGGTGGATGCGGTCGTCAATGCCATTGAGCACTATAATGAGATCAAACCGCAGCTGTTAACCAACGGCGGCACCTCAGACGGACGGTTTATCGCGCGCATGGGGGCGCAGGTGGTTGAGCTGGGCCCCGTGAACGCCACGATTCACAAAATTAATGAATGTGTGAACGCCGCCGACCTGCAGCTGCTGGCGCGGATGTATCAACGCGTAATGGAACAGCTGGTCGCCTGACGTACTGACGTAAAGAGGAAGCGCGCATGGAATGGCTTATTAAACACTGGTGGATTCTGGTGCTGGTCTTTTTGGTGGGGGTAATTATCAACGTGATTAAAGATCTAAACCGCGTTGACCACAAAAAATTCCTCAACAACAAACCCGATCTGCCGCCGCACCGTGATTTTAACGATAAATGGGACGATGACGACGACTGGCCGAAGCACGACCAGTCGAAGAAACCGTAAGTTTGCCGTTATCGCGGTAGCGCCCGCCTGTAACCCCGCCCGCCGGGGTTACAGCATTTCGATGATATCGTCCCCTTTCGGCGTACTGCCGCTCAGCGCCTCATCAAAATAGTGCTTCGGCACGGTGTAGCGCAGTCGCTCGATCGCGAACTGCATGCTGCGATCGTCAATGGCATGCCCCAGATCGTCCACAATATCTAAGGTCACGTCGCCCCCCGCCTGCAACAGCGCCTCCTGTGCCGACACCGCCCACGCCAGATCGATAACCCGATCGTCACCACCGTGGATCAGGTGAATGGTGGTGGCCGTCGTTGCGGTAACCGGCAGCGTCGCGTAGCGGCCATTAAAGGCGATCACCCGCGAAGCCAGATCCGGCGCTGCTTTGATGCTTTCCAGCGACATGATCGCCCCCTGAGAGAAGCCGATCAGCGCGGTGGCCAGTGGGCTGATGCCGCTCTTTTCCTGCCAGTAGCGCACAATTTCAATAAAGGTCGGCATAATGGCGTCGATACGCTGCTGACGATTCTCTTCCGTCACTCCCTGCACCGAAAACCACTGCCGACCGTCAGGACCGCAAGGCTCCACCCCGCCAATGCTCACGATCAGCGCATCAGGAAACTGCGGCGCGAACCAGCTGCCAATTTGCCCCATGGAGACCGGGTTATCCCCCACGCCATGAAACAGCAGCAACAGCTGTTGCGCAGGCGTCGCAGGGCTTTGAACAATAAAATGATCGTGTTTCATGGCTGTCTCCTTAGTGTATGCGGGCAGTGTACGCCGCTCGCCAGATATGACCATGCCATTTAACTGAATGAGTTAGTTAAAAAAATTGCAGGTTCGCCACCTGCTGATGCAGCGCCTCGGCGCGCGCTGCATCGAGGAAGCGCAAGGCGTCAGCGGCCTCCTGACGCCATCTCGCCAGCAGGGCTTTACGCCCTGTTAGCTGCAGCGCGGCGCAGAGTTCGGCCTCTTCTTCCCCCTGCAGACGCCCGCGCAGGGCCGGCAACGGGATGTCGACCTGCAACAGCAGGCGATTGAGGCAACCCAGCGCCGCGGCCAGCGGGCGATGGGCGAAACCAAAGCTCGCCGCTTCCAGCCAGTCCTCATCACTAAGCATAGCCCCTGAAACGGCCGGCAGCGGCGCGGACGCTTGCCGCCACGGGCGCAGCCAGTATTCATCACGCTGTAGCCGCTGTGCCTCCCGTTGCGCGAGCTGATGCCCCGCTGCAGTCAGCGGGAACAGAGCCATCGCGGTATAGCACCCGCTGCTGGCCTCGCGATGGGTGCCCAGCCGCACGAGAATAAACCCACAGCGTTGCCAGAAGCGCCACAGCTCAGGGGTATAGCCAAAGCTGACGGAGAGATAATCATAACCTGCGGCATCGGCGGCGATATCGGCGATCATCTGCTGCCCAAGCCCTTCGCGCTGGCGGGCTGGGTGGACGGCGATCCGGCTGACCCGCAGCCCGCGCAGCGTCGCCGCCAGGGGAGTGCCGCCATGCGCCGCCAGCGACTGGGCGACCAGGTTCCCCCGCGGCCGGCGAAAACCCGCCCACACCGCCCGGCTGAGTTCGGGAGAAAGTCCCCCTTCGGCCACCAGCCACAGGGCGCCCGCCACCGCACCGCCGGCGCGAGCGCAGCGGAAAGCCTGGCCTGGAGCGTCCATCATGCGCCGCAGATCGAGAGGAGAAGTGCGGTAATGCGCCCCGGATAACAGCTGGTACAACGCTTCCGGCAGCGCCGGCTGCGTTTGCCAGCTGGACTGATTGACCGCCTCCAGGACTACCTCCCCCGTCGGCGCGTCGCGAAATGCCTCATCGCTGAAGATCAGCAGCTGGCTGATGGCCGACTCCAGCGGGCAGCCTGCGGCCCAGCGGATCGGCGCGCTCAGGCTGTACAATTGCAGATAGGGCAGGCTGGCGCAAAATTTCAGCAGGAACCCGCGACCGGTGCCCTCATAACCCTGCACCGTCGTGGTAAGTAGCGTGCGGGGAAAACGGCTAACCAGCTGCCGGAGAAGCGGAGCCGGTATAGCCGCGGCCTCATCGACAATCAGCCAGGACGCCTTTTCCTTCGATGACAGCAACGCATCAGGAGCCATAAAGCGAAACGCCTCGCCGGCAAAGCTCGCCAGCACGTCGACGGCGCTGCGGGTCGGGGCGGTAACGATGGCCTCACCCGCGAGCTGGCGCAGCAGCATGCCCGCGAGGGCGGATTTCCCTCTCCCTCGTTCAGCCGTCACTGCTGCGATACCAGGCGGTAGACGCAATAATTGCCCAAGGATCGCCGCCTGTTCGGCCAGCGGGTGACCATCGGCGGGATGCCAGTCAGGGCGCCGGACGGCCAGCGGGAGCCGCGGCGAGTCCGACTGCCGCCAGAGCAGCACCTCGGGGTCGGCGATAAACTGCCGACAGCAGCGGAGAACAAAGTTGGGGGTAGAGATCGGGTCGGGCGTATCGCTCCAGCGCAGGGAGTCCTCATCCACCCGGGACGGCCAGTCGGCGAAAGAGGGCGTCAGCAGCACCAGCCAGCTTCCCGCCCGCAGCGTACCGCTCAGGGCCGCCAGGGCGGCCACATCAAACCCGCGCCGGGCATCGAAAAAGGCGTGCATCACTTCCCGCCCCAGCAGCGTCTTCAGGGCGCCAGGCGCCACGCCGGGCGCAGAAACCGGCTCGGAGCCCACCCACAGGCCATCGCCGCCGAGCCGCTCCCGCAGCGCCTGCGCCTGCTGCAGCGTCCAGGCCTCGTCGCCGCTGAGCACCAGCAGGCGGCGAATCCCCTCCCGCGCCATCTGCGCGGTGAGGTCAAGCAGCTCGTCCATCATCAGGGGCGATTACAGCGCGCTGCCGAAGGTGTTGCACTGCGCCGGGTCGCCGCTGTCGAAACCGCGTTTGAACCAGGTGTAGCGCTGTTTTGACGTTCCGTGGGTAAAGCTGTCCGGTACCACCCGCCCCTGGCTCTGCTGCTGCAGACGGTCGTCGCCGATGGCCTCGGCGGCGTTTAACGCCTCCTGCAGATCGCCGGTTTCCAGAATATCCTGCTGCTGCATATTATGCCCCCAGACGCCGGCGAAGCAGTCTGCCTGTAGCTCCATCTTAACCGACAGCCGGTTGGCTTCGGCCTCGGTGGCATGCTGCTGTTGCTGGCGAACCTTCGGCTCAATGCCCAGCAGTTTTTGTACGTGATGACCCACTTCATGGGCAATGACGTACCCCTGGGCAAAGTCGCCATCGGCGCCCAGTTTATTTTTCATTTCATCGTAGAATGACAGGTCGATATAGACCGTACTGTCGGCAGGACAGTAGAACGGCCCCATCACCGACTGGCCGGTACCGCAGCCGGTACGGGTCGCGCCGCGGTAGAGCACCAGCTTTGGCTGAGGGTACTGGCGGCCCATCTTTTCAAAAATCGGTCCCCAGGTATCTTCGGTGGTGGCCAGAATGACGGAAGTAAACTTCGCCGCTTCATCGTCTTTCGGACTGATGGAGCGCTGCGTGGAGGTCTGCTGCTGCGGCATCGGTTCGCCGGTCAACATGCCGGTCAAATCCACGCCGTAGTAGCCCGCCACCAGCACAATAATCAGCAGTACAATGCCGCCCTTCCCGCTCGGCAGACGGAAGCCGCCGCCCCCGCCGCCGCCAAACGGCGAGCCTGATTGTCCACGTCGATCTTCAACATTGTCGCTTTCGCGACGCCCTTGCCAGCGCATAAGCACCTCATTCCCTGTTATGTATCAATAGCAGAGATCGTAGGCGGTTCAGCGCAGGATTACCACAGGAAACAGCAAGAGACGCCAGAAGATGAGGCCATCTTCTGGCGGCGGGCGGGTTAGTCGAGCTTAACGCCCAGACGGTGAGCCACTTCTTCGTAGGCTTCGATCAGGCCGCCAAGGCTCTGGCGGAAGCGGTCTTTGTCCATTTTATCGAGGGTGTTTTTGTCCCACAGGCGGCTGCCGTCCGGCGAAAACTCATCGCCCAGGACCACTTCGCCTTTGAACAGACCAAACTCCAGCTTAAAGTCCACCAGAATCAGACCGGCGTCATCGAACAGCTTTTTCAGCACGTCGTTGGCTTTGTAGGTCAGCTCGCGCATCCGCGCCAGATTCTCTTTGCTCACCCAGCCGAAGGTTTCGCAATAGGAGTCGTTGACCATCGGATCGTGCATGGCATCGTTTTTCAGGAACAGATCGAACAGCGGCGGATTCAGCTCGATTCCTTCTTCAATGCCTAAACGTTTTACCAGCGAGCCTGCCGCACGGTTACGCACCACGCACTCCACCGGCACCATATCCAGTTTTTTTACCAGGCATTCGGTATCGGAGAGCAGCGCTTCCATCTGGGTAGGGATGCCCGCTTCTGCCAGTTTGCTCATAATGAAGTGGTTGAACTTGTTATTCACCATGCCTTTACGATCGAACTGCTCGATGCGCGCGCCATCACCTGCTGACGTATCGTTACGGAATTCCAGTACCAGCAGGTCCGGATTATCGGTGCTGTATACTGTCTTCGCCTTACCACGATACAACTCAGCTTGCTTTTTCATCTTTCACTACTCCAGTGATATTGAGCCTAAAAATACGTTTCCACCTATACACAAAATCATTCAAAGTGCATCGAGGCGGCAACTGAGCGAATCCCCAGGAGCTTACAAAAGTAAGTGACTGGGGTGAACGAAGGCGGCCAACAAAGAGGCAATTTGAAGGATGATGTGCATACGCACACGTTTGCGTCACTATATATTAAAAGGGCCGGATTGCTCCAGCCCTTTCGTTTACTTGTTAAATGCGGCCTGGAATACGGCTACCAGGGCGTCATTTTGCGACTGCGTCAGGGTGTGGCCTTTCGGGTCGATGAACTGCAGGCTACTGCGGTTATCGAGGTCGCCGACCTGAAGTTTGTAGTCACCGGAGGCCAGCTGCGGGTCGCGTGCGCCCAGCTCCTGCCAGCTGCTGTCAGACAGCGGCTTGTAGGTCAGCGCCATGCTGCCCTGAGAGCGCGTGCTGTCGGTCACTTTCATCCCCACTTTCTCGAGGGCGCCTGGCAGACGCTGCCACACCATGTTAAACGGCGCGCGAACAACGAGCATCGGCAGACCCGTATCGTCGGCAGCGCTCTGCACGTCGAAGGTGGCGCCCGCGCTGCGCTGGGCGGCGTTCTGGGCGCTGGTGGCGTTCATGTCCAGGCCTTCCGAAATGACGTTCAGCATGGCGGTGCTGTAGCGCTGCAGTGACGCCGGATCGGCAACCGGTTTACCCGCCTGCTCCAGATTCACCAGCTTGACCACCACCGCTTGCTGATAGCCCTGCGGTTTGACGGAGATTTGATAACGACCGCGATACTGCTGATCTTCATCAAGACGGTTCCACTCAACCCAGTCGGTGTTCAGCGTCTGGCTCGCATCATCGCGCTTGGCGATAACGTAGTTCTTCGACTGAAGAATGCTGGTAACCTGCGCCCACAGCGAACCGCTGCGGCCGTTCTCGACCATCAGCGTCGCGGTATCGCCGTTGAACTGGGTGCGGGCGCCGCTAACCAATGCCAGCGGCTGCGCCGGCGGGCGAATGTCCAGCGCCTTGCCGACCGCGCCGGTGCTGTTGGCCACCGGAATGTTGTAATCACCCACCTGAATCGGCAGGATCATCCCCGCCGGCGCGTGAAGTTCGCTCAACGGTGACGCCTGTAAATAGGCCTCATCACCGCTCACCTGACGCTTATAGCGCGAGTCGGAACTACAGGCCGCGAGGAGTAGAACCAGCGAAACACCCGCAACCTTCGCCAGGCGCGACTTCTGTACTGAGTAAGCCATCAAATCTCCCTAAACTTTACAGCAAACCGGCATGCTTCAGCGCGGCGGTAACGGCTTCACGACCCTGGTCGGTGATAGGCGTCATCGGCAAGCGCAGCGTATCGGTCGCCACAAGACCCAACGCCTTGCATCCCCATTTCACCGGGATAGGATTGGGTTCGACAAATAATTTTGTATGCAATGGCATCAGACGCTGGTTAATCGCCCGGGCTTCGGCAAATTGACCCGCCAGCGCCAGACGGCACATGTCGGCCATTTCGCGCGCCGCCACGTTGGCGGTGACGGAAATCACGCCCACGCCGCCGAGCTGCATGAAGTCCATACCGGTCGCATCGTCACCGCTCAGCAGAATAAAGTCGTCTGAAACCAGCTCTTTGATCTGATGAACGCGACTTAAGTTCCCTGTAGCTTCCTTAATACCGACAATATTTTTAATTTCCGCCAGACGGCCAACGGTTTCCGGCAGCATATCGCAACCGGTACGGGACGGCACATTATACAGAATTTGCGGCAGGTCAGTATGTTCGGCGATAGCTTTAAAGTGCTGGAACAGGCCTTCCTGGGTAGGACGGTTATAATAAGGAGTGACCGTCAGGCAGCCGACAACGCCGCTGTCGTTAAAACGCTTGGTCAGGCTAATCGCCTCTGCGGTTGCATTGGCTCCCGTTCCAGCGATCACCGGGATACGCCCGTCAGCCAGTTCCAGCGTCATCATCACCACATCGCCGTGCTCTTCATGGCTCAGCGTTGCGGATTCACCGGTAGTCCCTACCGAAACGATCGCCGAGGTTCCGTTGGCGACATGGTAATCAATCAGTTTTTTCAGGCTTGTCCGGCAGACATTACCGTTTTCATCCATCGGCGTGACAAGCGCTACAATACTTCCCGTGAACATGGGCCATCCTCAGAGCAGAAGTGCGACAAGATTCTCAATGTTACGTTTGGAGCTGCAATAAAAGCAAGAGACCCGACGCCATCAGGGATGTTGTATGGCGGTTTTTTTTATGCTTTCCTAATGTTACCTCACCTTTTTAAAGGAAGAACAGGTTTGACAGCCTCATTACAACACTATCTGGTTATTACCGCCCTGGGGGCTGACCGTCCCGGCATCGTGAATACGATCACTCGCCACGTCAGCAGCTGCGGTTGTAATATCGAAGACAGCCGGCTGGCCATGCTCGGTGATGAGTTTACGTTTATCATGCTGCTTTCCGGGTCGTGGAATGCGATTAACCTGATCGAATCAACCCTGCCGCTGAAAGGCGCGGAGCTGGAGCTGTTGATCGTGATGAAACGCACCACCGCGCGCCCCCCGCAGGCCATGCCAAACACCGTCTGGGTCCAGGTTGAGGTGCCGGACTCACCGCATATCATCGAGCGCTTCACTGCCCTGTGCGATACATGGAATATGAATATCGCGGAACTGGTTTCCCGCACGCAGCCGGGAGACGGTGATTCCGCGCAGCTTTTTATTCAGATAACTGCCCACAGTCCTGCGACGCAAAATGCAGCAAATATCGAACAAGCGTTCAAAGCCCTATGTACAGAACTCAACGCACAAGGCAGTATTAACATCGTTAATTATTCACAGCATGATGAACAGGATGGAGTTTAACCCATGACCCCACTGAAAGCCGGTGATCTTGCACCGAAATTTAGCTTACCGGACCAGGACGGCGAGGAAGTAAATTTAACCGACTTCCAGGGACAGCGTGTCCTGGTTTATTTTTACCCGAAGGCCATGACCCCGGGCTGCACCGTCCAGGCGTGCGGCTTGCGCGACAACATGGACGACCTGAAGAAAGCCGGTGTGGAAGTGCTGGGCATCAGCACCGATAAACCGGAAAAGCTCTCCCGCTTCGCCGAAAAAGAGCTGCTGAACTTTACGCTGCTGTCTGATGAAAACCATCAGGTTTGCGAGCAGTTTGGCGTCTGGGGCGAAAAATCCTTTATGGGGAAAACCTACGACGGGATCCACCGTATCAGCTTCCTCGTCGATGCCGATGGCAAAATCGAACACGTCTTTGATGACTTCAAAACCAGCAATCACCACGACGTGGTGCTGAACTGGCTGAAAGAAAACGCCTGATGCAAAGCAAGACGCCGGGTGAGAGAACCTCGCCCGGCGTCTTTTTTTATCCTCAATGCCTTAGTCGTCGTCGACCACCAGGCCATCCGGCCAGGCATGCACCACCGCTTTAATCAACGTGGCCAGCGGAATGGCGAAGAAGACGCCCCAGAACCCCCACAAACCGCCAAAGATCACCACCGACAGGATAATCACCAGCGGGTGCAGATTCACCGCTTCCGAGAACAGCACCGGGACCAGCAGATTGCCGTCAAGCCCCTGAATAATCAGATAGACCGCGAACAGACTCCAGAACTCGGTGCCCGCGCCAAACTGAAACAGCGCCACCCCCACCACCGGAATGGTCACCACAAATGCACCAATATAGGGGATCAGCACCGAGAAGCCCACCAGCACCGCCAACAGCAGCGAGTAGTTGAGGCCGAAAAGGATGAAGCCTATCCAGGTGGCGACGCTGACGACAATCATCTCCAGCACCTTACCGCGAATGTAGTTGGTGATTTGCTGGTTCATCTCCTTCCATACCTGCCCGGCCAGGCCGCGGTTGCGCGGCAGCACGCGGCGTACCGCGTTGAGCATCTGCTCTTTATCCTTCAGCAGGAAGAAGACCATCAGCGGCACCAGCACCAGATACACCGCCAGCGTAAGCAGCCCCACCAGCGAGGCGAGAGAATACTTGACCACCGAGTCGCCCACCGTCAGCATCCGGGTGCGCATATTTTCCGCCATCGCATCGATGATGCCGGCATCCATTAACGCCGGATAGCGCCGCGGCAGCGTGGCGGCAAAATCAGAGAGCTTGTTGAGCATGCCCGGCATATCGCGGATAAGGTAGATCCCCTGCTGCCAGGCCACCGGCAGCACCACGAAAGCCAGCAACAGCAGGATGCCCACGAAGAGGATCAGCACCAGCGAGGTCGCCCAGGTGCGCGACAGACCGATGCGCTCCAGGCGCACGGTCGGCCACTCCAGCAAATAGGCCAGCACGATAGCCACCAGTAACGGGGCCAGCAGGCCGCTGAAAAAGAACATGATGCCGAAACCGGCAAGCAAAATAACCAGCAGCGCTATCGCCTCAGGGTCGCTGAATCGACGGCGGTACCACTGCATTAACATCTCGAGCATAAAACCTTCCCTGAAGCGCAAAGCGGCGACAAACGGAGGAATTGTATCGAAATGTCACAAAAAAGACTTCGCTTTTTGATGCGCAGCAGACAAACCCGTCTCCGCCGTGAAGAACCTATTTTCAATGTGTCTAACGCCAGCTAAACTCGCTGGGATGCGGCCAGGGAACATTGCGTCGCACAATCGGTCAAACTGGCACACCCACATTACAGGACAGAGGTTATGTTCAGGCAGTTGAAGAAAACGCTGGTGGCGACCGTGATCGCGTCGCTGACGCTGGGTTCGTTAGGCCCTGCTTTTGCTGACTCCGCAGATACCCTGCCGGACATGGGGACCTCCGCAGGAAGCACGCTGTCGATTGGTCAGGAAATGCAGATGGGGGATTACTACGTCCGCCAGCTGCGCGGCAGCGCGCCGCTGATCAACGACCCTCTGCTGGTGCAATACATCAACGGGCTGGGCATGCGTCTGGTCTCGCATGCGAATTCGGTGCGCACCCCGTTCCACTTCTACTTGATTAATAACGACCAAATCAACGCCTTCGCCTTCTTCGGCGGCAATGTGGTCCTCCACTCGGCCCTGTTCCGCTATTCCGATAATGAGAGCGAACTGGCCTCTGTCATGGCGCACGAAATTTCCCACGTTACGCAGCGGCATCTTGCCCGCGCAATGGAAGATCAGAAGCGCAATGCGCCGCTGACCTGGGTCGGCGCG
The DNA here is from genome assembly GCF_050378715.1 of Klebsiella sp. 2-CIP_Kleb. Classification (NCBI taxonomy): domain Bacteria; kingdom Pseudomonadati; phylum Pseudomonadota; class Gammaproteobacteria; order Enterobacterales; family Enterobacteriaceae; genus Klebsiella; species Klebsiella sp. 2-CIP_Kleb. Next base: position 1,543,558 of record NZ_JBNRLG010000001.1, read on the forward strand.
CTGGGTTCAATTCTGCTGGCGATGGCCAGCCCGCAGGCCGGGATGGCGGCGCTGACCGGGACGCTGGCCGGTACCCAACAGGGCATGATCAGCTTCACCCGCCAGAACGAAGAAGAGGCCGACCGGATTGGTATTCAGGTTCTGCAACGCTCGGGATTCGACCCGCAGGCCATGCCGATGTTTATGGGTAAACTGCTTGATGAGTCGCGCTACTCGACGCGGCCGCCGGAAATGCTGCTCACCCACCCTCTGCCGGAAAGCCGGCTTGCCGATGCTCGTAACCGCGCCAACCAGATGCGCCCGGTTGTCGTGCAGTCCTCAGCGGACTTCTATCTGGCGAAGGCGCGTACCCTCGGAATGTACACCAACGGCGACAATAAGCTGGGCACCGATCTGCTCAACGCCTGGGATAAAGGCAATATCCGCCAGCAGCATGCCGCGCAGTATGGCCGCGCCCTGCTGGCGATGGAAAGCAACAACTTTGACCAGGCGCGCAAAACGCTGCAGCCGCTGCTCAGCGCCGATCCGCAAAATCCCTGGTATCTCGATCTGGCTACCGATATCGACCTCGGGCAGAAGAAAACCGGCGACGCCATCAACCGCCTTAAAAACGCCCGCGAGCTGCGCACCAATCCGGTGCTGCAGTTGAACCTGGCCAACGCCCTGCTGCAGGGCGGCCAGCCCGGGGAAGCGGCGACCATCCTGAATCGTTATACCTTTACCTATAAAGAGGATGGCAACGGCTGGGACCTGCTGGCTCAGGCGGAAGGCGCCCTGGGCAATCGCGACCAGGAGCTGGCGGCGCGGGCAGAAAGCATGGCGCTGGTCGGCCAGCTGGAACAGGCGATTTCCCTGCTCAGCAGCGCCAGCTCGCAAGTGAAACTCGGTAGTCTGCAGCAGGCCCGCTACGATGCCCGCATCGACCAGCTACGTGAGCTACAGGCCCGCTTCCGCCCCTACCAAAAAATGTAAGGAGACCCCATGACCGACGCGGTAAAAATTTACCATAACCCACGCTGCTCGAAGAGCCGCGAAACGCTGAGCCTGTTGAAGAGCCACGGCATCGATCCTGAGGTGGTGCTTTATCTTGAGACGCCACCGGATGCCGGGACGCTGCGTCAACTGCTGCAGCTGCTGGGTATGGAGAGCCCCCGCGAGCTCATGCGCCAGAAAGAGGATCTGTATAAATCGCTCAATCTTGCCGACCCGGCGCTCAGCGACGCGGCGCTGATACAGGCGATGGTCGCCAATCCTAAGCTTATCGAACGCCCCATTGTCGTTAGCCGCGGCCAGGCGCGTATTGGCCGACCGCCGGAGCAGGTCCTCGAGATCGTAAGCTAACCCACCCGCGCCGCGCTATCGCGGCGCTTTTTTACGTAGCCGATTCCAGATCTTCCACGCCAATCCCTCCCGCCCGCCTTGCAGTGCTACTGTTCATCTATCGCTCAATCCACTGGACGGATGAACATGAAAAAACCAACCTCAACGCCTCATGATGCCGTATTTAAGAGCTATCTCTCCCATCCTGATACCGCCCGCGATTTTCTGCGGCTGTACCTGCCCGAGACGCTGCTTAAGGTGTGCGATCTGCGTACGCTGCATCTCGAGTCCGGGCATTTTGTCGAAGACGATCTGCGTCCCTTTTACGCCGACATTCTGTATTCCCTGAAAACCACGGCGGGAGACGGCTATATTTATGCGCTTATCGAACACCAAAGCACGCCCGATCGGCATATGGCCTTTCGTCTGATGCGCTACGCCATCGCCGCCATGCAGCGCCACCTTGATGCCGGCCACGATCGGCTGCCGCTGGTGATCCCTGTTCTCTTCTACCACGGTCTGGTGAGCCCCTACCCGTTCTCGCTGCGCTGGCTCGATGAATTCGTCGCTCCGGAGCTGGCCGGCCACCTTTATCACGGGGCGTTTCCGCTGGCGGACATTACCGTCATTCCGGATGACGACATTGCCACCCATCAGCGCATGGCGACGCTGGAGTTACTGCAAAAACATATTCGACAACGCGATCTGGCGCAGCTCCTCGACAAGCTGAGCGAATTATTATTGACTGGTCTGGCGACGGAATCGCAGGTACAAGCCCTGATGCACTATCTGGTGCAGGCAGGCAACGCGCGAGAGCCGATCAAGTTCATTCGCGAGCTGGCGTTACGTACGCCGCAGCACAAGGAGACGTTGATGACAATTGCGGAATATCTGGAACAACAAGGCCTGGAGCGGGGCCTGGCGCAGGGCCTGGCGCAGGGCCGTCAGGAAGGCCGGAAGGAAGAGGCGCAGCGTATCGCCGCCGCTATGCTACACAGTGGCCTGGCGCGCGATCTGGTCGCCCGGTTGACCGGGCTGACGGAGGAGGAACTGACTCCGCAGGCGGACTAGAGTTTAAGGATCTCTTTCACGAAGGGGATCGTCAGCTTGCGCTGAGCGGTAATCGAGGCATGATCCAGCTGATCGAGGGTCATAAACAGCGAGCGCATTTCGCGATCCAGCCGCTTCAGCAGGAAGCGGCATACGTCCTCCGGCATCTCGAAGCCGCGCAGTCTGGCGCGCAGCTGCAGGGCCTGCAGCTTGTCTTCATCCGACAGCGGCTGCAACTTATAGATCTGCCCCCAGTCAAGCCGCGAGGCGAGATCCGGCAGACCAAGATTCAGTTGCCGCGGCGGCCGATCCCCGGTGATCAGCAGACGGGTTTTACCTGATTCCAGGATCCGGTTGTAGAGATTAAAGATGGCCATTTCCCAGGGCTCATCCCCGGCGACGCACTCGATGTTATCGATGCAGACCAGCGCCAGCTGTTCCATCCCCTCCAGCACCTCCGGCACAAACCAGGTGCGTTTATCCAGCGGCACGTAGCCCACGGCATCCCCGCGCTGGGAAAGCTCGGCGCAGGCGGCGTGTAACAGGTGGCTGCGACCCGCCCCTTCACGTGACCAGATATAAATATACCCGCTGTGTTCCTGGCGCAGTACGTTCTGGAGGGCAGCAAGTAGGGAAGGATTATCACCCGGCCAGAAACTCGCGAAGGTTTCGTCGTCAGGAAGATACAGTGGCAAAGAGAGCTGTGCCGGTGCGTTCAGATGGACCTCAACATAGGCTTACAGAAAAACGCGAAGAGTTTATCACAGATTTAGGTCCGGAGAGAACCGGGCGGGATCGCCGCCCGGTCAGACGATCGTTATTTAACCTCTTCGCTATCCGCGGCGTCGAGAACCACCTCTTCCGGACGCAGGACGCTGATAAGCTTGAAAATCAGGCTGAGTGCGATACCGACGATGGTGGCCAGCGCCATCCCTTTCAGCTCAGCGGCACCGATGTGCACTTTGGCACCGCTGACGCCGATGATCAGGATCACGGAGGTGAGAATCAGATTCTGCGCCTTGCTGTAATCCACCTTCGATTCAATCAGTACGCGGATCCCTGAGGCGCCGATTACCCCGTACAGCAGCAGCGACACGCCGCCCATCACCGGCACCGGGATGATCTGGATCGCCGCCGCCAGTTTGCCGACGCAGGAGAGCAGAATCGCAATGATCGCCGCGCCGCCGATAACCCAGGTGCTGTAGACGCGGGTAATCGCCATCACGCCGATATTTTCCCCGTAGGTGGTGTTAGGCGTCGAGCCGAAGAAGCCGGAAACGATCGTCGACAGGCCATTGGCAAACATCGAACGATGCAGGCCCGGGTCGCGGATCAGATCGCGTTTGACGATATTAGCCGTCACCACCAGGTGACCGACGTGCTCGGCAATCACCACCAGCGCAGCGGGCAGAATGGTGAAGATGGCGAACCATTCAAAACGCGGCGTGTAGAAGGTTGGCAGCGCGAACCAGTGCGCTTCGGCGATCGGGGTGGTATCGACCACGCCCATCACAAACGACAGCGCATAGCCCACCAGAACGCCAATCAGGATCGGGATAATCGCCAGGAAGCCGCGGAACAGGACCGAACCAAACACCGTCACCGCCAGGGTCACCATCGAGATAATAATGGTTTTACTGTCCGGCGACTGGCCGTCGGCCGGCAGCAGCCCGGCCATGTTGGCCGCCACGCCCGCCAGCTCCAGACCGATAACCGCCACGATGGCCCCCATCGCCGCCGGGGGGAACATCACATCCAGCCAGCCGGTACCGGCTTTTTTGACAATAAAGGAGACGAGGCAGAACAGCACGCCGCACATAATGAAACCGCCCAGCGCCACTTCATAGCCCAGCGGCAGCAGGAGCAGCACTGGAGAGATAAAGGCGAAACTCGATCCCAGATACGCCGGGATTTTGCCTTTACAGATAAAGAGGTACAGCAGCGTACCAATACCGTTGAACAGCAGCACGGTGGCCGGGTTGATGTGGAACAGGATTGGCACCAGCACCGTTGCGCCAAACATGGCAAACAGGTGCTGCAAACTAAGCGGGATAGTCTGTAAAAGCGGCGGTCTTTCACTCACCCCGATAGCACGGCGCGTCATAGTGTTTTCCTCTGAGATGGTTAGTTATGTGTGTTTTATTCAAAAAAAAGCCGACTCTCAAAGTCGGCTTATTTATCGTTATGCGATTATTTCGTACCAAAGATCTTGTCGCCGGCATCGCCGAGACCGGGAATGATGTACCCGTGCTCGTTCAGTCCCTTATCGACAGAGGCGGTGTACAGCTCAACGTCCGGGTGCGCTTTCTCCAGCGCGGCAATTCCTTCCGGCGCCGCCACTAGTACCAGCACCTTGATGCTGGTGCAGCCGGCGTTTTTCAGCAGATCGATAGTGGCGATCATCGACCCACCGGTGGCCAGCATCGGGTCAACCACCAGCGCCATACGCTCATCGATGTTGGACACCAGCTTCTGGAAGTAAGGTACCGGCTCGAGGGTTTCTTCATTGCGATAAATACCCACCACGCTGATACGCGCGCTCGGCACGTGCTCAAGTACCCCTTCCATCATGCCGAGGCCTGCGCGCAGGATTGGCACGACGGTAATTTTCTTGCCCTTGATCTGCTCAACTTCCACCGGGCCGTTCCAGCCTTCGATGGTCACTTTCTCGGTCGCCAGATCGGCGGTGGCTTCATAAGTCAGTAAGCTGCCCACTTCAGAGGCGAGTTCACGGAAGCGTTTGGTGCTGATGTCGTGCTCGCGCATCAGGCCCAGCTTGTGTTTGACGAGTGGGTGTTTGACTTCCACAATCTTCATTCTCTTTCTCCTCTGAGGGGCAGCCACAAAAAAAATCGCGGGATTATACCGCTTTTTTCGGATTAGGCCATACCCATCTTGCTTGACGTATATCAAGCAAAGTGATTTAGAGACAAAAAAACCGGAGGCGAGGCTCCGGTTTTAGCGCGGGGTTCTGCCGGGCGGCGCTAACGCTTACCCGGACCGCAAACCCCGCCGGCCCGATAAGCGCAGCGCCACGGGGGAATTATAGCTGCTCCCCGTTGCTGGCAATCACCTTCTTATACCAGTCGAACGACTTCTTCTTACTGCGCTCCAGCGTGCCGTTGCCTTCATTATCTTTATCCACGTAGATAAAGCCGTAGCGTTTTTTCATCTCCCCCGTTCCGGCGGAAACCAGATCGATACAGCCCCACGGGGTATAACCCATCAGATCGACGCCATCCTCGACCACCGCCTTTTTCATCTCCGCTATATGCGCGGAGAGATAATCGATACGGTACTGGTCATCCACGCTGCCGTCCGCTTCACGAACATCGATCGCGCCAAAACCGTTTTCGACAATAAACAGCGGTAGCTGATAGTGATCCCAGAACCAGTTCAGAGAATAGCGCAGGCCGACCGGATCAATCTGCCAGCCCCAGTCCGACTTTTTCACGTACGGGTTGGAGACCAGGCTGGTGGTTTCATCATAATCGAGCAAGGGGTTGTCTTCGGTGGCTTTGGTGGCGAAGGACATATAGTAGCTAAAGCCGATGTAGTCGACACAGCCTTCGGTTAACGCCTGACGATCGGCTTCGGTGATGTCCAGGCTAAAGCCGCGGCGGGCAAAATAGTTGAGCAGATGCTGCGGATAGCGGCCGCGCACGTGGACATCGGTGAACCAGTACCGACGGTGCATGGCGTTCATCGCCATCATCATATCGTCCGGCGCGCAGGTCAGCGGATAGATAGGGCACATGGCGATCATGCAGCCTATCTGCAGAGCAGGGTTGATCTCGCGCGCCGCTTTCACCGCCAGGGCGCTGGCCACCAGCTCATAATGTGCGGCCTGGTACATTACCGGTTCCCGATCTTCACCCGGCAAATACTTCAGACCGGAGTTGGTGAAAGGGGCGAAGTCCTCATGGTAGTTAGCCTGGTTGTTGATCTCGTTGAAGGTCATCCAGTACTTCACTTTATGCTGATAGCGGGTGAAGACGACCCTGGCGAAGCGCACGAAAAAGTCGATCAGCTTGCGGTTACGCCAGCCGCCGTACTCGGTGACCAGGTGATAGGGCATTTCAAAATGCGACAGCGTAATGACCGGTTCAATACCGTGTTTCAGACATTCGTCGAACAGATCGTCATAAAACTGCAGGCCAGCCTCGTTCGGCTCCTGTTCATCGCCCTGCGGGAAAATACGCGTCCAGGCAATCGAGGTGCGGAAACATTTGAAGCCCATTTCGGCAAACAGCGCCAGGTCCTGCGGGTAGCGATGATAAAAATCGATCGCCTCATGGTTCGGGTAGTTTTTTCCCGCCACCACGCCGTCGGTGATTTCCCGCGGCACGCCGTGGGCGCCGGCGGTCATCACATCCGCCACGCTGACCCCCTTGCCCCCCTCCTGCCAGCCGCCCTCTAACTGATGCGCCGCCACCGCGCCGCCCCACAGAAAACCTTCTTTAAATCCGGACATAGTCTCTCCCTAAGGTCGATCGTCGCCAGGCGAACGATAGTGCTGATTGAAATGGTAAACCGCGCCAATCAGGCCGGCATCGTTGCCGTGACTGACGGTATCGAGATAGTCGGCAATGCCGAACCAGGCCAGATGCTGGCGCAGCAGCGTCAGAAATCCAGGACGTTCCACAACGCCGCCGCCGATAAAAATGGTCTGCGGATCGAAGATATTGACGAGGTTATAAAGGCCATGGCCCAGGCCATTGAAGAACTCGGCGACCAGACGCTGGCAAACCGGGTCGCCGGCGTCATAGCGGTCAAAAATCATTTCGCCAGTGACGCTATCCAGCGGCGCGCCAATATGTTCTGCATAGCGATAGCGCAGCACCCGCAGGGTGCAGTTTTCATTCATCGAGTAGCGACGGGGATCGCGTCCGCCGGGACGATCGGTAAGCATATAGCCGAACTCGCCGGCGCGAAAACGCGCCCCGTGGATCAGCTGATGTTGGCAAAAAATCGCTCCACCGATGCCAGTGCCGATAGTGAGCACCAGAAAATTGGCCATCTCCGCCGCTTTACCCTGCCAGCGCTCGGCAAGCAGCACACAGTTGGCGTCGTTTTCCACCGAGACCGGCAGCCCGGTTCGCGTCTCGAGCCATGATTTCATGGCGAAGTTATCAAAGCGACGGATAGCGCCGCCCATGGTGATAAATCCGCTGTGCGGATCGACATAGCCCGGCGCGCTGATGGCAATGCCTTCGCATGACGGGTGGGCCGCCAGCCACGACAGCATGGTCTGTAAGATATGATCGCCATCGCTGTCATTGATTGACTGCTTCGCGGTTTCCAGCAGCCTTCCGTCGCGGGTCATGACGCCCATCTTTAACGCGGTGCCACCGATATCAAATGCCGCAATCTTCATTCATCCCTCCCCTGTCGAACATAAATCACCGGTAATCCATACGGCGATCAATCACAGAAACCGGTTTCAGTAATATGATGGGGATTACCTGACACTGAGGCAAGCACAAGGCTGTACCCGGTTTCATTTTCGTGAGCAGTATCAAATTTGACCATCCGCCAACGGTTTTAAGCCGACTGTAAAGCAGGCTCGCAAACGTTTGCTTTCCCTGTTAGAATTGCGCCGATTTTTCTTGCTTACCGCAAACGCGTGGAGACTTCGCAGTGACCGACAAAACCTCTCTCAGCTATAAAGATGCCGGCGTGGATATTGATGCAGGCAACGCTCTCGTCGACCGTATTAAGGGCGTGGTGAAGAAAACCCGTCGCCCGGAAGTGATGGGTGGACTGGGCGGATTCGGCGCGCTGTGCGCACTGCCGCAGAAATACCGCGAGCCGGTACTGGTCTCCGGCACCGACGGCGTCGGTACCAAGCTGCGTCTGGCAATGGATCTGAAGCGTCACGACACCATCGGCATCGACCTGGTCGCCATGTGCGTGAACGACCTGGTGGTTCAGGGCGCTGAACCGCTGTTTTTCCTTGATTACTACGCCACCGGTAAACTGGACGTCGATACCGCAGCCAGCGTCATCAACGGCATCGCCGAAGGCTGCCTGCAGTCCGGTTGCGCGCTGGTGGGCGGTGAGACCGCAGAGATGCCGGGGATGTACCACGGCGAAGATTACGACGTGGCGGGTTTTTGCGTCGGGGTGGTGGAAAAATCAGAAATCATCGACGGTAGCAAAGTCGCTGACGGCGATGTGCTGGTGGCGCTGGCCTCCAGCGGCCCGCACTCTAACGGCTATTCGCTGGTGCGTAAGATTATTGAAGTTAGCGGCGTTGACCCACAGACCACCGACCTTGACGGCAAACCGCTGGCCGACCATTTGCTGGCGCCGACCCGCATCTATGTGAAATCGGTTCTCGACCTTATTGCCAGCGTTGACGTCCACGCCATCGCCCATCTGACCGGCGGCGGCTTCTGGGAAAACATCCCGCGCGTACTGCCGGACAACACCCAGGCGGTGATTGATGAGTCTTCCTGGCAGTGGCCGTCCGTTTTCAACTGGCTGCAAACCGCCGGTAACGTCAGCCAGCATGAGATGTACCGTACCTTTAACTGCGGCGTGGGGATGGTTATCGCCCTGCCGGCAGCAGAAGCAGACAAGGCCATTGCCCTGCTGAACGAGAAAGGTGAAAACGCGTGGAAAATCGGGTATATCAAAGCCTCCGATTCCGAACAGCGTGTGGTCATTGCATGAAAAACATTGTGGTGCTGATTTCCGGTAGCGGCAGTAATTTGCAGGCGATCATCGACGCCTGTGGCCGGAAACAGATAAACGGCACCCTGCGTGCGGTATTCAGTAACAAGGCCGATGCGTTCGGCCTTGAGCGCGCGCGCGCGGCCGGGATCCCGGCCCACGCGCTGGCGCAAAGTCAGTTTGCCGACCGGGAAGCGTTCGATCGTCAGCTGATGCATGAAATTGACGCCTACGCCCCGGATCTGGTGGTGCTGGCGGGCTATATGCGTATCCTTAGCCCGGCCTTTGTCAGCCACTATCAGGGACGACTGCTGAACATCCACCCTTCGTTACTGCCGAAGTATCCTGGCCTGCATACCCATCGCCAGGTGCTGGAAAACGGTGACGAGGAGCATGGGACCTCGGTGCACTTCGTCACCGATGAGCTGGATGGCGGTCCGGTTATCCTGCAGGCCAAAGTGCCGGTCTTTGCTGGCGACAGCGAGGAAGAGGTTACGGCGCGGGTACAGACCCAGGAACATGCCATTTATCCGCTGGTGATAAGCTGGTTCGTCGAGGGGCGTCTGCGCATGGTGGGCAACCACGCCTGGCTGGATGAACGACAGCTTCCCCCCCAGGGCTATGCCGCTGAAGAATGAACAACAGCCCCGCCTTTCGCCATCGCGGGGCTTTTTTTTAATTAAAATTGTTTATTAATCAAACATCTCACAGAAATAATTCTTCTTACTGTCATATAGTTGTGACACAGTAAATCGCTATGCAGAAAAATTCGTCATAATAGTCTACGTCCTGTGAGTAAAACGGAGTGTGAGCGGTAATGGGCCAGGAAAAGCTATACATCGAAAAAGAACTCAGCTGGTTGTCTTTTAACGAGCGCGTGCTGCAGGAAGCGGCGGACAAGAGTAACCCGCTGATTGAGCGCATGCGCTTCTTAGGGATCTACTCCAACAACCTTGATGAGTTTTACAAAGTGCGCTTCGCTGAGCTTAAGCGCCGGATTATTATCAGTGAAGAACAAGGCAGTACCGCCCATTCTCGCCACCTGTTAGGCAAAATCCAGGCCCGCGTTCTGAAGGCCGATCAGGAATTCGATAGTCTGTATAACGAACTGCTGCTGGAGATGGCGCGCAACCAGATCTTCCTGATCAACGAGCGCCAGCTGTCCGTCAATCAGCAGGCCTGGCTGCGCAACTACTTTAAACAGTATTTGCGGCAGCATATCTCGCCGATCCTGATTAACCGCGAAACGGACCTCGTGCAGTTCCTGAAAGATGATTACACCTATCTGGCGGTGGAGATTATCCGCGGGGAGAACATCAACTATGCCCTGCTGGAAATTCCGTCGGATAAGGTCCCGCGCTTCGTAAACCTGCCGCCGGAAGCGCCTCGCCGCCGTAAACCAATGATCCTGCTGGATAACATTCTGCGCTATTGCCTGGACGACATCTTTAAAGGCTTCTTTGATTACGATGCGCTGAACGCCTACTCGATGAAAATGACCCGTGACGCCGAGTACGATCTGGTGCATGAGATGGAGTCGAGCCTGATGGAGCTGATGTCCTCCAGCCTGAAACAGCGCCTGACCGCCGAGCCGGTTCGCTTCGTCTACCAGCGCGATATGCCGGACGCGATGGTCGAAATGCTGCGCGATAAGCTCTCCATCTCCAACTATGACTCAATGCTGCCGGGCGGCCGCTATCACAACTTCAAAGACTTTATCGGCTTCCCGAACGTGGGTAAGGCCAATCTGGTCAATAAACCTATGCCGCGCCTGCGTCATCTGTGGTTTGATAAATTCCGCAACGGCTTCGACGCCATTCGCGAACGCGATGTGCTGCTCTACTACCCCTATCATACTTTTGAGCATGTGCTGGAGCTGCTGCGTCAGGCCTCGTTCGACCCCAGCGTACTGGCGATCAAAATCAACATCTACCGCGTGGCCAAGGATTCGCGCATCATCGACGCGATGATCCACGCCGCCCACAACGGTAAAAAAGTCACCGTAGTGGTGGAGCTGCAGGCGCGTTTTGACGAAGAGGCCAACATTCACTGGGCGAAACGCCTGACGGAAGCGGGCGTCCACGTTATCTTCTCCGCGCCGGGCCTGAAAATCCACGCCAAGCTGTTCCTGATCTCGCGTAAAGAAGGCGATGAGGTCGTGCGCTACGCCCACATCGGCACCGGTAACTTCAACGAGAAGACCGCGCGGATCTATACCGACTATTCGCTGTTAACCGCCGATGCGCGCATTACCAATGAAGTTCGCCGGGTGTTTAACTTTATTGAAAACCCCTACCGCCCGGTCAGCTTCGATTACCTGCTGGTGTCGCCGCAGAACTCGCGTCGTCTGCTGTATGAGATGATCGACCGCGAGATCGCCAATGCGCAGAACGGGCAACCGTCCGGTATTACCCTGAAGCTGAACAACCTGGTGGATAAAGGACTGGTAGACAGACTGTATGCCGCCTCCAGCTCCGGCGTGCCGGTCAACCTGTTAATCCGCGGCATGTGCTCGCTGATCCCCGGTCTGGAAGGCATCAGCGAAAATATTCGCGTCATCAGCATTGTGGACCGCTTCCTCGAGCATGACCGGGTCTATTGTTTTGAAAACGGTGGCGATAAGCAGGTCTGGCTCTCCTCTGCCGACTGGATGACGCGTAATATCGATTATCGCATCGAAGTTGCCGCCCCGCTGCTCGACCCGCGCCTGAAACAGCGGGTGCTGGATATTTTTGATATCTTGTTCAACGATACGGTAAAAGCGCGCTATCTTGATAAAGAACTGAGTAATCGCTATGTGCCGCGCGGCAATCGCCGTAAAGTGCGCGCTCAGATGGCGATTTACGATTATCTCAAATCACTCGAACAACCCGACTAACCTATGCCAATAAACGAAAAAACCCCTCGGCCGCAGGAGTTCGCTGCGGTTGACCTTGGTTCGAACAGTTTTCATATGGTGATCGCCCGTGTCGTCGACGGCGCCATGCAGATCATCGGACGCCTGAAACAGCGCGTACATCTGGCCGATGGCCTCGATGAAAACTCGGTGTTGAGCGAAGAAGCCATGACCCGCGGGCTGAACTGCCTGTCGCTGTTTGCCGAACGCCTGCAGGGGTTCTCCCCTTCCAGCGTCTGCATCGTCGGGACGCATACGCTGCGCCAGGCGACCAATGCGGCAGAGTTTCTTAAACGCGCGGAAAAAGTGATCCCCTACCCGATCGAGATCATCTCCGGTAATGAAGAAGCGCGCCTGATTTTTATGGGCGTGGAGCACACGCAGCCGGAGCGCGGCCGTAAGCTGGTGATTGATATCGGCGGCGGTTCGACCGAGCTGGTCATCGGTGAAGATTTTGAGCCCCGGCTGGTGGAAAGCCGTCGCATGGGCTGCGTGAGTTTCTCCCAGGCCTACTTCCCCGGCGGGACCATCAATAAAGAAAATTTCCAGCGCGCTCGCCTGGCGGCGGTGCAAAAACTGGAAACCCTGGCCTGGCAGTTCCGTATTCAGGGCTGGACCGTGGCGCTGGGCGCCTCCGGTACCATTAAGGCCGCCCAGGAAGTGCTGGTGGCTATGGGCGAGAAGGACGGGTTTATTACGCCGGAGCGCCTCGAAATGCTGGTCAGTGAACTGCTGAAGCATAAAAACTTCGACGCGCTCAGCCTGCCCGGCCTCTCGGAAGATCGTAAAGCGGTCTTTGCCCCGGGGCTGGCCATTCTGTGCGGCGTATTTGACGCGCTAGCCATTAAAGAGCTTCGTCTGTCTGATGGCGCGCTGCGTGAAGGCGTGCTGTACGAAATGGAAGGCCGCTTCCGCCACCAGGATATTCGTAGCCGTACGGCGCAGAGTCTGGCGAATCAGTACAACATCGATCGCGAACAGGCGCGCCGGGTGCTGGAAACCACCACCCTTATGCTGGAGCAGTGGCAGGAGCAGAATCCCAAGCTGGCCAATCCGCACCTGGCGGCGCTGTTGAAGTGGGCGGTGATGCTCCATGAGGTGGGCCTGAATATTAACCACAGCGGCATGCACCGCCACTCGGCCTATATTCTGCAGAACAGCGACCTGCCGGGCTTCAACCAGGAGCAGCAGATGCTGATGGCCACCCTGGTGCGCTATCATCGCAAAGCGATAAAACTCGACGATCTGCCGCGCTTTACGCTGTTCAGGAAAAAGCAGTTTCTGCCGCTGATCCAGCTGCTGCGCCTCGGCGTGCTGCTGAACAACCAGCGTCAGGCCACCACCACGCCGCCGACGCTACGGCTGCAGACGGAAGCTCACCACTGGACGCTGACCTTCCCGCACAACTGGTTTAGCCAGAATGCGCTGGTGCTGCTGGATCTGGAAAAAGAGCAGCAGTACTGGGAAGGTGTGCCGGAGTGGCTGCTGAAAATTGCGGAAGAAGAGCCAGACGCCTGATCGCCTCTATGGATATCATGCGAGCCGGGCCATCGCGCCCGGCTTTTTTACGGCTTCAGGCGCTCATCCCCTCCGCCAGCTGCGTCAGAGGCACCGGGACGCCAATATCATAGCCCTGCATATAATCGATCCCCAGCGCGATGACCGCCTGGCGTATCTCCGGCGATTCAACATATTCGGCCACCACCTGCATGTTCTTCATCCGCGCCAGACGACAGATTGAATCCACCACCTGGTAATCAAGACTGCTGGCGAGCAGATTGCGAATAAAGCTGCCGTCTATTTTAAGAATATCGACGTTCATCGTTTTTAACCGCGCATAGCTGGCGTAGCCGGTACCAAAATCATCGATAGCTACCCGGCAGCCCAGTGCCCGCAGGTGCTCTAATGTCTGGCAAACTAGCTCGGGGTTGCTGAGCGCATAGTTTTCGGTCAGCTCGAAAATAATCTGCCATGGCTCAATGTTGTAGGCCTGCAGCAGGTTTTCGACCTCCTCGGGAAACTGACTGCGGCTCAACGAGACCGGAGAGAGGTTGATCGCCAGCCGCAGACCGGGCAGCGCCCGCCGGTTGGCATCCATAAAGGCCAGGGTATGCTCAATGACCCACTGATCCACGCGCGTGGACAGCCCAAACTCGTGCGCCACCGGCAGGAACTCGTTGGGCCCCGTCAGTTCGCCCGACTCGCCTTTCATCCTCAACAACACTTCATGGTAATTGTCGCCGCGTATGCCCTGGATAGGCTGCGCCATCAGGACAAAATAGTCTTGCTCCAGCGCCTTGAGGATGCGGTTCATCATCGCCACTTTGTCTTTCAGATCCTGCTGGACATGCCCGGCGCCGCGGCGCTGCAAATTCTCCGGATGGCCGCTGGCCAGCGACATGTCGGCAATCGTGTTCAGCTCGCCAAGCAGCAAATACAGATGCTTCACCGGCGAGCGGACGTTGCAATAGCTCATGCCGATCCGCGGCTGCAGGGGGACCCCGTCCCAGTGAAAACGGAACTGTCGCAAGGAGCGCTCAATTAAGTGAATGCGCGCCTGGTGCCCTTCGCTGTTGAGACGAAACACTAAATCGTGACCGGCAAGATGATATACCGCTTCGTTCGGCTCCAGCAGCGCACGCAGGTGATTCGCCAGCATTTGCTTATACTGAATGCGCAACAGCACCCCGTAGTGGCGGCCCAGCAGCTCAAGCTCAGGAATACGCAAAAAACAGAGCGTCGACCAGCTCGCGCCGTTCAGCGCCCGGCTCAGCGCCCGCAGATTCGGCATATGTACCACCGGGTCGAGGAAGGCCATCTGTCGGACGCGGGCGTAGATCAGCCGCTGCTGTGTTGCCAGCATCGCCGTATAGGCGACAATAAACGAGAACACCAGGTAGCTTGACGAGGTGATCGCCAGCTGAGTGTTATAACTTGGATAAATAGGTAAATAACGGTAATGAAAATGGATCACGGCGATCAGTACCGGCGTCCATATCAGCGAGATAAAGCGATAGCCAAAACGCATCGCCCCCCACAGCATCACCGGCATCAGTAAGGATAATGTATAATTTGTACTAAATATAGTGCTGCTATCATTAAGCGGCATCAATAATAGACCCAGCAACAGGGTTAATATCGCCGCCCAACTGATAATTTCAATTTTCTTTATTTTTGGATCAATTTGTAAGCGAACCTGAGAAATATACCCGCGCAAATAAAAAGGGTTACGAATTACCCGCAGCAGTAAATAACATAACGGTACACCGGTCAGGCACCCCACCATCAGCGCCTGAAAGGTGATTAACGACCGTAAACTAAACGGCGAGACGCCGGTCATATCCGTTGTGCGCGGATGTAGCCCCAGATACTCGGCGATCTGCGACAAAATCAGAAAAATGACCGAAGGGAGCAGCATTTGCCAGAACAGACGATGCGGCATCAGCCTGACGTTACCGTGCGATACCTGCTGCCGTTGGGGAACAAAGATGCGATATCCGCCCCAGCAGAGCACGCAGGGGATCAGAAAATGGAACAGTACGCCAACGGCCTGCTCCGGCGTCATGCCCCGGGCCAGCGTTAGCAGCAGACCAACGATAATACCGGGGATCGCCGCCCAGCCGAAAAACATCATCAGGCTGAGCACCAGCGCCAGGGGAAGATAATAAAGATAAACCATGTGCCCATTCAGCATGGTATATGTATTCATCCCTCTGGCAAGGGGTAATAATAACACAGGCAGGAGAAGCGGTAAGGCCCACCATTTGTCGCGATATTGTTGATAGTATTTTAATAAATTCATAGGTGCTCTACAGAGAGCCTCTGCTCCTGCGAGGCATATTCAGGCAGGCATCCAACCACCCCATGCTGACCGCATAAGTAATAACGATACGGTAACGTCCGCTGATTTTAGTGGTGAAGAGAATGAGGCTGTTGATGTAAATCAACAAATGCTGACACCAACATTAATAAAACTTATTTTTTCAGCTTTTCGTGGCTAATAAAGAGAGCATGTAAATACGAGGATTATCTTATATAACATTAATTAATGTTTTCACTGCCGCACTTTTACATCTGCATCAATTGACCCCACCTCGTTCCTGTGCCTTAATACCCCCATCGCCCATCTTCGGGTATACTTCAAGGAACCTTTTGTGAGTCAGGCACCCAGTATGCGTAAACGACATCGATTTAACCGTCGCATGACCCGTATCGTACTGCTTATCAGCTTTCTCTTCTTCTTTGGACGCTTTGTCTACTCCTCCATCGGCGCCTGGTATCATCACCAGGATAAAAAAGCGTCGCAGGAGTCAACGCTCACCGTCGAGCCCTCCGCCCGCGAGTAACCCGTTGATCCTGATGCCGGATACGCCACTATCCGCAGGTAGAGACGCCCGTTTCCGAGGCACTATCCCTGACGAGGCATGTTTTGCCGCTGACGATTTATAAGCGCACGGCCTGCAGCAGACGCAGCATTTCCGCCATTCCTTTGGTAATCACTTTATCCTGACGCATGACAACCGCCAGCTGACGGTACAGCGACGGGGCCAGAGAATGTACCGTTAAGCCATAGCGATCCTCCGCCTGCTCTACCGCCATGCGGGGCACAATACTGTAGCCCAGCCCGGCCCGCACCATGCGTTTGATCGCCTCGATGCTCCCCAGCTGCATCACCGGCGTGACCGCCAGGCCCGCCGAACGGAACCAGCGGTCAATCAGATCCCGCGTGCCGCTGCCCGCCTCGAAGGCAATGAGCGGCAGCGCCTGCAGCTCCTCAGGGGTACACACCGCCGGGATCCCCGCCTCGTGGCTGGGATGGATGACCACGAACTCCTCGTCCACCACGGCGGTCACCGCCAGACTGCGTCCCTGAACGGGCAGCGTGACCAGCCCAAGATCGAGCCGGTTTTCCTCCACCGCCCGGACGATATCCAGCGTGTTGCCGGTGGTCACCCCCACCGTCAGCAGTGGGTGCTGCTGACGAAGATGCTGCAGCAGCGGCGGAAGAAGATGAATGCAGGCCGTCGCGCCGGTCCCCAGAGTCAGTGAGCCATTAACTTCCTGACTAAATGCACTGACCGACTGCACCGCGCTATTCACCGCCCGATCGATCTGCTCGCTGTGGGCCAGCAGCGCCATTCCCGCCGCCGTCGCCTTGATCCCGCGCCCGGTGCGCTCCAGCAGTCGGGTCTGTAAAAATTGCTCCAGCTGACGCACCTGCAGGCTGACGGCAGGCTGGGAGATCCCCAGCGCGTCGGCGGCGGCTGAGAAGCTGCCGCGCTGTACGACCAGCCGGAAGGTCGCCAGGTTTCCCAGGTTCAGTGTTGTCATGCAAAGTTTCTCTTATACCGCGCATAAGGTGGCCGCTCTGCCAGAACAATAGCCTGCCGGGTATGCTCAGGACAACTCTCTTAACGGAATGAAAAACCATGGGAACACCGGCTATTCCCCGACGCCTAGCCTTCACCGCGGGCGCTCAGCAACTGATCAACTGGGGTATCTCTTTTTATATGCCCGGCACCTTTGCCGGAGCTATCGCCGCCGACAAGGGATGGAGCTCGCCGCAGATCTATCTTGGCCTGACGCTTGCGATGCTGATCATGGCGGCGGTCTCCCCGCTGGTCGCCAGTCTGCTGGCTCGCTTTGGCGGACGACTGGTGGTCACCAGCGGAACCTTACTGATAGCCGCCAGTTGCGCGATGATGGCCTGGAGCCCTTCGCTGGTCGGCTGGTACGGCGCCTGGCTGCTGACCGGCGTCGGCATGCGGCTGTCGTTGTATGATGCCCTGTTCGCCGCGGTAGTGAACCTTTACGGCCAGCAGGCGCGGAAAACCATCTCTCAAATCACCCTCGCCGGCGGTCTGGCCTCTGCCCTCTTCTGGCCGCTGGGGGAGGCTTTACTCACCGTGATGTCCTGGCAGGATGCCCTGCGGGTCTATGCGCTGTTTGGCCTGCTGAGCGCATGGCTGAGTTATCAGCTGCCTCGTCAGCGGCTCGGCTCATCGACGAAAGCGAAAGCCCCAACAGCGGATGGCAATCGGCGTAACGGCATACGTTATGCGCTCTTTATTGCGCTGATCACCTTCATCTCCACCGGCACCTCCACCCATCTGCCGGAGTTTATCAGCCACTTTGGCCTGCCGGTTGCCATCGGAATGCTGTGGGGATTTGGCCAGACCGGCGCCCGGCTGGGGGAAGTGCTGGCCGGTCGACGCATCACCCCGCTCGCGCTGACGCGTTTTACCGCGCTCGCCATGCCGCTCTGTTTTCTCCTTGGTGTCAGCAGCACGGCGTATGCCGGGTGCGCAGCCGGGTTTGTGCTCGGCTATGGCGCGATAAATGGGCTGGTGACGATTGTGAAAGCGACGCTGCCGCTGGCGCTGTTTAGCGCAGAAAGCTACGCCAGCCGCACGGGTCTCCTGCTGATCCCCGGGCAACTGATGGCGGCGGCCGCCCCCTTTACCTATGCATGGCTGAACCATCGGCTGGGTATCGTGGGTGGAATGTGGATTTCCACCGGGTTAACGCTGATCGTTGCCGGACTGGCGCTGGCGATGGCGCGATCGGTGGGTAAAACAGAGCCGGACAAGCGTCCAGCCCTCTGCCCGGGTGCAAAACGTGGGCCGGCTGAACATCTGCCGGAACCATAACCGGGTACATTCACCGGGGACACAGGAAACCACCCAGTGATGGATAGCGGTGAGGGATGACGGGATTGAGGCTGGGCATAAATTAAAAAACCCTCTGTAACAACAGAGGGTTTCGTTTTATTCAACTAACGCCGGGGATTATTCCCACTCGATCGTTGCTGGCGGCTTACCGCTGATGTCATACACCACGCGGGAGATACCGTTCACTTCATTGATAATGCGGTTAGAGACGCGGCCGAGGAAATCATACGGCAGGTGCGCCCAGTGCGCGGTCATGAAGTCGATGGTTTCCACCGCACGCAGGGAAACCACCCAGTCGTATTTACGGCCATCGCCCATCACGCCGACGGAGCGAACCGGCAGGAATACAGTGAACGCCTGGCTCACTTTGTTGTACAGGTCAGCTTTGTGCAGCTCTTCGATGAAGATAGCGTCCGCGCGACGCAGCAGGTCGCAGTACTCTTTCTTCACTTCGCCCAGCACGCGCACGCCGAGGCCCGGGCCCGGGAACGGATGACGGTAGAGCATATCGTACGGCAGACCCAGCTCCAGACCGATCTTGCGCACTTCGTCTTTGAACAGCTCACGCAGCGGCTCAACCAGCCCCATCTTCATCTCTTTCGGCAGGCCGCCCACGTTGTGGTGAGATTTGATGACGTGCGCTTTACCGGTGGCGGAAGCGGCAGATTCGATAACGTCAGGATAGATGGTGCCCTGCGCCAGCCATTTGACGTCGTCCAGCTTCAGCGCTTCTTCGTCGAACACTTCCACGAAGACGCGGCCGATGATCTTACGTTTCGCTTCCGGATCGCTTTCACCTGCCAGCGCGTCGAGGAAGCGCTGCTCGCCTTCCACGTGAACGATGTTCAGGCCAAAGTGGTCGCCAAACATCTCCATCACCTGCTGGGCTTCGTTCAGACGCAGGAGACCGTTATCCACGAATACGCAGGTCAGGTTTTTGCCGATGGCGCGGTGCAGCAGCATCGCGGTCACCGAAGAGTCCACGCCGCCGGAGAGGCCGAGGATTACTTTGTCATCGCCAACCTGCTGGCGAATACGCTCAACGGCGTCGTCGATGATTTTCGCCGGGGTCCACAGCGCTTCGCACTGGCAGATGTCGCGCACGAAGCGCTCCAGCATACGCATACCCTGACGGGTGTGGGTCACTTCCGGGTGGAACTGCACGCCATAGAAGCGTTTTTCTTCGTTGGCCATAATGGCGAACGGGCAGTTGTCGGTGCTGGCGACGGTGACGAAGTCAGACGGGATGGCGGTGACTTTGTCGCCGTGGCTCATCCACACGTCCAGCAACGGTTTGCCGTCCGCGGTCAGGGAGTCTTCGATACCGCGCACCAGCGCGCTGTCGTTAACCACTTCAACCTGCGCGTAGCCAAACTCACGCTCGTTAGAGCCTTCTACATGGCCGCCCAACTGCATCGCCATGGTCTGCATACCGTAGCAGACGCCAAATACCGGCACGCCGGCTTCGAACACATACTGCGGCGCGCGCGGGCTGTTCTCTTCGGTGGTGCTTTCCGGGCCGCCGGAAAGAATGATGCCGCTTGGATTAAATTCGCGGATCTGTGCTTCCGTGACATCCCATGCCCACAGCTCACAGTAGACGCCCAGTTCACGCACGCGACGCGCCACCAGCTGAGTATACTGTGACCCGAAGTCGAGAATGAGAATGCGATGTTTATGAATGTTTTCCGTCATTGACGCTAATTCCGAGGCAAGTGAAACAGAGTAAATAAATCGCCCGACGCAAGGTCGGGCGAAGAAATCAGGAGCCCAGGCGGTAGTTCGGGGACTCTTTGGTGATGGTCACGTCGTGAACGTGGCTTTCCTGGATGCCCGCACCGCTGATGCGTACGAATTCAGCTTTGGTACGCAGCAGGTCAATGGTACCACAGCCGGTCAGACCCATACAGGAGCGCAGGCCGCCCATCTGCTGGTGAATGATCTCTTTCAGGCGGCCTTTATAGGCCACGCGGCCTTCGATACCTTCCGGCACCAGTTTGTCAGCGGCGTTATCGCTCTGGAAGTAGCGGTCAGAGGAGCCTTTCGACATCGCGCCGAGGGAACCCATCCCGCGATAGGATTTGTAAGAGCGCCCCTGATAGAGTTCGATTTCGCCCGGGGATTCTTCGGTACCGGCCAGCATGGAGCCGACCATCACTGCCGCCGCACCGGCCGCGATCGCTTTGGCGATGTCGCCGGAGAAACGGATACCGCCGTCGGCGATAACCGGAATTCCGGTGCCTTCCAGCGCTTCCACCGCGTCGGAAACGGCGGTGATCTGCGGCACGCCTACGCCGGTCACGATACGGGTAGTACAGATGGAGCCCGGGCCAATGCCTACTTTCACCGCACTGCAGCCGGCTTCCGCCAGCGCGCGCGCGCCTGCGCCAGTGGCGACGTTGCCGCCGATGATCTGCAGGTCTGGGTATTTCGCACGTGTTTCACGAATACGTTGCAGAACGCCTTCGGAGTGGCCGTGAGAGGAGTCAATCAGCAGGACGTCAACGCCCGCTGCCACCAGCGCGTCAACGCGCTCTTCGTTGCCCGCGCCGGCGCCAACCGCAGCGCCTACGCGCAGACGGCCCTGCTCATCTTTACAGGCGTTCGGTTTACGTTCCGCTTTCTGGAAGTCTTTTACGGTGATCATCCCGCGCAGGTGGAAGCTCTCATCCACAACCAGCGCTTTCTCAACGCGTTTTTCGTGCATCTTAGCGAAGACCACTTCACGGCTTTCGCCTTCACGCACGGTGACCAGACGCTCTTTCGGGGTCATATAGACGCTGACCGGCTGGTTCAGATCGGTAACGAAACGCACGTCGCGGCCGGTGATGATGCCGACCAGCTCGTTCTCTTCGGTAACCACCGGGTAGCCGGCGAAGCCGTTACGCTCGGTCAGCTCTTTCACTTCACGCAGGGTGGTGGTCGGCAGAACGGTCTGCGGGTCGGTGACCACGCCGGACTCATGTTTCTTCACGCGGCGAACTTCTTCCGCCTGGCGCTCGATGGACATGTTTTTGTGAATAAAGCCGATGCCGCCTTCCTGTGCCAGGGCAATAGCCAGACGCGCTTCCGTTACGGTATCCATGGCTGCGGAGAGCATAGGAATATTCAGACGAATGGTTTTCGTCAGCTGAGTGCTGAGATCGGCTGTATTCGGCAGAACGGTAGAATGAGCGGGAACGAGGAGGACGTCGTCAAACGTCAGGGCTTCTTTAGCGATACGTAGCATGGGCAATATCTCGACCAGGGTGGATAAATATTGCCGTGGCATTATACAGAGCGTAACCGATTGCATCTACCCTTTTTTGCAAATAATACTTGCCATCCCCTCTGAGCGCGTTACTATCGACTGAATAACCTGCTGATTTAAAGTTTGATCTTGCTCACATGTTACCCTCTCAATCCCCCGCAATTTTTACCGTAAGCCGCCTCAATCAGACGGTGCGTCTGCTGCTTGAGCGCGAAATGGGCCAGGTTTGGATCAGCGGCGAGATCTCTAACTTCAGCCAGCCTTCTTCCGGCCACTGGTACTTCACCTTAAAAGACGATAACGCCCAGGTGCGCTGCGCGATGTTCCGCAACAGCAACCGCCGGGTCACGTTCCGCCCGCAGCACGGGCAGCAGGTGCTGGTTCGCGCCAACATCACCCTGTATGAGCCGCGCGGCGACTACCAGATTATCGTTGAAAGCATGCAGCCCGCCGGCGAAGGGTTGCTGCAGCAGAAGTATGAGCAGCTGAAAACGCAGTTAACCGCGGAAGGGCTGTTCGATCAAAAACATAAGCAGGCGCTCCCCTCCCCCGCCCGCTGCGTCGGGGTCATCACCTCGAAAACCGGTGCCGCGTTGCACGATATTCTTCATGTCCTCAGGCGCCGCGACCCCGGGCTGCCGGTGATCGTCTACCCGACCGCGGTTCAGGGTGACGATGCTCCCGGGCAGATTGTGCGCGCCATCGCGCTGGCGAACGCGCGCCGGGAGTGTGACGTGCTGATTGTCGGACGCGGCGGCGGTTCGCTGGAGGATCTGTGGAGTTTTAACGATGAGCGGGTGGCGCGAGCTATCTTCGCCAGCCAGATCCCTATCGTCAGCGCCGTTGGCCATGAAACCGACGTCACTATCGCTGATTTTGTTGCCGACCTGCGCGCGCCGACCCCTTCTGCCGCCGCAGAGATCGTCAGCCGCAATCAGCAGGAGCTGCTGCGCCAGCTGCAGGCCGGGCAGCAGCGGCTGGAGATGGCGATGGACTATTTCCTCGCCAGTCGCCAGCGCCGTTTTACCCAGTTGTTCCATCGTCTGCAGCAGCAGCACCCGCAGCTGCGGCTGGCCCGCCAGCAGACCGCTCTGGAACGCCTGCGCCAGCGGATGCGCATCGCCGTGGAATCGCAGTTGAAACGCGCCGATCAGCGGCAAAAGCGTACTGTTCAGCGCCTGAATCACTACAACCCGCAGCCGCGCATCCACCGGGCGCAATCGCGCCTCCAGCAGCTGGAATACCGGCTGGCGGAAACGATGCGTGGCCGCCTCAGCGAGCGGCGTGAACGGTTTGGTCACGCGGTGACCCATCTGGAGGCGGTGAGTCCCTTAGCCACCCTCGCGCGCGGCTATAGCGTCACTTCGGTGAGCGACGGCACGGTACTAAAGCAGACAAAACAGGTCAAAACCGGCGATCTGCTCACCACCCGCCTGAAAGACGGCTGGGTCGAAAGCGAAGTGAGGCAGATTGCGCCGGTGAAAAAAACGCGGGCCAGAAAGCCATCGCCGCCTAAACCAGCGGAATAAATTCCACCCGTTTTTTCGAGATCAGGCCGTGCCCGTGCTGGCAAAAGTAATCCACCGCGCCGCACGCTTTCAGCACCTCCAGCGGCTGGTGGCATTCCGGGCAGCGCGCTTCAAGGGCAAATACCCTTTCGCACTGAGCGCAATGCGCGCTGCTGCCTTTGACATCTAACGGCGCGTGGCACAGAGGGCAATCAAGTTCCATAACCATTCCTTTCAACGTTTATCTGCATCTATTTTACCATGTTCCGGGTTTAATGAGGGCCGCGTAATTGCTGCTGCAACCTGAGCAGCCACTCCACTTCCTCAAGCCGACGCCACGTCAGCCCGGCCACGCTTTCGGGCGCCCGGGTAAACACATTCTCCGCGCCAAGGATCTGCTCATCGAGACAGTGCGCATAGATCGCTCCGGGCCGGGTCCAGCGCTGGATCCGCTCACCGTCCTGTAGCGTCGCCACCTCGCCATCAGGGGCGCGATCGAGGGCGAGCATTCGCCCATCCCGCAGTCCTATCCGCATTCCCTTTTGCCCGCCCGCGGGGCCAGCATATTTGTTAAGCCAGATATTCAGCGGGATATCGCCCAGGCGTCCCTGCAGATGCGCCTCTCCCTCGGCGGTGACCATATCCCCATGAGCAATGTCCCGGCCGAGACGGTCTTTCACCGCCCGGACGGCGAGGTCCAGCGTCACATCGCCACCGCAGCCGAGCAGGGTTTCACGCAGCATCGCCAGGACATGGGTACCGATATCGAGGATCACGCCGTCGGGATGACGCAGCTGCCGGGTATCCAGCTCGCCGGTGGCAAAGTTGAGCGCGACCGGTTCTCCGGCAGCGTTAAAGCCGCTTGGCTCCAGCAAATAGCCTTCGATCCAGACGATATCCTGCGCTGAAAGGTGCGGCGGCGGCAGGCCGCTGGCCTCCTCTTCCGCCTGCCACGGCGGAGCAAGAGCGTTCAGCGCTAACCCACGCGCCATCCAGTGGTCGAGGGCCAGCACGCGACCGGCCTCCCTGGCCGGCGCCAGCAGCGCCCGCAGCCGGGCGGCCTGCTCAAGGTTGGCCACAATCGGTTTCTCCACCACGATGCGGGGAATGGCGCTGGCTAACGCCCTCTCCAGCACGGGCAGGTGCTGGAGAGATGAGGTGGTAATGAAGAGCGTATCCAGGGGTTCGGCCAGCAGCGCCGACAGCGAATTGCGGCGCTGGATCCCCGGCAGCGCTCTGCTGCAGTCCAGGTCATAGCCCTGGCAGCTAACAATACGGTATCCCAGGCGGCGCAGCGCCGGTAAATAGGCAGTTTCTACCACCGCGCCAAGGCCGATAAAACCAATCTGCATAATAAGTCCACTTTTGAGCCGGTCTGTTCCCGGCGAAGTATCGCGGGATTATGGCGGAAAGTTTTGACTTTTACCGGCGCGGCGGCCACAAAAAACCCGCCGAAGCGGGTTTAATGATTATTTGCTTTTCTTGATGTGCTTGATCAGGCGCTTACGTTTACGCATCTGGTTCGGCGTCAGGGTGTTGCGCTTATTGGCGAACGGGTTTTCCCCTTCCTTGAACTGGATACGGATTGGCGTGCCCATCACGTCCAGGGATTTACGGAAATAGTTCATCAGGTAGCGCTTGTAGGAATCCGGCAGATCCTTCACCTGGTTACCGTGGATCACCACGATAGGCGGGTTGTAGCCCCCGGCGTGGGCATATTTCAGCTTCACGCGTCGGCCACGAACCAGCGGTGGCTGATGATCTTCCGCCGCCATGTTCATGATCCGGGTCAGCATCGCGGTGCTTACGCGGCGGGTAGCGCTATCGTAGGCTTCACGTACCGATTCAAACAGGTTGCCGACGCCGCTGCCGTGCAGGGCGGAGATGAAGTGCACCCGGGCAAAGTCGATAAAGCCCAGACGATAGTCGAGGGTCTCTTTCACCTGCTCCTTCACTTCCTGGCTCAGACCGTCCCATTTGTTGACGACGATCACCAGTGAGCGACCGCTGTTGAGGATAAAGCCCAGCAGCGACAGATCCTGATCGGAGATGCCTTCACGGGCATCAATCACCAGCAGCACGACGTTGGCGTCTTCAATCGCCTGCAGGGTCTTGATGACCGAGAATTTCTCCACCACGTCAGTAATTTTGCCGCGCTTGCGCACCCCGGCGGTATCGATGAGCACGTATTCGCGCTCGTCACGCTGCATCGGGATGTAAATGCTGTCGCGGGTAGTGCCCGGCATATCGTAAACTACCACGCGATCTTCGCCGAGGATGCGGTTGGTGAGCGTCGATTTACCGACGTTGGGACGTCCGACAATCGCCAGTTTGATCGGCAGATCCTGCGGATTGAAGTCGTCTTCCGGCTCTTCTTCCGCTACACCGTTCTGCTCAGCTTCGAATTTTGCCCAGTATTCGGCGTCTTCATCCACCTCTTCCTGCGGATTAACCTCATCTACCCATGGCAGCAGGGCCTGCTCCAGCAGGCTGGTCACGCCGCGGCCGTGCGAAGCGGCAATAGGATAGATATCGCCCAGGCCAAGCGACCAGAAGTCTGCCATCGCCTGGTCGACGTCGATGCCGTCGGTTTTGTTAGCCACCAGGAAGGTGGGCTTTTCACGAGAGCGCAGGTGTTTAGCGATCGCGATGTCCGCCGGCATCAGGCCCGCGCGCGCATCGACCATAAACAGCACCACATCGGCCTCTTCGATTGCCAGCAGCGACTGCTCCGCCATCCGGGTTTCCACGCCCTCTTCCGTACCATCAATACCACCGGTATCGATACAGATGAATTCGCGGCCTTCGACTTCGGCCCGACCGTACTTACGGTCACGAGTCAGCCCCGGGAAATCCGCAACCAGCGCATCACGAGTGCGCGTCAGGCGGTTAAAGAGCGTGGATTTTCCAACGTTAGGGCGCCCGACAAGCGCGACCACAGGTATCATGTTAAATGCCTCATACAATCACTAAGCAACATCGTCATAACGACGTTTTAAAAAAAGTCAAAACGGCCCCTGTCTGCCAGGGGCCGTTTCTTAATCACTCACGACAGCGGTAATTAACGCGTAATCGCGTACAGCGTACCGTCTTTCGCCTGGATCAGCAGTCGACCATCGGCCACAACCGGGTCGGTCAGGAAGCCGGAGCTGTCCACTTTCTGCTGCGCCACAAAATGGCCATCTTCCGGGTTCACCCAGTGCATATAGCCTTCGCTATCGCCGACCACCAGATTGCCATTATACAACACCGGCGCGGTCAGCAAACGGTGCAGCAGATCGCTTTGTGTCCACAGGGTCACGCCACCATCGGTAGTCAGCGCCAGCAGGCGGTCATTCTGGTCAACCAGATAGATACGGTTGCCATCGACGATGAAATCATTCACCGAACCCAGCTCGCGTTTCCACATAATCTGGCCGCTACGCAGATCCAGCGCGGTCAGGTTACCGTTGTAAGCCAGCGCATAGACAACGCCGTTGACGATAATCGGCGTGGTGTCGACGTCGCTCAGACGGTCGATTTCCGTCGGCCCGGTGGCCGTGGAAATACGCTGCTGCCAAATCATCTGCCCCTGCTGCATCAATACCGCGCTGACGCGGCCATTGTCGCCGCCCACGATCGCCGCGCCGTAGGCGGTGGCCGGAGCGGATTCGCCGCGCAGGGAGAGCGCAGGCATATCCAGGTTCACCGTCCATTTCACGGCGCCATCGGTCTCATTCAGCGCCTGCAGCTGGCCGTTACTGGTGTGGACCAGCACCATGCCATCGCTCACCACCGGGCGCGACAGCGCTTCGCCGGCGACGCGGGTTTGCCAGGCCACGGTACCATCGCTGGTATTCAGCGCATACAGCTGCGCTTTTTCACTGCCGATATAAACATGGCCGCCCGAGACGGTCACACCGCCGGAAAGCAGCGCCGGGGTACGCGAGAACCAGCCATCTTTCTCCGCCAGATTCACCGACCATACCTCTTTACCATCGTCGGCGTTCAGCGCTTTGACGGTGCCTTTACGGTCAGCGGCATAAACCACGCCGTCGGCGAAGGCCGGATGAAGGTTAGAGTAAAATTCGCCGATACCATCGCCAACCGAGGTGCTCCAGGACGTGGACGGCGTAAACTGGTTTTCTACCGTCGGCAGCGGTGACATTTTCACCACATCTTCTTCGCTATTAAACAGCGAACACCCGCTCAGCAAGGTAACGGAAAGCAGCCCTGGCAACAGTAATTTACGCAATTGCATCGAGTCCCTCTCAGATGGACAAATTATTCATTTTCATACGCATCATTTCGCTGAGCGCAGGAGAAGCATCGCTTTTCACGCCAGCTTCCCACGCCGCACGGGCCCCTTGCTTATCGCCTTTGCTCAACAGAATTTCGCCGCGCAAATCAGCCACAATAGCGGTCCAGCCTTCACCTTTAATGCTGTCGAGGGTTTTCAGCGCCGCATCAGCCTGCTTCATCTGCAGTTGAACGCGGGCAAGACGCATACTGATAACCGATTTCAGATTATCATCAGACGCGGCAGCCAGCCCCTGCTGAAGCTGCTTTTCGGCGTTCGGCAGATCGTTCTGTTCAACAAAATGCTGTGCCAGCTCGAGAGAAGCGAAGGCGCCGTAGGTATTTTTATTGTCAGCCGCGAACTTCTCCGCCCCTGACAGCACTTCTGGCGTATTTGATTTCAGCGCGGAAGTCGCCTGTTCGTAAGCCAGCGACGCGTCTCTGGCGGTATCCTGCTGATGGGAGGTCCAGTAGCGCCAGCCAACCAGCGCGCCAATCCCTAAAATCACCCCGACCGCCAGCGCTTTGCCGTTTTCGGCAAAGAAGCGCTTCAGCGCATCGACCTGATCGTTCTCGTTGTTAAAAGTTTCCACGCAGTCCTTCTCCTGACTAATAATTCCCGGGAGATTAACCCAGAAGTGTGCGCAAATGCGCGGCAACGCTCTCCTGCGTTACGGTAGTTTGCTCACCTGAGCGTAAATCCTTCACTACCACGTTTCCGTCAGCGATCTCTGACTCACCCAGCACCAGCGCGACGCGTGCGCCCCACTTATCAGCGCGGGCGAACTGCTTCTTAAAGTTGCCGCCGCCGTGGTTGGTCATCAGTTTCACGCCGGGTAGCGCATCGCGAACCTGCTCAGCCAGACGCATGGCGGCGGACTGAGTATCGGTTCCGGAGGCTACCAGGTATATATCGACAACAGGATCGGCTTTAAATTCCGGATTCACTGCCTGGACCAGTAAAACAAGACGTTCCAGCCCCATGGCGAAGCCCACGCCCGGGGTGGCACGACCGCCAAGCTGCTCAACCAGACCGTCGTAACGGCCGCCGGCACAGACGGTGCCCTGGGAACCGAGACTGGTGGTCACCCACTCAAACACGGTGCGGTTATAGTAGTCGAGACCGCGCACCAGGCGCTGGTTGACGGTATAGCGGATCCCGGCATCGTCAAGCAACGCGCACAGGCCGGCAAAGTGGGCTTTCGACTCTTCGTCGAGATAATCGCCGAGCGCCGGCGCGTCGTTCAGCAGCGCCTGCACGTCCGGGTTTTTGGAGTCCAGCACCCGCAGCGGGTTGGTATACATCCGGCGTTTGCTGTCTTCATCAAGCTTATCGGTAAACTGCTCGAGATAAGCCACCAGCGCGTCGCGGTAGTTGGCGCGGGCTTCCAGCGAACCGATGGAGTTCAGCTCAAGGCTAACGTGATCGGAGATGCCCAGCTCACGCCACCAGCGCGCGGTCAGCATGATCAGCTCCGCATCGATGTCCGGCCCCTGCAGGCCAAAAACTTCGGCGCCGATCTGATGGAACTGGCGGTAACGGCCTTTCTGCGGACGCTCGTGGCGGAACATCGGCCCGACGTACCACAGGCGCTGTTCTTGATTGTACAGCAGACCATGTTCGATGCCGGCTCGTACGCAGCCCGCTGTCCCTTCCGGACGCAGCGTCAGGCTGTCGCCGTTGCGGTCCTCAAAGGTGTACATCTCTTTTTCAACCACGTCGGTCACTTCGCCGATCGCGCGTTTGAATAACGGGGTCTGCTCTACAATCGGCAAACGGATTTCGCTGTAACCGTAGCTACCGAGCACCTGCTTCAGTGAGCCTTCAATGCGCTGCCAGAGAGCGGTTTCGCCCGGCAGATAATCGTTCATGCCACGGATGGCTTGAATGTTCTTTGCCACGTTTATTCTCTTTATATATACAAAAATGAACCCCGGCGCCTCGCGCCCGCAGGTTCAATCATACACGGGAAGCGTATCGCTTCCCAACACGTTATTTTGCTTCAAGCTGTTGAACGTCAATCCGACGGGCTTCATCGAGCATCGAGGCTTTGGCGCGGATCCGCGCTTCAAGCTGGTCGATCATGTCGTTGTT
Source organism: Klebsiella sp. 2-CIP_Kleb. (assembly GCF_050378715.1). Lineage (NCBI taxonomy): Bacteria > Pseudomonadati > Pseudomonadota > Gammaproteobacteria > Enterobacterales > Enterobacteriaceae > Klebsiella > Klebsiella sp. 2-CIP_Kleb. Next base: position 1,573,304 of record NZ_JBNRLG010000001.1, read on the forward strand.
GTCCAGGCGATCTTTACGCACGCCGTCTTCATACAGGCCGCTTTTCTTGTTGCCGCCGGTCACCCCGAGGGTGGAAACCAGCGCTTCGCCCGGGCCGTTCACCACGCAGCCGATGATCGAAACATCCATCGGGGTAATGATATCTTCCAGACGTTGCTCCAGGGCGTTCACCGTACCGATAACGTCAAACTCCTGACGCGAACAGGTCGGGCAGGCGATGAAGTTAATACCGCGGGAACGGATACGCAGCGATTTGAGGATATCGAAGCCAACCTTGATCTCCTCCACTGGATCCGCCGCCAGCGAGACGCGCAGCGTATCGCCGATCCCTTCGGACAACAGCAGCCCAAGGCCGATCGCCGATTTCACCGCGCCGCTGCGCGCACCGCCCGCTTCGGTGATCCCGAGGTGCAGCGGCTGATCGATCTGTTTCGCCAGCAGACGATAAGACTCTACCGCCAGGAAGACGTCAGAGGCTTTAACGCTGACTTTAAACTGATCGAAGTTAAGGCGATCGAGATGATCAACGTGGCGCATAGCGGATTCGAGCAGCGCCTGCGGCGTCGGCTCGCCATATTTTTCCTGCAGATCTTTTTCCAGCGAGCCGGCGTTGACGCCAATGCGGATCGGGATGTTTTTATCCCGTGCGCAATCTACGACCATGCGGATGCGCTCTTCGTTGCCGATGTTGCCTGGGTTGATACGCAGGCAGTCGACGCCATATTCTGCGGCTTTCAGCGCAATACGGTAGTCAAAGTGGATATCGGCGACCAGCGGGACGTTGACCTGCTGTTTGATCAGTTTGAACGCCTCGGCGGCGTCCATCGTCGGAACAGAGACGCGGACAATATCCGCGCCTACGCGCTCTAACGCTTTGATTTGATTTACGGTCGCAGCCACATCAGTGGTGCGCGTATTGGTCATTGACTGAACGGCGATGGGAGCCCCATCGCCAATTGGCACATTACCAACGTAAATACGTTTAGATTTTCTACGTTGAATCGGAGCCTGGTTATGCATGAAAAATCTCCCGCGTTACCCGTCTGTTACTGCGCCGGTGATGATTCGGCATTAAGGGTCAGACGCGCAACCTGGTTAGTTCTGATAAAACGACTTAAATCGACAGGCTTGCCCAGATACTGGATCTCTACCGCAGCCGGGGCGCCAATTTTCAGCTTATACGGCGCCTGACCGCTCAGGTTCAGATTTCCGCCTTTACGCTGCAGGCCGCTGAACAATTTTTTGCCGGTGGCATCGCTCACTTCCAGCCAGCAGTCGGCGGAAAAGTTCATCACCAGATCCTGCGCCGATGCCGCCGGGTTCGTCACGTTCGCCTGATCGGTCGGCAATGGCGTGGCCGGGGTAGCCGGCGCCGTCGGGGCTGCGCCTGCGGTATCGACATTGGCCTGGGAAGGCGCGACAACGGCGTTATTGTCCGCTGGCGTCTGAGCCGGTGCGCTGGTGGTCGGGGCGCTGGCGGTATCGGTTGGCGCGCTGTTCGCAGCGCTATCGGCGGTCGGGGCTGCCGGGGCGCTGGTATCCAGCGGCACGCTCTGGCTACTGGTGTCGCCGCTGTTCAGCTCAGCGGAAGACTGATCGGCCATGGTGGAGATCTCTTCCTGCTGCGCCTTATGGTCTTGCCACCACCAGGCGCCGCTCAGGCCGATAACCACAAACAGCACCAGCCAGGTGAAGCTCATCAGCCAGCCGTCACGTTTTTTGCGACGTTTACCTAAAGAGAAGCTCTGCATTGGCGCGACTTTCGCCGCTCGGATGGGCGCTTGCTTGGCCATCATCGGCAGCAGCTCGTCTTCTGGAATATGTACGAGGCGAGCATAGGAGCGGATGTAACCGCGCAGGAAGGTGGAAGCGAGGTCGGCAGGCGCCTTATCGTCTTCAATATCACGAACCGTGGACACCTTCAGGCATAAGCGTTCTGCCACCGCTTGCTGGCTAAGTCCGAGTTGTTCGCGGGCGTGACGCAGACGCGCGCCCGTGGTGTTTGCTTCTTGATGATCTTGAGTGGCTTCAGTATTCATTCGCTACAACTACTGGTACGTGAAATTTAAAGTTCAGCGCGGGAAAAAGCCGGCGCCGCGAGACATCTGTGGTACGTCAGCCTCACAGTATAGGACTGTCAGCCGCGCGATCACAGAGACGAATCAAAATTGAATGCTAAGCGGTTGTTGTGCCGCTACATACTGCCTCAAAGTCGACAAAAACGCACCGTAATTATTAACCGAATCAGCGTATTTCGCCTGGCTATAGGTCATAAATATGGCCCGTGCCGCCTGCGCTGCACGGGCCATCATTTGTCAGACCGCTTTTACGTCAATCGCTTCGCCCTGCATCCGCTTACGCAGCGTGCGCTTGGTACGGTCGATAACATCGCCCGCCAGCTGACCGCAGGCGGCGTCGATATCGTCGCCGCGCGTTTTACGCACGATGGTCGTAAAGCCGTACTCCATCAGGACTTTGGAGAAACGGTCGATGCGGCTGTTAGAGCTGCGGCCATACGGCGCGCCCGGGAACGGGTTCCATGGGATCAAGTTGATCTTACACGGCGTATCTTTCAGCAGCGCCGCCAGTTCGTGGGCGTGCTCAGTGCCGTCGTTGACATGATCCAGCATCACGTACTCGATGGTCACCCGGCCCTGGTTGGCGTTGGACTTCGAAATATAGCCGCGCACCGAGTTGAGGAAGGTCTCGATGTTGTACTTTTTGTTGATCGGGACGATTTCGTCACGAATGGTATCGTTCGGCGCGTGCAGGGAGATCGCCAGTGCGACGTCGATCATATCGCCGAGTTTATCCAGCGCCGGCACCACGCCGGAAGTCGACAGGGTGACGCGACGTTTGGAGAGGCCAAAGCCGAAATCGTCGAGCATGATTTCCATCGCCGGAACGACGTTGTTGAGGTTTAGCAGCGGCTCGCCCATGCCCATCATCACCACGTTGGTGATCGGACGTACGCCGGTGGTCTTCACAGCGCCGACGATTTTCGCCGCGCGCCAGACCTGGCCGATAATTTCGGAAACCCGCAGGTTGCGGTTAAAGCCCTGCTGGGCGGTGGAGCAGAATTTACACTCCAGCGCGCAGCCTACCTGGGAGGAGACGCACAGGGTGGCGCGGTCTTCTTCCGGGATATAGACGGTCTCGACGCGCTGATCGCCAACGGCAATCGCCCATTTGATGGTCCCGTCGGTTGAGCGTTGTTCTTCAACTACTTCCGGGGCGCGGATCTCCGCCACTTCTTTCAGTTTACTGCGCAGGACTTTGTTGATGTCAGTCATCTCATCAAAGTCATCGCAGCAGTAGTGATACATCCATTTCATCACCTGATCGGCGCGGAAAGGCTTCTCGCCCATGTTTTTGAAAAACTCGCGCATCTGCTGACGGTTTAAATCCAGCAGGTTGATTTTGGCATCTTTGTTCGGCACCGTCAGAGCGGCGGTATCAGGCGTGACAATTTGTTCAGACATAATGTTTTCCGGCCTCGTTATTACACGTTATGGCCCCAGGTGGGTTGAAAAAGAAACGCCCCGGAGAGCGACAGCTCGTCCAGGGGCGCTATATTCTACAAATTCTGGCGCATCATTGCCACGTTTGCACAAAGCAATGATAAAAAATCTGTAACTGACTGCTCAATCCTCTAAGGCTTTTCGATTGTCGCAAGGCGGCAAGCAAGTGACAAATTCGTCGGGAACGAATTTGACCAGCCGTAGGCTGGCCTCCGGTGAGAGGCAGGAGCCTCTCATTAATCCCCGGGAGCATAGATAACTATGTGACCGGGGTGAACGCGCGCAGCCAACGCCGCGACGGTCGAAAAGACGACGAGGATTAGCGAGTGCGCGGGCAAACCTCGCCTTCAGCAAAGAAGAACGCGATTTCGCGAGCAGCGGATTCTACAGAGTCGGAGCCGTGGGTGCCGTTCTCGGTGAAGCTGTCAGCGTAGTCAGCGCGCAGGGTACCCGCCAGCGCGTTTGCCGGGTTGGTCGCGCCCAGCAGATCACGGTGACGCTGAACCGCGTTTTCACCTTCCAGGACGGAAACCACGATCGGGCCGGAGGTCATGAACTCAACCAGACCGTCGAAGAACGGGCGACCTTCGTGCTCAGCATAGAAACCACGAGCCTGCTCAACGGTCAGGTGCAGCATTTTGGTGCCGACGATTTTGAACCCTGCAGCTTCAAAGCGGGAAAAGATGCTGCCAATAACGTTTTTTGCCACCGCGTTTGGTTTGATGATGGAAAAAGTACGTTCAATAGCCATGATTACCTCTAATTAAATGTTCTGTTGTTGCACATACGATCGTATGGCCTGGCGCGCATTATAATGAGCATCCCCGCCCCTGCCTACGGATGAAGGTAACATTTTGTTAAAATAAGATGAGTATTGAAAACACAAACCGCCAACAACAAATTTACCCTGGTTATTGCAGGGTGAAACGCGCGGCCGCCGTTTGCCCTGCCTCATCCATCACCACCAGCTGCCACTCGCCGGGCTTATCCAGGGTTAGCGTGGTTCTCGCGCCGGCGGCATCTATCGGCTGGCCGTTGATAAACCACCAGCGCCGCCCTTCCCCACCGCTGGTTTGCAGGGGCAACATCACCCGCGCCTCGCCCGGCAGACGTTTAATCACCGCCCCCTCGCGGACCCCGGAGAGCACCAGCGGTGCGACATCCTGAGTTTGCAGCGGCGGACATGCCCTTGATGCCGGCCCCAGACGCGCGGCGCGACGCTCACCCGGCGGTAGCCAGGGCTCCAGCGGCAGCGGCCAAACCTCAACCACCGTTTCGCGCGCCCCGGGACAATCCGCCGCCACCCGTTCGCCGTGTTCATTACGCCACACCGGGAAGCGGATCCCGCGCACGCCCTCCTGCCCCGGCAGCAGCAGGGTCGGTGGCTGGATGTCTTCCAGCAGCCAGCTGGCCAGGCGACGACGGCAGTTGCTGTCGCCCGCCGGCAGCGCCTGGCCGCCGGGCCAGCAGAGCGTCCCGCGGCTGACCGTAGCCGGGCGCGGATCGACCGGCAGGCCGCCGCGGCTCATCGCCGGGCGGGCGAGCAGCAGATTATTGACCTGATTGAGCAACGGCACCGCGCTGGCGAAACCAAACTGCCCCACCACCGGCGTACCGTCCGGACGCCCGGTCCAGATGCCTATCAGATAACGCGCATTGAGACCCACCGCCCATGCATCGCGATACCCGTAGCTGGTGCCGGTCTTCCAGGCCAGCGGCGCCACTTGCGGGAGTGAGGCATCGGGAACCGGTTGCGCTTCGCCGGCCAGGATGCGCCGGACGATCCACGCCGCCCCCGGGGATAGCAGCGCCCTTTCCACCAGCGGGTCTCCGGGCTTCATGCGCAGCCGCGCCGCCTTCCCGTGGCGGGCAAAGGCGCTGTATGCCGCGACGATATCTTCCAGCCTCGCCCCGGCGCCGCCGAGGATCAACGACAGATTTGGCTCGGCGCCGGCGGGCAGCATCAGGGGCAACCCGGCATTGCGCAAATTCGCCGCGAAACGTTTGGGCCCGTAGGCTTCAAGCACCTGGACCGCCGGTAGATTCAGGGAGCGCACCAGCGCCTCGCTGGCGCTCACCGGGCCGTGAAAGCCGCTGTCAAAGTTACCGGGGCGATAATCGCTAAAGCGCCGCGGCACATCCTGCAATAACGACGACGGATGAATCAGCCCCTCATCCATCGCCAGCGCATAAATGAAGGGTTTCAACACCGACCCCGGCGAACGGACCGCCGACGCCATATCAATGTGGCCAAAGCGGCTGTCGTCCGTAATATCCGCCGAACCCACCCAGCCGCGGACTTTCATATCCGTGTGATCGACCACGACCATCGCCAGCGAACTGCGCGGCGGCAGGCGCGATTTCCAGTTCAGCGCCAGATCCTCAAGCTGCCGCTGGAGTCCGGCATCGAGGGTCGTCACCACCTTTTCATCACCACTGCTCGCCAGCGCCCGACGGGCGAAGAGCGGCGCCAGCTGCGGCATCTGGCGCGGAAACAGCCACACCGGCTCCTCCATCGCCTCCTTTACCGCCTGCTCCGGCCAGACGCCCTGACTGACCATACGCGCAAGCACTTTATCGCGCGCCGCCTGGGCCCGCTGCGGCCAGCGGTCCGGACGTAAACGGCTGGGCGCCTGGGGCAGCACTGCCAGCAGCGCCGCCTCGCCGTAGCTAAGCCTGGCAGGCGGCTTCCCGAGATAGGCCCAGCTGGCCGCGCCGATACCCTGCAGGGTGCCGCCAAACGGCGCGCGGTTCAAATAGAGGGTCAGAATGTCGCTTTTTGACAGATGCCACTCCAGCTGCAGCGCACGCCATAGCTGGCGCAGCTTGCCGCCGAAAGTGCGGGGGTGGGGATCGAGCAGGCGCGCCACCTGCATGGTAAGCGTGCTGCCGCCGGAAATGACCCGCCCGGAGGTAAGATCCTGCCAGGCGGCGCGCACTACAGCGAAGGGATTGACCCCCGGATGGCGCCAGAACCAGCGGTCTTCATACTGGATGAGCGCCTGAAGATAACGCGGCGACACGTCGGCGAGAGTGACCGGATAACGCCAGACGCCCTGCGCGTCGGCAAACCGCCACAGCGGCGTCCCGTCTTCCGCCACCACCACGCGGGCGGGCGTAACGTCCCGCAGCGGCAGCGGCCACAGGCGATCGGCCGCCAGCACCGCCAGCCACAGCAGAAAGATAAACGCCGCCAGCCCGCGCCAGCAGCGTTTTACCCGAGGCAATACGCGCATTTACGGCGTCACGGTGAGCGGGCCGCTGGCCGCTCCGGTCGCCCGCCACTGCGGCACATACATCGATTCCACCTGCGGCTGCGGGACCTGATAAGTGCCCGGCGTCACTGCTCGCGCCAGATAGACCAGCGTCACCGGCTGACCTTCATTGACCGCGACTGCGGCGACGAAGCGGTCATCGCGGAACTCGATATGCTGAATATCCGCCTGCTGCATCTGGTTAAGCAGGTTTTGCACCGCTTCGCCATTCTCCTGCAGGCTGGCGCTGCTGTTGGCCAAATTCTGGTTTTCCAGCTCCAGACCGGCTGGCAACAGATCAACCACCAGCGCGTCAGGCACGTTGCGTTTGGCGGTCACCTCCAGCTTGACGAGTACCAGTTCGCCGCTGCGCAGTGATGACAGCGATTTCTGCTGTCCCTGGGTATCGAAAATAGTTCGTTCAATCCCCAGGACGTTACCGCCCGGCTGCGGCGCGCTTTGCGGATAGCCGCTGCTGTCGAGGCGCAGCCACAGCGGCTGGCTGCCGGTGTTGCTCACCTGCAGTGCCGCCAGCCGATCGCCGTCGAGGTTGCGGGTTTGCGCTTTGTCGCCGGTCAGCGGCTCTGCCTGCAGCGAGGTTTGCGCCTGCCAGCTGCCCGGCAGGTCGGCCAGCGTCCGTCCGGCAAGGAACAGGGCGTTGGTTTCCTGGGTCGACAGCCAGCGCTGGCCATAGGCCTCTTCCGACAGCGTGCTCAAAAGCTGATTTTGCACCTCCGGCAGCAGCTTATTCTCTTCCAGCAGCGCCAGCTTCAGGGCGTCATCGCGAAGCGGGCTACCGTAATCGCCCAGCCAGCGTTTCTCATCCTGACGCGGGGTGGCAACCGCCAGCTTCAGCGCGGCGTCGCCGCGCGGCGCATCGCCCATGGTTTTCAGCGCGATGCCGAGCTGCAACAGCGGCAAGCCGGATCGCGCCTGGTCGTGACGGCTCCAGATTTCACGCAAGGCGCCGAGGGGGGCTTTTTGCTGACGCGCCAGCACCAGCGCGGCATAGGCCTGAGCGGCAAAGCGGCTGGCCTGGGCGTCGTCGCTGTAGCGTACGGTCATCAGCCCCGGCTCCTGCAGGTAGCGCAGCAGGCGTTCATTGCCTTTATTGATAGCGTTGACCGGCACGCTGTAACCCTGCTCGCCGGCGCGAACGAGGAAATCCATGGCGTAAGCGGTCAGCCAGTACTCTTCCGGCCCCTCTTTATCCCATAGCGCAAAGCCGCCGTTTTCCAGCTGCATCTGCAGCAGGCGCGAGATGCCGACATCAATTGCCGCGCGGCGTTTTTCGTCGCTATCGCCGCTGATGCCCAGCGCCTTTAGCTGCGCCGCGCTGGTATACAGGGACGGGAACAGACCGCTGGCGGTCTGCTCAAGGCAGCCGTAAGGATAGGCTTTCAGATCGCGGATATAACGCGCGAGATTCAGCGGCGGCTTGCCGCTGAGCAGCAGCTGGCCCTGCAGCGTCTGCGGGGCGAAACCTGCCGATTGTGCCGCTGGCGCCTGCCAGCTTTCGCCGGGCTGCAGCACGGCGCCGCTGTTGACGGTCTGCGCCGGGAACGCCGGACGAACGCCGATTTTCCACTGTTTCTGCAGCGGGGCGAAGGTTTCCCCCGGCAGGCTCAGGCCGCTGATCGTGGCGTTCACCTGGCCATCGCCGAAGCCCGCCAGCGCGCTCACCGGCACAAACAGCGTGCTGCGTGCCCCCGGCGCCAGCTGCACCGGCGGCAGTTGACCCTCGGTCAAGGACACCAGCCCGCTGGCGGCAAGATGCACCTGCAGGGTTTGCGGTTTATCGGTCAGGTTGCTGAGATCCAGCGCCAGACGCGTAGTGTCGCCGCTGGCGAGGAAGCGCGGAGTGTTCAGCTCGGCGATGACCGGGGCGGCCACCACCACTTTATCTTCGCTGCTGCCAAAGTCATTCGCCGTCCAGGCCTGAGCCATCACCCGCAGTTCGCCGTTAAAATCACCGATCGGTAGCGTCACCGTCCCTTCGCCCTGATCGTTCAGCACCACCGGCTGCGCTTGTTGGGCGATGATGGTCACATGATTAACCGGCGGTTTACCGCCACGTTTTAACTCGTCGCCATCGCCGCCGAAGCGCAGGCTGGCCACACGTCCCTGTCCTTCAATGACCTGGCCGTAAATATCATAGATATCCGCCCCATAACGTTTCTGGCCAAAGAAGGCGTTCCACGGATCCGGGGTGGCGTAATCGGTAATATTCAGCACCCCGCTATCGACCGCCGAGAGCAGAACGTTCACCTGTTTCGGCGCCTCGCCCTCTTTGACGCTGGCTTTCACTTTCACCGTCAGCGGCTGGTTGGGGCGCATTTTATCCGGGGCCTCCAGCGCCAGCGTCAGGCGACGGTTTTCATCGCCCAGCGGCAGATGCAGCAGGCCCACCGCGCGTTTCGGCGTCGCCGAGCGGGATTTATCGCCAGGACGAACCACCAGCGTGCTGAGGTAGAGGTCGTGGCGATTCCAGGCTTTATCCACCGGGATCGACAGGTCCATCCCCTCGGCAGGTACGTCAATCTCCTGCCACCACAGCGGCCCTTCGCTGGATTCCACCATCGCGTAGCCTTTACCCGCCGCCGGAGCAGCAATGTGCAGCCTGATGGTGTCACCCGGCTTATAGCTCGGTTTATCCAGCTTCATGGTGACCCGGTCCGGACGCGCTGCGCCGGTGCCTTCGCTGTTATCCTGCCAGCTGTAGCCCGCCCAGAAGCGCACGCTGCTGACGACATCGTCCGGTCCTTTCACCTCCAGGCGATAGGAGCCCCACTCTACCGGAAAGCTCACTTTACCGATCTGGCCGGCCTGCAAATCCAGCGACTCCTCGCCCTCCTGCAGATCTTTTTGATCGAACTGCGACTGCCAGCCTTCGCTGTCGGACCAGTTCCAGTAATAATCGCGGCGCTCGCGGATCAGCCGTACCTGCAGGCCGGAAACGGCTTTTTTCTCGCCTTTGGCGTCGGCATAGACGATATCAAACGCGGCGTTGCTGTTTTCATCCACCACCGGCTGCTTCACCGTGGTGTCAGTGCGGTAGTCGTAAACGTCCTTCAGGGTAAATTGCGGGCGGATCCCCGGCAGCGCCTCGGCAGGCCAGATCGGCTGCATAACCGTACGGGTGACCGGACGTCCGCCGGACTCCAGCAGGCTCGCCTGCAACACCACCTGCAGCGGCGAATGGCTATCCTGCCACTGGCTTGAGGTGGTCACTTCACCATGGCCGTTTTCATCCAGCGTCAGCTGGACTTCATCAAGGCTGCGGGAGAGATTCTCTTCCGCGATATCGCCGAACTGGAAGCCCGGCAGAGCGGCGACGGCGTCGCGCAGCGGGCGCAGGAACAGTTTGCCCTGCAGCTGGTTGCCGCTGGCCGGCGCGCCGTAGAGATAAGCGCCGCTGACGCCAAAGGCGACATCGGCATTCGGCGTGACAGGCGCCGCCTGCGGCGTCAGCTTCAGCGCCATGCGTTCCGGCATGAAGTCTTCGACGTGGAAATCCCATTCGCGGGGCTGATTGTCGCCGGTGCTGGCGCGAATGTGCCACATGCCGGTGGCCGCGCCGCTGTCGAGCGGATAAGTAAACTGGTACAGGCCGTTAACCGGCTTGCTCATCACCGAGCGGATCACCTGGCCATCCGGCTGGACCACCTCCAGCTTCACCGGCTGTTCCGCCAGCGGCTTGCCGTCGCTATCGCGCAACAGCGCATTGAGGATCACCGTTTCGCCCGGACGATAGAGATCCCGTGGGCCAAACATAAAGAACTGTTTACTGAAGCCAGGCGCGCCGGCAATGGAGAACTCCGCCAGATCCAACGCCGGCAGTTTGAGGTCAAGGAGCGTGGTCTGCCCCTCTTTGCGCGCCAGCAGCAGCGCGGCTTCTTTATCGGTTTGCAGGGTGACGTGGCCCTGGCTATCGCTTTTCGCCTGCGCCAGGGTCTGCCCTTTGGCGTTGAGCAGCTGGACGTCGATACCAGACTGGGCGGCGCCGTTTTCCAGGCTCTGGGTAAAGACGTCCAGCCGGTTGTGGTAACGATGCGCCGACACGCCGATGTCGCTAAGGGTAAACAGCGTCGCCGCGTTGCTGTAGCTATAATGACCCGCCGGGTTCATGACCGCCACGTAGACGCCAGGCTGCTGGAGCGGCTTGATGTCGCTCAGCGGCAGCAGCAGCTTTTCGCGGGTATTGCGCGCCGGATTGAGGTCAAAGCGGCCGCTGTATACCAGATCGGCCATCTTCAGCAGCTCGTCGGATTCCCAGTTGCTTAATGAATTGCGGTATTCCCACTGACTGACGAAGGCCGAGAGCGATTCCGGCTTAATGCGGAAGAAGTTCACGTCGACGTTATCGACGTTCAGCGCCATCACCGGCAGCCCGGCGATCACGTTGCCCGGCAGCAGCGAGCCGCGGCTGGCAAACCCAACGCTTGGCGCGATATCACGGGTGGTCAGAGTCTTCTCGAATGGTTTATCGAGCGTCGCCTTGTTCAGGGCGACCAGCGTCGGGTCGACCGAGACAATCAGCTCGCGCTTTGGCTCCAGGTGACGCAGACGCAGCTCTTTGAGGTTCGGCGCCAGCTCCCAGGCGCCATCTACCTTACCGCTCTTCTTATCCACCAGGTGTACGCTGCGGGAGAAATCCTGGTCCGGCTGCAGCGGCACGGAAAAGGTTAGCACCAGGGTCGCGGCGCCATCCAGCTGCACCTCCGAGGCGTCGAGCAGCGTCAGCGCTTTGCCCTGACTTTTTTCCGCCAGCGCCGCCAGCTGGGCGCTGTCCGGTTTTGCCGCCGCGCCAGGGCCGCTATCGGCGGCCGGCGTCGGGGCCGTAGCCTGCGGTGCACCGCTGTCATCACACCCGGTTAATGAAAATGCGGTAAGGAGCGCCAGTGACAGCGCCGCTAAACGAAATGGTTTCATCCTTCTAACCCCTCGGCCGGTGGGCCTGATGCAAATTATCACTTTTTATTATGCGTTAAGGCGGCGCTTCTCAACAGTGATGACGCGGGTTTCTGCCGATTAATCAGAAAAGTGCCGTGACGTCGTCCCCACTCTGGCGTCCTTAACTTGTCAGCACCCGATAAAACGCCGACAATTCAGTCATGAATAGTAAAACGGAGGCACCTATGTCCACCTCGTTTTTTGTCGCCGCCGACTGGCTGGCGGAACATATTGATGACCCGGAGATCCAGATTATCGACGCCCGCATGGCGCCCGCCGGACAGGAGGCCCTGCGCGATATGGCCGCGGAGTACCGCGCCGGCCATGTGCCGAACGCGCTGTTTTTCGATATCGAGGCGCTGTCCGATCACACCAGCCCGCTGCCGCATATGATGCCGCGCGCCGAGGCGTTTGCCGTCGCCATGCGCGAACTGGGCGTTTGCAGCGATAAGCACCTCGTGGTTTATGACGAAGGCAATCTGTTTTCCGCGCCTCGCGCCTGGTGGATGCTGCGCGCCTTTGGCGTGGAGAAGGTGTCGATTCTGGCCGGTGGACTGGAGGGCTGGCGCCGCGACGAACTGCCGCTGGAACAAGGGGTGCCGGAGGTGGACGAAGGGGAATTCGACGTGCGCTTCGATCCTCAGCAAATTAAGCGCCTGACCGACGTGCTGCTGGTCAGCCATGAAGGGTCGGCGCAGATTGTCGATGCGCGTCCGGCGGCCCGGTTTAACGGCCAGGCTGACGAACCGCGCCCGGGCCTGCGGCGCGGGCATATCCCCGGCGCGCTTAACGTGCCGTGGACGGATCTGGTGATTAACGGCGAGCTGAAGACCGTCGACGAGCTGAACGACATCTTTTTGCGTCAGGGCGTCGATTTTGACCGGCCCATTATCGCCAGCTGCGGCTCCGGCGTGACGGCGGCGGTGGTGGTGCTGGCGCTCACCACGCTTGGCGTGAACGGCGTCTGCCTGTACGACGGCTCATGGAGCGAATGGGGGGCGCGCAGCGATCTGCCGATTGAACCGGCTCCTGCCGCTCAGTAAACGCCGCATGGCCGCGGGCCCCCGTTCCGCGGCCACTAAATAATTTCTGATTTTCCCCGCCTCTTTCTCCTGCCAGCCGCTAAACCGGTTACTCTGTGCTGCCGCAGGGCTTGCGCCTGCCGGGTTCGCTTTACTGCCGCCCACTATATAAGGAAATTGAATGATGGCTTTTTCATTACCGGATCTCATGGATGTCGTACACAAGCACAACCGCAATCCCACCCCAAAACCGATGCCCGTAGAGGAAGTGGATCGCCTGCGAGTACGGAAATACCGCGATCCGCAAAATAGCGAAACCGTGGCGCTTCCGGAAAGTTTGAAAGCGCTGCTGGCTTACGATTGCCAGCTGACAAGCCCCCACGGTCAACGGGTGCTGGAATCGGTTCTGGACGCCATTGATGAACATGGCGTCCTGCTTTCCGACTCGCTGGATGAAGATGCTTATTATATGAATGGCCTTGATATGATCGGGCTGGATATTGAAGAGCTGATGCCCGTCTGGAACGACGATCCGCGTCTTCCTGCCCTGATTCGCCTCTGCCATCCCGGGGATCAGCAGGTATTTATCTATGTCACCGAGCGTGATGAACAGGGTGAATATCCTGTCGTCCGCTTCGAGGGTAAAGAGAATGACCTTTGGCTGGCAGAATCGTCACTGATTGAATATCTGCAGGAGATTTTTGCCGGTGGAGAGGAGAGCCACGACGAATGGCAGCATCAGCAAGCCCTCAACCAGGCACGCGATGGCGCCTTGCTGGAGCTGGAATATCTTCATGAGGATCTTTACGCCAGGCTCGAAGGTTGCCCTGACTAATTCACCATCTCCCGCCGAAAGCGCGCTTAACGGGCGCCGTCGGGGCCAGCTCCAGGAGGGAGCGCTTAATCCCTAACCTAATGTCACCACAAGGAGTGAAAATGGCATTAGTCTCCAACCCACATTTTGCTTATTCCCCGCGCCTTCCCTGGCTGGGAGGCATCGCTGGCCTGCTGGTCGGCGGCGCGATCCTCTATTTTTGGCCGCAATGGAACCGAACATGGTTAAGCCTGGTTCCTGCGCCCGTTTCCGTCTATACCCGCTTTCTCGGCGTCACTTTGGCAGACGTCCCGCTGATCACCTATGGTCATCAGGCGCTGCTGGGTTTTCTGATGGTGCTGCTCGCGCCCGGTTATGGTAAATCGACGCTTGCCGCATGGATGATGCACAATCCGGCGTCAAGCCGCCGCTGGCCCGGCGAGGTACTCCGTGCCTGGGTGACGAAATTTGGCCTGCTGGTCATGGTCTTTTGCAATCTGTTCTTTTTGTCCCGGGTCGGATCCGGGACCCTGGCGTTATATATTTTTATTCTCCAGCACATCAGCGTTGCCGCGGCGGTGACATCAGGAGGGCTGCTGCTGCGTGACGCCCGACGTCTGGCCCGCACATTCGATGCTCAGCTGGCGGATCTGCGCCTTCTGATGCTCCTCACCCTCGGGTTCCAGACGATTTTGCCGGCGCAGATCGCGCTGATGAGCGCCCGGGGCGTGAATACGCCGCTGGGCTGGTATATTGTCAGCGCGCAGATGGTGGGGGTGTTACTGGCGTTTATGCTGGTCGCCGGGCTGGTAGCAGCGCTACGCTATCTGCTGGGAGAGGAAAGGTGCCGGGCCTGGCGCGGGGATATGGCGCTCTTCAACGGCATCGTCACGCTGTGCGTGGCGGGATTTCTGCTCTATCACATGGTGTCAGCCTATCCGCGAATCGTTGCCGCCCTGCATTAATCTTTACCAACCCGCTTTGGCATCGAGCTGAAAGTATAGCGAAACCGGGGGCTGGCGCCCCCGCTGTCAGATAATGCGGTTTTGTTTGAAATCGCGCAGGAAGCTGCCCCAGCGCTTTTCATAGAACGGCGTGATATGGGCAATCATAAAGTGGCTGATGCCCTTCTCGCCGTCTACCACCTGGCAAATATCGATCGGCTCATCGCCGGGCAGGGTATCGGTGGCCACGCTGCCGGTGGTCTGAATAATGGACTCGATATCCCCTTCCGCTTCAATGCCGATAAGCAGATTAGCAGGCGCGTCGGCGTGCTCTTTGATCGAGCACAGGAACGCCCGCTTGACGGTTTTCAGCGTTTTGAACAGCGTGGTCAGCGAATCCACCATCTGCGCCGGCGGCTCGGCGACTTCAGACAGCAGCAGCGCTTCGCCCCCCTCCAGCACCGTCTGGGTGCTGAGCGGGCTGCCCTCTTCCCCGAGCAGATGGCTGATTTCCCGCGGGGTGAATTCTTTACCGCTCGGCAGCTTCGGGTTGAGGAACAGCGATTCGCCGAGAGTCATCGCCATCAGCGTGCGGGCCGGCATCATCACGAAAGCCTGTTCGTCTTCCACCGCCTGCTGCAGAGCCTCCAGCGAAGTGAAGAACGGAATGACCGACGTGCCGTCATCTTTTTCCCAGTGCTGCAGATCCAGCGCGCTATCTTCGACAATCTGCTCGCCATCGGCTGCGCTGCCCGGTACCCAGACGGTGGCCTCAAGCAGCGCGCTGAAAAATGCCGGACGATGAGCGGGCTCGGTAGCCGCTTTTTCCAGCAGGGTTTCTAATTCGTTTTTGGTTTCGGACATAGTTTGGCTACTTCAAAAATCGCCCGGCGGCGCGACGTCCGCACGGGCCTGCGGATTTTCCAGGCCGGGTAAGCGTAGCGCTACCCGGCAAGGCCATTACTCAGCCGTCAGCAGATTGGCGATAGTACGTACGCCAAGCCCCGTCGCGCCCGCCGACCACTGCTCAACGGCCGATTTGCGGTAGGTTGCCGAACAGTCGATATGCAGCCAGCCCTGGTGGTAGTTTTCCACGAAGTGGGACAGGAAGCCCGCCGCGGTGCTGGCGCCGGCCGGATAGGCGGCGCTGCCGGTATTGTTCAGTTCCGCGAAGTTAGACGGCAGCTGATTACGGTGGAATTCGGCCAGCGGCAGACGCCAGAACGCTTCATTTTCCGCCTGGGCGCTCGCCAGCAGGCGATTCGCCAGCGCATCGTCAAAGCTGAACAGCGCGTGGTAGTCGTTGCCGAGGGCGGTTTTCGCCGCGCCGGTCAGGGTGGCGGCATCGACGATCAGCTCAGGCTTCTGCGCCGAAGCGTCAATCAGGCCATCCGCCAGCACCAGACGACCTTCGGCGTCGGTGTTCATCACTTCGACGGTTTTGCCGTTGCGATAATGAATAATATCGCCCAGTTTGAAAGCGTTGCCGCTGATCAGGTTGTCGGCGCAGCACAGATAGAGCTTCACGCGCTTATTCAGCCCGCGGGTAATGGCGAAAGCCAGAGCGCCGGTGACAGTCGCCGCGCCGCCCATATCAGACTTCATTGAATCCATAAAGGCGCTCTGTTTGATGCTGTAGCCGCCGGAATCAAAGGTGATGCCTTTACCTACCAGACAGGCGTATACCGGGGCTTCTTTATCGCCGGTCGGGTTATAGTCCAGCGCCAGCAGAACCGGCGGACGCTCGGAGCCGCGGCCGACGGTGTGCAGGCCGAGATAGCCCTGCTCACGCAGATCTTCGCCTTTGGTGATGCGATAGCTCATCTTTTCGCCCGCCACGCTGCACAGCAGGTCGACGGCGCGCTGCGCCAGCTGTTCCGGGCCCAGCTCTTCCGCCGGCGCATTGATGGTGTCGCGCACCCAGTCAATAATGGTCAGACGGTTATCCAGCTCGCTTTTCTGCACATCGTCCAGGGTCGGCCATTCAACTTTTCGGGTGCCTTTCGGGCCTTTATAGCCCGCCCAGAACGCCCACGCGCGGTCGGTGTTCCAGCCTTTGCCGCTTAACGCGACATGCTTGATGCCCATGCCGTCAATTTTACGCGCCGCGCGCTGAATCAAGCCCAGGTCGTCTTTACCGTTGAGATGCAGGGCAATGCCATCATTATTAATGCTGTAAGACGCCTTCTCTCCCCAGCGCGCATCGGCTGGCTGAGTGGAAAGCGTAATCTTCATGGCTTCGGTCATTATCATTATCCTTCTTAGCAAACGGGCCACCGTATGGCAGCCCGTAACGTTCTCTCGCTCGATGATTCATCCGACTTTATACCGCCGCATAAATCATGACGCGAAAATTATTCGGCTTCGTCTAACCAGACTAACAGAATCGCCTCGAGAATTTTTTCATTGGATGCGTTCGGATCATCATCAAACTCTTCCAGATCGCAAATCCACTGATGCATGTCGGTAAAGCGAACGGTTTTTGGGTCGAGGTCAGGGTAAGCGTCATACAGCGCTTCGCCGATTTCACGACTGTCGGTCCATTTCAGTGCCATATTAGTGCTCGCGTGCGTGGTTGATGGTGTAACGCGGGATCTCAACGACCAGATCTTCGTCGGTGACGCGCGCCTGGCAGCTCAGGCGGCTGTCAGGCTCCAGTCCCCAGGCTTTATCCAGCATATCGTCTTCATCTTCGGTACTTTCCGCCAGCGAGTCAAAGCCTTCACGCACGATGCAGTGGCAGGTGGTGCAGGCACAGGATTTTTCGCAAGCGTGTTCAATCTCGATGCCGCTACGCAGCGCCGCATCCAGAATAGTCTCACCGGTCTCAGCTTCCACAACGATGCCATCCGGACACAGGTCCTGGTGGGGCAGAAATACAATTTTTGGCATTTTAAACCTCGTCCACGGATTGGCCTTTCAGCGCGATACGGACCGACTGATCCATACGGCGGGCGGCGAATTCCTGGGTTTGTGTGTCGATATTTTTAATCGCTTCTTTAATGGCGTCGGCGTCGTCGCCTGCCGCGGCGGCGCGTACCTGCTCCGCAGCAGCATCGATAGCCTGACGCTCCGCGGCGCTTAACAGCGCGGCGTCGGCGGCCAGCGCGCTTGTCAGGCTTTCCAGGACGCGTGCGGCTTCTACTTTCTGTTCAGCCAGCATGCGCGCCTGAATATCCTGTTCGGCGTAGCTCATCGAATCTTTAATCATGGTGGCGATTTCGCCATCGGTCAGACCGTAAGACGGTTTCACCTGAATAGAGGCTTCCACGCCGGTCGATTTTTCCATCGCCGTGACGCTCAGCAGGCCATCGGCATCCACCTGGAAGGTGACGCGAATATGCGCCCCGCCCGCCGGCAGCGCCGGGATACCGCGCAGCGCAAAGCGCGCCAGCGAACGGCAATCCTGCACCAGCTCACGCTCGCCCTGCATCACATGAATGGACATCGCCGTCTGGCCATCTTTGAAGGTGGTGAACTCCTGGGCGCGGGCCACCGGAATGGTGGTATTACGCGGGATCACTTTCTCCACCAGACCGCCCATGGTTTCCAGCCCTAACGACAGCGGGATAACGTCGAGCAGCAGCAGTTCGCTGTCCGGCTTGTTGCCGACCAGAATATCGGCCTGGATCGCCGCGCCAATGGCGACGACTTTGTCCGGGTCAATGGCGGTCAGCGGAGTGCGGCCGAAGAATTCGCCTACGCGCTCGCGCACCAGCGGCACGCGGGTCGAACCGCCGACCATCACCACTTCCAGCACCTCTTGCGCCTCAACGCCAGCGTCTTTCAACGCCCGGCGGCAGGCCATTAACGTGCGTTTTACCAGCGGGGCGATCAGATCGTTAAACTGGCTGCGAGTGATATCGCCCTGCCAGCCGCCGACCTCAACGTGCGCCACCTCGGCATCGCTAAGGGCAATTTTCGCCGCGATGGCGGCATCCAGCAGCTCACGCTGCAGGCGGTTGTCGCTACGGTCGCTGAAGCCTGCCTGCTCGCGCAGGTAGTCCGCCAGCAGATGATCGAAGTCATCGCCGCCGAGAGCGGAATCGCCGCCGGTAGCCAGCACTTCAAACACCCCGCGGCTTAAGCGCAGAATAGAGATATCGAAGGTGCCGCCGCCGAGATCGTAGACCGCAATCACCCCTTCCTGGCCGGAATCAAGGCCATAGGCGATAGCCGCCGCGGTCGGTTCATTAAGCAGGCGCAGCACGTGCAGACCCGCCAGACGCGCCGCGTCTTTGGTCCCCTGACGCTGGGCGTCATCAAAATAAGCGGGAACGGTGATCACCACGCCGTCGAGCTCGCCGGCCAGCGCTTCAGTGGCCCGGGCAGCCAGCGCTTTCAGAATATCGGCGGAGACGCGAATCGGGTTCAGCAGGCCGCCGGCGGTCTGGATCATCGGCAGGCCGTTTTCACTGGCCTGCAGCTGATACGGCAGATGCGGATAGCGATGTTGGATATCGGCGAGGGAGCGCCCCATCATCCGTTTCACGGAGCTGATGGTGTTGGCGGGATCCTGGGCGGCGTTCAGCCGGGCGTCATAGCCGACGGTCAGCCCCGATGCGTGGTAGTTCACCACCGACGGCAGCAGATAGCGGCCTTGATGATCGGGCAGAGTCTCGGCCTGGCCGCTACGCACGGTAGCCACCAGAGAATTGGTGGTGCCCAGGTCGATACCGGCCGCCAGACGACGCTGGTGCGGCGCGGCGCTCAGGCCGGGCTCACTAATTTGTAATAAGGCCATAATTGCTTCCGAAAATTAAAAATCGAGCAGTTTTTCTTCGAGTTCTTCAGCACTGCTGCGCAGTTTATCGAGGAAACGGAGCTTACGCACCGTGTCCGCCGCCGCCTCCCAGCTCTCATTATGCAATTGGTCAACCATCAGCTGATGGCGGGTATCAAACAGCGCTTTCACTCGTTTGATAAAGCTTTCCAGCCGCGCTTCGTCTTTCGCCTGGCCGATCTCATCCAACTCTTCGCGCAGTTCCAGCTGTTCCATCAGGAACGCGGTATCGCGAACGGTATGCTGCTCGCTGGCCAGATCGAAGCCATGCAGCGAGAGGAGGTATTCTGCGCGGGTCAGGGGATGGCGCAGCGTCTGCCAGGCCTGGTTAATGGTGGCGGAATACTGAACCGCCGCAAGCTGCTCCGCAGCGGGCGCGCTGGCAAATTTATCCGGATGGTACTGGCGCTGCAGATCCTGATACCGGACAGCCAGTTGTTCAAGCGAGAGGGTATAGCTGGCTGGTAACCCGAAGAGGGTGAAATAGTCCATAGTAACCTCAGGGTCATGCATCTAAACGAAAACCCCACGCGCGGCGTGACCGCGGTGGGGTTGGGGTGTACCGATTATACGTTAAAGCTTTCGCCGCAGCCGCACTCATCTTTGACGTTCGGGTTGGTGAACTTAAACCCTTCGTTAAGGCCTTCTTTGACGAAGTCCAGCTGCGTGCCGTCGAGGAATTGCAGACTTTTGCCGTCGATCACGACCTTCACGCCTTTGTCTTCAAACACGGTGTCTTCAGCCGCCGGCTCGTCAACAAACTCCAGTACATAGGCCATACCTGAGCAGCCGGAGGTTCTCACGCCCAGGCGCAGGCCAAACCCTTTTCCGCGGTTTGCCAGGAAGGCATTGACTCGCGCTGCTGCACTGTCGCTAAGAGTAATCGACATAACAAAACCTCAACTAATTATTTTGCTTCACGTTTGCTTTTGTAATCCGCAATCGCGGCTTTAATCGCGTCTTCCGCCAGAATAGAGCAGTGAATTTTCACCGGCGGCAGTTCCAGTTCATCGGCGATATCGGTGTTCTTGATCGCCTGCGCTTCGTCCAGGGATTTACCCTTCACCCACTCGGTGACCAGGGAGCTGGAAGCGATAGCAGAACCACAGCCGTAGGTCTTGAAGCGCGCGTCTTCAATGATACCTTCATTGTTGACTTTAATCTGCAACTTCATCACGTCGCCGCAGGCCGGCGCGCCGACCATGCCGCTGCCGACGTTCTCGTCGCTGTTGTCAAAAGAGCCGACGTTGCGCGGGTTCTCGTAATGATCGATAACTTTTTCGCTGTATGCCATGATGAATTCTCCTTATTGGTGCCGAATTAGTGATGTGACCATTCAATACTGTTCAGATCCACGCCCTGTTTGAACATTTCCCACAGTGGAGAAAGCTCGCGCAGACGGCCAATGGATTTACGAATCAGGTTGATGGCGTAGTCAATCTCTTCTTCGGTAGTGAAACGACCTAAAGAGAAACGAATAGAACTGTGCGCCAGTTCATCAGTCATGCCTAACGCGCGCAGCACGTAGGATGGCTCAAGGCTCGCGGAAGTACAGGCTGAACCGGAGGAAACCGCCAGGTCTTTCAGCGCCATAATCAGCGACTCGCCTTCAACATAGTTGAAGCTGACGTTAAGAATGTTCGGCGCGCCCTGCTCAAGGTCGCCGTTGAGGTACACTTCTTCCATATCCTTCACGCCGTTCCACAGACGGTTGCGCAGCGTGCGCAGACGCGCCATCTCGCTTTCCATCTCTTCTTTGGCGATACGGTAAGCTTCACCCATGCCGACGATCTGGTGAACAGGCAGAGTACCGGAACGCATACCGCGCTCGTGGCCGCCGCCGTGGATTTGCGCTTCGATACGAATGCGCGGCTTACGACGCACGTACAGCGCGCCGATGCCTTTCGGACCGTAGATTTTGTGACCGGAGAAGGACATCAGGTCCACTTTCAGCTGGCTGAGATCGATAGGCAGCTTGCCCACGCTCTGGGTGGCGTCTACGTGGTAAATGATACCGCGGGCGCGACACATCTCGCCGATGGTAGCGATATCCTGCACCACGCCGATTTCGTTATTCACATGCATGATGGAAACCAGGATGGTATCGTCACGCATCGCCGCTTCCAGCTCTTTCAGATCGATAATCCCGTTGCTCTGCGGCGCCAGGTAGGTCACTTCGAAGCCTTCGCGCTCCAGCTGACGGCAGGTATCCAGAACCGCTTTATGCTCGGTTTTGCTGGTGATGATGTGCTTGCCTTTTTTCTGATAAAAGTTGGCAGCACCCTTGATCGCCAGGTTGTCGGATTCAGTCGCACCAGAGGTAAAGACGATTTCGCGCGGGTCGGCACCGACCAGCTCGGCAATCTGATTGCGGGCGATATCAACCGCCTCTTCAGCCTGCCAGCCAAAACGGTGGGAACGAGAGGCCGGGTTACCAAAGGTCCCGTCCATGGTCAGGAACTGCATCATTTTCTCGGCAACACGCGGGTCCACCGGCGTGGTTGCGGAGTAATCGAGGTAAATCGGTAATTTCATTGCTCTTAAACTCCGTACATCACTCAATGCAAGGAATCAGGCAACCGGCTTGATGTACGACCGAGTACACGGAATGTCGGAGCATCCCGGCCTGATTCTGAAAGCTCTTTATAATCGTTGTCCCGCCGTTTCGCGCTGCCTCGCCCTGTCAGCCGCAGCCCGAAACGGGACGGGTCACTCAGGCGCGCAGTTTAACGTCGATCGCGTCCTGGGTGCGCGCATTGCGCTGGGTTTCGTGCTGATGCTGACGACCGGAAACATCGAGGATCTCCTGGTTATTCACCAGTTCTCCGAGGGTGATATTGTTCAGGAAGCCGGTCAGGCGCTCGCTCAGATCGCGCCACAGCGCGTGAGTCAGGCATTTATCGCCGCCCTGACAGCCGCCCTTGCCCTGGCAACGGGTGGCATCAACGGATTCGTCCACGGCGCTGATGACTTCGCCGACGGCGATACTGCCGGCATCTTTACCTAACAGATAACCACCGCCTGGGCCACGAACGCTGGAAACCAGGCCATTTTTACGCAGGCGAGAGAACAGCTGTTCCAGATAGGAAAGCGAAATTCCCTGACGCTCTGAAATATCTGCCAACGGCACCGGGCCCGTTTCAGAGTTGAGCGCAACGTCAAGCATCGCGGTCACGGCATAACGCCCTTTAGATGTCAGTCTCATGTCTTACTTAACCTCAAACTCGCCCCTGGCCGGGCTTTTTATTAATATGGGTATTGCATAGCAGGGCCAAGTCTGACATTCCCGAGTAATTTGGTCAACTATTTACTTGACTGTTTTAGTCAGGTATTTGGCTTTCCGTGCCGTTATTAATTTCGAGCCGCTCCCGGGGTCGGCCAAAGGCCTCGCCCGGGCTACAACAGAGATGTAGATTCGTAGGCCGGATAAGCGAAGCGCCATCCGGCGTTAACGCTCTTACTTACCTTTATTCTGCTGCTCAATAGACGCCAGCATGCCGCGCAGGATGTTCAGCTCCTGGCTTTCCGGACGTGCGCGGGTGAACAGACGACGCAGCTTGTTCATCACCTGCCCCGGATGATTCGGGCGGATAAAGCCCGTCGCCAGCAGCGTCTGCTCAAGATGGTCGTAGAATCGCTCGAGATCGTCCACCAGCGGGTACGGCGCCTCTTCATGTTCAACCGCCGGCTGCGCTTGCTCCTGCGCCGCCAGCCAGGCCATCCGCACTTCATAGGCGATAACCTGCACCGCCATCGCCAGGTTCAGCGAGCTGTACTCCGGGTTGGCGGCGATGGCCACATGGTAGTGACACTTCTGCAGTTCATCGTTAGTCAGGCCAACGCGCTCGCGGCCAAACACCAGCGCCACCGGCGCATGCTGGCCTTCGGCGATGCTTTTCAGACCGCATTCGCGCGGGTCGAGCATCGGCCACGGCAGCGTGCGGGAGCGCGCGCTGGTGCCAACCACCAGGCTACAGCCCGCCAGCGCTTCATCAAGGGTATCGACGATCTGCGCGTTGCCAATGACGTCGCTGGCGCCCGCAGCCAGAGCAATGGCCTGGGAATCAGGCTTCACCAGCGGATTGACCAGCCACAGGTTGGTTAAGCCCATGGTTTTCATCGCGCGGGCAACGGAGCCCATATTGCCGGTGTGGGAAGTTTCTACCAGTACGATTCGAATATTTTGCAGCATTATGGTTCTTCGGCTAAAGATTATTCGGGCATGCTACCATAAAACGGAGACATAAGCAGATTTCGCTGTTATTATATGCGCCGTTTTTTCCCGTTCTTTAACATCCAGTGAGAGAGACCGATGCATCCGATGCTGAACATCGCCGTGCGCGCCGCGCGCAAGGCGGGTAATTTAATTGCCAAACACTACGAAACGCCAGACACCGTAGAAACCAGCCAGAAAGGCAGCAATGATTTTGTGACCAACGTCGATAAAGCCGCCGAAGCGATTATTATCGAAACCATTCGCAAATCTTACCCGCAGCACACCATTATCACCGAAGAAAGCGGTGAACACGCTGGTGAAGAGCAGGATGTTCAATGGGTTATCGATCCACTGGATGGCACCACCAACTTCGTTAAACGTCTGCCGCACTTCTCTGTTTCCATCGCCGTACGCATCAAAGGCCGTACTGAAGTCGCGGTGGTTTACGATCCGATGCGTAACGAACTGTTCACCGCGACCCGCGGCCAGGGCGCGCAGCTGAACGGCTACCGTCTGCGCGGCAGCAACGCTCGCGACCTCGACGGCACCATCATCGCGACCGGCTTCCCGTTCAAGGCGAAGCAGCACGCCACCACTTACATGAATATTCTCGGCAACATGTTCACCGAATGCGCCGATTTCCGCCGTACCGGCTCCGCCGCACTGGATCTGGCCTACGTTGCCGCCGGCCGCGTTGACGGTTACTTTGAAATCGCCCTGAAACCATGGGATTTCGCCGCAGGCGAGCTGATCGCTCGTGAAGCAGGCGCTATCGTGTGCGACTTCACCGGCGGTCATAACTATATGCTGACGGGCAACATCGTTGCCGGTAACCCGCGCGTGGTAAAAGCGATGCTGGCGAACATGCGCGAGCAGCTGAGCGATGCGCTGAAGCGTTAATCTCTTACTGATGTCAAAAAGGAAGCCGCGGCTTCCTTTTTTTATGTCATGACAGCATCCTCAGGATCTGGCGAATCACCGCATTACCGCCAATACAGAGCACCGTCAGGCCGCTAAATAAAGCCAGCGGTCCGCGCCAGCGCAGGCAGCCCTGCGGCCCCAGCCAGCACCGGAAACACAGCGCTATTCCTACCGTCGCCAGGCGAGCGAGCAGCACGCCCACCATCGCCGGAACCAGCAGCAGCCATCCCCACAGCGGCAGCTCATACTGCTGCGCACTGAGTAAAATCCATACCAGCTGAAACGGCAGATAAAAACTCAGGGCAACGATCAGCGGAATGCGAATATTGCCTGCCGGTGCGGCAACGCCTTTAACGCCGCGCCAGCCGTCGCGCAGCAGTATTGCTGCCAGCACCAGCGTGGCCAGATAGCAAACGTCGTTACAGATGCCCGCAATCTGCATTAGCCTGTCGCTGCTTAGCTTACTCATAAACGCGAAACGCCAGAAAATGATCACCAGAAAACCCAACTGCAACGCCCAGCTGCGCAGGATCCAGTCGACCATCTCCCGCGGCGAGGGTTGGTTATGCACAGCCCAGGCGACGATGGGCAGTTTACTGTGTCCGGGATGGCAAAAGGCCAGCACGAAGCCTGACAGCGTCAGGGTGGCGTAGGCCACCAGCGGGATATCCGCGACACTCGTCACCCCGAATCGCATAACATACGGCATGGCGTGGTAGACGCGCACCAGATCGGACGGCCACCAGCTGGCCAGGGCTGGAAACCAGAAGACGATCGCCAGGCCCGCCAGCAGCCCGGCGGCGCCGGCGCAGCCATAATAGAACCGCCCGTTCTGCGCGGGAGAAACGATATTTGCGGCCATAGCGACTCCTTGTCATCCGCCGAAAAGCGGAAAACTAGAGCATCGCCGCGTCAGCGGCAAGCGCCGGCGCCCACTTTCGGATTTGCGCCCGACGCCTGGCTAAAACGGACGGATCCCGCCGCCGGCCGGGACGGCGCTGAACCACATCACGCCTGCCGCCGCGAGCAAAATGACGCCGCCGGCCAGCGCCAGCGTCAGCCAGCCTACCTGGCGCCACAGCGGCGGTGCCTGATGCTGACCCAGCTTCACCGCCAGCTGGCGAAAACTGTGCACCAGCAGCGCCAGCGCCGTGATAGTCAATGAGGTCCCTGCCGCCATCGCCAGCGCCGCCGCCATCCCCCAGCTGAACACCCCGATCACTTTGCTGAACAGCAGGACCATGATCGCCCCCGAGCAGGGACGCATGCCCATCGACAGGACAATCACGGTGCGAGCCCGCCAGTCGTCGCCGGCCTGCAGCTGCTCCGGGGCCGGGAAATGCTGATGCCCGCAGCCGCAGTGTTCGTTATGAACATGATGCGGGGTGAACGCGGTAAACGTTGGCCGGCTCAGCAGCAGACGCAGCTTTTTCAGCGCCCGCCAGCAGAGCAGCAGACCTAACGCGCCCACCAGCAAATAGCTGCCCTTCTCCAGCCAGAAACTGCTGAGATGCAGCTGGCGCGCTGGCAGCTGCAGTAGCGCCAGCACCACCACCACCAGCGCGATAGCCACCAGCCCCTGCAACAAAGAGGCGGCCAGCGTCAGGTTAATACTCGATTTCAGCTTTGAGGGATGGGTGGCAAGCCAGGTCGTAATGACAATTTTGCCGTGGCCGGGCCCTAAGGCATGCAGCACCCCGTAAACGAAGCTGAATCCAAGCAGCGACAGCCCCGCCGCAGCCGGGTTCTCCGCCACCGCCTGCAGCAGGCGGCTGAGCTCCAGATTGAGCGCGCGCTGCCAGACCGCGCTCTGCATCAGCACCTGCGGCCAGGCCAGCCACAGCCAGATGCCGCCCGTTACGCTCACGGCCAGCAGCAGCGCCAGCGGCCACAGCGCTTTCCAGCGCGAAGTGCGCGTGCGCGGGGTAAAAATTACTGACATGTCAGCGTCACCTTCTGGGCAAAATAGCTGCCCAGCGCCATATCCTCAGGCGGCGCATCCGCTTTATCCAGCGACTGGGCGTATGAGAGCATTTTGTCATTCGGTTTTGGCGTCATCACCGTTGCCTTACAGACGGCCTGCAGCGCGGCGGGCAGGGAAAAATCGCTATCTTTGTCATAAAACATATCGACATAGTAGGTCGGATCGAAAGTGGAAAAGGTAAATGTCTGCCCGGCAACGGGTTGCGGCGTCGCCAGCGGCAGGGTGAAGGTCAGTACCGCCTGCAGGCCGTCGCGCTCAAGACCGTAGCCGTCGGGGCGATTGTCAAATTTCACCCGCTGGCCGTTGTGCCACAGCTCGCTGAAATAGTGCTGGCCGAGCACGTTGGCCATCACCTCCGCCGCCAGTTTTTTCCATACTTCGCTGCCCGGTTTAGCGTTTCCGGCGTCGTAAAGCAGATCCGAGGAGGTTATTTCATCCATTGTCCAGCGCATTTTAAAGGCGCTCAGCAGGCCGTCTTTGACCACCGGCTCGCTCTGCAAACTGATGAAGCTATGCGGATGCGCAGCGGCTGTCCATGATAAAACCATGAAAAACGCCGCGCTGGTGCATTGTTTCACTCTGTTCATCTGTTCCTCACGTGAAAAATTCTGTGAACTTCGCCAGCAATCCTGAGCTAAAGCGGGCGCACTTCCCTGCCCCCGCCGCCGTCATTGTCTATCCTTAGCGGAAACCCTAACTGGAACTTACCAGATGATGACCGTCATTGAACCACCATCTGCGCTTTCCAGTCCACAGCGCCGTAGCCAGGTGCTCCTGATGTTTTATCTGCCCGGACAGTCGGTAACGACTGAACGGCTTGGCAGAATCAACCTCGTTGATGAGACCACGGCCCGGCAGGATATCGAGGAGACCGGACGCGAAATTCAGCGTTACCACCGCCTGACCCTTCGGTCACAGGTGGACGGCAGCTATCGGATTGAAGGCGCCGCGCTCGACCAACGTTTATGCCTGCTGCATGCGCTGCGGCGGGGGCTGCGCCTGTGCCCGCAGTTCGTTAACCATCATTTTACCCCGGCGCTGAAAACGCAGCTTAAACAGGAAGGCATCGCCCGTACCTTGTACGATGATACCAACCTGCAGGCGCTGGTGAACCGTTGCGCGCGAGCGCTCAATCGCCAGTTCGACTGCCGGGACGTCCAGTTTCTGCGCCTGTACCTGCAGTACTGCCTGCTTGAGCATCACCGGGGCTATTCACCCGACTTCAATGATGAACAGCAACGCTGGGCGCAGACCGCCGCCGAGTTCACTCTGGCGCAGGAGATTGTCCGCCACTGGCAGCGCCGGGTCGGCGCTCCGCCGCATGTCGGAGAGCCTTTTTTCCTCTCGCTGCTGTTTATGATGCTCAAAACCCCCGATCCGCTTCGCGATGGTCACCCGCAGGATCGACGCCTGCGGCTGGCTATTTCCGGCCTGATCCACCGCTTTCAGATGCTCGCCGGCAGGTCGTTCAGTGACGAGCAGGGGCTGAGCGACCAGCTTTATATTCACTTGTCGCAGGCATTGATCCGCAGCGTGTTTGCCATCGGCATCGACAGCACGCTCACGGAGGAAGTGAGCCGGCTCTATCCTCGTTTACTACGCACCACCCAGGCGGCATTGAGCGAATTCGAGGAGGCCTGGCACGTCCGTTTTAATGAGGAAGAGACCAGCTTAATCGCGGTGATCTTTGGCGCCTGGCTGATGCAGAAAAGCGACCTGCATGAGAAGCAGGTTCTGCTGCTGACCGATGATAATCCGGATATGGAAGCGGCCCTGGAGCAGCAGCTGCGCGAACTGACGCTGCTGCCGCTGAATATCAAATACCAGAGCGTAGAGCGCTTTCAGAAGGAAGGCGCGCCCAAAGGGGTGACGCTTATCGTCACTCCCTATGCGACGGCGCTGCCGCTGTTTTCACCGCCGCTGATCCACGCGGAGAACTGCTTCACCGAACGCCAGCAGCAGCATATCTGCGCGATGCTCGAGGACTAGGCCGCCACCGCTTTTGGCCGTATAGCCATCGCCGGGAGCGTCAGCAGGGCCATCACCCAGAATACGCCCTGGTGCAGGTGCTGATAGAGGAAACCGGCGAAGACGGTCATGATGGCAATACTCCCGCCCATCGCCACCGCGGAGTAGACGGCCTGCAGGCGGATCACTTCGCTGCCCTGGCGGGCGGCGATATAGCGCATCGCCGCCAGATGACACACCGTAAAGGTCCCGCAGTGAAGGATCTGCGCGAGGATAAGCCCCGGCAGCGCTGTGGTCCAGCCCATCAGCGTCCAGCGAACCAGCCCGCACAGGGCAGAGAGCAGCAGCAGATCCCGCGCGCTAAAGCGGCGGAACACCTTTTTACTTAGCGCGAAGATCACCACTTCCGCCACCACACCTAACGACCACAGATAACCGACCGCCGAGGCAGAATAGCCGGCCTGCTGCCAGTAGATGGCGCTAAAGCCATAGTAGGCGGCGTGCGCCCCCTGCAGCAGACAAACGCAGGCGAGAAAGCGCCAGCTTTGGCGCACCAGCGTCAGCCAGGCCGCCATTCCGGCCCCCTGCTGCTGGCGCGACGCCCCCTGAGGCATCACCGACGGCTTAAGCAACATGCCGAGCAGCATCGAGGCGACGCCCAGGCTTAGCATCAGCAGGATCGCCCGGTAATCGAACAGGCTCACCAGCTTACCGGTCAGCGCCGAACCAATCACAAAGGCGATGGAGCCCCATAGCCGCACCCGGCCATAGTCCATGGTGATCTGCTTTTGCCAGGTATTGGCCAGAGCATCCGTCAGCGGCACCAGCGGTGAAAAGAACAGGTTGAAGCCGATGATAATCGCCAGCAGCCATGCCACGTGGCTGCCGGCCCAGAAGGCCAGCGCGAAGAGCAAGGTTAACAGCGCCAGCACGCGCAGCGCGGCGATCAGCCGGGAGGGGTCGCTCACCCGCGGGGCGATCAGCAGGCTGCCGAGAAAACGGGCCACCAGACCGGCGCCAAGCAAAATGCCGATGGTTTCCGGGGTCAGCCCGTTGCCGGCCAGCCAGACGCTCCAGAAGGGCAGAAAAATACCGTAGCTAAAAAAGTAAGTGAAATAACTGAGCGCCAGCCAGCGCGTGGAGTGCAAGACCATGATTTCCTCCCGAATGGTGGCGATAGTCTGGCGATAAACCCCATCGTGAGTAAACCTGTGTCTCACTCTCTATATGGAAGTTGAGTACATTTGTCTTTAAATCGTGACGCGCATCACGGAGCACTCCCCACTCCGTCACCGGTTGTATTAACTAAAATCCGATAACCGGGCATCAAAGTGCGACCAACGATACGGCGAAATCCTGATGAAACGAAGCGCGACATTATTATTTTCCTGCTATGGCGGCTGGCAACTTTGTGTATTACGTTTAAATCACACGTCTCTCATAACGAGCTGATTATGAACACACTCCGCTATTTTGATTTTGGCGCATCCCGCTCTCTGCTACTGCTCATCGCCCGCATCGCCGTGGTGGTTCTGTTTCTACTTTTTGGCTACCCCAAACTGCTGGGCTTTAGCGGTACGGTGCAATACATGGCCGCCTCCGGCGCGCCGATGCCGACCCTGGCGGCGATTATCGCCGTCATTATGGAAGTGCCTGCCGCGATTTTAATTGTGCTAGGCTTTTTCACCCGCCCGCTGGCGGTCATCTTTATTTTCTACACCCTGGGCACGGCGGTGATTGGCCATCACTACTGGGATATGACTGGCGATGCGGTATTGCCGAACATGATTAACTTCTGGAAAAACGTCAGCATCGCCGGTGCCTTCCTGCTGCTGGCAATCACCGGCCCCGGGGCAATCTCCCTCGACCGTCGCTAATCTGCAGATGCAAAAAAGGCCGCAAACGCGGCCTTTTTGATGTCAACGCTAACGCTTACGCGTAAACCGGGAAGCGGGCGCAGATATCCAGCACTTTGCCTTTCACGCGCTCAATGACCGCGTCGTCATTGATATTGTCCAGCACGTCACACATCCAGCCAGCCAGCTCTTTGACTTCCGCTTCTTTAAAGCCGCGACGAGTCACAGCCGGAGAACCGATGCGGATACCGGAGGTCACAAACGGGCTCTTCGGATCGTTCGGCACGCTGTTTTTGTTGACGGTGATGTTGGCGCGGCCCAGGGCGGCGTCAGCTTCTTTACCGGTCAGGTTTTTATCCACCAGGTCCAGCAGGAACAGATGGTTCTCAGTACCGCCAGACACCACTTTGTAGCCGCGGTTCAGGAACACTTCCACCATTGCTTTGGCGTTTTTCGCAACCTGCTGCTGGTAAACTTTAAACTCTGGCTCCATCGCTTCTTTCAGCGCCACCGCTTTCGCCGCGATAACGTGCATCAGCGGGCCGCCCTGCGCGCTTGGGAATACCGCAGAGTTCAGCTTCTTATACAGCTCTTCGCTACCGCCTTTCGCCAGGATCAGGCCGCCGCGCGGACCCGCCAGGGTTTTGTGGGTGGTGGTGGTCACGACGTGAGCATGCGGAACCGGGTTCGGGTATACGCCAGCGGCAATCAGGCCTGCCACGTGCGCCATATCGACGAACAGGTAAGCGCCGATGCTGTCAGCGATTTCACGCATTTTTGCCCAGTCAACGATACCGGAGTAAGCGGAGAAACCACCGATGATCATCTTCGGTTTGTGTTCCTGAGCCTGCTTCGCCATGTCGTCGTAGTCAATTTTGCCGGACTCATCAATACCGTAAGGGATGATGTTGTACAGTTTGCCGGAGAAGTTAACCGGGGAGCCGTGAGTCAGGTGGCCGCCCTGCGCCAGGTTCATACCGAGCACGGTGTCGCCCGGCTGCAGCAGCGCGGTGTAGACGGCAAAGTTAGCCTGGGAGCCGGAGTGCGGCTGGACGTTAGCATAGTCAGCGCCGAACAGCTCTTTCGCGCGGTCGATAGCCAGTTGCTCAACCACGTCGACGTATTCGCAGCCGCCGTAGTAACGCTTGCCCGGATATCCTTCAGCGTATTTGTTGGTCAGCTGAGAGCCCTGCGCCTGCATTACGCGCGGGCTGGTGTAGTTTTCGGAGGCGATCAGTTCGATGTGCTCTTCCTGACGTACTTTTTCCTGCTCCATAGCCTGCCACAGTTCGGCATCATAATCGGCAATGTTCATTTCACGCTTTAACATCCGCATCTCCTGACTCAGCTAACAATAAAATTTCGGCCTAAAAAGGCGGTCCGATTGGACAACGGCCCACAGTATAACCGAATCATTCTGTGATAACAGGTCTTGACAAAGGATTTTACGCAAACGTTTGGCTCCGCATGACACAAGGCTTTGAGCAATAACGCCTCTCTCAGTATCAACGGATTTCTTTTCAGGATTGTGATGCAAATTCTTCATGTTGTAACTGCAACGGCGGAAAGTGTTAAAGAACCATTTACAACGCAGGGTTATTTCCTTAAGATGCATTTAAAATACATCATTAAGATAACACCCAAGGAAGCACACTATGCTCGACGCTCAAACCATCGCTACGGTCAAAGCCACCATCCCTCTGCTGGTAGAGACTGGACCAAAGTTAACCGCCCATTTCTACGATCGGATGTTCGCGCATAACCCGGAGCTCAAAGAGATCTTCAATATGAGCAACCAGCGCAATGGCGACCAGCGAGAAGCGCTGTTCAACGCCATTGCCGCCTACGCCAGCAATATCGATAACCTGCCTGCCCTGCTGCCGGCGGTGGAAAAGATCGCCCAGAAACACACCAGCTTCCAGATCAAACCGGAGCAGTACAATATTGTTGGCAGCCATCTACTGGCGACCCTCGATGAAATGTTCAGTCCGGGCCAGGAAGTGCTCGATGCCTGGGGTAAAGCCTACGGGGTGTTGGCGAACGTCTTTATCGGCCGCGAAGCCGAGATCTATCAGCAAAACGCCAGTAAAACCGGCGGCTGGGAAGGGACTCGCGCGTTCCGCATCGTGAAGAAAACCCCGCGCAGCCAGCTTATCACCAGCTTTGAGCTCGAGCCGGTCGACGGCCAGCCGGTCGCCGATTACCAGCCTGGGCAGTATCTGGCCATCTGGCTGAAGCCGGAAGGCTTCGAATATCAGGAAATTCGCCAGTACTCCCTGACCCGCAAAGCGGACGGTAAGGGCTACCGCATCGCGGTTAAACGCGAGGAAGGCGGCCAGGTTTCCAGCTGGCTGCATAACCATGCCAGCGAAGGCGATGTGGTCTATCTGGCCGCCCCGGCGGGGGATTTCTTCCTTAATGTTGAGCCGCAGACGCCGGTCACCCTGATCTCCGGCGGCGTTGGGCAAACGCCGATGCTGGCGATGCTGGATGCGCTGGCGAAGAGCCATCATCAGGGTCAGGTGAACTGGCTCCATGCGGCGGAAAATGGCGAGGTCCACGCCTTTGCCGATGAGGTGCAGGCGCTCGGCGCGGCGCTGCCGGCGTTTACCGCTCACGTCTGGTATCGCAACCCGAGCGAGGCTGACCGTCAGGCAGGACGTTTTGATAGCGAAGGTTTGATGGATTTAGCGGCGGTGGCGGAAACTATTCGCGACCCGCAGATGCAGTATTATCTCTGCGGCCCGGTAGCGTTTATGCAGTTTGCAGCGAAGCAGCTGGTAGAATTAGGGGTCAATAAAGACCACATTCATTACGAATGCTTCGGCCCGCATAAGGTGCTGTAAGCCCCGACGCCGCGGGGATTTGTAGGCCGGGTAAGCGCAGCGCCACCCGGCAATACTGCAGCGAGCGGCGAGCGTTAAATCGCCGCGTCGTCTTCTTCGCCGGTACGGATACGAATGACCCGCGCCACGTCGAAGACAAAGATCTTGCCGTCACCGATTTTACCGGTCTGCGCGGTACGGATGATGGTATCCACACAGGTATCGACGATATCGTCGGTCACCACGATTTCAATTTTCACTTTCGGCAGAAAATCCACCATATACTCCGCGCCGCGGTAGAGTTCGGTGTGCCCTTTCTGGCGGCCAAAGCCTTTCACTTCCGTTACCGTCATCCCGGTGATGCCGACTTCGGCCAGCGCTTCACGCACGTCATCCAGTTTGAAAGGTTTAATAATCGCATCAATCTTTTTCATGGTGTTCCTGTCTTAGTCGCGTAACCGGTTGCTTACCGTATCATATCTTGCGCTATGTTGCGGAGCTACTCTTTAAAGTCATTGGCGTCGAGCTCATGGCGCGACAGCAGCTTATAGAATTCGGTGCGGTTGCGTCCAGCCATCCGCGCGGCGTGGGTGACGTTGCCCCTGGTAATCTGCAGCAGCTTGCGCAGGTAGTTCAGCTCAAACTGATTGCGCGCTTCCACGAAGGTCGGCAGCGCCGTGTTCTCGCCTTCCAGCGCCTGTTCCACCAGCGCATCGCCGATCACCGGCGACGAGGTCAGGGCCACGCACTGCTCAATCACGTTCACCAGCTGGCGCACATTGCCCGGCCATTTGGCGGCCATCAGCCGCTTCATTGCATCGCTGGAAAATGCCCGCACGAACGGCTTATGGCGATCGGCGGACTGACGCAGCAGATGGTTGGCCAACAGCGGAATATCTTCCGTGCGTTCGGAGAGCGGCGGGATCTTCAGGTTAACCACATTGAGGCGATAAAACAGATCTTCGCGAAACTCGCCGCGGGCCATCGCCTTCGGCAGGTCGCGGTGGGTGGCGGAGATGATCCGCACGTTGATCTCGATATCGCGGTTGCTGCCGAGCGGGCGAACCTTACGCTCCTGCAGGACGCGGAGCAGCTTCACCTGCAGGGCGACAGGCATATCGCCGATCTCGTCGAGAAACAGCGTGCCGCCTTCGGCGGCCTGGAATAACCCTTCGCGGTTGCTGACCGCGCCGGTAAAGGCGCCCCGAGCATGGCCGAACAGTTCGGACTCGAGCAGCTGTTCCGGCAGCGCGCCGCAGTTAATCGCCACGAAAGGCTTGTCATGACGCGGGCTGGCGTTGTGGATCGCCTGGGCGACTATCTCCTTACCGGTCCCGCTCTGGCCGTTAATCAGCACGCTGACGTCGGACTGCGCCACCATCCCAGCCTGCTCGAGCAGGCGCAGCATCAGCGGGCTGCGGGTGACAATCGCCTGGCGCCACGCTTCGTCGGTGGCTGGCGATCGCTGCTCCAGCGCCTCATCAATGGCTTTATACAAGGCGTCTTTATCAACTGGCTTGGTCAGGAAGCTGAAGACGCCCTGCTGGGTGGCCGCCACCGCGTCGGGGATCGAGCCATGGGCAGTGAGAATGATCACCGGCATGCCGGGCTGCCCCTTCTGGATCTCACTGAACAGCTGCAGGCCGTCCATTTCATCCATCCGCAGATCGCTAATCACCAGATCCACTTTCTCACGTCCCAGCACGCGCAGCGCTTCCGGTCCGCTCTCGGCGGTGACCACGCTATAGCCTTCGCTGACCAGACGCATGCCGAGCAGCTTCAGCAGCCCCGGATCGTCATCCACCAGCAGCAAACGCGCCGGTTTACGGATCGTCATGGATCACCTCCGGTACTTTTTCGCTGCCGAAATTGCCGCCCGGCTTGCGGCTGGAGAGCTGGCGTTCAATATCCGTCAGATTCTCCAGCTTACGGGTGGTCAGCTCCAGCTGCTGGCGCAGCGACTGCTCCTGCTGGCGCAACGTCTCCAGCTCGCTATCGCTGGACTGCTGAAGCTTCGCGTAGCGGGCTCGCTCCTCCACCAGCTGCAGTTGACGGGTCTGCCCGTCGCGCCAGAGCTGATATAGCGGGCGGACCTGAACGGCGATTTGCGGGCTGAAGGTGTCGAGACGCGCCACCAACTCGCGGCGCTCGTCAGGGGTAATTTTGGCATCGGCAAGCAGAATGCCGCGGCGGAATGCGTCCTGCCAGCTGTCGTCGGTATGGCGTTTCGCCTCCGCTCGCGCCTGCACCGGCGCGAGACGATCGGCGCAGTCAATGCCCCGCAGCCAGTAGAGGGGGTTTTTGTCGCTGGCATCGCTGCTGTGCGCCCAGATATCAGCGCAGTCCACGGCGACAAAATCGGCCACCTGGTGCTGCGCCTGCCCGGGGGCGGCGGCACCTTCCGCACTATGCGGCGAGAAGCCGGCGGAACACCCCGCCAGCGTCAGACAAGCAATGCCTGAGAGCAGCCATCCGCTAAGGGAACGGCGCCAGGCCAGGAATTGGGACATAGTTCCCCGATATCGATTCATTAGTTGGATTATTCCGGCGCTGAGGGAAGCGTAATGCGAAAACAGACCTGCCCGGCGGGGGCGTCAACCAGACTGAGCTCCCCTTGCATCTGACGGACGCAGTCGCGGGCGATGCTTAACCCCAGCCCACTGCCTTTAACGGCCCCCTTACGCTGGTGACTTCCCTGGTAAAAAGGCTCAAAAATCATATTCTTTTCCGCGGCCGGGATCGGTTCGCCGCTGTTGGCGACATCAATACGCACCTGCTCTCCGTGCCGGTAGCTATGGATACGAATGTTACCGGATTCAGCGCCATAGTGCACCGCATTGGAGTAGAGATTATCCATTACGCTTATCAATAACGCAGGCTCCGCCAGACAATGCCGCGCCCGCAGCGCCAGCTCGGTATGCATCAGTTTAGCCCGCGCAGGCAAACTGTGCGCCGCCACGACGTTTTCCACCAGCTCCACCAGGTCCACTGCTTCCCGGGCTACCGGGCCGTCGGCCTGTTTGCGGTTGTAGTCCAGCAGCTGTTCAATCAGCTTTTGCAGGTTGCGGCTGCTGCTGTCGAGGATCTCGACGATCTCCTGCTGCTCCGGCGTCAGCGGTCCGGCGACCCGGTCGGCCAACAGCTCGGTGCCTTCACGCATACTGGCCAGCGGGGTTTTAAGCTCATGCGACAGATGGCGAAGAAACTGATGCCGCTGCGACTCCAGCCATGCCAGGCGCTCGCTGAGCCAGATGATGCGCTTGCCCACCGAGCGCAGCTCGCGCGGGCCAGTAAACAATGCCGCGTCGTCCAGCGACTTCCCTGCGCCCAGCTGATTGATCATTCTTTCGATACCTTTCACCGGGCCGATGATCATGCGGGTGAAAAGCAGCACCAGCGCCAGGCTCAGCAGAAACAGCACCAGCGCCTGCCAGCCGAAAAACTGGCCGCGCTCGGCAATCTCCTGCTGCAGCTGCTGGCCGCGGGAATAGACCACCGCCCGGGTCGCCTGGACCATGTCGCTGTTATTACTGGCGAAAACTTCCAGTCTGGCGGCTGCCTCGGCGTCAGGGCCGCTGTTGTTACACTGCAGCTGCGCCAGATCGCTGACATCCTGGCGCAGCGCCTGCCAGAGCTTTTCGTCCGGCAACACGCCGGCGTGCGCGTCCAGCATCTGGCTGTAGCGCTGCCGCTGGTTTTGATAGACGCGCGCCAGCGTCGGATCGTCCAGCACGCAGTACTGGCGATAGCTGCGTTCCATCTCCAGCGCGGCATTGATCATCGCCTCACTGCGGCGGGCATCGACCAGCGTCGTACGGTTGATATGCGCCGCCTGGGCGCTGAGGGCATTGAGGCTCTGCCAGGCCTGCCAGGCCAGCACCAGTAACGGCAGCAGGATCAGCACAAAGGAGAGCGTCACCAGCTGACGCAGCGAACGGGGAAAAAGAGAGAGTCGCTTCAAAGGTGTGGTCTCAATCATTAGCTCTGGTCGATGCTAACTGAGGAGCGCGCCGGAGAAAAGCGATACCCGTCGCCACGGCGCCCCAGAAACAACAAAGCCAGGCGCAAGGCCTGGCTTTGTTCAGGAATGAGGCGGTGCCTTACTCGACGTTTCGCCCGATGTCTGATAAAGCCAGGCTATTATCAGGAGTTGGACGGCAGGCACCTGTTTGTGCGTCATTCGAAGTTTATGTAGCGCGTCCCGAAGGGGCTGACATAAGAAGGTGAATGAGCCACTGGTTATTATTATGCATGAACTATGCCACCTTTCCAAACATTTTATTAACACATTGATATATATGGCTTTAACCATAAAAGCCAGCCACCCCAGCACAGTACACTTTTTATCCATAGCGTCGCCAATTAGCGACACCAAATGTATCCCAAGTTACTCATCATTTAAATCAATAACTTAAGTGTCGCCTTTTGACGACACCGCAATATGCCGGTTGTCGGTGATTCCCGACACCCTGGCGTGCCGGCCGTCACAGATAAAAAAAAGCCCCCTGCCTGAGCAGGGGGCCGATACGTTCGCGTGACACGCTTCGGGAAGATTAACCCAGCTGTTTACGCGCGTTGCGGAAGATACGCATCCACGGGCTGTCTTCGCCCCAGTTTTCCGGGTGCCAGGAGTTGCTTACGGTGCGGAAGACGCGTTCCGGGTGCGGCATCATGATGGTCGCGCGCCCGCTTTCGCTGGTCACGGCGGTGATACCGTTCGGGGAACCGTTCGGGTTCGCCGGATAGGTTTCGGTCACTTTGCCGAAGTTATCCACGAAGCGCAGCGCCACCAGGCCTTTGCTCTCCAGCTGGGCCAGATGCGCGCTGTCGCGCACTTCCACCTGCCCTTCGCCGTGGGAGACGGCAATCGGCATCCGCGAGCCAACCATGCCTTCCAGCAGCAGAGACGGGCTTTGCGTCACTTCCACCAGGCTGAAGCGCGCTTCAAAGCGGTCAGACTGGTTGCGCACAAAGCGCGGCCACAGGTCGCTGCCCGGGATCAGCTCGCGCAGGTTGGACATCATCTGACAGCCGTTGCACACGCCGAGCGCCAGGGTCTGCGGACGATGGAAGAAGGTCGCGAACTCATCGCGCACGCGCTCGTTGAACAGAATCGACTTCGCCCAGCCTTCGCCTGCCCCCAGCACGTCGCCGTAGGAGAAGCCGCCGCAGGCCACCAGGGCATGGAAATCGCCCAGACCGGTGCGGCCCGCCAGCAGGTCGCTCATATGCACGTCGATGGCGTCAAAGCCGGCGCGATGGAAGGCTGCCGCCATTTCAACGTGAGAGTTCACCCCCTGCTCGCGCAGGACGGCCACTTTCGGACGCGCGCCGGTGGCAATGTACGGCGCGGCGACGTCGTCATTAATATCAAACGAGAGCTTCACATTAAGGCCCGGATCGGCGTCGTTGGCTTTCGCCTCGTGCTCCTGATCGGCGCAGGCCGGGTTGTCGCGCAGACGCTGCATCTGCCAGGTGGTTTCCGCCCACCACATGCGCAGCGTGGTGCGGCTTTCGCTAAACACCGTCTGACCGCCGGCGGTCAGCACGAAGCGATCGCCCTCGACCGCTTTACCGAGGTAATGCACACAGTCCGCCAAACCGTTAACCGCCAGAATGGCTTCCACCGCCTCACGGTCTGCGGCGCGGACCTGGATCACCGCCCCCAGCTCTTCGTTGAACAGCGCCGCCAGACGGTCGTCGCCCAGCGCGGCGATATCCGCCTCCACACCGCAGTGGCCGGTAAAGGCCATTTCCGCCAGGGTGACCAGCAGGCCGCCGTCGGAGCGGTCGTGGTAGGCCAGCAGTTTACGCTGCGCCACCAGGGCCTGCATCGCATCCCAGAAGCCTTTCAGCTGCGCGACATCGCGCACGTCAGCCGGCTTGTCGCCGAGCTGGCGATAGACCTGCGCCAGCGCCGTCGCGCCCAGCGCGTTGTGCCCTTTACCGAGGTCGATCAACAGCAGGGCGTTATCTTCCGTCGAGAGCTGCGGCGTGACGGTATGACGAACATCTTCGACACGGGCGAAGGCGGAGATCACCAGCGACAGCGGAGAGGTCATCTCACGCTGCTCGCTGCCTTCCTGCCAGCGGGTTTTCATCGACATTGAGTCTTTGCCGACCGGAATGGTCAGGCCCAGCGCCGGGCACAGCTCTTCGCCCACCGCTTTCACCGCCTCATACAGGCCAGCGTCTTCGCCCGGGTGGCCGGCAGCGGCCATCCAGTTAGCCGACAGCTTCACGCGGTTCAGCTCGCCAATCTGCGTGGCGGCGATGTTGGTCAGCGCTTCGCCAACCGCCAGACGGCCGGAGGCGGCGAAGTCCAGCAGAGCAACCGGGGCGCGCTCGCCCATCGCCATCGCTTCGCCGTAGTAGCTGTCGAGGCTGGCGGTGGTTACCGCGCAGTTGGCCACCGGGATCTGCCACGGGCCGACCATCTGGTCGCGAGCGACCATGCC
The DNA here is from genome assembly GCF_050378715.1 of Klebsiella sp. 2-CIP_Kleb. NCBI lineage: Bacteria > Pseudomonadati > Pseudomonadota > Gammaproteobacteria > Enterobacterales > Enterobacteriaceae > Klebsiella > Klebsiella sp. 2-CIP_Kleb. Next base: position 1,612,823 of record NZ_JBNRLG010000001.1, read on the forward strand.
GGTCACGGTGCGATCGCCGATGGTCACGAGGAAGGTTTTCTCGGCCACCGTCGGCAGGTGCAGTACGCGGTTAACCGCGTCGGCGATGGTGATCGGTTGGCGATCCAGCGCGCTGCCCTGGGCTTTCAGAGTCTGCACGTCGCGGGTCATTTTCGGCGTTTTACCAAGCAGGACGTCCAGCGGCAGATCGATCGGCTGATCGTTAAAGTGGCTGTCGCTCAGGCTCAGGTGCTGCTCGGCGGTGGCTTCGCCGATAACCGCATAAGGCGCGCGCTCGCGGCGGCACAGCTCGTCGAACAGCGGCAGTTGCTCCGGGGCGACCGCCAGGACATAACGTTCCTGCGATTCGTTACACCAGATCTCCAGCGGGCTCATGCCTGGCTCATCGCTCAGGATATCGCGCAGCTGGAATTTACCGCCGCGGCCGCCGTCGCTAACCAGCTCCGGCATGGCGTTGGAGAGACCGCCGGCGCCGACGTCGTGGATAAACAGGATCGGGTTGGCGTCGCCCAGCTGCCAGCAGCGGTCGATCACCTCCTGACAGCGACGCTCCATTTCCGGGTTGTCACGCTGGACGGAGGCGAAATCGAGGTCGGCATCGGACTGACCGGAGGCCATGGAAGACGCCGCGCCGCCGCCGAGGCCGATGTTCATCGCCGGGCCGCCCAGCACGATCAGCTTCGCGCCGACGGTAATCTCGCCCTTCTGCACGTGCTCGCCGCGGATGTTGCCGATACCGCCGGCCAGCATGATCGGTTTGTGGTAGCCGCGCAGCTCTTCGCCGTTATGGCTGGTGACTTTCTCTTCATAGGTGCGGAAGTAGCCGTTCAGCGCCGGACGACCAAATTCGTTGTTAAACGCCGCGCCGCCCAGCGGGCCTTCGGTCATGATGTCCAGGGCGGTGACGATGCGATCCGGTTTCCCGAAATCTTCTTCCCACGGCTGTTCGAAGCCCGGGATGCGCAGGTTGGAAACCGAGAAGCCCACCAGACCCGCTTTCGGCTTCGCGCCGCGGCCGGTGGCGCCTTCATCGCGGATCTCGCCGCCGGAGCCGGTTGCCGCGCCCGGCCATGGGGAGATGGCCGTCGGGTGGTTATGGGTTTCCACCTTCATCAGAATGTGCGCCGGCTCCTGATGGAAGTCGTAGCGCCCGGTCTGGTGGTCGGCAAAATAGCGCCCCACTTCAGACCCTTCCATCACCGCGGCGTTGTCTTTATAGGCCGACAGGACGTAGTCCGGCGTTTTTTCGAAGGTGTTTTTGATCATTTTGAACAGCGACTTCGGCTGCTGTTCGCCGTCGATGATCCAGTCGGCGTTGAAAATCTTGTGGCGACAGTGCTCTGAGTTCGCCTGGGCGAACATGTACAGCTCGATGTCGTTCGGATTGCGTCCCAGACGGGTAAACGCGTCCTGCAGGTAGTCAATTTCGTCATCTGCCAGCGCCAGACCCAAACGGAGGTTGGCGTCAATCAGCGCCTGACGCCCTTCGCCCAGCAGGTCAACGCTGGTCACCGGCGTCGGCTGATGGTGAGCGAACAGCTTTTCGCCCGCTTCCAGCGCGTCGAAGACGCTCTCCATCATGCGGTCGTGCAGTTCCGCCGCCACCGCGGTCCACTGCGCTTCGCTCAGGGTCGAGGCTTCAACATAATACGCCACGCCGCGCTCCAGACGCACAACCTGAGCCAGGCCGCAGTTATGGGCGATATCGGTAGCTTTAGAAGACCAGGGAGAGATGGTGCCAGGGCGAGGGGTCACGAGCAGTAATTTACCGGTCGGGGTATGGCTGTTTAAGCTCGGGCCATATTTAAGCAGTCGCGCCAGGCGCTCGCGATCGTCAGCGCTCAGCGGGGCGTTCAGATCGGCAAAATGAATATACTCGGCGTATATGGCGCTTACCGGAAGGTTGGCCGCCTGAAATCGTGCCAGCAGTTTATTAATACGGAATGCCGACAGTGCAGGTGAACCACGCAAAATTTCCATCATAAGTCTCTCGTCTTCGAAGCTTTCAGGGTGAGCCAGGGGGGGAAACGGGCGTCATTATAGTGAATCCTGCGCCCCGACGAAACCGTTTGCGTAGAAATAAAATCATTGATGCTGTTTATCAATAAATGTGACGCCTATCGCGAATAAGTTGCCAACTGGCGCATTCTTAAGCAGAATGCCGCTCATTCGACGACAACCTTGCGTTTTTTCCGGACATCGCCTGCTGAGGAACCTGAAGCTGCAGAAGATTAACGCGCTGAAAAAATTAAAGATTAATTATCTGCTCATCGGCATTGTCACCCTTTTGCTGGCGGCTGCCCTGTGGCCGTCGATCCCCTGGTCCGGTATACCCGAGAACCGGGTGGCGGGTATTATCGCTCGCGGCGAGCTGCGCATCAGCACCATCAACTCGCCGATGACCTTTGCCACCATGAACAATAAAACGTTCGGCCTGGACTACGAACTGGCGAAGCAGTTTGCCGACTACCTCGGCGTGACGCTTAAGATAACCGTCCGGCAGAACATCAGCCAGCTGTTTGACGACCTCGACGACGGTCAGGCCGATATGCTGGCTGCCGGGCTGGTCTATAACCAGGAGCGGGTGAAAAACTATCAGGCCGGCCCCACCTACTATTCTGTTTCGCAACAGCTGGTCTACCGCGTCGGCAATACCCGGCCGCGCACCCTCGCGGCGCTGACCGCCGAGCAGCTCGCCATCGCTCCGGGCCACGTGGCGATCAACGACCTGCAGACCTTAAAAGCCGAGAAATACCCGGATCTTGCCTGGCGCGTGGACGAAAAACGCGGCACCACGGCGCTGATGCAGGCGGTGATTGACGGCAAACTCGATAACACCATCGCCGACTCGGTGGCCGTCAGCCTGTTTCAGCGCGTCCATCCGGAGCTGGCGGTAGCCCTCGATATCACCGACGAACAGCCGGTCACCTGGTTCAGCGCCCGGGACGATGATAATTCCCTGTCGGCGGCGATGCTTGATTTCTTCAACAACATCAATGAAGACGGCACCCTGGCGCGCCTGGAGGAGAAGTACCTCGGCCACGGCAACGATTTTGATTACGTCGATACCCGCACCTTCCTGCGCGCGGTGGAAAACATTCTTCCGGAGGTGCAGCCGCTGTTTGAAAAGTACGCCCGCGAGATCGACTGGCGCCTGCTGGCCGCGATTGCCTGGCAGGAATCCCACTGGGATCCGCAGGCCACCTCCCCCACCGGCGTGCGCGGCATGATGATGCTCACGCGCAATACGGCGCAAAGTCTGGGGCTGACTGACCGGACCGATGCGGCGCAGAGTATCGACGGCGGCATGCGCTATCTACAGGATATGATGGATAAAGTGCCGGATTCGATCCCGAAAGATGAACGCATCTGGTTTGCGCTGGCCGCTTACAATATGGGCTATGCCCATATGCTGGACGCCATGGCGCTCACCCGCAAACAGAAAGGCAATCCTAACAGCTGGGCGGACGTTAAGCTGCGTTTACCGCTGCTGAGCCAGAAACCCTATTACAGCAAACTAAAATACGGCTATGCCCGCGGCCATGAGGCCTACGCCTATGTGGAAAACATCCGCAAATATCAGATAAGCCTTGTCGGCTATTTGTCAGAGAAGGAGCGCCAGCAGCAGCAAACGCTGGCCCTGGCGGAAGATTACCCGGCCGTGCTCCCCAATGAGCTCGAACAGCCGCAGGAGACCACCCTGCCCTTTTTCAAGTTTCGCGCCGATAAACAGATGGATAATGCCCGGATGAAACTCCCGGGCCACCTGTATTAACTTTCCCCGTTCTGCTCCCGGGCTTTCTTCAGCGCTTTTTTCTCTTCCCGCCGCCAGCGGAAGAAGTCGCTCAGCATGGCAGAGCAGGACTCCGCCAGCACGCCTTCGCTAATATCAACCCGATGGTTCATTCCCGGGTGGTGCAGAACATCCATCAGCGAGCCGGCGGCGCCGGTCTTGGCATCCCTGGCGCCAAACACCAGGCGGGCGATACGGCTGTGCACCATCGCCCCCGCGCACATCACGCAGGGCTCGAGGGTCACGTATAGCGTGGCATCGATCAGCCGGTAGTTTTGCAGCACCAGTCCGCCCTGGCGTAAGGCCATAATTTCCGCATGGGCGGTAGGGTCGTGACGGCCTATCGGCCGGTTCCAGCCCTCACCAATGACCTGATTGTTATGCACCAGCACCGCGCCCACCGGTACCTCACCCTCTTCCCAGGCGCGCTTCGCCAGCGTCAGGGCATGACGCATCCAGTATTCATCATTGAGTTCGAGGTCAGACACAGCGGCCACTCCAGCAGAAAAAGCGGGGCGCATTATACATGGGAGCTATCAATTACACACTATTACTCCAGCTGCTGCAGCTCTCCCTGCGGAGTGACCCGCCAGCGATGCTGGCAAAAGCCGAGCAACGGGTTATCCTGCTCGCTGTCGCTATAGCCGCTATACAGCTGCAGCGGTGCGCCAATCTTTTTCTCCAGCTGCACCACCTTTTCATGGCCCAGGCAGCGCAGGGTCAATACCCAGCCGCCCCAGCGGCGCGCGGTGCGGCTGGCTATCAGATTCACCCGCGGCAGCCAGAGGGTATCGCGATAGACCTGTTCCACCAGCGACTGCGGCGAGCCGGTGATCAACCAGACGTCGGCATCGGTACTGGTCAGGTAGGCCGTCAGCCGTGCATGAACCACGGGAAACGCTGTCACATGATGACGAAACCAGCCGACAAACTCCGCTTCCAGCCGCTTCAGTACCGCCTCGCGACGGCCAAAGGTTGACGCCCATAGCAGGAGGCTCATCGGCCAGCGCGCCGCCCGCCCGCACACCGCCAGCCCGGCAAGGATCGCCGGCCCCATCGCCACCACCAGCAGCAGGTTCAGCGGCAGATGGCGCAGCAGGTAGCGCAGAAAACTGCCGAACATATCCTGTTGATGCAAGGTTCCGTCCAGATCGAAAAACACCACTCTCCGTTCACTGTGCTGCAAACTGCCCCCTTCTCTCAGGATTCGCTTCTCGTTAGGGTAAGCTTAACAGTCTTATGCCATGAAGAGGGAAAACATCCCTGCCGTTAAGGAAGAATTAAATTAGCAGGCGAAGGAAAAATTGTGGCTTATGAATTTTTAATTCGTGGTATACCCCTTATAATCGAATAAAAATTCTTTCAGTCACGAGCCGGACGGCTCCAGCGGAGCTCCAATGAACTGTTTAACGCGTATTCGTCAGCGCTATCCCACCCTGGCGGCGAGCGACAAAAAGTTGGCCGATTTTATTCTGAGCCAACCCGATGACACCCGGCACCTCAGCTCGCAGCAGCTGGCGGCGGAAGCCGGGGTGAGTCAGTCCAGCGTGGTTAAATTTGCCCAAAAACTGGGGTTCAAAGGCTTCCCGGCGCTGAAGCTGGCGCTGAGTGAAGCGCTGGCCAGCAGCCCGGATCCGCACTCCGTCCCGGTACATAACCACATTCGCGGTGACGACCCGCTGCGTCTGGTGGGCGAGAAACTCATTAAAGACAATGTCGCCGCCATGCATGCCTCGCTGGACGTCAACACTGAAGAGACGCTGCGGGAAGCCGTCACGCTGCTGCGCAACGCCCGGCGGGTGATCGTCACCGGGATTGGCGCGTCCGGCCTGGTGGCGCGTAACTTTAGCTGGAAGCTGATGAAGATCGGCGTTAATGCTGTTTCGGAGCAGGATATGCACGCCCTGCTGGCGACGGTGCAGGCCATGTCCAGCGACGATCTGCTGCTGGCGATCTCTTACTCCGGCGAGCGTCGGGAGATCAATATGGCGGCCGGTGAAGCGCTGCGCGTGGGCTCCAGGATCCTGGCGATCACCGGCTTTAGCCCTAACGCCCTGCAGCAGCAGGCGACCCACTGCCTGTACACCATCGCCGAAGAGCAGGCGACGCGCAGCGCGGCCATCTCTTCTACCAGCGCGCAAATGATGCTCACCGACCTGCTGTTTATGGGGCTGGTGCAGCAGGATCTGGAGCGGGCGCCGGAGCGCATTCGCCATAGCGAAGCGCTGGTGAAAAAGCTGGTCTGAGCAGAAAATGGGCGTATAATGCCCGCCCTGTTTGTGTTGTTTCTGAGATTTTCCTGATGGCGCTGTTAATTACCAAAAAATGCATCAACTGTGATATGTGCGAGCCGGAGTGCCCCAATGAGGCCATTTCGATGGGTGACAGCATTTATGAAATTAACAGCGACCGCTGCACCGAATGCGTGGGCCATTACGATACGCCCACCTGCCAGAAGGTGTGCCCGATCCCGAATACTATTCTGAAAGATCCGGCACACGTCGAGAGTGAAGAACAGCTGTGGGATAAATTCGTCCTGATGCACCACGCGGATAAAATTTAACCGCCGTCGCGCTTAGCTTTCGACAATCACCGTGGCGCAGGCGTAATGGCGCTCATCGGCGAGCGTGACATGAATATGGCTCACCCCCAACCGTTCCGCCAGCCGTTGCGCCTCACCCCATAGCCGCAGCTTCGGCTTGCCCAGCTCATCGTTGTAAACTTCGAACTGATTAAAGGCCAGCCCGTTGCGGATCCCGGTCCCCAGCGCTTTCGCCGCCGCTTCCTTGACCGCAAAGCGTTTCGCCAGGAAACGCACCGGCTGCTGATGCTGCTCCCAGATACTCCATTCATGGTCGCTCAGCACCCGGCGGGCAAGGCGATCGCCGCTGCGGGCGATCACCGCTTCGATGCGGGCGATCTCGACGATGTCGGTACCCAGCCCGAGAATGGCCATTAGCCGCGCGCTTCCAGCATCAGACGCTTCATTTCCGCGACCGCCTCTTTCAGGCCGCTCATCACCGCGCGGCCAATAATCGCGTGGCCGATATTCAGCTCATGCATTTCCGGCAGCGCGGCAATCGCTTTCACGTTGTGATAGGTCAGACCGTGACCCGCATTAACCTTCAGGCCGAGGCTGGCGGCGTAGGCGGCCGCTTTGGCAATGCGTTCCAGCTCCTTCGCCTGCTCGGCGTCGGTTTTAGCATCGGCATAGCAGCCGGTATGGATTTCGATATAAGGCGCGCCAACGTCCGCTGCCGCTTTAATTTGTGCTTCATCCGCATCGATAAACAGGGAGACCAGGATGCCGGCATCCGCCAGGCGTTGACAGGCATCACGCATCTTGTCGCGCTGGCCGGCGACGTCCAGCCCGCCTTCGGTGGTCACTTCCTGGCGCTTCTCCGGCACCAGGCAGCAGAAATGCGGTTTGGTTTCGCAGGCGATCGTCAGCATCTCTTCGGTGACCGCCATTTCAAGATTCATGCGGGTGTGCAGCGTCTGGCGCAGGATACGCACATCGCGATCGGTGATATGGCGGCGGTCTTCGCGCAGATGCACGGTAATGCCGTCGGCGCCGGCCTGTTCGGCAATGAAAGCCGCCTGAACCGGATCCGGGTAGGCGGTGCCGCGGGCGTTACGCAAGGTCGCGATATGGTCAATATTGACCCCTAACAGTAATTCAGCCATGACAATCCTCGTTAATCATTCTTCGTATTATCCGCTCGCGCCTTTCGCGCGGGCATAAACTGGCGAAACAATTCCCGGCTCTTGAGCGGTTTGCCGCCGAGATAGGGCTTCAGGGCGATACGGGTAAAGCGCTTCGCGGCGCGCAGCGTATCAACATCAGGAAACTCGCGACTCGCCAACGCTTTCAAATGGTGCCCGGTAAACGTGTTGTTATCAATCACCAGGCTGGCAATAAAGCCTTTTTCTTCGCGATAGCGGTAGGTCATGGTGTCGTCCACCGGCTCGCCGCTCCCGGCGCAGTGGAGAAAATCCACGCCATAGCCCAGGTGCCCGAGCAGCGCCAGCTCAAAGCGCCGCAGCGCCGGCTCCGGCGAGCCGCTGGCCCCGGCGAGCGCCTGAATGCAGTGCAAATAGTCAAAAAAGAGTTCGGAGAAGCGCGTTTCGTGCTCCAGCACACGGGAGATAAGCTCGTTAACGTAAAGACCGCTGTAGAGGGTGATGCCGCTGAGCGGCAGCGCCAGCGAGACAGCTTCCGCGCTGCGCAGGGTTTTGACTTCGCCGCGGCCGCCGAAGCGAACCAGCAAGGGGGTAAAGGGCTGTAAAGCGCCTTTAAGATTCGAGCGTTTGGAGCGTGCGCCCTTGGCAACCAGGCGCACGCGACCGGATTCTTCCGTGAAGACGTCCAGCATCAGGCTGGTTTCGCTCCACGGTCGGCTATGCAGGACAAAGGCGCGCTGCCATCCATCCACGTTGCGTTAACTCAGAGGTCGTCAACATAACCGAGACTGCGCAGGGCGCGCTCGTCATCGGCCCAGCCGGATTTCACTTTGACCCACAGCTCGAGGTGCACCGGCGCTTCAAACATCTCCTGCATGTCCTTACGCGCTTCGATACCGATGGTTTTGATTTTGGCGCCTTTGTTGCCAATCACCATCTTCTTCTGCCCTTCACGCTCGACGAGGATCAGGCCGTTGATGTCGTAACCGCCGCGCTCGTTGGTCACAAAACGTTCGATTTCCACGGTGACGGAGTACGGCAGCTCAGCGCCAAGGAAACGCATCAGTTTTTCACGGATGATTTCGGAGGCCATAAAGCGCTGGGAACGATCGGTAATATAATCTTCCGGGAAGTGATGGATCGCTTCCGGCAGATGCTTACGCACGATCGCCGCGATGGTGTCGACGTTGGTCCCCGTTTCCGCCGACATCGGCACGATATCAAGGAAGTTCATCTGGCTGGCGAGGAACTGCAGGTGCGGTAACAGATCCGCTTTTTCCTGCACGTTATCTACCTTGTTGACCGCGAGGATCACCGGCGCTTTCGCGTCGCGCAGCTTGTTGAGCACCATCTCGTCGTCCTGCGTCCAGCGGGTGCCTTCCACCACGAAGATGACCAGTTCAACATCGCCAATCGAGCTGCTGGCCGCTTTGTTCATCAGGCGGTTAATGGCGCGCTTCTCTTCCATATGCAGGCCCGGAGTATCGACGTAAATCGCCTGATACGGCCCTTCGGTATGGATGCCGACGATGCGGTGACGGGTGGTCTGCGCTTTACGGGAGGTGATCGAGATCTTCTGCCCAAGCAGCTTATTCAACAGCGTGGATTTGCCAACGTTTGGACGACCCACGATGGCGACAAACCCACAATAACTTTTTTCTTCGCTCATTCCAGCTCCAGCTTTTTCAGCGCCTGTTCGGCGGCAGCCTGCTCCGCCTTACGACGGCTGGAACCTGTGCCAACCACCGGTTCACTCAGGCCACTGACCTGGCAGTGGATAGTAAATTCCTGATCGTGCGCTTCGCCGCGCACCTGGACCACCAGGTAGGACGGCAGCGGCAGATGACGACCCTGCAGATACTCCTGCAGACGCGTCTTCGGATCCTTTTGCTTATCGCCCGGGCTGATTTCGTCCAGACGAGTCTGGTACCAGGAGAGAATTAAGCGTTCAACGTTCTGAATATCGCTGTCGAGGAAAACCCCGCCAATTAACGCTTCAACGGTGTCCGCGAGAATCGATTCGCGTCGGAAACCGCCGCTTTTCAGTTCGCCCGGCCCGAGGCGCAAGCATTCGCCCAGCTCAAACTCGCGGGCGATTTCCGCCAGCGTGTTGCCGCGCACCAGCGTCGCGCGCATACGGCTCATGTCGCCTTCATCCACGCGAGGAAAGCGATGATACAGCGCGTTAGCGATCACGAAACTTAAAATGGAGTCGCCTAAAAATTCCAGGCGCTCATTATGTTTGCTGCTGGCACTGCGGTGAGTTAATGCCTGTTGCAACAGCTCCTGATGATGAAAAGTGTAGCCCAGCTTTCGTTGAAGCCGATTAATTACGATGGGGTTCATGCGTTACCAATAAATGAATGCGTCAAAGATGCAGCACACGAAACCGACCTGAGCATACGCTTCAAACAGGAAGTTGAAACAGACCAATACGCTTTCGTGTGCAGTGTCACCCGGCAGAGCGACAACCAAAAACTTCGGGGGGATATTCTATACGCAACGACACGGGATGTCGTTAGTTTGAATGGATTTAAATACTAAATAATTCACGCCGCTGCGATAACAGCAGCGGCGTGAATTCAGCAGATGACATTAATGAATTCCACCAATGCGCGATAACCGCACACCGGTCGGCCATTCACCTTCCTGCTTTTCAAAACTCATCCAGATAGCGGTGGCTTTTCCGACCAGGTTTGCTTCCGGCACAAAGCCCCAGTAACGGCTGTCGGCGCTGTTATCCCGGTTGTCGCCCATCATGAAGTACTGACCCGGCGGCACAATCCAGGTGGCCAGCGGCAGACCGCTCTGATGGTAATACATGCCAGCCTGATCCTGAGCAATCGGCACCATCAGAATACGATGCGTGACGTCGCCCAACGTCTCCTGACGCTCGGTGAGGCGAATGCCGTCGGCTTTGGTTTCGCCCTTCGGCAGCTGCCAGAAACCGCTGCTCGCTTCGCCGCCGTTGCTGCGGGAGAAGGTCTGAACGAAATCGCTCGGCTCCACGTTGGAGTAAGTCACCGGCAGCGCGTTGCCGCAGGCCTGTCCGGAGCTACAGCCCGGCTGAATAGTGACCTGCTTGGCAATCGGATCGTAGGTGACCTTATCCCCCGGTAGCCCCACCGCGCGCTTGATGTAGTCCAGGCGCGGGTCTTCCGGATATTTAAACACCACGATGTCGCCGCGCTTCGGATGACCCGTCTCGATCAGCGTTTTCTGATAGATAGGATCTTTAATGCCGTAGGCAAATTTCTCCACCAGGATGAAATCGCCAATCAGCAGAGTCGGCATCATCGAACCGGATGGGATCTGGAACGGCTCATAAATGAATGAACGTACCACCAGAACGATCGCCAGCACCGGGAAAACCGATGCGCCGGTTTCCAGCCAGCCCGGTTTCGGGCCGACTTTCTTCAACGTCTTTTTGTCCAGCTGCTCGCCGGTCGCTGCCTGAGCAGCGGCCTGACGCTCACGACGTTTCGGTGCAAAAATGAACTTGTCCAGGCACCATAAAACGCCCGTCACCAGGGTTGCAATCACCAGGATCAGGGCAAACATGTTCGCCATGCCAACTCCTTAGGGTTATTTGCCGTCTTTACCAACGTGCAGAATGGCGAGGAACGCTTCCTGCGGCAGTTCAACGTTACCGACCTGCTTCATACGCTTCTTACCTTCTTTCTGCTTCTGCAGCAGCTTTTTCTTACGGCTGACGTCACCGCCGTAGCATTTCGCCAGCACGTTTTTACGCAGCTGTTTCACGGTAGAGCGCGCGATGATGTGGTTGCCGATGGCCGCCTGAATCGCGATGTCGAACTGCTGACGCGGAATAAGATCTTTCATCTTTTCCACCAGCTCGCGGCCGCGATACGGCGCGTTATCGTTGTGGGTGATCAGCGCCAGCGCATCGACGCGCTCGCCGTTGATCAGCACATCGACGCGTACCATGTTCGACGCCTGGAAGCGTTTGAAGTTGTAGTCCAGCGACGCATAGCCGCGGGAGGTAGACTTCAGACGGTCGAAGAAGTCGAGCACCACTTCCGCCATCGGGATTTCGTAGGTCAGCGCCACCTGTTTACCGTGGTAAACCATGTTGGTCTGCACACCACGTTTCTCCACGCACAGAGTGATCACGTTGCCGAGGAACTCCTGCGGCAGCAGCATGTGACACTCGGCGATCGGCTCGCGCAGCTCCTGAATATTATTCAGCGGCGGCAGCTTGGACGGGCTGTCGACGTAGATAACTTCTTTGGAGGTGGTCTCCACTTCGTAAACTACCGTCGGCGCGGTGGTGATCAGGTCGAGATCGTATTCACGCTCCAGACGCTCCTGAATGATCTCCATGTGCAGCAGGCCGAGGAAGCCGCAGCGGAAGCCGAAGCCCAGCGCGGTAGAACTTTCCGGCTCGTAGAACAGAGAGGCGTCGTTGAGGCTCAGTTTGCCCAGCGCGTCGCGGAAAGCTTCATAATCATCGGAGCTCACCGGGAACAGGCCGGCATACACCTGCGGTTTCACCTTCTTAAAGCCAGGCAGCGCTTTGTCTGCCGGGTTGCGGGCGGCGGTCAGGGTATCGCCCACCGGCGCGCCGAGGATGTCTTTGATCGCGCAGACCAGCCAGCCTACCTCGCCGCATTTCAGCTCGGTACGGTCAACCTGTTTCGGGGTAAAGATGCCCAGACGGTCGGCGTTATAGACCTGGCCGGTGCTCATGACCTTGATCTTATCGCCCTTGCGCATGGTGCCGTTTTTAATCCGCACCAGCGACACCACGCCGAGGTAGTTATCGAACCAGGAGTCGATAATCAGCGCCTGCAGCGGCGCGTCCGGATCGCCTTCCGGCGGCGGAATATCGCGCACCAGACGCTCCAGCACGTCGGTCACGCCGACGCCGGTTTTCGCCGAGCAGCGCACCGCATCGTGGGCATCGATCCCGACGATATCTTCAATCTCGTCCGCTACGCGCTCAGGGTCGGCCGCAGGCAGGTCGATCTTGTTGAGTACCGGAACGACCTCCAGGTCCATCTCCATGGCGGTGTAGCAGTTGGCCAGAGTCTGGGCTTCTACGCCCTGCCCGGCGTCAACCACCAGCAGCGCGCCTTCGCACGCGGCGAGGGAACGGGAGACTTCATAGGAGAAGTCCACGTGGCCCGGGGTGTCGATAAAGTTCAGCTGATAGGTCTCACCGTCGTTGGCCTTATAGTCCAGGGTGACGCTCTGCGCCTTGATGGTGATCCCGCGTTCGCGCTCAAGATCCATGGAGTCCAGAACCTGGGCTTCCATTTCACGATCAGAAAGGCCACCGCAAATCTGGATGATACGGTCAGACAGCGTCGACTTACCGTGGTCGATGTGAGCGATGATCGAAAAGTTACGTATATTCTTCATATTTAGAGTTAATTATGCCTTACGAGTATCATGAGGCCGCTGTACTGTGCCTGACGTTTTTTAATCCGAAAACGCCGCATTCTACACTACATCCTTGAAACCAGGAAATGCTGTTAGATCCAGCATAACCGCAGAAATTGTGGCGTTGTAACAGGAAGGGTAAATAAAGATAAGGGCCAGTGAAATCACTGACCCATGTCGGAGGAAGGCGTTTCGATACGCACCAGATCCGGCGGCAACGCGACGCTCAGGATCACCGGCTGCCACGACTGGCGCGCTGCCAGCTGCGGCGACAGACCGCGCGCCACCAGGAACCCGCCGACGCCGCCCAGCAGCGCGCCGCAAAGTGACGCGATATCGCTGGCAAACAGCACCTGGAAAATCGACGCCATCACAAACAGCCCCACCAGCGGCGCCATGTAGACCAACAGCGCCGAACCCAGCAGACTGCTCTCGGCGATCCCCAGCTCCACTTTTTGCCCCGCCGTCAACGGCTGCTCGCAGGGCACGCTGATGGTATGGCTGGTCTGCGGCCCCAGCTTGTTTAATACCCGGCTGCCGCAGCCGGCGCGGGAGGCGCAACTGCTGCAGGAGGCTTTAACGTCGCAGTGCACCTGCGCCACGCCGTTATGCCAGGAAACCACGGTGGCCCACTCTTTGATCATTGTACTGCCTTGAATTTAATGCTGTCTGAGATACGCTTCGCCGTCTGCGGCGGCAGTTCGCCCACCACGGTGATCTCCGCGTTATCGCGTACCGTCGTGCTGACGGTGCGTCGGCCGGTGCGCAACAGTTGGTCGCTGCTGGCCGCGGTGGCGCGGTTGATATTGATCGAGAAGCTGAACAAGCCGTCGGAATAGAGACGTGATTCTACCGGACCATCAAAGGTGGGTAGACGACGCTGGCTGCTGGAAACCTCAGTCATGCCCTGAGGGAGCCACGTCGGCGCCCAGTTGAAGTTGGCTTTGTCGCCCCCTTCAGGCACCGACAGCTGCGGCGGCAAATTCGCTTTTGCCAGCGTCTCCATGCTGGCGCTAACGTTATCACCAACGTTGAAAGAGACGACCCGGAACTGCTCCAGCGTTTCACCGTCGCGGTCGAGTAAATCAACGCGCAGCGGCAGCTTAGTCTCAGCGTCCAGCCAGGCGATAAAGCTATAGCGCGTGCCGTCGCGAGCCACGACGCGGATCACGTCGCAGAGGCGGTCGGCGATACGGGTACGGCCCACGGAGATAAAATCATAGGCTGCGCTGAGACGTTTGAAATCGCTGTAAACCAGCGACGGCAGCGAATCGACGATATAGTCGCCGTTCAGGGTGAACGGATCGAGGCCGGGTTCAAAATAGCTGATTTCCGTACCGCGCAGGACCACTTCCCGGCGCGGACCGTCCAGCTGCAGAAGCTGCGCCAGCGGTTGATTGTTCAGTCGCGCGTGACGATAGCGCAGCGACTCAACGCCTTGTTTGCTGATGCTGACGAACGAGAGCTCATAGTTGAGGGACTGGCTGGCCAGGTTCATCTGCTGCAACAACGCCCCGGACGATGTATCAGCCGAGGCGTTGACAGAGAACAACAGACTGCCTGCCATGAGCGACATGGCACACCAAAGTTGCTTCATTACTGCGATTGCGTTCCTAAAGTTTGATAACCCGGCACCTGGACTGCGGCCTGCTGAGTCTGGGCCTGGCCAAACTGAAGCTGCTCAGCGTGCAGGCGGCGCTGCAGTTCGTAGTCCTGCAGCATGGCGTTAATCCGCCGGCGCTGTTCCTGGACCTGAGCCTGCTGGCCGCTACCTGCTGATGCGTCAGCCGGTACGCCAAGACTTACCGGGCTCGCTTTGCCCATCATTGGCAGCGTATTGAACACCGGCGCCTCTGGCTGCTGAGCGGCATCAGACTGCCCATTATAGTGCTGGACGCCGACGATAACCGCAAGCGATACGCAGGCGGCAACGCCCATCTGGGTTAGTGAGCTGGCCCACGGACGCACTTTGTTCCAGAACGGCATCTGCCGCCACTGGTGTGGTGCGGGCTGAGATTCAGGAATAAGCGGCGCCGTCTGACGAACGGGCTCATTTTCAATGGCGGCCATCACCCGGGCGGAGATATCAAATTGCAGCACCTCTGCGGTATCGCCACGCAGCGTATCGCGGATAAGGTGGTAACTCTCCCAGGTTTTTTGCATCTCAGAAGAACGACTCAGCTCGTTGAGCAGTTCGTTATCCAGCGTTTCACCATCCATTAAAGCCGAAAGTTTTTCTTTCTGCATGCCTGATACCCTTTTCCAGTATTCCGCTATCGTCAACGCCTGATAAGCGGTTGAACTTTATTATCAATAGCTTCTCGCGCCCGGAAGATACGCGAACGCACCGTCCCAACCGGACAATCCATGATAGCGGCTATCTCTTCATAGCTCAGGCCATCCAGCTCCCGTAACGTAATTGCCATGCGTAAATCTTCCGGGAGCGATTCAATGGTACGAAAAACTATTTGTCTCAGTTCTTCTGACAACATTAAGTTCTCAGGGTTCGAAATTTCTTTCAACGCTCCGCCGCTTTCGAAGTTTTCCGCCTCGTTGGCGTCAACATCGCTGGACGGCGGACGGCGTCCCTGAGCAACCAGATAATTCTTCGCCGTATTGACGGCGATACGGTATAACCAGGTGTAAAAAGCGCTATCTCCCCGGAAAGAGTCCAGCGCACGCCATGCCTTAACGAACGATTCCTGAACGACGTCAGCGATATCGCCCGGCGGTACATAGCGGGAAACCAGGCTCGCGACCTTATGCTGATAGCGCACTACCAGCAAATTAAACGCTTTCTGATCTCCTTTCTGGACCCGTTCAACAAGGACCTGATCCGTTAACTGCTCGCTCATCCGAGGTAATGTCTCCCCAAACCCAATTCCCATGCGTCTTCAAAACACCACCCAAAATCTGCATTATGAGCAAGCTGACTGTTGGAGTGTATGAAAACAATAAAGTTCCGTTACGCTTTTTGTTTTTTGTCTGGCAACGGCGGCAGATCGTTATCAATCATTATATGCCCTGGTTGCTAAACGATAGGTTAGTCAATAAGAAAAAGCGCAGGCCCGTCTGAAGGGTATCGTAACACGGCGTTTATTTCACTATAAAATCCAATGCTATCAACCTGCCACGCGTCTCATTTTCGCCGTGCTCCAGACCGTTTCCGCTCGCCTGCTGTTTAGCCGTCACAACGCCCGCCAAAAAAAATGTACGATTCCTCACGAGCTGGTGCTATTGTGAGCTAAATGTGTTTAGTAAATTAAACAAAGACGATGAATACCACTCCTGACTTCTCTTGTGATGTGTTGATTATCGGCAGCGGCGCTGCCGGCCTCTCCCTTGCGCTGCGCCTGGCAGAGCACAGTTCGGTGACCGTGCTGAGTAAAGGGCCGATCAGCGAAGGTTCTACGTTCTATGCCCAGGGCGGGATTGCCGCCGTTTTCGACGAGACGGACAGTATTGAATCCCATGTCGAAGATACCCTGATTGCCGGCGCAGGGTTATGCGATCGCCATGCGGTCACCTTCGTCGCCAGCAATGCCAGATCATGCGTCCAGTGGCTTATCGATCAGGGCGTATTGTTTGACACTCAGGTCCAGGCCAATGGCGAAGAGAGCTATCATCTTACGCGCGAAGGGGGCCACAGCCATCGGCGCATTCTCCACGCCGCCGACGCTACCGGCAAAGCGGTGGAGACGACGTTGGTCGATAAAGCCCTCGCCCACCCCAATATCCGCATCCTTGAGCGCAGCAATGCCGTCGACTTGATCGTATCGGATAAGATTGGCTTGCCAGGCACGCGCCGGGTGGTCGGGGCGTGGATCTGGAACCGCAATAAAGAGCGCGTGGAAACCTGCAGCGCGAAGGCGGTGGTGCTCGCCACCGGCGGAGCCGCCAAGGTTTATCAATACACCACTAACCCCGACGTCTCTTCCGGAGACGGTATCGCGATGGCCTGGCGGGCGGGCTGCCGGGTGGCGAATCTGGAATTTAATCAGTTTCACCCCACCGCGCTGTATCATCCGCAGGCGCGCAACTTCCTGCTTACCGAAGCGCTGCGCGGCGAAGGCGCCCACCTTAAACGCCCGGACGGCACCCGCTTTATGCCGGACTTTGACGAGCGCGGCGAGCTGGCCCCACGCGATATCGTCGCCCGCGCCATCGATCATGAGATGAAGCGCCTTGGCGTGGACTGTATGTTCCTTGATATCAGCCATAAACCCGAGGCGTTTGTTCGCCAGCACTTCCCGATGATTTACGAGAAGCTGCTCGGCCTGGGAATTGATTTAACCAAAGATCCGGTACCGGTCGTCCCTGCCGCACATTACACCTGCGGCGGCGTGATGGTGGATGATAATGGCCGCACCGACGTCGATGGGTTATACGCTATCGGCGAAGTCAGCTATACCGGGCTGCACGGCGCGAACCGTATGGCCTCGAACTCGCTGCTGGAGTGCCTGGTTTACGGCTGGTCCGCCGCGGAAGATATTGCCCGACGCCTGCCGCTGGCCCAGAAGGTTAGCACCCTGCCGGCGTGGGATGAAAGTCAGGTGGAGATCCCGGATGAACTGGTGGTTATCCAGCATAACTGGCACGAGCTGCGGCTGCTGATGTGGGATTACGTGGGGATTGTGCGCACCACCCGCAGGCTGGAGCGCGCCCTGCGGCGCATTACCATGCTGCAGCAGGAGCTGGATGAGTATTACGCCCGCTTCCGCGTCTCGAATAATCTGCTGGAGCTGCGCAATCTGGTGCAGGTGGCGGAGCTTATCGTACGCTGCGCGATGTTGCGCAAAGAGAGCCGCGGTCTGCATTACACCCTCGATTATCCGCAGTCGCTGCCGAACAGCGGCCCGTCGATACTGTCGCCCCTGGCTCACATAAAGAGATAAAAATCCTCGGTCAGAGCGGTAAAGCCTTCAGAATACTGCTGCTCTGGCCCGCGAATCGCCAGCCTGTCGCTGAAACACTCCCCCGCCGTCGGGGAGAAAGCCAGCAGCACCCGGTGCGGCGGCCGCAGCTCGGTCTCCGCCACGTCAGTGCGCAGTCGCAGGTGCCAGCCCATCGCGGTTGCCCGTTCGATAAACGCATTACCGATATCTACCGGCAGCACCACGCAAAAAAAGCCTTCTTCGGTGATATGTTCAGCGGCGCAGGTCAGCAGAGAAGCGTGATCGAGCGTAGTGGTATACCGCGCCTGCTCCCGCTGAGAGGTGGCGCAAGGCACCCCTTCCGCAAAAAAGGGCGGGTTACTGATTATCAGTTGATAGCGTCGGGTCTGCGGCGGCTGCCACTGATGAATATCGGCCTGACAGACCTCAACCCGCGCAGCCCATGGCGACGCGAGAGCATTTTCCTGCGCCTGGGCGGCGGCCTCTGCGTCCAGTTCAACCGCATCGATACATACATCATCGCCGGTACGCTGGGCGAGCATTAGCGCCAGCAGGCCGCTGCCCGCGCCAATATCCAGCACATGCTTCACCCCGGCAATCGGCGCCCAGGCACCGAGCAAAATGCCGTCGGTACCCACCTTCATCGCGCAACGATCGTGGGCGATAAAAAACTGTTTGAAGGTAAAACCATTGCGCGGCAGCGCAAACTTCGACTGAGACATCCTCAATAACCTTGCCGACAAAAACTCCTGAACGTAAGGCTATGCACAATACCGGAGAACAGATAGCCTTACAAACAGATGAACATTACGTCAGTAACGTCTATAATCGGCGGCCCACTCAGAGGTAGAACATGACTGTAACGACTTTTTCCGAACTTGAACTCGACGAAAACCTGCTGGAGGCCCTCCAGGATAAAGGTTTCACTCGCCCGACAGCCATTCAGGCCGCCGCTATTCCGCCTGCGCTCGATGGCCGTGACATCCTCGGTTCAGCGCCGACCGGCACTGGTAAAACGGCGGCGTATCTGCTGCCAGCGTTGCAGCACCTGCTCGATTTCCCGCGTAAGAAATCCGGCCCGCCGCGTATTCTTATCCTGACGCCGACCCGCGAGCTGGCGATGCAGGTGGCTGACCACGCCCGCGAGCTGGCAAAGCATACCCATCTGGATATCGCCACCATTACCGGCGGCGTAGCCTACATGAACCACGCAGAAGTGTTCAGCGAAAACCAGGACATCGTGGTCGCCACCACTGGTCGCCTGCTGC
Organism: Klebsiella sp. 2-CIP_Kleb.; assembly: GCF_050378715.1. NCBI lineage: Bacteria > Pseudomonadati > Pseudomonadota > Gammaproteobacteria > Enterobacterales > Enterobacteriaceae > Klebsiella > Klebsiella sp. 2-CIP_Kleb. Next base: position 1,631,869 of record NZ_JBNRLG010000001.1, read on the forward strand.
AGTATATAAAAGAAGAGAACTTCGACTGCCGCGCCGTCGAGACCCTAATCCTCGATGAAGCCGACCGCATGCTGGACATGGGCTTTGCGCAGGATATCGAAACCATCGCCGGTGAAACCCGCTGGCGCAAGCAGACCATGCTGTTCTCCGCGACGCTCGAAGGCGATGCGATCAAAGACTTCGCCGAACGTCTTCTGGAGGAGCCGGTTGAAGTTTCCGCTAACCCGTCGACTCGCGAGCGCAAGAAAATCCATCAATGGTACTACCGCGCTGACGATATCGAACATAAAACCAAACTGCTGGTGAATCTGTTGCAACAGCCGGAAGCTACCCGCGCTATCGTCTTTGTGCGCAAGCGCGAGCGCGTGCATGAGCTGGCCAACTGGCTGCGTGAAGCCGGGATTAACACCTGCTGGCTGGAAGGCGAGATGGTGCAGGCCAAGCGTAACGAAGCCATCAAGCGTCTGACCGATGGCCGCGTAAACGTGCTGATCGCTACCGACGTCGCCGCCCGCGGTATCGATATTCCGGACGTCAGCCACGTCTTTAACTTCGATATGCCGCGCACCGCCGACATCTATCTGCACCGTATCGGTCGTACCGGGCGTGCAGGTAAGAAAGGCACCGCGATTTCGCTGGTTGAAGCGCACGACCACCTGTTGCTGGGCAAGATCGGCCGCTACGTTGAAGAACCGCTGAAAGCTCGGGTGATTGATGAATTGCGACCAAAAACCCGCGCGCCAAGCGAGAAGCTGACCGGTAAACCATCGAAGAAAGTGCTGGCGAAACGCGCCGAGAAAAAAGAGAAAGAAAAAGAAAAGCCGCGGGTGAAAAAGCGCCACCGCGATACGAAAAATATCGGTAAGCGCCGGAAACCAAGCGCAGCCGGGACGCCATCAGCGCCCAACGAAGAGTAAAAAAAAACGCCGGGTTATCCCGGCGTTTTCACATCTGGCGTTAGCCTTACAGGCTTTCGGTAAAGGTACGAGCGATAACGTCGCGCTGCTGTTCCGGCGTCAGGGAGTTGAAGCGCACCGCGTAGCCAGAAACACGAATGGTCAGCTGCGGATATTTTTCCGGATGCTCAACCGCGTCCAGCAGAGTTTCACGACGCAGCACGTTAACGTTCAGGTGCTGACCGCCTTCCACGCGAACTTCTGGTTTCACGTCTACCGGGATCTCACGGTATTCGATTTCACCCAGTTTACTGACCGCCACCACGTCATCTTCCGCAAAACCACCTTTGGCGCACAGGCAGCGCGCTTCGCCTTTTTCGCTATCCAGCAGCCAGAAAGAGTTCAGCAGGTCGTCGTTTGCCGCTTTAGTAATTTGGATACCAGTAATCATTTGATGCCTCCCAGGCAGTGTTTATTCGATTTTGGCCTCTTCGCGGCCAATTGGTAAAACCATTGTTGTATGAGTGTATATATATCAGCCGCACCTTCGGCATTCTTTGATGTAAATCAATAAAAACCACTCACTCTAAGTGGGTATGCAAGGATTTTATTGTTTTACATCAAGTTACGCCATGCGCTGCTATAAATAATTTTGTAAATTTTCAATTTTTTTTGCATGAAGGCCCGCGTTGAGCCGTGCCGATTTTATTCTGTAGAAAGAAGCCGTTAAGCTATAGCAATGACCCTTTGCAGGAGAGCAAGATGACCACCCCTTTAACCTGGCATGACGTGCTGGCGGATGAAAAGCAACAACCCTATTTTCTCAATACTCTGAAGACCGTCGCCGAAGAGCGCCAGTCCGGGATCACCATCTATCCACCGCAAAAAGACGTCTTCAATGCGTTTCGCTTTACCGAACTGGGCGATGTCAAAGTCGTCATTCTCGGCCAGGACCCCTATCACGGCCCGGGGCAAGCCCACGGTCTGGCGTTCTCGGTTCGCCCGGGCGTCGCCATCCCGCCCTCGCTGCTAAATATGTACAAAGAGCTCGAGGCCACTATCCCTGGCTTTACCCGCCCTACCCATGGTTACCTGGAAAGCTGGGCGCGCCAGGGAGTGCTCCTGCTGAATACGGTCCTGACCGTCCGCGCCGGGCAGGCGCACTCGCACGCCAGTCTCGGCTGGGAAACGTTTACCGATAAGGTAATCGCGTTAATCAATGAGCATTGCGAGGGAGTGGTCTTTCTACTGTGGGGCTCCCATGCACAGAAGAAAGGCGCGATTATCGATCGCCAGCGCCACTGCGTACTGAAGGCGCCGCACCCGTCACCGCTCTCTGCACATCGCGGCTTCTTTGGCAGCAACCATTTCGTGCAGACCAATCAGTGGCTGACCGAGCGCGGCGAAGCGCCGATTGACTGGATGCCGGTCCTTCCCGCCGAAAGCGAGTGATCAACAGCCATAAAAAAGCCAGCATCAGCTGGCTTTTTTTATTCAGGGACAGGTATTACGCCTTGTTCTGACGCCACCACTCCGCCAGCAGAACGCCGGTCGCCACAGAGACGTTCAGGCTTTCGACATTGCCGGTACCATCGATGGCGACGCTGAGGTCCGCGCTGGAGATCGCTGCATCCGACAGGCCATCGCGCTCCTGGCCTAACACCAGCACCATTTTCTTCGGCAGCTCGGCTTTAAACAGCGGGGTACCATTATGGCTGGAGGTCGAGACAATCGCGTAGCCCGCCTGACGGAATTGATCAAGAGTATCGATGAAGCTGTCGCCGGTGATCGGCTCAACATGTTCCGCACCGCCTTCCGCCGTACGGATCGCCGCGCCGGACTCCAGCACGCCGGCATCCTGAACCACAACGCCCTTCACGCCGAAGTGCGCGCAGCTGCGCATGATCGCCCCGAGGTTGTGCGGGTTACCCACGTCTTCCAGCGCCAGAACGCAATCTTCTTCTGCGGCCTTCGCGACCCACTGGGCAACAGAGGTGCCGTGCCGTTTTTTGATCAGGAAGCAGACGCCGCCGTGGTGATCGGTCCCGGAGGCTTTCGCCAGCTCGGCTTCATCAACCACATGATAGGCTTTACGGTTAGCCGCCATCCAGCGCAGCGCCTCTTTAAAACGCGGCGTCACGCTCTGGATAAACCAGGCGCGGACAATAGCTTCCGGGCGGCTCTGGAACAGGGCCTGACAGGCGTTTTCACCATACACGCGGGTCTCTTCCGCGCGCTGGCGACGCAGCACTTCCGGATCGATAAAACTCTTCCCGCTGATCCCGCCGTGATCTTCTTTTACCGGGGTCTCATCGCCAGGGGCGCGGGAAACGGTACGCCACGGGGACGCATCGTCACGATGAAAATCATCGCGCTTGCGGTCATCGCGTTTACGATCGTCACCGCGGCTGTTTCGTTCGTCACGCGCAGGGCGGCTGCGGCCGTCAACACGAGATTTTCCTGGACGACCTCCCCCTTTCCCGGTACGTGGGTTATGGGTGCGTTTGTCAGAATCATCATCACTGCGGACATACATCACTTTGACCTTGCCGCTTTTATTTTTCAGTTCGTCGCTCATCAATTTTCTCCACCTGCGCTGCGCGAAGCGCGCAGATTACCCGATGTGTCATCGCTTCGCCATGATTTCGTTTAAAAGCCGGCCTCTATTGCACTCATCGAACAAAACGCATTGTCCTTAAATAACACTTAATCGATAATATGTAACATCACAGAAACATATCGGCCACGTGCCACGTTGCAACCCATAACCAGAGGTTAGTTATGAATACCGTTTGTGCCAGTTGTCAGGCTCTGAACCGCCTCCCGGACGATCGTAGCGCGGATGGCGCAAAGTGCGGACGCTGCGGTCACGATCTTTTTGACGGCGACGTCATCAACGCGACCGGGGCAACGCTGGATAAACTCTTAAAGGACGATCTGCCGGTCGTTGTTGATTTCTGGGCGCCATGGTGCGGTCCCTGCCGTAGCTTCGCGCCGATCTTTGAAGACGTTGCGGAAGAGCGTAGCGGGAAGATGCGCTTTGTGAAAGTTAACACCGAAGCGGAACGTGAGCTTAGCGCACGGTTTCGTATCCGCAGCATCCCGACCATTATGATGTTCAAAAATGGCGAAGTGATCGACATGCTCAATGGCGCGGTGCCAAAAGCGCCATTTGATAGCTGGCTGAACGAAGCCGGACAGCAGTAATCCTTCCGGGGCACCGCTTGTGCCCCGTTTTAGCCTCTGCGACAATAGCGCTTTTCATTAGCGACTCCCATGACTGATAACGCTGTCCTTCGCCTGCGCGCCGAACGTCTCGCGCGAGCCACCCGCCCTTTCCTTGCGCGCGGTAATCGCATCCGCCGCTGCCAGCGCTGTCTGCTGCCGCTCAAGCAGTGTCTGTGCGCCACGTTAACGCCGGCGCAGTCCACCAGCCGCTTTTGCCTGGTGATGTTTGATACGGAACCGATGAAGCCCAGCAACACCGGTCGGCTCATCGCCGATATTCTGCCGAATACCGAGGCTTATCAATGGTCGAGAACCGAGCCGCCGCAGGGGCTGCTTGACCTGGTCGCCCATCCCGATTACCAGCCGATGGTGGTGTTCCCCGCCTCCTACGCCGGGCCGGAGCGCCAGGTCCTGAGCGCGCCGCCGTCTGGCAAACCGCCGCTGTTTATCATGCTCGACGGCACCTGGACCGAAGCGCGTAAAATGTTCCGTAAGAGCCCTTATCTGGACGCGCTGCCGATAATCTCCGTCGATCTGTCCCGCATCTCAGCCTACCATCTGCGCGAGGCGCACGCCGATGGACAATATTGTACCGCGGAAGTGGCCATCGCCCTGCTGGACCTGGCGGGCGATGCACCGGCCGCCGCAGCGCTTGGCGAACACTTCACCCGCTTCCGGACCCGTTACCTGGCGGGAAAAACCCAGCATAAGGGCAGTATCACAGCGGACCAGGTGGAAAACGTTTAAAATCATTCGGTCACTGGGATGAAAGGAGACCGGTATGAGCCAACGAGGCCTGGAAGCACTGCTGCGACCAAAGTCCATCGCCGTTATTGGCGCATCAATGAAACCGCAGCGCGCTGGCTATCTCATGATGCGCAACCTGCTAGCCGGTGGCTTCAATGGCCCGGTGCTGCCGGTGACCCCCGCCTGGAAGGCGGTGCTCGGGGTGCTGGCGTGGCCCACCATCGAGAGCCTGCCCTTTACGCCGGATCTGGCGGTACTCTGTACCAACGCGCGGCGTAATCTCGAGTTGCTTGAAGCCCTGGGGCAGAAAGGCTGCAAGACCTGCATCATTCTTTCTTCGCAGCCTGAGCAGTATCCGGCGCTGCTGGCGTGCGCCACCCGCCATCAGATGCGCCTGCTCGGCCCCAACAGTCTCGGCCTGCTGGCGCCGTGGCAAGGGTTGAACGCCAGCTTTTCGCCGGTGCCGATCCATCGCGGTAAACTGGCCTTTATCTCGCAATCGGCTGCCGTCTCCAACACCATCCTTGATTGGGCGCAACAGCGCGAGATGGGGTTTTCCTACTTCATCGCGCTGGGTGATAGTCTGGATATAGATGTCGATGACCTGCTGGACTTTCTGGCCCGCGACAGCAAAACCAGCGCCATTTTGCTCTACCTTGAGCATCTCAGCGACGCGCGCCGGTTTGTTTCCGCCGCGCGCAGCGCCTCGCGAAACAAGCCGATCCTGGTGATTAAAAGCGGCCGTAGCCCCGCGGCGCAGAAGCTGTTGCACGTCAACTCCGGGATGGATCCGGCATGGGACGCGGCCATCCAGCGTGCTGGTCTACTGCGGGTCCAGGATACCCATGAGCTCTTCTCCGCTGTAGAAACCCTGAGCCATATGCGCCCGCTGCGCGGTGAAAAACTGATGATCGTCAGCAACGGCGCGGCGCCGGCGGCGCTGGCGTTGGATGAGCTTTGGCTGCGTAACGGTAAGCTGGCGACCCTCAGCGAGGAGACGCGCGACGCCCTGCGCCAGGCGCTGCCGGGCGGCGTCGAGATCGCCAACCCACTGGATCTACGCGATGACGCCAGCAGCGAACATTATCAGCGGGCGGTGAATATTCTGCTTAACAGCCAGGACTATGACGCGCTGCTGGTGATCCACTCTCCCAGCGCCGCCGCGCCGGGCACCGAGAGCGCCCTGGCGCTGATCGACGCCCTGAAGCACCATCCGCGTGGCAAATATGTCACCGTGCTGACCAACTGGTGCGGCGAATTCTCCTCCCAGGAGGCGCGACGGCTGTTCAGCGATGCCGGCCTTCCCACCTACCGTACGCCGGAGGGGACCATCACCGCCTTTATGCATATGGTCGAGTACCGCCGTAACCAGAAACAGCTACGCGAGACCCCCGTGCTGCCGGACTCGTTAACCGCCAATACCAGCGAGGCGCATGCCCTGCTCCAGCAAGCGATCGATGACGGCGCCACCACGCTGGATACCCACGAGGTCAGCCCGGTACTCCGGGCCTACGGCATCCACACACTGCCAACCTGGATCGCTGCTGACAGCGCGGAAGCGGTGCATATTGCTGAGCAGATAGGCTATCCGGTTGCGTTGAAGCTGCGTTCCCCGGATATTCCGCACAAATCAGAAGTACAGGGGGTCATGTTGTATCTGCGTACCGCGGCAGAAGTGCAGCAGGCAGCGGATGCGATGATCGATCGCGTCAGGCTGGCCTGGCCCCGGGCGCGCATTCATGGCCTGCTGGTGCAGAGTATGGCCAATCGCGCCGGCGCCCAGGAGCTGAGAGTGGTGGTTGAGCACGATCCTCTCTTCGGCCCGTTGATTATGTTGGGCGAAGGCGGCGTGGAGTGGCGGGCCGAGGACCAGGCCGCCGTGGCGCTGCCGCCGCTGAATATGAACCTGGCGCGTTATCTGGTGATCCAGGCGATCAAAAATAAGAAGATCCGCGGCCGCAGCGCATTGCGACCGCTGGATATCGCGGGCTTAAGCCAGCTGCTGGTTCAGGTCTCGAACCTGATCGTCGACTGCCCGGAGATCCAGCGCCTGGATATTCATCCCCTGCTCGCCTCCGGCAACGAGTTTACGGCGCTGGATGTTACCCTTGGGCTTGCACCCTTCAGCGGCGACAGTGAAAGCCGTCTCGCTATTCGTCCCTATCCGCACCAGCTGGAGGAGTGGGTGGTGATGAAAAATGGCGATCGCTGTCTGTTCCGGCCGATCCTGCCGGAAGATGAACCGCAGCTGCTCGCGTTTATCGCCCAGGTCACCAAAGAAGATCTCTATTATCGCTATTTTAGTGAGATCAACGAATTTACCCATGACGACTTAGCCAATATGACCCAGATCGACTACGATCGAGAAATGGCGTTTGTCGCCGTCAGGACCACCGCGGAACAGAGCGAGATCCTTGGCGTGACGCGGGCGATCTCCGACCCTGATAATATTGATGCCGAGTTTGCTGTGCTGGTCCGTTCAGATTTGAAAGGGTTAGGCCTGGGCCGAAGGCTGCTGGAAAAGCTGATCGCCTATACGCAAAGCCATGGCCTGCAACGGCTGAATGGGATTACGATGCCGAATAACCGAGGCATGATCGGCCTCGCCAGAAAGCTGGGATTCACCGTTGATATTCAGCTGGAAGATGGGATTGTCAGTCTGTCGCTGCCCCTGAATCAGGGATAATCGCGCGACGCTGACCGCAATTGTTGACCACATTAGCGGGTAGTAATGGTATTATTGCCCGCTTACGTCGTCTGCATGGTACAGAAGACCCTTCAATAAACAGAGAAGAAACGCACTGTGATGTTGTCAAAATTTAAGCGTAATAAACATCAACAACACCTTGCCCAACTCCCTAAGCTTTCTCAGTCAGTTGATGATGTAGAGTTCTTTTACGCCCCTGCGGATTTCAGGGAAGCGTTACTGACCCGGATTGCCAACGCCACTCAGCGTATATGCATTATTGCGCTCTACCTGGAGCAAGATGATGGCGGAAAAGGAATTTTGCAGGCCCTGTATGACGCCAAGCGTCAGCGTCCGCAACTGGATGTTCGCGTCCTCGTGGACTGGCACCGCGCTCAACGTGGCCGTATCGGCGCCGCCGCCTCCAACACCAACGCCGACTGGTATTGCCGGATGGCCACTGAAAATCCGGGCGTAGAGATCCCCGTTTACGGCGTGCCGATTAACACCCGGGAGGCGCTCGGCGTTCTCCATTTCAAAGGCTTTATTATCGATGACTGCGTCCTCTACAGCGGCGCCAGCCTGAACGATGTTTATCTGCATCAGCATGATAAGTACCGCTATGATCGCTATCAGTGCATCCGAAACGGCAAAATGGCGGACGTCATGTTTGACTGGGTCGACAATAATCTGGTTCAGGGACGCGGTGTGAATCGTCTCGACAGACCGGATCGGCCAAAAAGTCCGGAAATCAAAAACGACATTCGCCAGTACCGTCAGGAGCTCCGCGACCGCAGCTACCATTTTGTCGGCACCGCCGGTGACGAAGAACTCTCCGTCACCCCGCTGGTAGGCCTGGGGAAATCCAGCCTGCTGAACAAAACTATCTTTCACCTGATGCCCTGTGCCGAGCACAAGTTAACGATCTGCACCCCCTACTTCAACCTTCCTGCCGTGCTGGTAAGAAATATCATCCAGCTGCTACGCGACGGTAAACAGGTGGAGATTATTGTCGGCGATAAAACCGCTAACGATTTCTATATTCCCGAAGATCAGCCGTTTAAAATCATCGGCGCGCTTCCTTATCTGTATGAAATCAACCTGCGGCGTTTCCTCAGCCGGCTGCAGTATTATGTGAATACCGATCAGCTGATCGTCCGCCTGTGGAAGGATGACGATAACAGCTACCACCTGAAAGGCATGTGGGTTGATGATGAGTGGATGCTGCTCACCGGCAACAACCTTAACCCGCGCGCCTGGCGACTCGATCTGGAAAATGCCATTCTGATCCACGATCCAAAGCAGCAGTTGGGGGCCATGCGGGAGAAAGAGCTGAAGCTCATCCGCACCCACACCACGGTGGTGAAACATTATCGGGATCTGCAAAGTATTGCCGACTACCCGGTGAAAGTGCGTAAACTGATCCGCCGACTGCGGCGGATCCGCATCGACCGGCTGATCAGCCGTATTCTCTGACAATCAGCCCCGCCTCGACGGGGCTTTTTTCTGGAAGCACTATGCGTACGATAATCGTGATTGCTTCGCTGATGTTAACGGGCTGCAGCCACATGGCAAATGATGCATGGTCCGGTCAGGACAAAGCCCAGCATTTTCTGGCCTCGGCGATGCTGTCTGCCGCGGGCAATGAATATGCGCAACATCAGGGTTACAGCCGGGACCGCAGCGCCGCTATCGGCCTGATGTTTTCTGTCAGCCTCGGCGCCTCAAAAGAGCTTTGGGACAGCCGCCCGGCAGGGAGCGGCTGGAGCTGGAAGGATTTCGCCTGGGATGTAGCCGGCGCGACCACCGGCTACGCTGTGTGGCAACTGGCGCACCAGTAGCGGCTAAAGACGCAGGCCTTTGCCCTTGCGATGCAGCATCAGGGAGACCAGGAAGGCGATGGCCGCCATCACCGTTACGTACCAGTAAAAAGCGTGCTCTATCCCCGCCGATTTAAGCGACAGCGCGACATACTCCGCCGAGCCGCCAAACAGGGCATTCGCGACGGCATAGGAAAGCCCTACCCCAAGCGCACGAACCTGCGCCGGGAACATCTCGGCCTTCAGGATGCCGCTGATCGAGGTATAGAAACTGACAATCAGCAAGGCGCAGATCACCAGGCCGAAGGCAGAATAGGGGGAGCTCACTTTTTGCAAGGCGCTCAGGATAGGCACGGTAAATAATGTCGCCAGTACGCCAAAGCACAGCATGGAGGTACGGCGGCCTACTTTATCCGAAAAAGCGCCGAACAGCGGTTGAACCAGCATATAAACGAACAGCGCCGCAGTCATGATCACGCTGGCGGTGCTGGCCGTCATTCCCGCCGTGTTGACCAGATACTTTTGCATATAGGTAGTAAAGGTATAAAAGGTCAGCGATCCGGCGGCGGTAAAGCCCAACACCATCACGAAGGCCCGGCGATTACGCCACAACCCTTTAAATGAGCCAGCCTCTTTCAGCGCCCGGGTCTCCTGCTTTGAGGTTTCGTCCAGCTGGCGACGCAGCCACAGCGCGACGATGGCCAGTACTGCCCCGAGAGCAAAAGGAATACGCCATCCCCATGCATGCAGATCTTCGTCGCTCAGCACCTGCTGGAGCGCCACGACCACTAATACCGCCAGTAGCTGTCCGCCAATTAACGTGACGTACTGGAAGGAGGCGTAGAAGCCTTTCTTTCCTTCAATCGCCACTTCACTCATATAGGTCGCGCTGGTGCCATATTCTCCCCCGACCGACAGCCCCTGGAACAGACGGGCCAACAGAAGCAACGCCGGAGCCCAGGTGCCGATGACTGCATAGCCCGGCAGGCAGGCAATTACCAGTGAACCAAAGCACATCATGCAGACCGAAATAAGCATGGACGTTTTACGTCCGCGGCGGTCAGCGATCCGACCAAACAGCCAGCCACCGATAGGACGCATCAGAAATCCGGCGGCGAATACGCCTGCCGTTTGTAAAAGTTGAGTGGTGGTATTTCCGGATGGAAAGAAGATATGGGCAAAATAGAGCGAGCAGAATGAGTAGACGTAAAAATCAAACCACTCAACCAGATTTCCCGAGGAAGCGCCAACAATTGCCCAAATACGACGACGGGTGTCAGCCTGCTCCGGCGCGGCCCGTTCGGTAATGCTACTCTCTGTCATTGTTATATTGCTCCAGCAAAGACTGCAATCTGTCTTGTCGGGCGTACCACGTCACGCAGACAAATTAGTTAGTAAACTAAATGTTATATAATTGTTATATCTTTATATGTGATTGCATTCACATTTTTTTTCGCAAGCACGGTTTTCGCGATCAACGCCAGCGCAGGAGCAAGGAAAAAGTGGATTATGGCGAAGGGATTGCCACGACGGGGTTTTATGTTGCTTTGAATGAAGATGATGAGGGAGATATGGTGGGATTTTCGCCGGAGGCGGTGCTGAGCCCCCCTGGCCGGGCTACCGGGGCGTGGCCCCATGTCGGACCCGTAGCCCCGTAAAGCGCAGCGCCACCGGGGAGGCATGCCGGCATTCTCGCCGGATGACACAAACGCAAAAAAGCTCAGCCTTCCGACTGAGCTTTCTGCTTTATTTGATGCCTGGCAGTTCCCTACTCTCACATGGGGAGACCCCACACTACCATCGGCGCTACGGCGTTTCACTTCTGAGTTCGGCATGGGGTCAGGTGGGACCACCGCGCTAGTGCCGCCAGGCAAATTCTGTTTTATCAACACGTCCTGCGGACGCATCGACTAATCTGTATCAGCTGAAAATCTTCTCAAATCGCCAAAACATCTTCGGCGTTGTAAGGTTAAGCCTCACGGTTCATTAGTACCGGTTAGCTCAACGCATCGCTGCGCTTACACACCCGGCCTATCAACGTCATCGTCTTTAACGTTCCTTCAGGAGACTTAAAGTCTCAGGGAGAACTCATCTCGGGGCAAGTTTCGTGCTTAGATGCTTTCAGCACTTATCTCTTCCGCATTTAGCTACCGGGCAGTGCC